>NZ_CM148372.1:0-1880000 GCF_055901575.1 Mesorhizobium sp. WSM4842
CCGTCGAGCGTCGGAATCGCGCCTGTTTCCGTCTTGCGAAGGCCCGTGCGCAGGAATCGGCACAGGCCCTCGTCCGAGCGGTTCTCCGCTCGCTCGCCGCCTCGATCACAGCCAACAAAAGGGGGCGAGGATTGCTATAGGCAGAAGCTGCCGAAGCCATCATCGTGACGATTTGCTCTTTTGCAGCTCGGTTCGTTTAGCGTTCCAGTCGGGTGGGGTCTGATCGAGAATGTTGCGAACGAAGAAGTCCAGGAGTTTGCGCTCAGTGTAGATGCCTGGCGGGCCGTGATCGGCACCAGGCACATAGACCATGGCGAAATCTTTTCCCGCCTTGATGAGTCGGTCGGCAAGCTGCAGCGAGGAGGACGGGTCGACATTGCGGTCCATTTCGCCGACGACCAGCATCAGCTTGCCCCGCAGCCTGTAAGCATTGTCGATGGCGGAGGATTGGGAATATTCAATGCCGACTGGCCACCCCATCCACTGTTCGCTCCACCAGATCTGGTATAACCGGTTGTCGTAGCAGCCGTTTTTGGCGACCGCGACCTTATAGAATTCGGGATGGAAGAGCAGCGCGCCCACCGCGTTCTGGCCGCCTGCGGACCCGCCGAAAATGCCGACATTGGAGATATCGTACCATGGATACCTCGCGGCGGCCGCCTTGTGCCATAGGATGCGATCGGGAAAGCCTGCGTCCTTCAGATTTTTCCAGGCAACGTCATGAAAGGCGCGCGAGCGGTTGTTGGTACCCATGCCATCGATCTGCACAACGACGAAGCCCAGCTGCGTGAGCGGCTCTGTCCGTCTTGAGAAGGATTTTGGGACGAAGGAGCCCTGGGGCCCGGCATAGATATTCTCCACCACCGGGTACTTCTTCTTCGGATCGAAATTGGCGGGCAGGTGAATCACGCCCCAGATGTCAGTCTTGCCGTCGCGCCCCTTGGCGTGGAAGCTGAGTGGAGGCTGCCAGCCGGCGGCGACGAGCTCGGACATGTCGGCGGTCTCCACCTGCATGAGCTTGGCATTATCGATGGCGCGGTAGAGCGTCATGCGGGGCGGTAGATCGATGCGTGACCAGAGATCGACGTAATAGCGGCCGTCAGGAGAGAACTCGATATGGTGATTGGCCGGCTCGGGCGTGAGCTCAGTCAGCCCCTTCCCGTCGAAGCCGATGCGGTAGCCATGGACGAAGTAGGGATCCTCCCCCGGGTGCATCCCGCTCGCCTCGAACCAGATCTGGCGCTTGACCGGATCGACATGGTTGACCGCCCGGACCACCCACTCACCGCAGGTGATCTGGTTCTTCAGCGCGCCCGTCCGGCCGTCGAACAGATACAGGTGCTCATGCCCGTCGCGCTCGGATGCCCAGATGATCTCCTTCCCGTCGTCGACATCGTAACGAAAGATTTTCCCGGCATCCTCCTGATCCATCACCAGAGGCTGGTAATCAACAAATGTCTTGCTGGTCTCGTCGATGATCGAGCGCGCACGGGCCGTGGCGGCGTCTACCTCGACCAGCCGATAGAGCTGATGCCCGCGCTGGTTATATTCGAAAGTAAAGCCGCGACCGTCCGCCCACCACCGGGGAGGGGAAAGTTCGAGGGGGTTCGAGAACAGGGCGTCGTCAATCGCGACCTGGCGCTGGCCGGCAATCTCGAACAGGACCGGCTGGGGTAGCGGAAGGACATCGCCCGGCTTGGGATAGACCAGTGTTGAATGTTCGCGCTGCAACTGGTCCGTCGACGAATCGAGGTAGTGGAGCTCCCGCTTGAAGCCGGGACGAACACGGTAGGCCGCGAGGTGGCGCGAGTCCGGCGACCAGCTCAGTGTCGAAAAGTCGTAGTAATTGCCCTCTGATCCATCCCGGCTCAGCGCAACATTCTGCAATCCGTCCTTGCTGCGCAGGAAAACATTGTAGTTCTTTATATAGACGATCCACTTCCCGTCGGGCGAGACGCTCCTCTGGTCGGGGTTATTCTCAGCTGGTGGCGTGTAGTCGTGGCTGAGCTGAAAGGACGGGGCGTCCGCATCCAATTTTGTGCTGGTGCAGGCATAGCTTGCAACGTCGCAGCTCCACCGGACCTGCTCAATCAGGAAGTCGAGCCTGCGACCATCCTCGGTCAGTTCGAAACGTTCGAAGGGAAGATCGTCGGCCTGATACCGCTTATGGCTCGCCCCGTTAAGTGCCGCCGCCAGACGGGCCTGATCGAAGGGCGGCCGCTTCACGCCCGTGGCGACATCGACCAGCATGAACTGGCGCTTGCCGTGGCTAGTCCGGCGGTAGACGAAGGCTTCACCCCCAGTCAGCCAAAAAGGCATTTCGGGGACATTGGCACTGAGTCCGCTATAGCGATCGTTGATCGTAAGTGCCCGCTCGAAATCCGCCAGCGCCAGCGGTGGATGTGCACCATTCGAATCGTTGGCCAGCGCCTGAGCGGTTGCCGATCCCGATGCTCCCCCAATCAATAGCGCGAGCGTCAAAGCGCCGATTCTATACATACCTGTTCACCCTTTTCGGTTTTCGGAATACGCGTTTTTGGATTTGGCTTCTCATCGCCGGTTGCAACAGCGTTGAGCGTTGCTCGAAGGCGTCAGCACGCGGGGTGCGGCCGAGACGGCAGTCAACATGACCCGTGCGCCCTACGCCGATATCCAGGAACTGGCCGGGTGAACCAGACTGAAGAGTTGGCACCCGAGCCAGCAGAGTATTTTCCATGTCCACATGATGGAATCTTCAAAGCCCGATGGCGCCTTGCAATCACACTCCCTTGCTGTTCCTGCACCGGAAACGGCCGGAACGGGGCCCGGCACGAAGCGTTGGCGATCGACATTCTCTGCATGGCTGGCGTCAGTCCGTTGATCCCTGTCCGGATGAACGATGCAATATGCGCGCCAAAGGAAAATCCCTTTAGATCAAGGCGATCGATCGGACCGGCTGTGTCGGATGACCGACATTGACGTCGCATATCCGACAGCTCGGACAACCCCAAGTCACATTGACCTTGGGTGTATCTCGGGTTGACAAGAGTGACCTTGAAACGGAAGCGGCAGAACTCAAAGGCCGCTTCGAGGATCAGGATCAACGGAGCCGGGACTGTTCACCGAACACAGCAAGGCGGCAGACGCGGTCAATGCGATAGGAGATGACGATGCCGCTGCCCGGATCGAAGAGCGTCGCCGGACCGCGTCGCTCGAGATCGACGAGAAGGCTCTCCGCTATCTCAAGCTGCGGATTGGTGTCGTGGCGGCCGAACAGGCACTTCGCCTCTACCGGGACCGCCACCGGAGTTCCATGATGGCTCAAGCGTCTGAGGCGTTTCATACGATCAGCAGGGGCAACTACCGGGGCTCGTGACCCAGCCTGACAAGGACACCGAGATGCTCGTCGCCGTAAGCGCGGACGGCGGATCAAAGGTGGCGGCCGCGCTGTCGAAGGGAACGCGGTTCCAGCTTTATCTGGCCCTTCGCGTCGCCGGATATCATGAGTTCGCTTCTTCGCATCGGCCGGTGCCATTCCTGGCCGAGGACATCATGGAGACCTTTGACGATTTCCGCGCAGAGGAAGCCTTCCGGCTCTTCGCGGGAATGGCGAAGGTGGGACAGGTGGTGTACTTCACCCACCATCAGCACCTGTGCGACCTCGCGCGGAAGGCTGTGTCCGAGCGTGACGATCCACGAACTGCCGCAGGCTCCGGCGTCACTGCACCTGGTGAAGATCAGCCGACAGGTCGCCTAGTGTCGTAGCGGAAATGCGGTACCCCAAGAGCGTACCATCCTGTTCTCGCGCCAAGGGCGACATTGATTGGCTCGACCCCAACACTCTTCTTTGTTGCCCGGCGGCGTCGGCTCGTCCTGGCTGCAGGCGGCCATGACCGGTTGATTGCGCACTTCTCGGATTTCATGGACACGCATCAAGGATCGCCGAGGTCTGTGCGGTCACCCTCGACCGGCGCCGACCTTGCTGCTCTGCTCGCGGCCTATTCGCGCGCCACTGACGATGCGATCAAAACGAAGCGTCACCGTGTTCTTGCGGTCCCACGCGGATAGGATTGCTGCCCGCGAACCACCCATCCCTGGTGAGCAGCATGCTATTCATCACCGGCAACGCCCGCATCTTCTTCCCAGTCACTGGAAAACCCCGGCGTGATGTCGCCCGCCAGCAGCTTCTCCTTCGACAGCAGGCCTGCATCCTCGAGCGCTTCGATGTCGGGGAGATCGCGCAGAGTGTCGAACCCGAACTGCAGCAGGAACGCCTTGGTCGTGACATACGTGTATGGCGCGCCTGGGGTCGGACTGCGTGGGCCTGAGGCGATCAGGCCGAAGCCGCGCAAATTGCCGATCAGGTCGCGGCCGATTTCCTTGCCGAAGAAGGAGGACAGTTCGGCACGGGTGATCGGCTGGAAGTAGGCGATCGTCAACAGCACGAGTACCTCCGACTGCGAAAGGTCTAGCGTCCGCTCGGCTGGCGCCGACGGCGGTGCCAAATGCACTGCGGATGGCGTCGGCATAGGCCGGCCGCGTCAGATGCTTCCAGCCACCGGCGACCGCCACCAGATCATAGGGCCGGCCGCGCAGTTCCTCGCGGATATCATCGATGATGAGATCGATATTGCAGCTCTTGCCGACGATACGCGCCAGGGTGTCACGTGTCACCGGCTCGCTGGCCGCGAAGATCGTCGCTTCGACGCGGTTCATCCACTCCCGCCAACGAACCTCCGCCGGCAGGTGGTCGAGATCGCGATCGAACAGGCGGTCGCCTGATCGATGGTCATCTGATCGGCCCTGCCCTCGCCTCTTGCGGTCCGCTTCAGCCATTTCCTAAAGCCCGTAGATGCGGAACGTGGTGCGGCCGGACAGCTCGCGCACGGCGCCGAGATCGACCAGTCGGTCGAACAAGCGGCGCAGGCCGCGGTCGCTCATCCCGGTTTTTTTGTCCCCGCGCGAGGCAACCAGCGCGTCGTCGGACAGCAGCTTTTCGACGACGAGATCCGCACCCTTCGCGCGCAGCTTCGGCGTGACGGCAATGAGCCGCTCGGCGCGGCGGCCGAGCTCGATCGAGAGGTCGATGGCGCGCAGTGCGGCGCGCGCCTGAGCCACGAGCAGGCCCTGCACCCTCTCCCCGCCTGGCGCCTGATCCCTCTCCGTCAGACTGGTTGTTCTCACTCGCACGCCACGCGTGCTTCCGCCCGATGCAGGCTGCGCTCCCAGAAGCGGCACCGCATGCGGCCATCCCAGTCTTTGCGCGAGCAGGGCGTCGGCGAGCCACGAACCCAAATAGCGTCCGAAGCCATGGCGCCCGGCGCTCGCGAAAGCACCGGTCAGCATCTCGACAACCCCCTCTGCCGCAGACAGCTGGCCGATCTCGTCAACCAGATCGGTGACGGCTTCGTCGTCGCCGGCATGGCCGAGTTTCTCGTGCACGGCGGTGAGACTTGCCTCCGTCAGCAACTCCTCCGCGGGCCGGGCCGCCAGCCGCCGCCAGGCGAGGAGCAAAAGACCGGCGGGACCGACGGACGAAAAATCGCCCGGGCGGGTGAGCAGCACGGTGTCGCGCAGCGCGGCCTCGTCCTCGGTGCGCCCCGCCTGCCGCGCCGTTGTCGCGGCCGCCGCCAGCGCGAGGCGCTGCCGCCAGGCGCCCGCCCATTTTTCGTCCCGGCGCACGACAGCATCGAGCGCGGTCAGCGCCGCGCCGGCGGCAAGCGCAGCATCTCAAGGGTTTGCGCCGTCTCGACTGCCCTGCGCAGCTAGGATGGCACAGTCGCCATGGGCCCGATCGGCGCGGCGCCGAGCGGCTGGACTGCGTGTCGCGAAGGCGGTTTGGCGTGGAGAATCATCGTCGACAGCATGAATCATGGCGGCGCTTTTAACAACGACAATACGAACAAACCGCCGCGCCTGTCGTGGCCAGATAATGTCCGGTAAGGTTGCATTATCGGACGTATGGCGCTAGGCTGCCAAATCATGGAAAATCCCCCGTCCAAACCCGCCAAAAACGATCTTCCGGCTGAGGATCCGCTCGACTGCGAGATGCCCGATATCGTCGATCTCGTCATGGAGATGGGCCGGCCGACACCCCGTGTCCCGGCGCACGTCGAGGACCTGGTCGAAGCCGCCAAGGACTACGCCAACAACGCCAGTTCGGAGAACACGCGCGACGCCTACGCCAAGGACTGGCGTCACTTCACCTCCTGGTGCCGGCGCAACGGCTTCGATCCCCTGCCCCCGGATCCGAAGGTGATCGGGCTCTATATCAGCGCCTGCGCGGCTGGTGGACCGAAGCTCGGCGCCCCGGCGCTGTCCGTCTCGACGATCGAGCGCCGTCTCTCCGGCCTCGCCTGGAATTTTACCCAGCGCGGCCTTTCCATGGACCGAGCGGACCGCCACATTGCAACGGTGCTCGCCGGCATCCGCCGCAAGCATGCCAAGCCGCCGCGCGTGAAGGAAGCCCTGCTGGGCGAAGATCTGCTCGCCATGATCGCCACGCTCGGCCACGATCTCAGGAGCCTGCGCGACCGCGCCATCCTGCTGCTCGGCTTCGCCGGCGGCTTGCGGCGCTCGGAAATCGTCGGGCTCGACGTCACGCGCGAGGAAAAGAGCGATGGGGCTGGCTGGATCGAGATCTTTCCGGACAAAGGGGTGCTGGTCACGCTGCGCTGCAAGACCGGCTGGCGCGAGGTCGAGGTCGGCCGCGGCTCCAGCGATTTTTCTTGTCCGGTTGTCGCGCTGGAGACCTGGATCAGACTGGGAAGGATCGCCCGCGGGCCACTGTTCCGGCGCATCTTCAAGGACAACAAGACCGTCGATGTCGAGCGGCTTTCCGACAAGCACGTCGCCCGCCTGGTCAAAAAGACCGCACTGGCCGCCGGCGTCCGCGCCGATCTTGCAGAGGGCGAGCGTGAACAGCTGTTTGCCGGGCATTCCCTGCGCGCCGGCCTCGCCTCCTCGGCCGAGATCGAGGAACGCTACGTGCAGAAGCAACTCGGTCACGCGTCAGCGGAGATGACCCGAAAATATCAGCGACGCCGTGACCGATTCCGCGTCAACCTCACCAAGGCGTCCGGGCTCTGAAGAGCCCCTCCCCTCCCCTGATTGAAGCTGCAACATAAAAAAATCGAGGGTTGGGTTTTCAGCTTAGGACTTCAATTGAAATCGGGAAGTAAAAGCCACAGGGCCAGAAGGTCTTCGGCGCGGGCGAGCGGCGATAGCAGGGTGGTGAGAGGCAAATTTGCGGTGTCGTAAGCCATTGATTCTGTTGTATGCGATTTGCGTAACGGTAGCTATACCGCCATTTACTTCCGTCACAGGCGATAATCCCGGGCGTGAAGCTCACTATCGATAATGACCTCTTATCGATATCGATCGAATAGTTCGCTGATTCGACTATTAACCGCTCATATGAAGCGATTACTTCCATGTATCTGCTGCGCTATCCTAGTCCTAGCGTTGGAGTGTCGCTCCTCACCTCCTCCACCACTCACCAGCCCGACGGGAATATCGCCCGCCAGCAGCTTCTCCTTGCTGAGCAGCGCGGCAACGTCAAGCGCCTCGAAATCGGGCAAGTCCCGCAGTGTGTCGAGGCCGAAGTGCAACAGGAAGGTCTTGGTCGTGACGTAGGTGTAAGGCGTGCCAAATTGCGGGCTGCGCGGCCCGGAGGCGATAAAATCCTGCGACCGAGCGCTCCGATCGGGTCGCGGCTGAACGCCTTCAGGGTCTCCCTACGCTCCTTGGAGTTTGGCCTGATCCCTGATGTTGAAATGATTGATGAGGACTGTGGTGCCCGGGTAAATATAGGCGTCACTCATCAAGCGGCACGGGCACGCCTTGCTTCGACATAGACATCGCCCAGCTGATCGCAGTCCGCTCGCTCAACGGCCCGGCCTCTTCGCACAGGACGAGGAACTGTTCGAACAGGTTCGGCTTGTCTCGCAACACGGCCATTGCCGAAAGCACAGCCTTGTGACCATCCGCCAGCATCGCTGCGACGATCGGCTCAAGCGGTTTCTGGTCGAGGGCTCTGATGACCTGTTTGGCAAGCCGCAACGCATGCGCTCGATCCCCCGTAGAGCTCGCCGTTTGCCCTTTTCGAAGGTGCGCACGTAGCGCGGCCGCTCGCCGCGACCGGTCCAGCGCTCGCAAGAACCCAGCACCAACAGGCTTTGCGTCCGATCACCCTAACCCTTGATGGAGTATGAGAACTCCATTGTCGGTGGCGCGATTTCGGGATATTGCGCGACCGGAAGCTGCGTATAGGCGATGCCGCCGACGAGCACGATCGACAGCACCGCCGCGAAGATCGGGCGGTTGACGAAGAAATGGGCGAAGTTCATTGCGTCTGCCCTTCGGCTTCAACCTTGGGCGGCAACGTGGTCATCTCGGACTTGACGGTGACGCCCGGCCGCACTCGCACCAGCCCGTTGATTACCATGGTCTCTTCGCCGGTGAGGCCCTCGCGGATAACGCGATAGCCGTCGATGCGCGGGCCGATGCGGACCGGCTTGGCCGAGATCAGGCCTGCCTCGTCGACAACGAAGACGATGCGGCGGTTCTGGTCGGCGCCGATCGCCTCGTCAGGCAGAAGCACGCCCGGATGCGGCAGCGAGCCGGGCACGTTGATGCGGCCGAACATGCCCGGCTGCAGCACGCCGTCCTTGTTGCCGAAGCGCGCCCTGGCCCGCATCGTGCCGGTAGCTTCGTCCAGACGATACTGCGAATCATCGATGAGCGTTTTCAGTTTGCTGAGGGCTGGTCTGGGTAACCTTCAAATTGGCTAGCGCGTAGTCCGCTAGGCTGGGATCGTCGTCACGGTTTCTGTGATAGCGCAGTTCCTGCCCGTCTGATGCGCGACAGATTTTCGATGAAACGCTCAAGCGCGGCGATCGTCTTGGAAAGCGCCTCGTCGCCAATCGCGGTGGCGTGAAGGCGTTCCCGGTGGGCCTTGATGTTGTGATCGCGCTTCCTGTCACCGCGGACAATTTGCGCGGCGACCAGCCGATCGGTCGCGAATTTCAGCGCCAGCTCGATGGCATGGCGCGCATTGTAAAGCATGGGCAGGACAAGCGTGTTGCGTTTGCCAAACAATTGCTTCTCGATGACCGCGTCAACAAGCTCCATCGCTGCCTCGATTGTAGCCATCGCCATAGTTTGCCTCCTCGACCTGCCTGCCAATGCAGGCAATCCATTCAGAATCGTCCACCATCTTGAAGAAGGGGTCGTGTGCATAGGGGTCGGGTTCAACCATCGCTCACTAAACCCAAACGCGAGTATGTCCGATACGGTATCAGAAGTGATTGTGGCCATGGCTCAATGAGGCGCATTGCTGCTGCGTGCGGTTGCGCAACCATCATGTCCTATGCGGGGCGATGATAGGGGGCAATCTGCACAATCTGACGATGCTCTTCACGCCCGCACCGTCACACCCCCCAAGCTCGCTTTCACCTCAGATGAGGCTTCCGACCAGGACAAAAGGGGACTTTTCCGCCGTACCGTTCCGCATCGGTGTGTTCTAAACATCAAAGTTATGGACGACGCATATCCTGAATTGCCGCTTTGTTTCCGCCATCTTCAATTGGTAGAGCGATCAGAGGTCGGGAAATCGGAGGCAGCGGACCCTCTATTTGCTCACGCAGCATGGAATGCGATCGAGAGGACTTATCTGGACCAAGCTCGAGTAACGACAGCAATGGGCTTTGAGATAAGGTTGGGACGCGATGGCATTGAGCGAATAGAGCGATATCCGGGAACCGAACCAATCCACAGAAATATTTTGTTGGTATTTTTGTTGGCTAGTCCTGCTATAGCGTGAGTCCTAACGATTTGGAAACAGAGAGAGTTTTCCATCTTTTGGATTCCGCCTCTGGGCACCATTTTCCATGGCAATTGCTTAACCGTCCGACAGACGTTTCGTTGGACTTTGCCGGAAAATGCTAACGGGCGCAGATAAAATTCGACTTTGGTCCAGGACACGGAAGGATAGTCGTGCCTTTTTGGAAATCGCACAAGAAATATAGCGCAGGAACGTGGGACGATCGGCTCGATGGATTATTTTCATGCGGGGTAAACTACTCCGGTAAGACGATCCTTGATGTTGGCTGCAATATGGGCATCGTCGCTTATGAAATCGCCAAACGCAGACCGGCCTACATCCACGGCATTGACATTCTGAAGCCACACACCCGCGTGGCGCGTTCCATCTTTCTAGGATCGAACGTAGAAAGCCGATTTGACGCCATGAACCTAGGCAGCCGAAAGCTTCAATCTGTTCTAAATGACAGTTACGATATCGTGCTTCTTCTCGCTGTGTACCAGCATGTCCGCAGGGGGTTGGGTCAGGAGGAGGCCGATCGCATCTTCACCGACATCATCAACCGCGCACAGACGATTGTGGCGCGAGTTCCCGACGAAGACGACATCCGGCTTCAGTCTTTGATCGAGGGTGCTGGGTTCACCTTATCTGATCGCCACAAATCGCCACGCGGCAGTACAGTTCTGGCGTATCATCGCCACTAGGCCGGCGGATGGCGATTGCCTGCGCGACCTACGGACCAGACGTTGTGAGAGGACGGTCGCCGCTCGATAGTCAGGGCGGTGGAAGAGCTGAGGGTGCTGACCGGTGGATTTTGTGTCGCCGGATGATGCGATGGCGAACGCCCTTTCAGCGGTGGCACTCAAGCGCGGCTGCGCGGTTCTGTTCGACGAACGGGCGGCGCCGATATCCTGCATCCGCTCTAGCGCAATTCCAAGAACGGTCTTCCGTCCGGAATTTAGCAGAAACGAACGGTTAGAGTCTTTTTGGCTTTGATTGAGACAGTTCTGCCCGGGGGAATTTCGAGGGCCTCGGTGCAGGTCGGCGTCGCAACCCGCCGGACTTTCGCATTTGCATAAAGTTTCTCAGATATAAATTAGCTCTTCGTTATATTTGGCAGTTATATGCGGAGGTGCGATTCAAAAGGAGGAATTATGACATCCCGAAAGACTCTTTTCGCCGCATTTGCCGTGTTCGCGCTTCTGGCATCTCCGGCGCTGGCCGGTGCAGGCGGTAACGGCCATGGTGGCGGCAACGGCCATGGTGGCGGTAACGGCCATGGTGGCGGCAACGGTAACGGCGGCGGCAACGGCAATGCTGGCGGCAATTCCGGCAATAGCGGGTCGCACGGCAAGTCGGCGTCAGCCAAGGGGCAGGTGGCCAAGGCCGAAACGGAGACTGTTGCAAGCGTTGACGACACTGAGCAGACCGCCCCTGTGTCCAAGGAAAAGAATATCCGTGCCAAGCTCGGCCGGTTGAACTCGCTGCAGCGCAACGTCAACGCCTACATGAACTCCAAGAGCAAGAAGTTCGCTGCCGTACAGGCCTTTGCGGCGGCGTCGGCGAACGCCCAGAACGCGCAGGCCGCGGCTGACAAGGCGGCCGCGGCGGCGGTCGACGCTCAGACCCAACTGGATGCCCTGAACGCGCAGCTCGACACGTTGAACGGGCTTACGCCTGACCAGATTGCAGCCATGACGCCCGAGGACCAGGCGGCCCTGCCGGGACAGATCGCGGATCTGGAAGCGCAGGTCGCGGCCCAGGAAACCACGGTCTCGGATGCCGAAGCAGCGGCTGCCGCAGCCCAGACGGCTGCCGACCAGACCGCTGTCGGCACCGACGATGCATCGCTCGACGCGGCACTGGCCGACATGGCCAACAAGCCCGTCGACGCCGAGGTCACGGACTGGGCCAAGGGTGTGCTTGCCGACAAGATCGACCAGGCGGCCGCCAAGCTGGCTCCGGCGCCGTAAAGCCGATCGCGCCTGAAACGACCCAGTCGAACGACCAAGCCGCCGGGTTTCGCCCGGCGGCTGTTTTTGACGGCACGACGGAAGAGGGGCGCGCTGTCCCGCCAGCGCCAAAAGGTTCCTGTGGGCGTCACCTGCCCTATGGTCGGCGTCACCACGCACTGAGGGCTATTGGCGTCATCGGCCGACGTGCTGCAGTCCGGCGGCGTTGCCGGTAGCCCGACACGTCACTGATGACGAAATAGGCCTCACCCAGGTCGGAGAACGGCGCCGCGCCAGCCATCCATTTGAGCATTCCCTCTCGGCCCGGCTCTTTCAGAAAGGCCGCAGTGTCCTTGGCCGGGTCGATCGCCTTCAGAGCGGTCCGATCGGCGACATAAACCGGCACGTCGAGAAAATCGCGTGAGGCAGCGGGCAATCCTGCAAATTTGCAGTTTTGATCAGAAGTGGCCGTGCCAGCGCTGACCTTCCTGCGGCGCGTCTGGGTTCTCGGTCCACATAACCGTTTCCCCATCTTCGGACGGCTCTGCGTCGTGGCTGTCCTCGTCGTCGCAGTTGTCAAGTTCGCGGTCATCGCGCTGCCTGGACCGCGATCCGGCCAGCCTGACGAACGCTCGTCGTCAGCGCTGTCTTCTAGGTCGCAGTCGACCTCCATGAGATCCAGTGCCGTGATGGAGCGACATAGAACGGTCCAGGAGGTCGTTTAAGCTGCGTCTCGATGGCTTGGTGCCATGTGCGATGGCGGCGGGGCTGGCGTCAGGCTGAGCAGGAAGGCTTAGCGATGATCATCCGAATTTACAGGGGCACGGTTTTCGCCGGCAAGGAACACCTCTGGCAGGATCGTGTCGAAAGGCTTTCGATACCCTGGCTGAAGAAGCAAGCCGGATTGGTAGCATTCTATCCGGGCAAACCGATGGTTGAGAGCGGGAGCCGAACCTTTTGCATGTGCATGGTCTGGGAGAGCGTCGAGGCCATAGAGGCGGCCGTTGGACCAAGCTGGAATCAATCGATCTATATGGGCGATGAAAAGGCGTTAATTGAGTCGTCCTCTCTTGAGCACTTTGAGGTCTACCCGTAGGCATAAGGAAAGCGCGCGCCGGACTTGGTTCATAGTAGAGAATGGCGGCCTCGCCCGGCGAAACGTCTTTGCTCACGTTAGGCGGATGACGGATTTGATTTGCTTGGTGATCCCCTATCCTTAGGGCAAACTGCCTGCTGGGGCTCTAGGAGGCGAAATGAGAGCACGCGCAGCAACGGTTGGAGATCTGGAAAATGTTTTCAGTGATCTGTCCAAGCGGATATCGGACGAGTACGTCGCGGCCGGCAAGGACAGCAAGATCGCCTACGACAATCTGATGATGAACTTGAAAGAAGGCCGTGCTCATGCGCTCGTGCAGGGCGAAAAAACGGTAGCGCTCATAGCGTGGCACGAGAATAGCGACGCTGCTGATACGCTGTTCGCCGCGCAGGAGGATTTCTTCAGCGCCGCGACCGTTCGCTTCTGCAAGCGGCACATTCGCCATATCCAGGCGCTCGCCGGCAACCTCCCCATTCACTCGCGCAGCTGGCTCCAGAGACCGGACGTCGCAAAATGGTTCCGGATTATCGGCTATGTCGAGCGAGGCCAGGAGAATGGCGCCAACCTGTTCGAACTGCCGCCGGCTCCCGCAGCCTAAAAATCTCGGCGTGCTGCGAAACCTGCCATCGAGTTCCGGTGGCGCCGCGCTTATATCGGCGTGCCGATGATTGAATTCAATCGTGCCGCCGCCCCGATGCGCCAGCAAAAAGGCCCGCCGCGCCATTTGCGAAGCGGCGAGGCCCCATATTTGGGGACAACTTCCGGGCAGTTGGCCGGCATTGCTTACGGTGCAATTCAGGTGCCAGACGACTGGCCATAATGGGTCACCGCACCGGAAAGCGCGAACCATCTTCCGCGATCACACCACTGCCATACCGCGCCATTCCTGTTATATTTTCTTGCGGCGGACCTGATTTCCGCTTGGCCGGCGCCCATCAGGCAATCTACCCCAACGCCCCCCCAAAGTGGCGCCGGCCAACCTCCCCGCCGACCCAATCTTCGCCACACCGATATCGTCAGGCACGCCGTTCGATGGCGAAGCTTGCGCGTGATCGTCGTCAGGCCCGACAGTCAAGGGCAGCGGTTCGAATCCGCCTGCAGAGGGGCGGACGTTCAACTCGAAACGCCCGGCTGGCGATTCCAATCCGACAGATCGCCTGGAACGGCAGGACGATCCCACAGATCGCCTGGAACTCCGGGACGATCCGACATAAATCCAAGAAACCGCTAGCAAGCCGCGGCCAGAAAGTGTTGAAGACCGTGCCGGTCGCATTGAACGCGGCGCGATCCGGTTGCGCTCGGCGAGGCTTGATGATTTGTTGCCGCTTCAAGGAGAATGAATGATGCGCGAGCCTGTCGGTCAAGACGAATATGGGTCGGCCAACCCCTTCGACCCGGACGACCTGACGACGTTGAACGTGATGGGTCCGGGGGTGGCCAGTAACGATTTCGAGAAATACGCGGTCGCCGTGATCATCGTGTTCGGCGCTCTCATCATTGGCGGCTTGATGGCCGCAACCCTGGCCTTGGGGCACCGTAACGGCTTCCTGTACGCGCTTGGCGGCGCCACCGCGGCGTGGATATCGGGAAATGCGCTTCTGCTCGATCGGCCGCGCATCTATGCGTTGTTCGTCGGCATCGCGGCGGTGATGCTGATTGCGTCCACCATCACGCTGGTCATCTGACGGGTCTGCCGATATTCAGGTGATGCAGGCCTGACCTGAATCTCAACAGAGTCGGGGCGCACGAAATCTAGTGTCCACGTCGAGCCGCGCCGCAGCATCACCGAGACGGTTTCCGGAAGCACGGCCATTGCGCAACGGCAGGGCTTCACGCGGCTTATCGATCGGCTGGAATCAGGGGACGTACTGATCGTGACCAAGCTTGATCGTCTCGGCCGCGACGCCATCGACGTCAGCTCCACGGTCCGGACGCTGGCCGAAATGGGCGAGCGCGTTCATTGCCTCGCTCTTGGCGGCGTCGACCTTACCAGCTCAGCCGGGACGCGACCATGAACGTGCTCAATGCTGTCGCACAGTTCGAGCGGGATTTGCTGATCGAACGCACCCAGTCCGGCCTCAAACGCGCCAAGTCGGAAGGCAAGGCTCTCGGTCGCCCCTCGACCCTCAGCGAAAAGCAGAAGCAGGACGTGCGCGACGATCTGGCGACGGGAATGAGTGTTTCGGCGGCCGCCAGAAGGTTTGCGACCAGCCGGCAGACGATCATGAGCATTCGTGACGAAAGCTCACGATCCGTTCGACCTTAGCGTGTCTGGGGGGAACAGTTCTTATTCCGACCCCTCATAGAATCGATTTGCAACCCGGGCTAGCCAACATCAGGGCTTGGCAGCAATCAGAACATAACCCCGCGTACGGTTGGCATTGTCCGAGTCTTGCGTGTTCATCGCGTTAAATAGGTCGGCTGTCGTCACCCAGACGGGGGGATATTTGTAGCGGGCAACGTCGAGGATGAGGAAACGGTCGGTCTCGGCATCATAGGCGGCCAAGGGCGAGATGTGGCCGCCTTTTTCCTGGCCCATGGCTTTGCGCAAGTAATTGACGATGACAAACTGCTTTTTGGTCGCGAGATAGCCTCGGGCTTCCTTACGGAAGGTGTCCAGGCTGCTGTCAGCAGCATGTCGCACTTCAACCTGCACGGGCTGCAAGGCAAGAAGGCCACCCAATTCATCTAAGGTCATGCCCTGCTTTTTGATTGTCTCAGCCGGAATGACCTGCTCGCTGCGGGCATCCAGAAGATTGTCCTGAGTGAAGGTGCTGTAGGGGTCGTACTCGGGCACTGGTGGGGCTGGAACGCCAATGGCATTCAGAACCATGACACTGCTGGCCACCCCACAAAAAGCTTGGTTCTTCTGGGTGACGAAATTTATGGCCAGCGGAAAATAGGCTTCCCGGGCATCGGCCTCGATCAGGAGCGTTTCACCGGCATCGGAAGCCGCCCCGATGAGATTTGCTGGCAGTGGCAACGTCTCGGCTCTGGCCTCCATCGAGGCCAATAACGTGGCAAACAGTGCGAGTCGAATGACATGCTTCATGAACATCGTCGCGCTCCTTGGCTGATCACCCTTCGGCCTGACAAACTTGCTCCTACGTTTCGCAACTGTCCAGAGGAGCTTCGGCGCAACGAGAGCCATCTGTGACCCCTGATGTGAGTGACCCAGGTGGTTTGCGGCGTTTCTCCGACAACGGAAGCTGGCACGGTTTACAGGCGGATCCTTCATTATCGGGAACGGGCCTCCTGGTCGTCATTGCGGCGGCATTTTTCCTCGCCTCGAAGGCTAGAGCCGGAGAACTGGACACCGCTTGCACCTTCCGCGAAGCTGCCAATTTCCCCGCGGGGGAAATTGGCTGGCAGGGTGCTGTCCCTCGACCTCTCAAGGCCTGGGTTCCTCGCCCGCCGCGAAGCGGGGGGATCGCGTCGACCATTGCGCCGGTCACTTAACTCAAGCGAATAACCTAATATCCGATGGCCTCGCCGGAAGCGGCGCGGCTGTCGATGGCGCCGTTGTAGCGGCCGCCGCCGCCCTTCTCGATTTCCGCCAGGCTCTTGCCGCCGACCAGAATGCCGGCCGCCTCACCCCAGCTCGCGTCGGCGAGATCGAGGTGGTAGCCCATGCTGGCAAGCAGTTTTTCGGTGTCCGGCGACAGGCCGAACGGCTCGATATAGACCGTGTCGGGCAGCCATTGGTGGTGGATGCGCGGCGCGTCGATCGCTTCCTGGATGTTCATGCCGTGGTCGACGACGTTGACGATCGCCTCCAGCGTGATGGTGATGATGCGCGAGCCGCCGGGGCTGCCTATGACCATGAACGGCTTGCCGTCCCTGGCGACGATGGTCGGGCTCATCGACGACAGCGGCGTCTTTTTCGGCACGATGGCATTCGCCTCGCCCTGGACGAGGCCGTAGAGATTGGGCACGCCCGGTTTCTGGGTGAAATCGTCCATCTCGTTGTTGAGCAGGATGCCGGTGCCGTCGGCGACGACGCCGGCGCCGAACGAACCGTTCAGCGTATAGGTCACCGCGACGGCGTTGCCATCATTGTCGATGATCGAATAATGCGTCGTCTCCTGGCTCTCACCAAAGCCCTTCGGCATCAAGTCCTGCGACACCCCGGCCCGGAACGGATCGATCTTTTCGCGGATTTCCTTCGCGTAGTTCTTATCCAGCAGCTTTTCGACCGGGTTGTCGACGAAGTCGGGATCGCCGAGCGCCGAATTGCGGTCGACATAGGCATGGCGCATTGCCTCGACCATGATTTTGACGGTTTCGGCGGAACCCGCGCCGAGATAGGACAGCGGGTAGAATTCCAGCACGTTGAGGATCTCGCAGATGATGACGCCGCCCGAGCTCGGCGGCGGCGAGGAGGTGATCTCATAGCCGCGGTAATTGCAGGTCACCGGCTCGAGTTCGCGAACCGCGTAGTTCTCGAAATCCGCCTTGGCCAGAATGCCGCCCTTCTCCCCGCTCGCCCTGACGATGGCGGCGGCGATCGGTCCTTTGTAGAAGGCATCGCGACCTCGTTCCGAAATAGCTGAGAGCGAGGAGGCGAGATTAGCCTGAACAAGGCGCTCGCCGACGGCATAAGGCTTGCCGTCCGGCTTCAGGAATATGGCGGCGGCGGCCGGGTCCTTGGCCAGCCGCGCGGCACCGCCTTCGAGCGAGGCGACATCGCCCTGCTCCAGCACGAACCCGTCCTTGGCATATCGGATTGCCGGGGCCATCAAGTCCTGCCGCGTCAGCGTGCCGTATTTTTCCCTCGCCGTCTCTAAGCCGGCCACCGAGCCCGGCACGCCGACCGCGAGATAGCCGTCGAGGCTGGCGCCTTTCACCGGCTTGCCATCCTTGTCGAGATACATGGTTTTCGTCGAGGCGAGCGGCGCGCGCTCGCGGAAATCGAGGAAAGTCGAGCGGCCGTCCTTGAAGCGGATGGTCATGAAACCGCCACCGCCGATATTGCCGGCGTTCGGATAGACGACAGCCAGCGCATAGCCGACGGCGACCGCCGCATCGACGGCGTTGCCGCCCTTCTTCAGCACCTCGACGCCGACTTCAGACGCAAGATGCTGGGCGGTCACCACCATGCCATGCTCGCCCTTCGCCGGCTGCGGCGAGGCGGCGAAGATGGCCGTCAGCGGCACAAAGGCCAAGGTGAGGGAAAGACTGATCGCGATTAGGGTGCGGCGATGCATGGCCGTTCTCCGAGGCGTGGCGATGCGCCGTAGGAAAGCCGCTTGGAGAGGCTGAGTCCATGGCAATAGAACGGAAAGGGATTGGTGCAGCCCTCACCGGCCGCTTCGTAACCACCGTTGCGATCTTCGGCTGATGTAACGGCATGGATCCTAGGGTCTCCGCGACGTCGCTTCGCTCCTGCTCCGCCCTAGGATGACGAAAGCGTGTTGGCTTGTGGCTAATCGCGGATGTTGGAGATTGGCGGCTAATGGCAACCTTGGAGATTGGCCGATACGATTTTCCCTTCGTCATCCTAGGGCGAGCAGTCGCGAAGCGACGTCGCGGAGACCCTAGGATCCATGCCGTGACCTCTCAGCGTCGCAGCGTCGATGGCAAGCCCCTACCTCAACCTTCAGCCATTTTGTTCTTGCTTTGTGCCGGCAGTTATGCTAGTGGTTTCCGCACGGTGCTGATTTGGGCCGCGACCCGCCGTTGGCGGGTTTTTCGTTTCAGGCCGGTATCAAACAATCCCACCGCTGCCACCCGCAACCGGCGGCCGTTCCGCCGCGACCTTGGCCCGATAGCCGGCGGCGCGGTAGGCGGCAACCGGATCGATGGCGCCGCCCGTGTTCAGCCGCGCCATGGCGAGGATCGGCTCGATGTCGGTGCGATAGGCGGCTTTCAGCGTCTGCGTCGCCATCAGCGCGTCATTGGCGTCCTGATAGGCTTCCAGTGCCTTGCGATCGACCAGCAGCGCCTGCGCATAGGCGCGCTGCACCTCGACCGCCGACAACATCAGGCTTTCGATCGGATCGGTGACGTTGTGGCTCTGGTCGAGCATGTGAGCCGGATCAAAACCTTCGGCACCGGAAAGCTCGGCATCGACCAGTTCGTTGAAGACGAGGAACAGCCGGTAGGGATCGATCGAGCCGGCGTCGAGATCGTCGTCGCCATATTTCGAATCGTTGAAATGGAAGCCGCCGAGCTTCTTGAACTGGATCAGCCGCGACACGATCATCTCGATGTTGACGTTGGGCGCGTGATGGCCGAGGTCGACCAGGCAGAACGCCTTGTCGCCGAGCTCTTTGGCGATGATGTAGTTGGTGCCCCAATCCTGCACGACCGTCGAATAGAAGGCCGGCTCGTACATCTTGTGCTCGGTGAACAGCTTCCAGTCGTCCGGCAGTCCGGCGTAGATCTCCTTCATCGCGTCGAGATAACGCTCGAACGCCTTGGCGAAATTGACCTGACCGGGAAAATTCGAGCCGTCGCCGATCCACACCGTCAGCGCCTTCGAGCCCAGCGTCTTGCCGATCTCGATGCATTCGAGATTGTGCTCGACCGCCTGCCGGCGCGTTGCGGCATCGGCATGCGACAGCGAGCCGAATTTGTAGGAAAGTTTTTGGTCCCTGGCGTCGGAGAACGTGTTCGAATTCATGGCGTCGAAGCCGAGGCCGAAGCGGGAGGCCGCCTGCTTCAGCCGGTTCGGGTCGGCCTTGTCCCACGGAATGTGCAGCGAGACTGTCGGCGTCGCCTGCGTCAACTGCCGGATCACGGCGCAGTCTTCGATCTTGTCGAAGATGTCGCGCGGCTCGCCGGCGCCGGGAAAGCGGGCAAAGCGGGTGCCGCCGGTGCCGACGCCCCAGGACGGGATCGCCACGGCGAATTTTTCGACCTTGTCGCTGATAGCGTCGATGGCGATGCCGCGGCGGTCGAGGCGCTCGCCGAGCGAGTCGTAATCGCGCTTGAGGTCGGCCGCGCGCGCGGCGTTGTCCTTGTCGACGATGTCGGCTGAGATGATGGTTTCGGACACTGCGTTTCCTCCCAAATGCGTTCGGTTGGCGCTGCCCCTCATCCGCCTGCCGGCACCTTCTCCCCGTATAGAGACGGGGAGAAGGGAAGTGCGCCGGCGCTGGCGACCCCCTCTCCCCGTTCGTCACGGGAGAGGGTAAGGGTGAGGGGCAGCGCCGCCTTCAAACTATTATCGCGTAAAGCTCTGCGCGTTGCCCGCGTCGACGTTGACGATGTTGCCGGTCGACTTGGCCGACATGTCGGAGGCGAAGAAATAGATCGCCTCGGCAATGTCTTCGGGGAATACCGAACGCTTCAGCATCGAGCGCGAGCGATAATGCTCCTCGAGGTCGTCAGTCGACATCTTGTAGGCGGCGGCGCGCTGTTCCTTCCACTCGCCGGTCCAGATCTTCGAGCCGCGCAGCACGGCGTCGGGATTGACGACATTGACCCTGATCTGGGCGTCGGCGCCCTCCAGCGCCAGGCAGCGCGCCAGATGGATTTCGGCGGCCTTGGCAGTGCAATAGGCCGCGGCGTTGGGCGATGCGGCAAGACCGTTCTTGGAGGCGACGAAGACGACGTTGCCGCCGATTTTTTGCGCACGGAACAGCCTGAATGCTTCCCGCGAAACCAGGAAATAGCCGGTCGACAAGATGTCCATGTTCTTGTTCCACAGCGCCAGCGTCGTCTCCTCGATCGGCGCCGAGGTTGCCAGGCCGGCATTCGACACCAGGATGTCGATGCCGCCGAACTCGACCGCGGTCTCGGCGAAACCGGAGATCACCTGGTCCTCTAACGTGACGTTGATCACCACCGGTCGCACGAAATCCTTGCCATAGGCTTTCGCCAACTCGTCATTGGTGCTGGCAAGGGCTGTCTCGTCGATATCGGCCAGCACGACGCAGGCGCCTTCGCGCAGCAGCCGGTTGGCCGTCGCCCGGCCGATGCCGCCGGCGCCGCCGGTGACCAACGCGATCTGGCCGGCAAGCGCCTTCGGCTTGGGCAGGCGCTGCAGCTTTGCCTCTTCGAGCAGCCAGTACTCGATGTCGAACGCTTCCTGCTCGGGCAGTCCAACATAGGTCGACACCGTCGAGGCGCCGCGCATGACATTGATGGCGTTGACGTAGAACTCGCTTGAGATGCGCGCCGTCGCCTTGTCGCCGGCGAAGGTGAACATGCCGACGCCGGGCATCAGATAGACCACGGCGTTCGGATCACGCGCCGGTGGCGAATCAGCATGCTTGCACCTGTCATAATAAGCCTGATAGCCAACGCGATACTCCGCCACGTCGTCGGCGAGGCGGGCAATGACAGCATCGACATCGGGGTCCTTAGGATCGAACTCGATGACCAGCGGCCGGATCTTGGTGCGCAGGAAATGGTCCGGGCAGGATGTGCCGAGCGCCGCGAGCGGGCGCAAATCCTTCGAATTGACGAATTCGAGCACGGCGGGCGAATCGTCGAAATGGCCAAGCTTGTGGCTTTTTTCTGAAATCAGGCCGCGGATCCTCGGCATCAGCTTTGCCGCCACGGCGCGACGCGCCGGCGCGTCGAGCGATTTGACGACTTCCCCACCGAAGATCGGCTTGCCTTCAGACTTGCGCTCGAACCATTCGATCGCCTGGTTGATCACCGAGATCGTCGTCTCGTAGCATTCCTTTGGGGTGTCGCCCCAGGTGAACAGGCCATGGCCTGCCAGCACAACGCCTTTGGCTTCAGGGTTCTCGAGGCAGAATTTTTCCAACCACAGGCCGAGTTCGAAGCCCGGACGCTTCCACGGCAACCAGCCGATCGCGTCGCCGAAGATCTCCTTGGTCAGCGCCTTCGAATCCTTGGCGGCGGCAATCGCGATGATCGCGTCGGGATGCATGTGGTCGACATGGGGCTTCGGCACGAAGGCGTGCAGCGGCGTGTCGATCGAGGCCGCGCGTGGATTAAGATTAAAGGTGCAATGGGGCAAATAGCCGACCATCTCGTCCTCATGCTCGAGGCCGCGGTAGAGACCCTTCAGCGCCCTAAGCTTGTCCATGTAGAGCGTGGCGAAACCGTCGAGCTTGATCGAGGCGCTGTCGCCGCCCGAGCCCTTGACCCACAGCACTTCCACGCTCTCGCCGGTGAGCGGATCCTTTTGCCAGATCTTGGAAGAGGTGTTGCCGCCGCCATAGTTGGTGACGCGCTTGTCGGAGCCAAGAACATTCGAGCGATAGACGAGACGTTCCGGCTCGCTCATCCCCAGGGCTTTCGCCTCATTCCAAAGATTGGCGAGGCGCGTGCCGGAGCGCTTGTCGAGCATAGGTAATCCTCCCGTGACGTGAGACGCGCAAAAAGGCGCGGTCCCTTTGGTCCGAATTTCTACGCAAGCGGCGGCGTTGTCAATCACAAACGATCAACATCGATCATATTGCACTGCACAATGGATTTATCTGATCGGAAATGATTGACACTGCGCGTTTTGAGTGCCTAGATGTGCTGGCAGGGAGGAACCATGCACGAAAAAGAGCGCCACAGGATCATTTTGTCCGCCGTCCAGGAAAAGCCTGTGGTGACGGTGCAGGAGATGGTCGACCTGACAGACTCGTCCGAGGCGACGATCCGGCGCGACATCGCCGCATTGCATGTGCAAAAGCGCCTGCGCCGCGTGCGTGGCGGCGCCGAGGCGATCACCCCACCGCAGTTCATCGGCCTTGCCGGCCGGCCTTTCTCCGTCAACGAGACGATCAACGCTGCGCAGAAGCGGGCGATCGCGCGGGACGCCGTGGAACTGTGCAAGGACGGCGAGCCGATCATCATCAATGGCGGCACCACCACCTTCCAGATGGTGCATTTCCTGACCGGCCGCCGGATGCCGATCTTCACCAATTCCTTTCCGATCGCCGAGCACCTGCTCAAGCACTCCAAGAACACGGTGATGCTGTCGGGCGGCACCATCTACCGCGAGCAGAACATCATCCTGTCCCCCTTCGAAAATGACGTGACGCGCAATTTCTATGCGCGCCGCATGTTCATGGGCGCGCAAGGGCTCGGGCCGTTGGGCCTGATGGAAGGCGATCCGCTGCTGATCCAGGCCGAGCAGAAACTGATCGATCAGGCCGACGAACTGGTGGTGCTGGTCGACTCGTCGAAGTTCCGCAAACGCTCGAGCCTGATCCTGTGCGGCCTGTCGCGCATCGCGACCGTCATCACCGACGACGGCATCGAGGACCGCGAGGCCAAGATGTTGGAGACCGCCGGTGTGACGCTGATCGTCGCCCGCACAACGCTAGGCAATAAGGAAGAATCTTCGCTGCAGGCCTGAGGCCCGCAGCGGCGATGGAATGCAACGCTCAAGGGAGGATATTCGATGAGCTTTCTGAAGAAATTGATGGTCACGGCGGCGTTCTCCGCCGCTATGTTCGTAAATGCGGCCTATGCCGAGAACGTCAAGATCGCGCTGGTGGTGAAGTCGCTCGGCAACGGCTTCTTCGACGCCGCCAACAAGGGCGCCGAAGAGGCGGCCAAGGAGCTCGGCGACGTCGACATCATCTACACCGGCCCGACCAAGGCGACCGCCGAAGCCCAGATCGAAGTGATCAATTCGCTGATCGCCCAGAAGGTCAACGCCATCGCCATTTCGGCCAATGACGCCGACGCGCTGGTTCCGGCGCTGAAGAAGGCGATGGATCGCGGCATCACTGTCATCTCGTGGGATTCGGGTGTCGCTCCGGAAGGCCGCCAGCTCCACCTCAACCCCTCGGACACCAACCTGATCGGCGAGACCATCATCAAGCTTGCCGCCGACTATTTGCCGGAAGGCGGCGATGTCGCCATCCTGTCGGCTTCGTCGACCGCGACCAACCAGAATGCCTGGATCGACGCGGCCAAGAAGGTGCTGCCGGAGAAATTCCCCAAGATCAATCTCGTCGCCACCGTCTATGGCGATGACGACTCGGCCAAGAGCACGGACGAGGCCAAGGGCCTGCTAAAATCCTATCCGAACCTCAAGGCGATCATCGCACCGACCACGGTCGGCGTCGTTGCCGCCGCGCAGGTGGTGACCGACCAGGGCCTGATCGGCAAGGTCAACGTCACCGGCCTGGCACTGCCGTCGGAGTTCAAGAAGTTCATCGACAACGGCGCCAGCCAAGCGGTTGCGCTGTGGAACCCGATCGATCTCGGCTACTCAGCCGTCTACCTCGCCCATGATCTGGCGGTGAAGAAGGAAGAAGCCAAGCCGGGTGCGACGCTGTCGATCGGCCGCGTTGGAAAAGTCACGCTCGACGACACCAATTCGGCTGCGATGGCTCCGCCCTTCAAGTTCGACAAGTCGAATATCGAAGAGTTCTCCAAGATCTATTGATCCTGGAGCCTTCAAGCCGGCGCGGCGGGGCAGAGGTTCCGCCGCGCCTTCAAACGAACCTTGCTTCAGGGCTTGATACGACTATGGACACGACAGCCCAACTCAGCCCGACGACCGAGCAGCCTCTGGCTCCGGTTCCGCGCCTGACCCTGTCAGGCATTTCGAAGAGTTTTCCCGGCGTGCGCGCACTGCACGATGTCAGCCTGTCGCTTTACCCCGGCCAGGTGACCGCGCTGATCGGCGAGAACGGCGCCGGCAAGTCGACGCTGGTCAAGATCATGACCGGTATCTACCAGCCCGACGCGGGTACCATCAGCATCGATGGCCAGGCCGTCACACTGCCCAGCGCCCATGCCGCCTTCGGGCATGGCATCACCGCCATCCATCAGGAAACCGTGCTGTTCGACGATCTGACGGTGGCCGAGAACATCTTTCTCGGCCATGCGCCGCGATCGCGCTTCGGCATCATTGACTGGCGCACCATGCGCAAACAAGCCCGTGAAGTATTGGACACCATGGGCGCTGGCCACATCGACGCCGATGCGCGGCTGAAGGATCTCGGCATCGCCAACAAGCACCTCGTCGCCGTCGCCCGCGCCATGTCGATCGATGCGCAGATCGTCATCATGGACGAGCCGACCGCAGCCCTTTCGCTGAAGGAGATCGAGGAGCTCTTTTTGCTGGTCGAGTTCCTGAAGAGCGAAGGCAAGGCGATCCTGTTCATCAGCCACAAGTTCGACGAGATCTACCGCATCGCCGACCGCTATACCGTGTTCCGCGACGGCGAGATGGTTGGCGAAGGCCTGATCAGGGACGCCGGCCAGAGCCAGATCGTGCGCATGATGGTCGGCCGCGCCGTCGATCACATCTTTCCGCAGCGCAAGGCCGAGATCGGCGCGCCGGTACTCACTGTCTCCGGCCTGTCGCATCCGACCGAGTTCGACGACATCGGCTTCGAGCTGCATAAGGGCGAAATCCTCGGCTTTTACGGCCTCGTCGGCGCCGGCCGCAGCGAGGTCATGCAGGCAATATCAGGCATCACCCGCACCAGCAGCGGCACGATCACGCTGGAAGGCAAGGCGATCGTACCGAAATCGGCGGCGGATTCGATCGACGCCGGCATCGTCTACGTGCCGGAAGAACGCGGCAAGCAAGGCGTGGTGATCGACCTGCCGATCTTCCAGAACATCTCGCTGCCCTCGCTCAAGCGCACGTCCAAATCAGGCATGTTGCGGCTGGCGGAGGAGTTCGCGCTGGCCCGCTCCTATACCGAGCGGCTCGATTTGCGCGCCTCGTCGCTGAGCCAGGATGTCGGCACGCTTTCGGGCGGCAACCAGCAGAAGATCGTCATCGCCAAATGGCTGGCGACAGCGCCCAAGGTGATCATCCTCGACGAGCCGACCAAAGGCATCGATATCGGCTCGAAAGCCGCTGTGCACGGCTTTATGGCCGAGCTCGTCGCACAAGGCCTGTCGGTGATCATGGTGTCGTCCGAACTGCCCGAAATCCTCGGCATGTCCGACCGCGTCGTCGTCATGCGCGAGGGCCGCATCGCCGCGGTCTATGACAACAAGGGGCTCGACGCCGAGACGCTGGTCAAGACAGCAGCGGGGATCGCAGCATGAAGGTCTTCCTCAAGTATCGCGAAGTCTGGCTGCTCGCCGCAATCGTCGTGCTGATCGGGCTGATCTCGATGCGCTTTCCGGGTTTTGCCAATCCGGCCAATCTGCGCCAAGTGTTCAACGACACCTCGATCCTGATGATCCTGGCGCTGGGGCAGATGGTGGTGATCCTGACCCGCTCGATCGACCTGTCGATGGCGTCCAACCTCTGCTTCACCGGCATGGTGGTGGCGATGCTGAACGCCGCGCATCCGGCAATCCCGATCCCGCTGCTGATCGTCATCGCCCTGCTGGTCGGACTGGTGCTGGGCGCCATCAACGGCCTGCTGGTATGGCGGCTGAACATCCCGTCGATCGTGGTGACGCTCGGCACGCTCACCATCTACCGTGGCGCCACCTTCGTCATATCAGGCGGCGCCTGGGTCAATGCCGACCAGATGAGCCCTGATTTCATCGGCCTGCAGCGTGCGGCTTTCCTCGGCATTCCGGTCCTGTCGTGGATTGCCATACTGGCCATCGCCTTGTTCTTCCTCTTGATGACGCGCACCGCGCTTGGCCGCTCGATCTACGCCATCGGCGTCAACCCGACCGCGTCGGTCTATGCCGGCATCGATGTCGGCCGGACCAAATTCATCGTCTTCTGCATCTCGGGGATGATCGGCGGTCTCTGCGGTTATCTCTGGATTTCGCGCTACGTCATCGCCTCGGTCGAGGTCGCCAACGGCTACGAGCTCAACATCATCGCCGCCTGCGTTATCGGCGGCATTTCGATCGCCGGCGGCATCGGCTCGGTCGGCGGCGCGGTGCTCGGTGCGCTGTTCCTCGGCATCATCTCCAATGCGCTGCCGGTCATCAACATCTCACCCTTCTGGCAGATGGCGATTTCGGGCAGCGCCATCATCCTGGCCGTGGTGCTCAACGCGCGCGGCGAACGCCGGCAAGGTCGCATCATCCTCAAAAAGGCGGAAGCGGCATGACCGACACTCCTGCTCCACGCCACATTCCCGACCGGCTCGACAAGCCGCTGAACTCGGCGATCTTCTCATGGGAGGCGCTGCTGGTCGCTGTGGCGGTCGCCATCTTTGCCGTCAACAGCTTCGCCTCGCCCTATTTCCTCGACGCGTGGTCGCTGTCGGACCTGACCTTCAACTTCACTGAAAAGGCGCTGATCGCGCTCGCCATGGCGCTGCTGATCATTTCCGGCGAGATCGACCTGTCGGTCGCCGCCATCATTGCGCTTGCCTCGACGATGATGGGCATGGCGGTGCAGGCTGGCGCCGGCACGCCGGTGCTGGCGGCGATCGGCATCGTTGTCGGGCTCGGCTGCGGCGCCGTCAACGGGCTGCTCGTCACAAGGCTGGGATTGCCGTCGATCGTCGTCACCATCGGCACGATGAGCCTGTTTCGCGGCATCGCCTTCATCGTCCTCGGCGACCAGGCCTACAAGGGCTATCCCTCGAGCTTCGCGTTCTTCGGCCAGGGCTATGTCTGGTGGGTGGTGTCGTTCGAACTGACGCTGTTCCTTGTCGCGGCCGTCATCTACTGGCTCCTTCTGCACAGGACGAGCTTCGGCCGCCGCGTCTTCGCCATCGGCAACAATCCGGTTGCGGCGCAGTTTTCCGGCGTACGGGTCGGCCGCATCAAGTTTACCCTGTTCTGCCTGACCGGCTTAATGGCGGGCATCGCCTCTGTGCTGATCACCTCGCGGCTCGGCTCGACCCGGCCATCGATCGCGCAAGGCTATGAATTGGAAGTCATCACCATGGTGGTGCTCGGCGGCGTCAGCATCCTGGGCGGCGCCGGCAGTATAGTGGGCGTGGTGCTCGCCGCCTTCATCATGGGGCTGGTGACTTTTGGCTTGGGGCTGCTCAATGTGCCAGGGATCGTCATGTCGATCTTCATCGGCCTGCTGCTGATCATCGTCATCGCGCTGCCCATCGTCTGGCGGCGGGTGCGGCGGGAGCGTTTTACCTGATGGCCGAGAAATACGCGTTCAAGATGAAGCTCAATCCCGGCATGAAGGCCGAATACAAAAGGCGCCATGACGACATCTGGCCGTCGCTGGTCGCACTGCTGAAACAGGCCGGCGTTTCCGACTATTCGATCCATCTCGACGAAGAGACCAACATACTGTTCGGCGTGCTGTGGCGGCTCGACGACCACGGCATGGACGAATTGCCGAAGCACCCGGTGATGCAGCGCTGGTGGGCCGAGATGGCCGACATCATGGAAACCAAGCCTGATAACGAGCCGGTGGCGGTGCCGCTGGAAACAATGTTCCATATGGAATGACCCGTCACGTCGCCGTCATCGATATCGGCAAGACCAATGCCAAGGTGGCGCTGGTCGATCTTGCCGGCATGCGCGAAGTCGCGCTGCGCCGTATGGCGAACGCACCCGTTGCCGACGGTCCCTACCCGCATCATGATGTCGAGCTTCTGTGGTCGTTCGTCCTCGACAGCCTCGCCGGGATCAATCGCGAACAGCGCGTCGATGCGATATCGATCACCACCCATGGCGCGACGGGCGTGCTGGTGGACGCTGCCGGTGAGCTGGCGCTGCCGGTGCTCGACTATGAATTCACCGGGCCCGACGCCGTTGCCAAGGACTATGACGCGATCCGTCCGGCCTTCGCCGAGACGGGCACACCGCGCCTGCCGGTCGGTCTCAATCTCGGCGCGCAGTTCTTCTGGCAGCAGAGGAAGTTTCCGGCTGAGTTCGCCAAGGCCGCCGCGATGCTGATGTATCCGCAGTACTGGGCCTTGCGCCTGACCGGTGTCGCCGCCAATGAAGTGACCTCGCTGGGCTGCCACACGGATCTGTGGAACCCCTGGAAAGCGGATTTTTCGACGTTGGTCGACAAGATGCAATGGCGGCGCCTGATGGCGCCGGTGCGGCCGGCGAAGGATCGCCTCGGCCCGATCCTACCCGCGCTTGCGACACGGACCGGGCTCGATCCGCAGACTCCGGTGTTTTGCGGCCTGCACGATTCCAACGCCTCGCTGCTGCCGCATCTCCTGTCGGACAGACCGCCTTTCTCCGTCGTCTCGACCGGCACCTGGGTGGTGTCGATGGCGGTCGGCGGCAACAAGATCGCGCTCGACCCGGCCCGCGACACGCTGGTCAACGTCAATGCGCTCGGTGATCCAGTTCCCTCGGCGCGTTTCATGGGCGGCCGCGAATTTTCAGTGCTGACGGAAGGCCAATCGGAAGACTGGACCGAAGAGGATATTGGGACGGTATTCGCCAGGTCAACCCTGCTGCTGCCGGCGACGCAACAAGGTTCTGGGCCGTTCCCGCATCATACCGCCGCATGGCTCAACGCCGACGGGATCAACAACGGCCAGCGCTTTGCCGCTATCTCTTTTTATCTGGCGCTGATGACCGCAGCCTGCCTCGATCTGATCGGCGCCGAAGGCCCGGCCATCGTCGAGGGCCCTTTCGGCCGCAACCGGCTTTTCATGCAGATGCTCGCTGCGGCGACGGGGCGGGCCGTCATAGCGTCCGAGGCAGGGACCGGCACCAGCATTGGCGCCGCCTTGCTAGCGTCGGACCAAGGAACAGTCCAAGGCAAAGGCGAAAGGATCGAACCGGCCGGCCCAGCCTGGGCAAACTATGGACGCTCGTGGCATGCGGCGGTCGACGCGCAGGGCTGACATTTCTTGAGCATGATCTTTCCCGAACCGAAGGTCAGCGAAGCAAAAACCGGTGTCCACTTTTCGCTGACGCGGTCCTTCGGTTCGGGATCATGCCTAGAGAATCCGCTTGCCGAAAGCCGACATGACGAAATTGACCGTTTCCGTCGCCAATCGCGGTTCGAAACCTGATGTCAGCCCGGAAACATTCATCGACAACAGCCCGCCGGACAGCGCGATGGCCTCCATCGCCTGATGCGTTTCGCGCACCGTGATGCCGCCGGAGCCAGCCGCCCAGCCGGCGAATTCGGTGACATCAGGGGAATAGCTGACATGGAAGCCCTGCGTGCCGGAGGTGGCAATGCGGATCGCCTCGTGCATCACGTCGCGCATGCCCATGGCGTCGATGTCGGTCATGGTGAAGGCGGAGACGCGCGAATCTTTCAGCACCCGGGCCTCGGCCGGATCGGCATGGCGCAGCCCGACGATGACGACGTTTTCCGGCGACAGCTGCGGCTGCAGCGCGCCGGACTTGTGATCGAGGCCGAGCGCCCGCGCCAGCACCGAACGTTCCGGCAGATCGATGCCGTCCTCGTCCTCGGGCATAAGTGCTGCGATGGAATCGATCCAGATCAAACCGAAGGAGTGTGTCGCCCGCGCGGTCGTCGTCAGCGCCTTGTGGGCGATGCGCCGGTCACCGCCGGCGGTAAACCGGACCAGACCGGATGGTGGCCGCTCGATATCGGCCAGCTCGACGACGTCGAAATTCATCGCCTCCAGCCGGGCGCCGGTCGCTTCCCTGGCCAGGATGCCGGCGGCCGCCGGTTCGGCTGATATCGACACCATCTTGCGGCCGGAGAAATCCTCGACGTCGTGCATCGGGGCCTTTTCGACATATTCCGAGGTCATCGCCAGCAGCATGGCGCCATAGCTCATGCGGAAGGCGACACGGTCGCCGACGGCGGGTGGCGGCTCGGCATCGGTCACGTCGAGCAGCAGATGGTCGCTGGAGGCGCCGAGCACCCGCACACCCCTGGCAATCGGCGTCAAACCTTCGACCAAGACGTCCTCGCGGCCGATATTGGCGATGGCGCGCAGCCTGTCGCCCTCGTCGGGAAACACAGGCTGGTTGCCGAAAGCGTCGTAGCCGGATTGGCCGATCGGCCGCGACGGCTTCAGCTTGACCTCGATGATGTCGCTGGTCAGCCGGCAGGCATCGGGTTCCAGTTCGGCCCACGGCGTCTCGCGGAAGGTTTCAACACCACCCTGCAGGATCGCTTCGCCGACGCGCAGATTGTTGATGCCGGCGGGCAGCCTGCCTTCGAGCAGCAGCGTCAGCGACGATGACGCCCCGCCCGATATCCAGTCGAGCCTGGCGCCGGACAGGCGCTCGGTCTTGTAGGCATGGGCGACAAGTTGCCCGAGATTTTCCTCCGTCGGCATAATGGCGCCGAAGCAGCCGAGATTGGTGCCGATGCCGGCGATGCGCACGCCCCTGAGCGCCAGTATCTGCTCGACCGTCGGGATGAGGTCGTTCGGCCAGATGCCTTCCCTGAGGTCGCCAAGATCGATCATCAGCATGATGTCGTGGACGCGGCCCATGCGCTCGGCGATGCGCGATAGCTCGCGGATGGTGGCGAGCTCGGATTGCAGGCTGATGTCGACGGTCCGGACCACCTCCTCGATGCGTGCCATCGGTGGGCTGCGCAGCAGCATGATCGGCGCATTGATGCCGCTGTCGCGCAGCCGGCGGATGTTTTCGAACCGCGATTCAGCGATGCCGGCGACGCCGCCGCGCAGCATGGCACGCGCCACCTGCGGCATGCCGCAGGTGCCCTTGGTAACGCCGAATACCTTGATGCCGGACAGGGCGCAGCGGTCGACGATCGTGCGCGCATTGCGCTCGATACGGCCAAGGTCGATTGCGACTTGCGGTCCGGACATTTTTTACTCAGAAATTGTGCACGGTACTAGGCGCATTTATCTTCTCGGTGTCGTCTAGCTGGCGACAATCAATATGAATCCGCATTGGGGTCGTGTTATGCCGGAAACAAGGGCTCTTGTATGTGGGCACGTCTTTCGCTCAGAGAGGCCCGTCACATTGGTCATTCGTCATCTCGATGGGGAGTGGCAACTAACCTGTGGCGAGCACGATCATCCCGCAGACTGCGGAGATTTCGAAGTTGTCGGCTTCAGGCACCTCACCGCCAGGCAAGGTAATCTGACGCAGATTGGCGAGCTTGAATGCGGCTGGCTTGCCGAATGGGTGCTGGGCAAATGGACCCGGTGCCGACACGACGATTAATTCTCCCTCAATTGACGTAGACCAGCCCTTGCGGGTCGATCTCCGGCTTGCGGCCAGCGACCACATCGGCTAGGAATTTTCCGGAGCCGCAGGCCATGGTCCAGCCGACATGGCCATGGCCGGTGTCGAGATAGAGGTTCTTGTAACGCGCCCGGCCGATGACCGGCACCGAGTTCGGCATCATCGGCCGCAGACCGGCCCAGAGCTCGGCCTTGTTCTCGTCGAAGGCGCCGGGAAAAAGCTCCTTGCCGGTCCTGAACATGGCGGCGAAATCGCTCGGCTTGTGGCTGCGGTCGAAGCCGGTGAACTCGGCGGTTGAAGCGAGCCGCAGCCGGTTGCCGAGCCTGGAATAGGCGATCAGCTGATCCTCGTCGGCGCCGCCCATGGTCGGCCCCTTGCCCTCATCCTCCAGCGGCACGGTCGCGGTGTAGCCCTTGACGGGATAGACAGGCAGGTCGATGCCGTAGCGGCGGCCGAGCAGGCCGCTTTCCGGTCCCATCGAGATGACCACGGCGTCGCCTGCTATCGGACCGGCCGAGGTCATCACCGCGCGCACCCGATCGCCTTCGATGTCGAGGCCTTCGACCATCGTGCCGTAGCGGAATTGGACGCCGAGTTTCTCGGCGGCATAGGCGGCGAGGTTTCGGGTGAATAGGCTGGAGTCGCCGGTCTGGTCGATCGGCGAATAGACGCCGCCGGCTATTCTGTCCCTGGCCCCGGCGAGGCCGGGCTCGAGCTCGACCAGCCGGTCGCGGCCGACGATCTCGATCGGCAGGCCATGCTCGGCGAGATAACGGTAATTGTCGGTGCCGGTATCAAAACTCTGCTGCGAGCGGAAGAAATAGAGAATGCCCTTCTTGCGCTCGTCATAGTGAATGCCGGTGTCGGCCGAAATGGCGTTGATGCAGTCGCGCGAATAAAGCGCCAGGCGCAGCTTGATGTCAGTGTTGGCACGCAGACGGGCTTGCGTGCACTGGCGCAGGAAGCGCAGGCTCCAGGCGAAAAAATAAGGATCGAAGCGCAGCCGGACCTTGATGCCGAGATCGTGGTTGTAGAGCGCGCGCAGGAACGTCTTCAGCGCAGCGGGCGAGGCCCAGGCGGTGGCGTCGCCGGGCGACACCAGCCCGGCATTCGACTGGCTGGTGCCGCGCGCCGCCATCGGATGGCGCTCGATGACGGTCACCTCGTGGCCGTCGCTGGCCAGATAGTAGGCCGCCGCCATGCCGACGACGCCAGCGCCAAGGACCAATATCTTCATGCCGCCCCCAAAGGATCAAATACGGCCGAAACGCCTTCACGCTTCAGCCGCGCAGCTCCTTCAATAGCGCTTCTAAGTTCGATCTACGAGCCCACGGATGAAAACCGGGACTTCAGCTCCGCGCCGAATTCTTGCCGGTCAGGATGCGCTCCCAAGCCAGCGCGTCGGCGACAATCCGGTCGAGGTCGTCGCGCTGCGGGGTCCAGCCGAGTTCGCTGCGCGCCAGCTCCGAGTTGGCAACCACCGCAGCGGCGTCGCCCGGACGGCGTTCGCCGATCCGCACGTCGAAATCATGGCCAAAGACGCGCCGCACGCTGTCGATCACCTCGAGCACCGAATAGCCGTGGCTGTAGCCGCAATTGGCGACGAGGCTTGTCCCGCCGGCGCGCAGCCGTTCCAGCGCCAGCCGATGCGCCGCCGCCAGATCGCTGACATGGATGTAGTCGCGCATGCAGGTGCCGTCCGGTGTCGGATAGTCGGTGCCGAACACCTGCATGAACTGTCGCTTGCCGAGCGCCGTCTCGGCGGCAACCTTGATCAGATGCGTGGCGCCCGGCGTCGACTGGCCGGTGCGGCCCTTCGGATCGGCGCCGGCGACGTTGAAATAGCGCAGCGCCGTATAGCGCAAACCATAGGCAATTGCGGCGTCGCGCAGCATCCATTCGCTCATCAGCTTGGACAGGCCGTAGGGCGATTCCGGTGCAAGGCGGGCATCCTCGCGCACCGGCTCCAGCCCGGCGCCGCCATAGACGGCGGCGGTCGAGGAGAAGATGAAATTGGGCACGCCTTCGCGCACGGCGGTCTCGATCAGCGTGCGCGTCTTGCAGGTGTTGTTCTCGTAGTAGCCGAGCGGGTCGGCGACCGATTCGGGAACCACTATGGAGCCGGCGAAATGGATGATCGCGTCGACATGATTGTCGCGGATGATCGAACCGACCAGTTCCTTGTCGGCGACATCGCCGACGACCAGCTTTGCCTCCGGCGCCACCGCCCACTCGAAGCCGGTCGAAAGCCGGTCTAGGACGACGACGCTGTCGCCCGCGTCCAACAACTCCCAGACCATATGGCTGCCGATATAGCCGGCACCGCCTGTCACCAAAACCGTCATCCGTGTCCTCGCTGCTCAAGATTTATCGGAAACTGTCTCCACACCCGCCTTACTGGAAAGCCTGCTACTAGGCCATTAGTACCATTAGTGTCTGCGGTAACCAGTCTCATCGGCGCGTGGCATCGCCCTGAAACAAAATTCATGCACATCAAGGGAATAGGCCATGATCCGTGGCCGTTAGGAACAGGCTTGGGGCGTGGCATTTTGACCAAAAAGGCCAAGTAGACGTCGAATAGGGCAATGATTATGATCCCTCGCAAAAATTGGGAAGCCGAAATGAACTATCAGCGGTTCTTCGAAGACGCGATCGACCAGCTCCACGCAGAGCGTCGCTATCGCATCTTCGCCGACCTCGAGCGCATCGTGGGGAAATTCCCACGCGCCATCTGGCGTGCCAACGGCCGCGCCCAGGAAATCACGGTCTGGTGCTCCAACGACTATCTCGGCATGGGCCAGCATCCAGACGTCATCGCCGCGATGCAGAACGCCGCCGGCAAGATGGGATCTGGCGCCGGTGGCACCCGCAACATCTCCGGCACCAGCAACCCGCTGGTCGAGCTCGAACTGGAACTGGCCGACCTGCACGACAAGGAAGCCGCACTTGTCTTCACCTCCGGCTTCGTCTCCAATGAAGCGTCGATCTCGACCATTGCGCGGCTGCTGCCCAACTGCTTGATCGTCTCGGACGAGTTGAACCACGCCTCGATGATCGAGGGCGTGCGGCGTTCGGGCGCCGAGAAGAAGATCTTCCGCCACAACGACGTTGCGCATCTCGAAAGCCTGCTGCAGGCAGCGGGCCGCGAACGCGCCAAGCTGATCGTCTTCGAGAGCGTCTATTCGATGGATGGCGACATCGCGCCGATCAAGCAGATCGTCGATCTTGCCGAGCGCTACAACGCCATGACCTATATCGACGAGGTCCACGCCGTCGGCATGTACGGACCGCGCGGCGGCGGCATCACCGAGCGCGAAGGGCTGGCCGACCGAATCGACATCATCGAAGGCACGCTGGCCAAGGCGTTCGGCACGCTCGGCGGCTATATCACCGGCACGAATGCGGTGATCGATGCCGTGCGCTCCTATGCGCCGGGCTTCATCTTCACCACGGCGCTGCCGCCGGCCATCGCCGCCGCGGCGACCACGTCGATCCGCCATCTGAAGCGCTCGCAGGCCGAACGCGACGCGCAGCTGCGCCAGGCGACGCGGACCAAGCAGGTTCTTACCGCCGCCGGCCTGCCGGTGATGGACTCCGCCACCCACATCGTGCCGCTGCTCGTCGGCGATCCCGAGCTCTGCAAGATGGCCAGCGACCGCCTGCTCGGCGTCCACGGCATCTATATCCAGCCGATCAACTACCCGACCGTGCCGCGCGGCACCGAACGGCTGCGGATCACGCCGACGCCATTCCATTCGGATCAACTGATCGCGGAACTTCAGGACGCTCTGGTCGAGACCTGGGATGCCTTGGGTATCTCTTACGGTTCTGCGGGCCGGCCGGCGGTGAGGGAAAGCGACCGCGTCATTCCGCTGCTGGTGCCGAAGTCGGGCGGCTGATCTTCAGCCGAGGGCATGATGGCGGTTTCCGCTCCCGGTGCCGTCTTGTTCTTCGACGCCGCGGCATTCGAAGGTCACGGCATGGATCCATGCCGTGACGTTGGCCGAGGAGTGCAACGGTTCGCGCTGTCCGACCTGGCGCGAACCTCAACAAACCTCACACACTCGTCATCCACTTCGCCAGCCGGTGTGCGGCTTCCTCGAGCTGGTCGAGGCGGCGGTGGAAGCACAGCCTGAGGAAGGCTTCGCCGCCGGGACCGAATGCGGTTCCGGGCGCCAGGCCGACATTGGCGCGGTCGACGATGTCGAAGGCGGCGGCGCGTGAATCGGTGATGCCGTCGACCGCGAAGAACAGATAGAAAGCCCCCTGCGGCACGGTGAAGCGTGCCTTGCCGGTCGCAGCCAGGATGCCGCAGACCAGGTCACGCGCCGCCCTCGCCCGCTCCACCTGCTCAACGATGAAGGCGTCACCCTCGTCGAGGGCGATGACCGCGCCGCGCTGCATGAACTGGGCAACGCCTGAGGTCGAATACTGGACCAGGTTCTCGAACACCTGCTGCAGCGAAGGATGGGTCTTGATCCAGCCGACCCGCCAGCCGGTCATCGCCCAGTTTTTGGAAAAACTGTTGACGAACAGGATGCGATCCTCGTCGGCCATGATGTCGATGAAGGACGGCGCGCGACTATCGCCGTAGTGGAACAGCGAATAGATCTCGTCGGCGATGATCCACAGGCCTCTTTCGCGGGCAAGGTCGAGGATCGCCTGCAGCGTCTCCCTGTCGGCGGTCCAGCCGGTCGGGTTGGACGGCGAGTTGACGAACAGCGCCTTTGTCCTTGGCGTGATCGCCGCCTCGATCTTGCCGACGTCGCAGGACCAGCCATTTCCGGACTGGTCGAGCGTGACAGCGACCGGGACCGCGCCCGCCACGCCGGCGGCTGCGGCGAAGTTCGGCCAGGCCGGCGACAGATAGACGAGTTCGTCCCCCTTCCCTGCGACGGCATCGATCGCCAGCTGGATGGCATGCATGCCCGAGCCGGTGACGATGAATTCTTCCTCGGCGAAGCTCTTGCCGAAATGCCTGACGTAGTAGCGGGCGAGCGCCTGCCGCAGCTCGGGGATGCCCTTCTGCCAGGTATAAAAGGTCTCGCCGCCGGCCAGCGCCCGGGCAGCGGCATCGGTGATGAAGGCGGGCGTCGGCAGGTCGCCCTCGCCGGCCCAGAGCGGGATCATGCCGTCGCGGTCGCGGCCGCGGTTCATGACGGCGACAATGCCGCTTTCCGGCGCGGCCCGGGCCTCGGCGCGCAAATTCTCGATCAGGGTCATGGATAGATCCGTTTTCGTCTTCTGGACAGCTAGCGTGTTTTACGACCGGCGAAAATAGAAAACCCCGGCCGCAAACGGCCGGGGTTTTGGTCCAGAGATCTTGCCCTGCGCTATTTCCTGGCGAGGAGATCGCGAATTTCGGTGAGCAACGCAACATCGGCCGGCGGAGCGGCCGCAGGCGCAGCTGGCTTCTCACGATCCAGACGCCTGCGCAGATTGTTCACGGCCTTGACCATCAGGAAGATGATGAAGGCGAGGATGATGAAATTCAGCGCCACGGTGATGAAACTGCCATAGGCGAAGACCGCGCCCTGCTTCTTGGCCTCCGCCAGCGACGTGGCGTTGACTGCTGAGGACAAGGGCAGGAAATAATTGTTGAAGTCGAGTCCGCCCAAAATCGCTCCGATGATCGGCATGATGATGTCATTGACCAGGGAATCGACGATCCTGCCAAAGGCGGCGCCGATGATGACGCCGACGGCCAGGTCCATCACATTGCCCCTGGAAATGAATTCCTGGAATTCTTTCAGCATCCGACCCTCCTTGTCCTGGCGGCCAGGCCGCTGCCCGCTTCGTTCGGCCCAACTGGCACAATAGCAAAAACCTGCGGTTGCAGCATCGGCAAAAGACCGGTACCGGCCAAAAATTCCCGAAGCCGCAGCCAACCTGCGCCGAAAGCCGCGATGGACTTGATCGCCAAGCTGTGATTGCGTCTCAGCAGGCCGGAAGCAAAACCGGCAAGGGAGGATTATAGGGCCGTGCAGGGCTGGTTCATCGTCATCATCGCGATCGCCTATGTGACGTTGCTGTTCGTCATCGCCAGCCTCGGCGACCGGCGCTCAACGACATCCGGGCCCGACCGGGCCCGGCCCTTCATCTATGCGCTCAGCCTGGCGATCTACTGCACCTCCTGGACGTTCTTCGGTTCGGTCGGCCTTTCCTCCGAGCGCGGCCTTGAATTCCTCGGCATCTATATCGGCCCGGTTCTGGTGTTCGTGTTCGGCTTTCCGCTGCTTCGGCGCATCGTCAGGCTGGCCAAGACAGAGAAGATCACTTCGATCGCCGATTTCCTCGGCGCCCGCTACGGCAAGAGTTTTGCCGTTGCAGCGATCGCCACGCTGATCGCGACGATCGGCGCGGTGCCTTACATGGCGCTGCAGTTGAAGGCGATTTCCGGCTCGGTCAGCCTGATGGTCGAGCATTATACCGGCTCGCCGCCTTCCTTCGATCCGTTCGTCAGCGACATCTCGCTGGTCGTCGCCATGCTGCTTGCGCTGTTTGCGGTGCTGTTCGGCACGCGCCACGCCGACGCCACCGAGCACCAGGATGGGCTGGTGCTGGCAATAGCGGTGGAAACCGTGGTCAAGCTCGCCGCCTTCCTGGCGATCGGCCTGATGGTGACGTTCCTGATCTTCGGCGGCCCGGGCGATATGGTCGACAAGCTCGCCGAGAATTCGCAAGTTCAGCAGGCGATGAGCTACAGCACCTCGCTCGCCACCTGGCTGGTGCTGACATGTTTGAGCGGGTTCGCCATCATCATGCTGCCGCGCCAGTTCTACGTCACCATCGTCGAGAACCGCAGCGAGGCCGAGTTGCGTACCGCAACATGGGTATTTCCGAGCTATCTGGTGGCGATCAATCTTTTCGTGCTGCCGATCGCGCTCGCCGGCTTGGCGCTGGTCGGCACCAAAACCAGCAGCGATCTCTACGTCCTGTCGCTGCCGCTGCTCAGCGGTCACGATCTGTTGGCCATGGCGGCGTTCATCGGCGGCCTGTCGGCGGCGACCGCGATGGTGATCGTCGAAAGCGTCGCGCTGTCGATCATGATCTCCAACGACCTCGTCATTCCGCTGTTTGTTCGCCGCCTGCTCAAGACCACGACATCCGAGAACGAGGACTGGTCAGCGCTCATCCTGAACGTGCGACGTGCGGCGATCTTCATCATGCTGTTCATCGCCTTCCTCTACTATCGCGAGAGCACCGACAGCGCGCGGCTCTCCTCTATCGGCCTGATGTCGTTCGCCGCGATCGCGCAGTTCGCGCCGGCCCTGATCGGCGGGTTGATCTGGCGCGGCGCCAACGGCAGGGGTGCGGCACTCGGCATGGTCGCCGGCATCGTCGTCTGGAGCTACACGCTGCTGCTTCCTTCGCTCGCCGCGTCCGACACCGGCATTGTCGTCCACGGCCTGTTCGGCTTCGAGGCATTGCGGCCGCAAGCGCTGTTCGGCACCATCGCCGAGCCGCTGAACCACGGCGTCTTGTGGAGCCTGTCGATCAACACGCTGTTCTTCGTGCTCGGCTCGCTGTCGCGCGCGTCGGTGCCGCTGGAACGCATCCAGGCGTCGATCTTCGTGCCGCGCGAGGCGAGCCCGATGCCGAGCCTGCGCCGCTTCCGCACCACCGTCACCGTCAACGACCTCAAGGACACCATCGCGCGATATCTTGGCGTCGAACGCACCGAGCGGTCCTTCCAGTCGTTTGAAGAGAGCAGCGGCGCTTCGCTGCACGGCAACGAACAAGCCAGCATGGACGTCATCCGCTTCTCCGAGCAGCTTTTGGCGAGTGCCGTCGGCTCCTCCTCGGCGCGGCTGATCCTGTCGCTGCTGCTGCGCCGCAACGACCGCGAATCCAAGGATGCCTTCCGCCTGCTCGACGACGCTACCGAGGCGCTGCAGCACAATCGCGACCTGCTGCAGATCGCGCTCGACCAGATGGAACAAGGCATCACCGTCTTCGACAGGGATTTCCGGCTGATCTGCTGGAATCGCCAGTATCGGGCGCTGTTCGACCTGCCCGACGAGATGGGCCAGGTCGGCGTCTCGCTCGACCGCATCCTGCGCCACCTGGCCGAGCGCGGCGACATTCCGGCCGACCAGCGGGTGGCGATGCTCAACCGCCTCACCAGTTTCGTCAGCCCCTGGCAGATGGAGCTGAAGACCAGCGGCCGCATCCTGGAGTTGCGCTCCAACCCAATGCCTGATGGCGGCATCGTCGCCACCTATGCCGACATCTCAGGACGCGTCGAGCAGGATCTGGCGCTCAAGCGCGCCAATGAATCGCTGGAACAACGCGTCAAGGACCGCACCGTCGAATTGACCCGCGTCAACGAGGAACTGGCACAGGCGCAGATGCTGGCCGAGGAGGCCAATCTCGGCAAGACGCGGTTCCTTGCCGCCGCCGGCCACGATATCCTGCAGCCCCTGAACGCCGCCCGCCTCTATTGCTCGTCGCTGATCGAAAAGGCCGGCAAGGGCCCGACCGGCAAGGCCGCAAACAACATCGAATCTTCGCTGGAATCGGTCGAGACCATTCTCGGCGCGGTGCTCGACATCTCCCGCCTCGATGCCGGCGCGATGAAACCGGACGACACCGTCTTCAGCCTGGACGAGCTGCTGCGGCAGATCGGCAACGACTTCCAGCCGCTTGCCGCCGAGAGGAAGCTTGGCCTGACGATCATGCCCTCGTCACTCAGCGTGATGACGGATCGCAATCTGCTACGCCGCCTGATCCAGAACCTGGTGTCCAACGCCATCAAATACACGCGCCGCGGCCGCGTCCTGGTCGGTGTGCGGCGGCGCGGCGAACTGGTCGAGATCCAGGTGATCGATACCGGCATCGGCATTGTCGCCGACAAGCTAAACACGGTTTTTCACGAATTCACCCGGCTCGATGAGGGCGCACGCGAAGCTGAAGGCCTCGGCCTCGGCCTCTCCATCGTCGACCGCATCGCTCGCGTCTTGCGCCTCGAAATCCGGATCTTTTCAAGCCCGGGCAAAGGCACGCGCTTTTCCGTCATCCTGCCGGTCGCGGCAGCGCAGGAGCCACGGCGCGTGGTCACGGCGAAAGCGCCGGTCCGCACTGCTGCTTCGCTTGCCGGGCTTCGCGTGCTCTGCATCGACAACGATGCCCGTATCCTCGACGGCATGCGCCTGCTGCTCGAAGGCTGGGGCTGCAGCGTCGACACGCTTGCCGGCTCGGGGGATCTCGAGCGATCCGGAATGCGTCGACCCGACATCGTGCTTGCCGACTACCATCTCGACGGCGAGACCGGCCTTGATGCGATCGCCAAACTGCGCGCCATCCACGGCCAGGACATGCCGGCCGTGCTGGTCACCGCCGACCGCTCGAGCGAGGTGCGCGCCAGCGCCGGCAGGCTCGACGTGCCGGTGATCAACAAGCCGCTGAAGCCGGCGGTGCTGCGCTCGATGATGGCCAGGGTCAGGCCGCTGGCGTCGGCGGCAGAGTAGAGCCGGAAGGGGTCAACCCGTCGCCGGCAACGGGTCGCTGCCGATCTTCGACAGCAGGATCACCGCCTGGGTGCGGCTGTCGACGCCAAGCTTCTGCAGGATGGCCGAGACATGCGCCTTGATCGTCGCCTCGGAGACGCCGAGTTCGTAGGCGATCTGCTTGTTGAGCAGCCCTTCCGCCAACATGCCGAGCACGCGCGTCTGCTGCGGCGTCAGCGTCTGCAGCCGCTTGATCAGATCGGATATCTCGGGATCGCGCTCGACGCCGAGATCGATGCCCGCTGGCGCAGCGATGTCGCCGGCAAGCACCGACTGCACGGCGCTGCGGATCTCCTCCATGCTGGCCGATTTGGAGATGAAACCCGAAGCGCCGAGGTCGAGCGCGCGCCGGATAGTCACCGGGTCGTCATGTGCCGACACCACCACCAGCGGCACCGTCGGATGGATGCCGCGCAGCGAGATCAGGCCGGAAAGGCCGCTAGCGCCCGGCATCGACAGGTCGAGCAGCACCAGATCGACGTCCTCATTGGCCACGACCAGCGCCTTGGCGCTTTCGAAATCGCCGGCCTCGTGAATGCCGGCGACGTTGCCGATGCCGGCAAGCGCCTCTCTCAGCGCACCGCGAAAAAGCGGATGATCGTCGGCGATGACGAAAGTGTAGCCCGACGGCACATGGCCCTCCCCAAATCCCATTGATGATTGTCTGCTTCTTACGGGATCAGTCGAACGATTATGCGGCGATATCAGCCGTTTTCAAGCGCAAAGCTATGCGCCGGGTTTCCCCGGTGAACGGTTGCTCAGGTTTTTTGCGGATTGGGCTTGGCGGCATCCTCGCCGCTATCCTTTTCCATGTCCTTGACGATGCCGATGAAGCTGCGCAGGAAGCGCTCCATATAGCTCATCGTCTTGTTGAAATCCTCCTCGCTGGGCAATGTCGACTCAAAGCGGGCGGCAAGCGAGTTTTCGAGCTTGACGACGCGCTGGTCGAGCGCCTTCACCGAATTTTGCAGCCGGTCGATCTCGTCCTGGAAGGCGGCGCGTTCATCGGCCGCCATCTTGCAGACGAGCTGGCCGGAACGCTCCTCGCAGATCGACATCGCACCGGTCTGCGTGTCCATGCGGACATAACCGGTGGCCGACTTTTCCAGCCGGTAGCGTTCGGTCTCCTCCGAAAAGGCTGATGCCGCGACGAGCGAGACGAGTGCTGCGGGAATCAAGACGTGCTGCGGACGCATATTGTCCTCCATGGGCCAGTAAGCGCAATTTATCGCATGTTTGCGCCGGAAATGGGGAAGAACCCTGGCCCGCTCTTTCCCGTATGGTTGGTTCGGACTATAGCGCAACCATGTCTCAGATTATCTACAAGATAGTGCCTGAAGCGTTGTGGCGCGAGGCCGAAAGAAATGGCCGCTTCACCGGCGCGCCGATCGACGTCGCCGACGGCTTCATCCATTTTTCCACCGCCGGCCAAGCCAAGGAAACGGCGGCAAAACACTTTGCCGGCCAGACCGGGCTGCTGCTGGTCGCGATTGATGGAGCCAAACTCGGTGATGCGCTGAAATACGAGGTCTCGCGCGGCGGTGCGCTGTTCCCGCATCTTTACGGCCCGCTCGACCTCAAGGCCGTCGTCTGGGTGCAATCATTGCCGCTCGGCACCGATGGCCTGCACCAATTCCCGGCGCTGGAGGCCGAATGAGCGTGCTCGACCGGCTCGGCCAGAGGTTCCTGTTCGCATTCGATCCGGAAGCCGCCCACGGCCTGTCAATCGCCGCGCTGAAATGCGGGCTGCCGGTCACCCGGCGCCCAGTGCGCGACGACAGGCTGAAAGTCAGCGTCTGCGGCATCGATTTTCCCAATCCGCTCGGCATGGCTGCCGGCTACGACAAGAACGCCGAGGTTCCCGATGCGCTGCTTGGCCTCGGCTTCGGCTTTGCCGAGGTCGGCACGATCACGCCGCTGCCGCAGGCCGGCAACCCGAAGCCGCGCATCTTTCGGCTGACATCGGACGAGGCGGTGATCAACCGGCTGGGCTTCAACAATGAGGGCCACGAGGCCGCCGAACAACGGCTTGCCGCCCGCAAGGGCCGCGCCGGCATCGTCGGCGTCAATATCGGCGCCAACAAGGACAGCACCGACCGCATCAGCGACTATGAACGCGGCGTTGTCAGGTTTGCGCCATACGCCAGCTATCTGACGGTCAACATCTCCTCGCCGAACACGCCGGGTCTGCGCAACATGCAGGCGCGTGAACAGCTCGGCGAACTCCTGTCGCGCGTCATGGCCGCACGTACGGCAGCTGCAGCGCAGCCGCCCGTCTTCCTGAAGATAGCGCCGGACCTGGTCGAGGCCGAGTTGGAGGATATCGCCGCCGAGGTCACCGAGAAGGCAATAGACGGTGTCATCGTCTCCAACACCACCATCGCGCGGCCGGGGCTGCGCAGAGCCGATCTTGCCGGCGAGACAGGCGGGCTTTCGGGAAAGCCGCTGTTCGAGCGCTCGACCATCGTGCTGGCCAAGATACGCAAACTGCTTGGCCCGGACCGCGCCATCATCGGCGTCGGCGGTGTCGATTCCGCTGAGACGGCACTTGAAAAGATCCGCGCCGGCGCCGATCTCGTCCAGCTCTACACCGGCATGATCTATGCCGGGCCGGCACTGCCGGGCCGCATTCTTGCGGGGATGGCGCGTTTTGCGGATATGCAACGGCTCAAGTCGCTGCGCGAGTTGCGCGATAGCAGCCTCGATCAATGGTCGTCCAAGCCGCTCTGACCCGAAGTCGCTCTAAAACGCCGTCCGCATCCGCACACGCAAAATGATAAGCAGGCTGAAGCCGCGCACCAGCAGGAAGACGTGCAGCGCCGCCCACAGGCCGTGATTGCCGAAGGCCGGCGCCAGGATGAGCAAGGCCGCGCTGAAGACAAGGAACGACAAAAGCATCATGTTGCGCATGTCGCGCGACCAGGTCGCGCCGATGAAGACGCCATCCATCTGGAACGCCAGCACGCCGCTGAGCGCGGTGAACGCCGCCCAAGGCAGGTAGATGTCAGCAATGGCGCGAACGTCTTGTGAGGTCGTGATCAGGGCGACCAGATCAATTCCACCCAGCAAAAGGACAAGCGTCGCCGTGGCGGCCAGCCCGAAGCCCCACAACAGGGTCAGCCGAACCGCCTGCCGGAATTGCATTGCGGCACGCGCACCGACGGCCCGCCCGGCGAGCTGTTCGGCTGCCGTGGCGAAACCATCGAGGAAATAGCCGGCGATGAGGAAGACGTTCATCAGCACGGCGTTGGCGGCCAGCGTCACCGTGCCGAACTGTGCGCCCTGGCGGGTGAACAGCGCGAAAGCGGCGAGCAGCGAGAACGACCGGATCATGATGTCACGGTTGAGCGACATCATGCGCAGGAATGCCGACAGGTCGAGGATGCGATGGCGCGGCAGCCGGGGCGCTGCCCAGAAACGCCGGCCGATGATCGCCAGACCAAGCAGCATGGCGACGAATTCACCGGTGACGGTCGCCCAGGCGACGCCGGCAACGCCCCAGCCGAGTTCCAGCCCCAGCAGGATGCAGAGCGCAATGTTGATGCCGTTCAGCACCAATTGCAGCATCAGTCCCAGCCCGCCCTCGCCACGCCCCAGCACATAGCCGAGGATGGCGTAGTTGATCAGCGAGAACGGTGCTGCAAGCAGCCTGATGCGGATGTAGACGGCCATCGCTTCGCTGACGCGCGGCTCAGCGCTCATGAACCATTGTCCGGCGATGGCGACCAGTGGCGCAAGTGCGGCAAGCACGATGCCGGCGACGACCGCGATCAGCACAGCACGCCAGAACACCGCCTGTTCCTCCAGTTCGTCGCCGCGTCCGACAGCCTGGGCGACGAGGCCTGTGGTGCCGGAGCGCAGGAAATTGAAGGAGGTGAAGACGACATCGAAGACCAGGGCGCCAGCCGCCAGGCCGCCGAGAAGGGCAGCGTCGCCCAACTGCCCGACCACCGCAGTGTCGACGATGCCGAGCAGCGGCGTCGTCAGATAGGCGAGCGTCATCGGCACCGCGATGGCGAGCACCGAGCGATTGGTGACGACGAAAGACCGGCTGTTGGCCGTTGCTGACACCTGATCCAGGATCCCGCTTCCCCATTGCGGCTTGATCGAACAGCCGATGTGCCCCAGTTTCCGGACGCCGCGCAACCACTCATCCCACTACGGCCAACCGAAACCCGCCTCTGGCTCACCTGCCGCTCATGCTCCTGCAGATCGTTCATCATCCCGACTACGACGCCGGCTTCGCCGTCAACCATCGCTTCCCGATGAGCAAATACAAGCTGCTGATGGAAGCCTTGGGCGCGCGCGGACTGACCGGCCCCGCCGCGCTCAACGTGCCCGAACCGGCGCCGGCATCATGGCTGAAGCTTGCCCATGACACCGGCTATGTCGACCAGGTGCTGGCCTGCGAAGTGCCTGAAAAAATCGAGCGCGACATCGGCTTTCCGGTGAGCCCGCGCGTCTCGCTCAGGGCGCAGCTCGCAACGGGTGGCACCGTGCTGGCGGCGCGGCTGGCATTGCTGGACGGCATCGCCTGCAACACCGCCGGCGGCAGCCATCATGCGCGGCGCGCGCAAGGCGCCGGCTTCTGCACCTTCAACGATGTTGCGGTGGCTTCACTGGTACTGCTTGCCGAAGCTGCCGCCCGCAACATCCTGATCGTCGATCTCGACGTGCATCAGGGCGACGGCACGGCGGACATTCTCGGCGACGAGCGGCGCGTGTTCACGTTTTCCATGCATGGCGACCGCAACTATCCGACACGAAAGGTCGCTTCCGACCTCGACATCGCCCTGCCCGACGGCAGCGGCGATGCGGCCTATCTCGAAAGGTTGGTCGGCATCCTGCCGGAACTCACCGCCAGGGCGCGCTGGGACATCGTTTTCTACAATGCAGGGGTCGACGTTCATGCCGAGGACCGGCTTGGCAGGTTGTCGCTGTCGAACGAGGGGCTGCGTGCCCGCGACGACATGGTGATCCGTCATTTCCGCGCGCTCGGCATCCCGGTCTGCGGCGTTATCGGCGGTGGCTATTCGACTGACGTGGCGGCCCTCGCCGCGCGCCATGCCATCCTGTTCGAAGTGGCCTCAGGCTTCGCCTGAGCGCCTATCGTTTGGGCATGATCCTTTCCGAAAACCGGTTCCACTTTTTGCTACGCTGACCTTCGGTTCGGGATCATGCTCTATTTCCGATAGTTGGCGATCCTGAGCAGGATGAAGACCGGAATGACGATCGCCGCGCCCAGCAGGATATAACCGAGAAAACGGTCAATAGCACGGAAGCCCAGATTCCAGAGATCGACGATGAAATTCCGGATGCCGTAGAGCACATCCATCGGCGACCAGCCGAATGCGTTCATGACCAGCCCGACGAGGAACGATACCACCAGCAGCTTCAGGAAAACCCGGAGCGGCGTATCGCCGAGAAAGCGCGTTAGTGCGGACAAGGCGTGTCTCCAGATTCGGTTACAGGTCCAGAAATACGCACTTGCCGCGCTGGCATCAAGGCGGTCACCAACTCCAGTTGCCCCGGACAGCGGGTTGGCCGGATTGTCTGCTCGCCAGTCTTGACACCGATGCTGCAGTGCAGCAAAATTAGGCGACAGAGGGTGACCCGTTGATATCGATCTGCCAGACCCACTCGTATCGCCCGGTGATGGACGGACTGCGCCGTCTCGCCGTGACCTGCGAACACAGGACTTTTTGAATGAAGTACAGGCGCGATATCGATGGTCTTCGGGCCGTTGCGGTCCTGCCGGTTGTACTCTTCCATTTCGGAATCTCGGCAATTCCAGGCGGCTTTACCGGCGTCGATATCTTCTTCGTCATATCCGGCTACCTGATCACCGGAAGCCTTCTGGACGACCTTGAACGCGGCCAGTTTTCGATCATCAGCTTCTATTGGCGCCGTGCCCGGCGCATCCTGCCGGCTCTGATCTTTGTCACGCTTCTCAGCTGCATTGCGGCATTGTTCATTCTTCTGCCGTCAGATCTGCACGAATTCAGTCTCAGCGTCATAGCGGCCTCGACTTTCTGGTCGAACATCTATTTTTGGAAGACGTCAAATTACTTCTCCATCGATGCCGAGCTCCGACCGCTGTTGCACACCTGGTCGCTTTCGGTCGAGGAGCAGTACTATATCTTTGCCCCAATCCTGATGTTCCTGATCTATCGCTATTTTGCCAAGCGCTGGCTGACGATACTCCTGCCGATCATTCTCGGCAGCTTCGTGCTGGCGGTCATGGCGACATGGCTGGCGCCAAACGCGGGATTCTACCTGCTGCCGACACGAGTCTGGGAACTCATGCTGGGCGCGGTGCTCATGCTGAAACGGCCCCCGCCCTTGAGCAACCGGTTCCTTATGGAACTGGTCGGGCTTGCCGGATTTGGCCTTCTCGCCATCGGGTTCTTTGCGATCTCGGAGAGCGACCCCTTCCCGGGCTACAACGCTTTGTATCCTTGCCTCGGAACGGCCCTCCTTATCTATGTCGGCCAAAATAGCCCCTCGACGATCGCCAGCCGCATACTCGAAATTCGGCCGCTGGTCTGGATCGGCCTCATCTCCTATTCGCTGTATCTTGTTCACTGGCCGATCAATGCGTTCGCGCACTATCTTTCGTTACAAAAACTCGACCTGTCGATGACCGTTGCGATGACGGTTGCAAGCTTCGCATTGGCTGCATTTTCCTGGAAGTACATCGAGCAGCCGTTTCGGCAGAAAAGGAGCTTCACCGCCCCGGTGCCGATCTTCGCCTTTTCAGCGGGCGCAATCGCTCTTCTTTGCGTTGGCGGGGCGGCCGGGGCGCTCGGCAACGGCTTTCCGCAACGGTTTCCGGACTATGCCCAACAGCGGATTCCTGTCGGGGACTGGGGCAATGGCACCTGTTTCAACGAGGGCTCCAGCCGGATCGAAAGCTGGAATATCGAGGATTGCACGCGCACTCGCGGCTTCCCAACAACCGTTTTGTTGTGGGGCGACTCGTTCGCCGCCCACTATGTTTCAGGCCTGGACGCCAACATAAATCAGCTCCAGGCCAACATCGTGGAGTATACTTACGCAGGCTGTCCACCGATCCTCTCTTACTTCTCCTATGCACGCCCGGATTGCATGCCGTTCAATCAGCAAGCCCTGAAGATCGTCCAGGACGCCGGCATCAAGACGGTTGTACTCAGCGGTCGGTGGACCGACTACGAGGCCAGAAGTTTCGACGGTCTCCAGCAAACGATCGATACGCTTCGTGGTCTGGGCGTGCGCGTGTTTGTCATCGGCCAGTCCCCGCAGTTCATAACCGATGTTCGAAAAATCGCGTTCTTCGCAAAGCGCGAAAATCTCGATGATACATCGTGGCCAATGGCCATGGATCCCGGCATCAACAACCGTGTGCGCGCATTTACCAAAGGCGCCACCTTTATCGATCCGCTGAATTTCCTCTGTAGTGCAGGACGCTGCTCCTACGCCGACGCAGGCCAGTTTCTTTATTTCGACTATGGCCATTTCTCTTCAATCGGCGCCACGCTGGCAATTTCGAAATACTGGCCGGCTTTTGCCGCAGACGATGCCCTTGCCACGACGGAGTAACAGTCGGGCGGCTGGCAAGGCACGAGTGCGCGCTTAACCATTGCCCGAACGCCGGCCTGCGTGGTAACGAGGCTGCTGCGCGGGTATGATGTAATGGTAGCTTGTCAGCTTCCCAAGCTGAACGCGCGGGTTCGATTCCCGCTACCCGCTCCACCTTGCTCGCAAAGGGTTTGTGCCTGGAACTCCCGACCCGTCCCTTTCGACTTGGGATCTCGAAGGTTCACAAATTATCTGCGATTTTCCTCAGGAATAGCCTGCAAGAGCAGGTCTGCTGGCTACGGAGCGAGCTCGTCGACGGCATGGGCGATCTCGTTCTTGAACTCGACTTTCGTGCCCGGCTGCACGATAGAGCCAAGGTCTTCGGCATCCCAATTGGTCAGTCGGATGCAGCCATGCGAGAAGGTCGTGCCGATCTTGCCCGGGTCGGGCGTACCGTGGATGCCGTAGCTTTCGATGGAGAGATCGATCCAGACCGATCCCACGGGATTGTTCGGCCCGGCAGCGATGGTGAAGGGCCGCTTGGTCCGGACTCCCTTGAAAGCGAAGTCCGGATCGTAGTGATAGGTGGGGTTGCGCACCACGCGCTTGACCTCCGCCATGCCGCTTGGCGCCGGGTTTTCATCGCTGCCAATCGAGGCGGGGTAGACTGCGAGCCATTTGCCGGAAGAATCGAGCACGCGCACCAGGCGAGCGCCCTTGTCGACCTCGATGCGGGCAACACCAGCGGGAGGATCGCCCCGGCCAATATCAGGCACCACCAAGGTCGTGCCGGCCTTCCTGAAGCCTTTGCCCGGATTGAGCATCCTGAGCAACTGTTCGCTGACATGGAAGCGCTCCGCCAGCTTCTCCACCGCGGTGCGATAGCCGAGCCGCCGCCGACGGGCCATCCTCTCCATGCGAGCCGGGATACGCCTGGTGAAGGGTCCGCGCACATCCTTGCGCGTCACCTCATAGGTGACCAGCACCGGGTCGGTGGAAGTTGCCATGAGCTTGTCCCAGGTCTCCCGAGTGAGCTTGCCGTCGGAATGGAGTCCGTTCGCCGCCTGAAAGGCGCCGATCGCCTTGGCGAAGTTCTCTGAAAGCCGGCCGTCGATCAGGCCCGGCGAGAAGCGGGCGCGATCCAAGAGAATCTGCGCCTTCAACACGGTCGGATCGGCATCCTTCGGTTCGCCGGCGGCGAACTGGGCTTGATTGACGGTGGTTAGGTCCAGCTTGGCTGCCCGCGCTCCGCCGCAAGCCAGGGCAAGCATCGCGGCGAAAACGAGGAGGAGCCTGATCATCGATAGTCTCGCTGGGGCTGCAACAGGAGCCCGCTTCTATGACGCGGCACGGCCCTGTGTGGTTCCTTCGCTCGAGGATATTCTGAATTGAAGCGACATGACCGAAGACCGTGCAGCTGCGATAGCTATGCAGTGGATCGGCAATGGATTGCTTGATTTAACGCCGTCAGCCTACCTCTCTCAAAATGAAGTCGTGCAGCATCTTGGCTGCCGGCGACAGCGCGCGATTTTTTACTGTGATCAGGCTATAAGGCCTGACCTCGATGTCGAACTCGGTCTGGACGACGTCGATGGCGCCGGCCAGCCCCTCGGGGTTCTGGATGAATTTCGCCACCTGGATCGACACCGGCGCGATGGCGTCCGACTGCGCGACCATGACCAGGGTCAGGAGCAGCGAGCTGGTGTTGAGGATGCGGTCCGGCAGCGCGATGTTGCGGTTCAGGAAATTGCTCTCCATCGCCTGGCGCAGCGGCGAGCCGCCCGACTGGAAAACCCAGTCGTAGGCGGCGGTCTCCTCCAGCCGCACCGCCTTGCCCTTAGCCAGCGGGTGGCCGCGGCGCACGATCAGGCAGGCTTTTTCGACGCCGATGACGCGGGCCTCGAACAGCCGTGGATTAAGGTCGTCGGGGATGCGCGCGATGATGAAATCGTGACGCGTGGCGATCAACTCGCGCGCCAGCACATTGGAGGTCTCGACCTGCATTGTGATCTCGATACGCGGATAGATGCGCCGGATTTCGCGGATCGCCGGCACGGCGAGCTCGATCGCAGGGGCCGTCACCGCGCCCAAGAACACCGAGCCGCCCTTGCCCGCCTTGAGCTCCGATATCTCGCGGTCGACTTCACGCATCTCGAGCAGGATCGAACGCGCGCGCCTCGCCAACGCCTTGCCATAGGGCGTCAGCGTGATGCCGCGCGGCAGCCTTTCGCACAGCTTGACATCGAGCACCGCCTCCATCTCGGCGATCATGCGCGAGGCGGCGGGCTGGGAAATGTTCATGACCTGGGCTGCCGCGCTGACCCGGCCATGGTCATCGAGGGCTGCGATCATGCGCATGTGGCGAAGACTGAGGCCGCTGCGCAGCAGGGTCTCACTCCTGCCGGGACTTTCGCCATAACCATCTGAAAGTCCGTTAGGATCCCATAGCGCCGCCATGATCTCCGTTTGCTCCTCGCTCGTGGCCGGCCGGCAATCCGGCCAGATCTTTTGTCCACTTTCAGTATATCAGTTTGGGTATAGCAACCACCAAAGATCGCATTTGACAGTTATGGCAAAGAGCCACACCCTTGGCGCGTCCTGAGGCTTGACCGTCGCCAGCGAGAAAAATCGCATCGACTGGAACCGGAGTCTCAGGGCCGATTGGGAGGATACCGGAGATCGATATGACGGCAGCGGCGCGTTTGGCGCTCCTGCGCGATCGCGCGGCCCACGAAACCCAGGGTGCGCGTCCATCAACCAGGGAGAGTTAATGTGAAGATCATCAAGACACTGGCCGCCGTCGCGGCCCTTAGCATCGCGGCCATGACGGTCCCGGCGCAGGCAGGCGAAGGCCTCATCGGCGTGCTGATGCCGACCAAGACCTCGCAGCGCTGGATCAACGACGGCGACGCCGTCAAGTCCCAGCTCGAGGCTCTGGGCTACACTGTCGACCTGCAATATGCGCAGGACGATATCCCCAATCAGCTCAGCCAGTTGGAAAACGAAATCACCAAAGGCCCGAAGGCACTGATCATCGCCTCGATCGACGGCACCACGATGTCGGACGCCCTGCAGAAGGCGGCTGACGCCGGTGTCGTCGTCGTCGCCTATGACCGGCTGATCAAGAAGACCGCGAATGTCGACTACTACACCACGTTCGACAATTTCGGCGTCGGCGTCATCCAGGCGAAATCGCTGCTCAAGGGCCTCGGCTATCCCGAAAACAAGGGTCCATTCAACATCGAGCTGTTCGGCGGTTCGCCGGACGACAACAACGCCTTCTTCTTCTACGACGGCGCGATGTCCGTTCTGCAGCCGCTGATCGACGACAAGACCCTCGTGGTGAAGTCCGGCCAGATGGGCATGGACAAGGTCGGCACGCTCCGCTGGCTGGCAGCGACCGCCCAGGCCCGCATGGACAATCTGCTCTCCGCCAACTACTCGGATGGCAGCCGCGTCGATGGCGTGCTCTCGCCGTATGACGGTCTGTCGCGCGGTATCATCGCCTCACTGCGCGCCGTCGGTTACGGCACGGCCGATCAGCCCTGGCCAATCGTCACCGGCCAGGACGCCGAAACCGCTTCGGTCAAGGCGATCATCGCCGGCGAGCAGTACTCGACGGTGTTCAAGGACACCCGCGAACTCGCCAAGGCGACGGTCGAACTCGTCGACAAGGTGCTCTCGGGCGGCAAGCCGGAAGGCCTCGACACCACGACCTACAACAACGACGTCAAGGTCGTCCCCTCGATCTTGCTGACGCCGCATGAGGTCGACAAGTCGAACTACCAGGCGCTGGTGGTCGATTCCGGCTACATCAAGGCCGAAGAGCTGAAGTAACCGCAGTTGTAAAAACCGGGGTCCTGCGCTGCGCAGGACCCCTTTTCGTTAGCGAGCGACACCGGTATTGTTTCCGGACCTCGGAGGAGTGGTATTCCTGATGGCCTCGACGATTTTGGAGATGCGTGACATCACCAAGACGTTTCCCGGCGTCAAGGCGCTGTCGAATGTCAACCTCAGCGTCGAGGAAGGCGAGATCCACGCCGTTGTCGGCGAGAACGGCGCCGGCAAGTCGACGCTGATGAAGGTGCTGTCGGGCGTGTATCCATCCGGCACTTATGACGGCGAAATCATCTATCGCGGCGATGAGTGCCATTTCAAGGGCATCCACGACAGCGAGCGCCGCGGCATCGTCATCATCCACCAGGAACTCGCGCTGGTTCCGATGCTGTCGATCGCCGAAAACATCTTTCTCGGCAACGAGCACGCCAGATACGGTGTCATCGACTGGAACGCCAACGAGACGCGCACCAGCGCTCTGCTCAAGAAGGTGGGCCTTAAGGAAGACCCCAAGACGCTGATTACCAATATCGGTGTCGGCAAGCAGCAATTGGTCGAGATCGCCAAGGCGCTCAGCAAGGAAGTGCAGCTGCTGATCCTCGACGAACCGACGGCGAGCCTGTCCGAAAAGGACAGCCAGGCGCTGCTCGACCTGCTGCTCGAATTCAAGCGGCAGGGCATCACCTCGATCCTGATCTCGCACAAGCTCAACGAGATCAACCGGGTCGCCGACAAGGTCACGATCATCCGCGACGGGCGGACCATCGAGACGCTGCCTAAGAAAGACATTTCGGAAGACCGCATCATCACCTCGATGGTCGGCCGCTCGCTAGACGACCGTTATCCGTCGCGCGAGCCCGAGATCGGTGAGATCGTGCTCCAGGTGAGGAACTGGTCGGTCTATCACCCGATCCATGCCGAGCGGCAAGTGATCAAGGGCATCGACATCGACGTCCGCAAGGGCGAGGTGGTGGGTATCGCCGGGCTGATGGGCGCCGGACGCACCGAATTCGCGATGAGCCTGTTCGGCAGCTCCTATGGCCGCCGCATCACGGGGGAGGTGCTGCTCAAGGGCAAGCCCATCGATGTCTCCTCTGTCAGCAAGGCAGTGGAACACGGCATTGCTTACGTCACCGAGGACCGCAAGACCTACGGTCTCAACCTGATCGATCACATCAAGCACAACATCACGCTGGCCAATCTTCCCGGCGTGTCGCGCCATAGCGTGATCGATGACATGCGCGAGCTCGCCGTCGCCAACGACTACAAGGCCAAAACCAACATCCGCTCGTCCAGCGTTTATCAGATGACCGGCAATCTATCGGGCGGCAATCAACAGAAGGTGGTGCTGTCGAAGTGGCTGTTCGCCAATCCGGAGGTGCTGATCCTCGACGAGCCGACGCGCGGCATCGACGTTGGCGCCAAGTATGAAATCTACACGATCATCGCGCGTCTCGCCTCGGAGGGTAAGGCGATCATCGTCATCTCGTCGGAGATGCCCGAACTGCTCGGCATCACCGACCGCATCTATGTCATGAACGAAGGACGTATCGTCGGCGAAATGGCGGCGAGCGATGCCAGCCAGGAAAAGATCATGCGCGCCATCGTTCGCGGAGAAGGAAAAGCATCATGAGCACCGAAAGCGCTCCCGTCCCGAAAAGCGGCGTCGCCGAAGATGTGCAGCAGGGTCCGCGCGTTGCCGTCTCGGCGCTGGTCACCAACCTGCGCGAATACGGCCTGATCCTGGCGCTTATCGCCATCATGGTATTCTTCCAGTACACGACGTCCGGAACGCTGTTCAAGCCGGTGAACTTGAGTAACCTGGTGCAGCAGAACAGCTTCATCATCGTGATGGCGCTGGGCATGCTGCTGGTGATCGTCTCCGGCCATATCGATCTCAGCGTCGGGTCCGTCGCCGGTTTCATCGGCGCGCTGGCGGCGATGATGATGGTCATCTGGCCTCTCGGCCCTTTCAGCAATCCGCTGGTGGTGTCGATCATCTGCCTGATCATCGGCGGCGCGATCGGCGCGGGACAAGGCTACTGGATCGCCTATCACCGAATACCGAGCTTCATCGTCACGCTGGCGGGGATGCTGATCTTCCGCGGCATCTGCCAGGCGCTGCTGGGTGGCGGGTCTTCCGTGGGGCCGCTCCCAGCCGGCTTCAAGGCGCTCAGTTCCGGCTTCATTCCGGACGTGATCGGCTCGTTGACGCTGATCCCGCCGGTCGTGAACGCTGCCGGCAAGACCATCGTCGGCAGCGGGCTGACGCTGCACATGACGACGATCGTGATCGGCCTCGTTGCCGTGCTCGCCTATGCCTATTTCGGACTCAGGGCACGGCGCAGCCGCGAGCGGCATGGCTACCAAGCCGAACCCTTCACGCTGTTCGTCGTCAAGACCCTGGTGACCAGCGCTCTGGCGCTGTTTCTGGTCTACCAATTCGCCACCTACAGAGGTCTGCCAATCGTTCTCGTGGTGATGGGCGTGCTGATCGCGCTGTTCGTCTTCGTCACCAAACGCATGACGGTCGGCCGCCGTATCTACGCAATGGGCGGCAATGCCAAGGCGGCGCAGCTATCGGGTATCAAGACCGAGCGGCTGACCCTGATGGTGTTCATCAATATGGGCGTGCTCTCGGCGCTCGGCGGGCTGATCATTGCGGCGCGCCTTGGCCAGGCGGTGCCGGCGGCCGGCCTCGGCAGCGAGCTCGACGTCATCGCCGCCGTGTTCATCGGCGGCGCTTCGGCGATGGGCGGCGTCGGTCAGGTTATTGGCGCGGTGGTCGGCGGTTTCATCATGGGCGTCATGAACAACGGCATGTCGATCATGGGCGTCAATGTCGATTGGCAACAGGTGGTCAAAGGCCTGGTGCTGCTCGGCGCCGTGGTCTTCGACGTCTACAACAAGAACAAGGCTTGAGGGCGAGGGAACTCATGCAGGTCGCCAAACGTGTGCAGCGTGTTGGGACAACGACATGCATAAAAACAAGGATTAAAGCGGGCCGCCTTTCAAACGCGGCGCGCGTTTAGGAGGCACGGGTCACATCGCGGCGCTGCCGGGCGGCGCAAAGAAGTCCCTCAGGGACCGGGCCCGCGAGCGCAATCCGGACGAACAGTTCACCAGTGGCGCGGATACTATCCGAGCCGCGCTGGTCAAGGTTTGCCAACCCGGCAGCCAGGCCAAAGGCAATTGAGAGAGGGTACATCATGCTGATCTCCCAGATCCTCGACGACGCAGAGACCATCCGCGTCGTTGCCCGCAACGGCGGCAAGACCCGAATCATCAACGGCGCCCGCAGCGTCTATTCGCTGGCGATGGAGGCCGCGCGCACAGGCACCGGACTTGTCGCCCTCATCGAGCGCAAGGGCTTCGGTGAAGCGGTCGACCTCGATGCCGCCTACAAGAAGGGGCGGCTGTTGTCACCAATCAACCATCCCGACCCGGCGCATCTCCACCTCACCGGCACCGGGCTGACACATCTCGGCTCCGCCGCGACCCGCGATTCCATGCACAAGAAGCTCAGCACCGACGGCGAGGAGCAGCTCACCGATTCCATGAAGATGTTCCGCATGGGGCTGGAAGGTGGCAAGCCGGCCAAGGGCCAGACGGGCGTGCAGCCGGAATGGTTCTACAAGGGCAACGGCACCATGGCGGTGGCGCCCGGTGCGGCACTTCTGTCGCCCGCCTTCGCCGAGGATGCCGGCGAGGAGCCGGAAGTCGCCGGCATCTATGTCATCGGCGACGACGGCGCCCCTTTCCGCGTCGGCTTCACGCTGTCAAACGAGTTTTCCGACCATGTCACCGAGCGCGTGAACTATCTTTTCCTCGCGCATTCCAAGCTGCGCAACGCTTCGTTCGGGCCGGAGATCCTGATCGGCGAACTGCCGTCCGACGTCAGGGGTACCTCGCGCATCGTCCGCGACGGCAAGCTGCTGTGGGAAAAGCCATTCCTGTCGGGCGAGGCGAACATGTCGCATACCATCGCCAATCTCGAACATCACCACTTCAAATATTCGGCCTTCCGCCAGCCGGGCGACGTGCATGTGCACATGTTCGGCACGGCAACGCTGTCCTTCGCCGACGGCGTCAGGACCGAGGCCGGCGACGTGTTCGAGATCGAGGCCAAGGATTTCGGCCTGCCGCTACGCAACCCGCTTGAAATCGAGCAGCCGGTGAAGGTGGCGGTGAAGGCGCTGTAAGGTGGCACCTCTCCTTCTCCCCTTGTGGGAGAAGGTGGCCGAGCCCACGGGTCTTGCCTCCGGCAAGCCCGAGGACAGGCTCCGCTCGGTCGGATGAGGGGTGTTGCAGGGAACGCCAACCCATCATTCCGTCCAGCACCCCTCAACCGTCTTGGCGCTGCGCGCCAATCCACCTTCTCTCACAAGGGGAGAAGAGAAGGACGCGCGAAGCATACCGACCTCAATAAATATCGAAATCGAAATATTTGGCCTGGATCTTCTTGTAGGTGCCGTCTGCGACGATCGCATCGATCGCGGCATTGAGCTTTTCGCGCGTCCTTCTCCCACAAGGGGAGAAGAGAAGGACGCGCGAAGCATACCGACCTCAATAAATATCGAAATCGAAATATTTGGCCTGGATCTTCTTGTAGGTGCCGTCTGCGACGATCGCATCGATCGCGGCATTGAGCTTTTCGCGCAGCGCACTGTCTTCCTTGCGCACGGCGATACCGGCTTCGGTCTCGGTGCCCTTGACGTCGCCGACCATCTTGCAGCAGCCGTCGCTCGACTTCTTCATCCAGTCCATCAGCACGAATTTGTCTGAAAGGACGGCATCGAGACGGCCGTTCATCAGGTCGGCGACCGCCTCCTCCTGGGTCGGGTAGAGCTTCGCCTCGGCGCCGGCCTTGCTATAGACATCCTGGGCATAGTCGGCCTGGGTGGTCGAAGCCTGCGCGCCGACTGTCTTGCCGGCGAGTGCTGCGGGTTCGGTCGAGGCAATATCGCTGTCCTTCAAGGCCACCAGCGAAAGCGGCGTCGTATAGTATTTGTTGGTGAAGGAGACCTGCTTCTTGCGCTCCTCGGTGATGCTCATGGACGCGATGATGGCGTCGAATTTCCTGGCCTGGAGCGCTGGGATCATGCCGTCCCAGTCCTGCGTGACAAGTTCGCATTCGACCTTCATCTGAGCGCAAAGCGCATTGGCAATGTCGATGTCGAAGCCGACGAGCTTGCCATCCGCGGTGATGGTGTTGAACGGCGGATAAGCGCCTTCGGTGGCGATCTTCAACTTTTCCTGTGCTTGCGCCGACAAGGACCCGGCAGCCATCACCAGCATGGCAGCTGCTGCTGCCGATGCGATCCATCTTGAAATCTGCATTTCTTGTTCCCTTGGTTCCAACCACCTTGACGGTTGGGCACAACCAAGCACGGCCTACAAGGTCAGGCAAGCACAGTCTGATTTAATCGGCGATCAGCGCGCGACGCGGAAATGCTTGGACAGTTTCAGGCCCTGTGCCTGGTAGTGCGAGCCGAGATCAGTGCCGTAGAGCGCCTGCGGCCGCTTCAGCATGTGCTCGTAGACCAGCCGCCCGACGATCTGGCCGTGGTCGAGGATGAACGGCACTTCGTGGCTGCGCACTTCGAGCACCGCCTTGCTGCCGGTACCGCCGGCCGCCGAATGGCCGAAGCCCGGATCGAAGAAACCGGCATAGTGAACACGGAATTCGCCAACCAGCGGATCGAAGGGCGTCATCTCGGCGGCGTAGAGCGGCGGCACATGCACCGCTTCCTGGCTGACGAGGATATAAAATTCGTCCGGATCGAGCACCAGTTCGCCGGCGCCGCTCTTGTAGAGCGGATCCCAGAAATCGACGACATCCTGTGCGGCGCGCTTGTCGACATCGACCAGGCCGGTGTGGTGCTTGCCGCGGTAGCCGACCAGCCCGTCCTTGTCGCCATCGAGGTCGATCGACAGCGCAATACCGCCGCCGGAAATATTCGGTGGCTCGGTGGCGACGAGCGTCTCGGCACGGTGCAATTCGTGCAGCTCGCTTTCCGACAAAAGCGCATTGCCGGTGCGGAACCTGATCTGAGACAGCCGCGAGCCGGCGCGGACGACGATCGGAAAGGTGCGCGGGCTGACCTCCAGATAGAGCGGGCCGTCGTAGCCGGCAGCGATCTTGTCGAACTCGTGGCCACGATCGGTCATCACGCGGGTGAAGATGTCGAGCCGTCCGGTCGAGCTCTTCGGGTTGGCGGAGGCGGAGATGTTTGCCGGAAGCGCCAGGCTCTCGAGCAGCGGCACGATATAGACGCAGCCCGTCTCCAGCACCGCACCATCGGCGATATTGATTTCGTGCAGCTTCAGACGGTCGAGTTTTTCAGCAACCCTGTGGCTGGGGCCGGGAAGGAAGGAGGCGCGCACCCGCCAGGCCTTGTCGCCAAGCCTGAGGTCGAGGCTGGCCGGCTGGACCTGGTCGGCATCAAGCGCGCGCGGCGACTTCAGCGCGCCCGACTGGAACAGCGCGGAAATGTCCTGATCGGGAAGAATGCCTGTCTGCCGCAAGTCTGGCTCCGCTCGAAGGCCGGGCGAGGTCTCGTTTTGTTGCAGGTCCTTGCCACGGAATCTGCTGGTACAAACCTCTTAATCATGCCGGCAATTGACGCAAGCGCGGTGCAGGTCTAAAGGGTCGTTATCCCGTGGTGATTTGGCCGGTCGGCTTGCAGCCACGTTAAACAAGTCGCTAAAGGACCGTCGGGCCGAAAGGCCGTATGGACCGGTTGCGACTTTCGCGGCCGGTTTTTTTGTGTTTGGACCATTTCTGGTGTTTGGAACAAGGTGATGACGAGCAACAAGCGCAACTGGAAGCCTCAGACCGCCCTCGTGCATGCGGGAACGCTGCGTTCCGGCTTCGGCGAAACCTCCGAGGCGATGTATCTCACGCAAGGTTATGTCTACGACACGGCGCAGGCGGCGGAAGCCCGCTTCAAGGGCGAGGAACCGGGCTTCATTTATTCGCGCTATGCCAATCCGACAGTCGACATGTTCGAGAAGCGCATGTGTGCGCTGGAAGGTGCCGAAGATGCCCGCGCCACCGCATCCGGCATGGCGGCGGTGACAGCGGCGTTGCTGTGCAGCGCCAAGGCCGGCGACCACATCGTGGCGGCGCGCGCGCTGTTCGGCTCCTGCCGCTGGGTGGTCGAAACGCTTGCGCCGAAGTACGGCATCGAGGCGACGCTGGTCGACGGCACCGAAATCGCCAATTGGGAAAAGGCGGTCAGGCCCAACACAAAGCTGTTCTTCCTTGAAAGCCCGACCAATCCGACGCTGGAAGTCGTCGACATCTCAGCCGTCGCCTCACTTGCGAATTCGATCGGCGCGCGGCTGATCGTCGACAACGTCTTTGCCACGCCCCTACAGCAGAAGCCGTTGCAGCTCGGCGCCCATATCGTCGTCTATTCGGCGACCAAGCACATCGACGGCCAGGGGCGCTGTCTCGGCGGCGTCATCCTGTCGGACAAGAAGTGGATCGACGAGAACCTGCACGACTATTTCCGCCACACCGGTCCCAGCCTGTCGCCGTTCAATGCCTGGACGCTGCTGAAGGGCCTGGAAACGCTGCCGCTGCGCGTGCGCCAGCAGACGGAAAGTGCCGGCCGGATCGCGGACTTCCTCGCCGAGCAGCCGGAGATCGCCCGCGTCATCTATCCCGGCCGCGCCGATCACCCGCAAGCGGCGGTCGTCAAGAAGCAGATGTCGGGCGGCTCGACGCTGATCTGCCTCGACGTCAAGGGCGGCAAACAGGCGGCTTTCGCCTTCCAGAACGCGCTCGATATCGTGCTGATCTCTAACAATCTCGGCGATGCCAAGAGCCTGATCACCCATCCGGCGACGACGACGCACAAGAATCTGAGCGATGAGGCGCGTGCCGAACTCGGCATCGGGCCAGGCACGCTCAGGCTGTCCGTCGGCCTGGAGGACACAGACGACCTGCTCGAAGACATCGAGCAGGCACTGAAAGCCGCCAGATAGGGATACGCGCCGAACAGCTTCGCTCGAATCGTCAAGCCAAGCGCGGTCAGGCGCCCGACGGGGTCTCTTCCAATTCCGCACCGGCGCTGGTGTGGATGGTCATCGTGTTGCCGCGCCAGTCGACGGCACCGCTGAGCCAGCCGCGCACCCAGATGGCGGGAAGCATCACGTCCCGCGCAACCATCGCCGGGATAATGCGCAGCGACAGGTGCCAGCCCTTGGCCGAGGCGAGAGCGCATTCCGGGAGATAGGCGACTACCAGCACGGCAACGGCGGTTGCCGACAGGCTGAAGCCGGCGCCTGCTGCAGCAACCAGCGCAAGCACCAGCGGCGGCGCCGCTCCGATCAGGATCTCGGGCGCGAAGAACAGGGGGAAGGTGACGCGGCGCAGGCGTGCCCAGCGGGCCTGACGCGACCAGATTTCGCCAAATGTGCGCAAACCGAGCGGCTGCTCGAAGGGCGAGGCGACAAGATTGACGCGCAGTCCAAGCCCGTTGACCAGCTTGGTCGCGGCGGCATCCTCGGCAATCTCGGCGGCAAGCGCACGGATGCCGCCATTGGCGTCGAGCATGGGCTTGTTCCACAACATGCTCTTGCCCTGGGCGAAACCGAGGCCGAGCGCCTCGCCGGTATATTGCCAGCGCGCCTGCAGCGTGTTGAGGAAAGCGCATTCGACCTCCGCCCAGAACCCGTCCGGCCGCGAGCCGATCGGCGTCGAGCAGACAAGGCCAGTGTCCGGCCGCCATGCCGCCATCAGATGCTGGACATAGTCCCTCGACATCAGGACGTTGGAATCGGCAAGGATGACCCAGCGGTGGCGCGCGGCCTCCCAGCCCTTCACGCAATTGTTGAGTTTCGGATTGCCGCTGATGCGGTCGTCGCCGACGAGCAGCCGGGCCGGCACGGCTGGAAAGCGGGCAATCGCGTCGGTGATCGGCCCGACCACCGGGTCATCGGCATGGGCGACGCAGAAGATGAGCTCATAGCGCGGCCAGTCGAGAGAGAAGGCGCGCTCGAGCGTTTCCTCGGCAAACGGTTCGACGCCGCGCGACGGCACGACGATCGACACCGGCGGCGCCTTGCCGGCTGCCGGCGTGATCCTGCCAGGCCGCTTCAGCTTCAACGAAGCGAGCAGGATGCTGGCGAGATTGACAAGAAGCAGAGCTGTGGAAAGCAAGGCGGCTGTGACTGTCAATTCCATCGATATCTGGTCACTCCAGAAAAAACCGGCCGCATGAAAGCCGTTTCAACAGTTCGACAGAATGCTGAGTCGCCCGGCCCTGCACACCATCATTGTCATGTGTCACTTAAATGACATTGTTCTTCGGCACCTGCGCGCAAAGCAGGCGGGCAGCGACGGGAAGCACCCCGTTGACCAAACTGCGGAGAGCGTCGAGAGTTCCGTCTACATATTGTGGAGTAGTCTATGTACAGCGCCGTTACGCGCAACATCGAAGTACAGGTCAGGCCGTTCTATCTGGAAGATCGCTCCGACCCGTCGGAGAACCGCTATGTCTGGGGCTACCAGGTGACCATCGACAACCAGTCGGATGAATTCGTGCAGCTTCTGTCACGCTATTGGCACATCACCGACGGCACCGGCCGGGTCGAGGAAGTGCGCGGCGCCGGCGTTGTCGGCGACCAGCCCGAACTCAACCCCGGCGACAGTTATCAATACACGTCTGGGTGCCCGCTCTCAACGCCATCCGGCATCATGGTCGGCCACTACACGATGCGCAACAAGCGGGGCGAGACGTTCGATATCGCCATCCCCGCCTTTTCGCTCGACCTGCCGGGCACGCGGCGCACCGTCAATTGACGCTCACTTGGGTTCCTCGCCCTCGCGAAGCGGGGAGAGGTGGCCCCACTCCGTGGGGGCGAGGAACCCAAACTCTGCGAAGGCACCGCACCCGGTATTTGGCGATTCCTACTTCCATTGGAAGAATGCCAGCGGGCAGATCAGCAGCACTGACGCTCGTTATTGCGCGGCGGCAAACTCCGCCGGGTCGAAGTCATATTGTTTCGAGCAGAATTCGCAGGCGACGTGAATGCCGCCATCCTCGGTGCTGTCCCTGATCTCGTCGGCGGAGAAGCCTCCGAGAATGCCGCGGATCTTGTCCCTGGAGCATGAGCACTGGTCGGCAACCGGTACGCCGCCGAAGACGCGCACGCCGTGCTCGTGGAACAGCCGGTAAAGCAGCCGCTCGGCGCCGATCGTCGGGTCGATCAGTTCCGTCGGCTCGATGGTGCCAAGCAACGCCAGCAGTTCCTGCCAGGAATTGTCGGCCGGATCGTGGATCTCCTGGCGCGGATCGCCGTCGCCGCCCGGAAGATCGGGCACGCGCATGCGGTCCGGCGATTGCGGCAGGAACTGCGCCAGGATGCCACCGGCACGCCATTGCTCGCGGGCGCCGCCGACGCCGGGCGTCAACAGCTTGGCCACCGTGAGCCTGAGATCGGTCGGGATCTGTTCCGACTGCCGAAAATAGGTGCGCGCGGCCTCCTCCAGCGTCTCGTCGTCGAGCTGGACGATGCCCTGATAGCGCTGCGTGTGGGCGCCCTGGTCGATCGTCAGCGCCAGGACACCGCTGCCGAGCAGCGTCTGCTGCGAAGTTTCGCCGGCAGACGTCAGAGCCTCCAGCCGGTCGGCGTCGAAGCGCGCGTAGGCGCGTAGCGCATGCGGCGTGGAAAAATCCGCCACCAGCATATCGACCGGTCCGTCTGTGCGGGTCTGCAGGATGAACTTGCCTTCGAACTTGAGCGAGGTGCTGAGCAGCACCGTCAGCACGCAGGCTTCCGCCAGCAGGCGAGCGACCGGCTCGGGATAGTCATGACGGCTGAGGATCGCGTCGAGCATCGGCCCGAGCTGGACGGTGCGGCCGCGCACGTCGAGCGGGCCGACCTCGAAGGGCACGACATAATCGTCGCCGGCGTAGCCGAATTCGCCGAGTTTGGGTTGTTGTTCAGCCAATTGATGAGTTTCCAACATGACAAAGCTCCAGGGCGCGGCCATGCCGCCCTCCGGGGCGCATGCGTCGAAACGCGCTCGATTTGCGTGATGCGCCTGAGATAGGCACCACGCAGTGCCGGATCAAGGTGGCCCGGATCAAGCGCCCAGACACCAGGCCAAAACCGCCTTCTGGGCGTGGAGCCGGTTCTCGGCCTCGTCGAACACTACCGAATGCGGCCCGTCGATGACTTCGTCGGTGACCTCCTCGCCGCGATGCGCCGGCAGGCAGTGCATGAACAATGCGTCCGGCTTTGCCTTCGCCATCAGCGCCGCATTGACCTGGTAGGGTGAGAAGACATTGTGGCCGCGAGCACGGTGCTCCTGGCCCATCGACACCCAGCAGTCGGTGACGACGCAGTCGGCCTCGTGGACCGCCTCCTCCGGCGAGCGGGTGAAGTGCAACTTGCCGCCATGCGCCGTCGACCAATCGACATGCTTCTGCGCCGGCTCGCTGCCTTCCGGCACGGCGACGTTGAGGTTGAAGCGGAACCGCGCCGAGGCCTCCAGCAGGGAATGCAGCACGTTGTTGCCGTCGCCGGTCCAGGCGATTGTCTTGCCGGCGACCGGACCGCGATGCTCCTCGAAGGTCATGATGTCGGCCATCAGTTGGCAGGGGTGGGTATCGTCGGTCAGCCCGTTGATGACGGGAACGGTGGCGTTCTCGGTCAGCTCCAGCAGCCGGTCATGCGATGTGGTTCGGATCATGATCGCATCGACATAGCGCGACAGCACCTTGGCCGTGTCGGCGATGGTTTCGGAGCGGCCGAGCTGCATCTCGGTGCCGGTCAGCATGATGGTCTCGCCGCCGAGCTGGCGCATGCCGACGTCGAAGGACACGCGCGTGCGCGTCGACGGTTTGTCGAAGATCATCGCCAGCACTTTGCCTTCGAGCGGTTTTGTCCGCTCGCCCGCCTTGAGCCTTGCCTTTCGCACCACGGCATCGTCCAGCATGAAGCGCAGATCGCCCTCGGAAACAGCGGAAAGGTCAGTGAAATGGCGAAGGCTCATTTGGGGTCTTTCGACTGTTACTTCGCGGCAGCCGCGGCGATGGCATCGGCCAGGCCCCGGGCGCCGGCACGGATGCGGTCGAGCGCCTCATGGATCTCGGCGTCGGTGACGGTGAGCGGCGGCAGCAGGCGAAGAACGTTGTCGCCGGCCGGAACCGCAAGCAGATGCTGGTCGCGCAACGCCATGTTCACCTTGGTGTTGGGTGCGGCGCATTTCAGGCCGAGCATCAGGCCGGAGCCCCTGATGTCTTCGATGATGTCAGGAAACTCGTCGGCGACGCCCGCCAGCCCCTGCTTCAGCAGCAACGCCTTGCGCTGGACATCCTCCAGGAAGCCGTCTTCCAGCACCACGTCGAGCACGGCGTTGCCGACCGCCATCGCCAGCGGATTGCCGCCGAAAGTCGTGCCGTGCACGCCGGCGGTCATGCCGACGGCCGCCTCGTCGGTGGCGAGACAGGCGCCCATCGGGAAGCCGCCGCCGATGCCCTTGGCAACCGCCATGATGTCGGGCGTGACGCCAGCCCATTCATGCGCGAACAGTTTTCCGGTGCGGCCGATGCCGCACTGGACCTCATCGAAGATCAGGAGCAGGCCATGCTGTTCGCAGAGCTGCCTCAGCCGCTTCAGCGACTGCGTCGGCACCGGGCGGATGCCACCCTCGCCCTGCACCGGCTCGATCAGTATCGCGGCGGTCTCTGATGTGATCGCCCTTTCGGCGGCGTCGATGTCGTCGAAGCCGACCTGGTCGAAACCTTCGACCTTGGGTCCGAAGCCTTCCAGGTATTTATACTGGCCGCCGGCGGCGATGGTCGCCAGCGTGCGGCCATGAAAGGCGCCTTCGAAGCTGATAATGCGAAAGCGCTCGGGATGGCCCTTGACGAAGTGATAGCGCCGCGCCGTCTTGATGGCGCATTCCAGCGCCTCGGCGCCGGAATTGGTGAAGAACACCTTGTCGGCGAAGGTGGCGTCGACCAGCCGCTCGCCCAGACGGCTCTGCCCCGGAATCTCGTAGAGGTTGGAGACATGCCAGACCTTGGCCGCCTGCTCGGTGAGTGCCGAGACCAGATGCGGATGGCTATGGCCCAGCGAATTCACGGCGACGCCGCCGCCAAAATCGAGATATCGCTCGCCCTTGTCGGTGACCAGCCAAGTGCCTTCCCCATGGTCGAAGGCCAGGGGTGCGCGGGTAAAGGTCTCGAAAAGCGCCGAACCGCTCATTATATGCGTCTCCGGAACCGGAAAATCAAAAAGCCGCCAAAGCGGCGGCCTTGCGGCTTATCGTGTTTTTCGGCCATGAAGTCAACGAAAACGTCGCGCAAGGACGCGCGGCAAGCTCTCCAGCGAGACGCCGGCTCATCAGCGACCGGGCAAGTTGGGGAAAACCGAAAAAACTGATTCGTGTTGGCCCTCAGACTCTTGTCACTGAGTCAGCGCATAAGGTAATTGTAGTCGAGAAATAACTAGATTTCGTGCGGCGGACCTAATCACCCGATATATGTGGTGTCTGCCCGGCGGAAGCCGGATCGTGGAAGGATTCCGATCGCCGCACATTTCAGCAGGAGCGCGGTCTCATGAATTGGACTGACGAGCGGGTCGAACTTCTTAGAAAATTGTGGTCGGAGGGACTGAGCGCCAGCCAGATCGCGGCACAGCTCGGGGGCGTCAGCCGCAATGCCGTCATCGGCAAGGTGCATCGGCTGAAACTGTCGGGCCGCGGACGCTCGACCGCCACGCCGGCACGCCAGAAGAAGAGCGTGCAAGGATCGAGCGTCCAGAAATCGGTGTCGCGGGCGGCAAGCACCGCGCGACATATCACCACGTCGATCGGCGCGACCGCGCTGCAGGCGCAATTCGACACCGTACCGGTGGCGCGTCATTACGTCCGTCCGGTCGAGAACGTCGTCGTGCCGATCTCGCGGCATTTGCAACTCGTCGAGTTGACCGAGCGGACATGCAAATGGCCGAATGGCGATCCGCTTTCGGAAGAGTTCCATTTCTGCGGCAACGACGCGGCCGAAACCGGACCCTATTGCAAGTACCACGCTCGCATTGCGTTTCAGCCCGCTTCGGAGCGGCGGCGCAGTCGCTGAATAGCGAATAGCCTTTGCGAAAAGCGCAAGGTCGTTTCTTGCCCTATTCCCTTTCTTTTCTTCACAGCCAGCCGCTCTTGCGGAAGCGCCAGTAGAGAACCGAGCAGACCAAAATAATCGCTCCCAGAACGACCGGGTAGCCATATTCCATCCTAAGTTCCGGCATGTCGTTGAAGTTCATGCCGTAGATGCCTGCGAGCGCCGTCGGCACCGCCAGGATTGCAGCCCATGAGGCGAGCTTCTTGGTGATCGCCGTTTCCTGGCTCTGGCCAACCAGGAGGCTCGCCTCGAAGGCAAATGCGAGCACCTCCCGCAAGCTGTCGATCTTCTCCTGGACGGTGCGGATGTGGTCGGTGACGTCGCGGAACAGCGGGTGCATGGCCGCATGGATCTGCGGCAGGTCGGCGCTGGTCAGCCGGCGGCAGACTTCCACCAGTGGCAGCGCGGCGTTGCGCAGGCGCAAGAGATCGCGGCGCAGCATGTAGAGCCGCTCTATGTCGGAGCCGGTCATCGGCTTCAGCAGAACCCTGTCCTCGATCGCCTCGACCTCGTCCTCGATCTGCTCGAGCACCGGCATGTAGTTGTCGACGATGAAATCGAGAATGGCATAGAGGACGAAATCCTCGCCCTTGGCTAGCGAATGCGGGCAGCTTTCCCAATGCTGGCGAACGGCGGCATAAGAAGTCGACGGACCGTGCCTGACGCTGACGATGTAGCCGGCGCCGACAAACAGATGCGTCTCGCCGAAGGTGACGCGCCTGTCGATCAGTTGAGCCGTGCGGGCAACGATGAACAACGCATCGCCATATTGCTCGATCTTCGGCCGCTGATGCGGATGCTCGGCGTCCTCGATCGCCAGATCGTGCAGGTGGAATTGCGCCTGGACGCGAAGCAACAGGTTGCGGTCCGGCTCCAGCAGGCCGATCCAGACGACATGGCCTGGCTTCTTGGCCCATTCGCCAGCTTCCTCGATCGGAATGTCGGCGACACGCCGGCCGGCGGTATAGACGCTGGAAGCGACGATGGCCGATGTCGGCGGGGCCGGCGTCAGGTTCCGAACGGTTTCCATCGCTACCTCCTGGAGGCATGGCCTCGGGTCAGGATCAGGAACGTTCGGTAAAGCTTAGCCTAAATCAGCAATGGGTTCGAGAGGCAGCCGTTCACTTCGCCGGTAGCGTTACGGGAAGCACAATCTTGTCTGTCTTGTCGCCCTTCGGCCGCTCGGCCGGCATCTGGTCGCCGGTGACGATGTAGTAGATCGTCTCGGCGATATTGGTGGCGTGATCGCCGATCCGCTCGATATTCTTGGCGCAAAACAGCAGGTGCGTGCAAGGCGTGATGTTGCGCGGATCTTCCATCATGTACGTCAGCAACTCGCGAAACAGCGAGGTGTACACGGCGTCGATCTGATCATCGCGATCACGCACCAAGCCGATCTTTTCCACCGAGCGCGACGCGTAGACGTCGAGCACTTCCTTGAGCTGCGTCAACGCCAGGTCGGCCAAGGCCTCAATGCCGCGGAACAGGCTGGTCGGCTGGCGCCCTTCTATGACGGCAACCACGCGCTTGGCGACATTCTTGCCGAGGTCGCCGACCCGTTCGAGGTCCGCCGAGATGCGGATCGCGCCGACGATCTCGCGCAAATCCGTCGCCATCGGCTGGCGCTTGGCGATGATGATGATCGCCTTGTCGTCGATCTCGCGCTGCCCTTCGTCCAGAACGGCATCGTCACGGATGACTTTCTGGGCAAGACCGGGGTCGGCGTTGACCAGGGCCGCGATCGCCTGTTCGACCATGCGTTCGGCATGCCCGCCCATCGCGGCGATGCGCTTCGACAGATATTTCAGCTCCTCGTCATAGGCGCTGACGATGTGCACGGACTGCATAGAGATGCCTTCCCGGGGTCTTCTGGTCCGAGTCGTTTCCTCGAATCCCCGCTGATACGCTAGCCGGATGACAGAAAAAAGAAACCGTTAGAGCGACGTGCGTCCACTTGGAGACAGAGTACGCCCTAAGTTCCTTATCCACGCATCCGGCTGTCCTAAAATCTTCCGGTTTTTGGCCGACGCGTTCTTAGGTAGTGAGGCGTCAGTGCGCCGGCAAATGCACCGTGAAAGCTGCGCCCTTGCCGACCTCCGACTTGATTGAGAGCCTGGCGTTGTGGCGCGTCAGGATATGCTTGACGATGGACAGGCCAAGCCCGGTGCCTTTCTGGGTCCGGCTGTTTTCGACATCGACGCGGTAGAAGCGTTCGGTGATGCGCGGGATGTGCTCCTCGGGAATGCCGGGACCGAAGTCCCGGATGGTGACGTCGATGCCCGGTTCGGGACCGTCGTCGCTATGAGAAATCGTCACCACGACACGTCCACCCGACTGTCCGTATTTGCAGGCGTTTTCCAGCAGATTCTCGAAAACCTGGAAAAGTTCATCGCGATCCCCCGGCACATTGAGCGGCCCTTCCGCGAAATCCCGCTCTATGGCAACACCGTTCTCCCTGGCAAGCGGCCCCAGCGAATCGATGACGCTGTCGAGGGTCTGGCGGAGATCGACCTCAGTTCCCGGCTTCAGATAAGGTTTCATTTCCAGTCGCGACAGCGACAGCAGGTCGTCGATCAGGCGCGCCATGCGGCCGGTCTGGTTCTGCATGATCTGCAGGAACTGCTCGCGCGCCGCCGGGTCGTGGCGGGCCGGGCCGCGCAGCGTCTCGATGAAACCGGAGATCGAGGCGAGCGGGGTGCGCAGTTCATGGCTGGCATTGGCGATGAAGTCGGCCCGCATCCGGTCGATGCGGCGTGCCTCGCTCTGGTCCTTGAAGACCAGCACATAGAAGTCGGTACCGTGACCGACCGAAGACGCACTCACCCGGTAGGCCCGTTCGACCGGCAGCTTTTCGGTATAGTCAACGACATCCGAAGCGGCTGCGCCCGATAAAATACTGTCCAGCAAAGCCTGCATCTCGGGCGCCCGGAATTTCAGCGACAGCGACATGCCCGGTGCGATGCCACCGAAGGCGGCGAACGCGGCGGCGTTGGCATGGACGATCGTGGCGGTGCGATCGAAGATGATCAGCGGATCGGCAACGGCGGCCGCCAGATATTCTCCCGACAGCTGTTGTAGCCCGCCCGCCTCGATCGCCGCGGCATCCTCCGCGGGCTGGCGCGCAACGCCGGCCGGCAGCATCGCGGCGGCAAACAGCAGCACGGCACATGCCAGCAGCACCACGTAGCCGGTCATGTCTGCGAAACCATAGACCGTCAGGACCGCGACGATGCCGGCCGCCAGCAGCCAGCGGCTGTTCCACAACCGGGTGGCGACCAGTTGCGCCGTGCTTCGCTGTTCTGTGCCGCCCATGTCAGCCATTCGCGCGCACTCCTCCACCCGGTCCGGCCGGGTGCAAACTTCCCGCTGGACCGGCCTAGAGCGCCGTGCGTCCAATTGGACGCACAGAGGACGCCCTGCCACTGTTAATCTGCTGCATCGTTCGTTCCGAAAACGATTCCGATTTTCAGGCCGATGCAGTAAGGCTCCCAATAGCATGAGTCCGGAAACTGGAAAGGTTCGTCTCGATGAAAAACCCCAAGGAAGATGCCGCCGCGCCCGTTCCAGGTCCGCTGAAGATCCGCATCGACGGCAAGGAGCGCGAGTTCGACATCGAGGATCCAAAGCTTCCGGACTGGGTCGAAGACAACAAGCTGAGCGCCGGCGGCTACCCCTACGACAAGAAAATGAAAAGCGACGAGTATGACGAGACGCTCGAGCGGCTGCAGATCGAGCTGGTCAAGGCGCAGGCATGGCTGCAATCGACGGGCAAGCGGGTGATGTCGCTGTTCGAAGGACGCGATGCCGCAGGCAAGGGCGGCACGATCTTCGCGCTGCGCCAGTACATGAACCCCAGGACAGCGCGCAACGTAGCGCTGACCAAGCCTAGCCCAACCGAACTCGGGCAATGGTATTTTCAGCGCTATGTCGCGCACTTCCCGACATCCGGCGAGTTCGTCACCTTCGACCGCTCCTGGTATAATCGCGCCGGCGTCGAGCCGGTCATGAGCTTCTGCACGCCGGAGCAGCACGAGAAATTCCTGGACGAGACGCCGTATTTTGAACGGATGATCTGCAACGAGGGCATCCATTTCTTCAAGTTCTGGCTAAACATCGGTCGGGAAACACAGCTTGAGCGATTTCACGATCGCCGCTGGAGTCCTTTGAAGAGCTGGAAATTCTCGCCGATCGATATTGCCGGCATCACCAAATGGGACGACTACACCAAGGCGCGCGATCTCATGTTCGAACGCACGCACGAGGAATTCGCGCCCTGGATCATCGTGCGTGCCAACGACAAGCGGCGCGCGCGACTTGCCATCATCCGGCGCATCCTGTTGTCGCTTCCCTATGACGGCCGCGATCTCGACGCCATCGGCAAGGAAGACAAGAAGATCATCGGGGAAGGGCCTTCGTTCCTGGGAATACAGGCCTGAAGCAGTGCCGCGCGCCCCAAGGACGCGCGGCACGATTCCAGATGTTCCTGTCATTCTGCCGAATGACTTCTCATGCCGCCAGCCGAGCAATCCGCTGCAGCCGCCGCAGCGTGGTATCGTCCTGCAAAGCCTGCTGAAACAGCGAAATCTCCTGGTCAATGCGATCGCAGAGCGCGCCCGTGTCGCCCTTGAGCAGGTCGCGCGTCTGCAGCAGTGCGGCGACCGGCTTCTTGGCGAGTTGCCTGGCTCTGCCAAGTGCGGCTTCCTCGACATCGCCAACCACGATCTCCGTGACCAGGCCAAGCAACCTGGCGTCCTCGGCACTGAGCGTGTCGCCCAGGCAGAAGAAGCGGAAAGCGCCGGCATAACCGAGTTTCTGCGGCGCCAGGATGCTGGTCGCCGCGTCCGGCACGAGGCCGAAATCGACGAACGGCACCCGGAACGTGCTTTCATCAGATGCGATCACCATGTCGCAATGGAACAGGATGGTGCAGCCGACGCCGACGGCGTCGCCATCGACACAGGCAAGGACCGGTTTCGGGAACGTCGCCAACGTGCGGAACATGTCGGTGACGGCGGCGATCAATCTTTGATGCTTGGTGGCGTCGAGGAATTCGGAAAAATCGCCGCCGAGGCAGAAGCAGCCGGCGAGGCCGCGCAGCACCACGACGCGCACATCATCGTCGATTGCGGCTTCGTGGAAGATCTTGGCCAGGCTTTCATAAGCTCGCCCGTCCAGCACCGGCCGGCCGTCTTCCGACGACACCGTGACAATCAGGGTATGATTCCGAAACTCTGTTTGCGGGTGGATGTTCATGGCTGTCTCCAATTCTCACGAGGCCTGCCTCATTCCGAGCCTGTCGGGATATCCCCTGGCCAGCACCGGCGCGAAATGACTGCGACGAGAACGCACCACCTCAAGCGTATGCTCGTTGAAGGTGAGCAGTGTGGCGACGACCTGCTGGTTGCCATAGGTGCGCTGGTAGCCAAGCGGCTTCGCCAGGAAGTGCAACTGCAGCGCCCGCAGGACCCACATCGGCTCGAACTCGATGATCACCTGGTTGACGTTCCGCTTCAGCCCCCACTCGACGAAGCCGGCAATGAGCTCGGTGCCGACCGTCGAGACGCCGCGCTTGCCGTCACGAAAGCCCGGCGCCACCGCGTAGCGGGTCAATTCCCAAACGTTCGGGCCGGACGGCGGCGTCCCTTCATAGAGGTCCGCCAGCACCTCGGTCAGAAGATGCGCCCGCGTTGTCGGCAACATCCGCTGATAACCGGCGAGTTCGCCATTGCGGACGACGAGCTGATGCACCGCCTCGTCATGGTCGAACTGATCGATCTCAAGGCCATCGGGGCGCTGCAGGTCGGTCCAGCCCATCTCCTCGACGAAAATCTTGTAGCGCAAACGATGAACGGCCTCCCAAAGGTCGGGACGTTCCATAAGTTCCTGTGTGGTAAGGGAAAAAAGCATCTGCCGTCTCCTAGGTTCAATAGGAAGATACGGCCGGGCTGTCCCGAGAAAATTACGCGATCACGTAGGCAAGAATTTCTAGGCCGGCACGGCCGAGCTAGGTAATATAGCCGCGCCTTATCGCTTCCGCGACCGCCTGCACCCGGTTGACGGCACCGAGTTTGCTTTTGGCGTTAAGAAGGTGTTTCTCTGACGTGTGTTCCGAAATGCCGAGAATCTGTGAAATCTCCCATTCGGACTTGCCGACGGCGGCCCATTGCATGCATTCGCGCTCACGCGGCGTCAGTTCGACGTGGTCGATGGTCTGGGCCGCCATCGTGTGGAGTTGCATGGCACGGCCTATCGCATAGGTCGCGGCCAGCGACACCAGTCCGAAATCGGCGCCAGACAATTCGACGGCTTCGCCGCCGAGCGACACCATGACGATCTGGCCATCGAGCGTAACCAGCGGGAAGGCCAAACCGTCGCGCAGCTTGAATTCGCCGGCGTCGCCCATCACTTCGCCGCTGCTCTTGTCGATGCGGATGCTCTGGGACGCCTCCCGCCACTGGAACGGCGCCTGAAGCTGCTTCATGTGGCTGACGACGGGGTCGTGGTCGACATAGTTGCGCGCCACATAGCGCTCGAGCCATTCTCCCGGCCACTCGCAAAGCAGCACATGGTCCTTTTGCTGGCCTCTTGGCGTGCCCGGTTGCGGAACCGTTCCGGCCATCAGCGCCGTCAGGCCGAACTCCGAGGTTATGCCAAGCAGTTTTTCGCAGACCGCGGCCGCCGTGTTGGCGTGCTGCAGCTGATCTATGAATTCCAGTGTACGATCGAAGTGGCCCATCGCAACATCTACCCCATGTTGCCTTCCGCGTTAAGATCAACGGTCCAGTGCTACCTGCACTTTGCCATCGACCCCGGATTACAAACCTGCTCCTCTCTGTTTGCAGCGCCTTGCAGCTACCCTCCAGCCGACGCCACACATGTTTGCAAGCTCGCTGAAGCATAACCCTAAATCGGCGTGATGAAATCAAAAACCGTTGTGCCTGTGTCATTTTCGTACCAAAAGCCACATTGGACAGGACAGGGCGGAGCTCGATCGTGGCAATTCGGTGGATACCCGTCGTCTTGATGCTGGCAATGACGGGGGCACAGTGGCTCACGGCAGCGCGTGCCGCGGAGCCGCAAGTGCCGGTGCTGTGGGATGCAAAGGAGCGGCTGCCGAAGCCTGACCTTTCCGCGCTGCCGCGTCTGAGATTCCTGACCACCACCGATTTCCCGCCGTTCAACTTCCTCGACGGGGCGGGCCGCCTGTCCGGCTTCCACGTCGATCTGGCGCGCGCCATCTGCGCCGAACTCGGCATCGCGGAAAAATGCCAGATCCAGGCACTGCCCTGGGCCGAGCTCGAAGGGGCGCTGCAGAAGGGCGAAGGCGAAGCGATCATTGCCGGCATCGCCGCCACGCCGGAGTCGCGGTCGAAATATGCCTTCTCGCGCTCCTACCTGCAGTTTCCGGCACGCTTCATCATGCCGAAGACAAAGGCGCTCGCGGAACCGATCTTCGACAGGCTGCGCGGCAGGCGCGTCGGCGTGGTGGCCGGCTCCGCGCATGAGCGCATGCTGCGCGATTATTTCAGCACCGTTCAGGTCGTACCCTTCGGCCGGCCGGAAGAACTCTATGATGATCTTAAGGCCGGCAAGGTCGACGCCGCCTTCGGCGACGGCATGCGCTTCGCCTTCTGGCTGGGCGGTTCGGATGCCGCAGCATGCTGCCGCTTCGCCGGCGGCCCCTATCTGGCGCCAGAATATCTGGGCTCGGGAATGGCCATCGCCACCAGGGCCAACGATCCGGCGCTGGCCGCGGCATTCAACTACGCGCTGCAGCAGATCTCAGTGAAGGGCATCTTCGCCGAATTTTATTTGCGCTATTTCCCGGTCAGTTTTTTCTGATCCGGTCCGGTCAGTTTTTTCTGATCCGGTCCGGTCAGCTTCTTCTGACCCTTCAGGGCCCGGATCAAGTCAGCGTGCGAAGGCGGGCTTTGGCGGCGCGGGCGATGGCTGCGACGGTGAGCGTGTCGAGATCGAGCTGGCGACGGATAAGCTGCAGCACCCTCACCTCCTCCAAGCGCATTTCGAGGTCGACGGCCGCAACCTCGAAGGCTGCGGCATAGGCGGTATCAAGCAGGCGTTCGGGCAGTGCTTCAGCGACGCGCGCCAAAACGCCTTCCAGCCCGTCCTTTTCGTGCAGCATCTTTTGGCAGTCCTGGGCGACGCCGACCAGCCGGTCATTGTCGAAGTCCTCGAACACCGGCCATGAGCGGACGACGTCGCCGATCCGCGCCAGTTCGACATCGGTCATGTCGCGATCGGACGCGGAGGTGATGACCATCAGATAGATCAGGGCTTCATGCGGCGGCAACGACATTTAAAACTCCTCAAACGGGCTCCGAAGTTAGGAACGCGGCACCGACGCTGCAAGGAAAAAGAGCCGCGATCGTTGACGCCTACGGCAGGCACGCCTAGAGACCGGTGGAAAAAATCTCTTCCGGCCCCCTATTTGCGGCGATGCCGGCGAACAATTTGGAAAACAGTGACATGGCGGGATCAAACATCATCGATCTCAATCCCGAGGTGCTTGCGGCAGCGGCTGAAAGCAAGGCGTGGCCGTTCGAGGAAGCCAGGAAGATCGTCGAGCGCTACAAAGACACTGACTTTCCCGAGACCGTCCTGTTTGAGACCGGCTACGGTCCGTCGGGGCTGCCGCACATCGGTACTTTCGGCGAGGTCGCACGCACCTCGATGGTGCGCCACGCCTTCCGCGTCCTTACCCGGGACACGGTCAAGACCAAGATCTTGTGCTTTTCCGACGACATGGACGGTATGCGCAAGATTCCGGACAACGTCCCCGATCGCGCCGCACTCGAGCCGCACCTGCACAAGCCGCTCTCGTCCGTCCCCAATCCTTTCGGCGGCGACTATGCGAGCTTCGCAGACCACAACAACGCAATGCTTTGCCGTTTCCTGGACACGTTCGGCTTCGACTACGAGTTCGCCAGCGCGACGGAATACTACAAGGCTGGCCGTTTCGACGACGTTCTGCTGCGCGCTGCCGAACGCTTCGATAAGATTATGGACGTGATGCTGCCGACGCTCGGAGAGGAGCGTCAGGCGACCTACAGTCCGTTCTTGCCGATTTCCCCCAAAAGTGGCCGCGTGCTTTACGTCCCCATGAAGCATGTCGACGCCAAGGCCGGCACTATCACCTTCGATGATGACGGCACCGAAACCACGCTGCCCATAACCGGCGGCAGGGTGAAGCTGCAGTGGAAGCCGGATTTCGGCATGCGCTGGGCGGCGCTCGGCGTCGACTTCGAAATGTTCGGCAAAGACCACCAAACGAATGCGGTGATCTACGACCGTATCTGCAATATCCTGGGCGGGCGCGCGCCTGAGCATTTCGTCTATGAGCTGTTCCTGGACGAAAACGGCCAGAAGATTTCGAAGTCGAAGGGCAACGGACTGACCATAGACGAGTGGCTGACCTACGCGCCGACCGAAAGCCTCGAGCTCTACATGTACCAGCGGCCGCGGCAGGCCAAGAAGCTCTATTTCGACGTCATTCCGAAGGCGGTGGACGAGTATTACGCCTTTCTGTCCGCCTATCGCCGGCAGGAGTGGAAGGAGCGGCTGGGAAATCCCGTCTGGCACATGCATGACGGTAACCCGCCTGTCGTCGACCTGCCGGTGTCGTTCGCGCTGCTGCTTAATCTGGTCAGTGCCTCGAACGCCCAGAACAAGGACGTGCTGTGGGGGTTCATTTCGCGCCACACATCAGGCGTGACGCCGAAGACCCATCCCGAGCTCGACCGGCTGGCCGAGTATGCGATCCGCTATTTCGACGATTTCGTGAAGCCGGCCAAGGTGTATCGGGCCGCCGACGCGGTCGAGCGCGAGGCGCTGACGAAACTCTCTGACGCGCTCGCCGCTTTGCCGCCAGATGCCGATGGCGAGGTGATCCAGAATGCCGCCCTCAACGTTGCGCGAAAGATCGAACGCTATCAGGACCATTCGAAGCAGAGCCCGGAGGGCGGGCCGGGCGTCTCCGTCGCCTTCTTCCAGATGATCTACCAGGTTTTAATCGGACAGGAGCGCGGCCCGCGCTTCGGTTCCTTCGCCGCCCTTTACGGCATCGCAGAAACCCGCGCGCTCATTCAGAAGGCACTGGCTGGTCAGCTGGCGGCGTAGCCGTCGTCTCGGTTGGCGGCGTAGTCGTCGCAGACGGATCGAGAATCGGCTGCGACGGCTGCGTTGCCGCGACAGGGGCTGGTGCTGGAGGCAGGCCAGAGAGACTGGGCGCCGGCCCGAAAATGCCCTTCCTCGCCGTACGCGCCTTCTCGCCGGCCTCGACGTAAGGGCCACCTTTGGCTGCGCGCGCCCAGCCGTTTTCGATCAACCACTGACCGACATCCTGGTTGCCAACGCGGCATTCGGCGGCGATCAGGTCGCGGCCGCCTTCGGGCGGCACCGCGCAAACCACCGCCCGGCCGCGCAGGAAAGCACGGAACGCCGTTCGCGCCCGGCTGCCGCACGTCCAGGACTTGCCGCCGTCGGCGCAAGTCTCGTCCTGCGTGACGATGTCGATACCCGAAACCGCGACCGAGTAGCCCTTGGCCTCGATCACACCGGCGGCAGTTGCAATCGGCTGGAACAGTTTTGTCCCGTTCCAGTCGTCGGGCATTTTCGATTTGGGCGGTCTGGCCAGCGCCAGATCACTCAGCGGCGCGCGCGGCTCGACCCGTTCAAGCTCTTCGGGTTGAAGCTGCGGCGGCGCGACGACCTCGGGATCGATGGCCCTGGAATGCGCCTCCGGCCTCGCCGCCTTGGGTCGCGGGATCGCTGATATAGCAGGCGCTTCGGATTGCGCCGCCATGCCGGCCTGCGCTCGAGCTGCGACACGGCTGTTTTCGTCATGCAGAACGGCGCGGCCGCCGGCGGCGATGGCGGCCCCCATCACCAGGATCGTCGACACCGCAGCGGCTGCATGAAGCGGGCGCACCGGCGGCCCTTACTGGCTTGCCCAGACAATCCGCGCCACCCATTCGACATCGCGCATGGGGATGTCGCGGTCCGGGTGATCGGGATTGAGCGAGACCAGCATGATCGACTTCGCCGTCTGACGGTCCAGCACCTTGGCCATCACCTCGCCGGCATTGGTCTTGACGACGACCCGGTCGCCCTTGCGGGTGGCAGCGCCCGGCTCGACAATCAGCACGTCGCCGTTGCGGTACAGCGGCAGCATGGAATCGCCCTGGACCTGCAGCGCATAGGAGGTTCCGGTCGCCTGTGCCGGAAGCTCGATCAGGTCCCAGCCCTGCCCCGCCGGAAAGCCGGCATCATCGAAGAAACCGCCGGCGCCGGCCTGGGCGAAGCCGAGCAGCGGCACCGAAGACCGCCGTGCGGGCAGGGGTCCGGGGCCGGGCTTGCCCCGGCCTTCGACCAGTCCCGTGAATTCGTCGAGCGAGGCGCCCGTCGCCTCAATGATCTTGGCCAGCGATTCGGTCGACGGCCAGCGCGGCCGCCCGTCCGAGGACAGCCGCTTCGACTTGTTGAAGGCTGTCGAATCGAGGCCCGCACGCTTCGCCAGCCCCGAGGCCGAGAGCGAATAGCGCTCGGCGAGAGCATCGATTGCGGCCCATACGCGGTCATGCGAGAGCACTTTTGCTCTCCTTCAGAACAGGAAAAAATACCTTTTCTGTTCTAACCGGTGGCCGCGATCTTGTCCACCAAGAAGGCGGCGTCACGCCGCCTTCTTGGCCTCACTCCTGGCATAGGGATCGAAGCGTTCGTAGAAAGTCTCGCCCTTTTCCGCCATATCGAGCAGGAGCTTCGGCGCCTTGAACTCGGCGCCGTACTTCTTCTGCAGACCCTTGGCGATCTTGACGAATTTCTTTGCGCCGATGCCGTCGATGTAAGACAGCACACCGCCGGTAAAGGGCGCGAAGCCGAAGGCGAGGATCGAGCCGACATCGGCTTCGCGCGGATCGGTGACGATGCCCTCCTCCATCACCCGGGCCGCCTCCAATGCAATGGTGGCCAGGAGCCGCTGCTTCAGTTCCTCATAGTCGACCTTTTCAGGCGCCAACTGCGGATAGAGATCCTTCAGGCCCGGCCACAACTTCTTCTTGGCAGGCTTTTGCGGATAGTCGTAAAAACCCTTGCCGTTCTTGCGGCCAAAGCGGCCATGAGTATCGACCAGCGTGTTGATCAGCGCCATCTGCTTCGGGTCGACCGCGTTTTCGCCGAGATCGCGCATGGTCTGCTTCATGATCTTCTGCGCGAGGTCGATCGCTGTTTCGTCCGTGAGCGCCAAAGGACCGACCGGCATGCCGGCGGCCTTCGCCGCATTCTCGATCATCGGCGCCGGAACGCCCTCGATGAGCATCTTGTAGGCTTCCGACATGTAGCGCAGCACGCAGCGGTTGACGTAGAAGCCGCGCGTGTCGTTGACGACGATCGGCGTCTTCTTGATGGCGCGGACGAAGTCGATCGCTGTGGCCAGCGCCTTGTCGCCCGTCTTCTTGCCCAAAATGATCTCGACCAGCATCATCTTGTCGACCGGCGAGAAGAAATGGATGCCGATGAAATTCTTCGGCCGCGCCGAATTCTTCGCCAGCGACGTGATCGGGATGGTGGACGTATTCGACGCGAAGACCGCCGCCGGCTTCAGCATGGCCTCCGCCTTTTCGGTGGCGTCCTTCTTGACGCCCGAATCCTCGAACACCGCCTCGACCACCAGGTCGCAGCCTGCGAGGTCGGCATAGTCGGCCGTCGGCGTGATAAGCGACAGCAGCCTGTCCTTGTCCTCCGGCTTGGCGCGGCCCTTCCTGACCTGATCCGAGATCAAGCTGTCCGAATGCGCCTTGCCATTGGCGGCAGCTTCCATGTCGCGGTCGAGCAGCACCACCGGAAAGCCGGCCTTGGCCGTAACAAAGGCGATGCCGGCGCCCATGAAACCGGCGCCGAGCACGCCGATCTTCTTGAACCTGGTTTCCGGCACGCCGGCCGGGCGGCGCGCACCCTTGTTCAGTTCCTGCAGCGACACGAACAGCGAGCGGATCATCGCCGCCGCTTCTCTTGTCTGCATGATCTCGGTGAAATAGCGCTGCTCGATGCGCAAAGCGGTGTCGAACGGCACCAGCAGGCCTTCATAGACGCATTTCAGGATGGCGGCGGCAGCAGGATAGTTGCCATAGGTCTCGCGACGCAGGATGGCGATGGCCGGTGGCCACAGATTGGCGCCGGCCACCGAATAGATCGGGCCGCCGGGCAGCTTGAAGCCCTTCTCGTCCCACGGCGCCACCGGCTTCAAGCCATTTTTGATCATGGCCTTGGCGGTTTCGACCAGCTTTTGCGGCTCGGCGATCTCGTGGATCAGGCCCATCGACCTGGCCTTCTGCGGCGACAGCGTCTGGCCGGAGGTCAGCATCTGCAGCGCCTGCTGCTGGTCGGTCAGCCGCGGCACGCGCTGGGTGCCGCCGGCGCCTGGGAAGATGCCGATCTTCACTTCGGGGAGCGCCATCCTGACCTTGTCGGAATCGGCCGCGACACGACCATGGCAAGCAAGCGACAGCTCGAACGCGCCGCCCATGCAGGTGCCGTTGATCGCCGACACCCATGGCTTGCCTGAGGTTTCCAGCTTGCGAAACAGGCCGGTCATATAACCGGCATTGTCGAACAGCGCCTTGGTCGCCTTGTCCAGGTCCTTGGCTTTGTCGGCTGCGAACTTCGACAGCATCTTCTGCAGCATGGTGATGTCTGCACCGCCGGAAAACGTATCCTTACCGGAGGTGATGACCGCGCCTTTGATTGCTGCATCGCTCGCCACCTTGTCGACGATGGAATTCAGCTCCAGCATCGCCTCTTCGGTGAAAACGTTCATCGACCGGTCGGGCATGTCCCAGGTGACCAGCGCGATGCCGTCGGCGTCGATGTCCAGCGTGAAATTGGTATAGCTCATCGGTCTCTCTCCCGTCAGACGCGTTCGATGATCGTTGCGGTGCCCATGCCGGCGCCGATGCAGAGCGTCACCAGCGCGGTATCGAGGTCGCGACGCTCAAGTTCGTCCAGCACCGTTCCGAAGATCATCGCACCTGTGGCGCCGAGCGGATGGCCCATGGCGATGGCACCCCCATTGACGTTGATCCTGTCGTGCGAAATATCGAAAGCCTGCATGTAGCGCAGCACCACCGAGGCGAAAGCCTCGTTGAGCTCGAACAGATCGATGTCCGACAGCTTCATCCTGGCGCGCTTCAGCAGCTTCTCGGTCACGTCTACCGGACCGGTCAGCATCAGCACCGGTTCCGAACCGATATTGGCGAATGCACGGATGCGCGCGCGCGGCTTCAGGCCGATCGTCTTTCCAGCCTTTTTCGAGCCGAGCAGAACGGCCGCCGCGCCGTCGACGATACCGGACGAATTGCCGGCGTGATGGACGTGGTTGACCTCTTCCACCTCGGGATGCTTCTGCACCGCGACGGCATCGAAGCCGCCCATTTCGCCGGGCATGACGAAAGACGGGTTGAGTGCCGCCAGCGACTGCATATCGGTCGCCGGCCGCATGTGCTCATCGTGGTCGAGGATGGTCAGGCCGTTCTGGTCCTTGATCGAGATCACCGATTTCTTGAAGCGGCCCTCGCCCCAGGCTTTGGCAGCACGCTTCTGGCTCTCGACCGCATAGGCGTCGACGTCGTCGCGCGAAAAGCCGTATTTCGTGGCGATCAGGTCGGCCGAGATGCCCTGCGGCACGAACCAGCCCGGCAGGCCAACGGAGGGGTCCATGAACCAGGCGCCACCGGATGCGCCCATGCCGACGCGCGACATCGATTCGACGCCGCCGGCGATGACAATCTCGTCGGCGCCTTGCGCAATTTTGGCTGCGCCGAAATTGATGGCGTCCAGGCCAGAGGCGCAGAAGCGCGAGATCTGCATGCCGGGCGCTTTCGTGTCGTAGCCCGCCTCGAAGGCGGCGGCGCGCGGAATAACAGACCCCGCCTCGCCGACCGGGTCGACGCAACCGAAAATGATGTCGTCGACGGTGCCGGTATCCAGCCCATTGCGGTCGCGGATCGCCTCGAGCACCTTGGCGCCGAGCCGCACCGCCGGCACCTCGTGCAGCGAGCCATCCTTCTTGCCCCTGCCGCGCGGCGTGCGCACGGCATCATAGACATAAGCTTCGGCCATTTTCTTGCTCCTTGGTTTGCTGAAAGTCTCTCAGAGAGAGCGTCCAATCAGCAATTTCATGATCTCGTTGGTGCCGCCGTAGATGCGCTGGACGCGGGCGTCGCGGAACATGCGGGCGATCGGATACTCATTCATGTAGCCATAGCCGCCATGCAATTGAAGGCATTCGTCGACGACTTTTCCCTGCAGGTCGGACAGCCAGTATTTGGCCATCGAGGCCGTCACCGGGTCGAGGCCTCCATCGATATGGCGGGCAACGCAGTCATTGTAGAAGACCCGGCCGATGGTCGCTTCGGTCTTCAGTTCGGCCAGCTTGAACTGGGTATTTTGGAATTCGATAATCGCTTTGCCGAAGGCTTTGCGCTCCTTGACGTAGTCGATGGTCTGCGCCAGCGCCCGCTCGATCATGGCGATGGCGCCGGTGCCGATCTGCAGCCGCTCCTGCGGCAATTGCTGCATCAGCTGGACGAAGCCCTGGCCTTCCTCGTGGCCGAGCAGATTGGAGGTCGGCACGCGCATATCGTTGAAGAACAGTTCCGACGTGTCGTTGGCCTTGAGCCCGATCTTGTCGAGGTTGCGGCCGCGCTCGAACCCTTCCACCTCGTCGGTCTCGATGACGATCAGCGAAGTGCCCTTGGCGCCCTTCTCCGGATCGGTCTTGGTGACGATTATGATGAAGTTGGCGAGCTGGCCGTTGGTGATGAAGGTCTTCGAGCCGTTGACCTTGTATTGGTTGCCATCCTTCTCGGCTCGCGTCTTGACGCCCTGCAGGTCGGAGCCGGCGCCGGGCTCGGTCATGGCGATGGCGCCGATCAACTCGCCGGTCGCCAGTTTCGGCAGCCATTTCTTCTTCTGCTCCTCCGAGCCGTAGTGGAGGATGTAAGGGGCGACGATCGAATTGTGCAAGCCAATGCCGAAACCGTCGACGCCGACATGGCCGATCGCCTCGATGATGGCGCTCTCATGCGCGAATGTCCCGCCCGAACCGCCATATTCCTCCGGCATCGAGGCACAAAGCAGACCGGCCGCACCTGCCTTCAGCCAGCTCTCGCGGTCGACCATCTCGTTCTTCTCGAACTCTTCATAGCGCGGCGCGATCTCTTCCGACATGAAGCGGTGCGCCATGTCGTAGAGCATGCCCACCTCGTCCGCCGCCCAGGCGGGTTTGGGGAGGCCGAGGATTTCGGCGGGGTTGGTCATGCTATTTCTCCCGCGCCAACGCTCCCCTCCCCTCAAGGGGGAGGGGAACGTCGAGCTTAGAACGCTTCCGCCGGCAGCGCCATTAGCGTGTCCGCGCCGCTGGAGATGCGGGCGAGGTGCGCCGACGTTTCCGGCATGATCCGCTCCATGAAGAAGCGCGCCGTCACCAGCTTGCTGTCGTAGAAGGCCGAAGATCCGTTGGCGCCATTCGCCAATTTCGCCCCGGCTGCCTTGGCCATCTGCGCCCACATATAGCCCAGCGCCACCAAGCCGAAGAGATGCATGTAGTCGGTCGAGGCGGCACCGGCGTTGTCGGGCTTGGCCATGCCGTTCTGCATCAGCCACATCGTCGCCGCCTGCAGATCGTTGAGGCCCTTCTTCAGCGCCTTGGTGAAGGGCGCCATCTTCTCATCAGTGCGGTTCTCCTCGCAGAACTCGCCGACCTCCTTGAAGAAGGCCTGCACGGCGCGGCCGCCATTCAAGGCCAGCTTGCGGCCGACGAGGTCGAGCGCCTGGATGCCGTTGGCGCCCTCGTAGATCATGGCGATGCGGGCATCGCGTACGAACTGGCTCATGCCGTGCTCTTCGATATAGCCGTGGCCGCCGAACACTTGCTGCGCCATCACCGCGTGGTCGAAGCCCTTGTCGGTGAGCACGCCCTTGACCACCGGCGTCATCAGGCCGGTGTAGTCGTCGGCGGCCTGGCGGTCCTTGTCGTCACTGGCACGGTGCGCGATGTCCGACTTGATCGCCGTCCACAGCGCCAGCGCGCGGCCGGCCTCGTTGAAGGCCTTCATAGTCATCAGGCTGCGGCGGATGTCGGGATGGACGATGATCGGATCGGCCTTCTTGTCCGGCGCCTTCGGCCCGGACAGCGAGCGGCCCTGCAGGCGATCCTTGGCATAGGACACAGCGTTCTGGTAGGCGACTTCCGACAGAGAAAGCCCTTGCAGGCCGACTCCGAGCCGGGCCTCGTTCATCATCGTGAACATGGCCTTCAGCCCGCCATTGGCGTCGCCGAGCAGCATGCCTTGCGCCTCGTCATAGTTCATGACGCAGGTCGAATTGCCATGGATGCCCATCTTCTCCTCGATCGAGCCGCAGGAGACGGTGTTCTTCTCGCCCGGATTGCCGGACGCATCGAGCTTGAGCTTCGGCACGATGAACAGCGAAATGCCCTTCACGCCTCCCGGTGCGCCCTCGATGCGGGCCAGCACGAGGTGGACGATGTTGTCCGACATGTCGTGCTCGCCGGCCGAGATGAATATCTTCTGGCCTGAAATCCTGTAGGTGCCGTCGCCATTGGGAACCGCCTTGGTGCGCAGCAGGCCGAGATCGGTGCCGCAATGCGGCTCGGTCAGGTTCATGGTGCCGGTCCAGATGCCCTCGACCAGCTTCGGCAGCCATGTCGCCTTCTGCTCGTCGGTGCCATGGGTAATGATCGCCGCGATCGCGCCCTGCGTCAGGCCGGGATACATCATCAGCGACATGTTGGCCGAAATCATATATTCGGAAACAGCGGTATGCACCGCGTAAGGCAGGCCCTGGCCGCCAAATTCGACGGGTGCGGCCAGCCCCATCCAGCCGCCTTCGCGATACTGGTCGAAGGCCTCCTTGAAGCCTTTCGGCGTCGTCACCGAACCGTCGTCATGGCGCACGCAGCCTTGCATATCGCCGACGCGGTTCAGCGGCTGCATGACGTTTTCGGCGAGCTTGGCGCCTTCGGCGAGGATGGCCTCGACCACATCCGGCGTCGCGTCGGAAAATCCGGGAAGATTGGAATAGCGCTGGTAGCCCAGCACCTCGTTCAGCACGAACAGCGTGTCCTGGACCGGCGCCCTGTAGATCGGCATGCGTTTCCTCCACCATGCGGCCTTGGCTCCGAAATCAAGCCCCAAAAAATGAATCAGGGACAGCATGCGGACCAATGTTCAGGTCGGGATAGCAAAAGTTGACGTTTGCGTAAACGTCAATTTTTCGATGTCGCAAATTTTTCCGGGCCTCACCCGCGAGCGTAGCGGCGCTACACCATTGAAGCCAGTGCGGAACGATTGAAATGTGTATTCATCCCGACGCAGCCGGATGGCAGAAAGAGCCGCGCGGCCAACGCCCCGCGGCTCTCTTTCGTCAGAAGGCCGTTCACCGGAAGCCGGCGAGGCCGAATTATCCGGCGGCGCTGGCCTGCGGCGCCGAACGTTCGATCAACATCTGACGCACCGCCGCCATCGAGTTGCTCAACTCGTTGATGGCATCGTCGATCAGCGCCCGCTGCTTCTGCAGACGGGCAAGCTGCTTCTCCGACTTGTCGAGCGCCAGTCGCAACTGCTTGGTGTTGGAGCCAGTCGGGTCATACAGATCCATCATCTGCTTGACGTCGCGCAGCGAGAATCCGACCTTGCGGCCGAGCAGGATCAGCTTCAGCCGAGCCTTGTCGCGTCGCGTGTAGAGACGGGTCGAGCCGTCGCGCTGCGGAGTGAGAAGACCCTTGTCCTCGTAGAAACGCAGCGTGCGCAGCGTTACTCCGTATTTCTTGGCCATCTCGCCGATGCGGACAAGATCCTCGCCGGCTTTGTCAGACATGTCATTGGTATTGGCCGCGGCTTCGCCGGGCGAAACAAGTTTCATGGTCACTGGCTTTCCCCATCTGGTGGCGCCGCGGTCCCGGACCTTGCGTCGCCTGAGCGGAAGCGGGGGCGTGCTTCCACTCGTGGTTTCAACAAACAAATCGCAAACGGCACAGTCTGTGCACCTTTACGTTTACGTCAATTCTATACCGATAGCCGCCTCACGAAGCAAGGGCGTTGTGGGGGAGGAACTTTTTGCCGCATCCGCCAGCGCATGGCCCGGCGGGGCTTAGGCAGCCCGCCAACAACGTTGCAACTTCTTAAGCTTGGTTAACGCGTTGTTTACCACGTTGGGCGAAATGTGCGCATGTCGGTTACCCGTGTTTATCCTGTAGCGAATTTTTCACGGTTTTTCGGAGCGTGGGTGAAACCCGGGAAGCTCGTCTTCCACCGCAGCAAGCCGCGCGGCCGCCTTCGTTTCCGGCAGGACTTTGGGAAACTGGTCATAAGCCAGCAGTAATTCTGAACGGGCGCATCGATGAACAGCAAGCGGTCCTATCTCGATACACTCAACGTCGGCAGGCAGCGCAGGCCGCACACCACGCTTGAACAGCTCAACCGTTCCCTGGAAACGCTGGAGCAGCGGCTGGAGCGGACGCGCGAGGACCTGAGCGAGCGTCCCGATTCGCGCCGGCCGAGCGCGGAGCCGCGCTATGCCAGCGCCCGGCCCTATGAGGATCCGCGCCCGGCGCAGCCGCCGAAAAGCCCGGAGCCGGCTGCCTTTGACCAGACTTACCAGGCGATCGCCCGCGATATCGACCGTGTGCGCGGCCAAGAAGACGGCGTCGCCGTGGTCGGCAAGATCGCCGGCGAATTGCGCGGCCTGCGCGAGGAACTGCGCCACCAGATGACCGCCGGCCTGCAGCGCGAATTCGAAGCGCTGCGCAAGGACATCGAGCGGGCTTTCCAGGCAAGCGCCGAGCCGGGTGGTCAATCGGGAGGCGGCAAAGGCAGCGCCGAACTCGGCGTCGAGTTTGAGCGGCTTTCCGGCGCCATCCAGACTCTGGCCGAAAGGAGCGACGACAGAAGCGTCAACATGCTCCGGCTCGAACTGGAGCAGGTCAAGGCCGCGCTCGACACGCTGGCGCGCGAGGAGAGCGTGCAGGCGGTTGGCCGCCGCTGGGACGATTTCGACCGCCGCTGGACCGCGTTCGAGGATCGTGTCGATGCCGATCACCGCAAGCGGTCGGACGCACCCGGTCTTTCGATTCTGACCGACCGGCTCGAGCAGATCAGCAACGCCGTCAACAATTTGCCGGAGTCGCTGTCGCTGCGGTCGATCGAAGAGAAGGTCCGCACGCTTGCCAGCGCCGTCGATCATTTCGCCAGGCAGCAGGACAATCGCGGCAGCAGCACATTCGGTATGATCGACGAGCGGCTGGACGAGATTTCCCGCGCTATCGTCGCATCCACCGTCGCCGCGCAGGCCAATTCATTCGACCCCGAACCCTTCGAACGCATCGAGAAGCGGATCGCCTCGCTTGCCCAGCAGATCGAGGAAGTCACGCAAGTTCACCCCAGCGGCGAGGTCATCGACCGCCTCAACATGCTGTCGAGCCGGGTCGACGATCTTGCCGGCCGGGCCAATTTGCCGGAGCAGGCGATGGAGCGTCTCGACAAGCAGATCGCGCTCATTGCCGACAAGATCGACAGGGCGCCTGCAATGCCGGATGCCGACTATATCTTCCAGGGGCTGGAGCAACGTTTCGACGTGCTGTCCGGCATGATGGAGCGCCGCCAAGGCGACGCGATCGAACAAGGCAACTTGCTGTTTCGTGATCTCGAGCGCCGGCTGGACGAAGTCGTCGACAGGCTGGACCAGCGCATGCCGCAGATCGACGGCGCCGGCATCATGGATGCCATCGACGCCCGCTTCAGCGCGCTGGCCCAGCGCATGGAAACGCGCGTTCCCGATTCCGCAAGCGAAGCGGCGATCCGTGGCCTGGAAGGCCGCCTCGAAGATATTTCAAGCCGGCTGGATTCATCGGCGGCACAAGTCGCCGGCATCGACCCGGCCCTGATCCGCAGCCTGGAGACGCAAGTCGCGGCTCTGTCGGCGCATCTTTCGAAGCCCGGCACGCCATTGCCGGAATTCGAGGACATCAGCCCTCGTCTCGACGAAATCGAGAAGTCGCTGGCTGGCACCCGCGATTCCATCCTCAGCGCTGCGCGCGAGGCAGCCGAGAGCGCCGTCCGCTCACTGGCCGACTCCAGTGCCAACACGGCGGCCGTTTCTGGCCTCGCCCAGGATCTGAAGACGCTCGAATCACTGACGCGCCGTTCCGACGAGCGCAATTCGAGGACCTTCGAGGCCATCCACGACACCCTGCTCAAGATCGTCGACCGGCTGGGCTCACTGGAAACCGGCGAGCCGACCGACGCGGTGAGCGAACTTCTTAATACGCAATCGGCCGAGCCGGACAGCTGGCGCGGCGCGCGATCGTCAAAGATGGCCGTACGTGACGCGCCGTCCATGGACATCGACCAGCCATTGCCGCTGACGGGTGACATGGCCGACCTCGACAGCCATGCCACGGCCATCATGCGCAATGAACCAGGTTCGCGTAGCGAACCGGGCACGCGTACGCCGGCCGAAGCCGCTGCGGCCGCGGCCATGGCGGCGCTTGGTTCGGATACTGTGACGGAGAAAAGTGAGCAGCCCGGCGGCCGGAAGTCGATGCTCGGCGGACTGGCGCGCGTCTTCAAGGGTAAGAAGGAGGCAGACGTTCCACCGCTTGCCGGCTCGGCGCCTGATGTCGAGATACCGAGCGTCGATCTCGACGAGCCGCTGGATCCGAAGGTTGCCAACCGGCCGCTGGAGCCCGGCTCCGGCCCACCCGACCTCAACGCCATCTTGAAACGCGTGCGCGACGAACGCGGACCGCCGGTCAGGCCCGGCAGTGCCGATGCATCGAAAGCCGACTTCATCGCCGCAGCCAGACGCGCGGCGCAAGCGGCGGCCGCCGAGGCCGACGCTCTCAAGCGGCAATCGAAGATGAGCGGCCCGGTGAAGGCGCTCAGGATCGGCGACCTGCTCAAGGCGCGGCGCAAGCCGATCCTGATGGCGGCCGCCGCAGTCATGCTGGCGCTCGCCGGCCTGCAACTGGGCGCGGCCTTTTTCTCCGACCCCGTCGAAATGGCGAGCAACGATGCGGCGCCGATCGCGGCCGCGCAGCCAGCGAAAACCGCGTCGGCCGGTACCGCCAGCGAGCCGAAGACGGACGCGCAAACTGCAGCGCAGGACAGCGCGCCGGCCCGCGTCGTCCGGCAGGCAGAGCCGTCCGAATCGGTAACCGAAGACGACATGCCGGCGCAGACCGCCCTCGCCGCGCCGCCGGACGCCGAAACGCCGATGGAAATCGGACCCGAGGCCGAACCTGTTCCTGCGCCCATCACTCCAACGGCGTCGCCCGATCCGGCGGCGGCGAACGTGACAGCCTCGGCACATGCGGGCCCGACGGCTGCGGACACCGAGCCAATGGCCACAGCGCCGGCCGCCACGCCCGCGACCCCGGACATGACCGGCACGGTCACGCCCGCGGATGCTTCGACGACGGCGGCCGCTGCCAAGATCGACATCCCAGCCGATGCCGGCCCGGCTGCCTTGCGTGACGCAGCGGCCGGCGGCGACGCCAAGGCGTTGTTCGAGATCGGCTCGCGTTACGCCGAATCGCGCGGCGTCAAGCAAGACATGGCAGCGGCCGCCAAATGGTATGAAAAGGCCGCCGAGCTCGGCTTCGCGCCGGCGGAATACCGCATCGGCAACTTCTATGAGAAGGGCACCGGCGTCGCGCGCGACGTCAAGAAGGCGAAGACGTGGTACCAGCTCGCCGCGGAGCAAGGCAACGCCAGCGCCATGCACAATCTCGCCGTGCTCTTTGCCATGGCTGCGGACGGCGTGACCGACAATGAATCGGCCGCGCACTGGTTCCAGGCGGCCGCCGATCTCGGTGTCAAGGACAGCCAATTCAATCTCGGCATCCTGGCGGCGAAGGGCGTCGGCATGAAGCAGAATCTCGAAGATTCCTACAAATGGTTCGCGCTCGTTGCCAAGACCGGCGACAAGGATGCGGCGGCAAAGCGCGACGAGATCGCCAGGGCGCTCAAGCCCGAGCAGCTCGAACGCGCCCGTACCGCCGCCGAACTGTGGAAGGCGAAGCCGCTCGATCCTGCGGCCAATTCGGCCGACATTCCCGAATCGTGGCAGGACGGCACGCCGCAGACAACCGCCAGCGTCGACATGAAGAAGGTCGTTCAGAACATCCAGCGCATTCTCAACAAGAACGGCTATGAGGCCGGCAATGCCGACGGCGTGATGGGCCAGAAAACCGAGGATGCCATCATGGCTTTCCAGACCGACAACGACTTGAAGCCGACGGGCGCGGTCGACGAAAAACTGGTCAAGGCGCTGCTTGCGCGCAAATAACGTCAGATGCGTCGTTTCCGCGACGCCTTTGCCACACATTTGCCTGTTAACTGATTGAGTTGTTTTTTGTTTCGGCGGCGTGGCGAGGTTTGACTTCGCCGCCCGGCCGGCGCAAGAACGAGATAGGCTTTTAGGCGCGAAATGCCCGCAACGGTTGCATTCGTCGAGAGGCAAACTGATCGAGACTGACGGGTGGGCATCTATCTCCCGATCGCGGAAATTTCCGTCAACATTTTCGTGCTGCTGGCCATGGGCGCGGCGGTGGGTTTCCTTTCGGGCATGTTCGGAGTGGGCGGCGGCTTCCTCATCACGCCGCTGCTGATCTTCTACAACATTCCGCCGGCGATCGCGGTCGCTACCGGCGCGAACCAGGTCATCGCCTCCTCCTTCTCCGGCGCATTGTCGCACGTGAAGCGCGGCACGCTCGACTTCAAGCTCGGCGGTGTGCTTTTGGCAGGCGGCATCGTTGGCTCAACGGGCGGCATCTTTGTCTTTGGTTTCTTGCGCAGGCTCGGCCAGCTCGACCTGTTCATCTCGCTGCTCTATGTCGTGCTGCTCGGCACCGTCGGCGGGCTGATGCTGGTCGAGAGCGTCAATGCGCTGCGCGCCACGCGCAGCGGCGCGGCGCCGGTGCTGAAGAAATCCGGCCAGCACAACTGGATCCACCGCTTGCCGCTGAAGATGCGGTTCAGGGCCTCGAAGCTTTTCGTCAGCGTCATCCCGGTGCTCGGCCTCGGTGCCGGCATCGGTTTCCTGTCGTCGATCATGGGCGTCGGCGGCGGCTTCATCATGGTGCCGGCGCTGATCTATCTCTTGAAAGTGCCGACCAACGTCGTCATCGGCACCTCGCTGTTCCAGATCATCTTCACCTCAGCCTACACCACGCTGGTCCATGCCACCACCAACCAGACGGTTGATGTCATGCTCGCCTTCCTGTTGATGGCGGGCGGCGTCGCCGGCGCGCAATACGGCGCCAAGGCCGGCCAAAGGCTGCGTGGCGAGCAGCTCAGGGCTCTGCTGGCACTGCTGGTTCTGGCGGTCGCCATTCGGCTCGCCATCGATCTGTTCGTGACGCCTCCCAGCCTCTACTCGCTGTCCGGCGTGGACCCGACCTGATGGCGTGCTTGAGAGCGTTCCTGGCCGCTGCCTCGCTGTCGCTGTTCGCCGCCGCGTCACCGGGAAAAGCGCAGACGCCGGTTACCGAAAACATCCAGATCGGCCTGTCCACCGACCATGTCTCAATCACCGCCGGCTTTTCCGGCGCCGACCTCACCATCTTCGGCTCACTGGAAAATGCCGACCCGCTTGTCGCGCGCCAAGGGCGCTACGACATCATCGTCGTGCTTGAGGGTCCGGCCCGGCCGGTCGTCGTGCGCCGCAAGGACCGGGTGCTCGGCATCTGGATCAATCTGGAGTCCGAGACCTTCGAGAACGTGCCGGTGTCCTATTCGGTGGCGACGACGCGCCCACTTCAGGACGTCACCGACCCCAACAGCTACAAGCAACTGTCGCTCGGCGCCGCCAACATCTACATGCAGCCTGCCGACGATGGCGACAATCCGGCGACAGTCCAGGAATTCACCGCGGCGCTGCGCGAGCGCAAGACGGCGACCGGCCTCTACAGCGTGAACGTCGGCGGCGTGCAGTTCCTGTCGCAGAACCTGTTCCGCGCCACCGTCAGGCTTGCCCCCAATGTTCCGGTCGGCACCCACAAGGCACGCGCGTTCCTGTTCAAGAGCGGCCTGTTCATCAAGGAAAGCTCCGCCCAACTCGAAATCCGCAAATCCGGTTTCGAACAGTCGATCTTCCGCGTCGCCCACGATTATTCCTTTCTCTACGGCGTCTTCGCTGTATCGCTGGCCATGCTGACCGGCTGGCTCGGAAGACTGGTCTTCCGAAAGGACTAGCCCCCTTGCGAAAGGTTGTTCCCCTTTTGGGGCTCATGGGTTAGACCGCGACGCCGGCCCGACCGGACACGAGCTGTCGCTCCCCCACAATCAGAATACAGGCTTCACGATGCGATCAGCATTCGGCGGTATCGACTTCGGCACTTCGAATTCCACAGTGGGCGTGGTCAGGAACGGGCAGCCACGGCTGGTGGCGCTGGAAGACGGTCAGGTGACGCTGCCGAGCGCGGTGTTCTTCAACTTCGAGGACAACCGCACCTATTTTGGGCGCCGCGCCATCGCCAACTATACCGACAGCATCGATGGTCGTCTGATGCGCTCGCTGAAGAGCGTACTCGGCGGTACGCTTGTCCATGAAAAGACGCGCATCAAGTCCCGATCGATCGCCTTCACCGAGATCATTGGTCTGTTCGTCGGCCATCTCAGGAAAAGGCTGGAAGAGGATGCGGACGACACGGTTGAAAGCGTGGTGCTCGGTCGTCCCGTGCAGTTCGTCGACGACGATGCCGAGGCCGATGCCAAGGCCGAAGGTGAACTCGAAAACGCGGCCCGCACCCAGGGCTTCAAGCATATCGCCTTCCAGTTCGAGCCGATCGCGGCGGCGCTCGACTACGAGCAGAAGGTCACGCGGGAAGAACTGGCGCTGATCGTCGACATGGGCGGCGGCACGTCCGACTTCTCGATCGTGCGGGTCTCGCCGCAGCGCGCCCGCTCCCTCGATCGCAAGGACGACATCCTGGCGAGCCGAGGCATCCACATCGGCGGCACCGACTTCGATCGGCTGTTGAGCATCACCCATGTGATGCCGCAGCTCGGCTACCTCTCGCCGACCAAGGACGGCAAGCGCAACTTGCCGGCCAGCTACTTCATCGACCTGGCGACATGGCAACGCATCAATCTGGTCTACACCGCCAGGGCGATGACGCATCTGCGCCAGATCCGCTACGAGGCGGAACGCGCCGACCTGGTCGACCGTTTCATCCACATCGTCGAGCATCGTTACGGGCACGCGCTGGCCGCTTTGGTCGAGAGGGCCAAGATCGCGCTGACGCAGCAACGTTCTGGTGATGTCGTAGTCGCGCTGCCCGGAGCGAGTTTCGCGGCAGAAATTTCCCGCGCCGGGCTCGAGGCCACGATTGCCAGGGATATCGAACGGGTGGCCGCGACGGTTGGCGAGACGATCCGCGACGCGCAGGTGAAACCGTCCGCCATCACCGCGGTGTTCCTAACCGGCGGATCGACCGCCATCCCGCTGGCAAGGCAGCAGATATTAGCCTTGGTGCCGCAGGCGTCCGTCATCGAAGGGGATATGTTCGGCTCGGTCGGGCTTGGGCTGGCGCTCGATGCGCAGCGGAAATTCGGCTGACCCGGCTTACCCGCGGACGGTCTCGCCGGCCTTCGCGCCCAGATGCGCCTTGAGCGCCATCTGGGCCAGACTTGCCTGCCGGTCACGGTGCGTGATCATGGCGAAATCACGTTTCGGCAGATCGATCTGCACGGAACGCAAGCTGCCTTCGGCAACGGCGCGTTCGACAACGAGTTCCGAAATGATGGTGGCGCCGGCGCCAGCCTCGACCGCCTGACGGACCGCCTCGTTGCTCGGCAGCACCAGGAATATTCGCAGTTCCGCGAACGAGATCCCTTCGCGGCGGGCAAGATCTTCCAGCACCTCGCGGGTGCCCGACCCGCCCTCCCTGATGATCCAGCGGAGCTCGCTGATATCGGGATGCCCGCGCGAGACTTCAGCGATCTCGGGATGCGAAGGCGCCACAACCAGCATCAGGCGATCCACATCGACCTTGGCGCGCCGCAATATGTCCGAATCAGTGCGCCCCTCGACCAGGCCAAAATCAGCCGTACCGTCCAGTACGGTGGTCTCAACCTGCCTGGTGTTGCCGATGGTCACGCTCAGCCTGACGGCGGGATAGGCCTCGTGGAAGGAGGCCAGCCGGCGCGGCAGCCAGTAGCTGGCGATGGTTTGGCTGGCGGCGATGGAAAGGCTGCCGGTGATCGTCTGCGAGACGTGCTCCAGCACGTCGTGGGCGGCAGTCGCCCGTTCAAGCACGGCCTTGGCCTCGGGCAGGAACCGGCGCCCGGTCTGCGCCAGCTCGATGTTGCGACCGACCCGGTTGAATAGCTGGACGCCATGCTGCCGTTCGAGCGAGCGGATGGCGGCCGAGGCGGCCGATTGGGAAATACCCAGCAGCTCGGCTGCCTTGGTCATGTGTCCTCGTTCGGCGACAGCAACGAAGATCCGCAATTGGTCCAGGGTCATGAGAGAATTAAGAAAGAAATTCGATTGGAATTACAAGAGCAACTTGTTAGACAGATCGATCATTTTGTTCTAAGTTTTTGCAGGAAATTGGAAAAATATCGCGGCCAGTCCGCAAAAGGCAGAAAGTGATCAGGCGCTTCAAATCCCTGTTTTCCCATTGGACGCGCAGCTTGCGGCGGCGGCTCACCGGCAACGGCTATCATCCGGAAGAGCATTACATGCGCGGCCCCGGGCCGAAAACGCGAGCCAAATACTCGGACCACAAAAGCAGATCATGAGCCACGGACCGCTGCGCGGCGCCAATTCCGCACCGTCCCAACGGTCGCTTGCCGACACGCGCGCGCCCGACGAGGGCGATGGCGTCGATACTTCGCCCGATATCTCCGACAGCATCGCCAAGACCACCTGCTACATGTGCGCCTGCCGGTGCGGCATCGACGTCCACATCAAGGACGGCAAGGTCCGCTACATCAACGGCAACAAGGACCATCCGGTCAATCGCGGCGTGCTGTGCGGCAAGGGCAGTGCCGGCATCATGCAGCACTACAGTCCGGCCCGGTTGAAGAAACCATTGCTGCGCACAGGTCCGCGCGGCTCGGGAGAATTTCGTGAGATCGAGTGGGAGGAGGCTTTCTCAATCGCGACGGAACGACTTTCGAAAATCCGCCGGACCGATCCGAAGAAACTCGCCTTCTTTACCGGGCGCGATCAGTCGCAATCGTTGACCGGCTGGTGGGCGAGCCAGTTCGGCACGCCGAATTTCGCCGCCCATGGCGGCTTCTGCTCGGTCAACATGGCGGCCGGCGGGCTCTATACGATCGGCGGTTCGTTCTGGGAGTTCGGCGAACCCGACTGGGACAACACGAGATACTTCATGCTGTTCGGCGTTGCCGAGGACCATGATTCCAATCCGATCAAGATCGGTCTCGGCAAGCTCAAGGCGCGCGGCGCCAAGGTGGTCTCGATCAATCCGTGCCGCACCGGCTACAACGCCATTGCCGATGACTGGATCGGCATCCGGCCCGGTACCGACGGACTGTTCGTGTTAGCCCTCATCCATGAACTGCTGAAGGCCGGCCGCGTCGATCTCGATTATTTGCTGCGCTACACCAATGCTCATGTCCTCGTCATCCAGGAGCCGAATGCTGCCGACGATGGGCTGTTCGCACGCGACGGTAACGGCAATCCGCTGGCCTGGGACAGGGTGGCGAAAGTGCCCGTCAGCGTCACCGATACCGACGCAAAGCCGGCGCTGACCGGCAACTTCCAGGTCGATGGCCGCCGCTGCGTTCCGGTCTTCCAGCTCGTTGCCGACCGCTATCTGCAGGAGAGCTATTCTCCCGATGCGGTCGCCGAACGCTGCGGCGTCCCCGCCGACACCATCCGCCGGACCGCCGCCGAACTGGCGCATGTCGCCTTCGAACAGGCGATCGAACTGCCGGTGGAGTGGACCGACTGGGCCGGCCGCCGGCATGAGACGATCAAGGGCCGGCCGGTGTCGATGCACGCGATGCGCGGCATCTCGGCCCATTCGAACGGGTTTCATAGCTGCCGCGCCATCCACCTGCTCCAAGTACTCCTGGGTACGGTGGACGTGCCCGGCGGATTTCGCTTCAAGCCGCCCTATCCGCGGTCGGCGCCGCCGGGGCCGAAGCCGGCGGGCAAGGACGTCAGGCCGATGACGCCGCTCGAAGGCATGCCGCTTGGATTCGTCTGCGGCCCGGAGGATCTGCTGGTCGACGACGTCGGCACGCCGATCCGTATCGACAAGGCCTATTCCTGGGATGCGCCGCTGGCAGCACACGGGCTCATGCACACGGTCATCCGTAATGCCTGGGCCGGCGATCCTTACAGGATCGATACGCTAATGATGTACATGTCCAACATGGCCTGGAACTCGTCGATGAACACCGTCGAGACGATGGCGATGCTGACCGACAGCGACGAGGCCGGAAACTACAAGATCCCCTTCATCATCTATTCCGACGCCTATTATTCCGAGACCGTGCCGTTCGCCGATCTCGTGCTTCCCGACACGACCTATCTCGAGCGTCACGACTGCATCAGCCTGCTCGATCGGCCGATCAGCCATGCCGACGGCCCGGGCGACGCCATCCGCCATCCCGTCGTCGAGCCGGATCGTGATGTCAGGCCGTTCCAGACGGTGCTGATCGAGCTCGGCGCGCGCCTCAGCCTGCCCGGCTTCGTCGACGACGACGGCTCGGCCAAATACCGCGACTATGCCGATTACATCGTCAATCATGAGCGCACGCCGGGCATCGGCCCGCTCGCCGGCTGGCGCGGCAAGGACGGAACCTCGATCGGCAAAGGCGAGGCCAATCCTGATCAGCTTCAGCGCTACATCGACAATGGCGGCTTCTGGCACCATGATTTTGCGGACGACCAGCGCTACTACAAAATGGCCAACCGCTCCTATCTCGACTTCGCCGAGAACATGGGCTTCATCCCGAAAGCCGAGCCGATCGTCTTCCAGCTCTATTCGGAACCGATTCAGCGGTTTCGCCTCGCCGCGCGCGGCCATGGGCGGGTGCTGCCGCCGGAGGCGGAGCGCAGCCGCATCGAGACCTATATGGACCCGCTGCCGTTCTGGTACACGCCCTTCGAGGAGGCGGCTGTCGACCTCGAGAAATACCCGCTGCACGCGCTGACACAGCGACCGATGCACATGTATCATTCCTGGGGCTCGCAGAACGCCTGGCTCAGGCAGATCACCAGCCAGAACCGGCTGTTCGTGCACAACCGGACCGCCGCCGGCCTCGGCCTTGTCGACGATGACTGGGTGTGGATCGAGAGCATCAACGGCAAGGTCAAGGGACAGATCAAGCTGGTCGACGGCGTCAACGCGGATACGGTTTGGACCTGGAACGCCATCGGCAAACGGCGCGGCAGCTGGGGGCTGAAGGACGACGCCGCCGAATCCAACCGCGGTTTCCTGCTCAATCACATTATCGGCGACCAGACCTCTGCCGATGCCAATGGTAAACGCTACTCGAATTCCGACCCGGTCACCGGCCAGGCGGCATGGTTCGACCTGCGTGTCCGCATCGTCAAATGCGCGGCTGAAGAAGCCGGCTTCACCGAACCGCAGTTCGAGCGCTTCCGGCAGCCGCCGCATTTCGAACCCTCGCCCGACAAGCTCAGTTTCGGCGCCGAGTTTCGCCGGGAAAGAGAAGCCGCCAGACCATGACCTGTCTCCCCGCCCATACCGACAAAAAGCTCGGCCTCGTCATCGACCTTGACACCTGCGTCGGTTGCCAGGCCTGCGTTACCGCCTGCAAGGAATGGAACACCGGCGGCCACATGGCGCCGCTGACCGACATCGATCCCTACGGCGGCGATGCCGACGGGGTCTGGTTCAACCGCGTGCACAGCTATGAGCACATCACGGAGATGGGCGGGCGCACGGTCAATTTCCCACGCTCCTGCCTGCATTGCGAGACGCCGGCCTGCGTCACCGTCTGCCCGACCGGAGCCTCCTACAAACGAGCCTCGGACGGCATCGTGCTGGTCGACGAGGACAAGTGCATCGGCTGCAAATTGTGCAGCTGGGCCTGCCCCTATGGCGCCCGCGAATTCGACACCGATGTCGGCGTGATGAAGAAATGTACGTTGTGCGTCGACCGCATCTATAACGACAATCTGGCTGAAGAAGACCGCGTGCCGGCCTGCGTCGCCGCCTGTCCAACCAGCGCGCGGCATTTTGGCGATCTCGGCGACCCGGCGTCGGCGATCTCGCAACTGGTGGCCGAGCGCGGCGGTGTCGACCTGATGCCCGAACTCGGCTATCACCCGACCAACAAATATTTGCCGCCGCGCGCCCACACGCAGCGTGCGGCATCGGTGCCGGCGCCGGCGCTCGAACCGGTGCGGGCCGAAGGCGGTTTCCTCGGCTGGGTCGACCGCATGCTTTCGCACTGACCAGCGCCTCCATGCATCCAGCCTTCTCCGTCGTCTTTTTCACCACCGCCACCGGCGCCGGTTACGGCCTGCTTGCGCTGCTCGGCGTGCTGGCCGGGCAAGGTTTTGTCCCGCCCGATTTCTGGCTCGGCCTCGTCGGCATGGGCCTGGCGTTCGGCCTGATCTCGGCCGGCCTGTTGTCGTCGGCCGGCCATCTCGGCCGGCCCGAACGTGCCTGGCGGGCATTCTCGCAATGGCGCAGTTCGTGGCTGTCACGCGAAGGCATTGCGTCGGTCGCGACCTTCGTGCCGGCGGGACTGTTCGCCATCGGCTGGGTGTTCCTCGGCCGCACAAACGGCTGGGTGGCCGTCGCCGGGCTGCTGGCTGCGGTCGGCGCGGTCGCCACCGTCTGCACCACCGGCATGATCTATGCATCGCTGAAGCCGATCGCCCAGTGGCACAGCCGCTTCACTCTGCCCGGCTATCTGATCTTTTCAGCGATGAGCGGCAGCGTGCTTCTCAACGCGCTGCTGCAGGGTTTCGCCCTCGGCTCGACCATCCTTCTGGCAGCTTGCGTGCTGCTGACGTTGCTCGGCTGGGGCTGGAAGCTGGCAACCTGGCGATACAATGACGGGCTGGAAATCCCGACCAACGCCAACACCGCGACCGGGCTTGCCGGCGGTACGGTGCGGTCGCTGGAATGGCCGCACACCGAGGAAAACTATCTGCTCAAGGAGATGGGCTTTCGCGTCGCGCGCAAGCACAAGGCGCGGCTGCGCCAGATCACACAAGTGCTGGCCTTCGCCGCGCCCGTCTTGCTGCTGATTGCCGCGTTCGCCTTGCCATGGCCCTATGCGGCGGTGCTGTCGGCAATAGCAGCAATCGTCCAATTCGCCGGCATGCTGGTCGAACGCTGGCTGTTCTTTGCCGAAGCCAAGCACACCGTCACCCTCTACTACGGCAGGTAGACCAGCTCAGCCTGGCCGCAGCATCGCGTGGGAAATCGCGAAGATGCGCTCAGCGCCGAGCATATAGGCCATCAGCGTTTCGCGGCGGAACAGCCCGGCATAGGCGCGGTCGAGCACATTAAGCGAGCCGGTATAGGCGCCGAAGGCCGGCATGATCATGCGGCCGCCATCGCCGGCAAAGCAGCGTCGCCGCACCGAGCGGCCGCGCTGCACGATGCGGGCGCAAGGGTGCAGATGGCCGGCGACCTCGCCCTCCACCCTCACCGCCGAAGGCTCGTGCCGGAATACGAGAGAGCCTACGGCCAGCTCGCGCACCGTCTCGCCGGGCAGGTCGGCTGGCGCATCCGGGTCGTGATTGCCGGCGACCCAGAACCAGTCGCGGCCAGCCATCAGCCCTTCCAACCGTTCGCGAAAGCTCGAATGCATCCGCTCGGCGCCGCCGCCATCATGAAAGCTGTCGCCGAGGCTGATGACGATCGCCGGCTGATAATCGGCAATCACTGCCTGCAATCGGAGCAAAGTCGCGCCCGTATCGTAAGGCGGGATCAGCGCGCCGCGTCGTGCCAGGGACGAGCCCTTTTCCAGATGCAGGTCCGACACCGCCAGAAGCCGAAGCTCCGGGAAATAGAGCACGCCGCGCGGATCACAGACCGCGCGCTCATCAGCGATGCCGACCCGGTCGGCCTCCGCGAATGCCGATGCCCTCGCCGCGAAATTCATATCAAACCAAGCTCATTCCTGGACCCATGGCCTCCTCGACCAGATCCGCCGCCTCCATCAGCAGCGTCTCGTTGGCGCCGCCATTCACCGATTCCTTGCCGATCTCCAGCATGATCGGCACGGCCAACGGCGAAATCTGCTCAAGATGCTTATGCACGATTCGACCGCGGACACGCGAGAGCATCTCGGCAAGTCTGCTGACATCGAGCAGGCCGGCCGACGCATCCGTCCGCGTCGCCTGCAGCAGTATATGGTCCGGTTCGTGACTGCGCAGCACGTCGTAGATCAGATCGGCCGACACCGTCACTTGCCGCCCGCTCTTCTCCTGCCCTGGGAAACGCTTCTCGATCAGTCCGGCGATTACAGCGCAGGTGCGGAAGGTGCGCTTCAGCATCCAGCTGTCGTTCAGCCAGGCTTCGAGATCGTCGCCCAGCATGTCTTCATCGAGCAGGGCAGTCAGAGAAGGCTTCTTTGCCTTGAATAGCGAGGCCATGTCATCCAGCGCCCAGACGGCCAGCGAATAGTCGGTGGCGACAAAGCCGAGCGGCCGCGCGCCTGCCCGCTCCAGCCGCCGCGTCAGCAGCATGCCGAGCGTCTGGTGCGCGAGCCGGCCTTCGAACGGATAGGCGATCATGTAGTGCCGGTTGCCGCGCGGAAAGGTCTCGACCAGCAGGTCACCGCGCTTCGGCAGCACCGATTTTTCCTTCTGCAACCTCAGCCAGTCGGCGACCTGTTCGGGCAGCGCCTGCCAGCGATTGGAATCGGCCAGCATGCCGCGCACCTGGTCGGCGAGATAGGTCGACAGCGGGAACTTTCCGCCGGCATAGGACGGTACGATGATGCGGGCGCCGGCGCCATTGGAGACGATGCACTCGTTCTCACGAATGCCCTCGAAGCGCAGCACCTTGCCGCCGAACATGAAATTGTCGCCGGGGCGCAGCGTCTCGGCGAAATACTCCTCGATCTTGCCGAGCACCGGCCCGCCGCGGCCGGCAAGGCCACGCCCTTGCCTGACATAGCGCACATTCAGCTCCGGCATCTCGACGATGGTGCCGACATTCAGCCGGTACTGCTGGGCGATGCGCGGATGCGAGACGCGCCACAGCCCACCGCTTGTCTTTCGGATGCGAGCGTAGCGATCGTAACTCTTGAGCGCGTAGCCCCCGGTGGCGACGAAATCGATGACACGGTCGAAGGTTGCGCGCTCCAGCTCGGCATAGGGCGCGGCACCGCGCACCTCCTCGAATAAAAAGTCGGCGTCAAAGGGTGCCGCGCAGGCGCAACCCAGCACGTGCTGCGCCAGCACGTCGAGCGCGCCATTGACCAGCGGCGGCGTGTCCTGGGCGCCGAGATAGTTGGCGTCGAGCGCCGCCCGGCATTCCAGCACCTCGAAGCGGTTGGCCGGGATCAGGATGGCCTTCGAAGGCTCGTCCATGCGGTGGTTGGCGCGGCCGATACGCTGCGCCAGCCGGCTCGCGCCCTTCGGCGCGCCGACATGCACGACCAGATCGACGTCGCCCCAGTCGATACCGAGATCAAGCGTAGAAGTGGCGACGATGGCGCGCAGTGCATTCTCGCCCATCGCCTTTTCGACCCGCCGGCGCTGACCGACATCGAGCGAGCCGTGATGCAGGGCGATCGGCAGCGAGTCCTCGTTTGCCCGCCACAGCTCCTGGAACAGCAGCTCTGCCTGGCTGCGTGTGTTGACGAACAGGAGCGTCGTGCGATGGCGCTGGATCGCCTCGTAGATTTCGGGAATGGCGTAGCGGGCCGAGTGTCCGGACCACGGCACGTGCTGTTCTGAATCGAGGATGGAGATGTCGGGCTTGGCGCCGCCGGCAACGGTGATCAGACCTGCCATCGCGCTGGGTGGATTCTGGCTTACCAGCCAACGGCGCAAGTCGTCGGGCTCGGCGACCGTTGCCGACAGGCCGATCGTCTGCAGGCCGGGCACGAAGCTGCGCAGCCGCGCCAGCCCGAGCGCCAGAAGATGCCCGCGTTTCGACGTCACCAGTGAATGCAGTTCATCGAGCACGACATAGTGCAGGTCCTCGAAGAAGCGCCTGGCGTCGGGCGCCGCAATCAGCAGCGCCAGCTGCTCGGGCGTGGTCAGGAGAATGTCGGGCGGCACCAGCTTTTGCCGCTGGCGCTTGTGCGCCGGCGTGTCGCCGGTGCGAGTCTCGATGGTAACCGACAGGCCGATTTCTTCCACCGGCCTGCCGAGATTGCGCTCGATATCGACGGCCAGCGCCTTCAGCGGCGAGATATAGAGCGTATGGATGCCGCGATGAGCCTGTCCCGGCCTTCTCCTTGGCCGGCCTGCCAGCTCGGTCAACGAGGGCAAGAATCCGGCCAGCGTCTTGCCGGCGCCGGTCGGCGCGATCAGCAAAACCGACTGCCCGGCCCGGGCCCTTGCCAGCAGCTCGATCTGATGGGCGCGCGGCGACCAACCTTTTTCCGCGAACCATTTGAGGAATGGCTCGGGCAAGTGCACGGCGGCATTCTGATCGGCAAGGCGCGGCTGCTCTGTCACCTGCCAGAGGTAGCGCGGCGGCGCGCAATCGCCAAGAAGAATCAGAACAAAAGGTGATCGAAGCGCCTCCCCCTCGCTTGAGAAGGGCCGCTGTTGCGCTACGGCCGGCGAAACCCTGTCGGGCCGCCATAGAGGTAGCCGATGCGGGCGACAGCGTCCTTGAACCCTTCACGCGAGACCAGCATGGTGTGGCCGTTCGCATGGATCATCGTTTCTGGGTCGGTCATAACAGCGACATGGCCTTTCCAGAACACCAGGTCGCCGCGCCGCAACCCGGCAAAATCCGGCCCTGGGTTGAGTGGCTCGCCGATGGTCGCCGCCTGCATGTCGGAATCGCGCAGCACTTGCCTGCCGGCCATGTGCATCGCCAGTTGCACGAGGCCGGAGCAATCGATGCCGAAGCCGGAGGCGCCGCCCCACAGATAGGGCGTGCCGAGAAAAGCCTCCGCGACCGCGACATAGTCGGCAGCCGGCTCTCCTAGAGGCCTGAGATGGCCTGATATGATAGCCTCGCCGGACGGCAGCAGCGCATAATGCGTGCCGCGCGTTTCTGTCGCGCCCGCCACCGTCACCGCCGATCCCATCGACAGGTGCCCGCTCAGCGGAAGCCGCAAATCCGGTCCGGGATAGAGGAAAGTGCGCGGCACGGAGACGACATGGGTTGGCGCATGGTCCCGCGCGCTTAGCACGGTGTCGGCGACATAGCCGACATAGCCGTCGCGTTCGGCCTGGATCCAGGCCCAGCCCTCAGCGTCTTCGAAGACGAGGACATCGTCGCCGAACAGGGCTTGCGTGTTGACGCCGGCATCCGGCCGCGGCGCCTTGCGGATATCGGCCACTGCGGCTGAAACCCGCGCTGGCCGCCCGGCGACGAAGCGATCGGCGGCGACCTCGCCCTCCAGCCTGGCATCGGCGAGATCGGAACGGAAGGCGTGAAGGCGAGCATCCCTGGCGGTCAAATCGGCAACTCGTTCAGAATGGCGTTTCGGTCAGATGGGCAATTCCTGGGCTCTGGCGATGATAACATCGCCGAAGCGCTCGACAAAGAGAGCACCTTCTACGGTTCGCTTGACCAGCACGTTGCGCTTGTCGAGTTCATCGCGATGGCGCGACACCAGCTTCATCGCGCCCATTGTGTCGAGCGCGCGGGTGATCACCGGCTTGGTGACATTGAGGCGGGCGGCGAGCCCGCGCACCGTGTGCGGCGGCGGATCGAGATAGATGGTGAACAGGATCGCTGTCTGGCGCATGGTGAGGTCCGGTGCGTCGTCGCGCACCTGAGACAGCGTCACCTGCTGCCACAGTCGCAAGGCCTGGCTCGGGCGCATCGAAATCGACATCCGGCCAGCATGGCGGAAAATTGTTTCGGTTCCGTTTCAGTCTCGATACCTTCCTGTCGGACCGCTAGCGTCAGGCGTAGCGTTTCGAGATGACCCTTTCCAGCGCGCGGATGCCTTGCGCCTCGCCGCCGACGAGACCGTACGGACGATCGGACGGATTCCAGGCGAAGATGTCAAAATGCGCCCAAGCGGCGGTCCTCTCAACGAAGCGCTTCAGGAATAGCGCCGCAGTGATCGAGCCGGCGAAACCGTCTGACGTGACATTGTTGATGTCGGCGATCTTCGACGACAACTTTGCGTCATAGGGTTTCCACAGCGGCATGCGCCACAGAGGATCCTCGACTGCGACAGAGGCCGCCGTCAGGTCGGACGCCAGCGCTTCATCGCCGGTGTAGAAAGGCGGCAGATCGGGACCGAGCGCGACGCGCGCAGCCCCGGTCAAGGTCGCCATGTCGATCAGCAGCTGCGGCTCGTCGTCGTCTGCCAGCGCCAAAGCGTCCGCCAGCACCAGCCGTCCCTCGGCGTCGGTGTTGCCGATCTCGACGGTGATGCCCTTGCGGCTCACCAGCACGTCGCCGGGCCGGAAGGCGTTGCCGGCGATCGAATTCTCGACCGCCGGGATCAGCACACGCAGCCGGACTTTCAGCCCGGCGGCCATGATCATCGAAGCGAGGCCCAATACGTTGGCCGCGCCACCCATGTCCTTCTTCATCAGGAGCATGCCCGAGGACGGCTTGATGTCGAGGCCACCGGTGTCGAAGCAGACGCCCTTGCCGACCAGCGTCACCTTCGGGGCGTTCTTCGGTCCCCATGTCATGTCGATCAGCCGCGGCGCACCGACGGAAGCGCGGCCGACGGCATGGATCATCGGAAAGTTGTTCTTGAGCAGATCGTCGCCCTTGGTCACCGACACTTCGGCCTTGTACGTCCTGGCCAGCGTCCGCACCGCTTGCTCCAGCTGTTCAGGTCCCATGTCGCTGGTCGGCGTGTTGACCAGATCGCGCGTCAGGAAGACACCTTCGGCAGTTCGTCGAACACGCGCCGCATCGGCGCCGGACGGCAGCGAAAAACGCAGCGCCTTGCCGGGTTTTTTGCCGTAGCGGGTGAAGACATAGCCGCCGAGCGCCAGTGCGACGGCCACCAATTCCGGTTCGGCGGGTGCCGAGGCGAAATGCCAGTCGCCTTCGGGCAAGGCTCTCGCCAGCGCACCGATGGCAAGCGCGCCTTCGCCATCGCCCGTGCCGAACAGGGCGCCGGCAAGCGCGCCGTTTTCGTCGGGTACAATCAGCGTCCTGCCGGCCTCACCGGAAAAGCCGTTGGCCTTGGCCCAGGCGAGCGAGGACGAGGCAAGGCCCGCTGAATCCAGTCTATCCTTCGCCACCAGGTGAACCGGCAGCGTGGTCTTCAGTTTTCCCTCGATGAGTTCGACTGGCATTCGATGGCCTCCGGGTTCCGAGTCGGCGCTTTTTTAACTGTCCGTTAGGGTTAACAGAATATTTCTGCGGGAGGGAAGATGGCCATGCAATGGCCACGTACACGAATGGAGGCCCTGGTGCAGATGCCGACCAAGCGCATGACGAACGCCACGGGGAAGCGGCTGATCACCACGGCGCTCATAATAGCGCTCGCTGCAAGCGTTGCAGGCTGCGGGACCAGCAAGTTGACAACCGGCTCGATCGGACGCACCAGCGGCAAACCCTTGGAAACCATGTCGACCGGCGAGTTGCACAAGGCGACGATCGCGCTCGGTCAGTCCTACGCCAAGAACCCCAACGACAAGCGGATCGCGACGAATTATGCCGCGGCACTGCAAATGGATGGAGACGCCGACCAATCGCTCGCCGTGATGCGCAAACTGGCGATCGCCCTGCCGAAGGACCGCGACGTCCTCGCCGCCTATGGCAAGGCACTGGCCGCCAATGGGCAGTTCGAGCCGGCGCTCGACGCGGTGCGCCGCGCGCAGACACCGGAATATCCCGACTGGAAGCTGGTGTCGGCGGAAGCGGCGATTCTCGACCAGCTTGGCCAGAGAGACGAGGCGCGCCAGAATTACCGCAAGGCGCTTGACCTCAAGCCGAACGAACCTTCGATCCTTTCAAATCTCGGCATGTCCTATGTGCTGGAAGGTGATCTGCGCACGGCTGAAACCTATATGCGCTCGGCCGCCCAGCAGCCGAACGCCGACAGCCGCGTCCGCCAGAACCTGGCGCTAGTCGTCGGTCTGCAGGGCCGTTTCGACGAGGCCGAGAAAATCGCTTCTCAGGAGCTCTCGCCCGACCAGGCGCAGGCGAACGTGGCTTACCTTCGCCAGATGCTCGCCCAGCAGAACGCCTGGAGCCAGCTCAAGGACCAGGACAAGGCAAAGCCTGCCACCAACTAACTACGCCGGCCTTGCTTCGAACCGGCCAGTTCCCTCAATTCATCACATGCCGGAAATACAAAGCCGCGTTGCATCAGCATCGCGGCTTTCGCATGTATTGTCGCCTTGGCTATTGGCTGCTCGATGTCGGCTGGTCGCCGAAGATGCCGCGCTGGCTCACCTGGATGCCGGCGGGGCCTAGGATGATGGCGAACAGCACCGGCAGGAAGAACAGAATCATTGGCACGGTGAGCTTCGGCGGCAAGGCCGCGGCCTTCTTCTCGGCAGCGTTCATGCGCATGTCGCGGCTTTCGCCGGCAAGCACGCGCAGCGCGTGCGCCACGGGCGTGCCGTAGCGCTCGGCCTGGACCAGCGCCTGCGACACCGACTTGACCGATTCCAGGCCGGTGCGGCTTGCAAGGTTTTCGTAAGCCTGCTTGCGTTCCTGCAAGTAGGAAAGCTCGGCATTGGTCAGGATGAACTCTTCGGCAAGTGCCACCGATTGCGTGCCGATCTCGTCCGCGACCTTGCGAAACGCCGCCTCCACCGACATGCCGGATTCGACGCAGATCAGCATCAGATCGAGCGCGTCCGGCCACGCCATCTGGATCGACTGCTTGCGCTTGGTGGCGCGGTTGTTGACATAGAGCACCGGCGCGTAAAAACCGGCATAGGCGACGACGATACACACGAACAATTTGATGAGAGGCGGCTGCTCCGGCAAACCCCCGAGCACGAACAGATACATCGCTGCCAGGGCAAAGCCGACAAAGGGCAGGACCAGACGGAAGAAAAGGAAACGCGTCAGCGGATTCTGCCCGCGAAAGCCAGCCACCTTGAGTTTCTGCAAGGTGCCTTCATCGGCCAAGGCGCGCCTCAGGTCCAGCCGATCGACAATATTGCGCATGCCTATCGACTGTTCCTCGCGCAGGCCCTTGCGGCGGCGATCGGCCTCGACGGCAAGCCGCGCACGCTGCTTGGCGCGCAATTCGTCGCGCTCCAGCGCCACGGATTTCATGCGCGCCTTGAGCTGGTTTCCGCCAAAGGCAGGCAGCAGCGTGAAGACGGTCGCAAACACCGCGATGCCGACCAGCAAGGCAATCAGGAACGCCGGGTCGGTAAGGGTCTTGACGACGTTCTCAGTCATACGCTCGAAATCCTAAACTTCGAAGTTCATCATCTTGCGCATCACCAGGATGCCGATCGACATCCAGGCCGCCGAGCAGCCGAGGATCAGATTGCCGACGCTGGTGGTGAACAGAGGCATGATGTAGTTCGGGCTTGTCAGGTAGACGAGAAAGGCGACAACGAACGGCAACGCGCCGATGATCACGGCGGACGCCTTCGCTTCCATGGACAGCGCCTGGACCTTGGCCTTCATTTTCTTGCGGTCGCGAAGCACGCGCGAAAGATTGCCCAGCGCCTCGGAAAGATTGCCGCCGGCCTGGGACTGGATCTGGATGACAATGCCGAAGAAGCTCGCTTCCGTGCACGGCATCGTTTCGGCCATACGCATGCTGGCGTCGGGGATCGACAGCCCCATCTGCTGCGAATCGACGATGCGGCGGAACTCGGTCTTGACCGGTTCAGGGGCTTCGTTGGCGATCAGGCGGACGGCGTCGTTCAGCGGCAGGCCGGATTTGACTGCACGCACGATGATGTCGAGCGCGTTCGGAAATTCGTTGAGGAACGCCTTCACCCGGCGGGCGCGGCAAAACGAGACGAACCAGCGTGGCAGGCCGAGGACGCCGACCAGCAGCGCACCGGGCAAGACATAAAGCGGCGCGCCGGTAAAATAGGCAAGAAACGTCAGGACGACGCCGCAAACCGCCGAGTAGAGATAGAAGCGCTCAAGCGACATCTTCATGCCCGCCTGGCGAATCTGGGCCTTCAGTGGCGGCTTTTTGACGACACTCTGGTTGGTTTTTTGCTTCTGTTCGAGGTCCTTCAGTGAATCCTGAACCGATTTGCGCCGCTTGGTTGCTTCCGCCGTACGGTCGCGCGCGGCTTTGACGACTGCATGATCAGTCTCGGCGGTCTTGATCGTTTCAAGCCGCCTGCCGACTTGCTTCTCGGTGCTGATCTGCTTGAACAGAAAAGCATAGGCCACCGCGCCGGCGCTGAAGCCGGCGAGCACGATGAATGCCAATACGGTGCCGTCAATCCCGAACATCGACCTTGGCCCCTACGCCTCCAAATGCATCAGTCAGCGCGTTTCTCCATCGCCTCGAGCGCGTTGGCGAGGCGCTGTTCCTCGCCATAGTAGCGGGCGCGGTCCCAGAAATGCGGGCGCCCAATACCTGTCGACACGTGCTCACCCAGCAGCCTGCCATTCACGTCCTCGCCCTTTATGTTGTAGAGGACGATGTCCTGCGTGATGATGACGTCGCCTTCCATTCCGATCACCTCGGTGATGTGGGTGATGCGCCGCGATCCGTCGCGCAGGCGTGCGGCCTGGATGATCACGTCCACGGAACCGACGACGATTTCACGGACGGTTTTCTGCGGCAGCGTAAAGCCGCCCATCGCGATCATCGATTCGATACGGTTCAGGCATTCGCGCGGGCTGTTCGAGTGGATCGTGCCCATCGAGCCGTCGTGACCGGTGTTCATCGCCTGCAGAAGATCGAACACCTCCGGTCCGCGCACTTCGCCGACGATGATGCGCTCGGGCCGCATGCGCAGGCAGTTCTTGACCAGGTCGCGCATGGTCACCTCGCCCTCACCCTCCAGGTTGGGCGGGCGGGTTTCCAGACGTACGACATGCGGCTGCTGCAGTTGCAGCTCGGCCGAGTCCTCGCAGGTGATGACGCGCTCCTCGCGGTCGATATAATTGGTCAGGCAGTTGAGCAGCGTGGTCTTGCCGGAACCGGTACCGCCCGAAATGACGATGTTGCAGCGGACGCGTCCAATGATCTTGAGAATTTCGGCGCCGTGCGGCGAAATGGCGCCGAACTTGACCAGCTGGTCGAGTGTCAGCTTGTCCTTCTTGAACTTGCGGATGGTGAGCGCGGTGCCGTCGATGGCGAGCGGCGGCGCGATGACGTTGACGCGGGAGCCATCGGGAAGGCGTGCGTCGCAGATCGGGCTCGATTCATCGACGCGGCGGCCAACCTGGCTGACGATGCGCTGACAGATGTTGAGGAGCTGCTGGTTGTCGCGGAAACGGATGCCGGTCTGCTCGACCTTGCCGTTGACCTCGATGTAGACGTTCTTGGAACCGTTGACCATGATGTCGGCGATCTCGTCGCGGGCGAGCAATGGTTCCAGCGGCCCGTAACCCAGCACGTCATTGCAGATGTCCTCGAGCAGTTCTTCCTGCTCGGCGATCGACATCGCGAAATTCTTGATCGCGATGATGTCGTTGACGATGTCGCGGATTTCCTCGCGTGCGCTTTCGGGATCGAGCTTGGCGAGTTGCGACAGGTCGATCGTATCAATGAGCGCGGAAAAGACCTGGCTCTTGGTATCGTAGTAGGTTTCGCTCTTTTGGCGCTGGACCTTTTTCGGCTCCGGCGCCAATGGCGGCGCCTCGACCGCACGGCGCACGGGCGGCGCAGCAGACGCGCCAAGCGACGGCGGCGGTGCGGGCTTGGCAAGAACCGACGTTTCTGCAGGGTTTGCCGCCGGCGCGGCAGGCGCAGGTGCCGGCTGACGGAATTCCGGGGTGAACCGGCTGCCGTCGTCGCTGCCTCTTTTACCAAACATGATCGACTACCAATCCCGCTCCGAAAGCATCACTTCTTGCTGCGCGAGAGCTTGCCAAGGAGATTGCCGAGGCCCGCTTTCTTTCTTGCCTTGATTTCGCTGCGCCCGGTCAGCACATGCGCAATCTCGTTGATCGTGCCGACAACCGGGTTCTTGGCATCCATTTCGCCGAGCATGCGCCCGTTGTTGGCGGCGTTTCCGAACAGCAGCGGCTCGAAGGGAATAACCGACATCGGCGACAGGCCGAGCGAGTCGGCGAAGTCGGATGACGCAATCTCCGGACGCTTTGGCACGCCGGCCTGATTGATGATCAGCTTCGGCGGTGGATCGTTCGGGCGAAGCCGCTTGAACATGTCGACCAGATTCTTGGTGTTGCGCAGATTGGCCAGTTCCGGCGTCGCCGTGATCACAATCTCGTCGGCCTTGACCAGTATGCTCTTGGTCCAGCCTGTCCAGACGTGCGGAACATCGAGCACCAGAAGCGGCACGCTGCGCTGCGCCGTGTCGATAAGCTGCGTGAAAGCGTCGGGATCGAAATCGTAGACCCGCTCGAGCGTTGAAGGCGCTGCAAGCAGCGACAGATGCTGGGCGCACTGGGCAAGCAGCCGATCGAGATAGACCTCGTCGATGCGTTCCGGTGAGAAAACGGCTTCGGCAATGCCTTGCGCCGGATCCTGATCGAAATTGATGTTGGCCGTTCCGAAAGCCAGGTCCAGATCGGCGACAACCACTTCGGACTTGAACAGCGACGACATCGCCCAAGCCACATTGTGGGCAATGGTCGAGGAGCCGACGCCACCCTTGGCGCCGATGAAGGCGATCGAGCGGCCGATCGGCTCGGCTTCCGGATCAACGAAAATCGACGATATCACGCTGACGATATCGGCCATCGACACCGGCGCGATGACATATTCGGAAATGCCGGAGCGGATGAGCTCGCGATAAAGCCCGACATCATTGTAGTGGCCGATGACCACGACCTTCGAGGCCGGATCGCAATATTCGGAGAGCTGCGTGAGCTGCTCCAGCAATTGCGTCGGCTCGCTGCGCGATTCCAGCAGGATCAGGTTCGGCGTCGGCGCCGATTGATAGAATTCGATGGCGGTGGCGACGCCGCCCATATGAACCTTCAGATGGGCCTTCGCCATGCGACGATCCTCGCCGGCGCGCTCGACCGGATTGGCAACGCCCTCGGTCTCGCAAAATGCCTGAATCGAGATGCGCGGAATCGGCCGCAACGCCTGCATGGCGGCGACATCCTGCTGCGAGGTTTCGCCGCCATCTACCGCCGTGTCGTAGGCTAGATTGCTCATGTCCGCGTGCTCCAACCTGCGATCGATCAGTAGTCGACTTCTGTTGCCGGGATCGGCGAATAGAACGGGGCGTTTTGATAGCCATCAATGACGACGTCACGCCTTTCGGCATCGATGGGTGTCTGTTTACGCGGCCCGAGCAGATCGGTCGGATTGGCCATCTGGGCGGCAAGATTGTTCTGATACGAACAGCCGAAATCGGCATAGTGCTTGTTTTCCGAGGTCTGCAGCAGGTCTTCGGGCCAGCGCCCGCATCTGTCGGTCTGCGCCTTCACCGAGACATAGGCGACGCGGATCGGCGCGGACGCTTCGGCCGAAACCGACTGGTAGGTGGTGATGACGATCCGGTTCCGGCTGATGCCGCTGGCAATCGCAAGTCTGGCGAAATCGCGACCGGCCGCGGTCGCGGCGATCTCGTTGGCCGAACCGCTCGGGATCGAGATCGTCAGGGTCGGAGCGGCGCTCTTGTCGTAGCCGTCCAGAAAGCCCAGAAGCGTGTCGCGCTGTGACCCGGTCATGCCGCGATCGCCGGCGCCGACCGGAAGGTCGATCTTCAGGTTCTTCTCGGCAATGACGATCGGATGGTTGGTGCGATAGTCGTCCGGAACAGCGCCGACCGTGATGCTGTCCCGGTTGGCGCAGCCCGCCAGCAATGCCGCGACCGCAACCGCCAGGATCGGAATGGCCGGCCGGCAGATCCGCGAACGGCCGGACCGCACCGCTACGGTGACCGTCCTGGGCTTCAACGCTGACTGAGACATGTCCGCTTCCCCGCTTACTTGTAGATGAAGCCGACAACGCCGTGATAACGGCCGTTGGGCTTGTCGGTCTGCATGGTGCCGTAGACGCGATTGACACGGCCTAGGAACATGCCGGCGCCATCGCTGGCGGCGTTGAAATTGTCGTCCGGCTTGGCAAGAGCGTTGCGCGTCACCGGTTTCACCAAATAAGGCGTGATGATGATGACCAGCTCGGTCTCGTTGCGGACGAAGTCCCGGCTGCGGAACAGCGTGCCAAGCACTGGGATCTTGGTCAGCCCGGGCAGCCCGGCGACCGCCTGCCTGATGTCGTCCCGAACCAGGCCGGCGATCATCATCGAACCGCCGGAAGGCAGTTCAACGGTGGTGTCTGCCAGTCGCTTTCGGATCGACAGCAAAGTGGTGCCGGGCAAGTCACCGGCCGCTTCGAGCACTGTGGCGCCTTCCGTCGTAGGCTCCGAAACCGACGTTCTCACCTTAAGGCTGATGCGGCCCGCCGAGAGCACGACAGGCTGGAATTCGAGGCCAATTCCATATTCGAGCTTTTCATTGCTGTAAGTAACCTGGCCCGTTATGTTGTCTTCTGAAACGTTGCTCGTCCGGCTTGTGATGAGATTGAATTCGCCGCCGACTTTGAATGTCGCTTTTTCGCCCGAAACCGCGGTCAGCGTCGGCTCGGCGAGTGTCTTCATGACGCCGCTCTGCTCCATGGCGTTTATGTACGCCTGAAGCGAACTGCCGCCGATCGCAGCTCCCGAATATTGCGACAGTGGCTTTCCCAATCCGTATGCAGGGCTGCTCAATGCGCTCCAACTGATGCCATTGCTGTCGCCGTTGCCGATCAGGTTGACGCCCAGCTGCTTCATCACCGAGCGACTGACTTCCGCGACCGTCACCTTCAGCGTCACCTGGTCGTCGCCGATGATCTGCAAGAGGTTGACGATCTGGCTGACGCGACGCTCGGAATCCGGATTGTCGATGTCGACACCGGATTCGGCCGAGCCGCCGGAGGCGGTCTGCGAATATTGTCCCGTGGTCGCTTCGCCGCCGGACACGAAGATGGTGGCCAGATCGACCGCGCGCTTGGCATCCAGGGGAGTGTCCACGGTTCCGGTCAGGACGACGTTGTCGTTCAGCAATTCGACAGTGATGCTCGATGATGGGATGAAGCGCCTAATATAGTCTTCCAGCCCGGCAACGTCGCGTTCGACTGCCAGATCCAGGCTGACGATCTGTTCGCCATTGGGGCCGAACACGAAGATGTTGGTGTCGCCCACCGCCTTTCCGAACAGATAGATGCGCCTGGCGGTGCGGGTCACCGCATCGGCGACCGCCGGGTTGGCGACGAGAATATCATAGGCATCGCTAGGCAGGTCGATGACCACCGATTTGTTGAGACCGAGCTTGACGCGCTGGGTGGCGGTCGAAGCCGACACTTCGGCGTTCCTGCCTGCCGCATTCGCCTCGACGGGGCCTTGCGCATTCGTCCCAAGGAGGAACAGTCCGATAGCCGCAGCCAGGGCGACCGGCAGTCTAGCGTTTAGCCTCATTGCCTTGCTCCCACTTCGGAAACTTCGCCCGACTTGATCAATCGCACCGTGCCGCGCCGCCCATTGCCGGAAACAAGATAGTCGGCCTCGTCCAGATTCTTCTCCTGGGTGTCGCTGATCGACCGCAGCGCCAATGTCAGGCGATCCGCCATCTGCTGGGCGACGGTGATGATTTCCGCCTGCTGCGATGTCAGCTCCAGTGTCGCGGTCTGGCCGACCCTGGTCCTCTTGCCTTCCTCGTCCTCCTGGATGGTCTGGTCGATTGCCAGGACGCGAATGTTCTTGAGGATGGTCTCGGTCGTAAAACCGCTGCCGCCGCCCGCGGCATCGGCTCTGCGGGTCATGATGACGTCGACGAAATCGTTGGGAAGAATGAAGCCGCCGGCCGAAGTGTCGGCCGATACGGCTGTGGCAACGGCCCGCATGCCGGAGGGCAGGATCGACGACATGAAGCTTTGTCCCTCGCCGATCAGCTTGGAGCGCCGCAACGGCTCACCGGCATACATCGCTACACGGGCGACGCCGCCTTCCAGCTTCTCAAGCGCTTCGGGCTCCGCGGCGCGGGTTATGAAATTCGCGTTGATGCCGTCGGCCGGCCAGGACTGCCAGCTGATGTTGTTCTCGAGCGGGCTGCCCATCGGCACATCGCCGGACAGGACAAGCACGTCCTGCAGCGCGATTGCCGGCGCCTTGGGGCCGGAATCGACGATTTGAGGCGGCGGAGCCGTGGCCATGTTTTTTGCGACATATCCTGCGCCACCTGCCGCGGCCACCGCCACGCCCAGAATGATCAGTCGGGATGCTGGCATCTGTCCGAACCTTGTCTTGGCAAATCCACGTAGCCAAGCCGGACCTTGCATCGGCAATCGTCAAAACAAGGTTAATTTAATACTTACGATCGTGATTAATTTAAGGTTTACATAAATTTGAGGCATCCGGTCCGGCCCCGCAAAAAGGCGGCCGAGCCGCCTGCTCAAACGCCAAATCGAAGAAGGGAAGGCTGGCCTGACGAGGGAAGGATGGTGGCGAGAATTAAGCCGCCAGCCTTGCCAGCGCCCACGCCATCAACGGCGAGTTCGGAAAGGTGAGCAGCCCGCCAATGCCAAGCGCGATGCCATAGGGAACGCCTGATGTCTCGTCGGCGAAGTGGCGTAGAAACGGATTGTGGCTTGTGACGGCCGCAAGCGGCGATTTCCGATAGACGAGGATGGCGAGCGTCAGCAGGCCACCGATGAATGTCGAGGTTACGAGATATTGAATGAGATGGATGTTCAGTCCCATCCAGATGGCGGTGGCGGCCAGCAGCTTGGCGTCGCCGCCTCCCATGCCGCCGAGCGCGAACAGAGCGAAGGTTACGGCGAGAACCAGGCCGCCGGCGGCGAAATGCCAGCCATAGGTTGCCCAGTCCATGCCCGTCAGCGGCGCGACCAGGGCGAAGACGGCCACAAGCAGCACCGGCACGCGATTGGCGATCGTCATCGACAGCATGTCGGAGATCGCGGCAAAGAGCATGCAGAACGGAAAGACGACGAAGATCAGGGCTTCAAGCATCGGCGCGGGCCTATGGTCAACTATGCCTAGCCCAGCTTAGACATGTTCGATTAACGATTGATGAGGTTGCGAGCTGAAAAACTGCCGGTACGACGAAACAGGGCCGCCAGTGAGGCGGCCCTGTTCTGGAAAACGACCGGACTTCGTGATCTGTTACGAATTGTTGATCGAAGTGGCGATCCCGTTGAACTTCGCGTTCAGCGCGTCGCCCAGCGAGCCGGCGCCGACCATGATGGCGAGCGCGATGAGAGCGGCGATCAGACCGTATTCGATAGCGGTCGCGCCGGATTCGTCCTTCACAAAACGTGCAATGAGATTAGGCATTCGAGAGCTCCTACTCCAGGTGTTACAGCAATTCCGTCAACTTCTCTTGGCGGCTGATCGGATGCTGCCAATCTATGGAGAAGCTCTTTCGATCGGCTTAATAAACAGCCTTACCGATTCCTTTCCGGCTTCGATGACATGGCGTGGTTAACCGTAAACTAAGTGACGCCTAATGGACCCGACCGGCACGTCAAAGGGCGCGAAAGCCGCAATTCACCGATTGGGAAAGGGGCGATCCGCTTCAGGCGATCACGATGCCAATCCCGACATCATCACGCCTCCCCATCCGCTTAACCGTTGGTTCACCAATCTCGTTCATGTTCCGTTGAGCAGTTTGCCGCCGTGGAGCACTTCAATGACCGGGCCGAGATCGTCCTTTCCGATTGTCGCGCTTCTTGCCGCCACGGCCTTTGTCGTGCCGGCCAAGGCTGGTGCCGGCATCGAGGTCACGATGAACCAGGCGAAGATCGTCAAACTGTCGCGCGCCGCCGATACGATTGTCGTCGGCAACCCGGCGATCGCCGACGCCGCCGTGCAGGATGCTTCGACGATCGTGCTGACGGGCAAGGGCTTCGGCGTCACCAACCTCGTTGTCCTAGATCAAGAGGGCCGTCCGATCGTCGACGAGCAGATCACCGTGGTGCGACAGGACGCGTCGTCGGTGCGCATCTATCGGCGTGCCGAAATACAGACCATGTCCTGCACGCCGTATTGCGAGAGCTCGTATAAAAGCGATGCGGAGAAGGCCTCGGAAGCCGAGATGAGCGCCGGCCGGTAGCGACCTGACCGTCTCGTCTCGCTGAATGCCGCTTCGGTTATCGGCCCGTTAAAACCTTTCCCTCGAATTTAACGATCATCCAAACCGCACCTCAATGGGTTTGCGCTAATGCTCCCTCCGACACCCCTTCAGGATCGGCAGGCCCGGGACATGAGCAAAGCAGGACCAGCAGGCTTTTCAGCGCGCTTCCTTGGCGACCGGCGCGGCAGCACGGCTTTGGAATTCGCGATGCTTGCGGTGCCATTTGCGCTCCTCGTCTTTGCCATACTGGAGAGCTGCATTTCATTTGCCGGGCAAGAGGTGATGGCCAATATTGCCGACGATGTCGCGCGCCAGCTACGGACGGGCCAGATAAGGCAGGCCAATGTAACGGAGGCCACGCTGAAGACCATGATCTGCAGCCGGCTGGAAATCATGGTCGCCAAGGACTGCCCCGGATTGCTGGTGGATCTGCGCGAATATCCGACCTTCGCCGATGCGGCCTCCGCACGCTTCAAGATCCAAGACGGTGAGATCGTGCTGACGCAAGGCACGAGTGCGAAGACCTTCTCGGTGGCCCCGGGCTTGGCTGAATCGATAAACATGCTGCGGGTTTTTTACAAATGGCCCGTCATGACCGATTTCATGGCCAAGTCGATGGCCAATCTGAAAGACGGCAACACGCTGCATTTCGCATCGGTGACCTGGCAGAACGAGCCGTTCGACAACTGAAAACGCACCGTCGCGTGGGTGAAAAAGGACGATGGCATGGGGCGTGCGGAGGCACATCAGGGGATCGCTGGAATGTGCACGAAAGCCATCCGGTTCTGCTGCGATCGCCGCGGTGTCGCGGCGGTTGAGTTTGCCTTCATCGTGCCCGTCCTGCTGATCATGTACTTCATGACCATGGAAGCCTCGCAAGCCATCGAAACCAGCAAGAAGGTCAGTCGCATCGGCAGCATGGTGGCGGATCTCGTTACCCAGCAGCAGACCATCACGGCAGCCGATCTCAATGCGATCATGCAGATCGGCAACTCCACCCTTCAGCCGTACAACCGATCGACCCCGGAAATCATCATCACCGCAATCCAGGTCACGGACGAAGCGACGCCGAAGGTGGTGGTCGTTTGGTCACGCAAGATGGTCGGTGGCGCCTTCAGCGCCGCCGCCGCCAAGAACTCCATCACCACGGTTGCACCGACGCTCGAGATCAAGGGCACCTTTCTCATTCGCGTCGAAAGCAATCTCGCATACCAGCCGATCATTACCTGGTCGGCGGACAGTGAGAAACGGCTTGGATTGAGTTCGGCTTTCGACTCGATATCGATGGGCGAAACCTATTATCTCAGGCCCCGCAGAAGCCCAACGATTCCCTGCAGCACCTGCTGACCGCGCTCGACTCCGATCGCCATTGCTATCGGCCGTTACCTGACGCCGGGCGCAGGATGGCTGCGGCCATCGTGGCTCTGCTGGTGCGGCCTGGTCGAACGCACTACGCGCCGAATGGCGGGGATGACATCGGCACGGTTCGTGGCCACATCTCAACTATCGCGCCAAGCCGTCTGCTTCCGAATTGCCAATGTCGGCGCGGCCCCCTATGTCTGGGCGGACAGACAAACGATAATAATGAACCCCTGCAATGGCGCGCGCCTTTCTTTTTGTTCTCGATTCCTTCGGCATCGGCGGCGCGGCTGACGCCGAGCGCTATGGCGACGCCGGTTCCAACACGTTCGGACACATCGCCAGAGCCTGCGCGGAGGGCCGGGCGGATCGCGAGGGGCTGCGCAAAGGCCCACTTTTCGTACCCAACATGCTCTCGCTCGGCCTGGGTCACGCGGCGAAAACAGCGACGGGATTCAGCATCGACATCGGCAGCAAGGTCCAGTTCGCCTCCGCCTTCCATGGCGCGGCGCAGGAGATTTCGAGCGGCAAGGACACGCCATCGGGCCATTGGGAAATCGCCGCCTTGCCGGTCCGCTTCGACTGGGGCTATTTCCCGGACACAGTTCCCGCCTTTCCAGCCGATCTGACCGAAGCGATCATCCGCGAAGGAGAGGTGCCGGGCATTCTCGGCAATTGCCATGCCGCGGGCACCGAGATCATCGAGCGTTTCGGCGAGGAGCATATCCGCACCGGCAAGCCGATCTGCTACACTTCGGTCGACTCCGTCCTGCAGATCGCCGCGCATGAAGTTCACTTCGGACTGGAACGGCTCTACGAATTCTGCAAGGTGGTGCGCAGGCTGGTCGATCCGCTGAACATCGGACGGGTGATCGCGCGGCCTTTCATTGGGGAAACCGCCGCCAGCTTCGAACGGACGCACAACCGCCGGGACCATTCGGTGCCGCCGCCCGAACCGACCCTGCTCGACCGGTTGACGGCGCGCGGCAGCCGGGTCATCGCGGTCGGCAAGATCGGCGACATCTTCGCCCATCGCGGCATATCGGAAGTACGCAAGGCCGCCGGCAACATGGCGATGTTCGACAAGGCGCTCGGCGCGATGGATGACGCGGGCGACGGCGATCTCGTCTTCGCCAATTTCGTCGATTTCGACACAGAGTTCGGCCATCGGCGCGACGTTGCCGGCTATGCCGCCGCGCTCGAGGCCTTCGACCGGCGGCTGCCGGAGGCGCTTGCACGGCTGAGGCACGGCGACCTTCTCATCCTCACGGCCGACCATGGCAACGATCCGACCTGGCAGGGCACCGATCATACACGCGAACGCATTCCGGTGATCGGCACGGGACCAGGTTTTGGCGGCGACATTGGGCTCAGAACGACGTTCGCCGACATCGGTGAAACCGTCGCCGAGCATCTTGGGCTGGCACGCGGCCGTCACGGCACCTCCTTCTATACAACGATAGGCGGCCATGCCTGAGTTGCCTGAGGTCGAAACGGTGCGGCGGGGCCTGCAGCCGGTTCTGGAAGGCGCCCGCATCGCCCGCGTCGAGACACGCCGGCCCGACCTGCGCTTTCCGTTTCCCGAAAAATTCTTGGAGAGGCTGACCGGCAAGACGATTACGGCGCTCGGCCGCCGGGCCAAATACCTGACGATGCATCTCGAAGGCGGTCCGGTGCTGATCTGCCATCTCGGCATGTCGGGTTCGTTCCGCATTGAAACGTCCGATGACGGCGAAATGCCCGATAGCAGCAAAATGTTGGGCGCGTTTTATCTCGAGCGCTCGAAAAGTGCGGTGCACGACCATGTCGTCTTCCATATCGTCTCTCCCGAAGGCGCCCGGTCCCGTGTGACCTTCAACGATCCGCGCCGTTTCGGCTTCATGCTGTTTTCCGAAGGGGCGCCCGACACGCATCCGATGCTGGCGGGGCTGGGCGTCGAGCCGACAGGCAATGCTTTGGACGGCGAGTTGCTCGCCTCGCTGCTGAAAGGCCGGAAGTCGCCGCTGAAGGCAGCACTTCTCGATCAGCGGTTGATCGCCGGGCTCGGCAATATCTATGTGTCGGAGGCCCTGTGGCGCGCCGGTCTGTCGCCGTTGCGCGAGGCAGGCACCATCGCAAAGCCTGGAAAGAGGGCCAAACAGCAGCGCGACGCCCTTGCCGAAGCAATCCGCGCGGTGATTGCCGATGCGATCGCCGCCGGCGGATCGTCGCTGCGCGACTATGTGCAGACCGACGGGTCTTTGGGCTATTTCCAGCATTCGTTCGCGGTCTATGATCGCGAGGGCGAACCCTGCTCCAAGCACGGCTGCGGCGGCCACATAGAGCGCATCGTGCAAAGCGGGCGTTCCACCTTCTACTGCCGGACTTGTCAGTTGTGAGCTAGGTGCCGGGTGTGACCTAGATGCCAAGCTGGACGCCAGATGTAAGCCAGATGACCGAGTGAGGAGATACAGTCATGGCCCATGAAACGATTATCGTCGAAATCCGCGGCAAGGTCGGGCTGATCACGCTGAACCGGCCGAAGGCGCTCAATGCGCTGAACTCTCAGGTCCTGACGGAAGTGGTCGCGGCCGTGAACGGCTTCTGCGCGAATGCCGACATCGGCGCGATGGTCATCACTGGCTCCGAAAAAGCCTTCGCGGCAGGTGCGGACATCAAGGAAATGCAGGCGATCTCCTTTGTCGACGCCTATGTGCAGGATTTCTTTGTCGGCTGGGAAGAGTTCACCCGGGCGCGCAAGCCTGTTATCGCGGCGGTGGCCGGCTATGCGCTTGGCGGCGGCTGCGAACTGGCGATGATGTGCGATTTCATCATCGCCGCCGACAACGCCAAATTCGGCCAACCCGAGATCACGCTCGGCGTCATGCCGGGCATGGGCGGATCACAGCGCCTCACCCGCTTCGTCGGCAAATCGAAGGCGATGGACATGTGCCTGACCGGACGGATGATGGATGCGGCGGAAGCCGAGCGTTGCGGCCTGGTGTCACGTGTCGTGCCCGCCGTCGAGCTGCTCGAGGAGGCGTTGAAGGCGGCAGCCAAGATAGCCGATTTTTCGCTGCCGTCGGTGATGATGGCGAAAGAGGCCGTCAACCGCGCCTATGAAACGACACTGGCCGAAGGGCTGCGGTTCGAGCGCCGGCTGTTTCACTCGTTGTTTGCCCTCGATGACCAGAAGGAAGGCATGGCGGCCTTTGCCGAGAAGCGGAAGCCAAATTTCACGAACCGATAGATCGTGACGACAGCGGCCAGAAGCGAGCGACAGCAGCGGCCAAAAAGAAGGCGAAGCAGCGTTGACGCGCCGGAAAAGCTGAACTATAAGCCGCATCAACCGAGGCGGCCCTGTGGCTGCCCGTTTGTTTTTGCGCCCTGCGACATCCCGCATGCGCCCACCAGATCAGAAGAGAGGCATCATGGCCAATACCTCCTCGGCCAAAAAGGCAACGCGCAAGATCGCCCGTCGCACGGCGATTAACAAGAACCGCCGCTCGCGCGTGCGGACCTACATCCGCCAGGTCGAAGAGGCGCTCGCCTCGGGCGACAAGGCTGCCGCGCAGGCTGCTTTCAAGGTGGCGGAACCGGAATTGATGCGCGCCGCGACCAAGGGCGTGGTGCACAAGAATACGGCATCGCGCAAGGTGTCACGCCTAGCCCAGCGACTCAAGGTGCTGTCGGCCTAATATACCTTTACTGATCTTGCCTGCTTCAAGCCCGGCCGCTCGTGCCGGGTTTTTCGTTTGCCGGCAAGTACTTAAAAAGAAATCTCCCAAACGGACACTCCGCACGATTTCAATGTTCGAAATGCTTTGCCGGCATATACATGCCTGCTGATAGGCGCAGCCGCTGAAAGCGCTCACGGCAAAAATATCAGCTGTCAAAAATCAGCTTTATTTTTCAATAAGTTATTGACGGTCATCCACAGCTTGTTCACATCTGGCGCGAGGGACGGGGAACATTTGCCTGTCAAGAAAATTATTTCAGAAAATTTCGCGCGAGGCGGCCTTTTTCATATTCGCCGGAAAAGGGTTTGAATCACAATGGCTTTGTCAAAACATGCCAGTGCAACGCAGGCTCCGAACCCCCTCTGCGCTAACCACATTCCTTAAAAATCCGTTAGTCGTGGCCTTGCCCTATCCACAGCGATTTCGTTAATGTCGGTCTATCGAGAGGGACGGGCCGTTGGCCCTTAACCCAGCCTGAATCGGCCAGCAAAAATGGCAGAATTCGTGACGTGGATCATTTCCGCGTACGGGCTTGGTTTGTCTTTTCGATACGGTAGGGGATTGGCGTAATTGTACATGGCAGATCAATAACGCGCCGGCGTTTTCGCCGGACGGAATTGTATTGCCCTGACATGACCAAAGCGGGCTGGCTCTGATGAGGCGGCGCCGGTTCCCTGACAATGAGGCGACATCATCTGCCGGCGGCGGCGATGGTGTCGCAGCAAGGACACGGTCGCCGGAAACATGGATGCAGGAGGCGCATTCCCGGCGGAAAAAGGTACAAAAGGACAAGGAACTCGATCATGCAGAGCGGCATCGAAAGGGAGCTTACGGGCGACCTCCCATTCCCTGGAACCTTAACCGAAGGGGACGATATGTCGGCTTCCATCGACGCGGAACAAAAGTTCGACCGGGTCAAGGCCCAGTTGAAGGCGCGTCTGGGAACCGAAGTCTATTCGAGCTGGTTCGGACGCATGAAGGTCGCCGAGGCGTCCCGGGGCATTGTCCGCATCTCGGTTCCCACCGCCTTCCTGCGCTCGTGGATCAACGGCCACTATCTCGACCTCATCGCCGAGCTGTGGAAACACGAGGATCCTGAAATCCTCAAGATCGAGATCGTGGTGCGCACCGCTACCCGCCCGGGGCGCAACGGCGTCGAGCCCGAAGTGGCCCCGGCGCGCAAGATGACCAGGCAAGCGCAAACGGCGCTGGCCGCGGGAACAGCAAGCCCCGGCAGGCTGGAGCGGGTACCGGCACCTCGTTCGGGAACGCCTGCAGAGACCGAGTTCCGGCACAATGTGCTCGGTTCGCCGCTAGACCCGCGCTACACGTTCGGCTCCTTCATCGAGGGACCGTCAAACCGGGTGGCCTTCGCCGCCGCCAAAGCGGTGGCGGAATCGCAGTCGAGCGCGGTGCGCTTCAATCCGCTGTTTCTTCACGCGACGGTGGGACTGGGCAAGACTCACCTGCTGCAGGCGATCGCGGCGGAATCGCTGAAGCAGAATCCGAAGTCGCGTGTCGTCTATCTCACCGCCGAATATTTCATGTGGCGGTTTGCCACCGCGATCCGCGACAACAACGCACTGACGCTGAAGGAACAGCTGCGCGACATCGATCTTCTCATCATCGACGACATGCAGTTCCTGCAAGGCAAGTCGATCCAGCATGAATTCTGCCATCTGATCAACATGCTGCTCGACAGCGCCAAGCAGGTGGTGGTCGCAGCCGACCGGCCGCCGTCGGAACTGGAATCGCTGGAGCCTCGCGTCCGCTCGCGCCTCAACGGCGGCGTCGCGCTCGAAATGTCGGCGCCGGATTTCGCCATGCGGATCGGCATGCTCAAGCTGCGCCTTGCCACCGCCAAGGCCGATGATGCGTCGCTCGACATCTCGGAGGAGATCCTCAACCATGTCGCCCGCACGGTGACCGGCAGCGGGCGCGAACTCGAAGGTGCGTTCAACCAGCTCCTGTTCCGCCAGTCGTTCGAACCGCAGATCACCATCGACCGCATCGACGAGATCCTCGGCCACATCTATCGTTCGGGCGAGCCGAAGCGGGTGCGCATCGAGGACATCCAGCGCATCGTAGCGCGCCACTACAATGTGTCGAAGACAGAACTTCTGTCTAACCGGCGCACGCGCACGATCGTCAAGCCGCGGCAGGTCGCCATGTACCTGTCGAAAGTGATGACACCGCGCTCCTTGCCGGAGATCGGACGGCGTTTCGGTGGCCGCGACCACACGACGGTGCTGCATGCCGTGCGCAAGATCGAGGATCTTTCAGGCGTCGACAACACGCTGGCGCAGGAGCTCGAATTGCTGAGAAGACTCATCAACGATCAGGCCTGACCGGCCCGAAAAACAAAAGCGCGTCGCATTTGGATGGCTGCGACGCGCTTGAAATCTTTGTTTTTTATGCATGTCGTTGCCCCACAACCGCTGCGCACTTTTGGGCGACAAGCATTGGCTTGCGGACTTCGCCAGTTTTATCCCCAGAAAGCCCGCGTAACCGGCCCGAACCGGTAGCACGGGCTTGCGCTTACGGGTTTTTTCCTGTCAGTTTGTGCAGATTCTGAGCCAGTTCAGAGCGTTCGCGGGTTGCCGCTTGCCGGAGACCCGCTCATTCATTCAAGCGAGCCTGTTTCGTCATGCGTGTTATCCTGGAACGGTCAAATCTCCTGAAGTCGCTCAACCACGTTCATCGCGTGGTCGAGCGGCGCAACACCATACCGATCCTTTCGAACGTGCTGCTGAGCGCCGAAGGCGCCACCCTCGAAATGAAGGCTACCGACCTCGATCTGGAGGTGACCGAAGCCACGCCCGCCAAGGTTGAGCGCGGCGGGGCGACGACGGTTCCGGCGCATCTGCTCTACGACATCGTGCGCAAGCTCGCCGACGGCGCGGAAGTCATGCTGAAGACCGACGAGGACGGCAACGCCATGACGGTGACCTCGGGCCGCTCGAGCTTCCGTCTCCAGTGCCTGCCGCAATCCGATTTCCCGGAGCTTTCGGCCGGATCGTTCTCGCATATCTTTCGGCTCGATTCGGTCGCTCTCAAGGGCCTGATCGAGAAGACCCAATTCGCCATCTCCACCGAAGAGACGCGCTACTACCTGAACGGCATCTATCTGCACACGCATGACGCCGACGGCAAGCTGAAGCTGCGCTCGGTAGCGACCGACGGCCATCGGCTGGCACGCGCCGAGATCGACGCGCCGGCAGGATCCGAAGGCATGCCGGGCATCATCATTCCGCGCAAGACGGTCAGCGAGCTGCAAAAGCTTGTCGACGACCCGGACGTCGCCGTGACCACCGAATTGTCCGACACCAAGATCCGTTTCACCATCGGCAGTGTCGTTTTGACCTCGAAGCTGATCGACGGCACCTTCCCGGACTATCAGCGGGTCATCCCCACCGGCAACGACAAGAAGCTGATCATCGACCGCCAGAGTTTCGCCGCTGCCGTCGACCGCGTCTCGACCATTTCGTCCGAACGCGGCCGGGCGGTGAAGCTCTCGATTGGAGAAGGCCAGGTCACGCTTGCGGTCAACAATCCGGATTCGGGCAGCGCCACCGAGGAACTGGCCGCGGACTATTCGTCCGACGCGATCGAAATCGGCTTCAACGCCAAATATCTGCTCGACGTCGCCGCCCAGTTGACCGGCACTGAGGCAAAATTCATGCTGGCGGACGCCGGTTCGCCAACGCTGATCCACGATATGGCCGACGAAACCACACTCTACGTGCTGATGCCGATGCGGGTATAGGCCAGAACGAGGCCATCTTGCTGTCATGACCGGAGTTGCGAAGCAGCCTGAGCACGATCAGCAGACTCATATAAGTAAGCTGTCACTTACGAATTTCCGCAATTACGCAACGCTGTCGATCGGCCTCGACCCCGGCGCCGTGGTTTTTTCCGGCGACAATGGCGCCGGCAAAACCAACCTGCTGGAAGCGATTTCCCTGCTGACACCGGGTCGCGGCCTGCGCCGTGCACCTTATGCCGACGTGGCGCGTGAAGGCGGCGACGGCGGCTTTGCCATCCATGCCCGGCTCGATGGGCCGGACGGACCGGTCGAGATCGGCACCGGCGTTGCAGGCGGCGATGCCGCCGGCGAGAGCGGCCGGCGGGTGCGGATCAATGGCGCGGCAGCGCGCTCGGCGGAGGACATGCTGGAATGGCTGCGCGTCGTCTGGCTCACACCGGCGATGGATGCATTGTTCACCGGGCCGGCCGCTGACCGCCGGCGCTTTCTCGACCGGCAGGTCCTGGCGATCGATCCCGGCCACGGCCAGCGCGCGCTCGACTACGAAAAAGCGATGCGCGGCCGCAATCGGCTGCTCGCCGAAGGCTCGCGTGACGGCGCCTGGTTCGATGCGATCGAGACGCAAATGGCCGAAACCGGTGTGGCGATTGCCGCGGCGCGTGCCGAACTGGTGCGCCTGCTCGCCGCCATGATCGACAGGCTGCCAAGTGCCGGTTCGTTTCCGCAAGCCGACATCGGCCTGTCCGGCGCGCTGGAAAGCGAAGTCGGCACCTCCGCGGCTGTCGATGTCGAGGAGCGGTTCCGCCAAGCGCTTGCCGAAGGCCGCGATCGCGACCGCGCCGCCGGGCGCACGCTCGACGGCCCGCACCGTTCGGACCTCGTGGTGCGGCACCGGCCCAAGGCGATGCCGGCCGAACTCTGTTCGACCGGCGAGCAGAAGGCGTTGCTGGTCGGCATGGTCTTGTCGCATGCCCGGCTCACCGGCGAGATGTCGGGCATGACGCCGATCCTGCTGCTCGACGAGATCGCTGCCCATCTCGACAGCGGCCGGCGCGCCGCGCTGTTCTCGATCCTGGAAGAGCTGAATTGCCAGGCTTTCATGACCGGGACCGATGCGGCGCTGTTTTCCAGTCTCAAGGGACGCGCGCAGTTCCTGACCGTCGATCACGGCACGGTCGGGCCAACCATTTGACTTCCTTGATATCGTTATCCCAAAACTGCTTCGCACCCCGATGGCCGAGCCCGAGGGCAGGCTTTTTGGCGCCCTGCATTGGCGCCTGACAAGGTTTTTCTCCCGCTAAAGCGCGTCGCGTTCGACCGGCCTCATGCGACGCGCTTTAGGTTGTTGTTTTATGCATGTCGTCATCGCAAAACCGCTGCACACTTTTGCGCGACATGCATATATGGTCCGGCAATGATCACCACCGCGCTCACCAACGAAGAACTCGAACGCTACGCCCGCCACATCGTGCTGCCCGAGATCGGCGGCGCCGGCCAGCAGCGACTGAAGCGGGCTCGAGTCCTGGTCATCGGCGCCGGCGGCCTGGGAGCGCCGGTGCTTGAATATCTTGCCGCAGCCGGCGTCGGTACACTCGGCATCGTCGACGACGACAGCGTCTCGCTGTCGAACCTGCAAAGACAGGTGATCCACGGCACCGACGCTGTCGGCACGGCGAAAACCGACAGTGCCAAAGCGGCCATCGCCCGCATCAATCCCAACGTCGCCGTGGAACTGCACAATCTCAGGCTGACGGCGGACAACGCCCCTGCCCTCGTCGCCCGTTATGACATCGTCGTCGACGGTTCCGACAATTTCGAAACACGTTATGCAGCGGCCGACGCCTGCGCCGCGGAAAAGCGGCCGCTGGTACATGCCGCCGTCGGCCGCTTCGACGGCTCGGTGACCGTGCTGAAACCGTTCGAGACCGGCGCGGACGGCAGGCCGAATCCAAGCTATCGCGATCTTTTTCCGGAACCGCCGCCACCCGGCCTGGTGCCATCCTGCGCTGTGGCCGGCGTACTCGGCGTGCTGACCGGTGTCGTCGGCACGCTGCAGGCTATGGAGGCGATCAAGCTGATCGCCGGCATTGGCGAGCCGCTGGTCGGCCGGCTGCTGCTTTACGATGCGTTGACAGCGCGCTTCGACACGATCCGCTACAAGAGAAACTAGACCTTGAGCCTGGTTTCCGTCGAGCAGCTTCCGGCCGATTTCGACCGTTGGGACGAGGTGCTGGCGCTGATCATGCGCGCCTTCGCCGCCATGGACGGTGTCATCGCTCCGCCATCCTCGGCGCATCGGCTCACGGTCGAAAATCTCCGGGACAAGGCCCGGCAAGAGACGGGCTTTGCGGCGCTGAAGGACGGCAGGACCGTCGGCTGCGTTTTTGTTCTGGAGCGGGCCAACGATTTCTAAAGCGCGTCGCGTTTGACCGGGCCTCATGCGACGCGCTTTAGGTTGTTGTTTTATGCATGTCGTTATCGCAAAACCGCTGCACACTTTTGCGCGACATGCATTATATCGGAAAGCTCGCGATCGAACCGGACTTTCAGGGACAGGGCATTGCCAGGCAGCTGATGCAAGCTGTCGAGGATCTCGCCCGCAACCGCGGCAAGCCTGCGATCGAGCTTCAGACGCGGATCGAACTGACCGGGAATCACGCGGCCTTTGCCCGGCTCGGCTTTCGCGAAACGGAACGGACAGCGCACAAGGGCTATGACCGTCCGACCTCGATTACCATGCGCAAGGTGATTTCGTAAGCCTGCGCTAACTTAAGATGGCATCACGTCCGCAGTGGCAGTACGCGATCCGGTGGACGGTGGCCATCGAAGAAGGCGCGGATGTTGATGATCACCTTCTCGCCCATGTCGATCCGGCCTTCGAGCGTCGCCGACCCCATGTGCGGCAACAACACGACCTTGCCCTTGGCGGCGAGCTTCAGCAATTTGCTGTTCAGCGCCGGCTCATGCTCGTAGACATCGAGGCCGGCGCCGGCGATCTTGCCGTCCTGGATCAGCTTGACCAGAGAGTCCTCGTCGATGATGTCGCCGCGCGCTGTGTTGACGATGTAAGCGGACGGTTGCAGAAGCGCCAGCCGCCGCGCCGAAAGCAGGTGGAAGGTCGCCGGCGTCGACGGACAATTGACCGATATGATGTCCATGCGGGCAAGCATCTGGTCGAGGCTTTCCCAATAAGTCGCCTCCAGCTCGTCCTCGACCGCCGGCAGCACGCGATGGCGGTTGTGATAGTGGATCGACAGGCCAAAGGCCTTGGCCCGTCGGGCGACAGCGGTGCCGATGCGGCCCATGCCGACAATGCCGAGGCGTTTGCCCCAGATACGCCGGCCGAGCATCCAGGTTGGCGACCAGCCGGCCCATTTCTTGTCGCCGGTCAGCACATTGGCGCCTTCCGCAAGCCGCCGCGGCACCGCCAGCATCAGCGCCATGGTCATGTCGGCCGTATCTTCGGTCAGCACGTTCGGCGTGTTGGTGACGGTAATGCCCTTCTTCGCTGCTGCTGACACGTCGATCTTGTCGACGCCGTTACCGAAATTGGCGATCAGCTTGAGGTTGTCGCCAGCCTGAGCGATCAGCGCCGCGTCGATTTGATCGGTTATGGTCGGCACCAGCACGTCGGCTTCCTTGACCGCCGCGACCAGTTCCGGCTGCGTCATCGGCCTGTCTTCGACATTCAGCCGGGCGTCGAACAGCTCACGCATGCGGGTCTCGACCGGGTCGGGCAGCTTGCGCGTGATGACGACGAGGGGCCTTTTTCTGCCTACCATTGTTTCCTCGAACCCGACCTCGTTGAGACCTCTTTAACCAAGACAGGCGAAACTGCAGGCCGGTCGCGGTGCCAGTTCTTCATGTAACAAGAGGTTCCGCCGAAGACAAAGAAAAAGGGGCGCCAAGGCCGATGAGCCGGCGCCGAAAGGAATGAAAGTGTCTGGTTTCGCGTCGCTCCGCCTGGCCCTCAGCGCAGCATTTCTCGGCGCTCTCCTTCATTCCTCGCATGTGGCGGCACAGAATGCGGCAGCACCCGCCCAGAGCACAACGCTCGGCCCGAGCGGCCTGCCGCTGCCGCGTTTCGTCAGCCTGAAAGCGGGCCGCGTCAACTCCCGCGTCGGACCAGGCGTCAACTATTCCGTCGACTGGATGTATATGAAGCCCGGCCTGCCGATGGAGATCATCCAGGAATTCGACACCTGGCGTCGTGTGCGCGATGCCGACGGCTCGGAAGGCTGGATCAACCAGTCGCTGCTTTCAGGCCGCCGTACGGCGATCGTGGCTCCCTGGCAGCGGGGCAAAGATGCCCGAGTCAATCTTCTCGGTGACCCGGAAAAGGATGCCAGCATCGTCGCGATCATCGAGCCGGGCGCCATGGGCACGATCAAGTCCTGTGACGGCCAGTGGTGCGAGATGACCTTCAACGGCCACACCGGCTGGCTCGCCCAGTCGCTTGTCTGGGGCGCTTATCCGGGCGAACGGGTCAAGAACTGACTTCTTCTTGTCGGTCGGGATCATGGTCTAGAGGCCGATACTGGCGAGACGGTATCTCGCGGCCCTATGAAGAGCGGATCAACCGGAGCGTTTGGGGCGCAGCCTCACCACGATGTCGACATTGGCGATCTCCATGCCTTCCGGCGGCTCCGGCAGGTTGGAAACCGTGACAGGACCACTGGCGATATCGAAGATCCTGTTTTCGCCTTCAATGTAGAAATGATGGTGATCGGAGGTGTTGGTGTCGAAGTAGGTCTTCGACCCCTCGACGGCCAGGATGCGCAGAAGGCCCGCCCGGGTGAATTGATGAAGAGCGTTGTAGACGGTGGCAAGCGAAACCGGCACGCCGGCGGTGATCGCCTCCTCGTGCAGCTCCTCGGCCGACAGATGGCGGTCGCCTTTGGCAAAAAGCAGATCGGCCAGCGCAATGCGCTGACGCGTCGGCCTCAGGCCAGCTTCGCGAACCCGCTTGTCCACAGAGACATTTTCCTTCCGGCAGCCCAGATCCATCTATCCGTCCAAGCTCAAAGTTTCGCCTCAAGATATGCCCAGAATGGCAAAAAACGAATATTGACCGAAACTGGACACCCCCCGACATATATTCTGTCGCCCGAATACGATCAATAGCGCGCATTGACCCAGGCAGACGGGCGGGTTAAGCGCAAACGCCGGTTTCCGGCCTGAAATAGATTGTGTTAGGAAACCAACGACAAGGGCGCGCTACCGCCCGGACGATTATTGGGGACGGAGATTGATGGCGGTTTCGAAATCCAGCTACGATTACGAGGAACTGCTTGCCTGCGCCCGCGGCGAGCTGTTCGGACCTGGAAACGCCCAGCTCCCCTATCCGCCGATGCTGATGTTCGATCGCATCACCGAAATCAGCGAGACGGGCGGTGCCTTCGACAAGGGCTTCATCCGCGCCGAATTCGACATCAAGCCGGACCTGTGGTTTTTCGCCTGCCATTTCATCGGCAATCCGATCATGCCGGGGTGCCTGGGCCTCGACGCCATGTGGCAACTGACGGGCTTCTATCTCGGCTGGCTCGGCGAGCCGGGCAAGGGCATGGCACTGTCGACCGGCGAAGTGAAATTCAAAGGCATGGTGACGCCGTCGGTCAAGAAGGTGGAATATGGCGTAGACTTCAAGCGCGTGATGCGCGGCCGGCTGGTGCTTGGAATCGCCGATGGCTGGCTGAAGGCGGATGGCGAACCCATATACGCAGCAACGGATCTCAAGGTGGGTCTGTCCAAGCAATCGGCCGCCGCCTAACCGGCGCCTTCACAGCGCCGCGAGTCCGCGGGACGCGCAAGGAAGCTGTAGAACTTTAATTTGCGCATGATCCTGGTCCGACAGGTTTCGGGTTCATGCGCTGGAAGGAGTTGCGAATGAGACGGGTCGTAGTGACGGGCCTCGGCATCGTGTCGTCGATCGGCAACAATGCCAACGAGGTGCAGGCCTCGCTCCACGATGCCAGATCCGGCATCAGCTTCTCCGATTCCTTCGCCGAACACGGCTTCCGCTGCCAGGTCTGGGGGGCGCCGACGCTCGACCCTTCCGCGCTGATCGATCGTCGCGCCATGCGCTTCCTGTCGCAAGGCGCGGCCTGGAACCATGTCGCCATGGACCAGGCTATCGTGGACGCTGGACTGGGCGAAAACGACATCACCAATGAGCGCACCGGCATCGTCATGGGATCGGGCGGACCGTCGACCCGAACCATCGTCGAAGCCGCTGAAACCACGCTCAAAAACGGCAGCCCCAAGCGCATTGGTCCGTTTGCGGTGCCGAAGGCGATGTCGTCGACCGCTTCGGCGACGCTCGCAACCTGGTTCAAGATCCACGGCGTCAACTATTCGATCTCTTCGGCCTGCTCGACCTCGGCCCATTGCATCGGCAATGGCTACGAACTGATCCAGTGGGGCAAGCAGGACATGGTCTTTGCCGGCGGCCATGAGGATCTCGACTGGACGATGTCGGACCTGTTCGACGCGATGGGCGCCATGTCCTCCAAGTTCAACGACCGGGCATCGGCCGCCTCGCGCGCCTATGACGTCGATCGTGACGGCTTCGTCATTGCCGGCGGCGCCGGAGTGCTGGTGCTGGAAGAGCTCGAGCACGCCAAGGCGCGCGGCGCAAAGATCTACGCCGAGGTCGTCGGCTATGGCGCGACCTCCGACGGCTACGACATGGTGGCGCCCTCGGGCGAAGGCGCGGTGCGCTGCATGCGGCAGGCGCTGGCGACCGTTTCTTCGCCGGTCGACTACATCAACACGCACGGCACCTCGACGCCGGTCGGCGACTCCAGGGAAATGGGCGCAATCCGCGAGGTGTTCGGCGACAAGATGCCTTTCATCACCTCGACGAAATCACTGACCGGCCATTCGCTGGGTGCGGCCGGCGTGCAGGAATCGATCTACTCGATCCTGATGATGCAAGGCGGCTTCATCGGCGAGAGCGCCCACATCGAGCAGCTCGATCCGGAATTCGAGGGCATGCCCATCGTGCGAGAGCGCATCGACGATGCCAGGATCGACACCGTTTTGTCCAACTCGTTCGGTTTCGGCGGCACCAACGCAACGCTGATTTTCCAGCGCTATTCCGCATAAGGATTGCCGACCATGGACGGATTGATGAAAGGCAAGCGTGGGCTTGTCATGGGTGTCGCCAACGACCATTCGATCGCCTGGGGCATCGCCCGAAAACTGTCCGAACATGGGGCAGAACTCGCCTTCACCTATCAGGGCGAAGCCTTTGGGCGCCGGGTCAAGCCGCTTGCCGACAAACTCGGCTCCTCGCTGGTCGTGCCTTGCGACGTCGAGGACAGCGCATCGGTTGCCGCTACCTTCGAGACCTTGGGCGAGGCCTGGGGAGGGCTGGACTTCGTCGTCCACGCCATCGGCTTTTCCGACAAGAACGAGCTGAAGGGCCTTTACGCCGACACCAGCCGCGACAATTTCGTCCGCACCATGGTCATCTCCTGCTACTCCTTCACCGAGGTCGCCCGTCATGCCGCCGCGCTGATGAAGGGCAGCGGCTCGATGATCACGCTGACCTATGCCGGTTCCGTCCGTGTCATGCCGAACTACAACGTCATGGGCGTCGCCAAGGCCGGTCTGGAAGCCAGCGTCCGCTATCTCGCCAACGACTACGGCCCGCGCGGCATTAGGGTCAATGGCATATCGGCCGGTCCGGTGCGGACATTGGCGGGCGCCGGGATTTCCGATGCACGCCACATGTTTTCCTACCAGCAGCGCAACTCGCCGCTGCGCCGTACGGTGACCATCGACGAAGTCGGTGGTTCCGCGCTCTACCTCCTGTCCGACCTGTCGTCAGGCGTCACCGGCGAAATCCACTATGTCGATTCCGGCTACCACATCGTCTCGATGCCGACGCTCGACGAGTTGAAACGGACCGACAACGGACGAGAGTAATTTCGGCCTTTAGAAGTTGCCTTGATCCCCGTGAGCGCCGCCTCAGCGGCGCGCCGCGAGAACCTTGAACATGCCGTCGCGGGCGATCTCGGCATGGCTGGAGAAGGCGGCCGCCAGCACCGGCTCGTAGGGAAGCTGACGGTTCGCCACCATGAACAGCCGCCCACCCGGCTTCAGCGCCTTTGCCGCGGCGCGGATCATGCCGGCACCGATCTCCGGCTCGGCCGCCCGGCTGCGATGGAAGGGCGGGTTCATGACGATGGCGTCATAGCGCCGCTCGACCGGCTCGCTCAAAAGATCGATCCAGAAGAAACCTGGTTCCGCCGCTGTATTGCCGATATTGCCTTTCGCCGCCTCCAGCGCATCGAACTCGGCCTCGTAGAGATCGAGCGCCGATATGCCAGGTGAGCAGGCGGCGACCTCGGCCGCCACATAGCCCCAGCCGGCACAGAAATCGGCAACGCTGCCACGCAGGTCCCCGGGCAGATTGTCGACCAGCAATTTCGAACCTGTATCGATCTTGTCGAAAGAGAACATGCCTGGCGCGGTGCGGAACCGGGCCTCGAGCAGAAGGGTTGGATTGGCGGCGCGAAGCGCTGCCGCGACCGCAGCATCGGCAGGTCGATGGAACCAGAAAGCGATGCCGTGATGTTTCGGCAAATGGCCGTCGAGCGGCACAAGCTCGCCGATGCGCTTGCGCAGGCTGGCAATACCATCGTCCTTGGCGCCGGCGACGATAATCGATCGGCCCGGCCTCACACGCTCAATCGCCTCAGCGATGCGCAATTCGTTTCGCCCGCGATGACGGCCGGCAAGCACCAGGGCCGCATCGAAACCTTCGCCTTCCAGCCGCGGCGTGACCGTGAAGCCCGACCCCTGCAGCGTGCGAAAATGCGGGCGGAAGCCTTGCACCAGATGCAGTGCCGCATCGAAGCCTGCGGGCAGGGGGAAACCCGGTTCAGCGCCGAGAAAGAGGACACGCTCGCCCTTACGCGGCAGGGAGACAGCCTCGGCCTCGAACGGATGGAACAGTGTCTTCAGCGGCTCGGCGGACATTCTTCGATCTCGAAATGCAGCTGGCTTGTCTAGAAAATGAAAACGGGCGCGACCTGTCGGCGCGCCCGTTTCGATTGTATCGCTTCGCATCGGCCCGAATCGGAATCGATTTCGGAAAGCACGATGCGAACATTCAAAGCCTTAGAGCGTACTATGTGCGTCCATTTTGGACGCACGTCGCTCTAAATCGCTCAGGCGGCGTCTTCTTCGCCTTCGGCCTTCTTGTCGCGGACGATTTCCTTGCCCGTGGCCTGGTCGACGACCTTCATCGACAGGCGGACCTTGCCGCGTTCGTCGAAGCCCATCAGCTTGACCCAGACCTTGTCGCCTTCCTTGACGACGTCGGAGGTCTTGGCGACGCGATCGGTAGCGAGCTGCGAGATGTGGACGAGGCCGTCACGCGGACCGAAGAAGTTGACGAAAGCGCCGAAGTCGGCGGTCTTGACGACCGTGCCCTCGTAGATTTCGCCGACTTCCGGCTCGGCGACGATGGTGTGGATCCACTTCTTCGCCGCCTCGATCTCCTTGGCATTGGACGAAGCGATCTTGACCGTGCCGTCGTCCTCGATGTTGATCTTGGCGCCGGTCTTTTCGACGATCTCGCGGATGACCTTGCCGCCCGAGCCGATCACGTCGCGGATCTTGTCGGTCGGGATGTGCATGACCTCGATGCGCGGCGCGAATTCGCCGAGTTCGGCACGCGCGCCGGACAGCGCATGGCCCATTTCACCGAGGATATGCTGGCGGCCGTCCTTGGCCTGGTCCAGCGCGATCTTCATGATCTCCTCGGTGATGCCCTCGATCTTGATGTCCATCTGCAGCGAGGTGATGCCGTTGGCGGTGCCGGCAACCTTGAAGTCCATGTCGCCGAGATGATCCTCGTCGCCGAGAATGTCGGAGAGCACCGCGAAGCGCTCGCCTTCCTTAATGAGACCCATGGCAATGCCGGCGACCGGCTTGGCCAGCGGAACGCCGGCATCCATCAGCGCCAGCGAGGTGCCGCAGACGGTGGCCATCGACGACGAACCGTTGGACTCGGTGATCTCCGAGACGACGCGCAGCGTGTAGGGGAACTGGTCTGATGTCGGCAGCATCGGGCGGATCGCGCGCCAGGCCAGCTTGCCGTGACCGATTTCGCGGCGGCCGGGCGAACCCATGCGACCGGTTTCGCCGACCGAATAGGGAGGGAAGTTGTAGTGAAGGAGGAACTTCTCCTTGTACATGCCGGTCAGCGAATCGACATACTGCTCGTCCTCGCCGGTGCCGAGCGTGGCGACGACTAGCGCCTGGGTCTCGCCGCGGGTGAACAGCGCCGAGCCGTGGGTACGCGGCAGGACGCCGACTTCGGAGACGATCTTGCGGACCGTCTTCAGATCGCGGCCGTCGATGCGCGAACCGGTGTCGAGGATGTTCCAGCGCACGACCTTGGCCTGGAGCTCCTTGAACACGGTGCCGATCTGTTCGGACGTGTATTTTGCTTCCTCGCCTTCGGCGGGTGCGAACGCAGCCTTGACCTTCGCCTTTACGGCGTCGACGGCGGCATAGCGCTTCTGCTTGTCGGTGATCTTGTAGGCATCGCGAAGCTCGCCTTCGACGATCTTCAGCATCTCCGCTTCAAGCGCCGAATAGTCCGGCGCGGTGAAATCGCGCGGATCCTTGGCGGCGACCTCGGCCAGCTTGATGATCGCGTCGATCACCGGCTGGAAGCCGCGATGGCCGAACATAACGGCGCCGAGCATCAGGTCCTCGCCGAGTTCCTTGGCTTCGGACTCGACCATCAGCACGGCGTCGGAGGTGCCGGCGACGATCAGGTCAAGCTTGGATTCCTGCATCTCGTCGACATGCGGATTGAGCACATATTCGCCGTTGATGTAACCGACGCGGGCGCCGCCGATCGGACCCATGAAAGGAACGCCGGACAGCGTCAAGGCCGCCGAGGTGGCGACGATCGACAGGATGTCCGGGTCGTTTTCGAGATCATGCTGGACGACGGTGACAACGATCTGCGTGTCGTTCTTGTAACCGTCAGCGAAGAGCGGGCGGATCGGACGGTCGATAAGGCGGGAAACCAGCGTTTCCTTTTCGCTCGGACGACCTTCGCGCTTGAAATAGCCGCCCGGGATCTTGCCGGCGGCATAGGTCTTTTCCTGATAGTTGACGGTCAGCGGGAAGAAATCGAGGCCGGGCTTCGGTTCCTTCATCGAAACGACGGTGGCGAGAACCTTGGTTTCGCCGTAGGTGGCAAGCACCGCGCCGTCAGCCTGGCGCGCAATCTTGCCGGTTTCGAGGATGAGCGGACGGCCGCCCCATTCGATTTCCACTTTGTGGTGATTGAACATGTCTTGTCCTTCATATGCGGAAAGGGCCGCGCCGTTTCACCGTGCGCGAGTGCCCCTTTCCCTTGGCTTCGTTTCTCGGGCAGCCACGGGCAAGACAACGGGAAGCTCGGGTAAATCCGGCGCGGTGCCGGGCGAGCGTCCTGCAATCCTGCCCCATGACCGTCCATGGGCGGTTTCGAATGGCCCTGTGCTATCTCGAAACCGGGTCTGGCCAATCGATCCGACTGGCCTTGCGCATGACCCCGAAAACCGCGGCTCTCGGAAAATGCCTTGCGCAAATTCAAAGTTTCAGAGCGTCCTAATGTGCGCGTCCAGATCGATGCGCGGCGCTCTACTTCCTTCATTAGAGCAATGGACCTGCTCCAATGCGCGACCGGCGGGCCCTCGAAAGAACCCGCCGGTCAATTCGTCAACGGCGCAGACCGAGCTTCTCGATCAGCGTCTGATAGCGCGCGTCATCCTTGCGCTTGAGATAATCAAGCAGGCTGCGGCGCTGGGAGACGAGAGCGAGCAGACCACGGCGGGAATGGTTATCCTTCTTGTGGTCCTTGAAATGGTCGGTCAGGTTCTTGATGCGCTCGGAAAGGATGGCCACCTGGACTTCCGGGGACCCGGTATCGCCCTTGGCGGTTGCGAATTCACCCATCAATTCCTTCTTGCGCTCGGCAGTAATCGACATCGTGTTTTTCCTTATCTGTTTGAGGAAACGGGACGCCCTCGGCCGGGATGTCGTCCAGCAGGGGCCGGTACAAGCAACGTGTCATTGCACGATGCTGCGGCGCATATAGTGCAATTCAGGCAAAAACACCAGCCCAATTCACAAGCCGGCTTTTTCCTGCACAAACGAAGATTTCCCTTCGGCTAAAGCCATTTCTTCCATCTGAAGAAGGCAACAAGCCCGAGCGCGACAACGGCCATGAACACGAGCGCCGCCGGATATCCGTATTGGGCCTTCAGCTCCGGCATGTTCCATGGCGAGGTTTCGGGATCGAAGTTCATGCCCCACACGCCAGCGAGAAAGGTGAGCGGGATGAAGATCACCGAGACGATCGTCAGATAGCTGATGACATCGCTGGTGCGCGCCTGGCTCAGCGACAGATGCATCTCGATCAGACCGGTCAGCATGTCGCGCTGGGTTTCGACCAGTTCGATGAGCCGAAGCGAGTGATCGAGCGTGTCGTTGAGGAAGATCTTGGTCTCGGGCTTCACATAGGGCACGTCGTTGCGGATCAGCGTCGCCAGCGCATCGCGCATCGGCCAAAGCACCCCCTTCAGCACATTGGCGTCGCGCCGCAACTCGTGAAGCCGCCGCATCTGGTGCTTGTCCGCCGCGCGCAGCATCTGATCCTCGATGCTGTCGACCAATTCGCCGGCAGTCTCGATCGGCGGGAAATAGCTGTCGACGATGGCGTCGATCACCGCATAGGCGAGGTAGTCAGCGCCGCGTGCGCGCAGCCGGTTGGGCATTGAGCTTTCGATGCGCTTGCGCACGGGATCGAACGGATCGCCTTCGCGCTCCTGGAAGGTGACGACGAAGTTTCTGCCGAAGAAGACCGCGATCTGCTCGTAACGATGCGCGGTGACATCGTCGATCATCCTGACGACGACGAAGGCATGGTCCTCGAAGAAATCCACCTTCGGCCGCTGGCCGGTGTTGACGACGTCTTCCAGCGCCAGCGGATGCAGGCTGAAAATCCGGCCGATCTCCTCGATCAGCGGGATGTTGGCGAGACCGGTACAATCGAGCCAAATGACCGGCCATGTGTCGCAATGAGCGTTGACGTCGTCGATGCTGGCATTTTCGATTGTCTCGAATTTGTCGGGCGACATCAGCGTCAGTCGCAGTTCGCTGCGCCGCGCCGCGGGGTCGGCGATCAGCGTGCCCGGTGATGCGCCGACCGGCGGCCGCCGCGCTGTCACCGGCGCCCGCTTCTTGATCGTCTCGGCCTTTGCCATGTGCCCCTCGGATGTTACGTCTGATCGAGATTAGACGACGGGACTCACCCGGCAAAGACCCGCTTCGGCTTGAACATGCCTTGTTCGACGGCGCCGATGGCGACCAGCTTGCCGCGCGCCGTAGCGCAGGCTTCCTCGGCTTCCACCGGCGCGTCGCGGCCACGGATGATGACCGGATTGCCGAGGCGGATTTTTGTTGCAGCGTCGTCGCTGATCGCGATTTGCGGCAGGCAGTCGAGCGCGGCCGATGTGTCGACCAGAAGCGCATCGATGGCGTCGAAATCGACCGGCACCGTGTCCGCTGAATCCGAACGTTCATCGCCCTGTTCGCCGAATCGAGCGGCTTCCAGCTCGGCGATGGTGACGAAGTCTTCCTGCGTGAACGGCTCGACCTCGATCCGGCGCAGTTCGGCGATATGACCGAAACAGCCGAGGTCGCGGCCCATGTCGCGGGCCAGCGAGCGCACATAGGTGCCCTTACCGCATTCGACCTCGAAAATGGTGCGATCCGCACTGTGCTCAATCAGGTCGAGACGGCCGATCTCGACCTCCCGCGCCGGGATGTCGACCGTCGCGCCGTCGCGGGCAAGGTCATAGGCGCGCTCGCCTGCGATCTTGATGGCCGAAAATTGCGGCGGTGTCTGCATGATGATGCCGGTGTATTTCGGCATCAGCAAAAGCACATCGGCTTCTGCCGGACGCTGGTCGGAGCTTTTCGTCACCGGCCCTTCGAGGTCATCGGTCGAACGCTCCTCACCCCAGGCAACCGTGAAGCGGTAGACCTTGGCGCCATCCTGGACATAGGGCACGGTCTTGGTCGCTTCGCCGAGCGCAATCGGCAGCATGCCGGAAGCGAGCGGGTCGAGCGTGCCAGCATGGCCGGCCTTTTCCGCCTGGAACAACCATTTGATCTTGGAGACGGCTTCGGTCGAGCCCATGCCGACGGGCTTGTCCAGCACCAGCCAGCCGGAGATCGGCCGGCCCTTCTTCTTGCCGCGACGCGCCACTATTCTTCGTCCTTGTCGTTGTGTTTATTCTGGTCGCCGGGGCCGAGATCGCGCGCCACTTCGGGCGAGTGCAACAATTCGTTGATCTTCTGGAAATTGTCGTAGCTGGTGTCGAGCCGGAAGCGGAATTCCGGCATGTACTTCATCTGCCGGAGCGCGCCGGAAACGCGGCCGCGGATGAATTTCGCATGCTTGTTGAGCGCTTCGACCACCGCATCGGCATCGCCAGCGCCGAGCGGCGAGACGAAGGCGGTGGCGATCTTCAGATCGGGCGACATGCGCACCTCCGAGACCGAAACCACGGCGTTCTCGACCAGCGGATCGATGATCTCGCCGCGTTGCAAGGTTTCCGACAGCGCATGGCGCACCTGCTCGCCGACGCGAAGCATGCGCTGGGATGGACCTGACGTGGTTGAACGGGGCATTTTTCTCTATCCTGAAATCGTGAGGCACGGGATGGGACCGCGCCGCATGTCTCATATGCTTTGGGCGGCAGCCTTTCGACCACCGCCCGGTCTCAGTAGATGCTCGAACTCAAGTTGCTCGAAACTCAGAGCGTCCTGGTCACCATCTCGACGCGGAAGCACTCGATGACGTCGCCGACGCGCATGTCTTCGTAGTTCTGGAAGGCCATGCCGCATTCCTGGCCGCCCGGGACTTCCGCGACTTCGTCCTTGAAGCGCTTCAGGGTCTTCAGCGTGCCTTCGTGGATGACGACGTTGTCGCGGATCAGGCGAACGCCCGCACCGCGCTCGACCTTGCCTTCGGTGACACGGCAGCCGGCGATCTTGCCGACCTTGGTGATGTCGAAGATCTCGAGGATCTCCGCATTGCCGATGAAGGTCTCGCGACGCTCCGGCGAAAGCAGGCCGGAGAGCGCCGCCTTCACGTCATCCACGAGGTTGTAGATGATCGAGTAGTAGCGGATCTCGATGCCTGCCGCCGCGGCAGCAGCACGCGCCTGCACATTGGCGCGGACGTTGAAGCCGATGATCGCGGCACCCGAGGTTTCCGCCAGCGACACATCGCTTTCGGTGATGCCGCCGGCGCCCGCATGGACGATGCGCGCACGCACCTCGTCGGTGCCGAGCTTGTCCAGGGCCGCGCTGATCGCCTCGATCGAGCCCTGCACGTCGCCCTTGATGACCAGCGGGAATTCCTTCAGCCCGCTCGTCTGCAGTTGCGACATCATCTGTTCGAGCGAGCCACGCTGGCCGGCATGCTTGGCCACCGCCTTCTCACGCGCCAGACGCTGGCGGTATTCGGTGATCTCGCGGGCGCGGGCTTCGTTGTTGACCACGGCGAAGCGGTCGCCGGCCTGTGGGGTTCCCTGCAGACCGAGCACCTCGACCGGCATCGCCGGCGGCGCTTCCTTGATCTGCCCGCCGCGGTCGTTGACCAGCGCGCGCACCCGGCCCCATTCGTTGCCGGCAACGAGGATATCGCCAGGCATCAGGGTGCCGGTCTGGACCAGCACGGTGGCGACGGGGCCGCGGCCCTTGTCGAGCTGGGCTTCGATGACGACGCCCTCGGCGGTGCGGTCCGGATTGGCCTTCAGGTCGAGGATTTCGGCCTGCAGCAGGATCGCTTCGAGCAGCTTGTCGAGATTGGTACCCTTGGTCGCCGACACTTCGACGTCCAGCACCTCGCCGCCCATCGATTCGACGAAGACTTCGTGGCGCAGCAGTTCCGAACGCACCTTCTGCGGGTCGGCATCATGCTTGTCGATCTTGTTGATCGCCACAATGATCGGAACGCCGGCCGCCTTGGCATGGCTGATCGATTCGATCGTCTGCGGCATCACGCTGTCGTCGGCCGCCACCACGAGGATGGCGATGTCGGTCGCCTGGGCGCCGCGGGCGCGCATCGCCGTGAAGGCGGCGTGGCCGGGCGTGTCGATGAAGGTGATCTTATGACCGTTCTTCTCGACCTGATAGGCGCCGATATGCTGGGTGATGCCGCCGGCCTCGCCGGACACGACATTGGCATTGCGGATGGCATCGAGCAGCGACGTCTTGCCGTGATCGACATGGCCCATGATGGTCACCACCGGCGGACGCGGCTCGAGATCTTCGGGACGATCGGCGATGTTGAACAGGCCTTCCTCGATGTCGGACTCGGCGACGCGGCGAACCGTGTGGCCGAATTCGGTGGCGACCAGCTCGGCCGTGTCGGCGTCGATGACGTCGCCTGGCTTCAGGATCTGGCCCTGTTTCATGAAGAACTTGACCACATCGACGGCGCGTTCGGACATGCGCTGCGCCAGCTCCTGGATGGTGATGGTTTCGGGCAGTATCACTTCGCGCATGACTTTCTCGCGCGGTTCATTATGCAGCGCGCGCTTGAATTTCTCCTGGCGCCGACGCATCGACGACAGCGAACGCGCTCGCGCATCCTCATCGGAAAGTGCGGCATTCAGCGTCAGCTTGCCGCGGCGGCGATCTTCTTCGCCCTTGGTCGGCTTGGCCGGACGCGCCACTTCGGGCGTGACCGGACGGCGCACCGGCGCTCCGGCGCCGGTGCGCTTCGGCTTGACGTCCTCGTCGTCGACCGTCGCCAGTTCGGCAGCCAGCGGCGCGCGGCGGCGCGCCTCTTCCTCGGCACGCCGGCGGGACTCCGCTTCGGCCTGCAGCCGGGCTTCTTCCTCGGCCTGGCGGCGCGCGGATTCCTCGCGCTCGCGACGGCGGCGCTCTTCATCCTCGGCGCGGCGCTTGGCCTCGTCGATGGCGCGCTGGCGATCCTCGACGTCGCGCACCTTCGAGCCCTCAAGGGCCCGGCGGCGCGCCTCCATCTCGTTGCGCGACAATTCGTTCAGCACCATGCCGCCGCGTTCGACCGGCGGCAGAGGCGGCGGCGCCTTGGGCGCCTCCTGCACAACGGGCGCTGCCACGACCGGCGGCTTCGGCGTGAAGACGGACGGGGCAGCGGCCGGCTCCGGCTTGTCACCGGGCAGCGAGAACTTGCGCTTCTTGGTCTCGACCACGACCGCCTTGGTGCGGCCATGCGAGAAGCTCTGGCGCACGGTGCCCTGTTCCGTACCGGGGCGCTTCAGCGTCAAAGTCTTCTTCGGCGTAACACTCAACGTCTTGTCGTCGCCCGATTTCGTATCGTTCATTCCATATCCTCTGCGGCATCATCTTCGTCAGCAACGGCCGCAAGCATTGCCAGATCGTCCGGGGAACCGCCCCGATATCGGTCGAGCGCAACCATGCGCTTCTGGACCGCCCTGCCCGCGTCTCCCGCGAGAACGGCAGCATGTATCACATTTGTACCCCCCAATGCCAAGCTCAACTCGGCCTCGGAGAAAAGTTTGTAGGCAGGGATGGCGGGGCCGCCAAGGCGGACGGTTGCCCGTCGCGCCTGGCTGATCTTGCGGACGCCGTCATCTGACGCCTCGGTCGCATGCAACACGAAAAGCGCCAGCCCACCACGCACCGCGCTCTCGACCTTGGTGGCGCCGAGCGCGATCGCGCCTGCCTTGCGGGCAAGACCGAGCATGCCCAGAGCGGATCTGGAAAGCAGCCCGTCGACCATGCCGCCGAGATCTGTCGGCACGGTCACCTGCGCCTTGAAGGCGCGAGCGAACAGGTTCTTCGCTGCCGCCTTGTCGATATGTAGGCGGTCGGCGGTCACCCAGCAACCGCGGCCGGGCAGGTTTTTCTTGATATCCGGAACGACGGCCGAATCCGGGCCGACGACGAAACGGATCAGTTCATCCGGTTCGGCTTGTCTGCGCGTGACGATGCAAGTGCGATCGTTCATCTCGTCCAAGGGCGGGTTGTGTGCGATGCGGTTTCACCTCACGCACCAACGGCTTCGTCAGCCGTCACGTCTTCGGCTGCAAGCTCGTCTTCGGTGATCCAGCCGGCCTTGAGGCGGGCGGCCAGAACCATCTGCTCGGCATCGGCACGCGACACGCCGTGACTGGCGAGCACGCCGGGGAACACCTTCGTCTCGCCGTCCTTGCGTTCCTTCCAGCCGGTCAGGTCATCGGCCGCATAGCCGGCGAAATCCTCGATCGTCTTCACGCCGTCCTCGCCGAGTGTCACCATCATGGCGGTGGTCACGCCGGGAATCTCACGCAGCTCGTCCTTGACGCCCAGCGCCTTGCGCTTCTCGTCATGCTCGGCTTCGATCTTCTCCAGATACTCGCGGGCGCGGGCCTGGATTTCCGAGGCGGTGTCCTCGTCGAAGCCGTCGATCGACGCGATCTCGTCAGCATCGACATAGGCGACTTCCTCGACGCTGGTGAAGCCTTCGGAGGCGAGCACCTGGCCGACCATCTCGTCGACGTTGAGCGCATCCATGAACAGAGCCGAGCGTTCGACGAACTCCTTCTGGCGGCGCTCGCTCTCTTCCTGCTCGGTCAGGATGTCGATATCCCAGCCGGTGAGCTGCGAGGCGAGCCGGACGTTCTGGCCGCGGCGGCCGATGGCCAGCGACAGCTGGTCGTCCGGCACCACGACCTCGATGCGTTCGGCGTCCTCGTCGAGCACGACCTTGGCGACTTCCGCCGGCTGCAGCGCGTTGACGATGAAGGAAGCGGCCGAAGGCGACCACGGAATGATGTCGATCTTCTCGCCCTGCAATTCGCCGACCACTGCCTGAACGCGGCTGCCGCGCATGCCGACGCAGGCGCCGACCGGATCGATGGAACTGTCACGCGAGATGACGGCGATCTTGGCGCGCGAACCCGGATCGCGGGCGACCGACTTGATCTCGATGATGCCGTCGTAGATTTCCGGCACTTCCATGGTGAACAGCTTCGCCATGAACTGCGGATGGGTGCGCGACAGGAATATCTGTGGACCGCGCTGCTCGCGGCGCACGTCATAGACATAGGCGCGGACGCGATCGCCATATTTGTAGTTTTCGCGCGGGATCAGCTCGTCGCGGCGGATGATCGCCTCGCCGCGGCCGAGATCGACGATGACATTGCCGTATTCAACGCGCTTGACGGTGCCGTTGACGATCTCGCCGATGCGGTCCTTGTACTCGTCATATTGGCGATCACGCTCGGCCTCGCGCACCTTCTGCACGATGACCTGCTTGGCCGACTGGGCGGCGATGCGGCCGAAATCCATCGGCGGCAGCTGTTCGGCAATGAAGTCGCCGAGCTGGGCGTCGGGATTGCGCTCGCGCGCCGAGGAAATGGCGATCTGCGTCGCATAGTCGTCGACCTTCTCGACCACCTCCATCAGCCGCTGCAGCTTCATCTCGCCGGTATTCGGATTGATGTCGGCACGGATGTTGGTTTCCTGGCCATAGCGCGAGCGCGCCGCCTTCTGGATCGCATCGGCCATGGCGGCGATGACGATCGACTTGTCGATCGACTTTTCACGCGCGACCGCATCGGCGATCTGCAGCAGTTCAAGTCTGTTGGCGCTTACAACCATCGTTTTTCTCCCGAGCTTGTTGCCGAGCCTTGCGCCCGGCAGCCCAATCACATTTCCTGTTCGGTTTCATCTTCCGCGCCCGCTTCTACGCCCTCTGGCGCGTCTTCGGGTTCGCCGCGGCGCTTCTTAGCTTCCTTGCGCGCCCTGTTGTCCTTCGACAGTGCGTCGCGGATAAGGTCGTCGGTCAGGATCAGCCGTGCTTCGGCAATCGCATCGTAGGGCACACGCACCGTCGGCTGTTCGCCATAGGCCGCCTTGTCGCGCTCGATCAGCACGCCGTCCGCGTCGCTCTCGGCGATCTTGCCCTTGAAGCGCTTGCGGTCGGCGACAAGGACCGAGGTTTCCATCTTCACCAGATGACCCGTCCAGGTCGCGAAATCCGACTTACGGACCAGCGGCCGGTCGATACCCGGCGACGACACTTCGAGATGATATGCCTTTTCGATCGGATCATCGACATCGAGCGCAGGCGACACCGCCCGGCTGACCTCTTCGCAATCCTCGACGGTCATGGTGCCGTCCTCGCGCTCGGCCATGATCTGCAGCGTCAGCCCGTTCTGGCCCGTCAGATGCACCCTGACAAGGCGGAAGCCGATGGCACGCAGCACCGGCTGCACGATCAGCGCGATGCGCGCATCGATGCCGCTTTCGCGGATGATGCGGTCGTCGCCGTCGGTTGCCGTTGCCGTCATTCGATTCCTGTGGCTTCATTGGCGGTCGGAAGGTAACAAAAAAGAGCGGGACCGGGTGGACCCACTCTTCGCCATACCGACCAAGAATTTGAGCTTGATATAGACGATCGCGGCCGTCGTTTCAAGTCCGTATGCAGGGCCGGGCGAAACTGCCGGCGGCGGCAGCCTTGCACAGGGCGCATGGCCGCCATGCGGCGACGTCCCTGTGATATCAGGCAATACGCGCCTATCTATGTTGCGCTGCACAAATCCAATCACGCATAGCAGCAGGCGAAAGGGCATAATCATGACCAACCGCAAGGTTTTCTCGGCCATCGGCGATTTCTTCACCGTGTTCGGCAGCGCCGTCGCCGCTTCGCACGCCGTCGAAGCCGGCCGCAAGCCGCGCGCGCACGATCTGCGCAATCTCGGCATGGATCCGGCCGCCTTCCACAAGATCGGCCGCTTCTAAGACCGGCGACCGCAGGGCGAGGACATCTTTGGTCCTCGTCGAAGGCAAAGCGCGCGATGCGCGATGCTTAACGAAATATGCCTATCTTCGGACGAAGGTGAGATAGGCCGGCCGCCGGCCTTCGCGAATGGCCTTGGCCTCGTAGCGGGTACCCGGCCAACCCTCATAGGGCCGCTGCCAGTCGGCTGCCTCTTCAGCCTGCCACGCAAACGCATCATGTGCCCGGCAGTGCAGCAGCGTCCAGTTCACATAGCTGTCGATATCGGACGCAAAGCGGAATTTTCCGCCTGACTTCAGCACGCGCGCGAAACGGTCGAGATTGACCGGACTGACGAAGCGGCGCTTCCAGTGTTTCTTCTTCGGCCAGGGATCGGGATAGAGCAGGTCGATGCCGTCGAGCGAGGCTTGCGGGAGCCAGTCGAGCAGGCGTGTGGCGTCGTCGTCATAGACCCGAAGATTGGCAAGCGGCCGTTCCCTGACCGCCATCATCAGCTTGGCCATGCCGTTGACGAAAGGCTCGACGCCGACAAAACCGGTCTCAGGAGCCGCCGTCGCCCGATGCAGCAGGTGCTCGCCGCCGCCGAAACCAATTTCGAGATGAATGGCGCGGACATCGGCTTCGAACAGGCTGCGCAATTCGGCCGGCGGTCCAGCCGTCAGATCGAGCCGGTAGGTGCTGAAGCCGCTTTCCAGTGCCGCTGCCTGCTGCGGACGGATGGTCTTGCCGCGCCGGCGACCGAAAAATGCTTCGGTCGCACGGCTTGGCCGGTCTTTCGGATCCATGGACGCCGCGGCTAGGCCGCGACTGCTTCGGCGGGCGCTTCGGCGAGTGCATCCTTGAGCGCCTTGGCGAGGTCGGTCTTTTCCCAGGAGAAGGACCCGTCGCGGCCGGCCTTGCGGCCGAAATGGCCATAAGACGACGTCTTGGCGTAAATCGGCTTGTTGAGATCGAGGTGACGGCGGATGCCGGACGGCGACAGGTCCATCACGGTGCGCAGCGCCTGCTCGAGCTTTGCCTCATCGACCTTGCCGGTGCCGTGCAGGTCGACATAGACCGACAGCGGCTGGGCGACGCCAATGGCATAGGAAAGCTGAATGGTGCAGCGATCGGCGAGCTTGGCGGCCACCACGTTCTTGGCGAGGTAGCGTGCCGCATAGGCTGCGGAACGGTCGACCTTGGTGGTGTCCTTGCCGGAAAAAGCACCGCCGCCATGGGGTGCAGCACCGCCGTAAGTGTCGACGATGATCTTGCGCCCGGTCAGGCCGGCGTCGCCGTCTGGCCCGCCGATGACGAATTTGCCCGTCGGGTTGATGTACCAGTTGCAGCTGTCGGCGATCTTCAACTCGCCCAGCGCCTCGCGGATATAGGGTTCGACGACGTTGCGGACCTTCTTCGAATCCCAGCTGGCGTCGAGATGCTGGGTGGACAGCACGATTTGCGTCACTTCCGCCGCCTTGCCGTCGACATAGCGGACGGTGACCTGGCTCTTGGCGTCCGGCCCGAGCCGGCCGGCATCGCCGTTGCCCTCATGGCGCGCGGCGGCCAGCAATTCGAGGATCTTGTGGCTGTAGTAGATTGGTGCCGGCATCAGATCCGGCGTCTCGCGGCAGGCATAGCCGAACATGATGCCCTGGTCGCCGGCCCCTTCCTCGCCTTGCCGGTCGGAGGCATTGTCGACGCCCTGGCCGATATCCGGCGACTGGCCGTGCAGCAGAACCTCGATCTTTGCCGTCTTCCAGTGGAAACCGGCCTGTTCATAGCCGATTTCGCGGATCGCCTTGCGGGCGGCCGACTTGAATTTCGCTGGATTGACGAGCGGATGACCGGCGGCATCCATCAGGATGTTGCCGGCCTTGTCTTTCTTGAGCAGCGTCTCGGGGACGCGCACCTCGCCGGCGATGACGACGCGATTCGTGGTTGCCAACGTTTCGCAGGCGACGCGGACCTTCCAAGGGTCCATGCCGGTCTTTCTGGCCTCGCGATAGACCAGATCGACGATCTCGTCGGAGATACGATCACAAACCTTGTCGGGATGACCCTCGGCAACGGATTCCGAGGTGAATAGATAGTTTTGCCGCGTCACGGGTGTCCCCTCTTGAAAAAAATATCGGCACGCTGCCGATTGGCGCGCCACGTGTTAGCTGTGCCGGGCGGCGCTCGTCAAGCGGTGCGGTCATTCTGGTGTAAAAATCGCGCTATTATCTTATACCAACTGCGACCGGCTGTGACCGGCGGCAGGATGCCGCCAGCGTGCCCAGCTCCAAACCCGTGCTTAGCTTCAACACGTTGATGAAAAAGACTTTGAGCATGGGCGTCGAGCAAAATCGATCCGCTCTCCGGCATGCCTATGGGATGTAAATTCCACGATGCGCGAGCTCGCGAGAATTTGCCTGCCCTGCTATGACGGCCTCGCCATTTCCGGCTTTTCAAAGGCCGCCTCAGTCGGCCCAAATCAATCGACTTCGTCGGTGGAAAGGGCTTTCACAAGCTCGATGATCTTGCGGCGTATCTTCACGTCGCCGATCTTGACGAAGGCACGATTGAGTTGAAGACCTTCAGGAGTGCCGCAGAATTCGACGGCAAAAGCCATTGATGCATCCTCGGCAAATCCGCGGTTGCCCACGGTCTCCTGGCCCGGCGCGTCCTCGAAAAAGAAAGCGACGGGAACGCCGAGTATCGAGGCGATTGCCTGCAACCGGCTGGCGCCAACGCGATTGGTCCCCTTTTCGTATTTCTGTATCTGCTGAAACGTTATGCCGAGGTTCTCGCCCAGCTTCTCCTGACTCATTCCCAACATATTGCGACGAAGCCTGATGCGACTTCCGACATGGATGTCGATAGGATTCGGCTTCTTCTTGTTTTCTTCTGCCATTTTTTCCTCGCCGAATTTTTCCGGCTTTTTGTGTTTTTCTGCCCAAACGAAGCCGGCGGCCAGTGCCCCAACACAACGACGTACCGACTTCGAGAAATTTCAGGCCGTTACAGTATGAGTTTCTAATGTGTCGACTGTCAATTCGCCCGTAGCTTTTGCCTTACATTCAATGTGAAAGCGGCCAGGGCAAACAGCAACAAGATCAGCAGTCCGTTAATGCGTCTTTGGCTGGAAGAAACGATGGCTTGATTGGAAATCGGAACATGGACATCGACGGCTCCGCGTGCGTCGATCGCCAGTGCATCGAGGATGCGCCCGCGCGGATCGACGACAGCGGAGATGCCGTTATTGGCTGCACGCAACAAGGGCACCCCGTTCTCCACAGCACGAACCTGCGCCTGCCTGAAATGCTGGTATGGACCCGGCGTGTCACCGAACCACGCGTCGTTCGTGACATTCACAATAAGCTCAGCTGACGTAGCGTCAATCGCCACCAGATCGGGAAAGATGACTTCATAGCAAATGAACGGAAGCATGCGGATGCCACCGGACAGCGTGATCGGATGCCGCTCATTGCCGGCCGCGTAGGTCGTCGGCCCGGCGACGAGCTGTTTGAGCCCTAAGCGGCCAAGCAGGTCGGCAAACGGCAGATATTCGCCAAAGGGCACCAGATGAACCTTGTCGACAGCATCTGCGATTTCACCTTTGTCGTCGATCGCCACCACCGAATTGTAGTACCGCCTGTCGGCATCTGCCGCCGAGCCGCCCTCCTCCCGGACGACGCCGGCGATCAGCATCTGGCCGTCGCCAAGCATCTCTCCCAGCGCGGTCAGCGCATCGGGACGTTCGGCGAAAAAAAACGGCACGGAGGTTTCCGGCCACAGAATCAATTGCGGCTTGTGATGACCAGTCTCTGGGCCAGTCCCTGGGCCGGCCTCTGGCGCCTTGGCCGAAAGCCCCATCAGCGTGGCGAAGATCCGGTCGGGCACGGAAGCGTCCCACTTCTCGCTGAGGTCGACAGCCGGCTGCACGATGCGGACGTCGATTGCGCGGGTTGCGGGCTCGACCTTGGCAGCAAGCCTGACATAGCCGAAGCCGACATGGGCCGCGACGAGAACGGCAAGCAGTGCAGCTCCCAGGCGGACATGCCGGCCCGCCGCAAGCAGGGCCGGCAGTGCAAAGACGAAGACCGCCAGCGCGTTCATGCCGACCATGCCGGTCACCGACACGCTCTGCATAAGCAAGGGCACCGGCATCGCCGCGTAGCCGACGGCATTCCACGGGAACCCGGTGAACAGAAAATCGCGCAGCCATTCGGCCAGGCCGAAGCCGAAGGCAAGAGCAGCGATGCGGCCGATGTCGTTGCTCCACAGCAGCCGGGCAACCGCTGTTGCGAAGCCGTAGAAAAAAGCGAGCGCCAGCGGAATTCCGACCACTGCGAAGGGAAGCGCCCAGGCGAAACTGTCGGCCTCGACCAGAAGTGCCGAGCCGATCCACCACAGGCCGGCGAGAAAATAGCCGAAGCCGAACCACCAGCCGATGGCGAAAGCCGGCCGCAAACGCCGGAACCAACCATCGGAAGCTTCGCCGGTCGCGCCGTCGAGAAGCCAGACCAGCAGCGGAAACGAAACGAAACCGACGGCGAAGAAATCGTAAGGCGCCTGGGCAAGAACCGCCAGCGCCCCGGCAAGAAACGCCACAAGGGCGCGACGCCAACCCCACAGCAGAATTATCCGGCCGGCCAGGCGCTTCATCAATGCTTCCGAGTCGTTCGAATCACGGCAGAAGATTTATCAGGCTGCGGTCCACGTTCCAAACGGCCACGCTTCAGCCTGCGTGCCGGATTGAATTTCGGCTCGCGACCCGTTGCTATCATTCGCAATCGTCGAGCCAATGGCAAAACACTGGATGTCTTCGGACCTTGGTAATACGCCCGCTCTCGGCATCAGTGCTTCGAATTATGTAAATATCAGACGATCGGCAATCCGGCGGCTTTCCATTCCGGATAGCATGTGAGGTATGGGAGTTTGTTCACGTCACACGCCGGCGGTGCGGTGCCGCATCGGGAGGCCGCATCCGGAATGTCAACCTGCATGACTCGTGACGGTGCGGGAGACCGGCATGATGTGGGCGAACATGCTGCGGGCGTTCCAGGTCGGGAAGGCTCTTGCGAGCGACAGGTCCCCGTCGAGCTGGATTCGGTCCTCGCGGGTGGCTTGGGACCAACTGAGCTGGCCGGCGTGCCATTTGACGAAAGCTTCGGCTTCCGCCGTGATGTAGAGGTCCTCGTCGAAGCCAGGGTAAGTCTTGCAGATCTCTGTGTCTCCGAGCTCGATGAGTAGCCAATAGCGCTCCCGGTGTGGGCGGCCGGTGAAGTCGAAGCGGATGACGACGCGTCGATCCGGGAGCCGGTCCCGGCGGAGCGCCTTGCACATCGACCACAGGGCCACAAAGGGGTCTTGGTGCTGGGGGGCGATCTCGAGCCAATGCGCGCCCCACTCGCCGAGCGACTGGCAGACCGTGAAGAGGTCGTGGCCCGCCGACGTGAGCTCGTAGTGGCGCCCGCGCCCGTCTGGCTTGGGATTCGACTCGACGACACCGACCCATTCGAGCTGCTTGAGCCGCTCTGAGAGCAGGGTACGGGAGAGTCCGGGCGCGCCCTCCAGGATCTCGCTGAAGCTTCCGCAGCCAAGGTACAGGTTGCGGATGATCAGCGGCGTCCAGCGCTCGGCGAAAATCTCGGCGCCACGGGCGATGGGGCAGTACTGGCCGTATGTCCTCATGACGGACGTCCTCACAACAGCAGTGTTGCGCATCCGCCTCCGATTGTGGAGTCCAGATTGTTGACTATACGGCGGCGGCCCGCCGTGGTCCGATGTGGCCTCTCTCGACGTGAGGAGGACACGATGACGACACCTATGACGACAACAACGTACGCAGAAGCCCACCACGGGAGCATGCAGCCAACCGTCGTGGAAATCGACGGGTTCCGAGGCCGGCTGATCAATGCCAGCCACGCCGACTACGATGTCGCCCGTGCAATCTGGAACGGCGCCATTGACCGGCGCCCGCATCTGATCGCCCGATGCATCGGAACCGCCGACGTGGTCGCGGCCGTGCGTTTCGCTCGCGACCACAATCTGGAGATCGCCATACGGGGCGGAGGTCACGGCGTGGCGGGCACCGCCGTTTGCGACGACGGTATCGTCATCGACCTCTCGGCGATGCGGGGCGTGCGGGTCGATCCCGCCGGCCGCAGGGCGTGGGTGCAGGGTGGCGCGCTGTGGGGCGACGTCGACCGCGAGACGCAGGCGCACGGCCTGGCCACCACCGGCGGAATCGTGAGCCATACCGGAGTCGCCGGGCTCACCCTCGGCGGTGGCATCGGCTGGCTGATGCGAAAGCATGGCCTCGCGGTCGACAACCTCCTCGCCGCCGACGTCGTGACGGCCTACGGCGAGCGGCTGCGGGCGTCCGAGGACGAGCACCCCGACCTGTTCTGGGCGTTGCGCGGCGGCGGCGGCAACTTCGGCGTGGTCACCTCGTTCGAGTTCCGCCTCCACCCCGTCGAGCCCACGGTTCTGGCCGGGCCTATCCTCTGGGACGCGAGCGACGCCGGGGAGGTCCTCCGTTTCTACCGCGACTTCATCCGCGACGCTCCCGACGAGCTCGGCACGGTCGTAAAATTCTGCACCGTGCCGCCTCTATCGGTCATTCCCGAGGAACTGCACTGGCGCCCGGTGGTGATGGTGGGCGCGTGCTACGCCGGGCCGATCGAGGACGGTGAGAAGGCGCTCCGCCCGCTCCGCACATTTCGGACTCCCCTCCTCGATCTGGCCGGGCCCAAGCCGTACGTGGTATTCCAGAGCGCGCTCGACTCGACCGTCCTCCACGGTTGGAACTACTACTGGAAGGCCACCCACCTCCCCGCGCTCCGCGACGACCTCATCGACGTGATCGCCGGGCACGCATTCTCCTGCTCGTCGCCACGGTCGTATGTGGCAATGTTCCATCTGAAGGGGGCGGTGAGCCGAGTGGCCGAGGGCGCGACGGCGTTCGGGAACCGGCAAGCGTCGCACGCGATCATCGTCCACGCTGCGTGGCGGCCCGGCGAGGACTTCGGCGACCGAGAGACGGCCTGGACGAGGGGGTTCCTCGCCGCTCTCGGCCGCTTCCGCGAAGGCGTCTACGTCAATTTCCTCGGCGGCGACGAAGACCCGGGCCGGGTCCGAGAGGCGTACGGCGACTCCGTCTTTGACCGGCTGGCTGACGTGAAGTCCTCGTACGACCCCGACAACGTCTTCCACCATAACCAGAACATCCGCCCGGGGCTGAGTGCCGGTGTGAGCGGTTCCGACGGCGCGGGCGATACTTGATAAATTTGGGGTGGTGTTGGATGGGTGCGACGCTGCCGGAGGCGCCTGGGCGAGTGCATAACCGGGCGCTAGGCCGGTATCGGCGCATCTTCCCAATTGAGCATCGCAGTGGGCATCAATGCCGTCCTTGAGGCGCACTTAGACCGACTGCGTGTTCTTGCCGGCGACCGACGCGGGGCTGGCGACGTGGTCGGCCCATTCGGCATCGACGATGATATAGCCGTCACCGAACCGCATCTCGGAATGGACGAGCCTGCCATCAGCGTCGCTGACCACCATGCTTGGCTCGAATCCGAAAGCCTTTTCAAGCCAGATCAATGCGGCGCGCGGATTCTTGTAGAACATGCCGAAGCCAAAGGTTGAGTGCTTGAACGGATCGTCGACCGTCATCGGGCGAGCGGCGTCTCTCAGGCCTGCTCGGCGCGCACCGCGCGCCGGCGGCGCTCGCCCTTCTGGGTCTCCACGATGCGCACGCGCTTGACGCGGCGTGGATCGGCGTCGAGCACAAGGAATTCGAAACCAGGTATAGCCTGCACCACTTCGCCGCGGGCCGGAACACGGCCAAGCGTGTTGAAGATCATGCCGCCGATCGTGTCGACATATTCGCCATGCTCGCCGGCGGCGAAATCCTCGCCGATCATCTTGGTGACTTCGTCGATCTCGGCCTTGCCGTCGACGACGAACACGCCCTCGCCGGTCTGGGTGATCATCGGCTCGTCCTCGTCATGCTCGTCCTCGATGTCGCCGACCACCATCTCGACGATATCCTCAAGCGAGGCCAGACCATCAGTGCCGCCATATTCGTCGATGACCAGCGCCATCTGGGTGCGCATCGCCTGCATTCGCCCCATGAGATCGGAGGCGAGCATCGACGGCGGCACGAAAAGCACCGGGCGGATCAGGTTCAGGTCGCCGATGGTGCGCGCGAGATCGACCTTGGCAAGATCGAGAAGCGTGGTGGCGGCGGCTTTCCTGGTCGTCCTGCCCTTCCTGACGCGGGCGACCTTGGTGATGTGAGCGAGCACGTCGCGGATGTGGACCATGCCGCGCGGGTCGTCGAGCGTTTCCGAATAGACCGGCATGCGGGAATGGCCGGACTGCTCGAACAGACCCAGAAGATCGCCCAGGTTCGTGGTGATCTCGACCGCCTCGATATCGGCGCGCGGCACCATGACGTCCTCGACGCGCACCTCGCGCAGGCGCAGGATGTTGTTGAGCATGGCCCGCTCGCCGGGCGAGAAGGATCCGGGATCGCTCGCCGTTTCGGCAAGCGCGTCGGCGATCTCCTCGCGCAGGCTGGTGCCGTTGCGTTGCCTGAACAGGCCGAGCACGCGATCGAACAGGGAAGGACCGGCAGGCGATGGCTCGCTGGCGAAGCTGCCGGTCGTGGTACTCGGACTAGAGCCCTCTTCCGTCTGTTCGGATGGCTTGGTCGCACTGCCGGCGTCTGGGCGGGCGGCAGTCTCTGGTTTGTCGTTCATCGTCGTCCGGTCATTTGATCTTTTTAGTTACGCGTAGGGATCGGGAATGGCAAGCCTCGCAAGTGCTGCGCGTTCGACGGCTTCCATTTCCTCGGCCTCGGCGTCGGTCTCGTGATCGTAGCCCAGCAAATGCAGCAGGCCGTGGATGACGAGATGGATGATATGGTTCTCGACAGGCTTGTCTTCCAGTGCGGCTTCCCGCGCGACCGTCTCGGCGGCCAGCACGATGTCGCCCAGCATGGGGGGCAGCGGACCGCCCTTCGCGAGCGGAAAAGCCGGGAAAGACAAGACGTTGGTCGGTTTGTCCTTGCCGCGCCAACCGGCATTGAGGCTGCGGGTATGGGCATCGTCAGAAAAGACGATGCTGAGCTCGGAATAGCCGGCCGCGCCGGTTTCGGCAAACGCAGCGGCGACGGCGCGATCGACCAGCCGCGTCAGCGCGACCTCATCCGGCCAGTCGCCCGCTTCGACCGCTATGTCGATGTCGACGGGAACCGGAAGGTCCCCGCCTACAGACTTTTTGTCCTCAGCCATAAGGCCGCATCATCAGCCTTCGGCGCCGAGGCCCCGGGCCAGCTTGCCGTCGCGGTCGTAGGCCTTGACGATCTCGGCGACCAACGGATGCCTGACGACGTCGCCTTCGTTGAAGCGCACCGTCACCATGCCGGTTACGCCGTCGAGGATCCTGAGCGCCTCGACCAGACCGGATTTGGTGTTTTGCGGCAGGTCGATCTGGGTCGGATCGCCGGTGACGATCATGCGTGAATTCTCGCCGAGACGGGTCAGGAACATCTTCATCTGCATCGGCGTGGTGTTCTGCGCCTCGTCGAGGATGACGGCGGAGTGCGCCAGCGTGCGGCCGCGCATGAAGGCCAGCGGCGCGATCTCGATCACCTCGGCGGCTATCGCCCGCTCGACCTTGTCGGCCGGCATCATCTCGTAAAGCGCGTCGTAGAGCGGCCGCAGATAGGGATCGACCTTCTCCTTCATGTCGCCGGGCAGGAAGCCGAGCCGCTCGCCGGCCTCGACGGCCGGCCGCGACAGCACGATGCGCTCGACCATGCCGCGTTCGAGCAGCATCGCCGCATGCGCCACGGCGAGGAAGGTTTTTCCAGTGCCGGCCGGGCCGATGCCGAAGACGAGTTCGGACCGCTCCAGCGCGCGCATATAGGCGTCCTGGTTGAGCGAACGGGCATAGATCGTCTTCTTGCGCGTCGATATCTGGGCGGCGGACACCTTGCCCTTGCGCTCCAGCGTCGGCAGCGTCAGCTGGTCGTCGGCGGCGATCGCCATGCGCACGGCGCCGTCGACGTCCGATTGGCCGATGTCAGCGCCTTTCTGGAGAATGCCGTAGAGATTATCCAGGGCGCGGCGCGCCTGCTCGGCGGCCGAGGCGGAGCCCTTGATGGTCAGCTGGTTGCCTCGCGAGCGGATATCGACGCCAAGCTTCTGCTCAAGCCTGGCCAGATTTTCGTCGAACTGGCCATAAAGGGCGCTGGCAAGCTTGTTGTTGTCGAAAGTCAGAACGATGTGCGCCATATCCGAAGCCCCCGATGGTAGGTTCTGGGGCAGGTTCTTCACTTCCGCAGCGCTCAACCGTCTCTCCTCATCTGCCGAGACCTTCAGGCCAATTCGGCGAACAGGCTGTTGTAACCCGTCTTCGTGATTCGTACCTGGATAATCTCACCGATTTCGCCGGACATTTCATCAACAATAACCGGCTGCAGCCACGGCGAGCGGCCGACCTTCTGGCCGGCCTGGCGGCCCGGCTTCTCGATCAGCGTATCGATGGTGCTGCCGACCAGGCTCGCGCCGAAATCCTGCTGCTGCTTCAGCAGCAGCGCCTGCAGCCGCTGCAGGCGCTCGTCCTTGACGGCTTCCGGCACATGATCGGCCATTTCTGCGCCCGGCGTGCCGGGGCGCGGCGAATATTTGAAGGAGAAGGCCGAGGCATAGTTCACCTGGCGGACAAGGTCCATCGTCGCCTCGAAATCCGCCTCCGTCTCGCCGGGAAAGCCGACGATGAAATCGCCCGAAAGCGCTATATCGCTCCGCGCGGCGCGGATCCGGTCGAGCAGCGTCAGATAGTCCTTTGCCGTATGCCTGCGGTTCATCGCCTTGAGTGTGCGGTCGGAGCCGGATTGCACAGGCAAATGCAGATAGGGCATCAGTGCCGGCAAATCACGGTGGGCGGCGATCAATTCGTCGTCCATGTCGCGCGGGTGGCTGGTGGTATAGCGCAACCGCGCCAGCCCGGGAATCTCGGCCAGCCGGAACAGCAGGCGGCCAAGACCCCATTCCTCGGTCTTGCCCCCTTTGGCTTCGCCCTCGCCATGCCAGGCATTGACGTTCTGGCCAAGCAGCGTCACCTCGCGCACGCCGGCTTGCGCCAGCCGCTCGGCCTCGGCGACGATCTGCGCCACCGGCCGCGACACTTCCGAGCCTCTGGTATAGGGCACGACGCAGAAGGTGCAGAACTTGTCGCAGCCCTCCTGCACGGTCAAAAACGCCGTGACGCCGCGCCTGATGATCTCGGCGCGTTTCGGCTGCGGCAGATGCTCGAATTTGTCCTCGATGGCATAGTCGGTCTCGACGATCTTTTCGCCGCCGCGCACCCGTGCCAGCACATGCGGCAGCCTGTGATAGGTCTGGGGGCCGATGACCAGATCGACGGCCGGCGAGCGGCGGATGATCTCGGAGCCCTCGGCCTGCGCCACGCAGCCGGCGACACCGACCAGCATCTCGCGGCCGGCCCGAGCCCGTTCGGCCTTCATCTCACGAATGCGGCCGAGTTCGGAATAGACCTTTTCGGCGGCTTTCTCGCGGATATGGCAGGTGTTGAGCAGCACCAGATCGGCATCGGCGATGGCGTCCGTCGCCACATAGCCGTCGGCGGCCAGCGCGTCGGTCATGCGCTGCGAATCGTAGACGTTCATCTGGCAGCCATAGGTCTTGACGAAGACCTTCCTGCTTGCGGCAGACGGTACGACCGCACTTTCGGCGGCAGTATCGATGTCGTCCCGTTCTATCGTATTTAATTCCATCTGGCGGCTTCTAACGCCTTTCCCCGACAAAAAACAGACGATTCTGCCCGTAGAGCGGGATGCATTTGGATTGAACGGGGGCATCCCGCTCTATCTGTTTGTTTTAGCCGCATTTGTGCGACGCCAAGTGATTCCACTTGGCTGCAAAATGCTCCAGCACCGCGCGTCCTCTTGGACGCGCAAAGGATGCTGGTGCACTTGAATTTGCGCTGGAGCTTTTCCGGCGCCTACCGGCTCGGGTGCGGATCGGCGAGCGTCGCCTGCACCATATCGCGCACCCGACTCTCCATCAGCCTTGCCGTTTCCTTGCGGTTGGAGCCCTTGGAAAAGGCAACCGGCTCGCCGAAATGCACTTCGACATCGAGCCCGCCCTCTGCCATGAGGATCTTGAGATGCGGCATCAAATCCTCGTCACCGATCCAGGCGGCAATCGGCCGGTGCCTGCGGCCGAGCGGCACGCCGTGCAGGCGCGTATAGGCGATCGCCACCGGCTGGATGAAGACCCGTTCGGCCGCCCCTTCCGAAATCGCCATCGAGGCAGCCCCGAACAGCGTGCTCTTGAACGGCAAGATCATGTTGCCGTCACCGGTCGAACCTTCGGCAAACAGCACCATGGCGTCGCCCTTGGCCATGCGGTTGGCGATCTCGCTCGCCTGGTCGCCCGACGAACGCTTGCGCTCGCGCTCGATGAAAACCGTGCGCTGCAGCTTCGACAACATGCCGATCAGTGGCCAGCCGGCCATGTCGGCCCTGGCGATGAACGTCACGTCGGCCATCGACCCCAGCACCATGATGTCGGTCCAGGAGACGTGGTTCGACGCAACCAATAGCGGGCGCTGATTGGACAGGGTCCCCTTGACATGAATGCGCATGCCCAGCGCCCGGATGATGAGCCGGTGCCAGATCTTCAGGATGAACGTCTCGCGCCAGAGCCCGGTCTTCATCGACAGGATCTGCAACGGCACGAGGATCAACGAGCCTACGACAACGAGGCCCAGCGCCAGGAAAATCCTGATTTTTCCGATCATCCGCTCTTGGCCCTGCCCCACCTATGGCTAGAGCGACGTGCGTCCAATTGTACGCACAAAGTGCTCTCTAGCATTTTTGATTCTGCGCATCTGAATCTACGCATCGTGCTTTCCGAAAATCGGTTCCGATTTGCGGGCCGATGCGCTACCGAAGATCGCGGCGCATGACAAGCGCCCCGGTCGGGCCGTGCTCGGGCGATCTGTAATAGTTGGCACGTTTGCCGACCTCGCGGAATCCCAGCCGCCGATACAGCGCGATCGCGGCGACGTTGGTCTCGTCGACCTCGAGGAAAAGCGCCTCGGCGCGTTGCGCATGCAGTTCGCGCAGAACGGCATCCATCAGTTGCCAGCCAAGGCCCTGGCGGCGATGGGAGCGCGCCACCGCGACAGTCAGGACCTCGCCTTCGTCGGCCGCCAGGCGCGCCAGCACGAAACCGACCGGCGGCTTGGCACCCTGTCCGGTCTCGCGCGCGGCATAGCCGAACACCGTGTCCTGCTCGAGCAGTGCGGCGAATTCGTCGTCGGTCCACGGCCGGACGAAATCCTCGCGATGCAGCACCGACATGGCCGCGCTGTCGGCAATCGTCAGCGGCTCGAGCGCAAAGTCCCTGCGGCGCGGCTGGAGGAAAGGAATGCGCATCAGTTTTTCTTCCCGGCTTTCTTCCTGGACAGGATAAACCCGGCCTGGGGCTTGGCGTCCGCCCCGCGCAAATAAAGCGGTTTCGGCTTTTCGCCTTCACCCTTGGTAGCGGCCAGCCGGGCATAGATTGCGATATCCGCAGTGGCGTTTGTCGGGCCGATGTCGAAGGCGCGCCCGACCGAAGCGACAATTTGCGATGTCGCCGTGCCGGCCATAACCGGAGACCTATCCACCGCCATGGCGGCGGCTTGCGAAAGCGTGGTCACCGCGGGACCGTAAATCAAAACGGATGCTTCGTCGTAAAGTGCTGCATGGATTTCCTCGCGGCCGGCGTCGAGCGCGACCAGCACGGCGCGGCCGGGAAATGTCTCTTTCGCCTGCACAGCCAGCGCTTCCAGCGTCGTCACCCCGATTGCCGGAATTTTCAGCGCCAGCGCCAGGCCCCGCGCCGCCGAGACACCGACGCGCAGGCCGGTGAAGGAGCCCGGACCGGTGGAGACAGCGATGGCGCCGAGGCCGGCATAGTCGGTCCCGGCCGCCTTCAACGCCTCCCCGATCACGGCCATCAAATGCTCGGCATGGCCCTTGCCGAGATCGAACACCGAACGGCCGAGCTCTTTCCCGACCGCCGCGTCGTAGACACAGGCGGCGCAGAGATTGGCGGCGCAGTCGATGGCAAGCAGCTTCATGAGGCGGCCGGTTGGAGCACCCGCTTGGGCACAGGGTTCGAAAAACAATTTCCCTGTGCCTGCCATGGCTCGTCCCCGCAAGGGGATAATGCATAATTCGTTTGGTGGCTTCGCTTCGATCTCGCCCGAAGGCGGTACCCTCCAGCGAGCGTAGCCGTTTGGGAACCGGTGCCGGACGCACTTATCCGGCCTGCTCGATGCGCAGCATGTGATTGTCCCAGACATAGTCCAGTTCGGACCTTATTGCGCCGCCCGCTTCGACGATTTCGCCGGTGCCTGTCGTCGCCATGAAGCTCGCCCCGTCGGGCGCCACGCCGCAGACCTCGGCCAGCGCGCTGGTGGCGACGATCCGGCCGCTGGCCGCATCGATGACGGCAAGCGAGTTGCCTTCCGGCGAGGACACGGCGACGGTACCGGCAGCAGGGTTGGCAGCGACCGAGCCTATATAGTTCCTGAAGCCGGACAGCACGTCCTGCGGCATGTCGAGCAGTTGCAGATCCTTGCCGCGCGCGGCGCGGCCGACCAGCAGCGGACGATCGGTGCCCGGCCCTCTGTGCTGGCAGCCGAACCAGACCGTGCCGGATCGGTCGGCATCCATGTGACGGATCGACAGCTGGTGCAGCTCCGGCGGCAGTTCGTGCTTTTCGATGAGGTCGCCGGTGAGGCGGTCGACCAGCACATAGGAAGGCTTCATCGTCGCGATGTTGAGCTCGGCGCGGCCATAATCCGGATGCGTCTCGATGCCGCCATTGGCGACGGCAATCGTCCTGCCGTCGCCCAGCAGCAGAAGCTCGTGCGGGCCCATGCCATAGGTCGGGAACTCACCAACCCGCTTGAATCTCGCACGCGCGTCGTAGACACCGACCACGCCGGCGGCATTGTCGAAATCGTTCTCGGTGGCGTAGAGCAGCGCACCGTCGGTCGAAAACACGCCATGGCCGAAGAAATGCCGTCCACTTACGCTGGCAATGGTCAGCGGCTCGTCGCGGCCCGTGTGGTCGAAGACCACCGCGAAGGTGCCGGGCTGCCTGGCAAAGACCACGGAGCGTTTCGACACCGGATCGAAGGTGACGTCATGACCGCGGGCGGGCAGGTCGATAGCGTGCAGGACCTTGCCGGCTTCGGACAGGATGGCCGCGCCATAGCTGCCGTCGCGCTTGACGAACGCGGTGGCGAAGACGGCGTCGGCGGCAAGCGTCTTTGCCAATGCCGAAGGCGCCATCGCAGCAACAAAGCCAACGCCTGCGGCCCTGAGGAAATCACGACGATCGATCAAAGGAGTTTTCAAGAGACGGTCCTCTCGGACACGATCTCATTCCTCGACACGGTGATTTTGACAGATCGGAGGGCTTCTTGGCGCCCAGCATCCATCGATCGTTTGAATGGATCATCGCAGGCGTTCGGGATTGGCCGAAGCCTCCCCAACTTCGTCATCCTTGGGCGGAGCAGGAGCGAAGCTCCGTCGCGGAGACCCAAGGATCCATGCCGTAATCTCAGCCGAAGAGTACGGCGGAGCAGAATTCTGCACCTAAGCAACGCTCTGAGGTCATGGCATGGATCCTGGGGTCTGCGCCGCGTCGCTGCGCTCCTTGCTCCGCCCCAGGATGACGAAGCGATGGGCGTTTCGGCCAATCTCCAAAGTGTGCGATCCGTCAACGCAAGCGCGTCCGGCCTGTCAAAACTTCCTCGCCGAGTAACTCGCCCCAAAAGTCGACGCCGTTTCGAGATCATGCTCAATCCCCGTCGAGTGACGAGAAGCCAGCGGTCAGGCCGAATTCAGTGGTCAGCCTGGTGCCGATCAGGGTCGACAGGCTGGATGTCACCAGCGAGAAGTGGTCGAGCTTCTGGCGCAGCGCCGGATCGGCGAGTGCCTTGTCAATCGGACCTCTGATGGCCGTGGCGTCCGCGGCCCCGTTGACGAGCTGGATGTGGATCGACTCCGCCATCCAGTGCGCGTCGGGCGACAGCGCTTCGCCCAGTTGCGAGGCCTGGAACAGCGCGTCCATGCCTGCAAGATTGCCGGTCAGCGAACGCGCGGTATTTTGCGAACGCCAGTAGATCGCCTGTCTGGGCTTGTCGGCCTGCGGGCTACTCCCCAGAAAACCCTTCAGGCGCACGTCACGGACCATCTCCAGTTGGTTGATGAAGACGCCGACCAGTTCGGTCACCGCTTCCGTGCCGTCGCGGAAGAGTGCGTTTTGCGGTCCCGGATTGGCCCAAAGGGTGGCAAAACCATCGGGCTTGTTCCAGGCGTTGCTGACGTCGGCGGCAATCGTTTCTATGTTGCCGGCGACGGCCGCGCCGTAAGCGCAACGATAGGGATCGTCCTTGCCGGCGAGCCGCTCGGCGCCATCGCCGTAAAGCACGAATTCCAGCGCGCCGAGCCCTTGCATGGCGACGCTCTTTGTCGCCAGCTGGACCGGATCGGCGGCGGTCCGGTCCTTACTGGCCAGCGCCGCCTGCACCTGCCTCAGGCCGATGCTCTTGCGGTCCGGCCAGAACAGCATGCGCTCCAGCCGGTTGTTCTGCGTGATAGGCCCGATGCGGATGATCTCGACGATCGACCAGGCATCCACGGTGCCGGAGAACTCGGCGCGCGCTGCATCGAGATGGTCCTGCGAGGGCACGTCGCAAAGCGTGCGCATTGCCTTGGTCAGGCCGTCCGCATGATCATGCAGGCGCGCATAGGCCGGGCGGACAAAGCCGTCGATCGCCCGCTGGATCACGTCGGAAGCCTTGACCGCTGCGGACGCCGGCAGTGCGCCGCCGAGGACCAGCGGGAGAACCAGAGCAAGCGCAAGACGCTTCGACATCAGAACGACTCCAGGAATTTGACCAGTGCGTCGCGATCGGCCGCATCGGCGGCGGCAAAGCCGTCGCGCGCCTTTTGCCCCTCGCCGCCATGCCACAGGATCGCCTCGGTCAGGGTGCGCGCGCGCCCGTCATGCAGGAAGAAGCTGTTGCCGTTGACGGTCCGGGTAAGACCGATGCCCCACAGCGGCGGCGTGCGCCATTCGCTGCCGGTAGCCTCGCCCACCGCTTGCCCGTCGGCGAGGCCCGGCCCCATGTCGTGCAGCAGAAAATCGGAATAGGGCCAGATCAACTGGAAGGCCTGCGCCTTGTTGGGCGAGCCGCGACGGGTGACGAATTTCGGCGTATGACAGGAAATGCAGCCCATGTCGTAGAACAGCTTCTTGCCGGCCAGCACATCTGGTTTGTCGAGATCGCGCCGCGCCGGCACGGCGAGATTTTGCGAATAGAAGGTGACGAGGTCTATCACCGGCGGCGGCGCCTCGACCGGGCCGAGGCGCTCCTGTGTGCCGTTGGGCATGGCAAGACATGCCTTTTCGGCCGCGGTGCAATCGCCCCAGTGGTTCGGCACTTCCGGCGTCGAAATGCCGATGTCACCGGCGAATGCGTCCGCCGCTTGCTGGCGGATCGATGGCGTCTGCGCCTTCCAGCCGAAGCGGCCGAGCGTCAGTTCGCCGCTTTGGCCGTCGCGCACGATGCTGGGCCTGCCGGAGATGCCGTCACTATTCCGATCGTCCGGATCGGCATGGGCGAGAATGTCGGCCGGCGCGATCTGCTCGACCAGGCCGAGGCCGATCATCGGCGGCGTCATGCGCGGCGAAAGCGTGGTGTGCGGATCGAGCGGCCCGTTGGCAAGATCATCAACCGAATAGCTCGGCTTGCGCAGCGAAACCACGGTACCGTCCGGCAGCGTGACTTTCTGCTCCTGATAGCCGACACGCATCCTGCCTTCGCCCCGAAGGCCCGGAACGGCCAGGTCCTGCAATTGCGAGCCATAGACCGGATCGGGGAAGTTAAGCACCTTGCGGGCGGCCAGCGCCGCCTTCTCCTCCTCGGTGCTCGCCTGCCGCGCCAGCCGCAGGAACATCGAGGTGGTACCGCTGCCGGCTTCCGGCGGATGACCGCGGCCGTCCTTCAGATGGCAATTCTGGCAAGCCCGCTCGTTGAACAGCGGCCCAAGCCCGTCCGATGCCTGCGTCGACGAGGGCGACGATACCCAGTTCTTGCGGAAAAGGGCGTTGCCGAGCTTGAAGGTGCCCTGTTCTTCGAAGGTGATATTGGCCGAAGATTGCGAGAAGGCGTCCTTGTTGGCACCTTTTCGCGACGTGCCGGCGCCGCCCTGCATCGGCTCGAACTGCTCGGGCTCGGAAAAATCCTTGGTCGGCCTGGTTATTGCGATGACGCGCGCCAGATCCTTCGGCGTCAGATCGGTACGGCTGGTGGCGAGGCCCGCCGGTTCGGGCGCGCCGGCCAGCGCCGAGGCCGTAAGTGCGACCACTACGGCAAGCGAAAGCCCGCGAAGCCAGCTGTATCGCGGGTTTTGCTGGGACGGCAGGCCGTAATCCTCGGCCCGCCGCAAGCGGCGCAAGAAATCTAATGGGCGCCGCATTCCTGCATGTCCCTAATCCGCCTCGTCGGCCGATGCGGCGTTGAGCTGGCCGTATTTTTCCTCGCCGATCGAGGCGAGCAGGTCGAGTTGCGTCTCGAGGAAGTCGATGTGACCTTCCTCGTCGGACAGCAGATCCTCGAACAGCTTCATCGTCACGTAGTCGCCTGCTTCTTCGCAAATCTCGCGCGAACGCTTGTACGCAGTGCGCGCGTCATATTCGCCGGCAAGATCGGATTCGAGCACTTCCTTGACATTCTGTCCGATGCGCAGCGGTGCTACCGACTGCAGGTTCGGATGGCCTTCAAGGAAGATGATGCGGGCCACGAGCCGGTCGGCATGGTGCATCTCCTCGATCGATTCCGCGCGTTCCTTCTTCGCCAGCTTGGCGTAGCCCCAGTCTTCCAGCAGCCGGAAATGCACCCAGTACTGATTGACCGCTCCAAGTTCCAGAAACAGAGCCTCGTTAAGCCGCTCTATGATCTGCTGTTCGCCTTTCATGGGTTCTGCTCCCGTATTGGACGCGCAGGCCTCTGACGCGATCCAGGTGTGAAACGACATCCACGCCGCTCGCCTCCGAGCGGGTGTGGTAATTTTCGGTTACCCGAATGATCGTTTCGACCACATTTGGGAAGCAGCCGCAACAGCGACCACGCTTCTGCATGGCATGATAGATCTTCGCCGGCACGATAAGCTGCCAGGGATCCTGATCCAGCAGCCCGACGATCGTCAGCTCAATCTCCTTTTCGGTGATGATGTTGCAATGGCAGATCAGCATTATTTGCTCTGTATGGCTGACGGCACTTGCTCGGCGCCGTGTGGCTTATCTTCTCAATCGAACCGAAAACCGATTTCCAATTTTCTTTATACGGACCTTCGGTTCGGGATCGTACTCAAGGCCCTTGACGCCTTACTGGAACACTTTGTCTGGCGCATCGAGGCTGTCGGAGCCCTCGAACGCGATGGCATTGAGTTTCAGGGTGCCAGCCGCGCGTTCGATCGATTTGGTCTGGTCGACCAGCGCATCGATCGCCGCCTGCACGGTGGCGTTGCCTTCCGTATTGCCTTCGCCGATCTGCTGGTCATAGGCCTCGCCGGCAACCGCCCGCGCCTTGATGGCCTCCATCTTGGCAACGGTGACGTCCAGCTTGTCCGACAGTTCCTTGTCGATCGCCGGATCGGCCTCCTTGACCATGTCGGATACCGAAGGGCCTTCGACGACGGTACCGTCAAGGCGCGTGTAGCTGCCACGATAGGCGGCGCGAATGCCGACGGCATCGTAGAGATGCGAGTCGTAGGTGTTGTCGGAGAAGCAGTCGTGCTCCTCTTCCGGGTCGTGCAGCAGCAGGCCGAGCTTCATGCGCTCGCCGGCGAGTTCGCCATAGGACAGCGAGCCCATGCCGGTGAGGATGGTCGAGATGCCGGCCTTCGGCTCGCCATCGACAAGGTTCTTGCGGGCGCCGCCGCCCTCCTTCCAATCGTTGACGATATCCTGCAGATCGGAAACCAGAAGGTCGCTCGCCGACTTCAGATACTGCGCGCGACGATCGCAATTGCCGCCGGTGCAGTTGGCGAGATCGTAGTCCGTATAGGGCCGTTCGCCGGCGCCCGGGCCGGTGCCGTGCGGGTCCTGGCCCCACAGCAGGAATTCGATGGCGTGATAGCCGGTCGCCACATTGGCCTCGATGCCGCCGGCCTCCTGCAGCGTGCCGGAGAGGAACTCCGGCGTCAGATTGGTGGCGTCGATCTTCTTGCCGTCGACCTCGATCGACTTGTTGGCGATCACATTGGCGGTGTAGAGCGCATTCGCGTCCGACTCGGTGCCGTAGTTCTCGGCGACATAGTCGATCAGCCCCTCGTCCAGCGGCCAGGCATTCACCTTGCCTTCCCAGTCGTCGACGATGGCATTGCCGAAGCGGTACACTTCGGTCTGCTGATAGGGAACGCGCGACGCCTTCCAGGCCTCGCGGGCGGCAGTCAGCGTTTCCACCGAAGGTTTGGCGAGCAGCGCCTCGACGGCCTTGTCGAGCGCCTGCGCCGCGGTCAGCGAATCTTCATACTTGGCGAGCGCAATGTCGGAATAGGTCTTGATGACCGCCTTGGCATCGGTTTCCGCCTTGGCCGGCAGCACGAATATCGCCGCCGTCAATGCCGCCGTGGCGCCGATCGCGGCGAGCCTGCCATATCGTGCCGTGATCATCGCTCTCATGATTGTCATCTCCTCGGAATTCAGTGAAATGCCGGCGCCAAAGGCGCGTCGGCAGGCAATCGGCGCCAAGGCAGGTCCCTGCCATTGGGCGAGAAACAGGCCGCGGCATAGCGCGGTTTGCGGAAGAAAGACATCGAAATGCCTCCAATCGAAAGGGTTCAAGGCCCAGACATCAAAGGGATGCGCTTGACGCGCAAGCTTCCATAAAGCGATGAAGGCACCGGAAGTCAACCAATTTCAGAGAGAAAAGCCAATCGAAACAACAGTTTAGAATTATTCTAAACTGCAAGTGTCAACTTTAGCCGTATTTTACCGTGTCGTCGTTAAACGGCACTATTGACGGACCGCCATTCCGGGTGCGACCCGCAAATGCGGTCTTGCGGCGGCGCCAGACAATCGCCACTTGGCGAGACGTCCTAGACTTGGATTAAGGAATTGGGGCTGTGATGAAAAACGGTGTGGTCATTGTCGGTGCGGGTCATGCGGGCGTGCAAGCGGCCGCCAGCCTGCGCGAGGACGGGTACGACGGACCCGTGATCCTCGTCAGTGACGAGCACGAACTGCCCTACCACAAGCCGCCGCTGTCGAAGACCTTCATCAAGGATCAAGAGGCCAAACCGCAGCCGCTGCGCGGTGAGGCGTTTTATACCGGCAGCGCGATCGACTACCGGCCGGGCATTCGAATCGAGCGCATCGATGCCGGCGGCCGCAGGCTGGAGATATCAGGGGGTGGCGTGCTGCCGTTCGACCGGCTCATCCTGGCGACCGGTTCGCGGCCGCGCATCCTGCCGCTGCCGGGTTCGGATTATTCAGGCGTTGTGTCGCTGCGCTCGCTCGCCGACGCGCGGCTGATCCGTGAATTGAGCGCACGGAGCGAGGATGTCGTCATCCTCGGCGGCGGCTTCATCGGACTGGAGATCGCCGCAACGCTCAAAGCGGCCGGCCGCAAGGTCACGGTAGTCGAGGCGGTCGACCGACTGCTCGGCCGGGCAGTGGCGCCGGTCATCGCGCGCCATGTACGGCAGCGGCTGGAAGCGACCGGTGTCCGCATCCTTACCGGCACCACGATTGCGCGGCTCGAAGGTGAGAGCGGCCGTGTCGCGGCCGCGGTCACCTCAAGCGGCGAGCGCCTGCCGGCGCAGATGGTCATCGTCGGCATCGGCGTCGTTCCGAATGTCGAACTGGCGCAAGCCGCAGGCATCGCTATCGCCAACGGCATCAGCGTCGACCAGCAGATGCGCACGTCGGTGCCCGAAATCCTCGCCATCGGCGACGCCGCCTCCTACCGGCACTGGCTCACCGGCGGCGATGTGCGGCTGGAATCGGTGCAGAATGCCACCGACCAGGCACGTCTTGCCGCCCGCACCATCGTCGGCCATGCGGACGCCTTTGCGGCGGTGCCATGGTTCTGGTCCGACATCGGCGACATGAAGCTGCAGATGGTCGGCCTGATTTCGGGCGGCGACAGCCATGTCGTGCTGGGCGATGTCAACGAGAACAGATTCTCCATCTATCACTATGCTGGAAATCGTCTGCTCGGCATCGAATCGGTCAATCGGCCGGGCGACCATATGCTTGGCCGCAAGATGCTCGGCGCCGGCTTCTCGCCGATGCCGCAGACAGTTGCGACGGGGCCGGACGGACTGAAGGCGGCGCTCGCCGCCTTCCAGCAGGAAGAGCCCGTCCGCGCCGCTGAATAAGGATATGTTGATATTCAGGTGATGCCGGCCTGCGAACGGCGGTTTCCTGCGCTTCCGGTACTCACGTACCCGAAAGTACGCTCCGTTCCGGTTCTCGGAACCCACCATTCTCGGCGCGGCCTGACCTGAATCTCATCACATCCCGGAGCAGACGAGGGTCAGGCGGCGCGGACCTCGCGGATCGAGCTTTCCAGGATGTCGAGCGCTTCGTTCATGACTTCGTCCTGGATGGTGATCGGCGCCAGGAAACGGATGACGTTGCCATAGACGCCGCAGGTGAGCAGGATCAGGCCCTTGTCGAGCGCCTTCAGCCGGACTGCATTGGCGGTCTCGGCCGACGGCAAGCCCTTCTTCACGTCGTTGAACTCGACAGCGTTCATGAAGCCGGGGCCTCTGATATCGACGATCTCGGGCGTGTCGTCGCGGATCGATTGCAAACGCTGCTTTAGCCTGTTGCCCAGCGTGTTGGCGCGGTCGCAGAGCTTTTCCTCTTCGATCACGTCGAGCACGGCATGCGCCGCGGCGACGCCGATCGGGCTGCCGCCATAGGTGCCGCCGAGCCCGCCTGGGTTCGGCGCATCCATGATCTCGGCGCGGCCGGTGACCGCCGCCAGCGGGAAGCCGCCGGCCAGGCTCTTGGCCATTGTGGTGATGTCGGGCGCCACTTCGTGGTGATCCATGGCGAACATCTTTCCGGTGCGGGCAAAGCCGGTCTGCACCTCGTCGGCGATCAACAGCATGCCATGCTGGTCGCAGATCTTGCGCAGCGCCGTCATAAACTCACGCGGCGCCTCGTAAAATCCGCCCTCGCCCTGCACCGGCTCGACGATGATGGCGGCGACGCGGGCCGGATCGACATCGGCCTTGAACAGCCGGTCGAGCGCGGCCAGCGAATCGGCGACCGAGATCCCGTGCAGCGCCACCGGGAACGGCGCGTGGAAGACATCGGCCGGCATGGCGCCGAAGCCGACCTTGTAGGGCACGACCTTGCCGGTCAGCGCCATGCCCATGAAGGTGCGGCCATGGAAGCCGCCGGCGAAGGCGATGACCGCCGGCCGGCCGGTGGCATTGCGGGCGATCTTGACGGCGTTCTCCACCGCCTCGGCGCCGGTGGTGACGAAGATCGTCTTCTTGTCGAATTTGCCCGGCAGCATGCCGTTCAGCCGTTCGGCCAGCCTGACATAGCTCTCATAAGGCACCACCTGGTGGCAGGTGTGGGTGAAGCGGTCGAGCTGCGCCTTGACCGCCTCGATCACCTTGGGGTGGCGGTGGCCGGTGTTGACGACGGCGATGCCCGAGGAGAAATCGATGTAGCGGCGGCCTTCGACATCCCAGATTTCCGAATTTTCGGCGCGGTCGGCATAGATTTGCGTGGTCACGCCGACGCCGCGTGAAATCGACTGGTTCTTGCGTTCGGAAATGGCTGAATTCTTCATGATGTCCCTCGCCGGGCCGGCGCCCGTTCTCGTTTGGATGACTGCCGGGAATTGTTCTGACCTTATTTCACGTTTTCCTCAAGTTGGCACCGTCGCCGGCTCGTTGGGCCTGCCGCCGTTAAGGTCGTGTTCCTTCGCGCCCCCCTCTGGCCTGCCGGCCATCTCCCCCACAAGGGGGGAGATCGGCAGCTTCGTCGACGGCGCTCCTTCTACAACGTTCGCGATTGGCGAAATCAGTGGTGGCGGCCAATCTCCCCACCCGTGGGGGAGATGGCCGGCAGGCCAGAGGGGGCGCCAAGGAATGCGACATATGGAATAAAAGATACTCTAAGCCCTGACAAACCCCTCGCTCGCCCTGAGCAAATTGCGCGTATAATCCTTGCTGACGCGGCGCTCGATGAGGTCGCCTGCGGTGAGGTGCTCGACCGCCTCGCCGTTCTGCATCACCATCAGCCGCTCGCACATATGGGTGATGATGGCGAGGTCGTGGCTGACCATCAGGAAGGTCAGCTTGCGCCGCCGCCGGATCTCCTCCAGCAGGTTGAGCACCTCGGCCTGTACGGATGCGTCGAGTGCCGAGGTCGGCTCGTCGAGCAGCAGGATCGACGGTTCGAGGATCAGGGCACGCGCAATCGCCACGCGCTGGCGCTGGCCGCCCGACAATTGATGCGAATAACGGAAGCGGAAGCCGGTGCCGAGCCCGACCTCGTCCAGCGCCCGCTGGATGCGCTTTTCGCCATCGGCAAAGCCGTGGATGGCGAGCGGCTCCTGCAGCAGGCGGTCGACGGTCTGGCGCGGATGCAGCGAGCCATAGGGGTCCTGGAAGACCATCTGCACCTTGCGATAAAAGGCCTTGTCGCGGCGCGCGCCGAGTTTTTTCCCGTTGACAGTGATGCTGCCCGAAGCGGCCGGTGCGAGGCCGGCGATTGCCCGCAGCAGCGTCGATTTGCCGGAGCCGGATTCGCCGACCAGGCCGAAGGATTCGCCGGACTGCACTTCGAGGCTGACGCCCTTCAGCGCGCGAAAGCGATCGAAGATCACCTCCAGCCTGTCGACGGAAAGAGCCGCCGTCATGCCGCCCACTCCGGCCTGCGATCGAGCACCGGCAGCGGGTGACGGTCGGCGCCGATCTTCGGCATGCAATTGAGCAGGCCGCGCGTATAGGGATGCTGGGCGCGGCCGAGCTCCGATGCCTTGAGCTGCTCGACCACCTTGCCGGCATACATGACGATCACCCGGTCGCAAAAGGACGAGACCAGGCGCAGGTCGTGCGAGATGAAGATCAGCCCCATGCCGCGCTCGCTCACCAGCCTGTCGAGGATGCCGAGCACGTCGAGCTGCACGGTGACATCGAGCGCCGAGGTCGGTTCGTCGGCGATCATCATCTCCGGCCCGGCGATCAGCATCATGGCAATCATGGCGCGCTGGCCCATGCCGCCCGAGACCTCGTGCGGATGCAGGTCGAAGACACGGGCGGGATCGCGGATCTGCACCGCCTCCAGCATGGCGAGCGCGCGGTCGCGGGCCTCCGCCTTGCCGACCTTCTCATGCGTGCGCAGCGTCTCGACGATCTGTCGGCCGATGCTCATCACCGGGTCGAGCGAATATTTCGGATCCTGCAGGATCATGGCGATGCGCTTGCCGCGCAGCGCCCGGCGGTCGCGGGGCGAGGCCGCGAGCAGGTCGATGCCGTCGAAAGCAAGTTTCCTGGCGGTGACCTCGGCCTGCGGCGGGGTCAGGCCCATGATGGCGCGGCCGGTCTGCGACTTGCCGGAACCGCTCTCGCCGACGATGCCGAGCCGTTCGCGGCCGAGCGAAAAGGAAACGCCGCGCACCGCCTCGATCCGGCCGGTGCGCGTCGGGAAGGTGACGCGCAGATCGTCGACCTCCAGCAGGGTGCTCGTTGGGTCGCCGTTCATTGGTCGCCGCTTCGGGGGTCGAGCGCGTCGCGCAGGCCATCGCCGAGCAGGTTGAAGCCCAGGCTGACGATGAGGATGGCAAAGCCCGGTGCACCGGCCACCCACCATTGGTCGAGCACGAAGCGGCGGCCCGAAGCGATCATCGCGCCCCATTCCGGCAGTGGCGGTTGCGCGCCGAGGCCGAGGAAGCCGAGACCGGCGGCGGTCAGGATGATACCGGCCATGTCGAGCGTCACCCTGACGATCAGCGACGAGATGCAGAGCGGCATGATGTGGCGCAGCACGATGCGGAACGGCGAAGCACCCATCAATTGCACCGCCTTGATGTAATCCGAATTGCGCACGGTGAGCGTTTCGGCACGAGCAATACGGGCATAGGGCGGCCAGGAGGTGACGGCGATGGCGAGCACCGCATTCTCGATGCCGGGGCCGAGTGCCGCGACGAATGCCAGCGCCAGGATCAGCTTCGGAAACGCCAGAAAGATGTCGGTGATGCGCATCAGGATCGCATCGATCCAGCCGCCGGCATAGCCGGCGACGGTGCCGACCAGCAGGCCGATAGGGGCGGCGATGATGGCGACGAGAATGACGACGTAAAGCGTCCAGCGCGAGCCGAAGATGACGCGCGAAAGGATGTCGCGGCCGAGGTCGTCGGTGCCGAACCAGTGCTCGGCACTTGGCGCCAGCAGCCGCGAGCCCTTGAGGTCGCCGAATGTTGGCGAATAGGGCGCCAGCACATCGGCAAAGGCGGCGACCACCAGCAAAGCGATGATGATGAGCAGGCCGAGAAACGCCAGCCGGTTGGCGGAAAAGCGCCGCCACGCCACATAGGCACGGCCGAGCCTTGCCTGCATGCGCGAAGCCGGCCGCTCGCTGAGCAGCCAGTCGCGACGGCTTTGTATCGCTTCTGCGCTCATCGTACCTTGGTCCTTGGGTCGAGCACCCGGTAGAGCAGGTCGGACAGGAGATTGATGCCGATGAAAACCGAGCCGATGATGATGGTGCCGCCGAGCACCGCGTTCATGTCGGCGTTCTGCAGGGAATTGGTGATGTAGAGGCCGATGCCCGGCCATGAAAACACGGTCTCGGTCAGCACCGAGCCTTCGAGCAGGCCGGCATAGGAGAGCGCAATCACGGTGACCATCGGCACCGCCGCGTTGCGCAGCGCGTGGCCCCAGATGATGCGTGTTTCCGACAGGCCCTTGGCGCGCGCCGCCACGATATATTCCTGGGCAAGCTCGTTCAGCATGAACGATCGCGTCATCCGGCTGATGTAGGCGAGCGAGAAATAGCCAAGCAGCGAGGCCGGCAGGATGATGTGGCGGAAGGCATCGCGAAACACATCCCACTGCCGCTGCCACAGCGCATCCAAGAGATAAAAGCCGGTGATCGGCGTGAAGGTATATTCGTAGACGATGTCGAGACGGCCGGGAAAAGCCACCCATTGCAGCCTGGCATAGAACAGCACGAGCGCCAGCAGTCCCAGCCAAAAGATCGGCACGGAATAGCCGACCAGGCCGATGATCCGCACGATCTGGTCGATGATGCTGCCGCGCCGCACCGCAGCCAGCACGCCGAGCGGCACGCCAAGCAATGCACCGATCAGCGTTCCCAGCGTCGCCAGCTCGATCGTCGCCGGAAAGGCGCGGCGAATGTCGGTCATCACCGGGTTGGTGGTCAGCACCGAGGTGCCGAAATTGCCGTTCAGGGCATTCTTCACATAGATGTAGAACTGCTCGATCAGCGGCAGGTCGAGACCCATCTCGCGGCGCGTCCGCTCGACGACATTGGCCGGCGCTCGGTCGCCGAGCACCGCCAGCACCGGATCGATGGGGATCACCCGGCCGATGAAGAAGGTCACCGCGAGAAGACCGAGATAGGTGGTTATCGCGATGACCAGGAAGCGGGCGATCGCCGACGCGACAGCGACGGCACGGGCGCTGTCGCGCCCTGCCGTCGCTTCGCTATCAACCGTGCTCATGCGGCGCGTCCGCCGGCATCACTCCTTGGAGATCTGGCCGACGAAGTTGGTGTCGAAGCTCGGGCCGAGCTCAAAGCCCTTGAGGTTCTTGCGCAGGCCGGCCACTTCCAGCTGCTGGTGGATGATGATGAAAGGACTGGTTTCGAGGACCTTCTTCTGCAGGTCCTGGTACATTGCGGCGCGCTTGGCAGCATCCTTCTCGAGCAACGCCGCTTCCGTCTGCTTGGTCAACTCCGGAATATCCCAGGCGTTGCGCCAGGCCAGCGTCTTGGTCTTGCCTTCATCCGAATTGTCGGAGTTGCTGGCGAAGGTCTGGGCATTGGAGTTCGGATCGAAGTAGTCCTGACCCCACTGGCCGATATAGATGTCGTGGTTGCGGGCGCGGTATTTGGTCAGCGTCTGCTTGCCGTCGCCGGGAATGATCTCCAGCTTGATGCCGGCCTGTCCCAGCGTCTGCTGGAACGATTCCGCCATGCCGGTCACCGGCTGGGTGTTGCGTACGTCCATGGTGACGCTGAAGCCGTCGGCCAAGCCGGCCTTGGCAAGCAGTTCCTTGGCCTTGGCGAGATCGAAGGTGAACGGATTCTCGTCTAGCTCGCCAAGCACGCCTTTCGGCAGGAAGGTCTGGTGGATCTCGCCGATGCCCTTGAGGATAGTCGAGCTCAAGGCATCATAGTCGACAAGATATTTGAAGGCCTGGCGAACCTCGGGCTTGGCGAGGTTCGGATTCTTCTGGTTGAGGCTGATGTAAAAGACCGTGCCCTTCGGCGCGCTGGTGGTGGTGAGATCGGCATTCTTGGCGATGGCGTCGAGGTCGTTCGGCTCGAGATTGCGGGCAACGTCGATGTCGCCGGCCTCCAGCGCCAGGCGCTGGCCCGAGCTTTCCTTCATGTTGCGGTAGATGACGCGGGCAAGCTTGGCCTTTTCGCCGTGATAATTGTCGTTGCGCTCCATCACGACGACCTCGTTGGCCCGCCATTCGCGCAGCTTGAAGGCGCCGGAGCCGGCATAGCCGGTCTTCAGCCAGGCATTGCCGAAGTCATTGTCGTATTTGTAGTCGGCGCTGGGCGTCACCGCGGCGACATGTTCCTTGACCAGCTTGGCGTCGACGACCGAGGCGACGGTTGCCGACAGACAGTTCAGGACGAAGCTCGGCGCATAGGTCTTGTCGACGGTGAACTGGAACGTCGTGTCATCGACAGCCTTGGCCTTCTCGGTGACGTTGTCGCCATTGATGCCGAACTGGCCGATGATGAAGGCTGGGCTCTTGTCGAGCTTGATGGCGCGCTCGAACGAATAGGCGACGTCCGCCGCGGTGATCGGGTTGCCCGAGGCAAATTTCAGGCCGGGCTTGAGCTTGAAGGTGTAGGTCAGGCCGTCGTCGGAGACAGTCCAGCTTTCGGCGAGATCGCCCTTGACCTTGGACGTATCGCTGAGATCGAGGCGGACAAGAAGATCGTAAGTGTTGCCAGTGACCTCTGCGGTCGACAGCTCGAACGCCTCGCCCGGATCCATCGAGATGATGTCGTCGATCGCGAAACCCTCGACCAGCGTGTCGGCCGGCGTGACGGCAAGGGCAGGCGCACCGGCCAGAAGCAACGCGGACATGGCTGCGCCGGCGAGCAAGATGCGGGAGCGTAGAGCAAACTTTTCCATCATCATTTGTAACTGTTCCCTGTTTTTGTTGACCTGAGTTCCCGGCTCAGGGTTTTGGCATTTACTTGCCAAATCGAACGGTGACCCTGAACCGGTCGTCTTGGTGATTTTTATCCAGTTCGGCCTCACCATATCCGGCGGTTTCAGGCGCGGCAACGAGCATTTGCAAAGCTGTTTGTTGGACCAGATCAGGCAGCCACCACCGCCGGAAGCAACAACCCGGAGCGCAGCTATTTCAACGCGGTGATCAGGTCGGCGTCGGGAAAACAGGTGGCGGCGCGACCTTTCCTGGCCTGCCATTTGCCGATCGACCGGCGTGTCTTGAAACCGGGCAGGCCGTCGGCGCTGCCGACGTCGTAGCCCTCGGCCTCCAGCGCCCGCTGCAGGGCGGCGATATCCGACCTGTGGAGCCCGCCAACCGCGCCCCAGCGCCCCGAAAAATTGCTGTCGCCATTCACGATGCGGTCAGCGCCGTGGCCGATGAACAGGGCGTAGAGATCGCTGGTGTTGTATTGCTTAAGCACGTAGAAATTGGGCGTGACGATGAAGGCCGGACCGCTGCGCCCGGCCGGCATCAAAAGAAAGCCTTCGGCCTTCAACTCGCGCGCCGGAAACGGCTTTGCCGTGGCACGTTCGATGCCCATATCAGCCCACTCGGAAATCCTCTTGCCCTGATCCGGCCCTTCGAGCGAACAGGAGACCGCTTCCGGGACCGTCACCTCGAAGCCCCAGCCGCGGCCCTTGACCCAGCCATAGTTGACAAGATAATTGGCGATCGAGGCCAGCGTATCCGGCACCGAGTTCCAGATGTCGGCCCGGCCGTCGCCATCGAAGTCGACGGCATGTCTGAGGAACGAACTTGGCATGAACTGCGGCTGGCCGAGCGCGCCTGCCCATGACGACTTCATCGCGCCGACCGGTGCCAGCCCACGCTCGATGATTTCGAGCGCCGCCATAAGCTCGGTGCGGAAGAAATCCTTCCTAGTCGCCATGAACGCCTTGGTGCCCAGCACTTCGAAAGCGTCGTAAGGCATCTTCGCCGCGCCAAAGCCGGTCTCGCGACCCCAGATCGCCAGCAGAACCTCGCCCGGCACGCTGTAGCGCTTCTCGATCGCGGCGATCGTCCTGGCATTGGCCGCCTTGCGCGTGCGGCCACCGGCGGTCACGGCGCGAACCGTCTTTTCGGCGAAATAGGCGCCGGGCGAACCGAACTCCGCCTGATGCTGCTTCTGCGGCGTCTTCGCCTTTTTGCCCGGCATCACCAGGCCGGGCAGTTTGAGATTCGGTTTGACACCGTCGAAGGCGGCGTCGAAGGTTTTTCTGGAGATGCCTTTGGCGCTGGCTTCAGGCCAGAGATCGCTGCTGAGCCAGGCGTGGAACTGGTCGTCGATTTTTGCGGCGGAAGCGGGGGTGGCGAAGAGGAGGCCAACAAGGGCTGCAAAGAGCGAGAGCAGGACCAATCTGAAAGGTTGCCATTCCGTCGCGCCCCCCTCTGTCCTGCCGGACATCTCCCCCACTTGGGGGGAGATTGGCAGCTTTGATGACAGCGCGTTCTCTTCAACGCTGGAGATAGGCGAAGCCTTCGATGACAGCCGATCTCCCCCCTTGTGGGAGAGATGTCCGGCAGGACAGAGGGGGGCGCGACGGAATGCAATCATCTCAATAGGCCCCCCTTCCTCAAAACGCCGTTCGCGAGCGCAGCGCGGCGGCCAGCGTGCCTTCGTCGAGATAGTCGAGTTCGCCGCCGACCGGGACGCCATGCGCCAGCCGCGTTACTTTGATATCGAAGCCGGACAATTGATCGGTGAGATAATGCGCGGTGGTCTGGCCCTCGACCGTGGCGTTGACGGCAAGGATCACCTCCTTGACCTCGCCACAGGCGACGCGGTCGACCAGCGAGCGGATGTTGAGCTGCTCGGGGCCGATGCCGTCAAGCGGCGACAGCGAGCCGCCGAGCACGTGATAGCGGACATTCATGGCGGCCGCCCGCTCCAGCGCCCACAGATCGGCCACATCCTCGACGACGATGAGCGTGCCGGCGTCGCGGCGCGGATCGGTGCAGATCATGCAGGGATCGGACGTATCGACATTGCCGCAGGTCGAGCAGATGCGCACCTTGTCGACCGCCTCGCTCATGGCGGCGGCCAGCGGCGACAGCAACTGCTCCTTCTTCTTGATGAGGTGAAGCGCTGCCCGCCTTGCCGAACGGGGCCCGAGCCCCGGCACCTTGGCCAGAAGCTGGATCAGGCGTTCGATCTCGGGACCGGCGATTCGCTTCGACATCGCATCGGTTTATGATTTTTCCGCACGCTTTGGAACACTCCTGCGGCGAGCGGCCTGTTCAACGCGTAAGGATGCTGCTGCCGTCAGTAGGCTTCCAGCGGCCTGCCCTGGCCGGCGATCATCGCGCCGATGGCGTCGGTGTTCTCGGGCGTCGATTCAAACGACATCGTCGGCTCGGCCGGCGCCGCCGGGAATGACGTGACCGGTCGCGCACCGGCGGTGCCGCCGAAACGGGCCGCGTCCGGCTCTTGCATCGCCACAAGCGTCGTCTTCTCTGGCGTCGTCTTCTCTGGCGTCGCCTTTGCCGGTTGCGATGCGATTGCGGTCACGTAGGTTGCCTTGGCGAATTCTGCCTTGGCGGCCGGCGCCGCGGAGGCCACGAGCGTCACCGGTGCGGCGCGCGCCGAATTCCGCGGTGCGGACTGTGCCATGGCGACCGTGGGCTCGTCCGGCAACGGTTTCCAGTTCCGGCCGCGCTTTTCGTAGAAGGCGTTGCCGCCGGCGACCATGGTGTAGTGCATGTTCTTGTAGGGGAAACGCAGGCCGGCGGTGTGAAAGAACATCGAGTTCTTCAGCTTGGCCTTGCGCTCGCCCTTGAGCACCGCCTCGGCGGCTTCCTCGACATCGGGCATCGCCTTCGAATTCATCCGCCGTGTCATCACGCCCGGCGCGAACTGGCCACGCTCGCCGACTACCTCACAGATGGTGTTGCCGTGCTTGCCGGAGCGCAGCCGGTTCACGACCACCGTGCCGACAGCAATCATGCCGTCACGGCTCGACCGGTTGGATTCGAAGAACATCGCGCGCTGGAGGCACTCCTTGTCCTTCGCTGTGTGGCTGTAGGGCCGGGACCTGACGGCATCGGTCAGGCTGGCCACGGACAGGCCGTGCGTGGTCTGACTGCAGGCGGCCAAAAACAGCGGAGAGGTGATGACGCCGAGCAGCAACGGCGTCTTCCATCGGGTCGCGATCAAAGATATCCCCTCATTTTGTCGCCAGCCCGCCCCTGGTTGCGGCAAGAATGAGACACTTTCAGGCAAAAAGATGGCTAAAGCGTTATTAAGTGTGCGGAGTTGCCGAATGGACACACCGGTGGAGCAAGCGACCGCCGGATCGCGGCATGGCACTCCATGGCCACTATAACGGCATGGATCCTATCTTAGGATCTCCACAGGAGGGGCTTCCCCAAGGCTGGAGCAATGGGCTCAGTCGACCGGCATAGCTATCAACACACCTTAGAACGGCAGCTTCATTCCCGGCGGTATCGGCAGTCCTGCGGTCAATGCTTGGGTCTTTTCCTGCATCATCTGCTCGACCTTGGCCCTGGCGTCATTGTGGGCGGCGAGAAGCAGATCCTCCAGAATCTCGACCTCGTCCTCCTTGAACAGCGACGGGTCGATTTTCAGGGACTTCATCTCGAATTTGCCGGTCAGCGTCACGCTGACCAGGCCGCCGCCGGCCTGTCCGGTGGCTTCCAACGTGGCGATCTCGTCCTGCATGGCCTGGAACTTGGCCTGCATTTCTTTCGCCTTGCCCATCAGGCCGAGAAGATCTTTCATCGCGTGGTCCTCTACGATTGATCTGGTTTCTTGTTTGAGCATAATCTTCTCCGAAAACCGGCTCCCACTTTTCGGGATCATGCTTAGGTTTCGTCGTCGTCTGTGGCCGGCTCGATCGGAACCTCGGCCTCCACCGCATCGGCTTCCGGTGCGTCGGGAATGCGCACGTCGATGATCTTAGCGCCGGGAAAACGCGCCAGGATGGCGGCGACGGTCGGGTCGCTCCTGGCATCGAGGAGCGCGTTTTCGCGTTTGGTCGATTCCATCTCGGCCAGCGTCTGGCCGCCCTCTTCCTTTGACAGCGAGACCAGCCAGCTGCGGCCGGTCCAGGCGCGCAATTTGGCGGTCAGATCGTTGAGCAGCATCTTCGGCGCGTCATCGGTCAAGCTCACGTCGATGCGGCCCGGCTCGATGCGCACCAGGCGCACGCAGCGCTTCACCAGCACCTTGAAGGCCATGTCGCGCTGGGCGTCGGCAAGGGCGACGATGTCAGCCAGCGACTTCACCGGCACCGGCACCGGCGCATCCGCGACCGGCTCCGGCGCCGGAACGAAAGCCGCAGGCATCGGCTCGGGTTCGACCAGCCGCATCGTCTGCGCGCCGCCATTGGCCGCTGGCATCCGCGTCTGCGCCACGGCGCTGGCGCCGCCGTTGCTGGGATTTGCGGGGCCAGAATTTGCTGGGCCGGGACTTGCCGGTCCAGAGCTTGCCGGCGCACCATTCAAGCGTGGCGCTCCACCCGGCATCGACGCTCCCCCCTCCAGCGATTTCAGCGCCTCGTCCAGTGTCGGCAGGCCGGCGGCATGCGCCAGCCGGATCAGCACCATTTCGGCGGCACTGACCGGCCGGTTGGAGGACTGCACCTCGGGAATGCCTTTCAACAGCATCTGCCAGGTCCGCGACAGCACCCTGACCGACAGCGCCTTGGCGAAATCGGCGCCGCGTCGTCGCTCGTCCTCGGACAGCGAGGCGTCCTCGAGCGCGGTCGGCACGAAGCGCAACCGGGTGACGAGGTGGTTGAACTCGGCAAGGTCGGTCAGCACCGCGGCCGGATCGGCGCCGGTGTCGTACTGGTTGCGGAATTCGGCCAGTGCGGCCGCCACGTCGCCCTTCATCACATATTCGAACAGGTCGACGATGCGGGCGCGGTCGGCGAGCCCGAGCATGGCGCGCACCGCTTCGGCGCTGACCGCGCCGCTGCCATGGGCGATCGCCTGGTCGAGAATGGACAGCGAATCGCGCGCAGAGCCTTCGGCCGCGCGGGCGATCATGGCCAGCGCGTCGTCGTCGACGGCAATGCCTTCCCTAGCGGCGATCGAGGAGAGATGCGCGACCAGCGTGCCGGCATCGATACGCCTGAGGTCGAAGCGCTGGCAGCGCGACAAAACGGTGATCGGAACTTTGCGGATTTCGGTGGTGGCGAAGATGAATTTGACGTGCGGCGGCGGCTCCTCCAGCGTCTTCAGCAGGCCGTTGAAGGCCTGGGTCGAGAGCATGTGCACTTCGTCGATGATGTAGACCTTGTAGCGCGCAGATACCGGCGCGTAACGCACGCGCTCGATGATGTCTCTGATGTCGTCGATGCCAGTGTGCGAGGCGGCGTCCATCTCAATGACATCGACATGGCGGCCTTCCATGATCGCCTGGCAATGCTCGCCCAGCACCGCAAGATCGACCGAAGGCTGGTCGACGGCAGCGGTCCTGTAGTTGAGCGCCCGCGCCAGGATGCGCGCCGTCGTCGTCTTGCCGACACCGCGCACGCCGGTCAGCATCCAGGCCTGGGCTATCCGGCCGGTGGCGAAGGCGTTGGTGAGGGTGCGGACCATCGGCTCCTGGCCGATCAGTTCGGAGAAATTTGCAGGACGGTATTTGCGCGCCAGAACGCGATAGGCGGCGGCCTTTTCCGTTCCCGAATTTCCGGCTTCGCTCATTCGCCCGTAAAGCTCCAAGGGCCGCGCCTGCAGGCGGCCGATTCCTGCGCATAGTTTCGCCCGCAGGGCTTAGCGCCGTCAATGTCGCGGGAGAAAGGCGAAGAGGTGGGAGGCTGGAACAATGACCCGTTCCGGGCTCGTTAGGGCTGCTTCCTTCCGGACCTGACCCGGTTGGCGAGTGGACCGTCCACCACCAACCTCCCGCTTTCCATATCGGCAATTCGGCGATGAAATGCAAGGGCGCAGGATCAATCAGCCGGGAGTGGCGTCGAAAGCTGAAACAAAAAACCCGCCTCGGGGCGGGTTATTGGCGCAAATCAGCACCATGCCCAAACCAGTAGCATAACTGCCGTCACAAAGCAACGATTCGCTTGCCGCCTCTTGCGGGCCACCGGCAGCCGCTCTAGCGTTCAAAAGTCTAAAAAACACGACAAAAGTGAAGGAAACGCCGATGTCGCCGGGCCTCGAGGCCGGATTCACGCTGGATGCTCGTCTGGAGGCGGACAGCGAGCAGTTGATGTGGCTCGGCTTGTGCGAGTTGCGGGTGATGAACGACCGCCGCTGGCCGTGGCTGCTCCTGGTGCCGCAGCGGCCGGGCGCGGAGGAAATCCATGATTTGACGCCGCTCGACCAGGCGATGCTGACCTTCGAGACCAACATGGTGGCGCAGGCGCTGAAAAGCGTGACCGGCTGCACCAAGATAAACAGCGGCGCACTTGGCAACATCGTCCGCCAGTTGCATGTCCATGTCATCGCGCGCTCGGAGGGGGATCCCGGCTGGCCGGGCCCGGTGTGGGGGCACGGCATGCGCGAGCCCTACCAGCGGTCGGACCTTCGCCGGTTTGCGCAACAGATAAAGGCGGCGCTATAAGCCTGTCCCGTGTCCATCCTGAAGTTGAGTCCCCATGAGCTTCCGCCTGTTTGACGCGCCCTTGCGTGAGCCGAGCCAATTCGTCGGCTTCGCCGGCAACATGATCGACCGGCAATCGGAAAACCGCGCCGACGATTCCGTCGAAAAGGCCCTCGCCGATCCCTCGGCCAGGCTTTTGCTGATGCATTGCGGGCGGCTCTACCTGAAGCTCAGGGATGGTGACTTCGACCCCTGGTTCGGCGCCGAGGAAAGCCGGCCGCTCCGGGCGTCGCTCGACCATGGCGTCCTGCTCGGTTTTTCCGACAGCGGCCCGGTGCTCGCGGTGCCGGCCGGGCTCGATCCCGAACAACTGCCGGAGACGATCAAGGCCATCGACTATCGCTCGGTCTATATACAGGGGCTGATCGACGAGGCGGCCGCCGGCGCGATGGCGCAAGGCGCTGCATTGCTCGCCTGGCATGCCAGCCACCGCTTCTGCAGCAAATGCGGCGCTGAAGCCGAGATGCGGGCCGGCGGCTATAAGCGGCTGTGCCCGGCTTGCGCCACCGAGCATTTTCCGCGCACCGACCCGGTGGCGATAATGCTGACCGCAACGCGTGAAAAATGCCTGCTTGGCCGCGGCCGGCATTTCGCGCCGGGCATGTATTCGGCACTTGCCGGCTTCATCGAACCCGGCGAGACGATCGAGGCAGCGGTGCGCCGTGAAACGCTGGAGGAAGCCGGCATCAGGCTTGGCCGCGTCGTCTACCACGCCAGCCAGCCCTGGCCGTTTCCCTATTCGCTGATGATCGGCTGCTTTGGCGAGCCGCTCAACGACGACATCCAGGCCGACCTCAACGAGTTGGAAGACTGCCGCTGGTTCTTTCGCGACGAGGTGCTGTCGATGCTGGCCCGCGAGCATCCGGGCGGCCTGGTCACCCCGCCGAAAGGGGCGATCGCCTATAATCTCATCCGCGCCTGGGCAGACAGCGCATAGAACCTACAGGGGAGCAAAATGATCCGTCACACAGTGGTATTCAGGCTAAAGCACAAAGACAGCTCGGCCGAGGAGGCAAAATTCCTCGTCGACGCGAAAATACTGGCGGCGATACCGGGCGTCGAAAAGTTCGAGCAGCTGCGTCAGGTCAGCCCGAAGAACGATTTTCGTTTCGGCTTCTCGATGGAGTTCGCCGACCAGGCCGCCTATTCAGGCTATAACGACCATCCCGACCACGTCGCCTTTGTCCGCGACCGCTGGATCCCGGAGGTCGAGGCATTTCTCGAGATCGACTACGCGCCGCTGAGCTAGGATCAGAGTTCAATCATTCTGAACGAGCAAGTTCGACCCATTGCGGACCTTTATCAGCCGGTCGGTGACTTGCCAGTGAAAACCGCCAGTTGAGCGGCGAAAGCACGCTTGTAGGCCGGCCGGGCTTCGCCGCGGGCGACATAGGCGGAGAGGTTCGGATATTCGTCCAGTATACCCGACCCGCTCAACCTTAGCAGCACGTGCACCATCATCAGGTCCCCCGCGCTGAACGCGCCATCGAGCCAGTCGGCATCGCCAAGGCGACCGGAAAGTTCGCCCAGCCGGTCACGGATGCGATCCTCGACCATAGGCAGGCGCTGTTCGTGCCAGGTCTCGTCGCGCTCCAGGAGCACGGCGGTTTGGCGTTCAAGGATCGGCGGCTCCACGGTGTTTAGCGCGGCAAACATCCATGAGATTGCGCGCGCCCGGGCATTCGCATCGTCTGGCAGCAGGCCACCATGGCGCTCAGCGATATGGAACACGATCGCCCCCGACTCGAACAGGGCGAGATCGCCTTCGTCATAGGTCGGAATCTGCCCGAAAGGATGAAGCGCGAGATGCGCGGGTTCGTTCATCGCTTTGAACGAAACAAGACGAACGTTGTAGGGCTGGCCGACTTCTTCAAGCGCCCAGCGAACGCGCATGTCACGCGCCAGTCCCTTGCCGCGATCGGGCGACCGTTCAAAGGCGGTGATGGTAGGGGTCATTGGCGGCTCCAGTGATTGCATGACGCCATCGTGCGTCACATCGTCGATTGAGATCAGTTTCCTCATCTCGTCGTCTCCCTTCTTCGATCGTGGCAACCAAAGGACGAACGTCGAGCCGGTATTCCGACATCTGGGAACTGCTCGTCAATCGCGTGTGACCGCCGCAACGGAGGCGCGTAGCGCTCCGGCGAAGTCGGGATGGCCATAGAGGTCGTTGTGGCCAGCCGCTATGGCGATGTGGCTGCGCAGGTCACGCGCAGCCTCGCGCAGAAGTGCCGAACGTGCCGCAGGAACGATGGTGTCGTTCTCGGCGACGATGACGGCCGTGGGCACATCGAGGTCGCGCAGCGTTTCTGCCGTCTCCATGCGGTGCCGCAGCAAGAGGCGCACCGGCAGCCAGGCATAGTGATGAGCGGCGAGTTCTTTCAGCGAATCGAAGGGAGTAACCATGACGATGCCACGCAGGGGCCGGGCCGTCGCCAGATCGACCGCGACCGCAGCGCCGACGCTAAGGCCGATGGCGACGATGCCGGCTTTGGCATCGCTGGCCAGGTGGTCATGGGCGCGTCGGGCGTCCTCGAACAGGGCGGCGGCCGACGGGCTTCCGCCGCTCGGCGCATAGCCGCGGTAATGCAGCGCAGCGACCTCGTGTTCGGGAAATAGCTGGTGCAGCATCAGGGCAAGTGCGTCGGCATTCCAGGCGTTTCCGGCGAATCCCAGCAGGACCGGGCGTGGCTCGGCCGCCTGTCCTGCCGGCAGGCGTACCAGAACGACGCGCTCGCCATCCTCCGTCGCCAGCTCGACATGACGGGCCCCGGCCGGCAGGTCGGGTCCGAACGCCGCAAGGCCGGCCGGAAAGATCAGCCAGGACTGGAGCACATACACGACGGCGACAAAGACCGCATACAATCCAGCGACTGCGAGCATCAGTTTCAGGAGCCACATCGCAGCAATGTCGCCCGGCGCCCGTCACCTGGCAAGGCGCTGAGCTAGTCCGCCACCTTCCATTGCTCGCGCGACTGGCTGGCCGGATAGACGCCCAGAATCCGCATTTCGCGCGAGAAGAAGGCAAGCTCGTCGAGCGCCAGTTTTACCAGCGGGTCGTCGGGATGGCCCTCGATATCGGCATAAAACAGGGTCGCGGTGAATGCGCCGAGCTGGTAGCTCTCCAGCTTGGTCATATTGATGCCGTTGGTGGCAAAGCCGCCCATCGCCTTGTAGAGCGCGGCCGGCACGTTGCGGACGCGGAAGATGAACGTCGTCATCATCCTCGCGTCGGCGGAAGGGCGTTCTGCCCACTGCCTGTTCCTGGTCAGCACGACGAAGCGGGTGACGTTGCTGTCGGTATCCTCGACATTCTCCTCGATGATGTCGAGCCCGTAGAGCGTCGAGGCCAGCGCCGGCGCCAGCGCCGCCATGGTGCGGTCCTTCAGCTCGGCGACCAGCTTGGCGGCGCCCGCCGTGTCGCCGGCGACCACCGGCTTCCAGCCGTTCTTGCGGATATATTTGCGGCACTGGCCGAGCGCATGGATGTGACTGTGCACGGTCCTGACCTCGTCGCGCCTGACGCCGGGCAGAACCATCAGCTGGAAATGGATCGGCAGGAAATATTCGCCGACGATGTGCAGCTTCGATTCCGGCAGGAGGTGGTGGATGTCGGCGACGCGCCCGGCAATCGTGTTCTCGATCGGGATCATGGCGAGGTCGGCCTTGCCGGTCTCGACCGCATTGAAAGCATCCTCGAAGGTCGGGCACGGCAACGGCTCCATATCAGGGAACATGTTGCGGCAGGCGGTGTCGGAATTGGCGCCCGGCTCGCCCTGGAAGGCTATTCTGTTGGTTTTTTCAGGCATGCCAAATGTCTCAGGTTGACCAGATGTCTCAGGTTGAAAGGATGGTTCTGGCGCGTTCGAGATCGTCCGGCGTGTCGACGCCGAACGGCGCCGACTGCACGATCTCGGCATCGATGCGCATGCCGGCCTCCAGCGCCCGCAACTGCTCGAGCTTCTCGCGCCGTTCCAGCGGCGACGGCTTCAGCGCGACGAAGCGCTCGAGCGCTGAGCGGCGATAGGCATAGAGGCCGATGTGATGATAGAGCGGCCCCTCGCCCCATGGCGCGGTGGCGCGGGTGAAGTAGAGCGCCCGCAGCCGTGTCTCAGACAGCGGCGAGCCGACGATCTTGACGACATTCGGATTGGTTTTTTCCTCGTCGCGGACGATCTCGATGCCGAGCGTGGCGATGTCGACTGTCGCATCCTCAAAAGGCCTCAGCGCGGCATTGATGATGGCCGGATCGATGGTGGGCAGGTCGCCTTGCACGTTGACGATCGTTTCGATCTTGTGCCCGGGATCCAGCGTGGCCAGCGCCTCGAAGATGCGGTCTGAGCCCGATTCGTGGCCCACCCGCGTCATCACCGCCTCGAACCCGTGCGCGCGCACCGCCTCCGCCACGCTTTCAGTATCGGTGGCGACCACCACCCGGCCGAGCCCGGCTTCGGCGGCGCGGCGGGCGACATGGACAATCATCGGGACGCCGGCGATGTCGGCCAGCGGCTTGCCCGGCAGGCGGGTCGAGGCCATGCGGGCCGGGATGAGAATGAGCGTGGACATCGGGTGATGAAGCGTCCGAAAAAGAGGAAGGGAAAAGTGGCAAAAGGTCTCACTGGCAGCGCCCTTATAGGTGTTGCAACGCCAGAGCAAAAGACCTAGTTTCCGCCCGATTTGACCGCCTCGCGGGGTGGTTCACGATTACCGACGGACAGAGTGGACAGATCGGTCCGCCGGAAAAGGGAGCCTGGGGCGTATGGACTCTTTCGAAATCAACAAGCTGATCGGCGGCCTGCTCGGAACCGTGTTCGTCGTCTTCTCGATCGGCATCATATCCGATGCGCTGTTCGCCTCCCCCACACCGGAAAAACCCGGCTTTGCCATCGAGGCGACCGAGGAGCCTGCCGAGGGCGGCCCGGCAGCCCCCGCTGCAGAAGCCAAGCCGATCGCCGACCTTCTGGCCAACGCCAATGTCGAGGCGGGCGCCGCCGTGTTCAAGAAGTGCCAGGCCTGCCACACCGGCGAAAAGGGCGGACCGAACAAGGTCGGCCCCGACCTCTGGGATCTCATCGACCGTCCCGTCGCCGAGCATGCGGGCTTCGCCTATTCGGCCGGCATGAAGGAGTTTTCCAAGGGCGGCGCCGAGAAGTGGACCTACGACAACATCAATCACTTCCTCCTCTCGCCGAAGAAGTTCGTGAAGGGCACGGCGATGGGCTTCGCCGGCCTGCCGAAGGACGAGGACCGCGCCAACGTCATCGCCTATCTGCGCACGCTGTCGGACAGTCCGAAGCCGCTGCCGACGGCTGGCGCTTCAGCAGCCGCACCGGCCGAAGGCGCGGCGCCGGCCAAGCCGGCAGAGGGTGAAGCACCGGCCGCCCCTGCGGCGCCTGCTGCTCCCGCACCAGCTCCGGCGCAATAACGCAATTGTAATCGAAACATTCCTTGAAAAAGCCGGGTTCAGCCCGGCTTTTTCAATGGGAAAATCGCATGTGCGGCGACAAAGCCGGGCTGTCGCGGTTTTCATGAGCGTCAAATGAACTAGATTGTCCGCTAACAGCTATCGCGCAGAGGAGAAGGCATGACGGTTGGCCGAACGTTTCTCAGATCGATGCTGGTTGTGGCGGCTTTTGCCGGCGGCCTGCAAGCAGCCTTCGCGGACGAATGGCGCACCACCTCGTCGCTGATCGGCGAATCCAAATATGGCAATAACTTCCAGCACTACGACTATGTCAATCCGAACGCGCCGAAGGGCGGCACGCTGAATTCGGTGGTGCTCGGCACGTTCGACAGCTTCAATCCCTATATCGTCCAGGGTTCGCCGGCAGCCGGTTTTGCCCAATTCGGCGGCGGCTTGCTCTACGACACGCTGATGGAGCAGGCGACCGACGAAGGCAGCGTCAGCCATCCGCTGATCGCCGACGCCTACAAACATCCGGACGACTATTCCTCTGCGACCTACCGTCTTGATCCGCGGGCCAAATGGCATGACGGCAAGCCGATCACCACCGACGACGTGATCTGGTCGTTTCAGGTGCTGAAGGCCAACAGCCCGATGTACAGCCGCTATTTCGAGAATGTCACCGAGGCGATTGCGGTTTCCGACCGCGAGGTGGAATTCCATTTCGACCAGAAGGGCAACCGGGAGTTGCCGAAAATTCTCGGCGATCTCGTCGTGCTGCCGAAGCACTGGTGGGAAGGCACCGACGCCACCGGCAAGAAGCGCGACATCACCAGACCGACCTTGGAGCCGCCGCTCGGCTCGGCCGCCCACAAGATCGCCAGCTTCAAGCCTGGCTCTGAAATCATCTGGCAGAGGGTTCCGGACTACTGGGCTGCCAAACTGCCGGTGAAGATCGGCCGCGAGAATTTCGACAGGCAGCGTTTCAGCTATTTTCTCGACGACAATGCGGCCTGGCAAGCCTTCACCAAGGGCGGACTGCATGACATCAGGCCGGAAAACAGTTCGAGGCGCTGGAACACGGCCTATAATTTCCCGGCAGTCCAGGCCGGCGACGTCATCAAGCAGGAATTCAAGACCGCCTCACCCGAGCCGATGCAGGCCTTCATGCTCAACACGAGGCGTCCGCTGTTTGGGGATCGTCTGGTGCGCGCCGCGCTGACTTACCCACTCGATTTCGAGACCATGAATCGTACCTTGTTCTTCGGTTCCAACACCCGTACCAGCAGTTACTTCCAAGGCACCGAACTGGCATCGAGCGGCCTGCCGCAAGGCAAGGAGCTGGAAATCCTCGAGCAATATCGCGACAAGCTGCCGCCCGAAGTCTTCACCCAGGAATTCAAGCTGCCGGTCTACGATTCGCCACAGGCGGAGCGCAAGTATCTCAAGACTGCGGTCGATCTCTTCGCCAAGGCGGGCTGGGTGATCAAGGGCGGCAAGATGGTCAATGCCAAGACGGGCGAGCCCTTCAAGTTCGAAATCCTCGGCTGGAACGACACCGACCAGGTCCTTTCCAGTCCCTACATCGCCAATCTGCGCAAGATCGGCGTCGACGCCACGCTGCGGCTGATCGACCAGACCCAATACATCAACCGCATCAACAATTTCGACTTCGACGTCACCATATCGCAGTTGGGACAGTCGGATTCGCCGGGCAACGAGCAGCGTGATTTCTGGAGCTCCAAGGCCGCTGACACGCCTGGATCGCGCAACTACGCCGGCATCAAGAATCCGGTCGTCGATGCGCTGGTCGACCGCGTCATCTTTGCCACCGACCGCGACGATCTGGTTGCTGCCACCCATGCGCTCGACCGGGTGCTGCTGTGGAATTACTATGTAGTGCCGCAACACCATCGGTCGGCGGTCTGGATAGCCTACTGGAACAAGTTCGGCATCCCCGAGAAGCAACCGGCCTATAGCGGCGTCGACCAGAATTCCTGGTGGATCGATCCGGATAAGGAAAAGGCGCTGGCGGCAAAATACAAGAGCGGCAATTGATGGCGGCGCTCCCCCGCCGCGCCGCTCTGGCCCGCCGCGACTTTCTGGCCCTGGGCGCCGCTGCCACGGCGGCAGCTTTGCTGCCCGGCCGGGCCTTCGCCGCCGTCGCGACCGGCGTAAAGCTGCACGGCCTGTCGGCCTTCGGCGACCTCAAATATTCCCCAGGTTTCAGGCATTTCGCCTATGTCAATCCGGACGCGGCCAAGGGCGGCCAGATGAATTTCGCACCGCCGAACTCCACCTTCAATCAGAGCTTCCTGACGTTCAACACGTTGAATTCGCTTGTGTTGAGGGGGGAATCGCCGCCGCGCACCGAACTCTGCTTCGATTCGCTGATGGCAAGCGCTCTCGATGAGCCGGATGCGGTCTATGGCCGGCTTGCCGAGTCCGTTACCTTGTCGCCGGACCGCAATGGCTTCCGCTTCAGCCTGCGACCGCAGGCGCGCTTCCACGACGGCTCGCCACTGACAGCGGAGGACGTCGCCTTCGCATTGAAGCTTTACAAGGACAAGGGCCATCCGAACCTCTCCCAGGCGTTGCGTCATATGACGGAGGCGGTCGCAGTCGATCCGGCAACCGTCGACCTCACCTTCAACGGCAAACAGTCGGCGCAGAATATCCTTGCGGTCGTCGCCATGCCGATCGTGTCCAAAGCCTTTTATACGGTCAATGATTTCGATGCCTCGACGATGAAACCGCCGCTCGGCTCCGGACCTTACAAAATAGGGCGCGTGGCCGCGGGACAGACCGTCGAATATGAGCGTGTCGCCGACTATTGGGGCAGGGATTTGGCCGTGAACCGCGGCCTCTACAATTTCGACCGCATCCGCATCGATTTTTACATCAATCGCCAGGCTGCGTTTGAAGCCCTGAAAAAGGGGGACACGCATTTTCGCGAGGAATTTACCTCGCGGGTATGGGCGACCGGTTACGATTTTCCGGCGCTGAAGGACGGCAGGGTCGTCAAACGCGAATTTCCCGGAGAGAAAACGCCATCCATGCAGTCTGTCGCGCTGAACCAGCGTCGTCCGCAATTCCGCGATGTGCGCGTCAGACGGGCGATCGCCAATTGCTTCGATTTCGAATGGACCAGGCGGGTTCTGTTTTACGGCGCCTACGAGCGCTCGCAATCGAACTTCGAACGGTCGGATTACAGGGCCGAGGGCCTGCCCTCGCCCGAGGAATTGGCCCTGCTGGAGCCGTTCCGAGCCGAGTTGCCGCCGGAAACCTTCGGCGAAGCGGTGATGCAGCCTGTCTCCGACGGTTCGGGCCACGACCGCAAGCTGCTGCGCGCGGCTTCGAGACTGCTTGCCGAAGCCGGCTGGAAGCGAGCCGGCAATTTCGTCGTCAATGAAAAGGGTGAGCGGCTGCGGGTGGAAATGCTGGCTGAGGACGATGGCATCGTTCGGCTTTTCACCCCGTGGTCCGAGAACATGAAAACGATCGGAATCGACGCTTCGATCCGGCAGGTCGATTCGACGCAATATGAACAGCGGCAGAGCAATTTCGACTTCGATTTCAACCTGCTCGCATGGTCGATCGGGGCGACGCCGACTGCCGACGGCCTGGAAATCCTCTATGATTCGCGGATGGCGAAAACGCCGGGAATGCGCAATTATCCCGGTACGGAAAGCAAAGCCGTCGACGCGCTGATCGAGGCAGCCGGCAGGGCGCAGAGCCGGATAGAACTGGTCACGGCGCTCAAAGCGCTCGATCGGGTCTTGCGCGCGCGGCTAGACTGGATTCCAACATATTATCTCGCGAATCACCGAGTGGCCTATTGGGACATGTTCGGCTTTCCCGAGCAGAAGCCCGATTTCGGCTTTCCGGTCGAGGCGCTGTGGTGGTTCGACAAGGACAAGGCGGCAAAGATTGGCAAAGCCTGAGATTTTCGCTCAAGCAAGGCAGAGAGCCTGATGGGCGCCTATATCCTGCGCCGCATCCTGCTGATGATCCCGACCCTGTTCGGCATCATGGCGGTGTCCTTCGCCGTCATCCAGTTTGCACCGGGCGGGCCGGTCGAGCAGGTCATCGCCAGGCTGACCAACCAGGGCGGCAGCGATCGGCTTGGCGGCGGCGGTGGTGACGCCGGCGCCACCAATGTCGACGTGGCCGGCGACGTCGGTTCGAAATATCGCGGCGCGCAAGGGCTCGACCCCGAATTCATCGCCAAGCTGGAAAAGCAGTTCGGCTTCGACAAGCCACCGCTCGAGCGCTTCGGCATGATGCTGTGGAATTATTTCCGGTTCGATTTCGGCGACAGCTATTTCCGTGACATTTCGGTGATCGAGCTGATCCTGGAGAAAATGCCGGTGTCGATCTCGATCGGGCTATGGATCACGCTGCTGTCCTACCTGATCTCGATCCCGCTCGGCATCCGCAAGGCAGTCAAGGACGGCTCGGCATTCGACGTATGGACCAGCGGCGTCGTTATCGTCGGCTACGCCATTCCAGGCTTCCTTTTCGGCATACTGCTGATGGTGCTGTTTGCCGGCGGATCGTTCTACGACTGGTTCCCGCTGCGCGGCATCACGTCCGACAATTGGGACCAGTTGTCCTGGCCGGCGCGGATCGTCGACTATCTCTGGCACATGACCTTGCCGCTGACGGCGCTGGTGCTGTCGGCCTTCGCCACCACGACGCTGCTGACCAAGAATTCGTTCCTCGAGGAAATCCGCAAACAGTATGTGGTGACCGCGCGCGCCAAGGGTCTGTCGGAACGGCAGGTTCTCTACGGGCACGTCTTCCGCAACGCCATGCTGATCGTCGTTGCCGGCTTTCCGGGCGCCTTCATCTCGGCCTTCTTCACCGGGTCGCTGCTGATCGAGAACATCTTTTCGCTCGACGGCCTCGGCCTGCTCGGTTTCAGGTCGGTGGTCGAGCGCGACTACCCGGTGGTGTTCGCCAACCTCTATATCTTCTCGCTGCTTGGCCTGATTGTCGGGCTCCTGTCCGACCTGATTTATACCTGGGTCGATCCGCGCATCGACTTCGAGCGGAGAGACGTCTGATGGCCGGGGCCGCAGCCGAAACGGCGCCGGGCCGGATCGCCCGACCCTGGCTGTCGCCGCTCAACCAGCGGCGCCTGCAGAATTTCAGGGCCAACCGGCGCGGCTATTGGTCGTTGTGGATCTTCCTCGTGCTTTTCGTGCTGTCGCTGTTTTCCGAATGGATCGCCAACGACAAGCCGGTCCTCGTTTCCTACAAGGGCGAGATCCTGTTTCCGGTCCTGGTCGCTTATCCCGAGGAGAAGTTCGGCGGCTTTTATGCGGTCACCGACTATCGCGACCCGGTCATCCAGGACGAGATCAATGCCCATGGCTGGATGATCTGGCCGCCGGTCCGCTACTCCTACCGGACCGTCAACAACGCCATTCCCGAGGCCGCACCGACCAAGCCGTCCTGGCTCTATGACGTCAAGACACGCTGCAACCAGTATCCGCAAGGTGCGGCCGACCCCAATTGCGTCGTCGGCAACTGGAACTGGCTGGGCACCGACGACCAGGCGCGCGACGTGCTGGCGCGCGTCATCTACGGTTTCAGAGTCTCGGTGCTGTTCGGCCTGATCCTCACCGCCGGCTCGGCGGTGATCGGCGTGACGGCCGGTGCATTGCAGGGCTATTTCGGCGGCTGGACCGACCTTCTGTTCCAGCGCTTCATAGAAATCTGGTCGGCGATCCCGGTGCTTTATCTCTTGCTGATCGTCGCCGCCATCCTGCCGCCCGGCTTCTTCATCCTGCTCGGGCTGATGCTGCTGTTCTCCTGGGTGGCGCTGGTCGGCGTGGTGCGAGCCGAGTTCCTGCGCGCCCGCAACTTCGAATATGTCAACGCCGCGCGCGCGCTCGGCGTGCCCAACGGCACCATCATGTTCCGGCATCTGTTGCCAAACGCCATGGTGGCGACGCTGACCTTCCTGCCGTTTCTGCTCAGCGGCTCGATCTCGACGCTGACCTCGCTCGACTACCTTGGCTTCGGCCTGCCGCCCGGCTCGGCCTCGCTGGGCGAGCTCCTCAAGCAGGCGCAGCGCAACCTCAACGCGCCATGGCTGGGTATTTCCGGCTTCGTCGTCATCTCGCTGATGCTGTCGCTGCTGGTCTTCGTCGGCGAGGCGACCCGCGACGCCTTCGATCCGCGCAAGACGTTCAGATGAGCGAAGCCCCTCTCCTCTCCGTGCGCAACCTCAGCGTCGCCTTCGCGCAGGAAGGCCGCCAGTCGATGGCCGTCGACCACATCTCCTTCGACATCGCCAAGGGCGAGACGGTGGCGCTGGTCGGCGAATCCGGCTCCGGCAAGTCGGTCACGGCGCTGTCGGTGCTGAAGCTGCTGCCCTATCCGGCCGCCAGCCATCCGTCGGGAAAGATCCTGTTCCAGGGCGCCGACCTGCTCGCCACCGACGAGAAGGCATTGCGCCGCGTGCGCGGCAACAAGATCACCATGATCTTCCAGGAGCCGATGACCTCGCTCAACCCGCTGCACACGATCGAGCAGCAGATCGTCGAGGTGCTGACATTGCACCAGGGGCTGGGGGACCGCCAAGCCAAGGCGCGCACCCTGGAGCTGCTCAACGAGGTCGGCATCCGCGAGCCGGAGAAGCGGCTCGACGCCTACCCGCACCAGCTTTCCGGCGGCCAGCGCCAGCGCGTCATGATCGCCATGGCGCTGGCCAACGAGCCGGAACTGCTGATCGCCGACGAGCCGACGACGGCACTCGATGTCACCGTGCAGGCGCAGATCCTCGAACTGCTTGCGGAGCTGAAGAGCCGCAAGGGCATGTCGATGCTGTTCATCACCCATGATCTCGGCATCGTCAGAAAGATCGCCGACCGGGTCTGCGTGATGACCAAGGGCAAGATCGTCGAGACCGGGCCGACGAAAGAAATCTTCGCCAAGCCGCAGCACAGCTATACGCGGCATCTGCTTGCTGCCGAACCGAAGGGCAAGCCGCCCGCCGCCAACGCTGCCGCCAAGCCGGTCATGACCGGCCAGGACGTCAAAGTCTGGTTTCCGATCAAGAAAGGCTTTTTCCGGCGCACCGTCGACAATGTAAAGGCGGTCGACGGCATCGACGTCACCGTGCGCGCCGGCCAGACGCTCGGCGTCGTCGGCGAATCCGGCTCTGGCAAGACGACGCTCGGCCTGGCGCTGGCCAGGATGATCTCGTCGACCGGGACCATTCAGTTCAACGGGCGTGATATCAACGAGCTGAGTTTCAATGCCATGCGGCCGCTGCGGCGCGAGCTGCAGATCGTCTTCCAGGATCCGTTCGGATCCTTGAGCCCGCGCATGTCGGTCTCCGAGATCATCGAGGAAGGATTGAAGATCCACGAGCCGAAACTGTCGCCCGATGAACGCGACAAGCGCATCGTCGAGGTGCTCGGGGAAGTCGGGCTCGAACCCGCCACGCGCAATCGCTATCCGCACGAGTTTTCCGGTGGCCAGCGCCAGCGCATCGCCATCGCCCGCGCCATGGTGCTCAACCCGCGCTTCGTCATGCTGGACGAGCCGACCTCGGCGCTCGACATGAGCGTGCAGGCGCAGGTGGTCGACCTTCTGCGCAGCCTGCAGGCGAAGCACGACCTCGCCTATCTGTTCATCAGCCACGATCTGAAGGTCATCCGTGCGCTTGCCAACGACGTCATCGTCATGCGCAATGGCAGGATCGTCGAAGCCGGCCCGTCCGAACAGATTTTCGAACGGCCGCAGACCGACTATACCAAGGCACTGATCTCGGCCGCGTTCAGGATCGAGACGGCGCCGGTCGGCATCGTCAGCGAGTAAGGCCGTACCGCATAGAGGAAAAAAGAATCCGCAATGGAAAAAGGCCGTGTCCTGCTTGCCCTCACCGGTATCCATCCACGCCGTTGGCGCGAACTCTTGTCGGCCGAACGCGAGGTGGTGCTCGAGCCGGACGGCGCCAGCGATCCTTCGATCACCTATGCGGTGGTTTGGAAGCAGCGGCCGAACCTTCTGTCGTCGCTGCCCAATCTGCGCGCTGTCTTTTCGATCGGCGCCGGCGTCGACCACATCTTCGCCGATCCCACTTTGCCCGACGTTCCGATCGTCAAGGTCGTGGCCGACAACCTGACCCAATACATGACCGAATATGTCGTCTGGCGGGTGCTCGATCACCATCGCCAGGGCATGCTCTACCGGTCGCAGCAGCAAAAGAAGATCTGGCACGAGCCGCCGCAGCGGCCGGCCGGCGACATCTCCGTCGGCATCATGGGGCTCGGCACGCTTGGCCGCGCAGCGGCGTCGGTGCTTTTGTCGCTCGGCTTTGCGGTCAATGGCTGGTCGCGCAGCGAGCGGCCGATGGAAGGCGTTTCGACCTATGCCGGCGAGGCAGGATTGATCCCCTTCCTCAACGCCACCGACATTCTGGTGGTGCTTTTGCCGCTCACGCCGCAGACGCAAGGCATCATCAATTACGGCGTGCTGAAGGAGTTGAGGAAACGCAACGGCCTCGGCGGCTCGGTGCTGATCAATGCCGGACGCGGCAAGTTGCAGAAAGACGCCGACATTCTGCGTGCGCTGGAGGGCGGCACGCTCAAGGAAGCGAGCCTCGACGTGTTCGAGGTCGAGCCGCTGCCGAAGACCAGCCGGCTGTGGAGCCACCCGAAAGTGTTCGTGACGCCGCATGCGGCGGCGACCTCCGATCCCGTGCATCTGGTGCCGATCATGCTGCGCCAGATGGCCGCCTTCGAGCGCGGCGAGAAGCTTGAGAATGTCGTGGATCGCAACGCGGGATATTAACCCGGCTTGCCACATTCGCGGCGGGCGATCGACCGGTTCATGGCGTCGATCCGGCCGCTGGCCTGTTCGAGATCGCGCTGGGCCTTGGAACGGGCGTCCGGCGTGAACGGGCCGAGGCCCACCCCGGGATCGGAGAAAGACGGCTTGGCATCCTGCGGAAGGCGGTATTGCTGCGCCAGCCGGTTGCGTTGCGCCAGCAATTGATTGCAAGGCACGCTATCATATTGCAGCGAGGACTGGACATTCGCGTCCTGCCGCTCGGCAATCGAGGTGCCAACGCAGCCGGCCAGTGCCAGGCAAGGTGCCAAGACCACCAAGTTCCAGCGCATGCAAGGTCCTCCGTGTTGGTGTCCTGCCCTTTCGGGCATGTGAATCCAGGCTTTTTCGCAGCCGCCGCCAGGTGTGGCGCAGATGAACGAAAAGCGTCGCCGGACGAGGCCTGATGCGGTTTCGTGATGGAGATCCCGCCGGCAGTTGCCTGTATGCCGAGTCAGCAGTCACTTGCAACAGGCTTCCCGCGCCGGAATTAGCAACTATCTTGGAGCCATGCGCGCCAGCGACCTGCTTCACCCCCGGCCCGAGGGCCTCTATTGCCCACCCGGCGATTTCTTCATCGATCCGGTGCGGCCGGTCAACCAGGCACTGATCACGCACGGCCATTCCGACCATGCCCGTTCCGGCCACCGTTCGGTATTGGCCACACAACAGACGCTTGACATTATGGGGCTGCGCTACGGCGAGGGCTTTGCCGGGACCACGCAAGCGGCAGCACTTGGCGAGACGATTGCGCTGAACGGCGTCGCCGTAACCTTCCATCCGGCCGGCCATGTGCTCGGCTCGGCACAGATCGAGGTTGTGCATCAGGGCTCATGCATCGTCGCTTCGGGCGACTACAAGCGCCAGAGGGACGCGACTTGCGAGCCGTTCGAACCGGTCAAGTGCGACGTGTTCATCACCGAGGCGACCTTCGGCCTGCCGGTGTTCCGCCATCCGCCCGATACCGAAGAGATTGCCCGCCTGCTGAAATCGACGGCGCAGTTTCCCGAACGCGCGCATCTGGTCGGCGCCTATGCGCTCGGCAAGGCGCAGCGCGTCATGCGGTTGCTGCGCGATGCCGGCTACGACAGGCCGATCTACATCCATGGCGCGCTGGCCAGGCTCAGCGACTATTACCAGAGCCAGGGCATCGACCTCGGGACGTTGGAGCCGGCGACCGTCGAAAGCGGTGGCAAGGACGATTTCTCCGGCGCCATCGTCGTCGGCCCGCCACAGGCCTTCGCCGACCGCTGGGCACGACGCTTTCCCGATCCGATCTCGTGTTTTGCGTCCGGCTGGATGCGCATCCGCCAGCGCGCCAAGCAGGGCGGCGTCGAGCTGCCACTGATCATTTCCGACCATGCCGACTGGGACGAGCTGACCGCCACGATCAGGGAAACTGGCGCCGGGGAAATCTGGGTGACGCATGGTCGCGAGGAAGCGCTGGTGCGCTGGTGCGAACTCGAAGGCATCGCCGCCAGGCCGCTGCATCTCGTCGGCTACGAGGATGAGGGCGATTGATGGTGCTCATGGCCGACGTAGCGCTCTTTGGCACCCCCCTCTGGCCTGCCGGCCATCTCCCCCACTTGGGGGGAGATCGGATGTTGCGCCGGCTTTCGCCAATCGCTGACGTTGTAAGACGGGCGGCAAGAACGAAACTGCCAATCTCCCCCCTCGTGGGGGAGATGTCCGGCAGGACAGAGGGGGGCGCGACAGAACGCGACGCTCGGCCATGGTTCTCCTCATGAACCGCTTCGCCGAACTCCTCGATCGCCTCGTGCTGACGCCGTCGCGCAACGGCAAGCTGACGCTGCTGAGCGATTATTTCCGCAGCGTCGAGGATCCGGATCGCGGCCTGGCGCTGGCCGCTATTACCGGCGACCTGACCATCGCGGCGGTCAAGCCGGCGATGCTGCGCATGCTGGTCATGGAACGCATGGACCCGGTGCTGTTCGGCTATTCCTACGACTATGTCGGCGACCTGGCGGAGACGGTGTCGCTGGTCTGGCCGCAATCGCCCGCGGATATCGCCAACCGTGAGCCGACGCTCGCCGAGGTCGTCGCGAAATTACAGGCGGCGAGCCGTTCCGACGGGCCGAAGGTGCTGGCCCGGCTGCTCGACAGCGCCAGCATCTCGGCTCGCTTCGCCATCATAAAGCTGGTCACCGGCGGCCTGCGCATCGGCGTCTCGGCGCGGCTGGCCAAGCAGGCGCTGGCCGATCTCGGCAAGGTCGACGTCGCCGAGATCGAAGAACTCTGGCATGGGCTGACGCCGCCCTATGCCGAGCTCTTCGCCTGGCTGGAAGGCAAGGCAGAAAAACCCAAAAAGACAGCGCTGGCGCTGTTCCGGCCGGTGATGCTATCGAACCCGATCGGTGACGGCGACCTCGAAAAGCTCGACCCGGCCGACTATGCCGCCGAGTGGAAATGGGACGGCATCCGCGTCCAGGCCGTATCGGAAGCCGGCATTCGCCGGCTCTATTCGCGCACGGGCGACGACGTCTCCGGCGCTTTTCCGGACCTCGCAGAGGCGATGGATTTTTCTGCCACCCTCGACGGCGAGCTTCTGGTCGGCGATCCCTTGCAGGCGACCGGCACGTTCTCGGACCTGCAGCAGCGGCTGAATCGCAAGAGCGTGACACCGAAGATCCAGCAGCAATACCCGGCCTTCATGCGCTGCTACGACGTGCTTCAGATCGGCGACGAGGACTTGCGCGCGCGCTCTTTCCGCGAGCGGCGCGGCCGCCTCGAAGCCTTCGTGCAGACGCTCGATCCGAGCCGCTTCGATCTGTCGCCCCTGGTCGAATTCACCGACTGGCAGGCGCTGGAGGAATTGCGCCGCAAGCCGCTGCATCCGGTCATTGAAGGCGTAATGCTGAAGCGCTGGGATTCGCCCTATCTCACCGGCCGGCCGAGAGGCCCATGGTTCAAATGGAAGCGCGATCCGCACACGGTCGACGCGGTGCTGATGTATGCCCAGCGCGGCCACGGCAAGCGTTCGAGTTTCTATTCCGATTACACGTTCGGCGTCTGGTCCGGCCCGGAAGGATCGGAGGAACTGGTGCCGGTGGGGAAAGCCTATTTCGGCTTCACCGACGAGGAACTGAGGCAGATCGACAAATATGTCCGCGACAACACCATCGAGCGCTTTGGCCCGGTCCGCTCGGTACGGGCCGACCGCAGACAAGGCCTGGTGCTGGAGGTGGCGTTCGAAGGGCTTAACCGCTCGACACGGCACAAATCCGGCGTCGCCATGCGCTTTCCGCGCATTTCACGGCTGCGCTGGGACAAGCCGGCGGCCGAAGCCGACCGCATCGAGACGTTGCAGGCGCTGCTCGATTAGGACGGATGAGGGAAGGCAAAAGGGTGCGGGGTCAACGTGCTGCTCTGCCATTCATCACTGCGAGGCTCGAAGACCACGGCATGGATGATCCATGCCGTAACAGTGGTTACGGAGTGCAGCGGTCCAGCGGTTTCGCTCCAGAAATCAAGGGACAATCGAGACGCGGATCTCGTAGATGTCGACCGACTTGCCCTGTTTGTCGAAGTCGGAATTGATGGCGATGGTGCCGGCAGCACCCGGACGCTTGTCGGGAAACCGCACGTCGAACAGATATTCGTTGCGCTCGTGGCCGACCGCGTAGCGCTTGCGGCCGCAGTCGCCGAGTTCGCCGAAATTGCAGTCGACGGAGATCTGCGTCTCCTGGCCCTCCTCGGAGCGGGCGATGATGTCGAACGTGGCATGCTTGCCGGCGAGTTTTTCCAAGACGCCTTGCCCGACGTCGAAGCTGATCGCCGAACCGGAGGCGCCCGACCGGATGCGCAGGAAGGAACCGCTGTCGTCCTGCATGACTTCGGCCTTGGCATCCGAAGGCGCGCTGACAAGCGCCGGGTCGCTCGGCGAAAACACATTGATCCAGTCGCGCTCCGCCTCGCCGGCGTTCAGCGGCGAGGCGGTGTCGCTTGGCGGCGTAAAATCATCGTCCTCCACCGTCGGTTCCGTCTGCGGCGGGGCGGTGTCGAGTTCGGCCGCCGACTTGAAGACGCCGGTCTGCGCAGCGAAATAGAGGCCGATACCGACAGCTGCGAGCAGCGTCACGCCGAGGAAGATCGCGGTGAGAGGCAGGCGGGGGCCTCTCACCCGCCTGTCGTCGCGGTCGGGCAGCACCTCTGCGTCGTCTTCGGTTGATGGAGGCGACAGGTCGATCTCCGGCGCATCGGGAAAAGCCGCTTCGGGCATGATATCGGGAACGACCGGCAGGACGCGCGAGCGCGGCGCGTCGGATGCAGGGGGCGCGTCGGCGGCAAGGTGCACGTCGGAAGCGGGAGACTCCGCCGGACCGTCGACAATGACGTCAGGCGCCGGCGCTGGTTCGGCATCGGCGTCGGCATCCGGTTCGGCCTCAACTTCTGCTGCGCTGTCAGCCGGCTGCTCCACCGCCGGTGCTGCAGCGTCATCATCGGTCTGTGGGCCGACGCCGGGAACCGCCGGCAGGAATTCGGATTCGATTTCGGTGATCTTGGCCTGCACCGCCTTGCGGCGCTTGATGGCGAGTTCCACCGTCACGCCCGGGTTGGCCTGCAGGGCACGATCAAGTGCGGCGAAGGCCGATCGATAGACCCGCTCGCGAAACGCGCGGTCTTCGGCATTGCCTTTCTCGAAGGCATTCCGGATCGCTTTTTCGATCGCGTCCAAGCTGGATCCCTCTGCACCTACGGTCACATGTCATGATCGTTAGCCGCAGGCGATCAATCAATCAACGGGCCAGCGGCCGCATTCTGTCTTCGTGACGCATCCAAAGCTCATTTCGGCGGTTTTCGGTAAAGGAATCAACATTTTTCGCCGATTCCCGATGCAGCGCCAACGCGACGTCGCGCAACCTGCCGGAGTGGTTTTCGCACAGCCGCATGGCCGATCGGTGCGGCGGTCGCTTATAGGCCCGGAATGAGCCGACACGAAATGCCAAGTCCCATCTTGAATTTGTGGCGGGTTGCGTCTATCACCCAGCGCATCTTGGAGGCCCCGGCTTCCCGGGCCGCTTTAGCTCAGTTGGTAGAGCACATCATTCGTAATGATGGGGTCAGGTGTTCGAGTCACCTAAGCGGCACCAATCTTTCCAAGGGTTGCGGGCCCAAAGCGCTCCTCACCACACCGCAAATTCGAGATCAGGACACATTTCGGGACACAAAACCGAGCGTCGGTGGTGCGTGGGCCAATGGGAGGTCTCGAACGTTCGCAACTGCCTTACATCGAAAAGTAGAACGGGCCTGCCACTCTAGCTTCGCGCCCCCCCAGTTCCGCACTGCAGTCGGACTTGATGTTCGAATTGCCGCTCATCTTGATCGTGTCGGCAACGATTCGCAGGCAGGTGCTGCTAGTTCCGTTGTTACCATTGTAGGTCAGGTCGCCATAGGGGAAGTACAGGACGCCGTTCAGATCAGTGGCGCCATTCCCATTGAACAGGTGGGACGATGTGTTCGCTCGTGCCGACATCATCAGCATGCCGGCATAGTCGCCTGTCTGCGGCGCGCTCAATGACAGCGAGCCGTTGCCGTTCACTGTTATACCGCCATCAGCCATGAAGATGGTCACACCGGCGCCGGTCACTGTGCCTTTGACGGAAAGAGAACCTTCGACATAATAGAGGCCCGGCTCCAGGGTTTTGTCGCCGCTCAGATCGAGATTTCGATACCGCCCTGGACTGACTGTCAAGTCGCCAGCGTTCGGATTAGGATACAAGATTGGTGGTACCGGTTCCACCAGGTTACCCCATGGGTCAGGCAGTCGCCACGCATTGACGCGATTTTGCTCACAATCGGTGATCAGTCCGCTGGTCGCCACTATTCCGCCAGATGATTGAATGCAGTCCGCCTCAAGGGACGCGTCGCCGCCAACATAGATGGAATCCGGAGCCGACGAATTGGAAGCGATAACGCAGCCATCCATGATGACTGTGGTGCTTCCGGCCGCTTCGAAGGCGCGCGGCGCGGCCCGGTTGAGGGCATAGACGCACGCGGTATCACCATTGCTGGACGTAATGCGGGACCGGACGAGAATGTTGGTCGATGACGGTCCATCGCCGCCGATTGAGCGCGGAATGAGATAGGTGTAGTTGAGGCTGGATTCAGTCCTGAGGCTCTGGCTTCCGTCGTTTTCCGTCGCCAGACCGTGATAGACGAGCGAGGGTATGTTATCCGCGCTTGCATCGACCGATGCCAAGTTGGCTTTGAGTAGCTTGTCGCCAAGCGCCTGTAGCTCACCGTCGCTCAGGCCCGAGTTGACCTTAACGGCGATCTCCATGCTTGCTGCATCCAGAGCCGATTGAAGCCTGCTCCTCTCGCGGTTCATGTTCGCGAGATCCACCGCGGCGCCGACTGCTGCAATCATAGGAAGCAGCATGACAACGAGACCGGTCGCAAAGTTACCGCGGCTGTCTCGACAGAACCGTTTCAAAAGCAGAATTTGGTGCATCATGCCGGCAAAATGCATCCCTGCGGCAAAGAAGTTGTTTCATTGATCACTAAACTCTTAAGTAGGACGGAATTCGTCCTCACAGAAAAGCTGCCGGACGGTCAAACCGCTGTCCGGATGGAGGATGCCGCCGTTCCGTGGCCGCGAATGCAGAGCGCTCTCAGCGAGCGGATGCAGGTATCGCTCGACTGTGCACAGCGCGGAACGGTTACCCGTCGCTAATTCTATTGAAAAATAAACATTCGAAATGGGTGATCGCCAGCACCCCTCGTGACCAATTCCAGTTTAGAAGGGTAAGTTCTGGCGCTGAACAACATGCCAGATCCGTTCTACGCCACCATTTCGCTCCAGAACCGATCTAGCCAGGCTTCTACAATTATTCACGGTGGACCCCGCGGCGGTCTGTAAGCCAACTGCAATTCGTTGGATCCGGCGACGGTTCGAACGCTGCTACGGCTTGTTCATCAGTGCGAGGTTGGCATCGACCAACGAGGTATCGGTCATTCCTGCCTTGGCCTCCAGAAGCAATTCGCGGGCTTTTTTCTTGTTGCCGCGCAACAATTGCGAATACCCCATATTGTTGACGATGTGGGCCCGGCGGCCGGCAACCACAACAAGCTGATCGTAAGCGCGGTCGGCAAAATCGAAGCGGCCGAGCTGGTCGTAGGAGGCGGCAAGTCCCAGCCATGCCTCGGCATTGTCGGACCGAAGTTCCACCGCCTTGCGGAAGTGCTTTTCCGCCAACCCATAATTGGCTTCGCGGAACTGCGTCTTGCCAGATACGAGATCAGCCCTGCTGATGTCGGTCGTCGCCGGAGCGATCGACGTGGTCTCGGTGACGTCGACGCTGCTCGTCGTGCATCCCGTCACAATCGTCACGACTGCGACCGCAGCCAACGCGGCGAATTTCGATTGCCCCATAATCTGCCCCATCCGGCCGCTTGGCGGGCCGTCTCATCAAGCATAATAGCGGGCTCGGCTTAAGCTTCGGTGGCGGGTTTCGAGCAAATATTAGGAAAGCCGAACATATTGGATTAACTATCGACTGGAGCGGATCAGTCGCCTGCCGTCATTTTCACGATGATCGGGATGATGGCGATCATCAGCACGACTGGCAGGATGCAGACCGTAACCGGCACCGACATCTTTGCCGGCAGCGCGTGCGCCTTTTCCTCAGCTATCGACATGCGCTTGTGACGCATTTCGTCCGAATAAACCCGAAGCGCGCCCGAAAGGCTGGTGCCAAGCTCCTTCGATTGCTGAAGCAGCGTGGCGAAGGAGCGTACCTCGTCGAGGCTCAGGCGATCAGCCAACGATTTCAGCGCATCGTCAAGGCTGCGCCCCGCCCTGAGTTCGAGCGAGACAAGCTGAAGGTTCTGGCTGAGCGAGGGATAAGTGATAAAGAGCTCTTTCGACACCCGCTCGATCCCGGCCTCCATGCTCATGCCGGCGTCCGCGCAGACGATCATCAGGTCCATGAAATCGGGAAAGCCATTGCGGTATTCCCGCATTTTCGTACGGACCTGCGAGGTCAATACAAGACCCGGCAGAAAATAACCGGCGCCACCGGACATGATGATAAAAGTCCAGCGGCTCGGAACTGCCGATTCACCGCCAAACCAGCGGACGACCAGAAACGCAACAACGGCTCCAGCCAGGAAGCCGACAAAGCGGATGACAAAAAAACTGCCGACCGCGCCTGGATCCATGTGACCAGCCTGGATGAGTTTCATCCGCAGCCGCGCAACGTTTTCCGGATCGCTTTTGGCGTAGAATTCATGGGCGGTTTTCATCGCCTTGTCGCGGACGGCGCTGGCGTTCCGTTTCGGCGCGGCGGTCGGCTTGGGTGCCTCCGCAACCTCTGAGACTTCGACCTTGAGCCGGCGCTTCAAGTCGCCGCGTCCTCCACGCGCGGTACTCCATTGCCAGAGGATCGCTCCTCCTCCCACGGCGAGCAGCAAAAGCGCCAGCGACGTCGGGCGAAGGGAGGCAAGGAGACCGATCAGGGTTTCCATGTCAGAATTTGAAGTTCGACATCTTGAACATCATGGCGTTGCCCAGCATTAGCCATGAGATCGAGCCGCCCAACAGATACCAAGTCATCGGCTCGCCCCAGACGCTCTCGTAGAATTGCGGCATCATGACCATGATGCCGACCATCAGCAGCGCCGGTACGGCGGTCAGGATGTAGGCCGACATGCGGCCCTCGGTCGAGATTGCTCGCACTTTGCGCCGCAGCTTTCCGCGCTCGCGGATGATCGACGACAGACCATCCAGGATTTCGCGCAGATTGCCGCCTGAGCTGCTCTGGATCGACACAGCGGTGACGAACAGTGGCAGGTCCTCGTGTCCGACGCGCTCGAACAGCGAATGCAGCGCGGAAACCAGGTCGGAGCCATAGGTCACTTCGTCGACGATCACGCCGAATTCGGTGCCGATCGGATCGGCCATTTCACGTGCCACCATCGAGATCGCCACCGGAACCGGATGCCCTGCCTTGAGGCTTCGCGTGATGAGTTCCAGAGCTTCTGGAAGCTGCATTCCGAACATCTTGTGCCGCCGCTTGCGCAGGACCCGCAGGGTCATGATCGGGAAGACCAAACACATGACCGGAAGCACTGCCAGTGCAATGATCAGCGGCAGGCCGTAGGAAACGGCAAACAGGCAGAGGCCAAGCGCCAGACCCGACGTGATCAGCAGAAATTTCGGCAGTGGTAGGACCATGCCGGACTGGATCCGCAGCTCCCGAATCCGGTCGAGCGAAAGCATCGAAGCACCGCCTTCCATCCCACGCTCTTTGCGCAGTTGGATCAGCACCTGCTCTTGGCTGAGCTTTTTCTCCTGCAGCTTCATTCGCCGATTGATCGCCATGCGGCGATCCCGGTGCCCGGCGTAAAGCAGGTAAAACGCTTCGGCGATCATGATGCCGGTCAGACCGGCGCCGGCATAAATCACATAGATGGCGCTGAATCCCTCGAGCATTGATTATTCCTGCTGTCTGCCAGGCTCGAAATATCGCCCAGGAAATTCGATGCCCATCGCCTTCAGGTCTTCGAGGAAGCGCGGGCGCAGGCCCGTCGCCTCGAAGTGGCCAAGGATCGTCCCGTCCGCCTCTATGCCGGTGCGCACGAAGCGAAATATCTCCTGCATCTGGATCACGTCGCCTTCCATCCCGGTCACTTCGGCGACGCTCGTGACCTTGCGCTTGCCGTCGGAAAGCCGGGTAAGCTGCACGATGATGTCGAGCGCGCTTGCGATCTGGCTGCGGATCGACTGCACGGTCATCGGCATTCCGGTCATGCCGAGCATCTGTTCGAGACGGGAAATCGCGTCGCGCGGCGTGTTGGCATGAATGGTCGCCATCGAGCCTTCGTGGCCGGTGTTCATCGCCTGAAGCATGTCGAAGGCTTCCTCTCCGCGGCACTCGCCGAGGATGACGCGGTCCGGCCGCATGCGCAGCGCGTTTTTGACCAGATCGCGCTGCTTGAGTTCGCCGTGACCTTCGATATTGGCCGGCCTCGTCTCCATGCGCGCCACATGCGGCTGCTGCAATTGCAGTTCGGCCGCGTCTTCGATGGTGATCAGGCGCTCGTCTTCGGGGATGAAGGCCGACAGCGCGTTCAGCATCGTCGTCTTGCCGGTGCCGGTGCCGCCGGAAATAATCGTCGTCTTGCGGGCATGGACTGCGGCGGCAAGGACCTCGGCCATGTTCTGCGTGACCGCACCAAATTCAACGAGCTTATGCAGACCGAGCTTATTCTTGGAGAATTTGCGGATGGATACCAGCGGCCCGTCGACACCGACCGGTCGGATGGCGGCATTGAAGCGTGAGCCGTCGAGCATGCGCGCGTCGACCATCGGCTGGGATTCATCGACGCGGCGGCCTACGGCCGCAACGATCTTGTTGATGATGCGTATGAGGTGAGCTTCGTCCTTGAACGGAATATGCACCTGCTCGAGCTTGCCATGCCGCTCGACGAAGCAACTGCGATGGCCGTTGATCAGGATGTCGTTGATGGCTGGGTCTTTCAGCAACGGCTCGAGCGGGCCGAGGCCGACCATTTCGTCGACGATGTCATCCACCAGCGCGTCGAGTTCGGCGACATTGACCGCAAGCCGTTCGCCGCGCGCCTTCTCGGAGACGAAATCATGCACCTGCCGCCGCATCTCGTCGCGCGGCAGGCGCTCGAGCGCTACGAGGTTGATCTCTTCGATCAGCATGCGGTGAATGCGCATTCTGGCGTCGAGGACCTTCGTGGGCTTTGCCGGTCCCACCTCGGGTTTCGGCGGTGCCGGCTTGCGTGTCGTCGGGATGACGACCGGCCGATGCTGGATTGGCGCCTGCTCCTGCCGGCTTTCCGGCGTGGCATCGCGTTTCTGGAGCGTCGAAAATCGGCTGATCACCCGGCTCTCCTCAAAAGACTTTTGCCGAGCCCGAACAGTGAACGCTTTTTCCGCGTTTCCGCCACGACTTCATCAGGCAGGACTATTCGCCTGAGATCGTTGACGACATTCGCGTTGGGGTCGATCTCGTGCAGCGGAACGCCGCGATCGACGGCCTCGCGCACCAGCTTGTAATTGTTCGAGATGCCGCCGACGAAATGCTCGCCGAGGAATGCCTGGACGTCGGCCCGCTTGATGCCGCTTTCGAACAGGCGTTGTTCGAAGCGGTTGACAATGACGTTTGGCTTCACCTCCTTGCCCACCGTCTCATAAACGGCCTGGATCAGCCGCTGCGTATGGCGCAGGCACGGCACGGTCATTTCGGCGACGATGTAGAGCTTGTTTGAGCCCAGCAGCACGGTCTCCGTCCAGGGAAACCACGTGCGCGGCATGTCGATGACGACATTGTCGAAATAGGCGGAGACGAGGTCCAGCATGCGGACAACCACGTCGGCGTTGAACGTGCGCATCTCCGCTGGCCGCGCAGGCGCAGCCAGCACGCAGAGACCGCTCGCATGTTTCGAGAGCATCACGTCAAGAAGCTGGCGGTCAAGGCGTTCCGGCTGATTATCGATTTCGTTGATGTCGAAGCGTGGCTCGAGGTCGAGATATTCGGCGCATGAGCCTTGCTGGAAATTGAGATCGACTACGCAGGTCGACGATCCGCGCGTTACCGAATGGTGGAGCTGGAACGCGGTTTGCAGCGTCAGCGTGGTGGTGCCTACCCCCCCGGCGGCGGGCATGAACGTGTAGATTTGCGACTCAGTGTTCTCTTCGCGCCCCGGTCCCTCAAGCGCGCGAACGCAGGAGCGAACAAGATCGGCGGTGGTCAGCGGCTTGACCAGAAAATCGGCGACCTGAAGCTGAACCAGGATGCGCGCGGCGGACGCATTGAATTCCTGAGTCACAACGATGATTGCAGCGCGCCTCTCGAGCCGCCGCGTAATGCGCTGCAGCGCCTCGATCTCGTTGAGCTTGGCCGCATCCATGTCGACGATCACCGCGCTGCAATCAGCCTCCTGGATTTCGCCGCGTAACTCGGTGACGTTCTTCTCGACCGTAACAAGCGCAACCCCCTCCGACGAGGCGAACGCCGTCCTCGTTTTCTGCACAAAGCTCTTGTCGGTGGAAACAAGCACGATCCGCTTGGTTTTTCCGGGATTTGCCATTCTTCTCGCCCGCGCGTTTGGTGGCCTGATCAGTAACCGGCCGTGGGTTGCGATGCTTTTTCCTCGACCGCTTTCGGGGCCGCGCTTGGCTGGGCGCCGCGGTTTGCTGGCACCCGAAGCCGGGTGCGTTCGACGCCCTCAGGCCACGGATCGACCATCTGCATCACGGTGTTGGCCGCCATCGCATTGCCCGCGCCTTGGGTCAGCCCGTCGAGACGCATCGTCTCCTCGGTGGCACAACCGCTGGCAGAGGCAAGCATTGCGACGGCGCCGATCATTGAAAGCGTTCGCATGCTCATTCCCTTGGGAGATCGAGGAAGTGGCCGACTTTTGTGGCTGGAGCGGCAGCGTCGGTTGCGGTCCCGCCATTGTGGGCGGCGTCGGCGGTTTTCACCTCCTCCACATTGCCCAGAAAATAATCGACATTGCTTGCCGGCAAGGTGCCGTCAGCCGGCGTCAGCGGCTTCTTCGATGGGTCCATCGGCTTAACGAGGTACGGCGTGACGATGATGACCAGGTCCGTTTCGCGCCGCTGATACGCTCTGGAACTGAACAGCGGGCCGAGCACCGGCAACTTGCCCAGACCTGGAACGCGCTGCTGAACCATGTCGTTCTCGCTTTGCAGCAAGCCCGCCATCATGAAACTCTGACCGCTTTTCAGATCGATCGACGTGTGCGCGCGCCGCACCACGAAACCCGGGATGGAGATGTTGCCGATATTGTAGGAAGCCGATCTATCGATCGAGGAGACCTCCGGCTCGATGTCGAGAGCGATCAGGCCGTCGCTGAGCACGGTCGGTGTGAAGTCAAGACTGACGCCGAACTTTTTGTATTCGACTGAGATATTGCCGTCCTCTTCCGAGACTGGGATCGGAAACTCGCCGCCCGCCAGGAAGCTCGCTTTTTCACCCGAGCGCGCAATCAGGTTCGGTTCGGCAAGACGTCGCGCGACACCGCGGTCTTCCAGAGCCTTGATGGCGACATCGATTGACACGCCGTTGGAGAGAAGGCCGCCGATGATCTGTGCCGCGGGAGCCGCCTTAGAAACCGAAGGAGTGGAGTTGAATGAGACGCCGCCATTGCTGCCGATGTATGTCACGCCGATTTTGGTGCCGAGTTCCTGTCCCACCTGCCGATTGATTTCGACGAAGCGCACATTCAGCTGAACCTGCTGCGACGAGGAAATATTGACCGAGTTGATGACCGTTTCTTCGCCCGAAAAATTGGTGGCGATCCGAGTCGCCTTATCAGCCGCCAACGCATCTTCGGCTGAGCCAGACAGAACAAGCCGGCCATTCGCCGAGCTAACCTTTATGTTGGCCCCCGGCACGCTGTCGCGGATGGTGCTGGCCAAACGGTCGGTGTCGAGCGTCACCTCGATGTCCATCGTACCGACCAGTTTCTTGTTTTCGTCGAAGAGAGCGATGCCCGTGGTGCCGAGATTACTGCCGAGCAGGTAGAAGGAGCGGTCCGTCAGCGGCTTGACGTTGGCGATCTCTGGATCGCCGATGACGATCTCGTAGAACGGCACATCGGTCTTGATCGTTCTGGGCTTTCCCCTGGCGAGCTTGATCGACATGTTTTTGGTCGAGGTAATGTAAACCACGCCGTTGCCGGCCTCAGCGTTTCCAACGCCAACCAGAAAGTGTCCCGCCGCAAACGAGATCGCCAGCAAGGCTATTCCGGCAGCATGCGCGCCGCTCCGACACAAATTGCCCACCCACCCAAACATTGCCTGTCCCCAAAAATCCGGCACCCCTGCCGGTGTCGTGTCACTTGTCCGGCGCAACAACCTGATAGGATTGCGGGTTGGTGCCGCGCGTCACGATCACGGTCTTGAATTTTTGCGCTTCCGGCCCCTCTGCGGCGATCGCCTCGATGACTGCGCCCGCAGCATCCGACGCGCCGGCCGCCACCGAGCCGCCGAATGAAGAGATGGTCGTCAAACCGTCTGTCGAACCACCGCCTTCGCTTGAGGCGCGCAGCGACAGCGACAGCGTGCCCACCGTGCGGGCCAGCGCCACCTTCTGCGCGCCCTCGGCATTGACCTCGATGGTCACAGAATTAGCGATCTGCGGACTGATCTGCCGCTCGTCGGCGCCCTGGCCGACGGTCAGCACCTTGGCGCTCTCGACCACGATCTCGCTGGTCAGCGTCGAACCGGCCGCGCCTTCGGCATTTTTCGCGACTTCGGTGATGGCGCCGGCGTCGCGCGTCAGCACCACGTCGACATGGTCGCCGGGCATAACGAAGCCGCCGACGCCGGCTATTTCGTCGGTGCGGATTGTCACCGCCCGCATGCCGGGCGAAAGCAGGTTCGACAGCGTCGCGCGCCCATTGGGACCCGACAGTTTTGCAAGCAAAAGCGGCTCGTTGATCTCTAGGGGTGAAAGCACGACACGACTTCCCTCGGCCAAAGCTTCGTTGATCGTCGTGAAGGCGCCCTGCGGAAGCGAATCCTGCGGCCACGGAATTTCCGCCAGTTGCGTCCGCTCTAGCGCCATGCCGAAGCGCAGCGGCGCCCTGGCGACGACGATCGTCTGAAACTGCATCGCCGGCGGCGCGGGTGTCGGAACTGCGAGCGAAATCCCTCCGGCACGAGCGTTTGCTTCGCTCTTAATCCAGAGATCGGCGGCAAAGATCGAGGCCGCGCCGAACACCGCGGCGATGCCGATCATTGTAATGGCTTTGCCCTTCACGCCCGATACCCCAAAATGCACCCTTCTTGTCTTTTGTCTTTGGCCGGACGCTACCGGGCGATTCTGAACAATTAGAAACTTCGCTTATTCGAATTTGTGCTATCGTTGCGTCTGGTTACCGAACCCTTGGACCTTTTTCCGCAATTTGAGTGAGCGCCATTTGCTTTTGGGTCGAACTTCACTTGGCTTCGACGTTTCCGGCACGCCGTCACGTTGTTGGTTATCCCACACGGTCAATGCGGCCAGAAGCAATCGACAGTTTCATCAGGCCTCTGTGAAATGGTTCGCCATCTAATCTCCGATGGCGTCGCTACCGTGAGCGCCCGGGTCCCCGTTCGGTGATCGGCCTCGTCAAGACCCAGCGCGCCGGAACCGGTGTCTACATCACGGCCGGTGGCAGGACTTTCTGGCGTTTTATCTCGGCGTGCAGGCTGTTTCGACTACACGGAACATGCAGTTGGATATCCGGGCTGACCCATGGCGAAACCGATCTTGTACAGTGACGGTAATAAATTAGAGCGCACGCTTTCCGTCGCCATCTTCTTAATTGTATTTACGTGCGCGATCGTCATCTTATTTTTCAACATGGACTCTATTAGAACGAAAATATCGTATTCAAAATTGTTTTCGGACGAGACAAGACTGACGATAGCATCGGATCCTTTTCTAGCTGTACTAGGATTCTTTTCGCTATTCTCTGTTTCCGTGCTCTCGATGGTAATGATTTTGCTTTTAATTTGGCGCTGCTCTACGAAAGTTGCCCACGTCGTGTCTGAAGTATTCCGTGACGACCGTCCTTAACTCGATCACTTAGATAGAGCCGGCCTCCAAGACTTTGGATGTCACAGCGCGATCAGCCCCAACGTTTCAGAAAATCACGTCTGTCGCGCGGCATGGGGTCACTGCGACGCTGCCGGTGACAGTCGCAATATCCTTCCGGCTGGCTCGTCGGTCAACGCCATCACCGCGCCGTCGGGAGCCTGCACCACGTCTCGGATACGCCTGCCGAGAGCAAGGACTTCCTCGCCGGCGACCTGCTTTCCGTCAATCCTGACGCGAACGATGCCCTCCGCCGACAGTCCGCCAATCAGGAGGTCGCCTCGCCAATCGGCAAACATGTCGCCGGTGTAGAAGGTCATGCCGGAAGGCGAGATGACGGGCGTCCAGCTATGGATGGAGCCGGCAAACTCCGGCCTCGTCGACGGATCGGGGATGCGTTCGCCCGAATAGTGGCGGCCCCAGCTGACCACGGGCCAGCCGTAATTCCTGCCTGCTTCCGGAATGTTCAGCTCGTCGCCGCCGAGCGGTCCCATTTCCGCCGTCCAGAGCACGCCGGTTTCGGGATGGAGCGCAGCACTTTGCACATTGCGATGGCCGTAGGACCAGATCTCGTCGGCGCCGTCCTTGCCGACGAAAGGATTGTCGTCAGGCACAGAACCATCGGGATTGATGCGGACGATCGTCCCGAGATGATTGTTCGGGTCCTGCGCCTGCCGCATCTTGAAGCGCTCGCCGAGCGTGACGAAGAGCTTGCCGTCCGGCGCGAATACCAGGCGGGAGCCGTAGTGGTTCCGGCCGGAGACGGCCGGTTCCTGCCGGAAGATCACATCGAAGTTCGAGAGCGCGCTGCCGTTCTCGTCCAGACGTCCACGGCCGACGGACGTGGCCGCCCCGCCGCCCCGTTCCTCCGAGTAGGAGAGATAAACCGTCCGGTTGTTGGCAAAGTCCGGATCGAGCGCCACATCCAGCAGGCCGCCTTGTCCGCCGGCGAGGACGTCCGGCACACCGTCGATCGGATCGGAAACGGCACCGTCGGTCGAGACGAGCCGCAGGCGCCCCGGACGCTCGGTGACCAGCAACGCGCCGTCGGGCAGGTAGGTCGCGCCCCAGGGATGTTCGAGCCCTTCGGCAAAGGTCTCGACCGCAATGCGGCCTGTTTCGCTCTCGACGCTGCTGTCCTGCGCGAGCGAGGGCGCACCGAAGGCAAGAAGAACAGACGAAGCAATGAGTATCCGCAGCATGATTTCTCCATCCGAAGGGAGGTATAGGGAGGAGCCGCCGGCTCCCCGATATAATGACCAACTGCCGATGCGGTTCCAAGCTGGCGAGGCGCGCCCATGTTTTCAGCTATGACCATGTCCTTGCCGACGAGATGAGCCCGGCGCATGTGACACCTTCAGCACGCATCTACAGAAAAAGAAGCCAAATGAGCGCGAACTGAAACTAATTGAGACACAACTGAAACACATCTACGCGCAGGCGACATGCACGCGAAACGCTTTGGGGCGATGGTCACCCCCAAGCCAGGAACGCAGGAGCGTCGCCGATGACACCCGACCAAATCAGACTTGTCCAGGACAGTTTTCGCGAAGTCGTCCCGATCCGCGTGGCCGCCGCGGCGTTGTTCTATGAACGCCTGTTCGCCATCGACGCGGATCTTCGCGCGCTGTTTCCGGTGAGAGACATGACCAAGCAAGGCGCCAAGCTGATGGCGAGCCTGGGCTTCGTCGTGCACGGGCTGGACCGTGCCGACACCATCCTCCCGACGGTGCGCGTGCTCGCCAAGCGTCACGTGACCTACGGCGTCGAGGAGCGTCATTACCCGATCGTCGGGCAAGCGCTCATCGAGACGCTGGCGGCCGGCCTCGGCACGGCATTTACGCCGGCTGTCCGCGAGGCTTGGGAGGCAGCCTACGGGTTGCTCGCAAGTGTGATGATCGCGGCTGCCCGTGAGGATCAGCTTGCCGCGTGATTTTTTGGGACGCAGCCGCAGGCGACCATCCACCCGAACGACAATGCCAAATGGAGAGAAACACCATGTTCAGATACACAGCTCTTGCAGCGCTTTGCGTCGTGGCAAGTTCCGCTTCCGCCGGCGAACTCACCGCCCGTCAGGGTGGGACCGTCGATCTCGGCAACTTTCACGGGGTCGTCTACTACACGGAGGCGGATGACGGCTACCGGGTGGTCACCACGATGGCGGCGGGCGAAGAAAGTTTGCCCGTACGCTTCGTCGCGACGCTCACCGAGGGCCAGGCGATGGTAATCTCGGTCCCGGGCGCGTTGACAGGGGCCGGCCAGGCACTCGAAATCTCGCGCACCCAGGGCAAGCTCGTCGTCGCGAAGGTGGAGTCCACCCAGTAGCGGGCGGAAAATTGACGTTGCGACGCAACCGGGTAGTCTGCGCCTGCTTCCGCGTTTTCCAACAGCGCGAAGAGACAAATCGGCACCGTCTTTGGGATGGTTATCGTCCTAACCTCGGAGAAACGAGATGCTCAAGGTGCAAAGTGCGGAAGTTCGATTTCGACTTTTTGAGTGTGGACAATTTTTCCTGATCCTGATGGGCGCTGGTCTACTTGCGTCGGCCGCTTTTGCCGATGTCGTCGAGCCAGCGACCCTCGCCGTCGCGGATTTCGAGTTCAGGGATACGTCAGGCGAAGTAAGGGACCAGACCGCCGAACACGAAGCGCGACTGAAGGCATTTGGGGTAGCGTTGCAGGATGGCCTTTCGGAGAAGATCAAGCTCGTCGCGTTACCCTGTCAGGCAGAACAGTGCACCATCAAGGACCCCGGCCTTGTCGATCTTTCGAAACAGGCAAGAACAGCCAGCGCGAAATATCTCCTGATCGGTCAGATGCACAAGATGAGCACGCTGGTCGGCTGGGTGAAGTTTGCAGTGCTGGATTTGAGCAACAACAAACCTGTCTGCGATCGATACCTGACTTACCGGGGAGATACCGACGAAGCGTGGCGACGAGCAGCAGAGTTCACGGCACGTGACGTCGAGAAGCACTGCATTCCGTAGGTATCGCGAAAAGCCCGGCGACCGAAACCGATAGCCGACAGCAACGCAATGCAAATGGCTTCGGTGATCAGACCGGCAGGAATGCGACGCCGTCGCGTGTTCGAGTCACGCAAGCGGCACCCGTGCCGTCGAGCATGTCGCCCCCTCTCGTGTTCAACGCCGCTACGCGCACGCGCCTGATCCAGTCGGCGGCATCCTCCCGGCCCTTGCGGCCCTTGAGCAGATCGAGCGCCGACAGCACGCGAAGGAACTTGGATTGGGCGCGGGCAGGGGTGTCGCTGTAGCCTTTGATCAGCCGGCGCCCTGAACCCAGCATGAGTGGGTACCGCAATTGCGGCGTCAGGCGGCCTTCTTCTTCGCCAGCCTCGCCTTGATGCTGGCGACGTCGGCGCGCGGCGTCGCCGCAAACAGCGTCTTGGTGTAGCTGTGCTTGGGGTCGGCAAATACCTCGTCGCGCGAACCATATTCGACGGCCTCGCCGTAATACATGACCATCACGTCGTCGGCGATGTAGCGCACCACCGATAGGTCGTGGCTGATGAAGACATAGGTCAGCTTGAACTCGTCCTGCAGGTCGGCAAGCAGATTGAGCACCTGCGCCTGCACCGACAGATCGAGCGCAGAGACCGGCTCGTCGAGCACCAAAAGGCTCGGATTGAGCATCAGAGCCCTGGCAATGGCGATGCGCTGGCGCTGGCCGCCCGAGAACATGTGCGGGTAACGGTTGTAATGCTCCGGTCCAAGGCCGACCTTCTTCAGCATCTTCATGGCGAGATCGCGCCGTTCGTCGGCCGGCGTGTCGGTGTTGATGAGCAGCGGCTCGCCCAGCACATCGCCGATCTTCTGGCGCGGATTGAGCGAACCATAGGGGTTCTGGAACACGATCTGCACCTTGCGGCGCATCTCCTTCGTCAGCCCATCCCTGGCGATGTCGACCTTGTTGCCGTCGATGAAGAGCTCGCCTGCCGTCGCGGGATCGATCAGGGTGATTATGCGGGCGAGCGTTGACTTGCCGCAGCCGCTTTCGCCGACGATGGCCAGCGTCTTGCCCTTGTCGACACTGAACGAGACGCCCTTGACCGCATGCACCGTACGCGAGGGGCGAAAAAGGCCGCCGCCGACATGGTAGTCGCGCACGATGTTCTTGCCTTCGAGAACCGTCGCACTCATGGCGCGGCTCCCATTGCCGGCTGGGTTGCCGCGGCAGGCCCGTTTCCCGCAGCAGAGGGGGCCGGTTCGAACAGCATGTCGGAAATGGTCGGCAGCCGATCGCCGACGGCGTTTTCCGGCAGCGCCGACAGAAGCGCGCGCGTGTAGTTGCTCTTCGGCTGCTCGAACAGCGACAGAACGTCGGCCTCCTCCATCTTGCGGCCCTTGTACTGGACGATGACGCGGTCGGCGGTCTCGGCCACGACGCCCATATTGTGGGTGATCATGATCAGGCCCATGCCGTATTTGGCCTGCAGGCCGACCAAAAGATCGAGGATCTGCTTCTGGATGGTGACGTCGAGCGCGGTGGTCGGCTCGTCGGCGATCAGCAGCTTCGGATTGCAGGCGATGGCGATGGCGATCATGACGCGCTGGCACTGGCCGCCCGACATCTGGTGCGGGAACGAGTTCAGCCGCTCTTCCGGATCGGCAATGCCGACCAGCTTCATCAGCTCGATGGCACGGGCCCGACGCTGGGCGCGGTCCATGCCCATATGGAAGCGCAGCACCTCCTCGATCTGGAAGCCGGCGGTGAAGCACGGATTGAGGCTGGCGATCGGTTCCTGGAAGATCATTGAGATGTCCTTGCCGACGATCTTGCGGCGCTCGGACGGACTGAGCTCGAGCAGATCGACGCCGTCGAAGGCCATGCGGTCGGCCTTCACCGTCGCCGTGTTCGGCAACAGCCCCATCACCGCCAGCATCGCCACCGATTTGCCGGAGCCGGATTCGCCGACGATCGCCAGCACCTCGCGCGGCTCGATCGACAGGTCGATGCCTTGCACCGCCATGAACGGTCCGGCGGCGGTATCGAAGGACACGGTAAGGTTCTTGATTTCGAGAAGAGGCATGGTCACGACCTCTTCAGCTTGGGATCGAAGGCATCGCGCAGCCCATCGCCGATCAGGTTGATCGCAAGCACAGTGATCAGGATGGCAAGGCCGGGGAAGGTCACCACCCATGGCGCGCGCAGGATGAACTCGCGTGCCGTGGCCAGCATCGTGCCCCATTCCGGCGTTGGCGGCTGCGCGCCGACGCCGAGGAAGCCGAGAGCCGCGGCCTCGAGAATGGCGTTGGAGAAGGACAGCGTCGCCTGCACGATCAGCGGCGCCATGCAGTTCGGCAAGATCGTCTTCACCATCAGCCTGAGATGACTGGCACCGGCCACCTTGGCGGAGATCACATATTCGCGGTTCTTTTCGGCCATCACTGCCGCGCGTGTGAGCCGCGCGAAATGCGGCTGCAGCACCAGTGCAATCGCCAGCATGGCGTTGAACAGGCCGGGTCCGAGGATCGCCACAAGAACCAGGGCAAGGAGCAGCGACGGGAAGGCGAGGATGACGTCCATGATGCGCATGATCAGCGTATCGACCCAGCCGCGGAAATAGCCGGCGAGCACGCCGAGGATGATGCCGCTGGTCAGCGAGAAAACAACGACGACCAGACCGATGAACAGCGAGAACCGCGCCCCGAAAATCAGCCGCGAAAGCATGTCGCGGCCGACTGCGTCGGTGCCGAGCAGGAACATCGACCTGCCGCCCTCCTGCCAGGCCGGGGGCGTCAGCAGCGCATCGCGAAACTGTTCGTCAGGCGAATGCGGCGCGACCAGCGGCGCGAAAATCGCCACCAGCACCAGGGCAGTGAACACAACCAGGCCGATGACGGCGCCGGTGTTCATCGAGTAGTAATGCCAGAACTCGGTGAAGGCGCGTTGCCGGCCGCCGGCTGGGATGGCGGCGGCGGTGGCTTCTGCCGTGGTTTGGTCGGTCATCTCACTGCACCCGGATACGTGGGTTGATGACGGCGTAGAGCACGTCGACGATCAGGTTCACCGCCATGACGATCAGGGCGATGATCAGCAAGCCGCTCTGGACGACGACATAGTCGCGCTTGGCGATCGCGTCGATCATCCACTTGCCGATACCGGGCCAGGAAAAGATCGTTTCGGTCAGGATGGCGCCCGCCATCAGCGTGCCGACCTGGAGGCCGATGGTGGTAACGACGGGGATCAACGCATTGCGAAAAGCGTGAAGCCCGATGACACGGCGCGGCGCCAGGCCCTTGGCGCGGGCGGTGCGGACGTAGTCCTCGCCCAGCACCTCCAACATCGCCGACCGCGTCTGGCGCGCTATGACGGCAAGCGGAATCGTCGCCAGCACGATCGCCGGCAGGACCAGGTGACTGGCGGCGGACCTGAAAGCGCCGCTCTTGCCGGAGATCAGGCTGTCGATCAGCATGAACCCCGTCGTCGGCTTGAAGAAATACTGAAGGCCGATGCGGCCGGAAACCGGCGTCCAGCCGAGATAGCCGGAGAAGAAGATGATGAGCAGCAGCCCCCACCAGAAGATCGGCATCGAATAGCCGGTCAGCGCCACACCCATCGTCGCCTGGTCAAACCATGATCCGCGCTTGACCGCGGCGAAGATGCCGGCGGGAATGCCGATGAGTACGGCGATGATCAGCGCGATCGTCGCCAGTTCCAGCGTGGCCGGAAACAGCGCCTGGAATTCACCGAGCACAGGCCGCTTGGTGGCGATCGATATGCCGAAGTCGCCGGTCAGGACCCTGCCGATATACTCGAGATACTGGACGACATAAGGCCGGTTGTAGCCAAACCGCTCGATAAGCTCGGCGTAGCGTTCGGGGCTGACGCCGCGCTCGCCGGCCAGGGCCAGGATCGGGTCGCCCGGCAGAAGCCGGACGAAAGCGAACGCCGCCAGCGATATGCCGAACACGGTCGGGATGATCAAGGCGAGCTTGTGGAGGAGATAACGGAGCATCTTACTTCATAGAACGGCGGCGCCGGAAGTCCAGCGCCGCCGTCCAATCTCTCAGGGGTTATTCGGTGACGTCGACGCCGTCAAACCGATGAATGCCGAGCGGGTCCATGACGAAGCCAGAAACCTTCTTGTTCATCGGCATGAAGACCTTGGAATGGGCGATGGTCAGCCACGGGGCCTCACGCTTGAACACGACCTGAGCTTCTTCGTAGATCTTGGTGCGCTCGGCGACATCAGTGGTCGCCTTGCCCTTCTGCAGCAGGGCTTCGAACTCCTGGTTGCACCAGATCGCATAGTTGGACTGGCCGATGGCATCGCAGCCGAGCAGGAACAGGAAGTTGTCCGGATCGCCATTGTCGCCGGTCCAGCCCAATTGGAAGGCACCGTCACGATCCTTCTGCTTGCCGCGTTCGCGATACTCGGTCCACTCGTAGCTGACGATCTCGGCCTTCACGCCGATCTTGGCATAGTCGGCCTGGATCAGTTCCGCGACCCTTTTGGCGTTCGGATTGTACGGGCGGCTGACCGGCATTGCCCAGATCTTCATCGACAGGTCCTTGACGCCGGCGTCGGCCAGCATCTTTTTGGCCGCGTCCGGATCGTATGGATCGTCCTTGATATCCTTGTTGTAGGACCACATCGTCGGCGGGATCGGGTTTATGGCCGCCTGGCCAGCGCCCTGATAGACCGCATCGAGAATGGCCTGCTTGTTGACGGCCATGTTGAGCGCTTTGCGGACCTCGACCTTGTCGAAAGGCGCCTGCGTCGTGTTGTAGGCCATGTAGCCGATGTTCAGGCCTTCCTGCTCGTCGACCTTGAGGTTTGGGTCAGCCTGCAGGCCGGCGATGTCGGCCGGCGCCGGGTACGACATGATATCGCACTCGCCTGCCTTCAGCTTCTGCGCGCGCACGGCCGGATCGGTCGTGATGGCAAAGATCAGATCGTCGATCTTCTGGCGGCCGCCATAGTAGCCGTCCCATGCCGCATAGCGGATGACCGCATCGACCTGGTAGTCGACGAACTGGAACGGACCGGTGCCGATCGGCTTCTGGGTGAATTGCTGCCTGGTGCCGGCCTTGTCGAGCTGATCGGCATATTCCTTGGAGACGATCGAAGCGAAATCCATGCCGAGGTCCGGCAGGAAAGCGACTTCAGGCTTGTTCAGCACGAATTTCACCGTCAGGTCGTCGACCTTGACGATTTCCTTGAGAAGATCCGGGAAGCCCATGCCGGCAAAATATTCCCAGCCGGTGCCTGCCAGATAATCGAACCACGGGTTTTCCTTCTTCCACTGGCGTTCGAAGGAGAAGATCACGTCGTCGGCGTTGAGATCGCGCGTCGGCGTGAAGTAGTCCGTGGTCTGGAACTTCACACCCGGCCGAAGCTTGAACGTGTATTCGAGACCGTCGTCGGAAACCGTCCAGCTCTCGGCGAGGCCAGGCGTGATGGTGGTCTTGCCGTGTTCGAACTCGACCAGGCGCGAATAGATGGTGCGTGACGACGCGTCGAAGTCGTTGCCACCGCTCCACGGCGATGGGTCGAAGCCGGCCGGCGACGCCTCCGAGCAGTAGACCAGCTGTTTCGCATTGGCCATGCCGCCGAGGACGCTTGCGGCCAGCAACGCGGCCGCAAAAGTCAGTTTCTTTTTCATGGAGGACTCCCTGATGTTCTTCCAAGCCCCTCTATCAGGCTCGCGAAGCGCGCATATAAGCACCGTTTTTCCGGCTTTGGAACACCCCGTTTGCCTACCCCATGGGAAGCAGAATTTATTTCTGCGCACTCGCCAAAAAGGAGAAGGAAATGTCAATTACTGCCTATCACGGGATTGTTAACGACTGCATTTTTTTATTGATCTTCAACCCGGCGTTGGTGAGCAACTGCGACCTTCCGCTTGTCGTCGGCGCGGAAGATTTTCTTTCCCGTCTTGCCGCGGGGGCAGACTTGCACGGCTGCCGATAGTCGCAATACATAGATGGCAGGCTGGATTTCCTGGATGCCGGCAGCAGCGGAGGACGTCTCTGGCATTCGGAGGCAACGCGGCGGGCAAGCAGAGACAATAAGAACAACCGACGGAGGGACAGGTGGCAAAAGCACCAAGGACAACGGCCCCAGCGAAAGCGAAGGCCCAAACTGCCGCAAAACCGGCCAGCTCCGACAAGCCAAAGGCGCCGACGGCCGACGCCGCTGCCAAGCCGAAAGCGGCCCCGACAACGGTTTCATCGGCGCCGAAGCCGGGTCCGGCCACGAGATTGCCGAAAGCGGTTGGCGCCGGACCGCCGGAAAAGCCTTGGCTCAAGAGCTATCCGAAGGTCGTTCCGGCCGAGATCGGCGCCCTGCCCTTCGGCTCCATCGGCGATCTGCTCGCCGACGCCTGCAAGCAGTATGCCAGCCGGCCGGCCTTCACCTGCATGGGCAAGACCATCACCTATGCGGAAGTCGAGCGGCAATCGGCCGCCTTCGGCGCCTATCTGCAGTCGACGGGACTGCAGAAAGGCGCACGCGTGGCGCTGATGATGCCGAACGTGCTGCAATATCCGGTGGCGATGATGGCAGTGCTGCGCGCCGGCTATATCGTGGTCAATATCAACCCGCTCTACACGCCGCGCGAGTTGGAACATCAGCTCAAGGATTCAGGTGCGCAAGCCATCGTCATTCTCGAGAATTTCGCCAACACCTTGCAGGCGGTGATCGCCAAGACGGCGATCAAGCATGTCGTGGTCGCGGCGATGGGCGACATGCTTGGCGGCCTGAAAGGGACGATCGTCAATCTCGTCGTGCGCCGCGTGAAGAAGATGGTGCCGGCCTGGTCGCTGCCGGGCCATGTCAAGTTCAACGCCGCGTTGACGGCAGGCGCCGGCATGAATTTCAAGCCGGTGCATGTCGCTGCCGACGACGTCGCCTTCCTTCAATATACCGGCGGCACCACCGGCATCTCGAAGGGTGCGGTACTGCTGCACAGAAATGTGCTGGCCAACGTCGCACAGAATGCGCTCTGGATCGAGGACGCCTTCACGGTCAAGCCGAAGCCGGCGCATCTCAACTTCATCTGCGCGCTGCCGCTCTATCATATCTTCGCGCTGACGGTGAACGCACTGATGGGCATGCAACTGGGTGGCCAGAACATACTCATTCCCAATCCGCGCGACATTCCCGGGTTCGTCAAGCAACTCGGCAAATACCCGATCCACATCTTTCCGGGCCTCAACACGCTGTTCAACGCGCTGCTCAACAATGAGGATTTCCGCAAGCTCGACTTCAAGCCGCTGATCCTGACGCTTGGTGGCGGCATGGCGGTGCAGAAGGGTGTCGCCGAACGCTGGAAGGCGTTGACCGGCTGCCCGGTCACCGAGGGTTACGGGCTTTCGGAAACTTCGCCGGTGGCCACCGCCAACACATTCAGCAATGGCAACTTCACCGGCACGATCGGCCTGCCGCTGCCCTCGACCGAGATCGCCATCCGCGACGACGACGGCAACGATTTGCCGCCCGGCGAAGTCGGCGAGATCTGCATCCGCGGACCGCAGGTGATGGCCGGCTACTGGAACCGGCCGGATGAGACCGCCAAGGTGATGACCAAGGATGGTTTCTTCAAATCCGGCGACATGGGCTTTATGGACGAGCGCGGCTACACCAAGATCGTGGACCGCAAGAAAGACATGATCCTTGTGTCCGGCTTCAACGTCTATCCGAACGAACTCGAGGAAGTGGTGGCCCTGCATCCGGGCGTGCTCGAAGTGGCGGCGATCGGCGTGCCGGACGAGCATTCAGGCGAAGTGCCAAAGCTGTTCGTCGTCAAGAAGGACCCATTGCTGACCGCTGAGGTGCTGACCGTCTATTGCCGGGATAACCTGACCGGCTACAAGCGGCCAAAATACATCGAGTTTCGGACCGAACTGCCGAAGACGCCGGTGGGCAAGATCCTGCGGCGGGCACTACGGGGATAGGGATATTTTGCGCGATTGCCTTACTGCCGACGACGCGGCGGACGCGCTTTCCCGTCCCGATCCGCTGGCATTCATCAAGGCGAACATGCGTATCGCCCCTGTTCCCGAGCTTCCCGAAATCCGGCTTTATGCAGCCCATCCAGCGAGCGGTTTGTGGCGGCTCACGCATCAAGAAGGACAAGCAGCCGAGCCGGAAGGAGAAGAAACCGAAGCCGACGAGTACGGGCCCGAGCCGCAGCCACCTTACTGGGCCTATGCCTGGGCGGGCGGCGCGGTGCTTGCCCGCTACATCCTCGATCGGCCGGAGTCCGTGGCCGGGCTTCGCGTGCTCGACCTCGGCGCCGGCTCGGGCCTCGTCGGCATCGCCGCGGCAAAGGCCGGCGCCAGACAAGTGATCGCGTCCGAGATCGACCGCAACGGGGTCGCCGCGCTCGGTCTCAATGCGGTGGCGAACGGTGTTGCGATCACGGTGGTCGGCGAGGATATCACCGCTGGTCCGCCGCCGCCGGTGGATGTCGTGGCGGCCGGCGACTTGTTTTACGGGCAAGATCTCGCCGACCGGGTCATCTCCTTCCTCGATCGCTGCCTGGCCGCCGGCATCAATGTGCTGATCGGCGACCCGGGCCGGGCCTACCTGCCCCGCTCGCGGCTTCGCCTGCTGGCCGAATACCAGGTGCCGGATGTCGGCGAGGCAAAAGATGCGGCAACGAAGCTGAGCGGCGTCTTCTCGTTCGAGCCGGAGCAGCCCTGCGAGTTCAGGTCGTCTCCTTGACTCTTGCCGAAAGAAAGTCGGGCAGGTCGGCAACCGAATCCAGAATGACGTCGGCGATCTGCGACAGCGATTCCCGCGTGCCGGTGCCGGAGAGCACGCCGATCGCCAGACCGCAGCCGCCGGCCCGCGCCATCTCCAGATCGTGGCGATTGTCGCCGACCATGGCGATCGCGGCCGGCCTCAGGCCGGTCAGGTCCGAGAAGGCGAGGATCGTATCGGGCGCCGGTTTCGGATTGGCCACCGCGTCATAACCATAGGCGGCGTCGAACAGCTGCGCGACGCCCAGCGTCAGCAACGTCTTTTCAGCGCCGGTGGTCGAATCGTTGGTGGCGACGCCGAGCCGGTAGGATTTCCTGTGAAGAACGCCAAGCGTCTCGACGATGCCCGGCAGCGCCACCGCCATCGCCGAGCCCTGCACCGACGTGATCTCGTTGAAGCGAGCGACGGCAAGCATCTGGTCTTCGTCGGACAGTCGCGGAAACCAAAGCTCGACGACATCCATGTTGGTGCCGGAGGCAAAGATGGAATCGGGCTTGAAGCGTTTGGTGGCGAAATCGTAGCCCGCCGCCGCTAGCAGCCTGTCGGCCTTCCAGCGGTCGCCCTCCGACGCATCCATCGCCATGAAATCGGCAACGCCGAGCCATGTCGCATTGAAGTCGACAAGCGTGCCGTCCTTGTCGAACAATATTCCCTTGATCTCGGCCAAGCCGCTTACTCCGATCCGCGCAATCGGTGGATGTGTCCCACCAGTCCGGCGGTCGAAGCGTCCCGCTTTGCGGCATTCTCCTTGCCCTCCACGACAGGCAGCAGGCCGGTCGCCAGTTCCTTGCCGAGCTCGACGCCCCACTGGTCGAAGGAATTGATGTTGAAGAGCGTGCCTTCGACGAAGACGCGGTGCTCATAAAGCGCGATCAGCCGTCCGAACGTATGCGGATCGAGTTGTCTGTAGAGGATCGTCACTGAGGGCCGGTTGCCGGAGAAGACGCGGTGCGGGGCGATCCTGTCGACTTCGGCGGGCGCCATGCCCTTTGCCAGCATCTGCGCGCGCGCTTCCTCCAGCGTGCGGCCCTTCATGAAGGCCTCCGACTGCGCCAGGCAGTTGGCGAGCAGCAGATTGTGGTGATGCTTGAGATCCGGCTCATGGCCGATGGCCGCGGCGAGGAATTCGACTGGAATGAAATCGGTGCCCTGGTGGAGCAGCTGGAAGAAGGCGTGCTGGCCATTGGTGCCGGGCTCGCCCCAGACCAGTGGGCCGGTCGGCGTGGTCACAGTGCCGCCGTCGAGGGTTACGCTCTTGCCGTTCGATTCCATGTCGAGCTGCTGCAGATAGGCCGGCAGCCTGGACAGGCGCTGATCATAGGGAATGACGGCGCGGGCGGGGTATTGGCAGATCACCCGATGCCACCAGCCGATCAATCCCATCAGCGCCGGCAGGTTCCTGGCCAGCGGCGCCGTCTGGAAATGTTCGTCCATCGCGTGCGCGCCATCGAGAAAGGCGCGAAAATTCTTCGGGCCGACGGCGATCATCACCGGCAGGCCGATCGCGCCCCAGACTGAGTAGCGTCCACCGACCCAGTCCCAGAAGCCGAAGACGCGGTCGGACGCGATGCCGAATTTGGCCACCAGGTCCAGGGCCGTCGAGACGGCGGCGAAATGCTTACCGACCGCTTCCTTGCCCAGCGCCTTCCGCACCCATTCGCGCGCCGTCTCGGCATTGGTCATCGTCTCGATGGTGGTGAAGGTCTTCGAGGCGACGATGAACAGTGTGGTTTCGGCGGAAAGGCCCTTCAGCGTGTCGTGGATATGGGCGCCGTCGATGTTGGACACGTAATGCGTGCGCGGCCCGTCGTGATAGGGCGCCAGCGCCAGCGTCGCCATGGCCGGGCCAAGGTCGGACCCGCCGATGCCGATGTTGACGATGTCGGTGATCTTCTTGCCGGTGGCGCCGGCGGCCTTGCCAGAGCGCACGGCATCGGCGAAGGCGCCCATCGCATCGAGCACGGCAACAACCTCCGCCTTCACGTCCTGGCCGTCGAGCACGATGCCCTTGCCGTTCAGGTTGCGCAGCGCGGTGTGCAGCACGGCGCGGCCTTCGGTGACGTTGATCCTCTTGCCCGAGAACATCGCGGCGCGCCGGCCTTCGAGATCGGCGGCTCCCGCCAGCTTCTCCAGCAGATCCATCGTCTGCGCATCGACCGCGCATTTCGACCAGTCGAGCAGCAGGTCGCCGTCGGTGGCGGAGAATTTTTCGAAGCGCTGCGGATCGGCAGCGAAAGCCTCGCGCATGCTGCCCGATTTGGCCGCGCGGTGATCGCGCAGGGCGTCGAGCTGTTTCTGAAAGGACGATTGATCCACTGCCTCACTCCGAGCTTGAGATGCCAACATAACAGACCGGATGTTTCCGGCGCGTGTCGTCGCGTCCAAACTATCTAGCCGAAATCCACTGGTTTCAATGCGCAGCGATGACGCACTGCGTCAGGCCGCGATGACGCGTTGCGTCACGCTGGGATGATGCACGGCGTCAGGCAGCGATGACGCGTTGCGTCACGCGGGGGAAGGATCACTGGCGTAAATCCCAGCGATCAGAAAAATTGATTGGCGCAACAGCTTGTGCCACCGGTACATTCGACTGGTCCAGCCAAGTGAAAAAAGCTGGCCATCGAGGAACACCTTCCATGCCACAGCGAAACGACACGGCCATATGGTCCGGCCTGTTCCGGATTTCGGCGGAATCCGGCCAGACCCTGCAGGCGCAGATCCGTCAAGCGATCGTCGCCGCCATCCTCGACCGGCAAATCGCCGCCTCGATGCCGCTTCCGTCCTGCCGGATCCTGGCCGAGAAACTCGGCGTGGCGCGCGGCACCGTGGTGCTGGCCTTCCAGCAGCTCGTCGACCAGGGTTTCCTGGTGGCGCGCGAACGGCGCGGCCATTTCGTCAATCCGGACGTGCTGGCGACGCCGGCCAAACCGCATCAGAAGGCGCCCGACCAAGCCAATGAGATCGATTGGAAGGCGCGCCGGCAGATCGCGGCCAGCGACATGCCGCCGCCAGCCAAGCACGACAACTGGATCAAGTCGTCCTACCCCTTCGTCTATGGCCAGTTCGATCCGGCGCTGTTCCCGACCGCCGAGTGGCGCGAGTGCAACCGCATGGCCCTCGCCGTGCTCGAGATCCGCAACTGGGCGTCCGACATGGTCGACCGCGACGATCCGCTGCTGATCGAGCAGATCCAGGCGCGGCTGTTGCCGCGGCGCGGCATCTTCGCCAATCCCGATGAGATCATCGTCACGCTCGGCGCGCAGAACGCGCTCTACATGCTGGCGACGCTGCTGATGACCAAGGGCTCCAAGGTGGCCATGGAAGACCCCGGCTATCCCGACGCACGCTCGATCTTCCGGTTGGCGGGTGCCGACGTCACGCCGGTTCCGGTCGACCATTCCGGCATTGTAACCGCTTCTATTCCCAACGATTCCGGCTTCGTCTTCGTGACGCCCAGCCACCATTGCCCGACCATGGTGCCGCTATCGGCGGAGCGCCGGCAGGATTTGCTGGCGCGCGCCAATCGCCACAACCAGATCATCATCGAGGACGGCTATGACAGCCAGCTTCTGGACGAGGCGCCGCAGCAGGCGCTGAAGAGCCTCGACCGTTCCGGCCGCGTCATCTATGTCGGCTCGATGTCGAAGACGCTGGCTCCGGGTCTGCGGCTCGGCTACATCGTCGCCTCGGCCGGGCTGATCTCCGAGCTTCGCGCGCTGCGCCGCTTCATGCTGCGTCATCCGCCGGCCAACAACCAGCGCGCGGTCGCGCTGTTCCTGTCGCTTGGCCATCACGAGGCGCTGGTGCGGCGGCTGTCGAGTGCCTTCGACGAACGGCGCAAGCGTCTGATCCATGCGATTTCCGCCTTCCTGCCTGAGTGGCGCTCGACCGATTCCGCCGGTGGCGCGTCGCTCTGGCTCGAAGGGCCGCGCGGCACCGATTCGCGCGGGCTAGCCGAGGCCGCCGCCTCGCGCAGTGTCATCATCGAGCCCGGCGACCGCTTCTTCGACCGCACCGAAAAGCCGTCACGCTTCATGCGGCTGGGCATCTCCTCGATCGCGCTGCAGCACATCGAGCCCGGCATCCGAGAACTGGCGACGGCGGCCGGGCGCAGACCGGCGGCGGCTTGATGCCTCGTCCGGGCCGGGACCGGCCACCGTTCTTTAGCGCTCTGGCATATGCGACGGGACCGTCTGGCTCATAGGCTGTGCCAATGCCGACGGCATAGTTCGAAGCATAAGGGGACGAAGCGGGCCGATGGTGGACCAACCACCTGGTGGACCAACCACCGCCGCCCGCTTCGCAGCTAAAGGTGGAGTGCCTCCCATGTCAGTGGCTGTTGAGAAGCCGGATACGCCCTCGGACCAACGTTCGCGGCGTTCCGGCGGGCGCGAAGCGCGCCGCGCCATGCGGGCGGCACCACTTGCCGACGACATCAAGCCGGTGCGCGCCGGCCTCGAAGGCGGGAGCTACGGGCCGCTCAACGGAAACGACCGCGAGCGCATTCACGAAGCGGTGCTGACGCTGCTTGAAACGGTCGGCTTCGCCAATGCCATCCCATCCTGCATCGAGGCGCTGACCAAGGCCGGCGCCACGCTCGGCGAGGACGGCCGCATCCGTTTTCCGCGCGCGCTCGTCCTCGATACCATCAAGAAGGCCGCACGCCATTTCACGCTGCATGGCCAGGATCCCAAGCACGACATGCTGATCCAGGGCAAGCGCGTGCATTACGGCACGGCGGGCGCCGCGGTGCATCTGGTCGACGTCGAGAAGCGCTGTTATCGCGAGTCGCTGCTGCAGGACATCTACGACGCCGCCCGCATCGTCGAAGGGCTCGACAACATCCATTTCTTCCAGCGGCCGATGGTGCCGCGCGACATTCCCGATCCGCTCGACATGGATTTCAACACGCTCTACGCCTGCGTGATGGGCACGTCGAAGCATGTCGGCACGTCCTTCACGGTACGCGAGAACGTCAAGCCGGCGCTCGACATGCTCTATGCGATTGCCGGCGGCGAAGAGAATTTTCGCGCGCGGCCTTTCGTCTCCAATTCGAACTGTTTTGTCGTGCCACCGATGAAATTCGCCGAGGACGCCTGCGGCGTACTCGAGGCCTGCGTCGAAGGCGGCATTCCAATCCTATTGCTGTCGGCCGGCCAGGCGGGTGCGACGGCGCCGGCGGCGATCGCCGGTGCGGTGGTGCAAGCGGTGGCCGAGGTGCTCGCCGGCCTCGTCTACGTCAACGCCATCAAACTCGGGCATCCGGCGATCTTCGGCACCTGGCCGTTCGTCTCGGACCTCAGGACCGGCGCCATGTCCGGCGGCTCGGCCGAGCAAGCGGTGCTGACCGCTGCCTGCGCCCAGATGGCGCAATTCTACGACCTGCCGGGCGGTTCGGCCGCCGGCATGACGGATTCGAAACTGCCCGACATTCAGTCCGGTTACGAAAAAGGCATCACCGATGTGATGGCCGGCCTTGCCGGCCTCAACCTTGTCTACGAATCGGCCGGCATGCACGCCTCGCTGCTCGGCTTCTGCCTGGAGAGCCTGATCATCGACAACGACATGCTCGGCCATTGCCTGCGCTGCGTGCGCGGCATCGAGGTGACCGATGAGTCGCTGTCGATAGACACCATCGCCGACGTTTGCCTGAAGGGCCCGGGTCACTATCTGGGCAACGAGCAGACGCTGCGGCTGATGCAGACGGAATATTTCTATCCGGCGGTCGGCGACCGCTTTTCGCCGAAGGAGTGGAACGAGAAGGGCAGGCCCGACATCTTGCAGCGGGCGATCATCGAGAAGAAACGCATCCTCGCCGAGCGCTTCCCGCGCCATGTGCCGAAGCCGGTCGACGACAAGTTGCGCGCCCGCTTCGGCAATCTGATCCACCTGCCGCGCAGCGGCATGGGCGGCTGAGGACGCTTCTCGTCAAAAAACTGTCAGTCGGCGCTCAAACCATAGCGCTCGGCGACCTCGCCACTGATCAGCTTGGCATGCAGTGTCATCAGTATGATTTGCGCATCGAAGCTGTCGCCGGCCTCAAGTGCTGCTTCAATCCGGCGCTCCGCATCCAGCCTACGTTGAAGGCCGTTGGATTGCTCGAATGCTTCCGGTCCGGCAATACAATAGCCAAGCAGCTGTGCCACCGGTGGATAGGCTTGTGGTGGCGGCTCGTCAGGCCAGTGATCCTTCATCAGATTGACGATGGTGAGCTTTGCTCCCTCCGGCACAAGGGCGGGATGAAGGTCGACGCCACGTAACGCGGCGTCGAGTTGCCTGAGGTCGCCTGAACGGCCGAACATTCCGAGGAAGCCTAGGGAGGAGCGCCGTTTCGCCATGATGTTCCTATCCGAACGCCCGAAACCGCAGCGAAGCGCCGGCCGCACGCAGCCGCTAAAGCGCGTCGCGTTTGACCGGGCGCATGCGACGCGCTTTAGGTTGTTGCTTTATGCATGTCGTTATCGCAAAACCGCTGCACACTTTTGCGCGACATGCATTAACCACTCGCTGCCAGCAACAAAACGCCAGCGAGGGCCGATCCCGCAAGCGTCGGCAGCATGCCGATCTTCAGCTTCAGGATGGCGATCATGGCAGCACACGACAGCAGCGCCGCACCCCAGTCGATCGATGAAAACACCGGCACGTCCATCCCAAGACCGACGTTGCGCACTTCGCCGAAGATGACGTGCAAGCCGAACCACAGAGCGAGATTCATGATGACGCCGACGACAGCGGCGGTGATCGCGCCCAACGCCGCCGACAGTGCCTTGTTGCCGCGCAGGGATTCGATATAGGGCGCGCCGAGGAATATCCAGAAGAAGCAAGGGGTGAACGTGGCCCACAGCGTGAGCATCGCCCCAAGCGATCCGGCAAGCAGCGGGCTCAACGATCCGGATTGGCGGAACGCGGCAAGAAAGCCGACAAACTGCAGGACGAGAATGAGCGGACCCGGCGTTGTTTCGGCAAGCCCGAGGCCATCGACCATTTCACCGGGTGCGAGCCAGCCGAAGGACTCGACCGCTGCCTGCGCGACATAGGCGAGGACCGCGTAAGCGCCGCCGAAGGTGACGACCGCCATGACGCTGAAGAAGCCACCGATCTGCGTCCACACACTAGCAGACCCGGTAAAAGCCCAGATCAGAAGAATCGGCCCGAGCCAGATCGGCAACCAGATCGCAATGATGCGCGGCGCATGCCATCGCGTCGGCCTGGTGTGAGCCAGCTCGCCGCGCTCGAACATCATGTCGACCGCGCCCTTGATGTCGGGAACCACATCTTTGCCGTGCGCCGCGCCGGAAAAAAGGGCCGGCGCAACACGATTTCCGATCCAGCCCGTCAGACCGGCAAGCAGGACGATGAGCGGAAACGGCATGTTCAATGCATAGATGGCGATGAAGGCGGCGAGCGCGATCGAAACCATGACCCGGTTCTTCAGGGCACGTCGTCCGATCCGGATCATCGCCTCGATCACGATGGCGAGCACGGCTGCTTTCACCCCGAAAAACAGCGCCTCGACCAGGGGAGCGTCGCCATACAGCGCATAGAGGATGCTCAAGGTGAGCATCACAAGCGCGCCCGGCGCGACGAACAGGACACCGGCGACCAGGCCGCCGATCGTCCGGTGCAGCAGCCAGCCGATATAGATGGCGAGTTGCTGGGCTTCAGGGCCGGGCAGCAGCATGCAGTAGTTCAACGCATGCAGGAAACGTTGCTCGCCGATCCAACGCCGTTCCTCGACCAATTCCTTGTGCATGAGTGCGATCTGCCCGGCCGGCCCGCCGAAGCTGAACAGGCCGATTTTCGCCCAGAGTTTTACGCCTTCACGGAAGGATGGCGCAGCCGGCGCTTCGACGGTCTCGCCCGTTTTTCCCGAAGTCGCCATTTTGTCAGAAGCCCCCGTTTTGTCAGAAGGCCCCTTTTCTTCCGAAGCTTGGGCGCTCATGATGGCTTGCCTGGCCAGTTGTGCGTCTCCTCGGTGGCGTCGCGGCACCATCGGAAAAACGCATCGTAGAGCAGCATGCCTGCCTCCAGCTGTTCCAGATCGTCGCGAAACATCCGCGACAGGCCAAGCGAGGCGGCCAGGAATCCGGCCGCCTGGGGAGCCAGATCGAGGCTTGCGGTATCGGCTGCGCGCACGATCATGGCCAGGCGGTCGAGCGCCTCGGATTCGAGCCCGAACTCTTCGATCATCGTGTCGAAGGTGCAGCGTTCGCCCCGGTGAGTCCAGAACACATTGTCGATGTCGAAAGGCACGGCCTGAAAGCGGTCGGCAGTGGCCGACACTTCAGCCGCCTCGACAAAGAGGAAGACCGCGCTCGGATCGATGAAACGCCGGAGCAGCCAGGGGCAGGCGATGCGATCGACCTTCGGGCGGGTCCGCGTCACCCACACGGTGCGGCCTTTTTCATCGCGGGGCGGTATCTTGCCGGCATGGATCAAAGGTCCCTTGGCATCGCGCCAGGCTTCGAACCCGCCTTCGAGGGATTCGGCACTGATGCGCTCGTGCCGCAGCCATGCGGCCACACCTTGCGAGAGCTTTTGTCCTCTTTGGCAAACGACCGCCACTCGGCTGCCGGCGAATTCGGATGCCCAGGTCGAGACGGTTTTGAAATCACGCCGGCTTGAGGCCGGCAGCAGGCGCGGATCGGCGTTGTAGTCCTCTTCGATGCGAACATCGATGATCGCGGGCGCACCCGGCAGACCAATCAGACGGGAAAGTTGCGATACGGTGATAGCGGTTGTCGACGGCATGGCGTCCACCTCCTTGAGAGAGAAGCTTGGACGCGAACGTTGGGCTGACGCCTCACGGGGTCGTCGCGATGCACCCCTTGCCATGATCGTGGATTTGTCGCGCTCGCTTGTCAAGCGTCATGCCTGGAGCAAAGGATGCTCTGGCTCCGGCGGCCGGCTTGGCGGAGCCAGAACACGTCTGGGAGGAAACCATGAAAAAGACCTATCACGGCAGCTGCCATTGCGGTGCGGTGCGTTTCGAAGCCGAAATCGACCTCGCCGAAGGCATCCGCAAATGCAATTGCAGCTTCTGCTGGAAACTCGGCTACCGGAAGTCCTTCGCAGCCTATGAAGCCGTGCGGGTGACGGACGGCCGCGACCGGATGCGGGAATACCAGGCGACGCCGTCGAACTGGCCGGAAGGCGACATCAACCACTATATGTGCCCGAACTGCGGCGCGAATTTTCTCTCGCGCGGCTATCTCGACTTCATGGGCGGGAATTTCTGGGCGGTGAACGTCGCCTGCCTCGACGACGTCACCGAAGTGGAACTCGGCGCGGCACCGATCGTCTACGAGGACGGCAAGCGCGACAGGCAGGATCAGGCGCCTGATATCACCGGATATCTATAGGCGCTGCTTGGACGCGGCTCTTTCCTTCTCCCCTTCGTGGGAGAAGGTGGCCGAGCCCACGGGTCTTGCCTCCGGCAGGCCCAAGGACCGGCTCCGCTCGGTCGGATAAGGGGTGCTCCAGCTTGGCACCGACCGCACTCCGTCCAACACCCCTCTTCCGTCTCGGCGCTGCGCGCCAATCCACCGCCCGGGGCGAGTCACGCGCCTCGCCCGCCCTTCGGGCCCCACAAGGGGAGAAGGAAAGAAGAGGCGTTCAGTGATTGTCCCGCGGCACGCCCCTGGTGTGCGCCACATCCTGGTATTTCACCGCCGGTTTCAGCACCATTCCTTCGGAAAACTGGTCGACCATGCCGCGCTGGATCTCCTGCCATGGCGTCTGGTGCTTGGGATAGTGATAGCCGCCGCTGTTCTGCAGCTCGGCGCGCCGGCGCGTGATCTCGTCGTCGGTGACGAGAATGTCGGCGGTGCCCTTGCGCAGGTCGATGCGGACGCGGTCACCGGTCTTCAACAGCGCCAGCCCGCCGCCTATGGCGGCTTCGGGCGAGGCGTTGAGGATCGACGGCGAGCCCGACGTGCCCGACTGGCGGCCGTCGCCGATACAGGCCAGCGCATGAATGCCCTTCTTGATGAGATGGGCCGGCGGCTGCATGTTGACGACTTCGGCGCCGCCGGGATAACCGATCGGACCGGCGCCGCGCATGAACAGGATCGTGTGCTCGTCGATGCCTTGCGCCGGATCGTCGATGCGGGCGTGGTAGTCTTCGGGCCCGTCGAAGACCATGGCGTTGCCTTCGAAGGCCTCGGGGTCCTTCGGGTTCGACAGATAGCGTTCGCGGAATTCGGGCGAGATGCCGCTGGTCTTCATGATCGCCGAATCGAACAGATTACCCCTAAGATTGATGAAGCCGGCATTGGCTTTCAGCGGCTCGGCGACGGTGCGGATGACGTCGAGATTCTCGTTGACGGCCCCACTGCAATTGTCGCCCATCGTCTTGCCGTTGACGGTCATGGCGTCGGGATGGGGCAACAGCCCGGCCTTCATCAGTTCGGCCACCACCGCCGGCACGCCACCGGCATGGTGATAATCCTCGCCGAGATATTCGCCCGACGGCTGCAGGTTGACGATAAGCGGTATCTTGAGGCCGACCTTCTGCCAGTCGTCATTGTCGAGCGGCACGCCGAGATGGCGGGCGATGGCATTGAGATGGATCGGCGCGTTGGTCGAGCCGCCGATGGCCGAATTGACGACGATCGCATTCTCGAAGGCCTGCCGCGTCATGATGTCGGAGGGCTTCAGATCCTCATGCACCATGTCGACGATGCGTTTTCCTGTCTCATAGGCGATCTGGCCGCGCTCGCGATAGGGCGCGGGGATCGCGGCCGAGCCCGGCAGTTGCATGCCGAGCGCCTCGGCCAGCGAGTTCATGGTGGTGGCGGTGCCCATTGTGTTGCAATAGCCGGTGGACGGCGCCGAGGAAGCGACGATGTCCATGAACTCGTCATAGCCGATCTCGCCGGCCGATAGGCGCTGACGCGATTCCCAGACGATGGTGCCGGAGCCGGTGCGCTTGCCCTTGTGCCAGCCGTTGAGCATCGGGCCGACCGACAGCGCGATGGCCGGAATGTTGACGGTGGCGGCGGCCATCAGCAGGGCCGGCGTCGTCTTGTCGCAGCCGATGGTGAGCACGACGCCGTCGAGCGGGTAGCCGTAGAGCACCTCGACCAGGCCGAGATAGGCAAGATTGCGGTCGAGTGCGGCGGTCGGGCGCTTGCCCGTCTCCTGGATCGGGTGGCACGGGAATTCGAAAGGGATGCCGCCCATCGACACGATGCCCTCGCGCACGCGCTTGGCCAGTTCGAGATGATGGCGGTTGCAGGGCGACAGATCCGAACCGGTCTGGGCGATGCCGATCAGCGGCTTGCCCGACATCAGTTCGGCACGCGTCAGTCCGTAATTCAGGTAGCGCTCGAGATAAAGCGCCGTCATCCCCGGATTGTCGGGATTGTCGAACCACTCCTGCGAGCGAAATTTCTTCTTCGTTGTGGGGGCGCCGGCCATCATGGTCTCCGTATTTGTATGACAAATCGATATGACAACGCGCGAGAGCAGGCAAGAGGCACGCGCCATCCGAATCCGGACTTTGGTGCGATAGACATACATCGGGCCCCACGCTAGACGGGATCGGGGTTTGTCAATTTTGTATCCGGGAGATTTTGATGGCTTTGGTGATCGAAGGCGAGGAACGCATCGCCGCACCCCTGCAAAAAGTGTGGGAAGCGCTGAACGACCCGGACGTTCTGAGGCAGACCATTCCAGGCTGCCAAAGCCTCGAAAAGAAGTCAGACACCGAGATGGGGGCGACCGTGGTGCTCAAGATCGGCCCGATCAAGGCGACGTTCAACGGCGAGGTGACGCTCAGGAATCTCAACCCGCCGCATTCCTACACCATCCAGGGCGAGGGCAAGGGCGGCATCGCCGGCTTTGCCAAAGGCGGCGCCGATGTGACGCTGACCGCCGACGGGCCGGAGGCGACGATCCTCAGATATGCGGCCAAGGCCGATGTCGGCGGAAAGATCGCCCAGCTCGGCAGCCGACTGATCGAATCGACGTCGAAGAAACTTGCCGGGCAGTTTTTTTCGAGTTTTGGCGAGAAGGTGGGCGGCTGAGCATTCCCCTCCCCCTTGAGGGGAGGGTGGCCCGAAGGGCCGGGTGGGGTCGGTGGCGACGCGCTCCGACATTTCTTTCGTAAGAGGTCGAGGCAGCTGAGGCGACCCCTCCCGCCGCGCTTCGCGCGGCACCCTCCCCTCAAGGGGGAGGGGATCACTCGAACACGATGCTTGGCACGGCGGCTTCGGCCGCGCCGCGTTCTTCGTTGACCCTGCCCCAGACGTTCGAGGCGATGTCGCGGTAGATCTTCGCCTCGGCGCTATCGGGCTTCGAGACCACCACCGGCGTGCCGGCATCGGAGCTTTCGCGGATGCCCATCTCGAGCGGCACTTCGCCGAGGAAGGTGACGCCGAGACGCTCGGCCTCGCGGCGCGCGCCGCCATGGCCGAAGATGTCGTAGCGCTTGCCGGTGTCGGGGGCGAGGAAATAGCTCATATTCTCGACGATGCCCAACACCGGCACGTCGACCTTCCTGAACATGTTGAGGCCTTTTCGGGCATCGATCAGGGCCAGATCCTGCGGCGTCGAGACGATGACGGCGCCGGCCAGCGGCACCTGCTGGGCCATGGTCAGCTGCGCGTCGCCGGTGCCGGGCGGCATGTCGACGACGAGCACATCGAGCGGACCCCACTCGACCTCGCGCAGCATTTGCGTCAATGCCGACATCACCATCGGCCCGCGCCAGATCATCGGCGTCTCCTCATCGACGAGGAAGCCCATCGACATGACCTTCAGGCCGTAATTCTCCATCGGCCTCAGGACCTTGCCGTCGACTGTCTGCGGCCGGCCATGGATGTTGAGCAGCCGCGGCATCGACGGGCCGTAGATGTCGGCATCGAGCACGCCGACCCTCAGGCCGTTGGCGGCGAGGCCTAGCGCGATGTTGACGGCGGTGGTCGACTTGCCGACGCCGCCCTTGCCGGAAGCAACAGCGATGATCGCCTCGATGCCGGGAACACCGCGCTTGCCCTGGCTGTGCGAGGCTGGAGCATGCGGGGCCGGTCGTGGCGCGGCAGCGGGTGCGGCCGGCGCGGGCCTGGGAGCGGGCCTTTGCGGAACCGGAGCCTCCATGCCGCCGCCTTTCCTTTCCGCCGTCAGCGCAACCACGGCGCCGGCGACACCGGGGATCGCCTTGACGACGCGTTCGGCGGCGGCGCGCAACGGCTCCATCTCTTGAGCCCGGGCGGCAGGGACGGTGATCGAGAAGAAGACCTTGGCATCAGCAATGAAAATCTCGGAAACCATGCCGAGGTCGACGATGTTGCCGGTGAAGTCCGGTCCGTTGACCGTCTTCAGGCGCTCGATGACGATTTCCTTGGTGACGGACATGAGCTTTTTCCTCTGCTTTCCGCCTGAGATAATGCAGTTCCCGAACAGAACCAAGCGGCGGAACGACACGCACAGTGGCAGGGCTTCAAAATTCGCGTCTGCTTGTCGGGATTTGCGGGAGACAAAACGTCTTTAGGGAAGAGGCACGCCAATCGCACAAGCTGCGGTCGCCGGAAAACGAAGCAGCCCTATCTTGTTGCAGGGCTTCGGACGTGCTCGCCAGCAAGGAAAGGAGACCAATCATGCTCGCAAACAGCAACGCAACGGCCAATCTCGCGGTGAAGGACCTGGCCAAGGCCAAGGCCTTCTATGAAGGCGTTCTGGGTCTGACGGAGGTTCACAACGAGGGGGGCGAACTGATCGTCTACAAATGCGGTGACACCAGCATCAACGTGTATCGCTCGATGTTCGCCGGAACCAACAAAGCGACGGCGGTAACCTGGATGGTCGGCGACGAGATCGAAAAAATTGTCAGCGCGTTAAGGTCGAAGGGCGTCGTCTTCGAACATTACGATATGCCGGGCCTGACGCTGGAAGGCGACATCCATGTCGGCTACGGCATGAAGGTCGCCTGGTTCAAGGATCCTGACGGCAACATTCTGAACCTGGTCGACCGTTAGCTTGGACGGAGGCGAAGCTTCGGCCGCATGAGGATTCGCCAAGCAAAAACAGCATGCACCTGGCGTAACCTCACTTGGCCGGGTAGCGTCCGCTCATGATCGACAAGCTGGAATTCTTCATCGCGCTGGCCAGGGAAGAGCATTTCGGCCGGGCGGCGGATGTGTGCGGCGTCACCCAGCCGACGCTTTCGGCCGGCATCAAGCAGCTGGAGGGCCAGCTCGGCGTGATGCTGGTATTGCGCGGATCGCGCTTTCAGGGGCTGACGCCGGAGGGAGAACAGGTGCTGGTGTGGGCGCGCCGCATCGTCGGCGATACCCGCACCATGCGCGAGGAAATGCGGGCGGCGCGCCACGGCCTCTCGGGGCGCATCCGCATCGCGGCCGTCCCGACGGCGCTGGCCATGGTGGCGCGGCTGACGACACCTTTTCGGGCAAAACATCCCGGCGTCACCTTCTCTGTGCTGTCGCGCACCTCGATCGAGGTGCTGTCGCTGCTCGGCAATTTCGATATCGACGCCGGCATTACCTATCTCGACAACGAGCCGCTGGGGCGGGTGACCAGCGTGCCGCTCTATGACGAGCGCTATCAGTTGATCACCGCGGTCGGAACCCCCTATTCCGACCGCGACAAAGTGACATGGGCGGAGCTTAGCCAGCTGCCGCTCTGCCTGTTGACGCCGGACATGCAGAACCGCCGCATCATCGACCAGCACCTTGCCGAGGCCGGCGTTGAGGTGCGGCCGACACTCGAATCCAATTCGATGATCGTGCTGTTCTCCCATATCCGCACCGGCAAATGGTCGTCGATCATGCCGCTCAACCTCTCGGAAACGTTCGGCTTTTCCGAGCCGATCCGGGCCATTCCGATCGTCGAGCCGGATGCCAGCCACACCGTCGGGCTGGTGGCGACACCGCGCGAGCCGCACACTCCGCTGGTCTCGGCGCTGCTGGACGAGGCGATGGCGCTGGCAGACGATTTCCGCGCCCGCCACTGAGCTAGAGATTGCAGGCTGGACGGTGTCGATAGAAGATTTCTATCGAACAACGGATCAGCTTTATTGATTTGGTGGGTTTCCTCTGATTTCCTAAGCACTTAGCGGAAGATTACTACGACCAGGGAGGGCGCTGCATGACAATGCAGCCTGCAGGTACCGAGATCGCGTCGCGCACGGCGGCGATCGTCCAGGAGTTGAAGGGCCTCGAAGGCCCGCTGTTGCCGATCCTCCACGGCATCCAGGAAGAATTCGGCCATGTGCCGCAGGACGCGTTGCCGGTGATCGCCGAGGCGCTGAACATCTCCAAGGCAGAGGTGCACGGCGTCGTCACCTTCTATCATGACTACCGCAGCCATCCGGCTGGGCGGCATGTGCTGAAGCTCTGCCAGGCGGAAGCCTGTCAATCGATGGGCTCGGATGCCATTGCCGCCAAGCTCAAGCAATTGCTGGGCATCGGCTTCCACGAGACGGCCCGCGACGGTTCGGTGACGCTGGAACCGGTCTATTGCCTCGGCCTTTGCGCCTGCGCGCCATCGGCAATGCTGGACGGCGAGGTGATCGGCCGGCTCGATGACGAAAAGTTTGACGAGATCGTGACCGAGGTGCGCTCATGATCCCGCGCATCTACGTTCCCGGCGATTCCGGCGCGCTGGCGCTCGGTGCTGAAAAGGTCGCCAAGGCGATCGAAAAGGAATTGGCCGACCGCGGTATCGAGGCCAAGATCGTGCGCAATGGTTCGCGCGGCGCCTATTCCCTCGAGCCGATGGTCGAGGTGGCGACAGCCAATGGCCGCGTCGCCTATGGGCCGGTAAAGCCGTCCGACGTCAAAAGCCTTTTCGACTGTGGCTTTCTCACCGGCGGCTACCACAAGCGCTGGTTGGGTGCACCCGACAAGATCCCGTTCCTGGCAAAGCAGACGCGGCTGACCTTCGCGCGCTGCGGCGTCATCAATCCGCTGTCGCTCGATCACTACAAGGCGCATGGCGGGCTGAAGGGCCTGCAGAACGCCGTGGCGATGGCTCCGGCCGAAATCGTCAAACAGGTGACGGAGTCGGGCCTGCGCGGACGCGGCGGCGCCGGCTTCCCGACCGGGATCAAATGGAAGACCGTGCTCGATACGACGGCCGACAAAAAATACATTGTCTGCAATGCCGACGAGGGCGACAGCGCCACCTTCGCCGACCGCATGATCATGGAGGGCGATCCCTTCGTGCTGATCGAAGGCATGGCGATCGCCGGCATCGCCACTGGCGCGACCAAGGGCTTTGTTTATATCCGCTCGGAATACCCGCATGCGGTGGCGATGATGGAGAAGGCGGTCGAGGTCGCCCGCAAGGCCGGCCTGCTCGGCGTCAATGTGCTGGGCTCGCCGAACGCCTTCGACATGGAGATCCGCGTCGGCGCCGGCGCTTATGTCTGCGGCGAGGAAACCTCGCTGCTCAACAGCCTCGAAGGCAAGCGCGGCGTCGTTCGCGCCAAGCCGCCACTGCCGGCCATCCAGGGCCTGTTCGGCAAGCCGACGGTGATCAACAACGTCATCTCGCTGGCCTCGGTGCCTGTGATCATGGACAAGGGTGCTGCCTTCTACAAGAATTTCGGCATGGGCCGCTCGCGCGGCACCATTCCAATCCAGATCGCCGGCAACGTCAGATATGGCGGCCTGTTCGAGGCGGCGTTCGGCATGACGCTTGGCGAGATCGTCGACGACATCGGCGGTGGCACGGCCACTGGACGGCCGGTCAAGGCGGTGCAGGTCGGGGGTCCATTGGGAGCTTATTTTCCCCGCTCCCTGTTCGACACGCCTTTCGACTACGAGGCATTCGCCGCCAAGGACGGGCTGATCGGCCATGCCGGCATCACCGTCTTCGACGACACAGCCGACATGCTGAAGCAGGCGCGCTTCGCCATGGAGTTCTGCGCCATCGAAAGCTGCGGCAAGTGCACGCCGTGCCGCATCGGCTCGACGCGCGGCGTCGAGACGATCGACAAGATCGCCAAAGGCATCGAGCCGGAAAAGCAGATCGAACTGGTGACCGACCTCTGCAACACGATGAAGTTCGGTTCGCTCTGTGCGCTGGGTGGCTTCACGCCCTATCCGGTGATGAGCGCAATCAACCACTTCCGCGATGATTTCAAGCCGGCGCCGGTCGCCGAAGCAGCAGAATAGGAGTCTCGCCATGGGTCTCGTTCAGGAAATCGACTACGGCACACCGGCCTCGACCTCCGAGAAGCAGGTGACGCTGACCGTCGACGGCTTCACCGTCACTGTGCCGGAAGGCACCTCGATCATGCGCGCCTCGATGGAGGCCGGAATCACCATCCCGAAGCTTTGCGCCACTGACATGGTCGATGCCTTCGGCTCCTGCCGGCTCTGCCTGGTCGAGATCGACGGCCGCAACGGCACGCCTTCTTCGTGCACGACGCCGGTGGCGCCGGGTATGGTCGTGCACACCCAGACCGGAAGGCTGAAGGACATTCGCCGCGGCGTGATGGAGCTCTACATCTCCGACCATCCGCTCGACTGCCTGACCTGTGCGGCCAATGGCGACTGCGAATTGCAAACGCAGGCCGGCGTCGTCGGCCTGCGCGACGTGCGCTACGGCTATGAGGGCGACAACCACGTCTTCAAGAAGAATGATGGCGCAGAAAACTTCAAATGGATGGCGAAGGACGAGTCCAACCCGTACTTCACCTATGATCCGTCGAAATGCATCGTCTGCTCGCGCTGCGTGCGCGCCTGCGAGGAGGTGCAAGGCACCTTCGCGCTGACCATCGAGGGCCGCGGCTTTGAAAGCCGGGTGTCGGCCGGCATGCATCAGCTGTTCATCGACAGCGAATGCGTGTCCTGCGGCGCCTGCGTGCAGGCCTGTCCGACAGCGACGCTCTCCGAGAAGTCGGTGATCAAGATCGGCCAGCCGGAGCATTCGGTGGTCACCACCTGCGCCTATTGCGGCGTCGGCTGCTCGTTCAAGGCCGAAATGCGCGGCGACGAGCTGGTGCGCATGGTGCCCTACAAGGACGGCAAGGCGAACCGTGGCCATAGCTGCGTCAAGGGCCGTTTTGCCTACGGCTATTCGACCCACAAGGAGCGCATCCTCAATCCGATGATCCGCGAAAAGGTCACCGATCCATGGCGCGAAGTGTCGTGGGACGAAGCGCTGACCCACACTGCCAACGAGTTCCGCCGCATCCAGTACCAGTATGGCCGAACCTCGATCGGCGGCATCACCTCGTCGCGCTGCACGAACGAGGAAACCTATCTGGTGCAAAAGCTGATCCGACAGGGTTTCCGCAACAACAATGTCGATACCTGCGCCCGCGTCTGCCATTCGCCGACCGGCTATGGTCTTGGCCAGACATTCGGCACTTCGGCAGGCACCCAGGATTTCGATTCGATCGAGCAGACCGACGTGGTGATGATCATCGGTGCCAATCCGACCGACGCACATCCGGTGTTTGCGTCGCGCATGAAGAAGCGGTTGCGCAAGGGCGCGAAGCTGATCGTGCTCGACCCGCGCCGCACCGACATCGTGCGCTCGGCCCATATCGAGGCGCAGCATCATCTGCCGCTGAAGCCCGGCACCAATGTCGCCGTGGTCACCGCGCTTGCGCATGTCATCGTCACCGAAGGCCTGTTCGACGAGGCCTTCATCCGCGAGCGCTGCGACTGGGACGAGTTCCAGGACTGGGCGTCGTTCGTGGCGCTGCCGGAAAACAGCCCGGAAGTTGTCGGCCAGCTTGCCAATGTCGATCCCGAAGAGATCCGCGGCGCCGCACGGCTGTTTGCCACCGGCGGCAATGGCGCGATCTATTACGGCCTCGGCGTGACCGAGCACAGCCAGGGTTCGACCACCGTCATCGCCATCGCCAACCTCGCCATGGCGACCGGCAATATCGGCCGGCCAGGCGTCGGCGTGAACCCACTGCGCGGCCAGAACAATGTGCAGGGCTCCTGCGACATGGGCTCGTTCCCGCATGAGCTGCCCGGCTATCGTCACGTCTCCGGCGACGCGGTGCGCGATATCTATGAGAGCCTTTGGGGCGTCAAGCTCGACGATGAGCCCGGCCTGCGCATCCCCAACATGCTGGACGCCGCCGTCGACGGCTCGTTCAAGGGCCTCTATGTGCAAGGCGAGGACATCCTGCAGTCCGACCCCGACACCAAGCATGTCGCCGCGGGCCTCGCGGCGATGGAATGTGTCGTCGTCCACGACCTCTTCCTCAACGAGACCGCCAACTACGCGCATGTCTTCCTGCCCGGCTCGACTTTCCTCGAGAAGGACGGCACCTTCACCAATGCCGAGCGCCGCATCAATCGCGTGCGCAAGGTGATGGCGCCGAAGAACGGGCTGGCCGACTGGGAAGTGACGCAGAAGCTCGCACAGACGATGGGGCTTGACTGGAATTACCAGCATCCGTCGGAAATCATGGACGAGATCGCCAAGACGACTCCGAGCTTCGCCAAGGTTTCCTTTGACTATCTGGACAAGATGGGCTCGGTGCAGTGGCCGTGCAACGAGCAGGCGCCGGAAGGTACGCCGATCATGCATATCAGCGGCTTCGTGCGCGGCAAGGGCAAGTTCATCCGCACCGAATATGTGGCGACCGACGAGAGGACGGGACCGCGCTTCCCGCTGCTGCTGACCACCGGCCGCATCCTGTCGCAGTACAATGTCGGCGCGCAGACCAGGCGTACCGACAATATCATGTGGCATAGCGAGGACCGGCTCGAGATCCACCCGCATGACGCCGAAAACCGCGGCCTGCGCGACGGTGACTGGGTCCGACTGACCAGCCGCTCCGGCGAGACGACGCTGCGCGCGCTGATCACCGACAAGGTGTCGCCGGGCGTGGTCTATACAACGTTCCACCATCCAGACACGCAGGCCAACGTCATCACCACCGACTTCTCCGACTGGGCGACCAACTGCCCGGAATACAAGGTGACGGCGGTGCAGGTCGGCGCGTCCAACGGACCGTCGGAATGGCAGCTCGACTATGACGAGCAGGCCCGCAACAGCCGTCGCATCGCGACCTTGGAAGCAGCGGAGTAATCGTTGAGCGCGCGCCGCAAAGCCACGACGCAGATCTCGCGGCTGGCGCACCGCGCCGGCGGCACTGCGGCCGCCAACCGGATGGTGCCGGAAGAGACGCCGGTGGCGTTCTCCTTTGCCGGCACCACCCATGCGGTGATGATGGCAAGTCCCGCCGATTTCGAGGATTTCGCGCTCGGCTTCTCGCTGACCGAGGGCATTATCGCCAACCGGCAAGAAATTGAGGCGATCGAAGTCGAAGATCACGGCGCCGGCATCGACATCCAGATCAGGCTAAAGGACCAGGCCAATACGCGCTTCGAGGCGCGGCGCCGGCGGCTGGCCGGACCGGTCGGCTGCGGGTTGTGCGGCATCGAGTCGATCGAGGAGGCGATGCGTTCGGTCGAGACGGTCGGTTCGTCAAAACTTACGCTTACGGCGGACGACATCGTCCGTTCGGTCAAGCTTTTGTCGAAAGTGCAGCCGCTGCATGCCGAGACCGGCGCGGTCCACGCCGCCGGTTTTTATATCTCCGGCAAGGGTATCGTCATGGCGCGCGAGGATGTCGGCCGCCACAATGCGCTCGACAAGCTGGCCGGCGCACTCGCCAAAGCCGGCATCGATGGCACCTTGGGTGCCGTCGTGGTGACGTCGCGCGTTTCGGTCGAGATGGTGCAGAAGACGGCGGCGATCGGCGCTGCGTTCATCATCGCCGTTTCGGCGCCGACGGCACTTGCCATCCGCACCGCCGAGGACGCCGGCATGACGCTGGTGGCTTTGGTGCGCGGCAATGATTTCGATATCTTCACCCACCCCGAACGGGTGGTTTCGGGAGTTGCCAAGCATGTCGCATGACGAAGGCCACATCATGAGCACCAGCGAGAAGCTGGTCCGCATGGCCAATCAGATCGCCGCCTTTTTTCACTCCAAGCCGCGCGAGGAAGGCATTGCCGGCGTCGCCGAGCATATCAACAAGTTCTGGGAACCGAGGATGCGGCGGCAGTTGTTCGAAATGCTGGACGGCGGTGGCGAAGGCTTCAACGAGCTTGTCGTGGCCGCCTCGGCAAGGATCAAGCGGCCGGCTGCACCGGAAGCAGTGGGCTTCCGCGCCGATGCCGGGGGCGTCGTTCCAGGCGGCAAAGGCCCTGGGGCCGGTGAGTCGAATGCCGGGATCGCCGCTTCGCAGAAGTAGTCAGCAAACGTGCCTCTCATGGCCCATACGCTTGCATTCCCATCTTCTAACGTTTGATCTGCCGTAAGCGTCGCGCCTCTGCTATGTTGAGCGACCAGAAATCGTCGGGCCTGGCGGACAAATCTCGTGAGGCCGTCGAAACGCGATACGCCCGAAGTGGCGACGTGCGGATCGCCTATCAGGTGGTCGGCCAGGGATCGTTCGATCTCGTTTTCGTGCCGGGCTTCATTTCCAATCTCGACCTGCACTGGGAAGACGAAGGCTACAGCCGGCTGCTGAAGCGGCTGTAGCCTTCTCGCGGCTGATCCTGTTCGACAAGCGCGGCACCGGCCTGTCGGACCGCATCGATACCCGCTTCTGATCATCAACAGCCCGATCGTGAAGACGGGCACATGGAGGATAAAATGCCGACCAAGACAAAGCCAGTGAATGGCGCGGCGATCAAGAATGCAATCGAGGGCCGTGACGGAAAAATGCTCGCGAGCTTCTATGCCGATGACGCTCTGGTGCGGGTGATCGACCGCAACAATCCGCCGAGCAAGCCGCGCGAAATTCGCGGACGCGCGGCGATCAGCACATTCTGGGACGACATCTGCAGCCGGGCGATGACCCACAAGGTCGACACCACCATCGCCGACGGCGACAATCTCGCCTTCACGCAGGCCTGCAGCTACCCCGACGGCACGAAAGTGTTCTGCGCGGCGATGCTGGAGCTGAAGGACGGCCAAATTGCGCGGCAGACCGTCGTGCAAACATGGGACGAGTGAGGAGGTAGCGATGTTCAGCGCCAGATGGCAGATCGATGCCCGGCAGGCAGATGAGGGGCGGAACCAGCTGAGCAAGACTTGTGCTGGCCCTCATCCGGCCCCTCTGGGCCACCTTCTCCCCGTCAACGGGCCGTCAACGGGGAGAAGGAAGGCGCTACCCGTGCGCCACCATCACATGGCGGACAGCGGTATAATCCTCCAGTGCGTAAAGCGACATGTCCTTGCCGTAGCCGGACTGTTTCAGCCCGCCATGCGGCATCTCATTGGTCAGCATGAAGTGGGTGTTGATCCAGGTGCAGCCATACTGAAGCCGGGCTGCCGTCGCCATGGCGCGCGAAACGTCTTTGGTCCATACCGACGATGCCAAGCCGTAGTCGCTGTCATTCGCCCAGTTCACCGCCTCGTCGACCTCGGAAAAACGAGTGACGGAGACAACCGGGCCGAACACTTCGCGGCGCACGATCTCGTCTTCCTGCAGCGCGCCGGCGACGACGGTCGGCTGGTAGAAGAAGCCGGAGCCTTCGCCCGGCTTGCCGCCGGTGGTGATCTCGATGTGCTTCAGCTCCGAGGCGCGTTCGACGAAGCTCGAGACGCGGTCGCGCTGGCGGCGTGAGATGAGCGGCCCGATCTCGTTCTCGGTGTCGTCGGGGCGGTTGTACTTGATGGTCGAGACGGCCGAGGAAAGGTCGGCGACGAGCTTGTCGTAGATCTTCTTGCCGGCATAGATGCGGCAGGCGGCAGTGCAGTCCTGGCCGGCATTGTAGTAGCCGAAGGCGCGCAGGCCATTGATCACCGCGCCGAGATCGGCATCGTCGAAGACGATGACCGGCGCCTTGCCGCCGAGTTCGAGATGCGTGCGCTTGACCGATTTGGCTGCGGCCTGCAGCACCTTCTTGCCGGTGGCGACGTCGCCGGTGATCGAAATCATGTTGACTTTCGGGTGGTTGATCAGCGTGTTGCCGACGCTGTCGCCTCGGCCGAGCACGACATTGACAACACCGTCCGGCAGGATTTCAGCGAGGATCTTCGCCAGCTTCAGCGAGGTCAGCGGCGTCTGCTCCGACGGCTTGAAGACGACGGTGTTGCCGCCGGCAATCGCCGGCGCCAGCTTCCAGGCCATCATCATCAGCGGATAGTTCCATGGCGCGATCGAGGCGACGACACCGATGGCATCGCGGCGGACCATCGAAGTGTGACCGGGGATGTATTCGCCGGCGACCTGGCCGGGCATCGAGCGGACGGCGCCGGCAAAGAAGCGGTAACAGTCGACGATCGCCGGGATTTCGTCGTTGAGCACGGCATTGATCGGCTTGCCGCAATTGAGCGCCTCGAGTGCCGCGAAATCCTTTGCGTCGGCCTCGATGCGATCGGCGATCTTTAGCAGATAACCCGAGCGCTGCGCCGGCGTGGTGCGCGACCAGGTGACGAAGGCCTTTTCGGCGGCAAGCACCGCTGCCTCGATCTGCGCCTGGCTGGCTTCAGGCAGGTTGAGGATAGTCGCTCCGGTCTTCGGATTGAGGATCGGCTCCTCGGTTTCGGTGCCCTTCTCGAATTTCGAGCCGATCAGCATCTTTGTGTCCATGGAAGTCTCTCCCTTATGGATTCTTGACGTCATTTGCCCGAACCGGCGATCTGGTCGCCGTCGCGGGTCAGGTAGTAGGCAAGGAGGATGGGCAGCAGCGTCACCAGCACGACGACCATGGCCACGACATTGGTGACTGGGCGCTGGCGCGGACGGATCAGTTCCTCCAGCATCCAGATCGGCAGCGTCTGCTGCTGGCCGGCGGTGAAGGTGGTGACGATGACCTCGTCGAACGACAGCGCGAAGGCGAGCATGCCGCCGGCGAGCAGCGCGGTGGCGATATTGGGCAGCACGACATGGCGAAAGGTCTGGAAGCCGTCGGCGCCGAGATCCATCGATGCCTCGATCATCGAGCCGGAAGTGCGGCGAAAGCGGGCGACTGCGTTGTTGTAGACAACGACGACGCAGAAGGTGGCGTGGCCAAGCACGATCGTCCAGAACGAGAATGGAATCTCGGCCAGCGAAAAGGCCGAACGCAGCGCGATGCCGGTGATGATGCCGGGCAGCGCGATCGGCAGGATGACCAGCAGCGAGATGGTTTCGCGGCCAAAGAACTGTGTTCGCGAAACGGCGGCGGCGCAGAGCGTGCCGAGGACCAGGGCGACGAGTGTCGAGATGGCGGCGACCCGGACCGACAGCGACAGCGCTTGCCACACGTCCGGGCGGTTCCAGGTGACGGCGAACCACTGCGTCGTCAGTCCCGGCGGCGGCCAGACGAAGCTCTTTTCCTCGGTCGTGAAGGCATAGACGAAGATCAGGAAGATCGGCAAATGCAGGAACAGCAGACCGCAGGCAGCAGCGATCTTCAAGCCGAGAGGGGTGGATTGCGAGCCATCAGAGCGCATCGAAGGCCCCCATGCGCTTGGCGCCCCAGAGGTAGAAACCCATGATGACGATGGGCACCACGGTGAAGGCGGCGGCGAGCGGGATGTTGCCGGCGGTGCCCTGCTGCGAATAGACGGCCTGGCCGATGAAGAGGCGCGAGGTGCCGATGATCTGCGGGATGATGTAATCGCCGAGCGTCAGCGAGAAGGTGAAGATCGAACCGGCGACGATGCCCGGCAGCGCCAGCGGGAACAGCACATTGCGGAAGGTCTGGCCGGGCGAGGCGCCGAGATCGGACGAGGCCTCGACCAGATTGCCGGGCACGCGCTCAAGTGCCGCCTGAACCGGCAGGATCATGAAAGGCAGCCAGACGTAAACGAAGACGATGAAGGTGCCGGTGGACGACACCGACAGAGAATTGCCGCCGACGATCGGCAGCGACAGCCAGCCATCGAGCAGCCATAGAAGATGCAGCTTGGCGAGCAGCCAGGACAGGATGCCTTCCTTGGCGAGGATGAGCTTCCAGGCGTAGATCTTGACCAGATAGCTCGACCACAGCGGCAGCATCACGCCGAGATAGAACAGCGCCTTCCAGCGGCCGCGCGCATAGCGCGCCGCGTAATAGGCGATGGGGAAGGCGATGATCGCCGAGGCGAGCGTGACCAGAGCCGCCATCGTTACCGTGCGCAGGATGATGTCGAGATTGGCGGCCTGCAGCAGGTCGCTATAGGTCTTCAGCGTGAATTCGCGATTGATAAGGCCGGAGAATTCGTCGATTGAAAAAAAACTCTGCAAGAGCAGCGCGAACAGCGAGCCGATATAGACGATGCCGAGCCACAGCACCGGCGGTAGCAGCATCAAGAGCAGCAGCAGCTTCGGCTTGCGCCAGAACAGGTCCAACAGCGCGCCGCGCAGGCCGCCGGCGCGAGGAAGGAGGGCTGGGGCAGATTTTGCCGGGGTCGCGGTCAGAGTCATGGTTTCTTCGACAGGTCGCGATCCTTCGCGCCCCCCTCTGTCCTGCCGGACATCTCCCCCACGAGGGGGGAGATTGGCTGTCGCGACTGCTTTCGCCAATCACCAACGTTGCAGAAGAGGCGCCACTGGCGAAGCTGCCGATCTCCCCCCAAGTGGGGGAGATGCCAAGTGATGGCAAAGTGGGCAGGACAGAGGGGGGCGCCATGAAGCGCCGCACTTGGCCTGTCAGCCAAGACTTTCCTCAGCGCCATCATGCCGGCTCGTCCATCAAATGCAGGTGCTCGCGGTTGAAGGTGAGCACGACCGTCTCACCTTCCTTCGGCAATGTGGCACCGGCCGGCACGATCGCATGCAATCTCAACCCGTCGGCGTCGAGCGCCAGTCTTGTCATGGCGCCGAGATAATTGGTCGAGACGAGACGAGCGGCAACGCCGTCGCCCTTGGTCGCCCGGCCGATGCGAATGGATTCAGGCCGCAGGCTGCCCCAGCGATGCTGGCCGGAATAACGCTGGACGAAGTCCGGCGGCAGCACATTGGACGAGCCGACGAAATCGGCGACGAAGCGCGTCTTCGGGCGCTGGTAGATGTCCTCGGGTGTGCCGATCTGCATGATCTTGCCGTCGTTGAAGACGGCGACGCGATCGGCCATCGAAAGGGCCTCGCCCTGGTCGTGGGTGACGAAAACGAAGGTGATGCCGAGCGCCTTCTGCAGCGACTTCAGCTCCTCCTGCATGTTCTCGCGCAGCTTGAGGTCGAGCGCGCCAAGCGGCTCGTCGAGCAAAAGCACCTTGGGCTGGTTGACCAGGGCGCGGGCGAGCGCGACGCGCTGGCGCTGGCCGCCGGAAAGCTGGCCGGGACGGCGGGCACCGTAGCCGGGAAGCCGCACCAGCGACAATGCCTCCTCGGCCGCCTTCTGCCGCTCGAGCTTGCCGACGCCCTTGACCATCAGCCCGTAGGCGACATTGTCGAGCACGTTCAGATGCGGAAACAGCGCGTAGTCCTGGAAGACGGTGTTGACGTTGCGGCGATAGGGCGGAACGCCTTCGGCACGTTCGCCGAAGATGGAGATCGAGCCCGATGTCGGCTGCTCGAAGCCGGCGATCAGACGTAGGCAGGTTGTCTTGCCGGAACCCGAAGGTCCAAGCATGGCAAAGAACTCGCCCGGCACGATGTCGAGATCGACCATATCGACGGCGCGCACGCTGCCGAAATGGCGCGAGACTTTTTGGAAGGAAACGGCTGCTGTCATGGGCTGTCAGTCTGTTGCCGGTTTGATGTGTTGACATCGCCGGCGCCGCCACGGATAGGGGGCGGGGCCAGCGAACTTGCGCGACGCCCTACCTCCCCCTTGTGGGGAGGTCGCGGCGAAGCCCGCGGGTGGGGTTATTTGGCAAGAACTGCCGAGCGGACCCCCACCCCGACGCTGCGCGTCGACCCTCCCCACAAGGGGGAGGGTAAGGGAACTCACCGTCCGCCAATGACGCCGATATAGTCCGACACCCAGCGATAGTAAGGCACGCACTGATCGTTCTGGGTGGCGCACTTCGACACCGGCGTCTTCCAGAACTTGATCTTTTCGAAATTGTCGTAGCCGTTGGTCTTGCAGCCTTCGTCACCGAGCAGTTCGTTGCCCTTGCAGGCAGCCGGCACCACCGGCAGCGAGCCGAACCAGGCGGAGACATCGCCCTGCACTTTCGGCGACAGCGAATGCTCCAGCCACATATAGGCGCAGTTCGGGTTGGCCGCCTCGGCCGCCAGCATGGTCGTGTCGGCCCAGCCGGTGACGCCTTCCTGAGGAACGGTCGAAGCGACCGGCTTCTTGGCGGCAGCCAGCGTGTTGACCTGGTAGGGCCATGAACCGGAAGCAATGACGCCTTCGTTCTGGAAATCGTCGACCTGGATGGCGGCGTCATGCCAGTAGCGTCCGACCAGCGTGCGCTGGACGCGCAAGAGATCGAGGGCGGCCTTGTACTGATCCTCGGTCAGCTCGTAGGGATCCTTGATGCCTAGCTCCGGCTTGTGAAACATCAGATAGTTGGCGGCATCGGCGATGTGGATCGCCCCGTCATAGGCCTGGACGCGGCCCTTATTCGACTTGCCGTCGGGCAAGGTCATCTCCTCGAAGACGACGTTCCAGCTCTTCGGCGCTTCCTTGAACACCTCGGTGTTGTACATCAGCACATTCGGTCCCCACTGGTAGGGGACGCCGTAGTGGACGCCGCCAACAGTGAACCACGGCGCATCCTTCAGCCGGTCGTCGACCGTGTTCCAGCTCGGGATGAGATCGGTGTTGATCGGCTGGACCCGCTTGCCGGCGACGAGGCGCAGCGAAGCGTCGCCCGAGGCGGTAACGAGGTCGAATCCGCCCTCGTTCATCAGCGCGACCATCTCGTCGGATGTGTTGGCGGTCTTGATGTTGACCTTGCAGCCTGTGTCCTTCTCGAAGGACGTGACCCAGTCGTAGCCCTTGTCGGTTTCGCCGCGCTCGATGTAGCCGGGCCAAGCGACGATGTTGACCTGGCCTTCGCCCTTGCCGAGTTCCGTCACCTGAGCGATCGCCTGGCCGGAGAAGGTCAGCGCGACCGTCAATGCAGTGCATGACTTCAGGAATGAATTCATCGTCGATCTCCCATTTTGGCGGATGACCCCGAAAACCGGTTCCGGTTTTCGGAAAGGAACATGCGCGACTCTAAGGGGCGCCGCCCTGTCGTGGCGGCTTGGTCCCGATCATGAAGGTGCTGTGAAATTCCCGGTTTCGCAAATTCATTTATCAGAAAGGCGATATCGGTTTTTCCGATAGATTAACGTCCAATCTTCTCCGGCCGCTGACGGACCATGCGCTGGGACTGGGCAAGCCCGATGAAGTCGCGTGCGGCCTGCGGCAGGCCGGAGCCGCGCCGCCAGACCATGCCGACCTGGACCACCGGCAAGGAGCCCGAAATATCGCGCGATTCGATGCGGTCGCCTTCGAGCGACCATGGCCGGTAGACGAGGTCGGGCAGCAACGCCACACCGGCGCCGGTGGCGACGAGGCTGCGCACCGCTTCGACAGAGCGGGTGCGGAAGGCGACATGCGGCTTGGCGCCGATCGCCGCCAGCAGTTTTCCGGTATTCTCTTCGATCTCGTCGACGGTCAGCATGATCAGCGGCTCCGAGGCGATGTCGCCAATGCCGATGATGTCGGCGCCGGCCAGCGGGTGGCCGAGCGGCAGCCATAGCCGGTAGGCCGAGACTTCGAGAATTTCGGACTGCAAGGCGGTGCGGTCGCGCAGGTTCGAGGTGACCATAACGGCGATGTCGAGCTTGCCGCCGATCAGGAGATGTTCGAGGTAATCGCCATTGTCCTCGATGGCCGAGATCTCGACGCCCGGATACGCGCGACGATAGCGGGCGAGAAGGTCGGACAGCACATAGCCGGCGACCAGCGAGGTGACACCGAGCTGCAGCCGGCCGCCCGCCGCCGCTTGCTCGCCGAAGAAGGCGCGGCGCGCATCGGAAACGTCGGCAAGGATCTTTGTCGCATGGCGCAGGAACTGATGGCCCTTGTGGGTGATGTTGAGGCCGCGCGGATGGCGCTCGAACAGTTCGACGCCGAGATCGCCTTCGAGCTCCTTGATCGCCTCGGTGACCGACGATTGCGAGATGGACAGGTTCTGGGCGGCGCCAGACACCGTGCCTTGCTCGGCGACGGCGATGAAGAACTGCAATTGACGGATTGTGAAGGCCATGACCGGACTAAACACCGGGACGGTAAGGAAGAAAAGCCGCCCACCGCTTTACTGCTCTGGTCAGATCAGATCCCGCTTTCGTCGCCGACAATGCTGAGCCGTGCGCCCGCTTGCCCAAGGGCGGCGGCGATGGCGCGCGGCGGCGGCCGATCGGTGACGAGTTCGGAAAAACCGTCGAGGCCGCAGACCTGGACCAGGCCCTGGCGACCGAACTTGGTGTGGTCGGTGACGACGAGCGAGCGCTGGCCGCGCGACAGCACCATGCGGGCGAATTCCGCCTCTTCCAGATCATAGTCCATCACGCCCGTGACGGCATCGACCGCGCCGGTGGAGATCACCGCATGGCTGACGGAAAAGCGGCTGACGAATTCGATCGCCGAGACGCCGAAGGCGGCGCCCGAATCGCTGCGCAATTCGCCACCGGCCATGTAGACCTTGTTGCCGTTGACGGTGGCCAGCGTGCGGGCGATGTCGGAGGAATTGGTAACCACCGTCAACCGCCGGTGTCCGAGCAGCTCGCGGGCCAGGAAAGAGGTGGTGGTGCCGGTGTCGAGCATGATCGATTCGCCGTCGCGGATGGTCGCGGCAACGATGCGGGCGATGGCGCGCTTGGCATCGGCATTCTCGCGCATGCGCCGCTCGAACGGCGCCTCGCCGGCCATCGACGGCAGGCCGACTGCGCCATGCATCTTCAGGATCGAACCGTCACTGGTCAGCGGCTTGACGTCGCGGCGCACGGTCTCCAGCGAGACGCCCAGCCGGTCGGCCAGACTGGCGATGGTGACAGTGCCCTCTTCATGCAAGAGACGCAGGATTTCGCCATGCCGCTTCGAATGGATCATCGGGTTCGCCCAATCGGATTGTTGCGCTGCTGACCGCTTCTAAGGCAAATCGGCCACAGCTTACAAGAAATCCTTGTGGTTTCGGGCAAAAAGCCACAAGTTTTCGTTGACAAGCCGGATCACATGGCGTGACACTGGCTTCGTGACAGGCTCGGAACTGCCACGGGAGAACGATGGCAGAGCCGCACCAAAATTCGCCTGCCCGAACGGCTGGAAAGTCGTCTGGCGCAAGGGAAAAGGATTTTTTCGAATCCGCGGGGGCGGATGCCGGAGTCGAAGAACCCGGCACAGGGGCTCGTCGGTGCGGTGCGGGATACCGATCCCGGGATCCCGCACCGACGAGATCTTCGCATTGCTCCCTCCTGCCGGCCGCCATCATTGTGTCGCCCGCGGCACCTTGACCCCCGCGCAACGAGGGATGAACCTGTGACCGCAGAGGACCGCATCCGCGCCTTGCCCTGCTGGACCGGCAGCATCGAGATCGCGCCGCTGCCGGGCGGCTTGAGCAACGCCAACTATCTGGTCGAGGACGCCGCCGGGCGGCATGTCGTGCGCTTTGGCCAGGACTTTCCGTTCCATCACGTCTTTCGCGAGCGCGAGGTGATGACCGCGCGCGCGGCGCACGCCGCCGGCTTCGCGCCAGCGGTCCATTATTCCGAGCCCGGCATTTTGGTGACGGAATTTCTCGGCGCCAAGACCTATGTCGCGGAAGACGTACGCGCTAATATCGGCCGCGTCGCCGCCCTGATGCGCGGCTTCCATCGCGAGATGCCGAATCATGTCTCCGGCGCCGGCTTCATGTTCTGGGTGTTCCATGTCATCCGCGACTATGCGCGCACGCTGGAGGAAGCCGGCAGCCGCATGCGAAGCGAGTTGCCGCGGCTGCTGACGCTTGCGGACGAACTCGAACGGGCGCAAAAACTGCTGCCGATCGTCTTCGGTCACAATGACCTTTTGCCGGCTAATATCCTCGACGACGGCCACAGGCTGTGGCTGATCGATTTTGAGTATGCCGGCTTCAACACGGCGATGTTCGACCTTGCCGGTGTCGCCTCGAACGCCAGCATGAACGACGAGGAGTCATTCGCCTTCCTGACCGCCTATTTCATGAAGGAGCCGGATGAGGCGATCCGCCGCTCACATGCGGCCATGCAATGCGCATCGCTGCTGCGCGAGGCGATGTGGAGCATGGTTTCCGAACTTTATCTCGACGCGCCCGGCATCGACTACGTTGCCTATACCGACGAAAACCTGACGCGGCTCGATGCCGCGCTGGAAAACTACCGAACAAAATACGGACAGAAATCATGAAATTGCCCGCCCACGCCGAGATCGTCGTCATCGGCGGCGGCATAATCGGCTGTTCGACGGCTTATCATCTGGCGCGTGACCACAAGGCCGATGTCGTACTTTTGGAACAGGGCAAGCTGACTTCGGGCTCCACCTGGCATGCGGCGGGGCTGGTCGGGCAGTTGCGCTCGTCGGCCTCTATCACCCGCGTGCTCAAATATTCGGTCGATCTCTACAAGGGGCTGGAAGCCGAAACCGGGCTGGCCACCGGCTGGAAGATGACCGGGTGCCTTAGGCTCGCCACCAATGCCGACCGCTGGATCGAGTACAAGAGGCTGGCGACGACGGCGAAAAGCTTCGGCATGGATATGCAGTTGCTGTCACCGGCCGAGGTCAAGACAATGTGGCCGCTGCTGGAAACCGGCGATCTCGTCGGCGCCAGCTGGCTGCCGACCGACGGCCAGGCAAGCCCTTCCGATATCACGCAGTCGCTGGCCAAAGGCGCTCGCATGCACGGTGCCAGGCTGTTCGAGGATATCCGCGTCACCGGCTTCGACATACAGGATGGCCGCATCACCGCGGTAAAGACCAACAAGGGCGATATCGCCTGCGACAAGGTGGTGAACTGTGCCGGGCAATGGGCGCGCCAGGTGGGTACGCTAGCCGGCATCAATGTGCCGCTGCAGCCGGTCAAGCACCAGTACATCATCACCGAAAGAATAGACGGGTTGGCGACCGATGCGCCGACGATCCGCGACCCCGACCGGCGCATCTATTTCAAGGAGGAGGTCGGCGGGCTGGTGATGGGCGGCTATGAGCCGAACCCGCAAGCCTGGACGACCGATCTTCCCGGCGGTGATGTCCCTGATGACTGGGAGTTCCGGCTGTTCGACGACGATTACGATCATTTCGAGCAGCATATGAACCAGGCGATCGCGCGGGTTCCGGCGCTCGAAACCGTCGGCGTCAAGCAGATGATCAACGGGCCGGAGAGTTTCACGCCGGACGGCAATTTCATTCTCGGCGTGGCACCCGAATGCGCCAACATGTTCGTCGGCGCCGGCTTCAACGCCTTCGGCATCGCGGCGGGCGGCGGCGCCGGCTGGGTGCTGGCGCAGTGGGTGGTCGACGGCGAGGCGCCACTCGATCTGTGGGTGGTCGATATCAGACGCTTTTCCGACTTGCACCGCGACCGGCTATGGGTCCGCGACCGCACGCTGGAAGCCTATGGCAAGCACTATACGATCGGCTTCCCGCATGAGGAGTATGTCACGGGCCGGCCACGGATCGTGTCGCCGCTCTACGAACGGCTGCAAAAGCATCGCGCCGTGTTCGGCTCCAAACTCGGTTGGGAGCGGCCGAACTGGTTCGCGCCCGAAGGCGTCGAGCCGAAGGACATCTATTCGATGGGCCGGCAGAGCTGGTTTTTGCCGGTCGGCGACGAGCACCGGCACGTGCGCGAGAACGTCGGCATCTTCGACCAGTCGTCCTTCGCCAAATATGAACTGACCGGGGCGGACGCGCTGAAGGCGCTCGACTGGATCTGCGCCAACGACGTCGCCAAGCCGGTCGGCCGGCTGACCTACACGCAGCTTCTCAACACGCGCGGCGGCATCGAGGCCGACCTGACCGTGGCTCGGCTCGGCGAAGAACGATTCTACGTCGTCACCGGCACCGGTTTTAGGACGCATGACTTCTCGTGGATCGGCGACCATGTCGGCAACGAGCTCGACGTGACGCTCACCGATGTCACCGAGGATTTCGGCACGCTGTCGCTGATGGGGCCGCGCGCCCGCGACGTGCTGGCTGCGGTGACCGATGCGGACGTGTCGAACACCGCTTTCCCATTTGGACACGTGCGGGAAATCTCGATCGCCGGCCACACAGTTCGGGCGCTGCGCGTCACCTATGTCGGCGAGCTCGGCTGGGAGCTGCATGTGCCGATCGCGGCGACGGGCGAAATCTTCGACGCGCTGATGGCGGCGGGCGAGGAGCACAGCATCCGCCCGGTCGGCTACCGGGCGCTGGAATCGCTGCGGCTGGAAAAAGGCTACCGCGCCTGGGGCTCCGACATCACGCCCAATGACACGCCGCAGGAGGCCGGCCTCGGCTGGGCGGTGAAGCTTCGCAAGAATACCGATTTTCTCGGGCGGCGGGCGCTGGACGAGATCAGCGGCGCCGCGCTGAAAAAACGCTTTGCCGGCTTCACGGTCGACGATTGCGAGATCGTGCTGCTCGGGCGCGAGACGATCTTGCGCAACAGCGAGCCGGTCGGCTACCTGACCAGCGGCGGCTATGGCTACACGGTCGGCAAAAACATCGGCTACGGCTATGTGCGCAACGCCGACGGCGTCAGCGACGATTTCCTCGCCTCCGGCGACTACGAACTGGTGGTGGCGATGGAGCGGACGCCGGCAAAAATCCATCTCGAGCCGCTTTACGATCCGGCGGGAGCAAGGATCAGAGCCTAGATCAGCTCACGCGCAGAACGAGGCCGCGGCTGGGCACGGTGTCCGCCTCGCCCGGCATGGAGACATAGGGCGACGTCTCCTCGGCGCGCGTAACGACGCCCTTCGCCTCGAGGTCGGCGATCCGTGCGGAAAAGCCGGCGCCTATAAGCATTGAGCTTGAATCCGTACGTCAGATCGAGAACCGCTCTAGGGTTACTGAGGATAACATCCTATTCACTTTTCCTGAAACTTGTCTAGCATTTCCCCTGGAGTCTACACGTTCGAGACTGTTTTTCTATGACGAGGGCACAATATGCAAATAAACGAAATCAAGGAGAAAAAGCAGAAGATTATCGAAAGGTTCGGCCCCTGGACGGCAGGTTCCATCCATCTGGCCGATCAAATTGACACGTTCGATGAGCCGCACTGGGACGCCCGATTGAGGCGCTTCGTGCAGATCGCTGCAGATCTTGCGGGGAAGCCGTTGGAGAAGCTTCGCGTTCTGGACCTGGCGTGTCTCGAGGGGCAATACGGGATCGAGTTCGCGCTCCATGGGGCCGACGTGCTCGCCATCGAGGGTCGGGAGGCGAACCTTGAGAAGGTGCACTTCGCTAAGGAGGTACTCTCCCTGGACAACCTCGAACTCGCCCTAAATGACGTGCGCAACCTCGACGAGGAGCGCCATGGTCGTTTCGATGTTGTTCTATGTTTGGGGATCCTTTATCACTTGGATGCTCCGGATGTCATGGACTTCGTGGAGAGAATCTCGAAGGCTTGCGGAAAGATATCAATAATCGATACCCATATCAGCCTCAGCGACGAAGCGTCGTACACTTGGAAGGGGAAGACTTACTGGGGCAGGTATGGCAAGGAACACGATACTGATGCGACCTCCGAGGAGAAGCTGGCAGCGCTCTGGAACTCGCTCGACAACCCGAAGGCCTTCCTCTTCACGCGTGCATCGCTCTGCAACCTACTCCGACACGTGGGCTTCACGTCCGTCTACGAGTGCTTGAACCCCTACGAGTATCATAATCCCAACTGGCCGCTGGCTGCAGAAGGGGACAGGCATGTCGTCTGGAGGGATCGCATCACCCTGGTTGCTATCAAAGGGCGGAGTCAGCCACTGCTCTCCTCGCCCATTACGGACGCATCGCCCGAGATCGATCGCCCCGAAAGGCCAGAGTATATCGAGCAGCTCCCGTGCATTACCGGAGTGTCGCGCAGAAGGTCGAGAGGTCTGCGGTCGCGATTGAGCAGGTTCCTGCCCAGCCCTGTGAAGGCAGTGCTGAGGAGAATCATCCAATGAAATGTCGGACAGACGGCGGCGTTGACGCACCTTCACCGACGGCTGCAAGCCGCCTGAATTCCCCGGAGGCGTAAAGGAGGTCGGCTCTTGGGCACTTTTGATACTGCTGGCGAAGTCGGAAATAAGCCCAGTTCGGGGGCAACATGTTGCTTGTAAACTCGGGCTGTCAATTGTCTAGCCGCGGCCAAATTGACTTCGCCAGCAGTATCACTTTTGGTGACATCGAGCGCACGGGAACCTTAACGAGGGGAATGGAAGAATGATCAGTTCACGCGCAGAACGAGGCCGCGGCTCGGCACGGTGTCGGCCTCGCCCGGCATGGAGACATAGGGCGACGTCTCCTCGGCACGTGTGACGACGCCCTTCGCCTCGAAGTCCGCGATCCGCGCGGCAAAACCGGCGTCCCACAGCGTGTTCTTGACCGTCAGCACGATTATCCCGCCCGGCCGGCAGATGCGGATCAGTTCGTCCAGCCCCTCGGCGCCGACATGGCCCTGGGTGAAGACGCCGGCCGATATGATGCCGGCATAGGCGTCATCCGCGAAGGGCAGCGGTCCGCCGAGCGCCAGGCAGTGAAGCGCCGAATAGACGCCCTTGCGCGCTGCCTGGGCCAGCATGCCCTCGGAAATGTCGAGCGCCTCGACCTGCGGGTAGCCCGCGATCTTCAGCCACTCGCCGATGAGCCCGGTGCCGGCGCCGGCATCGAGGAGCGGTGCTGCGCCGCGCGGCAGGTGGCGGGCAAGCAGGGCAAGGCAGATGGTCGGATGGCGATAACCGGCCGCCGACATGTCGGCGTCGTAGGTGTCGGACCAGCGGTCGTAGAGCGCCGCCACTTCTTCAGGCCGCTTCGCTGCATAGGCCGCGGCGAGCGCGCCTTCATTTTTCCTGTCCGCCATCGCAGTCCCGTCCGCAAAATCAAGGTGCAGCAGCGTCCTTCCGCGTCCGACAGGACCGTGCGGCGCTGGAGTGAATCGCATGCCGCCGATGATAGCCAAACGGCGAAATTTGTGGAACCGTCGTGGCCACAAATAAAGACGCAAAGAGGGCGGAAGCGATGGTGGACGAGGAAGCACGCGCGGCGCTTGCAGCCATTCCGGGGCTGGCCGGCTACGAGGGACCCTTGGAGCGGCTTGGCGGCCTCACCAACCTCGTGTTCAGGGCTGGAGATGTCTGCCTGCGGATTCCCGGCAAAGGCACCGAGGAGTATATCAACCGCGCCAACGAGGCGGTGGCGGCACGGGAAGCCGCCAAGGCCGGCGTGAGCCCCGAGCTGCTGCATGTCGACGGCGAGACAGGCGTGATGGTGACGCGTTTCGTCGCCGGCGCCGAGACGATGTCGCCGGAAAAGTTCAAGACCCGGCACGGCAGTCCGGCGCGCGCCGGCAAGGCCTTCCGTAAGCTGCACGCTTCCGGCGCGGTGTTTCCCTTCCGCTTCGAGCTTTTCGCGATGATCGACGACTATCTGAAGGTGCTGTCGACCAAGGACGTCACCCTGCCCGCCGGCTACCACGACGTCGTATGCGAGGCGGAAACCGTACGCTCGGCGCTTGCCGCGCATCGCCTGCCCCTTGTCGCCTGCCACTGCGATCCGCTGTGCGAAAACTTCCTCGATACGGGCGACAGGATGTGGATCGTCGACTGGGAATATTCCGGCATGAACGATCCGCTCTGGGATCTCGGCGACCTCAGCGTCGAAGGACAATTCGACATCGCGCAGGAGGAAGAGATGATGGGCGCCTATTTCGGTGGCGAGCCAACGCCGGCGGAGCGCGGCCGCATCGTCATCTACAAGGCGATGTGCGATCTCTTGTGGACGCTGTGGGGGCTGATCCAGCTTGCCAACAGCAATCCGGTCGACGATTTCCGCGCCTATGCCGACGGTCGCTTTTCACGCTGCAGGACGCTGATGGAGACGGCCGACTTCTCAAGGCATCTGGCGGCGGTGCGCGCGGGTTAAGTACCAAAAAATCTGAACCTTAAGGTACCAGAAATCTGGACCCTAGTTGACGCCTTTCGGCACGTTTTCCGGCGGCACCGTGTCGACCACTTTCTGGCGATGGAAGATGAACAGGCCGGCCAGCACGATGATGCCCGAGCCGATCAGGATGCGCGGGCCGGGCATGTCGCCGAAGAAGGCCAGCCCGAAGATCACGGCCCACAGCAGCAGGCTGTAATGCAGCGGCGCCAGCGTCGAAGCCGGCGCCAGCTTCAGCGCCCTGGTGATCATCAGGTGCGCGCCGCAGGAGACGACGCCAAGAAGCAGCATGGCGCCGAAATCGAGCGAGGACGGTGTCTGCCAGTTGCCGATGGTGAGAAATCCGCCGACCAGCAACGTGCCGATGGTTTGCCAGGTAACGAGCGAGGTGTCGCTGGTGCCACGCAGCCGCCGGTTGAGGATAATGGCGAAGGCGAATGAAATGCTTCCGGCCAGGGCGAAGGTCGACGACAGCGAAAACGCGGCCGAGGACGGTTTGAGCATGATCAGCACGCCGCAGAAGCCGACCAGGATCGCCATCCAGCGGCGCCAGCCAACCTTTTCACCGAGCAACAGGTGGGACAGCGCCGCCACGTAGATCGGTCCGGCCATGTAGAAACTCATGACGTCGGCGAGCGGCAGATAGACGACGGCGGCGTAGAACAGCGCCGTGTCGAGCGTCGTCATGACGACGCGCAAGACCTGCAGTTCCAGGCGCTCCATGTGGAACAGCTTGGCCGTACCTTGACGCGCGATCATCGGACCGAGCACGAAAAAGGCGCCGATGGAACGGATCAGCACGACCTGGCCGACGGAAAAGCTGGCGACCAGCCATTTGCCCATCGCATCGTTCAACGCAAACAGGAAATCGCCGGCCAGCATCAGCAGAATGCCAGCCAAAAGCACGTTCCTGATCGTCGAATTCTGGGCTGTTGGCTGTGCCATGCCGATGTCGCTTCCTCCCGCATGAAAGCTCGGTGAGCAGCGTCGTAGACGCAAGCAGCCGCTTTGACGAGCCAAAATCGGGAACCCGGCCGGACCAGAGCCGAAAATCGGCTGGGCCTACACTAGAGCGGCGGACTTTCAAATCGAATCGAACCGCCGCTCTGTCTTTATTTCAGCATCGGATTGGGTGCGATAATCTAGATCGCCGCTTCAATGGCTTACTTTGGCCGTGGCCGAATGATGACCGGACGATAGATCACCGGCCGGTCCCAGGGATCGAAAGCCGACGCACTTCTGAGGTCCGCGCGGCGCGCGAGATCGATGCGCTGCAGACATTCGGCGAAGGCATCATTCTTCCTGACGAAGCCGTAGGACCGGCATTTCGCCTCGTCTGCGGTCTTCGGCCGTCATGCAGCCTGCACAGGTCGCCGCCAACGCCACCATCGCCGTCTTGTGCCACATCGTGTCCTCCTCGCCATAAAACTGGAGACTGACTGTAGACTTAAGATCAGGGCCTATCAATCTGATCGACGTGTGCGGCCTGAGCAGGCCCAACGTCTTATTGGGCCTGCCAATTATTGGTCATGAAGTGGACGGGCGATGCCTGCGGTTCACCGTTTCCGGCCGTCCCGCGATCGAAAGCTGGGTTTCCTGCCTGGCCCGCTCGGCTACCACCTTGCCCCTGGCGATGACGCAGAGGCGCTCGGGGCGCAGGCGCAAGGCCTCGACCGGGTCGCCGGCATCAAGGACGACGAGACTGGCGCGCTTGCCAACCGCCAGGCCGAGATGGTCGAGGCCCATGATGGCGGCGTTGACGTTAGTGACCATGTCGAAGCAGCGCGCCATGTCGGCCGGGCTCGACATCTGGGCGACGTGAAGGCCCATGAAGGCGACATCGAGCATGTCGGCGGTGCCCAGCGAATACCAGGGGTCGAGCACGCAATCCTGTCCCCACCCGACGCGGATGCCGTGGGCAAGCATTTCCTTGACCCGCGTCAGGCCGCGGCGTTTGGGGAATGTGTCGTGGCGGCCCTGCAGCATGATGTTGATCAGCGGATTGGGAATCGCCGAGACGCCTGCCTCGGCGATCAGCGGTAACAGCTTCGAGACATAGTAATTGTCCATCGAGTGCATCGAAGTGAGATGCGAGCCGGCGACCCTGCCCTGCAGGCCGAGGCGCTGCGTCTCATAGGCCAGTTGCTCGATATGGCGCGACAGCGGATCGTCGGTCTCGTCGCAATGCAGGTCGACCATCAGGCCGCGTTCTGCCGCGATTTCGCACAGTTCCGTCACCGAACGCGTGCCATCGGCCATGGTGCGCTCAAAGTGCGGAATGCCGCCGACGATATCGACCCCCATGTCGAGCGCCCGAACGGTGTTATCGCGCGCCGTCGGCGAGCGATAAAACCCATCCTGCGGGAAGGCGACCAGTTGCAGGTCGATATAGGGCGCGACCGTCTTCTTCACATCGAGCAGGGCTTCGACCGCCAGCAGCCTCGTATCGCAGACATCGACATGGGTGCGGATGGCGAGCAGGCCCATGGACACCGCCCAGTCGCAATAGGCGAGCGCGCGCTCGCGCACCGCTTCGTGCGTCAACAGCGGCTTCAGCTCGCCCCACAGCGAAATGCCTTCCAGCAGCGTGCCCGACGCGTTGATGCGCGGTATGCCCAGGGAGAGCGTGGCGTCCATGTGAAAATGCGGATCGACGAAAGGCGGCGAGATCAGATTGCCATGGGCGTCGATCGCCGTGCCCGCGGTAACGCTCAGCTCGGGCTCGATGGCCGCGATCGTCTCGCCGATGATGCCGATATCGGCGATCGTGCCGTCGGGCAGCATGCCGCCGCGGACGATAAGGTCAAAATCCATCTAAAGCCACCTCGTTCAAAAAGCCGGAACCTTCAGCCGCGGCTCTCCCTTCTCCCCCTGTGGGAGAAGGTGGCCGCCCACGGGTCTTGCCTCCGGCAAGCCCGAGGACAGGCTCCGCGGCCGGATGATGGGTGCTCCAGCTTGGCACCAGCGGCACTCCGTCCAGCACCCCTCAACCGTCTTGGCGCTACGCGGCAATCCACCTTCTCCCACAAGGGGAGAAGGAAAAGCGAACCTATTCCGGCACATACCTTACCGCACCCTTTGCAGCACTGGTCGCCATCGACGCGTAGGCGCGCAAGGCCATCGTCACCTTGCGCTTGCGCTTTTCCTCTGGCTTCCAGGCGGCAGCTCCCTTTGCCTCCATCGCGGCGCGGCGGGCGGCCAGTTCGGCATCGTCGACGGCAAGCCGGATGGTGCGGTTCGGGATATCGATCTCGATCGTGTCGCCCTCATGCACCAGCCCAATCAGCCCGCCTTCCGCCGCCTCGGGAGAAGCATGGCCGATCGACAGGCCGGAGGTACCGCCGGAAAAGCGGCCGTCGGTGACCAGCGCGCAGGCTTTGCCGAGGCCCTTCGATTTCAAATAGCTGGTCGGGTAGAGCATTTCCTGCATGCCGGGGCCGCCGCGCGGCCCTTCGTAGCGGATGACGACGACATCGCCGGCCTTGATCTCGTTGGACAGGATCGCCTTGACGCTGGCGTCCTGGCTTTCGAACACCCTGGCCGGGCCGGTGAATTTCAAGATCGATTCATCGACGCCCGCGGTTTTTACGATGCAGCCGTCCAGTGCCAGATTGCCCTTGAGCACGGCAAGGCCGCCGTCCCTGGAAAAGGGATGCTCCACCGAGCGGATAACGCCGGTTTCGCGGTTCGTGTCGAGATCGTCCCAGCGCCGGTCCTGGCTGAAGGCGACTTGCGTCGGCACGCCGCCTGGTGCCGCAAGGAAGAAATCGCGAACGTTCTGGCTTGAAGTGCGCGAGATATCCCAATGGTCGAGCGCTTCGCCGAGACTTGCGGTGTGCACGGTTGGCAGGTCGCGGTTGATCAGTCCGGCGTTGTCGAGCTGACCGAGGATCGCCATGATGCCGCCGGCGCGGTGGACGTCCTCCATATGGACGTCGGCCTTGGCCGGCGCAACCTTGCACAGCACCGGAACGCGCCGCGACAGCCGGTCGATGTCCTCCATGGTGAAATCGACCTCGCCCTCATGCGCGGCAGCCAGGATGTGCAGCACGGTGTTGGTCGAGCCGCCCATGGCGATGTCGAGCGTCATCGCATTCTCGAAGGCGCCCTTCGAGGCGATGCTGCGCGGCAGCGCCGTGTCGTCGTCCTGCTCGTAGTAGCGCTGGGCGAGATCGACGATCAGATGGCCGGCCTCCACGAACAGCCGCTTGCGGTCGGCATGCGTCGCCAGCGTCGAACCGTTGCCGGGCAGCGAAAGGCCAAGCGCCTCGGTCAGGCAGTTCATCGAATTGGCGGTGAACATGCCCGAGCAGGAGCCGCAGGTCGGGCAAGCCGAGCGCTCGATGGTCTTGACGTCCTCGTCGGAGATCTTGTCGTCAGCGGCAGCGACCATGGCGTCGACCAGATCGAGCGCCTGCGTCTTGCCGGCGAGCACCACTTTGCCGGCTTCCATCGGCCCGCCGGAGACGAAGACTGTCGGGATGTTGAGGCGCAGCGACGCCATCAGCATGCCCGGCGTGATCTTGTCGCAATTGGAGATGCAGACCATGGCGTCGGCGCAGTGGGCATTGACCATGTACTCGACCGAGTCGGCGATCAGCTCGCGCGACGGCAGCGAATAGAGCATGCCGTCATGGCCCATGGCGATGCCGTCGTCGACAGCGATGGTGTTGAACTCCTTGGCCACGCCGCCGGCCTTCTCGATCTCGCGGGCGATCAACTGGCCGAGGTCCTTCAAATGGACATGGCCCGGAACGAACTGGGTGAAGGAATTGACTACGGCGATGATCGGCTTGCCGAAATCGGAATCCTTCATGCCGGTGGCGCGCCACAGGCCGCGGGCGCCGGCCATGTTGCGGCCATGGGTGGTGGTGCGGGAGCGATAGGCAGGCATGAATTTTCCTTGACTGGCCGGCGACGCTCGATGGGAGCGCGGCGGCGCTGAATTCGACCGCAGGCGTTATAGACGCCGACGCCTGGTCTGGCCACAATTTTGCGCCGCGCCAGATTCTTTCGAAAATTTCGATACCACTGTCGGATTGCGTGCCGAGCAGCCGTCCTTGGGCAAACGGCAAGAGGATGGCAGCATTCTCGGAGCCAGCCGTTTCACCGTGATAGCAACCGAAAACAGCCCGAGGAGCAAGCAAATGCAAAAGATCACCCCCTGCCTGTGGTTCGACGACCAGGCCGAAGAGGCCATGAACCACTACATCTCCATCTTCAAGAACTCGAAGGTGCTGAGCGTGATGCGCTGGCCCAAGGGCAGCGGCGATAATGAGGGCAAGGTGCTGGTGACCTATTTCGAGCTCGACGGCGTGCAGTTCCAGGCGCTCAACGGCGGGCCGCAATTCAAGTTCACCGAGGCAGTCTCGCTCTCCATCGACTGCAAGACGCAGGAGGAGGTCGACTATTTCTGGGACAGGCTCATCGAGGGCGGTGGCGAGCCCAGCCAGTGCAGCTGGCTGAAGGACAAATTCGGCGTCTCCTGGCAGGTCGTGCCGGAGCAATTGCCGAGGCTGCTGCAGGACCCCGACACAGAAAAGGCCGGCCGTGTCATGCAGGCGATGATGCAAATGACCAAGATCGACATCGCCAAGATCGAAGAGGCAGCCAAGGGCTGAGGGAAGGCGACCTCCCCTTCTCCCCTTGTGGAAGAAGGTGGCCGAGCGAAGCTCGGTCGGATGAGGGGTGCTGGAAGGATCGCTACCTTGAAGAGGTAAACGCCTAGAACCCTTCGACGTTTCACGCCGAGTTTCTTCCAACACCCCTCTTCCGTCTCGGCGCTGCGCGCCGATCCACCTTCCCCCACAAGGGGGGAAGGGAGGGCCGCAGTTCAAGCCGCCTTGTCGCGGACCTGATAATCCTTGACCGCCGCAAAACGGATCGCCTTCCAGCGCTCGGCCTCGTAGTTGAGCGAAAAGGCGTGCTGGGCTAGGAACACCGGATCGTTGTCGAGGTCGCGGGCAATGTCGCCGCGATGCGCCTCGATGAAGCGATGCACCTCGGCCTTGTCGCCGGCCGATATCCAGCGGCAGACGGAAAAGCGCGACATCTCGAAATCGACGGGCAGCGAGTATTCGATGTTCAGCCGCTCCTTCAGCACGTCGAGCTGCAGCGCACCAACGACACCGACGATTGCCGGGGAACCGTCCTCCGGCGAGAACAGTTGCACGACGCCTTCCTCGGCCATCTGGTGCAGCGCTTCCTTCAGCTTCTTGGCCTTCATCGCGTCGCCCAGGCGGACGCGGCGCAGGATTTCCGGCGCGAAGTTCGGCACGCCGCGGAACAGGATCTCCTCGCCCTCGGTCAGCGTGTCGCCGATGCGCAGCGTGCCGTGGTTGGGGATGCCGACGACGTCGCCGGCAAAAGCCTCGTCGGCGGTGACGCGTGTGCGGGCGAAGAAGAATTGCGGCGCCGACAGGCTCATCGGTTTTCCCGTGCGCACCAGTTTGGCCTTCATGCCGCGCTCGAGCTTGCCCGAGCAGACGCGGACGAAGGCGATACGGTCGCGGTGGTTGGGATCCATGTTGGCCTGGATCTTGAAGACGAAGGACGTCATCTTGTCCTCGGTCGCCTCGACCTTGCGGGTGTCAGCCTCCTGCGCGCGCGGCGGCGGCCCGTAGGCGCCAAGCGCTTCGATCAGGTCGCGCACGCCGTAATTGCGCAGCGCCGAGCCGAAATAGACCGGCGTCAGGTGGCCCTCGCGAAACGAGTCGATGTCGAGCGGACGGCAGGCTTCGCGCGCCAGCTCGAGCTCCTCGATGAAGGCTTCGCGCTCGTTCTCCGGCAACAGGCCGGCGACGCGGTTGGAGTCGGGTCCATTGACCGGCGTGCGTTCCTTCTCCGCGTCGCCCTTGCGCACCGCGTTCAGCGCCAGATGATAGGTACCTGAAAAGGTCTTGCCGCGGCCGATCGGCCAGGTGATCGGTGCGGTGTCCAGTGCCAGCTTCTGCTCGATCTCGTCGAGGATCTCGAACGGGTCGCGGCTTTCGCGGTCCATCTTGTTGACGAAGGTGATGATCGGGATATCGCGCAGCCGGCAGACCTCGAACAGTTTTAGCGTGCGCGGCTCGATGCCCTTGGCGGCATCGATGACCATGACCGCCGCATCGACTGCCGACAGCGTGCGGTAGGTATCGTCGGCGAAATCCTCGTGGCCGGGCGTATCGAGCAGGTTGAAGACATTGTCCTCATACTCGAAGGTCATCACCGAGGTGACGACCGAGATGCCGCGCTCGCGCTCGATCTTCATCCAGTCCGACCGGGTCTGGATGCGATCCTTCTTGGCCTTGACCTCGCCGGCAAGCTGGATGGCGCCGCCGAACAAAAGCAGCTTTTCGGTCAGCGTCGTCTTGCCGGCGTCTGGATGCGCGATGATCGCGAAAGTGCGGCGGCGCGCCACCGCGTTCGTGATGTCTTCAGCCAATTTATGGAATCCCATGTGGTGCGCGGGCTTCTAGCAGCGCTTTTGTAGCCTGTCGAACAGTTTTGGGCAGTTGCCCGGTCTTGAGATAGGGTTGCCGCAACGACATCAGAAGACCCGATTCGACAAAGGACCATCGATGAGCGCAGCCAAGCAAGTCATCGTCGTCGGCGCCGGCATCATCGGCGCGTCCATCGCCTGGCATTTGGCGAAGGCCGGCGCGAACGTGACGGTCGTTGCCGACAGCGATGCCGGCGGCGTCGCGACGCCGAATTCCTTTGCCTGGATCAATGCCAGCTGGGGCAATCCAGAGCCTTATTTTCGGCTGCGTACCCGTTCGATGGCCGAATGGACGCGGCTTGCGCATGACGTGCCCGGCATTCCGTTGGAATGGTGCGGCGGCCTGTGCTGGGACCTGCCGCCGGCCGAGTTGGAAGCCTATGCCGCCGAGCACTCCGGCTGGGGTTACGGCATCGAGCGCGTCGACCGCGTGGGAGCCGCACGTATAGAGCCCAATTTGACCGAGCTTCCCGATTTCGCCCTTCACGTCGCTGAGGAGGGCGTGGCCGAGCCGGTCGCGGCCACGCAGACGCTGCTGGCCGACGCCGAGCGGCTTGGCGCGCGGGTGATGACCGGCACGACAGTCACCGCGCTGATAGAGACCAATGGCAGGATTACCGGCGTGGATACGTCAGGCGGACGGATTGCCGCCGACGAAGTGGTGATCGCAGCCGGCGTCGGCTCTCAGGCAATTGCGGCGACGGCCGGGTTAAAACTGCCGATCGAGACGCCGCCCGGCCTGATCGTCCACTCACGCCCCTACGAAAGGCTGCTCAACGGCCTGGTGATCGGCGATCGGCTGCATATGCGCCAGATTGCCGAGGGCCGCATCATCGCCGGTTCGGATTTCGGCGGCGCCGATCCGGGCATGGATGCCGCAGCCACCGCCCGCGAGCTGTTTGCGTCGATGAAAACCATGCTGCGCGGTGCCGACGGGCTGGAACTGGATTTCCACACCGTCGGCTACCGGCCGACGCCGATCGACGGCTTTCCGATCATCGGGCGGGCTCAAGGCGTGGGCGGCCTCTATGTCGCGGTCATGCATTCGGGCATCACGATGGCGCCGGCCGTCGGCCTGTTTGCCGTCCGCGAAATCCTCGACGGGGAGCGCGATCCGCTGCTGGCGCCCTATGGGCTGGGACGGTTTTCTCAGCAGCCCGAGTAGGCAAATCGCATCGGGCACCCCTCACCCCAGCCCTCACTTTGCTCGGCCGACCATTCCGGGGCGAGCCGCGTGCCTTGCTCGTCCCTTCGGAACCCTCGAGAGGAGCGGAGTTTCGCCAGCCACGGCGTAAGCTTCTTCTCTCTAACGGGAGAAGAGGCTGCGAAGCAGCGGGATGAGGGAGAAGCACGTAGCGATAGCTGGCGATCGGCTGCTCGTTCGGAATCAATTCGTGGATGATCTGAAGCTGAAATCGAATGAGATTCGCGTCACTTCTACTTCACTACTTCTTATTGACTTTATCAGGATGTTTACTTGTAGCGGGCATTTTTTTCCGCGTGGCGGGCAGGCAACCAGGTGGCAGATGATCATCCGGGTACTTAGAAAAATCTTTGGTAAGCGCAAGGCAGACCAAGCGTCGCGCGAATTCGCTGCCGGGCTAGTACGTGGCATCGTGGAGAACGAAGTCGCAACCTTCGAGATGCTGGCCAATGCGAGAAACATCGAGGAACCCTATGTCCTGCTCACTCCCGTCGTACCGCTCCCAGCACAGCAGAGCGCCGGCTGGTTTGGCGGTGCGCCTTGCTTGCCCGATGACGTTGCGTGGCCAGAGATCGAGGGCGAACCTCTTCGTTTCGTATGTCAGATAGACCTGTCCGCCTTGCCCCAGAACATCTGGTCTGGCCTCGGTCCCAGGAAAGGCTGGCTTGCTGTTTTCCTGCATGCCGAGGAAACGGCTCATGCCGAAGAAACGGCTCCCAAGGTGCTCCACGTCGATGGAGAACTGAAGTGGCGCGACGGACCTGGGCAGGCGGATGCGGTCTGGTTCCGGCCGCGATCATCCAAAGGCAGGCCGCCGGTGCAAGCCCACTCGCCGAGGTGGCCAATCATGATCAGCGAGCACGTTGGCCAACCTCCTCCGCCCACGGGATGGCGCAAGGGCAAGGCGCCCGGCTTGCCCAATCCCCGCCATGCTCAGTTTCCGGACCTCTCCAACGCGGCCTTTCATCCGTTCAACGAAGCGACGCTCGCGGCGCTTCTCAATGCCATTGAGGACCAGTTCAGCCTAGGCAGGACGCACATCGACGGCCTGCTCAAAAGGAAACACCGCGACGAGGGTAGAACGGAACTGGAGAGCATGCAGTTGGAAGCGTCCCGGTCGATGGGGCGGTTTTCACACATCAGGGATTTGCTCATACCCTTCACAAAGGACTTCCAGCGCGCACCGATCCAAGACTTGCTGGCGCAGATCGCGGACATACCTTTCCGATATGTACGCTATTTGAAAGATGACGAAGATGGCTATGCCTTTTTCAGTTCTTCGACCTTGAGACTGTGCGAGAAGCCGGTTGGGCAATGGTGGTACACCTATGCTGACCAGCTTTATCGGCATGCCGTCTGCGCCTACACACGCGCTCCCGAGACGCTTCATCCCGAATTGCGCTCTCGCATGGAAATGATCTGGCAATTCGATGCCCTGCACGAACGGGGCGCTATGGGGCATGCTCCGGCTGGCCATGTCTACACGCCTCACGGGCCGGCGACACCGAATGCGGTTTTGTTGGAGCTTCGGACAAGCGATATGGTTGGATGGATCTGGGGCGACATGTATTCCATCGTCCTATTCATCAGTCGCGATGACTTGGCGAACGGCAATTTCGACAATGTAACGTTCGAAATTACGAACTAGGTGCGCTTAATTGGAATTGCGCCGCCGAGGTCGATCGAGGTCGGCGCTGGCACGGCGCGACCCACTGCTTGCGTCCTACGCTGGCCGCTTCGCTCAATAGCCCGGCGGGCGGCGGAAGCCGCCGGTGAGTGGCGCCATGGCCGCTGCGATGCCAAGCAGCCGTGACTCCGACCAGCGTTTGCCAACCAGCTGCAGGCCAATAGGCAGGCCGTTGCGGTCCTGCCCGCAGGGCATCGACAGTGCCGGGTGGCCGCTATAGTTGAACACCGCGCCATGGGCCGGCAGCAGCCAGTAGCTCTGCTCCCTGTCATCGACCTTGATTGGTGTTCCCGGCTCGCAATGCGGAAAGGCCGTGGTCATGGCGACGGGGCAAAGCAAGACATCGCAACCTTCGAAAAACCGGTCCCAGGCAAGGATTGACTGGTCGCGGCGGGCGAGCGCCTCGAACCAGCGCGAGACCGGTGTCGGTTCTTCTGGCGGCTCCGGCTGCGCAGCCTCCAGCATCATGCCGATAAGCGCGCCGCCTTGCGTCAGATCGTCATGCAGGTCGAGCGTCGGCAGTCTTGCTTCCTCGACGGCTGCCCCCGCAGACTTGAGTTGCTCGGCCAGACTTTCGACCGCGGCCCTGATCTCGCCGGCTACCGGAAAACCCGGAAAGGCCGGCGCGAAAGCGATGCGCAGGGTCTTGGGATCAAGCTTCGGCGTGCCCTCGACAGGCACCGGCGCAAGATCTGTGTCGCTGCCATCTGGCCCTGCTATGATCCCCAGTATCAGCGCCAGATCTTCGACGTTGCGGGCCAGCGGACCGATACAGGACATCAGCCGCACGCTGCGCGGTGCACCGGCGGGATCGGGAAAGGCGCCGGCCAGGGAGACGCGATGCTCGGTCGGCTTGAGGCCGTAGACGCCGCAAAAGGCTGAAGGCAGGCGGATCGAATCCTGCATGTCGGTGCCGATCTCGAATGGTGTCATGCCCGCGCAAAGTGCTGCCGCCGCTCCCCCGCTGGAACCGCCGGCGGTGCGCGAGAGATCCCATGGATTATTGGTGCGGCCGAACAGCGGATTGTTCGATTGCCAGTCGCTCAGCATCGTTGCGACATTTGTCTTGCCGACCAGCACGGCGCCGGCCGCCTTCAACCTGAGAACGACCGGGCTGTCCTTTCTCGCCACATAGTCGGCAAAGGGCGGGAAGCCAACCGTGGTCTTCATCCCCAGTGTTTCGTGCGTGTCCTTCAGCGTGAACGGCACACCGTGCAGCGGCCCGAGAGCGTCGCCGCGCGCCTGGGCTTCGTCGGCTTTCTTCGCTCGAGCGCGAGCCCCTACCCTGTCGAGCGTGACGACCGCGTTGACCGCCTCATTTTGCCTGTCGATCTCAGCCAAATGCGCGTCCAGCGCTTCCACGGCGGAAATCTTGCGGTCGCGGATCGCGGCAGCCAATTCTGTGGTGGAGGAAAAGACGAGGTCCATGACCAATGCTCCGGCTTGCTAGCGGCGTCAGCCTCACCAAATGGCGGGCTACGGCGCGTCTTCAAGCCGAGTTCAGCATTCGAGGACAGGCGGCGCTTGATCGGAATTGCGCTGCGAGGGTCTGGTGAGGTCGGCGCCGTCCCGCGATATTGCCGCGATAGCGAGGGATCTACACGGCCAGCGCCAGTCTCGCCGACTCCGGCGCAAACGGACGAATGGTCATGCCGTCTCTGGTGATGGTGACGAAGCTAGAGGGCGGGATCGGCTGCCAGTCGCCGCCATCACGGTCGAAAGGCTCCGACATAAGGCATCGCCCGCCGCCATTGCGGAAGACGGAGGTGTAGAGCGTCGGCGCATGGGCATCGGTCGCATAGCGCACCGCATGGAGCGATTCGCCGTCCGACAAGGCGGCGGTAAGTCTCAGCGCCGGTTCGAAGCCGGCGCGGCGCGAGGCGTCCATAACGCGGCTGGTGGCGCGGAGAACAGCGCCCTCCGGATCACCCGACAGCCCTTCGTCGATCATCAGGAGAAAGAAGAGTTCGGAATCGGTAGTGCCTTCGCGCTGGGCGAAGCCCGCGTCGGAGAGCGAATTTTCCAGCGCGCGGCGGATTCTTTCGAAGCCGCCGATCTGGCCGTTGTGCATGAACGACCAGCGGCCGGCAGTGAAGGGATGGCAGTTCATGCGGCTGGTGGCACCGCCGGTCGAGGCACGGACGTGGGCGAGAAATAGGCCGGATTTGATCTGGCGGCACAGGCTCTTCAGATTGGGATCGGACCAGGCCGGCAGGATGTCGCGATAGAGGCCGGGGTCGGGCCGGTCACTGTACCAGGCGAGGCCAAAGCCATCGCCATTGGTCGGCGACTTGGCTTCCTGGGCGCAGTGGCTCTGGGCGATCAGCGAATGACAGGGCGCCGTGACGATGTCTTCGAGAAAGACCGCTTCGCCGAGATAGGCCGCCCATCGGCACATCGCTTCTACCGTTCTCTAGGCGCGATCCATGAGAGCCGCAGGCTCCTTGATCGCGTGTGTGCCTCTGTTGTGCGTGCGCTCATAGAGCTCGCGAACGATTCGGCTGGCCGTAGTCTCAAACAGAAACGGCAAGAAAGCGTGAATGAGCGCGGCGAACGCCGCCATGAACAGGCGCGAGCAGAACCACGCCGCGAAGGCCATATGGCTGAAATAGGTCTCGCCCACCTTGGCCGGGTGAGAGGTAAAGAGTCTTGAAAGCCGTGTCGTCATGGTAATGCCTCCTACCGTGATAAGCCCCCCGATGCTGAGTATTCTGGCACGAGCTTTTGGTTCATCGGTCCCAAATCATCCTTGTATTTTGGTAGCTATTGGGACAAACATCCCCACATGCCGCTGGAAATCGATGAAATCGACCGAAGATTGCTGGCCGAGCTGCAACGCGACGGCACGCTGTCGGTCGACCAATTGTCGGAAAGGGTGTCGCTGTCGCGCAACGCCTGCTGGCGCCGGGTGAAGCGGCTGGAAGAAGACGGCGTCATCACCGGCCGGGTGGCGCTGGTCGATCCCGACAAACTTGGCCTCGGCCTCTCGGTGTTCATCCTGGTCCGGACCTCCAACCACGATCCGGACTGGCTGCAAAAATTCCGGGCGGCAGTGACCGGTTTTCCCGAGATCACCGGTGTCTACCGCATGTCTGGCGACCTCGATTATGTGTTGCGTGCCCGCGTCGCCGACGTGAAGGCTTATGACCGGCTCTATCAGCGGCTGATCGCCAAGGTGGCGCTGTCAGACGTTTCGGCCTCCTTCGTCATGGAGGAGATCAAGGAGACGACGGTCGTCCCCGTAGAGCTGCGCTGAAGCGGAACTGCGCTGAAAGAAAGCCGTTGATAGCCTAGCCGCCGAGTTGACCGAATCGGCGTTGACAGCGATAGGATCAGCCTCATGCGCGCAGCCCTCTACACTTCCTCCGTCATCGGTCCGGCCGTCGGCTTCGTCAGGTTGCCGCATGGCGAAGGCCTGCCGCTTCCCGCCTATGAAAGCTCGGGCGCCGCCGGCATGGATCTGCGCGCCGCGGTGCCGGACGACCGGCCGCTGCTGATCCTGCCGGGAAAACGCGCGCTGGTGCCGACCGGACTGATCCTGGAGATCCCAGAGGGCGTAGAGGGCCAAGTCCGGCCGCGTTCAGGCCTCGCCTTCAAGCACGGCCTCACCTGTCTCAACACACCGGGCACCATCGACAGCGACTATCGCGGCGAGGTCAAGGTGCTGTTGATCAATCTCGGCGACGAGGATTTCGCGGTGACGCGTGGCATGCGGATCGCCCAGATCGTCTTCGCCCCGGTGACGCAGGCGACGGTCGAGGAGCGCACCTTGGCCGGCGGAACGACGCGCGGCTCCGGCGGCTTCGGATCGACCGGCACGGCCTGATGTCTGGGTCGTATTTCAATCATATTGAACCATCCTGCAGGGTTAATTCGAGCCAAATCCTTCGGCCTTCGGACTTGGCCGTGCCACCAGCACGGCCTACGCCGAAGGCCTCGACCTTGACCCGAATTCCCTCCGGCAGAATGGTTCAATATGACTGAAACACGATCCCACCCCAAACTCGTCATCTTCGATTGCGACGGGGTTCTGGTCGATACCGAGAACCTGGCCAATCGACGCCTCGCCGAATGGCTCAGCGCCGCCGGCTATCCTGCGGGCTTCGAATATTGCCGTAAGAATTTCTCCGGCCGCTCCATGGTCTCGGTGCAGAAGGAAGTCGAGGCGACCGGCGTCAGCCTCGGCGCCGATTTCGTCGAGCGTTGGAATGCCGGCCTGCCGGACCTGTTCGCGCATGGCGTCGAAGCCGTCCCCTATGTCAGGGAGTTCATCGAAGCCGTGCACGCGGCCGGCATCGCAACTTGCGTCGCTTCATCGGCACGGGTGTCGAAAATGCACATCACGCTCGGCCAGACCGGGCTGCTGCCGCTGTTCGAGCATGCGCTGTTCAGCTCGACCATGGTCTCGCGCGGCAAGCCGTTTCCCGACCTGTTCCTGCATGCGGCAAGCACGATGGGCTTCGCGCCCGCCGACTGCATCGTCATCGAGGACAGCGTCGCCGGGACATTAGCCGGCATTGCCGCCGGCATGCGCGTTTATTCCTATCACGGCGACCCGCATTCCGACCGCGACGGCCTGACCGAGGCCGGCGGCATCCTGTTCGACGACATGCGCGAGCTTGCGGGGCTGGTGCCGATCCACTGATCTATCTTCAGGCTTGTTATCCGGCTGTACGCCTCGGTCGTCCGTGCTAGCTTGCGGACGCTCGACCGTGGGAGGCGCCAGCGTATGAATTCCATCCTGCTTCGCTTCGTCCTCGCCTGTTTGCTGCTGCCGTGCCTGTGGACGACGGCCGGCGCGCAAGACGGCAGCTTCCCGGACCTTGGCAGCGCCGTTCCCGGCCACCAGGACACGACCTATTTCGACCTCGCCAGGATGGTCATTCCCGATCTGGCGGCGGACAAGGACGGCTTCTACCGGGGTTCTATGCCGATCGAGATGCGCCATATCGAGGGTCCGGATAGCGGTGGCTCGCCGCCCGAAACGTCGGGCCTCTCCAACGCCGCCGCGCTCGACATCAAGGCGGGCGGCAAGGATCGGCTGGCCATGCTGTTCGACCTCGGCAGCTCCTCCGACAGCGCCGAGGGTTTCGCGGTTCTGGCGCTCTACGATCTTGCCGGCAAGCCGAGACTGCTCGACGCTGTCAATGTCGCCGTCGACCGAAGCAACACTTTCCGCGATCCGGGCAAGCTGCCGATCGGGCCCGGTGATGACGCGATCATCACCCTGAGCACGCATTTCAATTCGAGCCAGGGCTATGTGAGCACGCCGCTGATCCTGGTCCGCGACGACAGGTTCGAGTTGGTCGACCTGATCTATACGTTCGACGAGTCCCTGTGCGCCTACAGGCGCACGCAGGAGTTGGCGTTTCAGACCGTTGCGGACGGCCAGCCCTATGCGGCCATCAAGGCGACGGTGACCGATGCCACCGTGCCGAATGGCGAAAGCTGCGACGATCCGGCGCCCGAGGCTTCCTCGCGCGACATCTCCGTCACCTACCATTGGGACGGGACCGCATACTTCAAGGGGTCCGACGCATTGGACAAATTGGCAGGAGAGAACGCCAATCGCTTCTGAACCAATCGCATTCGTTTGCCCGTCGGGCAGTGGCGGGATAAAATGCGCTTCGCACTCTGGGGAGCATCCATGGACAAGGGCAAAATCTTTCGCGACCTGCACAGTTCGATCTTCGTCATGCCCAACCCCTGGGACGTCGGCACGACGAAACTGCTGGCCTCCTTCGGTTTCAAGGCGCTGGCGACGACCAGCGCCGGCTTTGCCTTTTCGCGCGGCCTGCCCGACGGCGCCGTGACCTTCGAGGCGATGATCCACCACTGCCGCGACGTGGCGGCGGCGACCGGCCTGCCGATCTCGGCCGATCTCGAGAAGGGCAAGGGCGACAGCGCGACAAGTGCCGCCGAGACCGTCTTTGCAGCCGAGGCGGCAGGCCTTGCCGGCTGCTCGATCGAGGACTACACCGGCGAGCCCGACAAGCCGATCTACGATTTTTCGCATGCAGTCGAGCGCGTCGCCGCTGCAGCGGAGGCGGCACGGGCGCTGAAGCACGATTTCGTCTTCACCGCGCGGGCCGAGAATTTTCTGTGGGGCAGGCCCGACATCGACGACACGATCAAGCGGCTGCAAGCCTTCGAGAAGGCCGGCGCCGACGTGCTCTACGCGCCGGGCATCAGTGACATCGAGACGGTGCGGACCGTCTGCTCGGCGCTGACCAAGCCGGTCAACGTCATGGTGAGGCCCGGCTTCACCATCGCCGATCTTGCCCTGGCAGGGGTCAAGCGCATTTCGCTCGGCCCCTGGCTGACTAACTACGCCTTCGGCATGCTGGAGACGGCGGCGCGCGAGATCCAGCAGGACGGCACCTTCGGCTTCACCCGTGCCGCCATGCCGTTCGGCAAGCTGCAGGCGTTGTTTGCCGAACCCAACGCATGACACTCACCGTCGTCGACATGCACACCGGCGGCGAGCCGCTGCGGATCGTCACCGGCGGTTATCCCAAGATCCCCGCAGGCACGATCCTGGAAAAACGTGCCTATGTGCGCGACCACCTCGACCATCTCAGGAAGATCCTAATGTTCGAGCCGCGCGGCCATTACGACATGTATGGCGCGCTGCTGGTGGAACCCGACCTGCCCGGCGCCGACCTCGCCGTGCTGTTCATGCACAATGAGGGCTATTCGACGATGTGCGGCCACGCCATCGTCGCGCTCGGCCGCTATGCCGTCGACGAGGGGCTGGTGGCGCGGCAGGAGCCGGTGACGACAGTCAATATTGAAGCGCCGTGCGGGCTGGTCGTTGCCTCGGTCGAGGTGCAAGACGGCAAGGCAGGTGCTGTGTCATTCGAAAGCGTGCCGGCCTTTCTGTTCGCCCGCGACCAGGAGGTCGAATTGCCGGGCTTCGGGGCGATCGGCTTCGACATCGCCTATGGCGGCGCCTTCTATGCGCTCGCCGATTGCCGCCAGTTCGGCCTCGAATTCGGCCGGAACCGCGTGCGTGATTTCGTCGATGCGGCGACGGCGCTGACGGAGAAGCTGAAGAAGGAATTCCCGCTGTCGCATCCCGACCATGCCGGCCTTGCCTTTCTCTACGGCACCATCCTGACCGACGGACAGGACGTATTCTCCGATAGCCCGACCAAGAACATCTGCGTCTTCGCCGAGGCCCAGGTCGACCGCTCGCCGACCGGCTCCGGCGTCACAGCGCGGCTGGCGGCAATGCATGCAAAGGGCGAAATCGCCGGCCAGACGCGGCTGTTCGAGAGTATCGCCGGCTCGCGGTTTTCCGGCAGCGTGGCGAGGATCGCGAAAGCCGGGCCGCATGACGCCATCATCGCCTGTGTCGGCGGCCGCGCGTTCTACTGCGGCCGGGCCGAATTCATCGTCGAATCCGACGACGAACTGGGACGCGGTTTTCTCTTACGCTAGCGTCGGGCCTAACAAACGGAACGGAGCGTAACGTTTGGCTACGCACCGGAAGCACCGGACACCGCCATTCGCACGCCGGCATCACCTGAGCATCAGCACTCCTAAGCCGCTTCCCGCGCCGAGATCGCCTTGTGCAGGTGCACCATCATGGCGGCGGCGAACAGCGGCGTCAAAAGGTTGAGCAGCGGCACGGCGAGGAAGGCAGCGACAACCAGCCCGGCGAGGAACACCGTGACGGCATGTTTTTTGCGCAACGCCCGTGCCTCGGCCTCCGGGCGGAAGCGCATGGCGGCGAATTCGAAGAATTCGCGCCCCAGCAAATAGCCGTTGACGATGAAGAAGGCGGCGATGTTGATGCCCGGCACCAGCAGAAGCAGCAAGGCGACGATGTTGCCGAGAATGACGACACCGAAGAATCTTATCGCCAGCACCATCGAGCGCAGTGCCGGCATGGCGCGGCCGGGCGGGTCGTTGGGATAGTCGGTGCGCTCGACCACTTCGGCGACGTCGTCGAGAAACAGGCCGGCGATGATCGCCGTCACCGGCGCGATCAGCAGCGCCAGACCCAGCGCGAGACCGATCCCGGCGACGATGACGCCCAGCCATCCGGCCCAGGACGGCAGGCTGGGCAGCCATGCGTCGATCCATGGCCAGGCCAGCCATTCGAACAGGCCCTCGATTGCGAACCACAGCGCGGCGAGCGCCAGCAAGGTCAAGCCCAGTGTCTTCACGAACACCGAGCGGAATTCGGGCGAGAACAACCGGCTGGCGGCGGCGCGGGCGGCGCTGGAGATCACGGCGTTTCCAATTCCATGGCTGGTATCTCCGAGGCAGGCGGAGACAGGACAAGGCACAGGCACACAGCGCGATGCGGTGCATCTGCCGTTCGACAGATTAATCGATCCGACCCTAGGCAAAGCCGCATCAAATCGCTAGACCCGCCCGCGGCCGGCGTGCCAGAAAGCCGGTGGTTTTCGCGGAGACATCATTGATGCCGAATTATGACGTGCTTTGTATCGGCAATGCCATCGTCGACATCATCGCGCAGTGCGACGAGGCATTTCTGGAAACGAACGGCATCATCAAGGGCGCGATGAACCTGATCGACACGAGGCGCGCCGAGCTGCTCTACAGCCGCATGGGCCCGGCGATCGAAGCCTCCGGCGGCAGCGCCGGCAACACGGCGGCGGGTGTCGCCAGCTTCGGCGGACGCGCCGCCTTCTTCGGCAAGGTCTCGAACGATGCGCTCGGCGAAATCTACGCCCATGACATCCATGCGCAGGGCGTCGCCTTTGACACCAGGCCGCTCAATGGCGAGCCACCGACGGCGCGCTCGATGATCTTCGTCACCCCAGACGGCGAGCGCTCGATGAACACCTATCTCGGCGCCTGCATCGAGCTCGGGCCGGAAGATGTCGAGGCAGACAAGGCGTCCGGTGCGGCGGTCACCTATTTCGAAGGGTATCTGTGGGACCCGCCGCGCGCCAAGGAAGCGATCCGGCAGGCGGCCAAGCTCGCGCATGCCGCCGGGCGCGAAGTGTCGATGACATTGTCGGATTCGTTCTGCGTCGACCGCTACCGCGAGGAGTTTCTGGACCTAATGCGCTCGGGCACCGTCGACATCGTCTTTGCCAACAGCCACGAGATCAAGGCGCTCTACCAGACCGCCTCGTTCGACGAGGCGCTGGCCCAGATCCGCAAGGACTGCAAGATCGCCGCCGTCACACGCTCGGAAATGGGCTCGGTCATCGTGCGCGGCGACGAGACCGTCACCGTCAATGCGACCAAAATCGGGGAACTGGTCGACACCACCGGCGCCGGCGACCTCTATGCCGCCGGTTTCCTCTATGGCTACACGCAAGGGCGCAGCCTGAAGGATTGCGGCGATCTCGGCTCGCTGGCGGCCGGGCTGGTCATCCAGCAGATCGGGCCAAGGCCGAGGCAGAATTTGCGCCACGAGGCTGAGCAGGCAGGCCTGCTGTAGGGAGGCGGCACCTCTTCCTTCTCCCCTTGTGGGCTCTGGAGCACCCCTCATCCGACCGAGCTTCGCTCGGCCACCTTCTCCCACAAGGGGAGAAGGAAGAGGCGCTCGCTCCTCACGCCCCCGCCGTGTACGCGGCGATGGCCGCCATGTTGACGATATCGCTGTCCTTGGCGTTGAGCGAGACGATCTGAACCGGCTTGTCCAAGCCGACCAGCAGCGGGCCGATGACGGTCGAGCCGCCGAGTTCCTGCAGCATTTTGGTCGAGATCGAGGCCGAGTGGAAGGCCGGCATGATCAGCACATTGGCCGGACCGGTGAGCCGAATGAACGGGTATTGCGCCATGGCACGCGCGTTGAGCGCCACGTCGGCGGCCATCTCGCCGTCATACTCGAAATCGACGCGCCGCTTGTCGAGGATGCGCACCGCTTCCTGGACGCGCTCGGAGCGCTCCCCCTGCGGATGGCCGAAGGTGGAATAGGCAAGCATGGCGAGCCTTGGTTCATAACCCATGCGGCGGGCAAAGCCGGCGGCTTCCTCGGCGATGTCGGCGATCTGTTCGGCATTGGGCATGTCGTGCACGGCGGTGTCGGCGACAATCACGGTTCGGCCCCGCGCCAGCACGATCGAGGCGCCGATGACGCGGTGGCCGGGCTTGGCGTCGATGGCACGGCGGATGTCGTCGAGCGCCGTGGAATAGTTGCGGGTGACGCCGGTGACGATGCCGTCGGCGTCGCCCAGCGCCACCATGCAGGCGGCGAAATGGTTGCGGTCGTTGTTGATCAGGCGCTGGCAATCGCGGAACAGGAAGCCCTTGCGCTGCATGCGCTCGTACAAATAGTCGGTGTAGACGCCATTGCGGCGCGACAGCCGCGCGTTGATGATCTCGATGCCTTGCTTGCCAAGCTCGATGCCGGCGTTCCTGGCATTCTCCTTGATGATGTCGTCGCGGCCGAGCAGGATGGCGGTGCCGAGCCGCTGATTCACATAGGAGACGGCGGCGCGCATCACCTGCTCCTCCTCGCCCTCGGCGAAGACGATGCGCTTGGGCTGGCGGCGCACGCGGTCGTAGATGCGCTGCAGCGTCGAGGCGATCGGATCGCGGCGGGCGGAAAGCTCCTGCGCGTAGCGGTCGAGGTCGAGGATCGGCTTGCGCGCGACGCCGGACTCCATCGCTGCCTTGGCGACCGCGATCGGAATGGCCGAGATCAGGCGCGGATCGAACGGCACCGGGATGATGTAGTTGGGGCCGAATTTCGGCCGCATGCCCTGGTAGGCGGCGGCGACGTCGTCGGGCACATCCTGGCGCGCCAGTTCGGCGAGCGCACGCGCCGCGGCGATCTTCATGTCGTCATTGATGGTGGTGGCCCGCACGTCCAGTGCGCCGCGGAAGATGTAGGGGAAGCCGAGCACGTTGTTGACCTGATTCGGATAGTCCGAACGCCCTGTGGCCATGATGGCATCGGTGCGGATTTCGGCGACTTCCTCCGGCGTGATCTCGGGATCGGGATTGGCCATGGCGAAGATGATCGGCTTCTCGGCCATCGACTTCACCATCTTGGTGGTCAGCGCGCCCTTGGCGGACAGGCCGAGGAACACGTCGGCACCGTCCAGCGCCTCGGCCAGCGAGCGCGCGTCGGTCTTGACGGCATGCGCCGACTTCCACTGGTTCATGCCTTCGGTGCGGCCCTGGAAGACGACGCCTTTGGTGTCGCACAGGATGATGTTCTCGGGCGCAAAGCCCATCGCCTTCATCAGTTCGATGCAGGCGACGCCGGCCGCGCCTGCGCCATTGCAGACCATTTTCGTGGTCTTCATGTCGCGGCCAGTGATTTCCAGCGCGTTGATCAGGCCGGCGGCCGAGATGATGGCGGTGCCGTGCTGGTCGTCATGAAAGACCGGTATGTCCATCAGTTCGCGCAGCCGCTGCTCGATGATAAAGCACTCCGGCGCCTTGATGTCTTCCAGATTGATGCCGCCGAAGGATGGACCGAGGAAACGCACGCAATTGATGAACTCATCGGCATCCTCGGTGTCGACCTCGAGATCGATGGAATCGACGTCGGCGAAGCGCTTGAACAACACCGCCTTGCCTTCCATCACCGGCTTGGCGGCCAGTGCGCCGAGATTGCCGAGGCCGAGGATGGCGGTGCCGTTGGAAATGACGGCGACCATGTTGCCGCGCGCCGTGTAGTCGAAGGCGCGGCTGGGATCCTCGGCGATGGCAAGGACGGGAACCGCGACGCCCGGCGAATAGGCGAGGCTGAGATCGCGCTGCGTCGCCATCGGCTTGGTGGCGACGATCTCCAGCTTGCCGGGGCGGCCCATGGCGTGGAATTCCAGCGCCTCCTGCGCACTGACGGAGGGTCCGGGGTTTTCGGTTTTCCTGGCCATGATGCTTTCGATTTCCTCACCCGTGCGGCACCGCTTGGGACGGGTGCAATGCTTTCTTTTGTGGAACGTTCGGGATTAAGGCTACACTTCGCCGCTGTAAACCGCCAAGCAGATGGCTTGGCAAATTTTGGAAGCAGCTTCTTGAACGACGAAACGCCCATTCGCAGCGACAGCGCTACGACGGCCTTTGCGCCGGCGACGCCGATGATGGAGCAGTATATCGAGATCAAGGCGGCGAACCCGGATTCGCTGCTGTTCTACCGCATGGGCGATTTCTACGAGCTGTTCTTCGACGACGCTGAGAAGGCGAGCCGGGCGCTCGGCATCGTCCTGACCAAGCGCGGCAAGCACCAGGGCCTCGACATCCCGATGTGCGGTGTGCCGGTGCTTGCCGCCGACGACTATCTGCAGAAGCTGATCGGACAAGGGTTCCGCGTCGCCGTCTGCGAGCAGATCGAGGATCCGGCCGAGGCGAAGAAACGCGGCGGCAAATCGGTGGTGCGACGCGACGTGGTGCGGCTGGTGACGCCAGGCACGATCACCGAGGACAAGTTGCTGGCGCCGTCGGAATCGAGTTTCTTGATGGCACTTGGCCGGGTCAAAGGCGGAGCGGAACCAAGAGGCGGGGAGCGCGGCAACGCGACAGGGAGCCAAGGAAGTTTTGCGCTGGCCTGGATCGAGATATCGACCGGCGCCTTCCGCGTTGCCGAGACCACCGCCGACCGGCTGCTCGCCGATGTCTTTCGCGTCGACCCACGCGAGTTGATCGTCGCCGAGCAGGTGTTTTACGACGCCGAGCTGAAACCGGTGTTCGATGTGCTCGGCCGGGTCGCCAATCCGCAGCCACCGAGCCTGTTCGATTCAGCGTCGGCCGCCGGGCGCATCGCCCGCTTCTTCGAGGTGGCGACGCCGGACAGTTTCGGCACGTTTTCCCGCGCCGAACTATCGGCGATCTCAGGCGCCATCGCCTATGTCGAAAAGACGCAGAAGGCCGAGCGGCCGCCGCTGTCGCGGCCCGAGCGCGAGGAGCAGGGTTCGACGCTGTTCATCGATCCGGCGACACGCGCCAATCTGGAACTGCTGCGCACCCTGTCCGGCAGCCGCGAGGGTTCGCTGTTCAAGGCGATCGACCGCACGGTGACCGGCGGCGGCGCGCGGCTGCTCGCCGACCGGCTGATGGCGCCACTGACCGACCCGGCGGCAATTGGTGCGAGGCTGGATTCGGTATCGTTCTTCCGCTCCGAGACGCGACTGTGCCAGGCGGTGCGGGCGGGCCTGAAGAGTGTCGCCGACATGCCCCGCGCCCTGTCGCGGCTGGCGCTCAACCGCGGTGGCCCGCGCGACCTCGGCGCGCTGCGTGCCGGGTTCGAGGCAGCCGGCGCTATTGCCGAACTGTTTGGGGCGACCGCCCTGCCGCAAGAACTGGCGGCGGCGCTGGCGGCGATCGAGGCGCTGCCACGCCCGCTGGCCGAGCATCTGACGCAGGCGCTTAGTGACGAGCTGCCGCTGCTCAAGCGCGACGGCGGCTTCGTCCGTTCCAGCTATCATGGTGAGCTCGACGAGTTGCGGGCGCTGCGCGATGAATCGCGCAAGGTGATCGCCGGGCTGGAGCGCTCGCTGATCGACGAAACCGGCATCCGCTCCCTGAAAATCCGGCACAACAATGTGCTTGGCTACTACATCGAAGTCACCGCCAACCACCATGCGATCATGACGAGCAGCGATGGGGCGAAGGCGCGCTTCATCCATCGCCAGACCATGGCCAACGCCATGCGCTTCACCACGACGGAACTGGCCGAGCTGGAATCGAAGATCGCCAATGCCGCCGACCGGGCGCTGGCGATCGAGCTTGCCGCCTTCGACAGGCTGACGGCGGAAGCGGTCGGCCAGGTGGACAAGATCCGCGCCGGCGCCGATGCGCTTGCCGTGCTCGACGTGTCGTCGGCACTTGCCTTGCTTTCCGAAAGCGAGGCCTGGTGCCGGCCCATCGTGGACGCGAGCCTCGCCTTCGCAATTTCGGGCGGGCGGCATCCGGTGGTCGAACAGTCGCTGCGGCGTTCGGGCGAAGGACCGTTCGTCGCCAATGATTGCGATTTGTCGCCGGAAGGCGACGCCAAAAACGGCGCGATCTGGCTGCTGACCGGCCCCAATATGGGCGGCAAATCGACCTTCCTCAGGCAGAACGCGCTGATCGCCATCCTCGCCCAGACCGGCTCCTTCGTGCCGGCGGCATCAGCTCATATCGGCGTCGTCGACCGGCTGTTTTCACGTGTCGGTGCCTCCGACGATCTGGCGCGCGGCCGCTCGACCTTCATGGTCGAGATGGTCGAAACGGCGGCGATCCTCAACCAGGCCGGCGAGCGTGCGCTTGTAATCCTCGACGAGATCGGCCGCGGCACCGCTACTTTCGACGGCCTGTCGATCGCCTGGGCGGCGGTCGAGTATCTGCACGAGAAGAACCGCTGCCGGGCGATCTTCGCTACCCATTTCCACGAAATGACGGCGCTGGCCAGCAAACTCGCTCGACTGCACAATGTCACCATGCGGGTCAAGGAATGGGAAGGCGACGTGGTCTTCCTGCACGAGGTCGGCAAGGGTGCCGCCGACCGCTCCTATGGCGTGCAGGTGGCGCGTCTGGCCGGCCTGCCGGAAGCGGTGGTCGGCCGGGCCAGGGAAGTGCTGCACCAGCTGGAAGCGGGCGAGGTGTCGGGCAAGGCCAACCGGCTGGTCGACGATCTGCCGCTGTTTTCGGTGGCGGTGAAACGAGAAGCGCAAAAGCCGGCCAGGGATGACGCACTCGGTGCCGCGCTCGGCGCGATCAACCCCGACGAGATGACGCCGAGGGAGGCGCTGGAAGCGCTTTATCGGCTGAAGGGAATGGCGGGGAAGTAGCTGGGCCTCGTCCGATAGTGCTCTACGGCGCCCCCCTCTGTCCTGCCGGACATCTCCCCCACTTGGGGGGAGATTGGCAGCTTCGCAGACAGCATCTTTTCTCCAGCGTTGGAGATTGGCGAAGACGATGGGGATAGCCGATCTCCCCACCTGTGGGGGAGATGTCCGGCAGGACAGAGGGGGGCGCGAAGGAACGCGGCCCTTAGTTTTATTTCCCCGCTTCTATCCTCAAATCATCTGCAGGCCCTGCTTCCGCCTCGGCGGCGGGAAGGCGCGGTCGATTTCGGCGAAATCCTCACGCGTAAGCTCGATGTCCAACGCAGCGACATTCTGGCGGACATGCTCTTGCCTGCCGGCCTTTGGAATGGCGATGACGCCGTCCTGTGCCATCACCCAGGCCAGCGCCAGCTGAGCCGGCGTCGCATCGTGGCGGGCGGCGATGGCTTCGAGCCTGGCGTTGCGCGCCAATACGCCCTGATCGACCGGCGAATAGGCCATCAGCGGAATGCCGCGCTGCCGGCTCCAGGGCGCAAGGTCGAATTCGGGGCCGCGCTGGGACAGATTGTAGAGGATCTGGTTGGTCTGGACGCTGTCGCCGGCCGGCAGGCTGACCAGTTCCTCCATCTCATGGGTGTCGAAATTGCTGACGCCCCAGTGGCGGATCTTGCCGGCCTTTTTCAACGCCTCGAAGGCCTCGACCGTTTCCGCCAGAGGCACGCTGCCGGGCCAATGCAGCAGATAGAGATCGATGCGGTCGGTGCGCAAATGCCTGAGGCTTCTGTCGCAGGCTGCCGGCACGCCGGTGCGCGAGGCGTTGGACGGCAGCACCTTGGAGACCAGGAACACCTCGTCGCGGCGCCCGGCAATGGCATCCGCCACCACGTCCTCGGCACCGCCGCTGGCATAAATTTCGGCGGTGTCGATCAGCATCATGCCGAGATCGAGCCCGAGCTTTAGCGCGTTGACCTCATCGGCGCGGCGACGGCCGTCCTCGCCCATTTTCCAGGTGCCCTGACCGAGCACGGGAACGGCTTCGCCCGAGGGCAGTGTGGTGGTTCTTATCGTTGACGGCATGATGCGCTCCAGTCGAGACTGGATGGCACCACACCCTTCCGGAGAAATCCAGATGAAAAGTCCTTCCCTGGATTCCCCGCGAACTGCCTGATGTCTACTTCACCGGATGGGCGGCGAGCCAGGCCTGCATCTGCTTGATCTCTGCTTCCTGCGCCGCGATCACTTCTTCGGCCAATTTGCGCATTTCCGGATCCTTGCCATTGGCAAGCTCGACCTTGGCCATGTCGATGGCCGCCTGGTGATGCGGGATCATGCCGCGGGCGAAATCGACATCGGCATTGCCGGAATATTCTATCGCCATCATGTCGGTGTGCATCTTGTCCATCGCCGTCTTGTAACCGTCGGTCGAGGGGCTTTGCGCGCTCATAGTCCCCATGTCGGGCGCGCCCATGTCGTGTTTCATCTCCTGGGCTTGCGACGGAATGCTTTCGAGGAAAACGGCAAGCAGCATTCCCGCCGCCATCAGCAGCAGCACGATCTTCTTGGCCAAGGTCATTCATTGTCTCCTTTTTGAACGAATTTCTATCTGGGGGCTTGGCTCAGAGTTTCAACGTCCTGAGCCGCAACGCGTTGGAGATGACAGAAACCGAGGACAGGCTCATCGCCGCCGCCGCCAGCATCGGCGACAAAAGCGTGCCGGTGAGAGGATAGAGCACGCCAGCGGCGACCGGCACGCCAAGCACGTTGTAGAGGAAGGCGAAGAACAGGTTCTGGCGGATGTTGCGGATCGTTGCCTGGGCGAGTGTGCGGGCCCGGACGATGCCGTTGAGATCGCCCTTGACCAGCGTGATCCCAGCGCTTTCGACCGCTACATCGGCGCCGGTGCCCATAGCGATGCCGACATCGGCGGCGGCCAGCGCCGGCGCGTCGTTGACGCCGTCGCCGGCCATGGCGACGCCGGCGCCCCTGGCGCGCAACTCCTCGACAAGCGCGCTCTTCTGCTCCGGCAGCAGGCCGGCACGCACCTCGTCGATGCCGAGTTTGCTTGCGATGGCTTTCGCCGTGCGTTCGTTATCGCCGGTCGCCATGATGATCTTCAAGCCGCGGTCGTGCAGCGCCTTGATCGCCTCGGGTGTCGTCGCCTTGATCGGGTCGGCGACGGCGACGATGCCGGCCAGTTTGTTGCCGACGGCGACGAACATCGCAGTCTTGCCCTCGGCCTGCAGCGTCTCGGCGCTGATGGAGATGGATGCGATATCGATGCCGAGATCGGCCATCATCGCAGCGTTGCCGAGCGCGACCTTCTTTCCCGACACCGTGCCGGAAACGCCCTTGCCGGTGACCGCCTCGAAACCGCCGGCGTCGGGTATCTTTACCCCGCGTTCACGGGCACCTTCGACGATCGCCTCGGCCAGCGGATGCTCCGAGCCTTTTTCGAGGCCGGCGGCAAGGGCCAGCAGATCATCTTGCGTCATGCCCTCGGCTGCAACGACGTCGGTCACTCTCGGCCGGCCTTCGGTCAAGGTGCCGGTCTTGTCGACAATCAGCGTGTCGACCGAGGCAAAGCGTTCGAGCGCCTCGGCGTCCTTGATCAGCACGCCGGCATGCGCGCCGCGCCCTGTGGCGGTCATGATCGACATCGGCGTGGCAAGGCCCAGCGCGCAGGGACAGGCGATGATCAGCACCGAGACCGCCGAGACGATGGCAAAGATCAGGCTGGGTTGCGGCCCGAAGATCGCCCAGGCGATGAACGCAACGATCGCAACCACCACGACGGCCGGGACGAAATAGAAGGAGACGCGGTCGGCCAGGCCCTGGATCGGCGCGCGCGAACGCTGCGCCTTGGCGACGAGCTCGACGATCCGCGCCAGCGTAGTTTCGGCGCCGATCCTCTCGGCGCGCATGATCAGCGAACCGTTCTTGTTGAGCGTGCCGCCAGTGAGCGGGTCGCCTTCAGTCTTTTCGACCGGCAGAGGCTCGCCTGACAGCATCGATTCGTCGATGGAAGAGCGGCCTTCCAGCACGATGCCGTCGACCGGCACGGCGTCGCCGGGGCGGATGCGCAGGCGGTCGCCGGCCTTGACCGTGTCGAGCGGCACGTCGTTTTCGGAACCGTCCTCGCCGATCAGCCGCGCGGTCTTCGGCGCGAGGTCGAGCAGCGCGCGGATCGCCGAGCCGGTTTTTTCACGGGCGCGCAATTCCAGCACCTGGCCGAGGAAAACCAGCGCCACGATGACGGCGGCCGCCTCGAAATAGACCGGCACCGTGCCCTCATGACCGCGAAACTGGTGCGGAAGTATATCCGGGAACAGCGTGGCGACGACGCTGTAGAGATAGGCGGCGCCAACGCCGAGCGAGATCAGCGTCCACATGTTGGGGCTGCGGTTGAGAACCGATTCCCAACCGCGATGGAAGAAGGGATAAGCGGCCCACAATACAACCGGGCTGGCCAGCGCCAATTCCACCCAGATCTTGGTCGAATCGTCGATGAAGGCGCTAAACGTCACGCCGAGCATCGGCGCCATGGCGAAGATCAGCAATGGCACAGACAACGCGGCACTCACCCAGAAGCGCCTGGTAAAATCGACCAGTTCCGGGTTCGGCCCCTCATCGCCAGTCGGCACGCCCATCGGTTCTAGCGCCATGCCGCAGATCGGGCAGGCGCCTGGCTTGTCGCGGACGATTTCGGGATGCATCGGGCAGGTGTATTGCGTGCCTTTCGGCATCGGCTGCGGCTCTGGCCTGTCGCCAAGATACTTTGCCGGCTCCGCCTCGAATTTCAGCTTGCAGCCGGCCGAGCAGAAATAGAAGCCCTGGCCGTCATGCCGGGCAAAGTGCTTCGCTGTGGCACGGTCGACACGCATGCCGCAGACCGGGTCGGTGGCGGTAAGGTACTTTCCCGGCTCGGCGGTGAATTTCGAACGGCAGCGCTCGCTGCAGAAGTGAAAGAGATGGCCGCCATGCTCGGCTGTCAGCTTGCCGACGGCCGGATCGACGGTCATGCCGCAGACCGGATCGCGAATGACGGCGTCGGCCACGGACGGAGCAGCTTTCGCCGCGCAGCAGCCGCTATGGGCGTGATGGTCGTGGTCGGAATGGGTCATGCGGAAAGGCCTCTCTGTCTCGATCTCGAAACGGAGGTAGTGCTTCCAGTGACTGGAAGGTCAAGGGCCAATTTCGACGTTTCGTTGCCCTGGTGCATGCCGGACGGGCCTGGGCGGAAAAATCCCGCAGCCAAACCGCGTCCACGCTATGGACGCCGCCACTTTTGGGCTTGGCAACATCGTCCAGCAAGACCATCTATCAGCTTGTTCCAGCGCTGTGCGTCCAGGGCCAGTTCCTGGACGAAGCGACCATCTGCCGGCGGCGGCAGGAGGCGATCATCGCGTTGGACTACCGTGGAGAGCGTGTCCGTCCGCCCCATACCCAGCGCCGGGAAAACGCGCTATAGACGCCGCCGAAACGGCGAGGCCGAACGGCACGTATGGCAAGAATCTCTCTAAAGCTCGATGAACTGATCGACAGCGAAGCCTTGCGCTGCGAGATGACCGCGCTGACCGCGGCCACGGCAGGCGACGGCTCCGGCAAGGCTGCGCGCGCCGGTGTTCTCCAGCTTCTCAAGGGCAGGCTGGCCGCCGGCCGCAGCATCGCCGAACGCATGCTGATGGACGACGGCAGCGGCACCGCCTGCGCCGCCCGGCTGTCGCATCTCATGGACGAGATCATCCGCGCGCTCTACGATTTCGCCGCCACCCATGTCTATCGCGTCAAAAACCCGTCTTCGGCCGAACGCATGGCCGTCGTCGCGGTCGGCGGCTATGGCCGCGGCACGCTGGCGCCGGGATCCGACATCGATCTCCTCTTCCTGCTGCCCTACAAGCAGACGCCATGGGGCGAGCAGATCGTCGAATACATGCTCTACATACTGTGGGATCTGGGGCTGAAGGTCGGTCACGCCACCCGCAACATCGACGAATGCCTGCGGCTGTCGCGCACCGACATCACCATCCGCACCTCGATCCTGGAAGCGCGTTTCCTGTGGGGCGAGCAGAAGCTTTACGACGAACTCCTGCAGCGTTTCGACCGCGAGGTGGTGCGCACGACCGGTCCCGAATATGTGCAGGCCAAGCTTGCCGAACGCGACGAACGCCACGCCAAAGCCGGCGAAAGCCGCTATCTGGTCGAACCCAACGTCAAGGACGGCAAGGGCGGCCTGCGCGACCTGCAGACGCTGTTCTGGATCGGCAAGTATTTCTACCGGGTGCGCACCGGCGAGGAGCTGGTCGACAAGGGCGTCTTCACCGGCACCGAATACCGGGAATTCCAGAAGGCCGAGGACTTCCTGTGGGCGGTGCGCTGCCACATGCATTTCCTCACCGGCAAGGCCGAGGAACGGCTGCATTTCGACATCCAGCGCGAGATCGCCGAACGGCTGGGCTACACCACACATCCGGGCCTGTCGGCGGTCGAACGCTTCATGAAGCACTACTTCCTCGTCGCCAAGGATGTCGGGGATCTCACCCGCATCTTCTGCGCGGCGCTCGAGGAAGAGCAGGCCAAGCATGTGCCGGGCTTCAACCGTATCTTCCTCACCTTCTCGCGCCGCAAGCGCAAGCTTGCCGGCACGTCCGATTTCATTATCGACAACCATCGCATCAACATCGCCGACGACCTGGTGTTCGAGCGCGATCCGGTCAATCTCTTGAGGCTGTTCTGGTTTGCCGACAAGCACGGGTTGGAATTTCACCCCGATGCGCTGAAGCTGCTGACCCGTTCGCTCGGTCTTGTCGGCAAGGCATTGCGGCGCGACGAGGAAGCCAACCGGCTGTTCCTCGACATATTGACGTCGGACCGCAATGCCGAACTCAATCTCAGGCGCATGAACGAGGCGGGACTGCTGGCAAAGCTGATCCCGGATTTCGGCAAGATCGTCGCCATGATGCAGTTCTCGATGTACCACCACTATACGGTGGACGAGCACCTGATCCGCTGTATCGGCGTGCTGGCCGAGATCGAGCGTGGCGACGGCGGAAAGATCCACCCGCTCGCCCACACGCTGATGCCGGGGCTGAAGAAAAGCCGCGAGGCGCTCTATGTCGCGGTGCTTTTGCACGACATCGCCAAGGGGCGGCCGGAGGACCATTCCGAAGCGGGCGCTCGGATCGCGCGGCGCACCTGCCCGCATATGGGGCTGTCGGCGGCCGACACCGAAACAGTCGCCTGGCTGGTCGAGAACCATCTGATCATGTCGATGACGGCGCAAACGCGCGATCTCAATGACCGCAAGACGATCGAGGATTTTGCCGCGACCGTGCAGTCGGTCGAACGGCTGAAGCTGCTGCTCGTCCTCACCGTCTGCGATATCAGAGGCGTCGGGCCGGGCGTCTGGAACGGCTGGAAGGGGCAGTTGCTGCGCACGCTCTACTACGAGACCGAATTGCTGTTGACCGGCGGGTTTTCGGAGGTGTCGCGTGCGATGCGCACTGCGGCTGCCCGCGAAAAGCTGGCCGAGGCGCTCGCCGATTGGCCGGAAAAGGCGCGCAAGCGCTATGTCGCCAAGCACTACGAGAATTATCTGCTGACGGTCGATCTCGCCGACCAGCTTCGCCACGCCGAATTCATCCGCGAGGCGGATGGGGCGGGCAAGAAGCTCGCCACCATGATCAAGACCCACCAGTTCGAGGCGGTGACCGAGATTACCGTGCTGGCGCAGGACCATCCGCGCCTGCTATCGGTCATTGCTGGCGCCTGTGTGGCGGCCGGCGGCAACATCGTCGACGCGCAGATCTTCACCACCTCCGACGGCCGCGCGCTGGACACCATCCTGATCTCGAGGGAATTCGACCGCGACGAGGACGAGCGCCGCCGCGCCGAGCGCGTCGGCCGGCTGATCGAGGACGTGCTGTCGGGCAAGAGCTGGCTGCCGGAGATGATCGAAAAGCGGACCAAACCGCGGCGTGGCGCCAAGGTCTTCCGCATTCAGCCGCGCGCTGAAATCCGCAACACCCTGTCGAACCGGTTCTCGGTGATCGAGGTCGAGGGGCTGGATCGGCCGGGCCTGCTGTCCGAGATCACCGGGGCGCTGTCCGACCTGTCGCTCGACATCGCCTCGGCACACATCACCACTTTCGGCGAAAAGGTCATCGATACCTTCTATGTCACCGATCTCACCGGCCAGAAGATCGACAGCCCGACGCGCATGGCGGCCATCCAAAACAGGCTGATTTCGGTCCTCGAAGGCGCCGTGCCCGAGCGCGGCGGCAAGGCCAAGGCCGCCGCCGAGTGAACGCCGTCCTCGATTTTTCCCGATCACCCAGGCAATCTGCACACACATGAGCCTTGTCAAGAAATTCGCGACGGTCGCTTCCGGCACGCTGATGAGCCGCGCGCTCGGCTTCGGCCGTGAGATGCTGATGGCGGCCGCACTCGGCACCGGGCCGATCGCCGACGCCTTCAACGCCGCCTTCCAGTTCCCCAACACCTTTCGCCGGCTGTTTGCCGAAGGCGCCTTCAATGCCGCCTTCGTGCCGCTCTTCGCCAAGGAGATCGAGACCCACGGCACCGATGGCGCCAAGCGCTTTTCGGAAGAGGTGTTCGGGGTGCTGTTCACGGCGCTGCTGGCGCTGACCATCGCCATGGAACTGGCGATGCCGCTGATCGTGCGCTATCTGGTGGCGCCGGGCTTTGCCGACACGCCGGGAAAGTTCGAGATGACGGTCCGGCTTGCGACCATCATGTTTCCCTACCTGATCTGCATGTCGCTCGGCGCCATGATGGCCGGCATGCTGAATTCGCTGCGCCGCTATTTCGCCGCCGCAGTGGCACCGGTATTTCTCAACATCATCCTGATCGGCGTGCTCGCCTACGCCTGGCACAAGGGATCGGACGCGCGCACCGTCGGCTTCGCATTGGCCTGGGGCGTGCTGGCGGCGGGGCTGGTCCAATTGGCGATCGTCTGGGTGGCGGTGCGCCACGCCGGCATCTCGATCGGCTTTCGCCGGCCAAAGATGACGCCCAGCGTCAAGCGGCTGCTGATCCTGGCGCTGCCGGCGGCGATCACCGGCGGCATTACCCAGATCAACCAGCTGATCGGCACGGCGATCGCCTCGGCGCAGGACAGTGCGGTGTCGTCGCTCGCCTATGCCGACCGCATCTACCAGCTGCCGCTCGGCGTCGTCGGCGTCGCCGTCGCCATCGTGCTTCTGCCCGAACTGTCGCGGACGCTGAAGTCAGGCAATCTCATCGAGGCGGCCAATCTGCAGAACCGGTCGGTGGAGTTCACCTTGTTCCTTACCTTGCCAGCGGCGGCGGCACTGCTGGTCATGTCGGAGCCGATCGTGGGGCTGGTCTACGAACGCGGGGCATTTGCCGCCAACAACTCGACGCCGATCGTGGCGGCAATCCTGGCGATCTTCGGCTTGGGCTTGCCGGCCTTCGTGCTGATCAAGGCGTTCACCCCCGGCTATTTCGCCCGCGAGGACACGCGCACGCCGATGATCTTCGCCGCCATCTCGGTGGCTGTGAACATCACCACCGCGCTGACGCTGTTTCCGCAGATGGGCGCGCCCGGCATCGCCGTCGCCTCGGCCATCGCCGGCTGGGTCAATGCGCTGATGCTGCTCGGCGTGCTGATCCGGCGCGGCCATTGGGGCCGCGACGTACCGCTCATGAGACGCATCCCACGGCTGGTACTGTCGGCGGCGGCGATGGGGGCGGCGCTCTATGCCGCCGAGCACTGGTTTGCCGCCCAACTTGCCTCGGCCTCACCGCTGGTCATCAAGGCTACGACGCTTCTCGCGCTGGTAGCCGGCGGGGCGTTGCTTTATTTCGTCACCGCCTTCGCCATCGGCGGCGCCGATTTCGGCATGATCCGGCGCAATATCAGGCGGAAGGGCTCCCCTTCGACTAGGGAATAGTCTCCAGATTCGTAAGCCTAACCGTAGCGATCCGGTCGACAAGCATCAGTCTTCGCCGGACAATTCGTCATAGACCGGGCGCGGCAGCGGCTTACGTGCCTGCTTGCTAAGTTCGATCCCGAATTCGGCCCGAAGTCGCGCCACTGTCTCCAACAGCGTCTCGCGGCCATGTCGGCGCTCCAAAGCTTTCTCGTTGGAAATGGTCATCCATTTCTCGTCAGATCGTTTGCAGAATACGTTCCACCCTATCATACATATCGATGTCGGCGCTGCCCCTCATTGCCCTGCCGGGCATTTCTCCTCGTAAACGGGGAGAAAGAAGCTGACCGCCCCTCGGCGCCCTTCCTGCAACGCTTGTCGTTGGCGAAACCGTCGATGACGCGTCTTTCTCCCCGTCTCTATACGGGGAGAAATGTCCGGCAGGACAATGAGGGGCGGCGCCGACCTGTCAAGCCGAGACAGGCGCTATAGGCGCGGCGCCAACAACATCGAACAAGCAATCCGACCTGAAGCAATTGCTTTGCCGCGATCGCCTACAGCCCCTTGATCCGCTCCCCGCTCTCGTCCATAAGCGCGCCGTCGAAAGACTTTCGCCGCGCGCGAAACGGCCCTCCACAAGCCAGGAAAATCCCATGACTGACTCCAATCAGCCCGTCTTCAATCAGCCTGCCTTCAAGCCACTCGTCTTTTCCGGCGTCCAGCCGACCGGCAATCTGCATCTCGGCAACTATCTCGGCGCCATCAAGAAATTCGTCGCCCTGCAGGACACCTCCGATTGCATCTATTGCGTCGTCGACCTGCATTCGCTGACCGCGCAGCTCGTCCATGACGATCTCAGGGACCAGACGCGCTCGATCACCGCGGCGTTCCTCGCCTCCGGCATCGACCCGAACAAGCACATCGTCTTCAACCAGTCGCGGGTCATGCAGCACGCCGAGCTCGCCTGGATCTTCAACTGCGTGGCCCGCATCGGCTGGATGAATCGGATGACGCAGTTCAAGGATAAGGCCGGCAAGGACCGCGAGAACGCCTCGCTTGGGCTGCTCGCTTATCCGAGCCTGATGGCGGCCGACATCCTCGTCTATCGCGCCACCCATGTGCCGGTCGGCGATGACCAGAAGCAGCATCTGGAGCTGACACGCGACATCGCGCAAAAATTCAACAACGACTTTTCGGACCGCATCGCCGGCCTCGGCGTCGGCGTCGAGATGAAGGTCGGCGAGGAGACGGTGAACGGCTATTTCCCGCTGACCGAACCGATCATCGGCGGACCGGCGGCGCGCATCATGTCGCTGCGCGACGGCTCGAAGAAGATGTCGAAGTCGGATCCGTCGGACCTGTCGCGCATCAATCTGACCGACGATGCCGACACCATCTCCAAGAAGATCCGCAAGGCCAAGACCGACCCCGAGGCGCTGCCCGGGGAATTGGACGGCCTGGCCAGCCGGCCCGAAGCCGAAAACCTCGTCGGCATCTATGCAGGTCTCGCCGAGATATCGAAGGAGGCGGTGCTGAAAGAGTTCGGCGGCCAGCAATTTTCGGTGTTCAAGCCGGCACTGGCCGACCTCGCCGTGGAAAAGCTGGCGCCCGTTGCCGGCGAAATGCGCCGCATTTCCGATGACCGCGCCTATGTCGACGCGGTGCTCAGGGATGGCGGCGAGCGGGCCGGCGCCTTGGCCGAGGCGACGATGAAGACCGTGCGCGACATCATCGGCCTGCTGCAAAGCTGAACCTTAAAGCGCCGCACGTCCATTTGGACGCGCAAAAGACGCACTGACGCACCCGACATCGCTACATCCGCCGGTCGCTTGCGGCCGGGCTGTGGCGGTGGCAGATTGCGACCGAAACCATCGAACAGGGTGAATATGGTCTCCAAACGCCTCAGCCGAGAAGCCGGCCATCGCCGCAAGTTCCTGGCGATCATCGACGACACGCCCGAATGCGAGCGGGCCGTCGTCTACGCCTCGAAACGCGCGCAGAGCACCAACGGCGTGCTGGTGCTGCTCTATGTGATCGAGCCCGACGATTTCCAGCATTGGCTGGGTGTCGAGAAGATCATGCGCGAGGAGGCCACCGCCACCGCGCGGGCGGCGCTTGATGCGTACGCCAACAAGGTGCGCCAGAAACTCGGCATCGAGCCGGAACTGGTGGTGCGCGAGGGCAAGCCGACGGAAGAGATCCACAAATTGATCGAGGAAGACCAGGATATCGCCATCCTCGTGCTGGCGGCCGGCGCCGGCAAGGAGGGACCGGGGCCGCTGGTCGGTGCGGTTGCCGGCAAGGGCGCCGCCTTCCCGATCCCGGTGACGGTGGTGCCGCAGAACCTGTCGGACGAAGAAATCGACAGCCTGGCCTAAGGTGTGCTGATATTCAGGTGAGGCCGGCCTGCGGCGGCTTCCTGCGCTTCCGGTGCTCACGTACCCAAAGTACGCTCCGCTCCGGTTCTCGGAATCCACCATTCTCGGCGCGGCCTGACCTGAATCTCAACACACCTTAGCGCAAAATCCCTGGCCAGCGCAAAAATCGAAGTGCTACAGCCCTTGCACGTCGAATAAGGACGCGCGGCGCTGTGGAAGAAATTTCATTCTCTCGGGCGGCCGTTCCGGCGATGGCTTTCGCTTGAATGTCCTGCCGATAAGGCCTATTTAGAATTATTCCAAACTATCTGCCCGAACGGGCACGGAGACGTCCATGTTCATCCAGACCGAATCGACGCCAAATCCGGCGACATTGAAGTTCCTGCCCGGCAAGGAAGTGCTTGTCGAAGGCACCGCCGATTTCCGCGATGCCGACAGCGCCGCTACGGCTTCGCCGCTGGCCGGCCGGCTGTTCGAGATCCCCGGCGTCACCGGCGTCTTCTTCGGCTATGATTTCGTCACCGTGACCAAAGACGGCCCCGATTGGCAGCATCTGAAGCCGGCGATCCTCGGCGCCATCATGGAACATTTCATGTCCGGCGCGCCGGTGATGGCCAAGGCCGGCCCCGCCGCCGAGACCAGTCAGACCGGCGAATTCTACGACAAGGCCGACGAGGAGTTGGTCATCACCATCAAGGAACTGCTCGACACACGGGTGCGCCCGGCCGTCGCCCAGGACGGCGGCGACATCACCTTCCGCGGTTTCGAGAACGGCACCGTGTTCCTGCACATGAAGGGCGCCTGCGCCGGCTGCCCGTCATCGACGGCGACGCTGAAGCACGGCATCCAGAACCTGCTCCGGCATTTTGTGCCCGAGGTTCAGCAGGTCGAGCAAGTCTCTTAGAGACTCCGCTCAAAAATACGCTAATTCACCTTCACGCGATAACAAAACAAAAAACCGGGCCAAAGTGCCCGGTTTTCTGTTCTGGACGTCTGTTGTTGCCTAGACGGTCCGCATATGAAAGTTTTTACAGGACGATGACCTTGGCGCCGACCGAGGTGCGGTCGTAAAGGTCGATGATATCCTGGTTCATCAGCCGGATGCAGCCCGACGACATCGCCTTGCCGATCGAGTTCCACTCCGGGCTGCCATGCAGGCGGTAGCCCGAATCGCCGCCCTTGTTGAACAGATACAGGGCGCGCGCGCCGAGTGGGTTGGTCAATCCCGGCTCCATGCCGCCGGCAAATTTTGCGAGTTCCGGCTGCCGCTTGACCATCGCCGAAGGCGGCGTCCAGGTCGGCCATTCGCGCTTCACCGCGATACGGGCGGTGCCGCGCCATTCAAAACCCTCGCGGCCGACGCCGATGCCGTAACGCATCGCCTCGCCGCCGCCCATGACGTAATAGAGAAACTTGTTCTGCGTATCGACAACGATGGTGCCCGGCTTTTCATCGGTGTCGTAGGTAACGACCTGCCGGCGGTACTTGAACGGCACCCTTTCGATCGGAATGCGCGGCAGTTGATAGCCCGCATCGGTCATCGGGCCGTAGTTGTTGGTGAATATCCGCGAGCCGATGGTGCTGCAACCAGCAATAGCCGTCGACAGCGCAAGTGCGGCGACGATTGCGAATGACTTCATGCGCATGAAAAGGTCCGATGCCCCACCCAAGAGATAGCGGCACGAGACGGCCGCCTGGTCGCCATCATTCATGCTGGCATTTGCTTTGCTTGCCAAGCGCGCGATGCCTATATGCAGGGGCTTACATGCGGGTAAGTCCGCAACTGTGGCTTTCCGGCAACGGCCTTCATAAGATTATGTAGGAAATTCAATGGGGCGGTCCGCCAGCCCGCCAGAAGTCGAGGAACTGTCATGAATGTCGGAGATGCCGCCCGCCGTTCCGGCCTGCCGGCCAAGACCATCCGCTACTATGAGGAGATCGGCCCGATCCGACCGCAGCGCGCCGGCAACGGCTACCGCGACTATTCGGGCGCCGACATCCACCGGCTGACTTTCCTGCGCCGCGCGCGCAATCTCGGCTTTTCGATCGACGACTGCCGCCAGCTGATGGCGCTCTACCAGGACCGCAGCCGCGCCAGCCATGACGTGCGCGAGATCGCCGCCGCGCATGTGAGTGCAATCGAGGAGAAGGTGCGCGAGCTGCAGTCGATGCGCTCGACCCTGCAGAAGCTGATCCATGCCTGCCACGGCGACGACAGACCTGACTGCCCGATCCTGGACGATATTGCGGGGGCTGCGCAGGCTGGAGATAAAATCGCTTCCGCGGCGGCGTGAGCGACTAGCCTCCGACACTCCGCGAGGCCGCAAACGGGCGGCCCTTACGACCCCGGCGGGCGATACCGGATCGACTTTGCCTTCCCAAGCGCTTGCATCGTCTCTTCGACGCTTAGGAGGACGGTGGTCTCATACGAGCTGAGCGCCCCGCCCGCACCGATAGCCAGCATGACAGATGCCATCGAAACGTTGTCTGGAGCCTCCCATAGATTCCAGCCATCGTGCTCTCCGAAGGCGTACCAGAACCCGTGTAGCTTTCCGCCCACCGATTCGATGTAGGAACGGTCCGCCTCGCGTCGATCCTCGGGGTTTTCGATCAAGCGCGCCAAGTTTCGGGCGTATAGCCGAATTGCGTGAGATACATCGGCATGGTTCGTCTCCTCCCAGAGCTGTCCCCAACGAATGTAGTAAAGCGCCCGATACAGGGAGAGGCGAGTCGTTTCCGAGGCGTAGTACCGCTGGCTTAGTTGCGGGGCCGCTAATGGAGGTGCTTCACTGGCTTTCTTCAGGGAGTAAGGCCAATGGCAGCGTATCTCATTGCTGATGTAGACATAACCGATGCCGCCGTTTTCGAGGAATACCGCCGGGATGTGCCAGCAACCGAAGCGCGCTATGGGGGACGGTACATCGCTCGTGGCGGAGCCACCAAAGTGCTGGAAGGCGATTGGGAACCTCATCGCCTGGTCATTGTCGAGTTTCCGGACATGGCCTCCCTCATGGCATGGTACGGCTCTCCAGAGTACAGCCGGCTCAAAGCTATCCGTGAACGCTGCGCAAAGACAAGGATCATTGCTCTGGAGGGCGTGATCCCCGTTGGTTGAAGGCCGGGTTTGTTAACCGGATAATCGCCCAGAGAAAGGCCGGCCGGGCGTCGACAGGTTGACTAAGCGCTGATGGATTAGGCATAGAGGCACCAAGGTCTGAGGGCGGGACGGTGACGCATCGGTCAGCAAAACCTACGTAGTGGGTTCAATTCCTACTCAGACCTCCAGCCAGCCCACTGGCGCTGATCTGTTCCGCTGTTGCATTATTTTCCGGTGGGTTTGTCAGCCAGATAATCGCCGAAAGAAAACGGGTTCAAACCGTGAACAGAATCTGGCATGGTGCCGCCATGCCAATCATCTCACCTGTACCCCTCAATCCCCTGATCGACGGCCGCCAGTCGGAACGCGCCATGCTGGTTCGGCGCGGCGTGCAGCGGCTGCTCAAGGAAATGGGCGCGCATGTGCTGCCTGAGCTGTCGCTGGCCACCGGGCGCCGCGCCGACCTCGTTGCGCTGACCCGCCAGGGCGACATCTGGATCATCGAGATCAAGTCCTCAATCGAGGATTTCAGGGTCGACCGCAAATGGCCGGACTACCGGCTGCACTCCGACCGCTTGTTCTTCGCCACCCATCCCGGCGTGCCCTCGGAGATCTTTCCGCAGGAATGCGGCTTTATCCTCTCCGACGGCTACGGCGCCGAAATCCTGCGCGATGCGCCCGAGCACCGCATGGCGGCGGCCACGCGCAAGGCGCTGATGCTGAGGATCGCACGGGCCGGTGCATCGCGGCTGCTCGCGGCGGAACTCGCCGGTGTGGCGGTGCCGGCGCTGGACGGTGAAAGCGAATAGGAGTGCGCCGCGTCGGCGACAAGCCTCGCACGTCGCACCAGCGTTGGCATCGGACCGTGCCTTTCTGCGGGCCTGCCGATCCCCTCGAGATGATTTTTGAACTTGCACCGATGATTTCCGCCTGCCTGCGCTGTCCTGATCAATAGGCGCTGGAATGGTCCGGTGGCGGAAAGAGAGGTGATCCATGGGATCGTTACAAGGTCAGAATGTCGTCGTCATCGGAGGAAGCCGGGGTGTCGGCCGCTCGATCGTGGAAGCCGCGCTTGGCGAAGGGGCAACAGTGCTTGCAGTTGCTCGTGGCACAGAAGCCCTGCAAGAGCTCTCCTGGGAGACATCAGGCGTGAAGACGCTGGCGGTCGACGCCACCAACGAGACCGCACCCGAAGCGGTTTTCGCCGCGCTTGAACCAGACGTCCTTGTGATCTGCGCCGGCGCCCTAGCTCCGTCCGCGCCCGTCCAGGAACAGAGCTGGGAGGACTTTTCGGCAAACTGGGAAATGGACGTCAAGGCATCGTTCCTGTTCTGCAAGGCGGCACTCCAGGGTCGGCTCAAGCCGGGGAGCCGGGTGGTTCTGATCTCCAGCGGCGCGGCATTCAGCGGCGGGCCGCCGAACTCTGGCGGCTATGCCGGCGCAAAACGCATGCAGCTGTTCCTCGCCGGTCATAGCCAGAAGGAATCGGACCGACTTGGTTTCGGCCTGCGTTTCATGGCGCTTTCGCCGGCGCGCATCATGCCGGGCACCGGCGTCGGCGATCGCGGCATCGACGGCATTTCGGCCTATATGGGCATTAGCCCGGCGGACTTCCTGGCGGGCATGACCGACATGCAGACGCCGGCCGATGTCGCACGGGCTGTAGTCGCGCTCGCCACCGGCCAAGCGCAGGGCTGCTCCTTCGTGGTGAGCGGCAGCGGACTTGCGGCGGCGGCATGAGGCGCGCAGGATGCCAGCCGACTTCAGCACCGCGGGCTTCCTATGACAGACGCTCCTGGCCCTGTTGAGCCATTGGGCCTGCCGGTCCTCGATCGGCTGGCCTTCGAGCGCTTGACAGTGGCTCATCGCCGCGAGCTCAAGCTCCACTGCTACCGGATGATGGGCTCGTTGCACGAGGCGGACGACCTCGTGCAGGACACTTTCCTGCGGGCGTGGCGCGCACGGTCGCAGTTTGACGGACGAGGCTCGGTTCGCGGCTGGCTCTACACAATCGCCACCAATAGCTGCCTCAACGCCATCAAGGCGAGGTCGACGGCGCATCGCATTCTCCAGCAACCCGAACGGCCGCCCTCCAACGGGCGGGCCGTCGGCGGGCCTGCCGAGCTCACCTGGCTGGAGCCGTATCCGGACGCCGAGCTTCCGGACCTCGTTGACGGCGAGCCCGGCCCGGAAGCGCGCTACGAGACCCGTGAAGCGGTGCAACTTGCCTTCGTCGCGGCGATCCAGCTTCTGCCGCCCAGGCAGCGGGCCGCCCTGTTGCTTTGCGATGTGCTGGGGTGGTCTGCGGTCGAGACGGCGCAATTGCTGGGTGGATCGGCCGCTTCGATCAACAGCGCCTTGCAGCGGGCCCGCGCAACGCTTGGCGAGCGATACCCTCAGGGACGCCCCGTGCAGCGGTCACGGTCCAGTCCGGAGGAGGGCCTGCTGCTCGAACGCTACATGCGTGCCTGGCAGACCGCCAACCTCGACGGCTTCATCGAACTCTTGAGGGATGACGCCACCTACCACATGCCGCCATGGCGGGAATGGTACCAAGGGCGCAAGGCGATCCGCGATTTCATCGAGACCGTGTGGGGCAATTTTGCCGGCTATCGCACGGTGGCCACCCGAGCCAACGGCCAGCCCGCTGTCGGGGTCTATGCACTGGACCATCGTGACCGTGTATGGCGACCCCACTCGCTGCATGTCATTGAGCCCGCCGACCGCAAAATCGTTTCCCTGACGATCTATGTACCGCCGCTCGGGCCCGAACTGTTTGCAGCCTTCGGCCTGCCGCCGGTCTAGTCCGCTTCCGCCTCGCCCGCCGCCGGCGCGATCAGCAGCACGGCGGCGCCGAGGATCGCGGCGATGAAGGAGCCGGCCAGGATGCCGACCTTGACCGCGTCCTGCAGCTCGACGTTGCTGGCAAAGGCGAGCAGGCCGATGAACAGGCTCATGGTGAAGCCGATGCCGCAGAGCAGCGAAATGCCGACCATGTGCAGCCAGCCGGCATTGACCGGCAGATCGGCAAGGCCGAGCCGGATGGCAAGCGCGGAAGAACCGAACACGCCGACCAGCTTGCCGGCGACGAGGCCGGCGGCGACGCCCAGCGTCAGCGGCTCGATCAGGGTGGCTGCGCTCAGGCCGGCGAGCGAAACGCCGGCATTGGCGAAGCCGAAGATCGGGACGACGACGAACGGCACTATCCTGTGCAGACCGTGCTCGAGCCGGTGCAGCGGCGAATGGTCGACATCATGGCTGATGCCCGGGGAGATTTTCAAAGGTATGGTCAGGGCCAGCGCCACACCGGCGAGCGTGGCATGGACGCCCGATTTCAGCACCAGCACCCACAGGACGGCGCCAAGCACGAGATAGGGCAGCAGCGTCAGCACCTTCATGCGGTTGAGAACGACGAGCAGAGCGATGACGGCGAAGGCAGCGCCGAGATAAGCGAGCGACAGGCCGCTCGTGTAGAACACTGCGATGATGATCACGGCGCCAAGGTCGTCGATGATGGCGAGCGCGGTGAGGAATACCTTCAGCGACCCCGGCACGCGGCTGCCGAGCAGCGACAGCACGCCAAGCGCAAACGCGATGTCGGTGGCGGTCGGGATCGCCCAGCCGGACAGAGCGGCTGGGTTGTCGCGGTTGATGGCGACATAGACAAGTGCTGGCACCAGCATGCCGCCGGCAGCGGCGATGCCGGGCAGGGCGCGGCGTGGCCAGGTCGAGAGCTGGCCGTCCAGCATCTCGCGCTTGATCTCCAGGCCGACCAGCAGGAAGAACACGGCCATCAGGCCGTCATTGATCCAGTGCGATACGCTGAGGGGTCCCAGATAGGCGTGAAGGGCATCGAAATAGGTTTCGGCCAGCGGCGAATTGGCCACGACCAGGGCCAATGCCGCGGCTGCCATCAGGACGATGCCGCCTGCCGCCTCGCTGGCTAGGAATTCGCGAAAAATGGAGATCGGCCGCGGCTTCTGGTCCTGCATGTCGTCTCCGTCCTATCGGCCGGCAGGGCCGGTGTCGCCTCGTGCGATGATGCGCAAACACCAATGGCAGGGCAAGTCTCTACAGCGCCGCGTATCCTTTAGGGCGGGCAAAGGACGCTGTAGCACTTTGATTTTGCGCTTGATCCCCAGCGAAACGCCGACGCGAACCTTCGGCTCGGTCAGGCGTCAGCGCGGCGCGCGCTTGGCGAGTATCCGCTGCAGCGTACGGCGATGCATGTTGAGCCGGCGGGCGGTCTCGGAGACGTTGCGATCGCACATTTCGTAGACGCGCTGGATGTGCTCCCAGCGCACCCGGTCGGCCGACATCGGGTTTTCAGGCGGTGCGGCGCGTTCACCCGCCGTGCGGGTAAGGGCCGCGAAAATGTCGTCGGCATCGGCCGGCTTCGACAGATAGTCGATGGCTCCCAGCTTCACCGCCGTCACCGCGGTGGCGATGTTGCCGTAGCCGGTGAGGATGATGGCGCGGGCGTCGTCGCGCTTCTCGCGGATGGCGGCGACGACGTCGAGGCCGTTGCCGTCGGCGAGCCGCATGTCGACCACGGCGTAGGCGGGCGGATTGGCGCGCGCCTTGGCCACCGCCTCCTCGACGCTCTCGGCCGTCTCGACCACGAAGCCCCTGGCTTCCATGGCGCGGGCCAGGCGCGTGAGGAACGGCTTGTCGTCATCGACGATCAACAGCGAGGTGTCCTCGCCTTCAACCATTGCGCCAATCGGTTCGTCGCCGTTCATCGTCTTGAAGTTCCTGCTGCCTGATTTTTACGCAAATATAGTTTTGGAGCGCTATTGTCCAATTCAAGCCGTGTCAAACATGGTGGCCGAAGCCGATTCAGGATTGAGGAAGACGCTACGCGGCCACGATATCTGCACGACGGCGCCCTCGCCCGGTTCGTTTGAATTGCGGAAATCGAGCGTAGCCCCCGAGCGTTCAAGCAAGGTCTTGGCTATGAAAAGCCCCAGTCCCAGGCCGCCGCCGGCCTCGGTGCCCTGGCGCGTCGACATATAGGGCTCGCCGATGCGGTCGATGATTTCGGGAGGGAAACCCGGCCCGTCGTCGGTGATCGAGAAGGTGACGGCAGCCTCGTTCCAGCTCCAGCGCACGGTGACGGCCTTGCGGGCAAAATCGACGGCATTTTCGACCAGATTGCCGAGGCCGTAGATGACGCCGGGATTGCGCCGCCCGACCGGTTCGGGGCCGATGCGCTCGCCGGGGCGAAGCTTGATCGAGATGCCGAAATCGCGGTGCGGGGCCGTCATCTCCTCGACCAGCGAAGTTAGCGGCATGCGGGAGAGATGCGCCTCGCCCTCGGAAGACAGGCTGGTCAGGCGCTTGAGGATTTCGCGGCAACGCTCGCTCTGCGAGCGCAGCAGCGTCACGTCCTCGCCGTATTTCGGATCGTTGCGGAGCGCCTTCTCCATCTCCTTGGCGACAAGCGTGATGGTGGCAAGCGGCGTGCCGAGCTCATGCGCGGCGGCGGCGGCAAGGCCGTCCAGCGCCGACAAATGCTGCTCACGCTGCAGCACCAGCTCGGTGGCGGTCAGCGCGTTGGCGAGCAGCCGGGCTTCCTCGGCCACGCGGAAGGCGTAGATCGCGGTGAAGGCGATCGAGGAAAACACCGCCATCCAGATGCCGGCGACATAGATGAACGGCATCTCCAGCGGCGCGCCCTCGTACCAGGGCAGCGGCAGATGGAAGAACACCAGCAGGCTCGCCGCCACCATCACCAGCGCGCCGAGGATGGCGGTCAGGCGCAGCGGCAGCGACGTCGCCGAGATGACGACGGGCACGGTCACCAGCACTGAAAACGGATTGGTGAGGCCGCCGGTCAGATAGAGCAGGCCGGCAAGCTGCAGGCTGTCGATGGTCAGGATGGCAAAAGCCGGGAGCGGGGTCAGCCGATGCGCCGCCGGATAACGGAAGGTCAGCAACAGGTTCATCCAGGCCGAACAGGCGATCAGCGCGAAGCAGGGGCTGACGGGCAGCGGGAACTTCAGCCCATAGGCAACGACGATAACCGCCAGGCTCTGGCCGACGATGGCAAGCCAGCGCAGTCTGATCAGCGTGTTGAGGCGCAGCCGCTGGCTTTGCTGGAAGTCGGGCGCCCGCAGGATGTTTATCATGGCCAAGGATTTATAGCCGGAAAAGGATAAAGGCTAGGTCCCCCGCGGTTTGGCGCGGCTGGTGGCGGTGGCGAGAAGCGGGTTCTCCGGCCAGACGTGCCGGGGGTAGCGGCCACGCATGTCGGCCCGCACATCGACCCAGGAGCCGCGCCAGAAGCCGGGCAGGTCGCGGGTCGTCTGGATCGGCCGGTGCGCCGGCGACAAAAGCTCGAGCGTCAGCGGTACGGTGCCGTTGGCGATTGCGGGATGCCGGTCGAGACCAAACAACTCCTGGACGCGGATCGCCAGCACCGGCCATTCACCGTCATAGCGGATCGGCACGCGGCTGCCCGAGGGAGCGTCGAAATGGGTCGGCGCCAGTGCCTCGATCCTGCGCTGGAGATCGTGCGGCACCAATGCCATGAGGCCGGCCGAGAGCACGCCCGGATCGATCGCGGCAAAGGACGCTGCGCCGGAGAGGAAGGGCAGCAGCCAATCGTCGAGGCGGTCGACGAGCGCCGCGTCGGAAACATCGGGCCAGGGCGCGCCGAGGCCGCGATGCAGCCAGCCGAGCCGTTGGCGCAACGTTTCCGCTTCCTTGCCCCACGGCAAAAGCGACAGGCCGTGTTCGCGCAAGGCGTCAAGGATCGCGCGATCCGCGTCGACGCCGGCCGGCGCCGGCAGCATGCGTTCGGACAGGGTGATGGCGCCGAGGCGAACGGTTTCACGCACGCGCACTGCGCGCCTGTCGCGGTCGAAACCGGTTTCGCGGCTGGTCTCGATCTCGTCGGCAAGCGAATCGCGAATGTCGGCCTCGTCTATCGCCGCCGCTGCCGTGATGCGGGCGTTCTGCGCCTTGCCCTGCAGATCGGCGACGACGAGCCAGGCCGCCCCCGCCAGCGGATCGGCGGCGTCGAGCATGGCGCCCGAACCGTTGGCCAGCACGAAACGGCCGCGCTCGCCGCGCGCCTTGGCGACGCGGTCCGGCCAAGCATGGATGAGGAGGGCGCCGGCCCTACCCTCCCCCTCGAGGGGGTCCGAAGGACGGGCGAGACCCGTGGCTCGCCCCGGTACGTCGATCCGCGAAGCGGAGCGGGGTGGGGTCGGGTCGGGCACGCCATCGGCGACCCCACCCCGTCTCCCTCGCTTCGCTGCGCTCGGCTCGCTCGCCGACCCTCCCCTCGAGGGGGAGGGTGAGGCCTGTTTCGCCAGCCGCTCGGCAAGCTGCCGTGCGGCGGTGGCGCGCGGCGATCTTTCGGATCGGAACCGGATCAACCGCCGTTCGAGGTCGACGCTGTCGCCGCCAAGGCCACGCTCGGTGAGCAGCACGGCGAGCATGGCCGCCTCGAACGCCTGGCCGGTTTTTGCCGCCTCGGCGACCATGTGAGCGAGCCGCACCGGCAGTGCCAGCCTGCGCATCGCAGCACCCGATTCCGTCAGGCGCCCTGCCTCGTCGACGGCGTCGAGCGCACGCAGCAGCGCCCTTGCCTCGTTGAGCGCCGGGGCCGGCGGCGGATCAAGGAACGAAAGGCTCACCGGGTCGGCGACACCGAAGGCGGCGCAGTCGAGCAAAAGTCCGGAAAGGTCCGCCTCGAGGATTTCCGGCGGGGTGAAGGCGGGAAGTGCCGCCGTCTGCTCGGCCCGCCATAGCCGGATGGCGACGCCCGGCTGTGTGCGACCGGCGCGGCCGGCGCGCTGGTCGGCGGAGGCTCTGCTAACCCGCACCGTCTCCAGCCGCGTCAGGCCGCTGGCCGGTTCGTAGCGCGGCAGGCGCGACAGGCCGGAATCGATAACGACGCGCACGCCGTCGATGGTGATCGAAGTTTCGGCGATCGACGTCGCCAGCACGACCTTGCGGCGGCCGGACGGCGCTGGCTTGATCGCGGCGTCCTGTGCCTTGTTGTCGAGCATGCCGTAGAGCGGCACGATGTCGGTGTCGGCACTGACGCGGCCTTGCAGCCGCTCGGCTGTGCGCTCGATCTCGCGCTGGCCGGGCAGGAAGGCGAGCACGCTGCCGGGCTCATCGGCAAGGGCAGCGCGGATCGCCTTGGCCATGGCGTCCTCAATGGCGATGCCGGCCGGCCGCTCGTCGTAGCTGATGTCGACGGGAAAGGCGCGGCCCTCGCTCTCGATCACCGGGCCGCCGGAAAGCAGCCGCGCGACGCGCGCGCCGTCGAGCGTCGCCGACATGACCAGCAATCGCAGCTCGGGCCTCAGCGCACCTTGCACGTCAAGCGCCAGCGCCAGACCAAAATCACCGTCGAGCGAGCGCTCGTGGAACTCGTCGAAGAAAACAGCCGAGACACCGGGCAGCTCCGGATCGTCGAGGATCATCCGCGACAGCACGCCTTCTGTGACGACGAGGATCCTTGTCCTCGCAGAAGTGCGGTTTTCCATGCGCATGGCATAGCCGACCGTCTCGCCGGGTTCCTCGCCGAGCAGTTCGGCCATGCGGCGGGCGGCGGCGCGGGCAGCGAGCCGGCGCGGCTCGAGCAGAATGATCTTTCCCGTGCCGAGCCATGCCGCTTCGAGCAGCGCCAGCGGCATCAGCGTCGTCTTGCCGGCACCGGGCGGCGCCACCAGCACGGCGCTGTTGCCATGACCGAGCGCTTCGCTGAGCGCCGGCAGCACGGCGGAGACCGGAAGCTCCGGCAAGGGTTTTCTGGTCATTGTTCCAAGGATGCATCCATCCAATTGCGGCGGATCCGCAGCGCCCGCATATCAGCCGTGGCGATCGCCGCGCAACCGGCAACGGGCCAACTTAAAACCGGGTCCGTGAGAACGGGTTCCAGCGCACCGTGTCGAGCCTCACCTCCTCGCGCACCATCGTCACAAGGCCCGAGCCGCCGACGACGGCGAGACCGACAAGCGACAGAAGATCTGGCGACAGAAGATCTGGCGACAGAAGATCCGGATATTCCTGGAGAAAGCGCGCAGGATCACCGCCAGAGGATCTGCAAGTAATGCGTCGGCGCGATCTGCCCAGGCTTTTGACAACGGCATCGTTGCATGAACAGCTTGCATGGGCGAGCAGAGCGAGCAGAATTCCGTTCGTCCCGTTATTCCAGTTCCAGGGGAGAGAGCAGAGTGAAGATACTGGCACTCGGTGCGCATCCGGACGATATCGAGATCTTCATGTTCGGTACGATGGCGGCCTATGCCGCACAAGGCGCAGAACTGGTTTTTGCCATAGCCACGGATGGCGGCAAGGGCGGGAAGGGCGATCCGGGATTACTCGCGCGCGCCCGCCGCGAGGAAGCGGCTGTGGCGGCGGACCTGCTTGGCGCAACATCGCACTTCCTCGATTTTCCGGACGGCGCGCTGGTTGTCGATGCCGCGCTGATCGCGGCCCTGAAGACGCTGATCGGGGATATCAGGCCGGATCTGGCGATCACCCATGCGCCGAACGACTATCATGGCGACCACCGTGCGCTGTCGGACGGCGTGCGCATCGCGGCGTCCTTCGCTGTCCCGGTGCTGCATGCCGATACGCTCGGCGGCACCGGTTTTTCGCCGACGCACTATGTCGATATCTCCGGGCATTTCGAGCTCAAGGCGATGGCGATCCGGGCGCACCAGTCGCAGGATCCCGAACGTTTCGTCGATGCGGCGCGCACGCAGAACGCGTTTCGCGCCGGCCAGTGCAATGGCGCGGCCGGTTCCTTCGCTGAGGCCTTCCGCTTCGAACCGATCTTCCCCTTCGCCGATATCCGCGCCCTGCTGCCGCCCGCCCCAGTGATCCGGCCGGTGACGGTGAGCACCAAAACGGTCAAATGAGCGCACCCGCGCGCCGAACGATCTGACACGCGCCTTTCCTGAACCAGCGACCGATGCGCTATGCTGCAGCGCAGCGACGAATTCGCTTGCCTTGTTTAGTAAAAATTGCATCACTAAACAAATTACTAAACATCCGCCGCTCAACCGCGTCGATATGTTTAGACCCCTGAGGAGGGGTTGAGGTTTTTGAAACCGTCATCCGGGCGTGTTTCGCAAATGGGAGGAAGGCATGAAATCGACCTTGAAACTGACGTTGGGACTGACATCGGCGATGTTTGCGTCGACCGCCGTTTCGAATGTCGCGCAGGCTGAAGATCTGACGCTTTGCTGGGCAGCCTGGGACCCGGCCAACGCGCTTGTCGAATTATCAAAGGATTTCACCAAGGAAACCGGCATCGGCATGAAATTCGAATTCGTGCCGTGGACCAACTATGCCGACCGCTTTCTCAACGAACTGAATTCCAAGGGCAAGCTGTGCGACCTGATCATCGGCGACAGCCAGTGGATCGGCGGCGCCGCCGAGAACGGCCACTACGTCAAGCTGAACGACTTCTTCGACAAGGAGAAGATCAGCATGGACGACTTCGTGCCGGCGACCGTCGTCGGCTATTCCGAATGGCCGAAGAACACGCCGAGCTACTGGGCGCTGCCTGCAATGGGCGACGTCGTCGGCTGGACCTACCGCAAGGACTGGTTCTCCAAGCCGGAACTGCAGAAGGAATTCAAGGAAAAGTACGACTGGGATCTCGCCGCGCCGACGACCTTCGACCAGCTGAAGCAGATCGCCGAGTTCTTCCAGAAGCGCGAGATCGACGGCAAGACGGTCTATGGCGCGTCGATCTATACCGAGCGCGGCTCCGAAGGCATCACCATGGGCGCCATGGACGTGCTCTACAGCTTCGGCTTCAAATATGAGAACCCCGACAAGCCCTACGAGATGGACGGTTTCGTCAATTCCGAGAAATCGGTGAAGGGTCTGGAGTTCTACAAGGCGCTCTATGACTGCTGCACGCCTCCCGGGGCCTCGAACAGCTACATGGGCGAAGGCGTCGACGCCTTCAAATCCGGCCAGGTGGCGATGCACATGAACTTCGCCTTTACCTGGCCAGGCCTGCAGAAGGACGAAAATGTCGGCGGCGACAAGATTGGTTATTTCGCCAATCCCAAGGGGCCCGATGGCGATCAATTCGCCCAGCTTGGCGGCCAGGGCATCTCGGTGGTCTCTTACTCCGACAAGCAGGAGGCTGCGCTCAAATACATCAAGTGGTTCGCCAACAAGGATGTTCAGGCCAAATGGTGGTCGCTCGGCGGCTTTTCCTGCCTCAACGCAGTCGTCAAAGATCCAGGCTTCCCGGCCAGCCAGCCTTACGCGCAGACCTTCCTCGACTCCATGGCCATCGTGAAGGATTTTTGGGCAGAGCCCAGCTATGCGCCGCTGCTGCAGGCGTCGCAGAAGCGCTTCCATGATTACGTCGTCGCCGGCCAGGGGTCGGCCAAGGATGCGCTCGATGGCCTGGTCAAGGACTGGACCGAGGTCTTCCAGGACGATGGCAAAATGTAATTGGGGCAAGACCTAACCGGCTCCTCCCGAGCCACGACCGCGTGTCCCGTGCCACCCTTGGCACGGGACACAGTTCAGATAAATTCCATTGTCGAGACGAACCCAAGTGACCGAAGCGGGACTGACCATGCTCAATCGGACTGCGGACAGCGTTGCCCGGGCTACGCCTGAGCCGTTGGCCCGCAAGGTCCGGGGCATCAGCGACAAGGGCCTCGCCTGGCTGTTCATCTCGCCGACGATCCTCTTGCTTCTCGCCATCAACATCTTCCCGCTGTTCTGGGCGATCTATCTGTCCTTCACCAACTACCGCGCCAATCGCCCCAATGAGGTCGTCAGGAATGTCGGCCTTGCCAATTACAAACGCATCCTCGGCGACCAGGACATCTGGATCGCCATGCAGACGACGGCGCATTTCGTGTTCTGGACCATTCTCCTGCAGACGCTGATCGGTTTTACCCTCGCCTGGCTGATTGACCGGAAGTTTCGCGGCCACGCCTTCTGGACGACGATCATTCTGGTGCCGATGATGCTGTCGCCGGCAGTTGTCGGCAATTTCTGGCGCTTCCTCTACGAGCCGCAGATCGGCCTGTTCGCCTATGCCATCTCGTTCGTCACCGGCATTCCGGCGACGCAGATCGGCATGCTCTCCAACGTGTCGCTGGCGCCGTGGTCGATCGTCATCGTCGACACCTGGATGTGGACGCCTTACGTGATGCTGATCTGCCTCGCCGGCCTGCGTTCGATCCCCGAATACATCTATGAGGCGGCAGAAGTCGACCGTGCCTCCAACTGGCGGCAGTTCTGGTCGATCACGCTGCCGATGGCGCTGCCCTTCATCATGCTGGCGGTGCTGTTCCGCGGCATCGAGAACTTCAAGATGTTCGACATGGTCAACCTGCTCACCGGCGGCGGACCGGGATCAACCACCGAAGTCGCCTCGATCACGCTGAAGCGGCAGGCCTTCGAAAGCTGGCGGACCGGCTATTCCTCGGCCTTCGCCATCATCCTGTTCGTCGCGGTGTTCGGACTTGCCAACATCTACGTCAAGGCGCTCAACAAGGTGAAGCAGAGATGAGCCTGACGTCAGCCCACTCGGTCGTCGCACCCTCGGCCACGTCGAAGCGCGTCGCCGGCACGATCATCGTGCTTTACGCACTGATCTCAATCGTGCCGCTGCTGTGGATCTTCGCCACCAGCTTCAAGACACCGCCGGATTCGATTGCCTATCCGCCAAAGATCCTGTTCCAGCCGAGCCTCGAGGGCTACTGCAATCTGTTCTCGACCCGGACCCGGCAGACACCGGAATACATCAACTCGCTGGGACCGGCGACGGGCGTCTGCGACGAGACAGTGCGCAAGCGCAACATGGTGATCGCCGGCCCGTCCAATTTCATGCCGCGCTTCGTCAATTCGCTGATCATCGCCTTCGGCTCGACCTTCTGCGCTGTGTTCCTCGGCACTCTGTCGGCCTATGGCTTCTCGCGCTTCAAGGTGCCGTTGGCCGACGATCTCCTGTTCTTCATCCTGTCGACGCGGATGATGCCGCCGATCGCGGTCGCCATCCCGATCTACCTGATGTATCGCGAGCTTGGCCTGTCGGACACCGCGCTCGGCATGATCCTGCTCTACACCGCGGTCAACGTGTCGCTTGCAGTGTGGCTACTGAAGGGCTTCATCGACGAGATCCCGCGCGAATATGAGGAAGCGGCGATGATCGACGGCTATACGCGGCTGCAGGCCTTCTGGCGCACCGTGCTGCCGCAGGCGACCACCGGCATTGCCGCGACCGCCATCTTCTGCCTGATCTTCGCCTGGAACGAATATGCGTTCGCCGCATTGCTGACCTCGGGCACGGCGCAGACCGCACCGCCCTTCATCCCCACCATCATCGGCGAAGGCGGCCAGGACTGGCCGGCGGTCGCCGCGGGCACGACGATCTTCCTGGTGCCGATCCTGGTGTTCACCATCCTGCTTCGCAAGCAGTTGCTGCGCGGCATCACCTTCGGCGCGGTGCGCAAATGAGCCTGACCCAACCCGCAAAACGGAAGTCGCGCTGGCCGGCATGGGCCAGGCGCGGACTGATGGAGAATATCGCTACCGCGATCATTGCCATTGGCTTCCTGATGCTGTTCCAGCCCTTCGCGCTCTCGCTCTACACTTATTCGTTCATCACCATGCTGGCCGGTACGGCGATGTTCATCATCGTCTCGAAGTTTCCGGAGTAGACGATGGCGGAGATCAGGGTCGAGCATCTGAGAAAGGCATTCGGCGATTTCGTCGCCGTGCAGGATTCCAACTTCGTCGTCGGGGATGGCGAGTTCTTCGTCATGCTGGGGCCGTCGGGTTGCGGCAAGACGACGACGTTGCGCATGATTGCCGGGCTCGAACTGCCGACCGGCGGCAAGATCCTGCTCGGTGGCGAGGACGTCACCATGCGGCGTGCCCGCGAGCGCGACATCGCCTTCGTCTTCCAGCTGTTCGCGCTCTATCCGCATATGAATGTGCGCAAGAACATCGGTTTCCCGCTGTTGGCACAAGGTATGCCAGGCATCGAAATCCGCCAGCGCGTCGAAGAGACGGCGAAGCTGTTGCGCATCGATCATCTGCTCAACAAATCGGTCTCCGGCCTTGCCGGCGGTGATCGCCAGCGCGTCGCGCTCGGCCGCGCCATCGTGCGGCGGCCAAAATGCTTCCTTATGGACGAGCCGCTCGGCACGCTCGACACCGAATTCCGCGATCTCATGGTCCATGAGTTGCGCGAACTGCACAACCGCATCCACGCCACCACGGTCTACGTCACGCATGACCAGATGGAAGCGATGTCGATGGCCGACAAGATCGCGGTTATGAACCACGGCGTCATCGAACAGTTCGGCACGCCGCGCGAAATCTACGACCGGCCGGCGACCATGTTCGTCGCCGATTTCATCGGCTCGCCGCCGATGAACTTTCTCGGCTTCGGCGGCGGGCTTTCAAAGGGCGCCAGGGAGATCGTGGTGCAAGGCGCCAAAGTGGCGGTGCCGGAGGTGCGCGAGGACATCGCGCCGGCCGACATGGCGCTCGGCATCCGACCGGAGCACATCCGCTTCGACGACGCGTCGAAGCTGCGCGGCGCCATCTATGGCACCGAATATCTCGGCACCACGCAGATCGTTGCGGTGGAGACATCCGGCGGCATCGTCAAGGCGCGGGTGCCGGCCGAAATCCGGCTCAATGCGGGCGACCATGTCGGCCTGGCGCTGAGCAGCGCACGGCTGTCGCTGTTCGAGAAGGGCTCCGGCCGCGCGGTGCGAACCGCAATCCATGACGCGGCTTCCCAGGGAAGAGCGCATCATGGCTGACGTGGACATCAAGAGCGTGACCAAGAGCTTCGGCGAGCATGTCGCCGTGGACACTCTCGATCTGCACGTCGCCGATGGCGAATTCGTCGTGCTGCTCGGCCCGACCGGCGCCGGCAAAACGACGACGCTGCGGCTTATCGCCGGATTGGAACGGCCGGATATGGGCTCAATCCATATCGGCGGCCGCGATGCGACAATGTTGTCGCCGGCCGAGCGCGACACCGCGTTCGTCTTCCAGCAATATTCGCTCTATCCGCATCTGTCGGTCTACGACAACCTGGCCTTTCCGCTGCGCTCGCCGGCGCGGCGGCTGAGCGAGGCCGCGGTGCGTCGCCGCGTCGAGGATGTGGCCAAGATGGTGCGTATCCACCACAAGCTGAACAACCGCTCCACCAAGCTTTCCGGCGGCGAGATGCAGCGCGTCGCCATCGGGCGCGCCCTGGTGCGCAAGCCCTCGATCTATCTGATGGACGAGCCGCTGTCGTCGCTCGATGCCAAGCTGCGCGCCGATCTCCGGCTCGAGCTCAAGCGCATCCAGGCCGAGCTCGGCGCCACCATGCTTTATGTCACGCACGACCAGATCGAAGCGATGACGATGGCCGATCGCATCGGAATTCTCGCCGACGGCGTGCTGGTGCAGATCGGCACGCCACGCACCATCTACTCGGAGCCGGCAAACCTTCATGTCGCCGCAAGGCTCGGCCAGCCGGCGATCAATCTGTTGCCGACCGGCCTGCTGCCGGATGGCGATATGCCGGCGGGAACCAAAACGATCGGCGCGCGTACAGAACATCTGTCGATCGGCAAGGCATCGAATGGCCCCGCCGACGGCGTTGTTAACTGGGTCGAACATCTGGGCGACCAGAACCACCTGCATGTGACGGTGGGGAGCAGAAAGCTGGTGACGCTGACCGACCCCGACATCCAATTGGAAAAGGGCGACAGGGTGATTATCCGCTACCGGGCGCCGCTGTTCTTCGACCAGGCCGGCAATAGGATTGCAAACCGATGAGCGCTGGAACGATGGTCAAGACTGGGTCGATGGACAAGACTGGGACGATGGACAAGGTTGACCTGAAGACACTGATATCCGTCACCGCCGACACGATTGCCGCCCACGCGGACGAACTGACCGCGCTCGACCAGACGATCGGCGACGGCGACCATGGGCTGAACATGAAGCGCGGCTTCGAGGCAGTGCGGGCGGAGGCCGAGGCGTTTGCGGCAAAGCCATTGCCGGAGGCGCTAAAGGCGATCGGCACCAAGCTGGTGATGACCGTCGGCGGAGCCTCGGGCCCGCTGTTCGGGACGCTGTTCATGGCGCTCGGCAAGGAGATTTCCGCAGAGCCGGATCGCGCCAACCTGGCTATGGCTTTCGGTAAGGCAATCGAGGCGGTGGCAGCCAGGGGCAAGTCGCAGGTCGGGCAAAAGACCATGCTCGACGTGCTGCAGCCAGTGCATGACGCCCTGCTGCAGGGAAAAACCGAGGCGGAAATCGCCGATGTCGCGGACAGTGCGGCCGATGCCACCGTGCCAATGAAGGCGTTGCGCGGACGCGCTTCGTTTCTCGGCGACCGCTCGATCGGCCATATGGATGCCGGCGGGCGCTCGGTCGCGCTTCTGGTGCGGGCTGTCACTGAGACCATCAAGGGGCACGCATGAGCAATGTCGGCATCGTTATCGTATCGCATTCACCGCTGGTCGCCGAGGGCACGGCCGACATGGTGCGCCAGATGGTCGGCGACGAAGTGCCGCTTGCATGGTGCGGCGGAAACGGCCATGGCGGGCTGGGAACCAATGTCGAGGCGATCATGGGCGCGATCGACAAGGCCTGGTCGGAGGCGGGTGTCGCCATACTTGTCGATCTCGGCGGCGCCGAGACCAACAGCGAGATGGCGGTCGAGATGATCGGCGAGCCGCGCGCGCACAAGATCATCGTCTGCAATGCGCCGATCGTCGAGGGCGCGGTGATGGCGGCGACGGAGGCGTCCGGCGGCGCTTCGCTCAGGGAAGTGGTGGCGACAGCACACGAATTGTCGCCATCGTGAATGAACAGGAATTTTGACAGCATGTCCGCATCCGCCGAAGCCACCGTTCTGATCACCCATGAGGTCGGCCTGCATGCGCGCCCTTCGGTGAAGTTCACCAAGCTGGCCAAGAGATTTTCGGCTGAGGTCGAAGTGGCGCTCGCCGCGAACGGGCCGTGGCTCGACGCCAAGAGCATCGTCAAGGTGATGGCGGCCAAGGCGCCGAAAGGCACGGTCCTGCATATCCGAGCGAGGGGTGACGGCGCCGGCGAGGCGGTCGGCGCGCTGGTCGAGCTGGTGCGGCGCGATTTCGACGAGGGCGTGGACCATGCCCGAACCGCTTAGGCTGCAGGGGATTTCGGCTTCGGCCGGCTATGCCGAAGGGCCGCTGTTCAACCTCGATCCGGTTGTCGCGCGCTATGGCCGTAAGGCGACCGCCGCGGATGAGAGGCTCGCGCTCGAAACGGCAATCAAGGCAGCGACAGGCCGGCTTGCGACGCTCATCGAAGCGACCAAGGGCGACGCCGCCGACATTCTCGAATTCCAGCTCGCCATGCTGGATGACGATGCGCTGACCGGCCCGGCCTTTGCCGCGATTGCCGCCGGCCAGCCGGCCGATGTGGCCTGGCGGCAGGCGCTCGACGCCGAAATTGTAGGCTACGAAACGTCAGACCAGGATTATTTCCGGGCGCGCGCCGCCGACATGCGCGACATCAGAGACCAGGTGCTGCGCGCACTGACCGAGGACAGCGACCCTGCGGCGCCGGCAGGAGCTATCTTCTACGGCGAGGACATCGCGCCAACGCGCTTTCTCGAAACCGACTGGAGTTCCGGCGGCGGTATTGCGCTGAAAGCGGGCAGTGCCGCCAGCCATGTCGCCATGCTGGCGCGCTCGCGCGGCGTGCCGATGGTCGTGGGGCTTGGGGCAGTCGGGCTCGGTGCTTCGCCGGCTCTTCTTGCCGGCGTCGCCCTGCTTGATGCCGAGCATGGCGGCATCATATTGGCGCCATCAAGGGCAGAGGTCGAGGCGTTCCGGCGATCATCGTCGTCTTTCGCGGCGCGTCGCGACAGGGCGGAAACTTTTTTGGCCCGGCCGGCGGTGACGAAAGCCGGCACGGCGGTGCGGGTGCAGGTCAACATCGCCGATCCGTCCGATGTCGACAACATCGATGTCTCGACCTGCGACGGCGTCGGGCTGATGCGAACCGAGTTCCTGTTCGGCAAAGCGCTGCCGGACGAGGAAACGCAGTATCGCGCCTACCGCAAGGTGCTCGAATGGGCTGAAGGCAGACCGGTGACCATTCGCACCGTCGACGCCGGCGGCGACAAGCCGGTGCCAGGCTTCACCGTGGCGGAAACTAATCCGTTCCTTGGCCTGCGCGGCATCAGGCTGTCGCTGGCAAGACCGGAGGTCTTTCGGCTGCAGATCAGGGCGCTGCTGCGCGCCGCCGTGCATGGCAATCTGAAGGTGATGTTCCCGATGGTCGCCGTTAGGGACGAATATGAACGTGCCGCCGCGCTCTTCGCGGAAGAGCAGGCCGCGCTTACCGCGCGCGGCGTCGCGCAAAAAATGCCGCCGCTTGGCATCATGGTCGAGGTGCCGTCGGTGGCGATCGCTCCTGAGGCTTTTACCGAGGTCGCCTTCTTCTCGATCGGCTCGAACGACCTTACGCAGTATGTGATGGCGGCCGCGCGCGACAACGCGTTGGTTGCGCATCTCAATTCGATCAGGCATCCGGCCGTGCTTCGGCTGATCGCCTCGGTTGCGGCGTTCGGCCGCGTGCAAAGGATTCCGGTCAGCCTATGCGGCGACGCCGGCGGCGATCCGGCGGCAATCCCGGCGCTGATTGAGGCCGGCCTGTGCGACCTTTCCGTGGTTCCCGCCCAGCTCGCAATGGCCAAGGCGGCCATTGCGGACGTTTCGATCTAGGCACCGGCATGGCCGACAAGACACCTGAAGCCGGCTCCGAAGAGGCGATCCGCGCCTATAAGACGATCCTGTCGCAGGTCCTCGACCAGCGCCCGTCCGGGATGCGCCAGCGCCTCGCCGACGCGTTGGGCAAGCATCGCAGCTTCGTCACGCAGATTTCCAGCCCGGCCTACTCGATCCCGATCCCGCCAAAACATTTGCCGGCTATTTTCTCCGTCTGCCATTTCAGCCCGGCCGAACGCGACCATTTTCTAGCCGCCTACCATCAGGCGCATCCCGGGAAAATGTCGGTGGCATCAGGCATGCGCAAGACGCGGCATGTCTCGCTGATCGTTCCCGATTTCGGCGACGACAAGCAGAATGCGGCGCTCGATCGGGCGGTCAACGATTTCATCCAGAAGATCACCAGCATCGCCGGCAAGGGCGGGACATAGTCGCGCCAAGTTCAGCTATTTCGGGAGGAGACGGCCATGAAGAAGTTTCTAAATTCTTTAGACACGGTGCTGACCGAAAGCCTCGATGGCTTCGTTGCCGCCCATGCCGACATACTGGCGCTTGGCGACGAGCATAAATTCGTGCGCCGCAGGACACTCAAGCCCGGCAAGGTGGCGCTGATCTCCGGCGGCGGCTCTGGCCACGAACCGCTGCATGGCGGGCTGGTCGGGCATGGCATGCTGGATGCCGCCTGCCCCGGCCAGGTGTTCACCTCGCCGACGCCGGACCAGATGCTGGCGGCCGCGGAAGCGGTCAACACCGGTGCCGGCTGCCTGTTCATCGTCAAGAACTACGAGGGCGATGTAATGAATTTCGAGATGGCCGCCGAAATGTCGGAAGGCGTGATGCAAGTGGTGACCAATGACGACGTCGCGGTCGAGAACTCCTCCTACACCACTGGCCGGCGCGGCGTTGCCGGCACGCTGGTGGTCGAGAAGATCCTCGGTGCCGCAGCCGAGCATGGCATGGCACTGAGGCCGTTGAAGACGCTCGGCGAGCGCGTCAATGGCGCAACGCGCTCTATGGGCGTTGCGCTGACCAGTTGCACCGTGCCGGCCGCCGGCAAGCCGACCTTCGATATCGGCGACGGCGAGATGGAATTCGGCGTCGGCATCCATGGCGAACCAGGCCGCCGCCGCGACGCGTTGAAGAGCGCTGACGCCATCGCCGAGGAGATCTGCGCGGCGATATCAGGCGATCTCGGTGACAGGGCAAAAGGCCCGGCGCTGCTTTTCGTCAACGGCTTCGGCGGCACGCCGCTGATGGAGCTCTACCTGATGTACAACAGTGCCCGGAAAATCTTCGAGAAAAACGGCGTGACGGTCACTCGCTCACTGGTCGGGTCCTATGTGACATCGCTCGACATGGCCGGCTGTTCGATCACGCTGACCATGCTCGACGACGAGACGATCGCATTGTGGGACGCGCCGGTACATACGGCTGCGCTACGCCGGGGGATGTAGCACGGCCAAGGCCGCGCTGCGGCTTACGACAAGAAGTGGCCGTCAAGCAAAGCCCGCTTCGGTCTGCGAAGCGGGCCTTTGCAGGGAATCCCAAAGACAGTCGGTGACAACACTGTCATGCGCTATGCCGAGCATTGTCAGGCCAGTGTGGTGGAGTTAGGCACAATGTTGCTTTTCCTTTACCTTTGGTAAGGTAAGAAAATCCGGCGGGTTTTTGGAGGCAGAACATGCGTTACAATTGGGATCGGGCGCCGACCGGTTTCGAACGTCACAGAAAGGCGCTGGTCGCTGCCTTGCTGATCGCCGGCGGTGTCGGCCTCATGCTCGCGGCGCTGCCGCTTTAGAACCGCATTTGAGCGCAAGCAGGCGCTTTTCAACGCACCTGGCCGGTCACTGCGACAAAGCGGCGGTCCCGTCCTTCAAATCCCTGACTGAAGCGTTGCACGAGCACGGCAAGCACAGCCGGTTTGCCGTCCGGGGTGAATGCATAGGATTCCGACAGGCTGTAGGAAGTCGGACAATGCCTCGAGCCGGGCACGGCCTTGTCCTGATGCAGCAGTTTGAACGGCTTGCCATCCTGTCCCTGCAGCGTCAGGCGGAAACCGAACGCCTTGCCGGTCGCGGCGCCTTGCTGCGTCTCGTCGAAGCTTGACGAGCAATCCGTCGTGCTGTCGGCCAGGATCTGGTCGAGCTGGATGCTAGAGATGCCAAGCACGTCATAGCTCGGCGAAAGCGATTTCTGCGAAACCTGCTCGAGGCGCGCAATGTCTTGGTAAGCGACCATGTCGTCGGGAAAGGTGAACCTGTCCACAGCCGTCCGCTCGCCGCGCGGCGCGATGGCATATCGGGCGAGGATCGGCGCCGCCTGCGCGGCAGCCTGTGCCCTCGCCTGATCGAGAGTGAGCGTCGCCTCCTCGGTTTCGTCGATGATGCGGATCGGCTTACCGCCGACGAATTCATCGGTGCGCGTGTCGATGATGTCGATCTCCGACCAGCCCGAATCCGAAGCGCCGGCATCGAGCGTGCCGTATTGTTCGAAGGCGAAGTAGCTACCGTCCGGCGAAAAGCCGATAATGCGCCGTGCCGCCGCATCGCCGGCCTGAGCGGCGGAAGCGACCACCAACAGCATCGCCGCCAAAACGGCAGATCCAACCTTGCACCGCAACTTCATTGCGACTTGCCCCCAATTATGAACCAGACTGCAATTATGACCCGAGACCATCATGCCGGGTATTTGCGACCAAGGCGAGAACGCCAAACGACGAAATTGCACATGCTTGCAAAAACAGCATACGCTATTTCAAAGGCAGCAAACATTCCTGGGGAGTAAGCCGGATGGCGTCACGCTACCACGAGGTCTATGACGGCTGGAAACGCGACCCGGAAAAATTCTGGGCGGATGCGGCCAAAGCCATCGACTGGTTCTCACCGTTCGACACGGTCTTCGATCCGAATGCCGGCGTCTATGGGCGCTGGTTTGGCGGCGCCTCCTGCAACACCTGCTTCAACGCCGTCGACCGCCATGTGGCGGGTGGCCGCGCCGATCAGACCGCGCTGATCCATGACAGCGCGATTTCAGGCACGATCAGGAAATTCACCTATACCGAACTGAAACGCGAGGTGATCGCGCTGACGTCGGTGCTGAAGAACCGCGGCGTCCAAAAAGGCGATCGAGTCATCATCTACATGCCGATGGTGCCGGAAGCGGCCTTCGCCATGCTTGCCTGCGCCCGGATCGGCGCCGTGCATTCGGTCGTTTTCGGCGGCTTTGCCTCGCACGAGCTCGCCACGCGCATCGACGACGCCAGGCCGAAGCTGATCATTTCCGCCTCTTGCGGTCTGGAGCCGGGGCGCGTCGTTGCCTACAAGCCGCTGCTCGACACGGCGATCGAGATGTCGCGGCATAAGCCCGAGGCCTGCCTCATCCTGCAGCGCGACCAACTGCGCTGCGAGCTCAGGGAAAACCATGACATCGACTATGCCGACGCCGTCGCCCGCGAGCGGGCCGCGGGCGCCAATGTCGACTGCGCTCCGGTGCTCGCCACTGATCCGCTCTACATCATCTACACGTCCGGAACGACCGGCCAGCCCAAGGGCATCGTGCGCGACAATGGCGGCCACATGGTTGCGCTGAAATGGTCGATGGAGAACGAGTTCGGCGTCAAGCCGGGCGAGGTGTTCTGGGCGGCTTCCGACGTCGGCTGGGTGGTCGGCCATTCCTACATCGTCTACGGCCCGCTGCTGCATGGCTGCACAACCGTCCTGTTCGAGGGCAAGCCGGTCGGCACGCCGGACGCCGGCACCTACTGGCGGGTGATCGCCGAGCATGGAGTCGTCGCGCTGTTCACCGCGCCGACCGCCTTCCGCGCCATCAAGGGACAGGACCCCAAGGGCGAATTCGTTCCGAAATACGACCTGTCGAAGTTCCGCACGCTGTTCCTCGCCGGCGAGCGCGCCGATCCGGAAACCATCAAATGGGCGGAGCAGAAACTGAACGTGCCGGTGATCGACCATTGGTGGCAGACCGAGACCGGCTCGCCGATGACGATCAACCCAGCCGGATTGGGCCTGCTGCCGATGAAATATGGCTCGCCCGGCGTGCCGATGCCCGGCTACGACATTCGCGTGCTCGACGATGCCGGGCACGAAGTCCCGCGCGGCACGTTGGGCAATGTCGTCGTCAAGCTGCCGCTGCCGGCCGGCTGCCTGCCGACGCTGTGGAATGCCGATGACCGGTTTCGCCAAGCCTATCTCGACGAATTCCCCGGCTTCTACAAAACGGCGGATGCCGGCATGATGGACGAGGACGGTTATTTGTTCGTCATGGCCCGGACCGACGACATCATCAATGTCGCCGGCCACCGGCTGTCGACCGGCGCCATGGAGGAGGTGCTGGCCGCGCATCCCGACGTTGCCGAATGCGCCGTCATCGGCATCGCCGATGCGATGAAGGGCCAGGTTCCGCTCGGCTTCGTGGTGCTGAATGCGGGTGTCGCGCGTGACAGCGGCGCCATCGAGGCCGAGGTGGTCACCCTGGTGCGCGAGCGGATCGGCCCGGTCGCCGCCCTCAAGACGGTGGTGACGATCAAGCGCCTGCCAAAGACGCGCTCCGGCAAAATCCTGCGCGGCACCATGCAGAAGATTGCCGACAAGGAAGGATGGACGATGCCGGCGACCATCGACGACCCGGCCATTCTCGACGAGATCACTGCGGCGCTCAAAGGGCGCGGCATCGGGCTTTAGTTGCTTTCGGAGCGCGGCAGGCGGATCGCGGCGTGGGACGAATTCACGAATTCATCCTGCACTGCAATCGTCTGTTGTGCAATGCAGCAATAGCCCTTAAACTTTGCGTGGGGGGCCATTCCGAAGGCACGGCATGGCTCAGCAAAAAACCACATTCGGCGGCATCGACATCCTGCGTTTTCTCGCCGCCGTCCTCGTGATGTTCTACCACTACGGCTTCTGGGTGTGGGCGTTCCCGGAGGGCGTTTCGGCGCGCGCGACGGGCGGCATCCCGACCCATCCGGAAATAGGCGGGCTGGTCCAATTCGGATGGGTCGGCGTCCAGATATTCTTCGTCATCAGCGGCTTCGTCATCGCCTTCAGCGCCGAGCATTCGACACCGCTGCGGTTTTTCGAGGCAAGGGTGAAACGATTGGCGCCGGCCGTCTGGATCTGCGCGCCAGTCACCGTGATGGTGCTGCTTTTCGTCGATCTCAGTTGGCCGACGGACGCTGTCACCAGGCTCTTGCGCACCGCCTTGTTCGTTCCGTTCAACCCCTGGGTCGACAGCGTCTACTGGACGCTCGGCATCGAGATCGCCTTTTATGCCGTCGTCTGGATCCTGCTGCGGCTCGGCCGCTTCGATCTGATGGAAGCGGTGGCAGTTGCGCTCGGCGCGATCAGCACGCTTTTTTGGTGCCTGTATTATCCATTCGACTGGTCGGACCTTGCCGAGGCGCGCTGGCTCGACCTGCTCCTGGTGCATCACGGATGTTTTTTCGCGACAGGTGTGCTGCTCTGGCTGATGCGTTTCAAGGCAGTGACGCCCGCCCGCCTTGTTTTCTGCGCCTTGTTCGTGGCCGGCGGCGTGCTGCAGATCGTCAGTGCTGTCGACGTCCGCAGCATCAAGGTCGAAGCCGCGATGCCCTACGCGCCGCCGATCGTCCTGTTTCTCGCTGCCATGGCGCTGATGGCGTGGTCGTTACGGCTCGACCTGTCCTGGCGCGGCTGGCGTCGGATCGGGCTGATGACCTACCCTCTCTATCTGATCCATAATGTCGTCGGCGCGGCTATTCTCGGGGCCTTGATGCGCGCGGGAGTGCCATACCTGCTTTCGGTGGTCATCGTCGGCGCGACCATGATCGCCGCGAGCTGGCTGATTGCGATCGAGGCCGAACCGCGAATCCGGCTTCTGCTCGACCACACCATCTTCCGCTATCGGCTCAAGGCCGCGTAACCGCGCCGGCGTGTCACGCCGGTTCCTGGCTGCAAAGTCCTGCTGTGAACGTGCGGCGCGAAAATTGGTGTCCACGCTTTTGCGGCATGACGACGCGACTTCCCAAGCGAGAATTATTTTCTATCGTGGATCATCTTCTGCAGTGGTGAGCCCTTTTTCCAACCGTGTCGACCCGGCGCGGTTCGGCGACCTCTCGGGTCAAGCGAGGAGATCGACCAGCACCAGAAGCGACATTCCCGCCGACCAAGTCAGCTTCATGCGCAAGGCTGCCGATCATGCTCTGTTCGAGGGCATTCATGCGCCAGCATCAGGCTCGGTATCGGTCTCGCCGCGCAGGACGACGACGCCGTGCTCAACATTCGTTCTTGTATACCGCCTCAGGTGTTTGCCTTCGTCCGCGCTTCCGATTTTTCCAGATAGTAGCTCGAATATCTGTCGAAGAATTTTTCCGAGGCGCCGATCGATCCATACTTCGCCAGCTTCTTCAAATCGACTTTGTTCAAGACGACGCCGACGATCTTGTTGGCGATATAGGATTCCGAGCTCAGTATGGATTGCACCATCGCACGCGGCGTGCGCCCCCACTCGGTCACGAGCACGAAGCCGTCGGCAAGCGGGGCAAAGGCCTTGGCATCGACCACCGGTCCGAGCGGCGGCAGGTCGACGATGATGTATTCGAAGGTTTCCTTGGCGTTGTCGATGAAACGCCGCATTCCGGCCGACGACAGAAGCTCGCTAGTGTGCGAGAAATGACCGCGCGGGACGGCCGGGACGATCGCCAGCTTCGTCTGCCGGTCGATCTTGCCGACGGACTGCCAGGTCTGCCCACTCACCACCGCTTCCATAAGGCCTTGCTCGGCCTCCATGCCAAGGCTGCGACTGAGGCCGGGGTTGCGCAGGTCGCCGTCCACCAGCAGGGTTTTCGACCCGTTGGCGGCAAGCAATCCGGCCAGATTCGCCGCCACGGTCGACTTGCCCTCGCCGGGAAGGACCGAGACTACGCCAATGACCCGGCTGCCTTGCCCTTCCATCACGACGTCGAAGGCAATCTTGGCGCTGCGGAGCGTTTCGGAAAACATCGATGCTGGAGCGTCGATGCTCACCCGCATGCGCGCGCGCCTTTCAGCGATCGACGGTGAGTGAGCGGTTTTGAGGTCCGCCTGACCGTCATCGCGCCTGTCATCCTTGACGACCTTGCTGCCGATGATCGGCAGGTAGCCGAGGAATTTGAGGCCGACGCGATCGCGAACGTCTTCGCCGGTCCTGAAGAACCGTTCCCTGAATTCATTCAGGCCGCCAACCCCGGCTCCCATCATCATGCCAAGAACAAGCGAAAGTCCCAGCACTATGGACATGCGCGGGGTTGCCGCGGACTTCGGCAGCGTCGCGTCGGAGATGACGCGGATCTTGCCGACCGGGAAGGATTGCTGCTGGGACGCTTCCTCGTAGCGGCCAAGGAACGTCTGATAGAGCGTCGACAGCGCGGTTGCCTTCTGCTCCAATTCGCGCAGCTTGACCTTCGACTGGTTGTCGATGGAACTCTTGCCAGCCGCTAGCGCGACATTTGCGCGGAGCGCCGTCTCGCGTGCGAGAGCGACTTCGTATTCGTTGCGGTAGCTTTCGGTCAATTGCTTCAGCTCGCCGAAAATCTGCGCCGAAATGTCGGCCTTTTCCTTGGCAAGTGCGACCGCCTGGGGATGCTCAGCCCCGAAATTGGCTTCGATATCCTGCTGCCGCTTGGCGACAGTGAGATAGCGGGTCTTGAGCGTTGAAATGACCGAGTTGCTCGGCTGGTCGGCGGATATGGCGGCGTCCCTGAATGCGTTGTCCGAACCGCTTTCGACGATCGACTTGTATTGCTGGTAACGGGCGCTGGCGCGGGCGGTATCGGCCTGCGCCTCAATGAGCTGGCCATTGAGGTCCGACAGTTGCTTGTCACTGATCAACTGGCCGTCATCGACGGCCAGCCCATGTTCGGCCCTGAACTTCTCGACGGCGAGCGCCGCTGCCTGGGAACTTTCGCGAAGCTCCGTCAGCCGGCCTTGCAGCCAGACCGCCGCCCGCTCGGTCGCATCGAAGCTCGCATCGAGCTGATCCGCGAGATAGGCGTCGGCATAGGCTTTGGTGACCGCGGTCGCAAGAGCGGGGTCCGTCGCCTGGTAGGCGATGGAGATCACATAGCTTCGACCGATGCGCTCGGCTTGCACCTCGTTTTGCAGTTTGAGGATAGCGTAATCGCGGCGTGACGACGCAATCATCGCGTCACGCGTCGCCGGATCAAGCTGAGTAACGTCGGTAGTACCCACGGCGGGACTGGGACGGAAATACCGGACCACGCCGCGCACAAAATCGGCAGCTTTCGACACGGCCGACGTCGGAGGGTCCATGAAAGCGTCGTTCTGATCGAGCTTCTGCTTGTCGACGACCACCGCCGCCAGCCTCGCCGAGTGGAGAATTTCAATCTGGCTCAAAATGGCGGAGTCGGTCTGCATGCTCACCGACGCCGCCGAGACCTCATCAACGACCTTGTTCAAGCCTTCGTCGATCAGCACGCGGCTCATTGCCATATAGGTGGGAGGCGTGGTCTGCAAATAGAGCACGCCCAGAAAAAGTCCGATGGCGGCGCATGCCGCAACAACCTTTGCCTGCCTTGCTGCCATGCCGAGCAAGCGCTCGACATCGATAAAGTCTTCGGCGCTGACTGCGTCCGAACTCGGCAATGGCTTCCTCTTGTCGAGAGGAAAATTGGCATAATTCATCTTCGGTCCAATTCTAGTTTGTACCTAGAGCGGCGGTCTCTCAAGTCGAACTGTGCCGCCGCTCTATTTTTGTCGAACATCGGATTTTCCCAAAACCGGTCTCCACTTTGGGTCCGATGCTCAAGTTGCAGACGCTAGAGCAAAATCGAGAGCATCAGCATATCTACGATGCAAGCTTCATGCCAGACACCGCGAGACCTGGGCAGCAAAACATACCGGCGTGTCTTGCGTCATCATCCATTTGCTAATGCTCCCAAATAATGGGCTTTATGCGGCTTCCACCCGGCGCTCATGCGACCGGACGAACTCCTGAAGCATCTCGAAGATCGACCCCTTCATGTCGTCACGCGCCAGCGCGAATGCGACATTGGCCTGGATGAACCCCTCCTTCGAGCCGCAGTCGAACATTCGACCGTTGAAGGGCTGGGCGAAGAAAGCCTGGCTCTGCGCAAGGCGGACCATGGCGTCGGTCAGCTGAATCTCGTTGCCGGCGCCGCGCTGCTGATTGCCGAGCAGCGCGAAGATCTCGGGCTGCAGGATGTAGCGGCCGTTGATGTAGTAGTTCGACGGCGCATTGGCCGGAGCCGGCTTTTCGACCATGGCGGTGACCTCGAAACCCGAGCCGACATCCGCGCCGCAGCCGACAATGCCATATTTGCTGGTCTCGGTCGGATCACAGCGCTCGACAGCGATAACGTTTCCACCGGTCTGCGCATAGAGGTCGGCAATTTCGGCGAGACATCCGCGCCCGCCGAAGGACACCATGTCCGGCAACAGCAACGCAAAAGGCTCATCGCCGATGACCTCCCGGGCGCACCATACCGCATGGCCGAGACCTTGCGGCGACTGCTGCCGGATGAAGCTCGTCGCGCCAGCCACGGGAAGCAGGCTTTCGAGCGCCTGAAGCTGAGCCGTCTTGCCGGTCTGCTCCAAGGTCCCGACCAGTTCGGGATGCAGATCGAAATAATCCTCAATGACCGCCTTGTTGCGGCCCGTCACGAAGACAATGTGCTCGATGCCGGCTTCGAACGCCTCGTCCACCGCGTATTGCACGACAGGCCTGTCGACGACCGGCAGCATTTCCTTCGGCATCGATTTGGTCGCCGGCAGGAATCGCGTTCCAAGCCCCGCTACCGGTATGACTGCCTTCCTGACTTTCTTCATTGCATATTCCTTCTGAGGAGATCACTTCAACCTGTCGCAGGCCGCCAAACTGTTTTTCAGCTGCCTGCACCCTTCACCTCCCCCGCACCCGCGGCAAATTGCGCCGCCACCCTTCGCAGCCGAACGGCGATCGGCATTCCCATATGCCGAACCGCCGCCGGATCGCTGAGCACCGTCCACACCGCCTTGAGGGGGGATCGGGCCTTGATGTGCTGGACCAACGAAAGGAAAGACGCCGCCTTGCGCAGGCTGCGCGTGCGCCTCGCGAAAGCGGCCTCGGCGGCTGCGTCCATCGAATGGGTCCTGGCGAAAACGAGGTCGGCCTTGCGCATCGCCTCGACGTGATGAAGTTCAAGCACGCGGGAAATGGAGCCGGTCCGGATGTGGTAGACATAGCCGGTCGTCGGCTCGACCACGCATTTGCCGCCCTTGGCCAGAGCACTGGCCAGCAGGATGTAATCTTCTCCGATGATCAGGCCTTCGTCATAGCGAAGCCCGTTTTCGCTCAGGAAGCGTCGCTGGAAAATCGGTTTGAGATAGCCGAGATTGAACCTGGATTCGAAGACCACGTTGCCGGCGATATAGTCCGCCAGCGAGATTTCACCGAGCCCCTCCAGGTAGTCGGCCGGGAACATCGTCTCTTCGGCAACGCCGTCCTCGCGAACGACCTGGAGATTGTCGACCGCGATCTCGGCGCCCGCTTTCTCCGCACGGTCAATCATGGTGCAGACTCGCCCGGGATAGACCGCGTCATCGGAATCGAGGACCGCGACCCACCTGCCGCGGGCAAGCTCAAGGCCGGCATTCCTGGCGCCGCCGGGACCACGGTTTTGCTCAAGTGCGACAACGCGTACGATGTCTTGGGGGTAGGATCGCGCCAGAGCGAGCGTCCGGTCGCGCGACTGGTCGTCGACGACGATGATTTCGACGCTGACATCGCGCTGGGCGATGGCGCTGGCGATCGCCCGCTCGATGGTCAGTTCCGCATTGTAGGCGGCAATGACAAAGGTGACGTCAGGCTGCATGCTTGCCCCCTTCCTGCGGCGAGGGCAGGCCGTACTGGCGGATTTCACGCACACCGACGAGACCGCTCACGACGCCGACATGCATGACGCCGCGCAGCACGCTGCGGTTCCTGCGCACGGGATTGATGGCGACCGGGATTGCCGATGCGAAACAAAAGACGGCCTTTGCCGAGGCAAGACCAACTTGCCTCACCAGCGCGAGCCCATTCGCGTCGCGCCCCAGAAGGTGCCCATGCGTTTGCCCGGCGCGGAACCGGCGGCGGCGGAGCCAGTCGAATGCGGCCCTGGCGCGCGGCACCACTTCATCGACCCAGGCCTGCGGCGAAAAGGCGATGCGGCCGCCTTCCTTGACCATATGATCGAAGAATTCGGTGTCCTCGCCGCCGGTCTGGCCACGCGCCAGGCTGAACCGTCGGCCGCGGAGGCAGTCGGCGCCCATCCTGAGCAGGACGTTGCAGGTGTAGCCGGTACGGATCTCGCCGCGCACCCAGACGGGCAGGGTCGAGTGGAAATCGCCGCGGCGCATCCAGTCGGGCGCGTCCGGCCGATAGCGCGCCCGCACCGGCCCGAGCACTGCGGCGGCGCCACTCACCTCCGCCGTCGCCACCAGTTCGGCGAGCCATCTGGACGATGCCGTTTCGTCGTCGTCGAGGAAGGCGACGAAATCCGACGTGCTGGCGTCGAGGCAGGTGTTGCGGGCGATCGAGATGTTGCGCGCCGGGCAATGATGGTAGCTGATCGGCAACTTCAACGTCTCCGCCAACGTCGCCACCAGCAGCTCTGCCGTCGGGCCGTCATCATTATCGGCCACGATGACGCGGATGTCGTATCCCGAAGGCACGTCAAGGGCGGCTATCGAGCGAAGCGTGTCAGCAAGCTCCGGCCGCCGAAAGGTGCAGACGCAGATGTCAATGCTGCGGTTTTTTTCGGCCACACCCATCACGCCACTCTACGCTGTGATCGGGGTCCAAGCAGTTGCAGCCAGAAGCCGACGGACCAGCCGAAATGCATGACCATCGCCGAAATCCCGGCAAGCGCACTGTCCGGAGTGCGCTGGCTGATCGCGGTCCACGCGCCATAGCCGAGGCAGACCGACGCCCACACCAGCAGCGGCGTGATTGCCAGCCAATGCACGAAGGAAAAAGCAGCGAGAAGGACGACTGGGAACACCAGAAGCGGTACCATCTGCCGGACCTTCGGTATCATGCGGTGCTTGAGAATGTTCTTTGCCCGGCCGCGGCCATAGCCGAGATACTGGAAATAGAGGTCGGCGAGCGACGAGCGCGGGTAATAGATCATTTGCGTCTTGCCGCTCATCCAGATCCGGTAACCGGCCTTGCGCAGCCGGTAGTCGAGTTCCGCATCCTCGTTGTGGCTGAACGTCTCGTCATAGCCGCCCACCGCCTTGAAGGCCGATATTCGCATCAGCGCATGGTGGCCGTGATCGACCCACTCTCCCACTGAGAGATGCCGGTGCTTGGAGCCGCCAGTGCCGAGCTTGGAATTCTGTGCAGCCGCCACCGCTTTCTGCACCATACCGCTGCCGCTGGTCAGCATGGAGACGACGACCGAATCCGCGCCGGTGATCCGCGCCTCCTCGACCAGCCGATCGCAATAATCCGGGGAATAGCCGCCATGCGCGTCGATGCGAATGACATATTCAGCCCCTTCGCCATAACTGGCCACGGCGAGATTGATCGCCGCACTCTGGAGGCGCTTTTCGTTGTGAAGAAGGATGATCCGCGGATCCTTGCCGGCGATCTCCTCGACGATCGCCCTTGTGCCGTCCCTGCTGCCGCCATCGGCAACGATGATCCGGGCACCGAGCCTCTCGGCCGCCGGGCGAAGCTCGTGAACAAGCGCGCCGATGTGAGACGCTTCGTTCAGGCACGGAATCACGATGAGGCCGGACGGAAGAATTTTGGTCTGCATCATTGGCCCATGTCCATCCAACGCCATCCTAAGCCAGTGCCTTGGCAGCATATGAATCGGGCACGGCCGTCAACCTGCGAAGCTTCTCGACGAGCGCCCGGCAATCGCTGCGGTCGTGGCTCCAGGTTCGCGGATTGCGGGCAAGAACACGCGCCCGCAATTTCCCGAAACGATGCTCCTCCAGTTCGCCCAGGGCGGCTTCGAGTGCCTCGGGAGTGGCTTGAGGCAAAAGAACGCCGATCCCCTGCCGGTCGAGGAACCGGCCAGTTTCGGTGTTGCCCATCGAGATCGGCACGGCGCCGAAGCGGCAGCCCTCGTAGAGGCGGTTGGGCAGCAGCCATTCGGAATTCAGCCCCTGCTCGAAAAAATCGATGGCCCAGGAAAAATGGACCTCACGGTAGATCGTAGCCATATCCTCGGGATTCCGATAGGGCCCGCCGAACGAGAGCCAGGGCTCGGATTCAACGAAACCGTGAAAATCCGGAAATTCGGAAAGCGCCGGACGGCCTCTGAGGATGATTTCGAAGCGGCCCTCGAGCCGTCGGGAAAATTCGGCCAGAAGCTCTAGGGAGCGGCGGCATCGGAGTGCGCCGAACCAGCCGATCCGCCAAGGCGGAGGGGTGGGGGCCTCCACCGCTGTGCGATCATCCAGCGAAACCGCGGCAATCTCGAAATATTTGTTTTCGAGCAGTTCGACCGGCGCAGCAATCTGCCCGAATGGCTTGAAATAATTGGCGATGAAGGCCGGCGAACTGGTGACCAGCAGCTTTACATCCCTGGCCAGATAGCGTTCCGCGCCGCGCATGGCCCTGCCCAGAAAGTCGTCGCGAAGCATCAGACGATGGATGTCGAGACACTCATAGACGATCGGCACCGTTGCCTGGAACGCCGATCTGGCACGCCGGGCAAGCGCCAGCATTTCCAGATTGCGTGCGACGATGAGGTCGGGTCTTGGCATCGAACCTAGTTTCGAACCGATCGAGACCGCCGCCTTTGTGACTGCTGCCAGACGCTGGGCGAATCGGCCGTCGCGCGTCGCGCCAAGATCGATCGGCCGCAAGCCCTCGACATCCGCGATCGGGCTTACAGTCCGACGGAAGCCCGCCAGCGTGACCTGGGCGCCGCCTGCCTTGAGCATTATGATCCGCCGGCGCACTGCCGGATCGGAGACGTCGTGTACCAAGTACAAGACATGCAGCATGAAAACTCGACCGCTGTTGGCCCGCCCGGAAAAACCCTAGTACAGCTTTTGCTGCATCGCAACATTTTTGGTGCAGCGGGGCAGGAATCCATGTTTTTTGTTGCACTGCAAAATTAATGCCGTAGTTTGATGGTGGCATCGGCCATGGGTCGGATATTGGGACCGGCACAAAAATCAGGGATCCTGAATTTGCAAGCCAATGCATTCGATCCGCCAGAGGGCTCTCTCCGAAGATCGGTCGGACGCGGCGCTATCGTCACGGCTTTGTCGCAATCGGTGCGGGTCGCGACGCAGGTCGCCTCCGTCATCGTGCTGTCGCGCCTGCTGTCGCCGCACGACTTCGGTGTGGTGGCAATGTGTGCGCCGGTGCTTGCCTTCATCGCGCTGTTCCAGGACTTTGGCCTAACCCAGGCGACGATCCAGAAAAGCGGAATCAAGCATGAAGAGATCAATTACCTTTTCTGGATCAATGTCGCGGTCAGCGTGTTACTCGCTTGCGTGCTCGTCGGCGCGGCGCCTCTGGTCGCCGCCTTCTACGGCGAGCCGCGGGTGGCAGATCTGGTGGCCGCGCTCGGGCTGCAGATCATAGCCTATGGGCTCGGCGCCCAGCATCTGGCGCTGCTGACACGCCGCATGCAGTTCGCCCGCCTGGCCATCATCGACGTCGCAAGTGCCATCGCCGGCCTCGTCGTGTCGATCGCCTGGACTTTCATCGACCGTTCCTACTGGGCGCTTTTTGCTGGCACGCTGACAGCAGCCGTGCTGCCCACGACTTGCTTCTGGGCAAGCTCGCGATGGCGCCCCAGCCTGCCGCGCAAGGTTGGCGGCATCAGCGAGCTGATCAATTTCGGCGCCGGCATCACCGGATTCAACTTCGCCAACTTCTTTGCCCGAAATCTCGACAATGTGCTGATCGGAAAATACTGGGGCGAAGCGCAGCTTGGGCTCTATGACCGCGCCTACAAGCTGCTTCTGTTTCCGCTGAGCCAGATCACCAACCCGCTGTCGAAGGTCATGGTGCCGGCTCTTTCCAGGCTGAAGGACGAGCCGGACCGCTACCGCAGCGCCTATCTTCGCGTCATGCCGCTGATCTTGCTGGTTGCACTTCCAGGTGTCGCCTTCGCCACCGCCATGGCCGACGTGCTGATACCGTTCGTGCTCGGCGAGCAGTGGCGGCAGAGTTCCAGCATCTTCCTGGCGCTCGGTTTTGCCGGGCTGCTGCAGCCGCTCAACAACCCGGCGGGATGGCTTTTCATCAGCCAGGGCCGCTCGGGCGATTTTATGCGCTGGGGCATCATAACAGCCTTGACCTCGGTGCTGGCCTTCATCGTCGGCCTGCCCTATGGCGCGCTGGGCGTGGCGATCGCCTATGCAGTCAGCGAGTATCTCAGAACGCCTTTCCTGTGGCTCTATATCGGCAAGACCGGGCCGCTGCGGGCAAGCCATATTCTTCGCGCGGCAACGCCCTTCGTGCTTGGTGCACATCTGGCGCTTGCCGCTATCTGGTTCGCCAAGCCGCTGCTGCCGCAACAGCACATCCTCGCCATGGCAAGCGCGGTGGTGCTATCCTACATAATCACCATCGTGGTCGCCCTAGCGTTTGCTTCCGGCCGCGAGGCGTTTCGGGAGGCACTGAAGCTCCTGCCGGCACGGGCGCCCACGGCGGCACCAAGCGAGGCGAAGTAACTTGCACGGACATCCATACGAGGACCAGGCCTGATCCCATGCACTACCGATCGATCTCCGACATGAACGATGCCATTGTCAGGAACCTTCACCGGTTGCCGCGCGATATCGACCTGGTGGTCGGTGTTCCCCGAAGCGGCATTCTCGCCGCCACGCTGCTCAGCCTGACGGTGAACATCCCTATGACCGATCTAGACAGTTTCCTTGCCGGAAAGATCTATACTTCGGGGGTCACCAAACGCCGGGCCGCGCTCGACCGGCAGGCTTCCGACATGCGCAAGGTTCTGGTGATCGACGACAGCGTCAGCGGCGGCGCCGCCATGCGCGAGGCACGCAGCCGCGTAGAGGCCGCCGGCATCAAGGCGGATTTCACCTTTGCCGCTGTGTTCGGCCTGCTGCCACAGCACGAGGAAACCGACATCGTCTTGGAAGTCGTGCCGCATCCAAGGATGTTCCAGTGGAATTTCATGCACCACAAATTCCTCGCGCAATGCTGCGTCGACATCGACGGTGTGCTCTGCCTGGATCCGACCGAAGCAGAGAACGACGACGGCCCGGCCTATGAGAAATTTCTGAGCGAAGCACTGCCTCTCTTTGGCCCGACCCGCAAGATCGGCTGGCTCGTCACCAGCCGGCTCGAGAGATACCGCGCGCTTACCGAAGCATGGCTCGCAAAGCACGGCATCGAATACGACAAGCTGATCATGCTTGACCTGCCGAGCAAGGCGGAACGGCAACGGCTTGGCGTGCATGGCAGTTTCAAGGCCGATTTCTACCGCAAATCCGATGCCATCCTGTTCATCGAAAGCGAGCACCAGCAGGCGCTAAAAATCGCCAAGCTTTCCGGCAAACCGGTGCTGTGCGTGGAAACGCATGTGATAAATTATCCCGACACGTTGTCGCTTCCGGCACTTCGACAGACGGCACGCAACCTTCCGGACAGATTGCAGGAGATCAGTTCGCCCGACGGGCGCAAGACGGCGATCAAGACCGTCGCGCGCACGCTGCTTGGCGAACGCGGCTACGAGACGCTCAAGAGCCGGGTCAAACGACCGGCCTGAACCTGGTTTCGGGACTTAAAGCGCGTCACGCGACGCGCTTTAAGGTTTGTTTTATGCAGTCGTTGTCCCAAAACCGCTACGCACTTTTGGGCGACATGCATTAGGCGGCTTGCCGCGAAGGCTGTCGTGTCGCCCTCTCTAGCATCGAGAAGAAGGTCGCGAACTGACTCGCCGGATCGAGTTCCGGGCGCTCGGAGAATGCACGCGCCGCCGCGGAAAGCCGCCGATATTCCTGGCTGTCGGTCCACAGACGCCTGACCACTGCCACCCAGTCGGCGAGTGGGGCGTCGTAGTCCAGCACCACGCCACCGGAGCCGACCGCTTCGGGCAGGCCACCACGACGCGAGCCGACGACGGGAATGCCGCTGCAATGCGCTTCCGACGCCACTCGGCCCCAGGCCTCTTCCCATTTGCTGGGTGCGAGCAGGATTTTCGTGCGGCCATAGACCGTCTTCATATCGCTGGTCCGGCTCTCCAGCGTGACGTTGCCGAGCGGCGCGATCGTCTGCTCGATCCGGGCCCGATGATCGTCATCGAGCTTCCAGCTTTCGACGAACAGGAACGGGATTTCGGAGCAGGCGGCGGCGATGCGCACCGCAAGCTCGAAACCTTTTTCCTCATAGGGGTTGATCAGCGTGACAAACGCACCCGTCGTCGGCGTGCTGTAGAGTGCGGGATTGATGGTCGGCGGTATAACCGTCGAATCGATATCGAATTTTGCCTTGTAGGAGCGCGCCGTGAACTCGGAATTGGCGATGTAAAGCGCCGAATGCAGCTCGCGCAGATCGCCGCCCAATTCATGAAACTCGACATTCCTCAGATACACGACCAGCGGTACGCCTTCGGCCTGCAGCGCCTTGCCGATCGGAACCGACTTGTGGCACTGGACCACGGCGACGTCCGGCCTCAGCTTTTCGACGGCAAAACCCGCCGCCTCCCAGGGAAACCAAGCCCGCACGACCGGATAGCCCGGATAGCTGTCGATGACCGCTCGCTGCCTCAGAAGCTTCATCTTGGCGCGCGCCTTGTAGCCGAAGACGCCCTGGCCGAACAGCGCGGCGAGCACCGACGCCTCATGTCCGCGCTCGAGCAGCTGCTCGGCAAGATGATGAGTGCTGGACTGGACACCGCCGCTGAACTGGGGCGTGTAACCGTTGCCGCCTGCAAAAAGCACTTTCATGGTTTCGGCTCCTGTCGCATTCTCAAGTTTACGGACGATGACGGATCGCTTGTTTACGGATGGTGACTGCAACCCGCCTTCAGGCACCCTGCTGCATCTCTAAATTGGCGAACGGATTGGTGCATGGCTGCCATCCGGTGAATCGGATCGGGTCGGTTGGCGAACTGCGCCGGGCGTAGTCGGTCAGCATATGGAACTCGGCAATGACCCAGCGGTCGAAATGCCCCAGATCCTCTTTTTTCCGTTCGGGCAGCAACCGGCGGGCGGCGCCCAATTTCAGCGCCTCAAGCAGAGTGACCGCATCGCCCAGCTTTTCGTTTGGAAATATCCAGGGATTCCGCTTTTGGAACTCCAAAACGAACTGCTGCATATGCTCGATGCGCATGTTCAGCCTGCCGAAATATCTTTCGAGCGTGACGCGCACCAGGTCCTCATCCGAAAGCGAGGAAACGGCGGCGTAGGCGATGCCGGTCGAAGCAACTCCGCCAGCCATGATGGCCAGTGCCGCGCGTCGCGAAAGCTTGATCATCCGGCCATTTCCTTTCCCGCTATCCGGCTCGCCGCCCGCAAGGAGAGGGCTGCCGCGGTCAGGCTCGGGTTCGCACAGGAGCAGCTTGGATATGTGCTCGAGCCGACGACAACAAGGTTCCTGAGCCGATGGTGGATCATGTCGCGGTCGACAACCGAATCCGCCGGGCTCACGCCCATCCTCAACGTGCCCTGGACGTGCGACTCGGTCCGCCGGATGCCGCGATCGAAAATCTCTTCGACCGGCAGCGGAGCCAGAAGCGCCGGCAATTTCTCCTTTGCCCGCGCCATGCCCTTGACCGCGTAGTCGGATGCCCCATTGAAACTGACGAAGGCGTTTTCATCCTCGTCCAGGACCACGAGATTCTCCGGGTCGAGCAGGTCTTCGGTGACAATGATGAGGGGAAGCGTCTGACGGACACGTCCCTTTTCGGGGCGCATCCCGTGTTGCCAGCGGTTTTCGAAATAGACCAGCGCCGCCGCATGGTCTGATCTGTGAGGGCCGTCATAAAGGCCGAAATTCAAGCCGGTGGTGATGGTGCTTCCGTCGAAATTGTCGACACCGTCGAGATAGGCTTCGAAGTTCCATCCGTAGGATTCGTGCAGGCCGCGCCCGACGAATTCGCCCGATAGGCCCGACCGCAACATTATCGCCGGGCTCTGGATGGCATTGGCGCCCAGAATGAAAAGATCGCCCCTGACCGAATACTCCTTGCCCTCATGAACGAATGCGACCGAACGGACCGATCCGCCGACATGGTCGAGCCGGCGCACTTCAGCGCCAAGGCAGACCGAAACGTCGGGATGCTCGAAGACGTGCATCAGGCCGTTGTTGGCGGTGAACTTCGCGTCGACCGGGCATAACCCGCATCGCAAATTGGCGCAGCACGAAGACCGCTGCGCGGTCGGCACCCGCGCCCTGGCTGTCGGCACGACAAAATGCTGGTCCGGCTGCGCCGCTTTCATCATCCGGTCCGGCGTCGACATGCGATGCGGTGGTTGGGGAAACGGCCTGGAACGCGGCATCATCGCCGCCATGTCGGGGTCGCCTGAGATCGACATGACGTCCTCTGCATCGCAGTAGAACGGCTCGAGCTCGTCATAGCTGATCGGCCAGTCGTTGCCGACCCCGTAGAGGCTTTTCAGCCTGAAGTCGTTCGGATGAAAGCGCGGCGTCTGCGCGAACCAGCAATTCGTCCCGCCACCCAATCCGATGGTGTAGTTCCACGGCTTGTCGGAGTTGGTCTTGTAGGTGGTCTCGTCCTCGATGTCGGTGTTGACGTTCTGCTCGAGCTGCCATTCATGCGTGTTGTGCCGGCCCCATTCCAGAACCAGAATGCGCGCCTTTCGCTGCTTGGCGAACGCATGCAGGAAGAAGGCCGAACCGAAACCGGAACCGACAGCGACAAGATCAAAATGTTCGTTGGCGATCTGTTCCGGCCTGATGCCCAACACCATCAGATAAGACCCCTTGCTGACACGAGCGCGTTCATCGGCGCCCTCGTGATCGTCCTTGATGTCCGAGCCGGCCTTGTCACCGGCCTTTCCCGCATGGTCTCACGCCGCCATCCTGCCGATGCTGTGATATTCGATGCCGTAGCGAGCGATGACCTTCGGGTCGTAGAGATTTCGGCCGTCGAAGATGATCGGCGTGATCAGCGCATCCTTCATCGCATCGAACGACGGCGCCTGGAAGTTCTTCCACTCGGTGGCGATCATGAGAGCATCGGCGCCGCGCAGCGCTGCCTCCTTGGTGCCGCACAAGAGCAGATCCTCGCGCAGTCCGTAGATGGCCTGGCATTCCTGCATCGCCTCGGGATCGTAAGCCTGCACTTTGGCACCGGCCTTCCACAGCGCTTCCATCAACACACGCGCCGGCGCCTCGCGCATGTCGTCGGTATTGGGCTTGAAAGCCAGGCCCCACAGCGCAAAGGTCTTGCCCTTCAGATTGCCCTCGAAATAGCGGTTCACCTTGTCGAACAGGACCGACTTCTGTTCATTGTTGCGTTCCTCGACCGCGCGCAGCAGCTTGGCATCGAACTTGACGCCTTCCGCGGTCTTGATCAGGGCGCGCACGTCCTTGGGGAAGCATGAGCCGCCATAGCCGAGGCCCGGATAGATGAAGTGATAGCCGATGCGCGGATCGCTGCCGATGCCCCTGCGGACCTCCTCGATGTCGGCACCCAGCTCCTCGGCCAGATTCGCCATTTCGTTCATAAAGCTGATCTTGGTCGCCAGCATGCAATTAGCCGCGTATTTGGTGAACTCGGCGCTGCGCACATCCATCACGATCATCTTCTCGTGGTTGCGGTTGAATGGAGCGTAAAGCTCACGCATCACCGTCTCGGTATCCTCACTGCCGGTGCCGACGATAATGCGGTCGGGCTTCATGCAGTCGGCCACCGCGGAGCCCTCCTTGAGGAATTCCGGATTGGAGGCGACGTCGAAAGTCAGATCCTCGCGGCCCCGCGCCTTCAGCGTCGCGGCGATCTTGGCCTTTATCTTTTCGCAGGTGCCGACCGGCACGGTCGACTTACCCACGACGATCTTGGGCGCGTCCATCTCCCGGCCGATGGCCTCGGCAACGGCCAGCACATATTTGAGGTCGGCCGAACCATCCTCGCCCGGAGGCGTGCCGACGGCGATCATCTGGATTTGGCCATGCTTGACGGCGGCCGCGGCATCGGTGGTGAACTTGATGCGGCCGGCCGCATGGTTCTCCTTGACGAGGTTTTCGAGCCCGGGCTCGAAAATCGGGATGAGGCCCTGATTGAGCCGCTCGACCTTTTTCACGTCGATGTCGACGCACACCACCTGGTGTCCAACTTCGGCAAGCACCGCCGCCTGCACGAGACCGACATAACCAATTCCAAAGACCGTCAAATTCATTTGGTGTCATTCCTGTTCAAGACTTCGGAGCGCTTTCGGTCCGGCCGGTTCAGATTAGTCTTTACTTTATGCTGCATGCCAGCGATTCCGGAAACTGGCATGGCTGGCCCAGTGCCGTGAATGCGACGCGGTCAACTTGCATGGTGAGCTTGCGGCCCGGATCCGAAAACGGCCCCAGCCATTCCTTCATCGTGTCGCTGCCCCAGTGGCTGAAGAAAATCTTTTGCGCATGGCTGGGCAGCTTTGCCGGATCGGTGATCGTGTTCACCAGTTGGCCATTGACGTACCAGCGCAGCCGGTCTTTCTCCCAGACGAAGGCATAGTCGTTGAAAGCCTTGTCGGTGCCGCCAGCTACATCCACTACTTTCTCATTGTTGCCCTTGCCGGCTATGTAGGCGTTGACCTGCACCTTGGACGTGTCCTTGGTCAGCACCTCGAAGTCGATTTCATCCCACGGCTGCTTATCGGTGGGGCCGATATATGTGAAGAAGGCGGCGTTGATGCCGGAGCCCGCATCGGTTTTCAGCCGCGCCTCATAGGTGCCATAGCCGAAGCGCTTCTTGGTCTGGATCTCGCCACAGGCAAAGTCGCGATCCTTCAGCTTCCGCTTTTCGAAACCGAGCGTCAGCTTGCCGTCGGAAAGCTTGACCTGGCTTTTGGACCAGGTGCAGTTCTGAAATTTGCCGTTTGTCCAGCCGTCGGCAATGTACCAGCGCGCACGGTCGAAGCTGGTGAAATCATCGACGAACGATGGCGCAGTCGGGATGTCCTGCGAACGGGAAGGGGTCGGGCCTGCAATCAGGCTGCCGAGTGCGACCAGCAGAAACGCGCCGTCCGAACATAGCTGCCTCAGGTTCCCTTGCCTGATCGTGCGCGTGAACGGCCTGTCGCCGGTTGCTGGGGTGGACGTGCTTTTCGGATCCGCATTCATACCAAACTCACCTTTGTGCTGTGCGCCCCCAACCCAAAGTCGACGTTCAAACCATGACGAAACGAGATGATCTTGACCGTCTGCCAATACCTTCCTTGTGTTGCTTTTTTTGTCCTGTGCAGCCTTTTGCTGTGGCACCAAACCCCTTGCCTGTGGCGCCACCCAGGATCCTTGAAGTTCACCCCGTGCCGGCAGCCGGCTTGGCGAAATCAGCCTTGGTTGTGGAGCTACGCTCGACGCTTTCGTCGAAGATTGCATCCAGCGAATGACGGAGATCCTTCATTAATTCGTTCTGGCGCGCGAGCGCCGCGATGCGCCGCTCGCAATTCAGGATCGACTTCGTCAGTTCGCTGACCTCGGCGGATCTACTGGAGGAGACCGCCCCATTCTCCATCGCCTCGACCAGGAAGGCCGCGTTGGTGGCCTTGGTCCGATAGCGATTCTCAAGGCCGTTTTTCTCCGCCTCGACCTCGGCTGCGATCTGGTCAAGCAGCTTTGCCAGGCGGTCAAGGCGCGAGATGTCGGTCTGCCTGTCTCGGGCCGGATCCCTTGATCTAAAGCCGAATATCGAGACCATCCGCTCAGTTTCCTGTCATGGTCGGCCTGGCACTCATGGTCGGCCTGAGGCCACCCCCGTGCCCATCCGGGCCAACAAAACCTTGTCGCATCGTCCAGCTCCTCTGACAGGGGGACATTTTCGGGCCGATTCAAACAGCCAACCAAAATTGCTGCACCGCAACATACATGCCATCCCCAAGGCGAGTAGGCAACCACCTAGTGTGGCGAATCGGAAATTCGCATCACAATGGGGCGGGGTAAGGGCCTGTTGACAGGATCGGCATGGCACGGGCTGCGGACAAGCTTAAGTCTCGCCGGCCGGGCTGGTTGCGGCCATGAGAAAGCGCAACGGCGGCACAGGCTGCTTTGAGCCAAAGCCAGCGCGGCGAAACAGCGCATCCAGCTTGTCGGCGGCCACGCCGCGGACGATGGGGATAAGGTTGGATTGGCTGGCCAGGGCGTAGGCCGCAGCCGATGTCAGCCCCTGCTCATTCTTCATGTCGAGGAAGTTTCGCAACCGGTACTTGTCGCGTACCTGCCGTTCGTGCCTTCTGAGCACGGCCTTAGAACCTTCCGGCAAACTGTCGATCGCCAGCAGCGCCAGATCCGCGTCGGCCAGACGCTTGAGATCCTGCGTCTTGTGCCGGCCGCTCAGGGAATCCGCGCGGACGATCGCGCCATAGCCGCAGGACCTGATGACCTTGAAGCGCGCACCGCAAGCCACCGCGCGCGCGTAGAGTTCATAGTCTTCGCCCAGTCGCAGGTTTTCGTCATAGTTCAGCCCATGCCGGTCGAGAAAAGCACGGCTGATCACCGGCTTGAGGAAACCCAACTCACCTCTCTGCACACGACGACTGGAGATGTTGCCTTCGATGAAACGCTCGAAATCGAGGAACTCCGGATCGGGCGAGAACCGCGGAGGGGCGATTTTCGAGACGTCGGTGGCCGCGTCGTCCCTGATCATCATGATATTGTCGGCAGCGAAATCCCAATCGGCGCTGGCGAACAATTCGCGAAATCTGCCCGCAAGAAAAAAATCGTCGGCGTCCAGAATGCTGATGAACGGCGATTTGGAGCTGGCGATCGCGGCGTTGCGGGCGAAGGAAGGACCGCCGTTGACGTCAAGCCGGATTACGGAAAGCCTGCCGCTGCCATCGTCGGCCGCCCGAGCGACTTTCGCGGTATCGTCGGTAGAGGCGTCGTCGACGACGACGACTTCCGCCACCTCCGGCTCGCGCAGTGCCGATGCGATGGCAACCGGGATTGTCCGCGCCGCGTTGCGGGCAGCGATGATCACGCAGACCTGGGGTTCTGTCATCAATTCGCCTCTCGACTGCACGGTAGCTCCGATTCCTCGCCCTTCCCCGTTGAATGTCCAATGCAGCTCTCGTTCTCAACGACTGCCGGCTGTTTGAAAAAGCGTCAGCCGGCGCTTATGCTGCAGGTGCGAAGCAAAGCATCGTCAAAATCATTCGCCCCGTCCAGTCTTTCCTTTCGGTGTCGCCTCGGCGCAAATCTATGGGCGATGAAATGCCAGCGGATAGACGGGCCGCTTCGCACACCGTCCCTGCTCATTCTGGATGGAGCCGTCAGCGCACTCGAATCGGCGATCATCAGGTCGATCGACAGGGTTTAGGCAATATTAGGGGCTGAATCAGAGGATCCGAGGCTGAAGGAAAATCCGGAAGCCGGTTGTCCAGGATGTTGTCGGGCGAGCAGTCCGCTAGGAATCCGATTGACGCTACCTGTCGTCAGGTCAGTGGAGGCTTCTCCTGGCACTGAACTTCTCGCCATCGGCCGTTTCGGCCGAACTCAGCTTTCGTTCGGCATCGCGAATCTTATCAGCCGACGTCGGGGGATTTCTGACAACCATGACGAAAACCAACAGAAAGTAGCCCAGCTGGATGACAATGGCGCAGGCTATAGTGCGAAACAGCGTTGTGCCTAGCGAAGCGCCGTCGAGATAAGACCAGGCGGCCACGATCGCCAGGGCGAAAATCATGCCGACAATGAATTTTGGTAGCGACATACCCGACAGCCCGTCAACCTGCTCGGGCAAAAATCGATGATTGCCCCACCCCGAGCCTCCCTTCGCCATGCGAGCTGTTGAGGCCGCTCGCTTTTTGGCCGGTTGCTTCCGGCCTTCCCACGCTGTCCATACTCTGACAGAAACAAACTGCAACTCTATTAAGGTGTGCAATAGCGGGCAAGGCCAACGGCAAATTATTTTGGATAAGTTCGCGGGATCGAGTCTGCCATGTTGCAATGCACACATCGGCATCACAGCCAATCACCCGGTATGGACTCACTCCCGTAAGAGCCGCAATATTAACCAGTATTTTACCTTAAATATTTCCTATATTTACAAATATGAAGCACGATAAACACTCGAAGAAGCGACACAAAGAGCGATTCGCCCAAAATCAATCCCAAAAAGGCACTAGATTTTTCACGATTGCCCATAATTTGTCACAAACTCGCCATAAAGTTCAGAATTTGTGCAGGATCGGTTTATTATTTAGTCAATTCATGACGTGATTATTTCAGGCGCTCAAGAAATTGTGTGTTGCGATGCAGCATTTTTTTGATATCGTGCGGCAAACCATCCGTTCAACGTATGGAGTTTACGCATGAGGGACGTAGCCAAGCCGGCCGACGCGGAATTTTCGCAGGCCGGTATCGATTTTCAACCAATCGGCGGCCTGCTCAAACGCAGCTTCGATATTGCCGGTTCACTGATTGGCCTGGTTGCTCTCAGTCCGCTGTTTGTGATGGTCGCGCTGCTTGTCAAGTTTTCTGACGGCGGACCGATTTTCTACGGTCACAGCCGGATCGGTCGGGGAGGACGGATTTTCCCGTGCCTCAAATTTCGGACTATGGTACAGAATGGCGAACAGGTGCTGGCGGCATATCTTGCCGCCAACCCGGATGCCAACGCCGAATGGATAGCGACCCGCAAGCTCAAGAACGATCCGCGCGTCACGCGCGTCGGGGCCGTGCTGAGGAAGCTCAGCCTCGACGAATTGCCGCAGATCATCAACATCCTTCAGGGCGACATGAGCCTTGTCGGTCCTCGCCCCGTCGTGCGCGACGAGCTCGAAATCTACGGCAGTTCGGCTGTTTATTACCTGAAATCGCGCCCCGGCCTGACCGGGCTCTGGCAGGTCAGCGGCCGCAACGACGTTTCCTATGACAGCCGCGTCGCATTCGATCGCCACTATGTCGAGAACTGGTCGCTATTCGAGGACATTCGCATTATCATCAAGACCGTGCCTGCCGTCTGGATGTCGCGGGGCTGCTACTGACCGGCCGGGACCCGGTCTCTGTGTGGATGAGTGACTGTCGAGACGCCAGACATTCTGCAGCAAGTTTCATCGGGCGAGGCTAAGCGGATCGGAAACGTTCAGTTGAAAACAGACATCTTCGAAATCTCCAGCGCTGGCATTGTTAGCAATCGCATGCGGCGGATGCGGCTTTTGACCACTTGCCTCGCGCTGGCGCTCACCATTCCCCAACTCGCCGCCGCCGATGAGTACCGCCTTGGATCGCAGGACAAGCTGACCGTCCGCGTGGCCGAATGGCAGACCGTTGAAGGCACGTTCCGCGACTGGACGGCCGTCAACGGAGAGTACACAGTCGGCCCGGCCGGAACATTGTCCGTGCCGTTCGTCGGCGAGATGCCGGCATCCGGCAAGACGACATCCGAGATCGCGGCAGCGATTGGCCAGGCGCTCCAGCGCAAGCTCGCCCTGGCGGACCGGCCGGAAGCCTCCGTCGAAATGGCGCAGTACAGGCCGTTCTACATTTCCGGGGAGGTCCAGACGCCGGGCCAGTATCCTTACGTGCCGGACCTGACCGTGCTGAGGGCGATGAGCATCGCCGGCGGTGTCCGGCGGAGCCCAGAAGGACAGCGGTACGACCGCGACATGATCAACGCCAAGGGCGATTTTGACGTTCTCCAAGACCAACGGGTCCGACTGATCGTCAGGCGCGCCCGCATCGAAGCGGAGATCGCGGACAAGCCGATATTCGACGTACCGAAGGAGTTGGGCGACGATCCGAAGCTGGCAAGTATCGTTGCCGACGAGATGGCGATCCTGACAGCCGACCAAAAGAAGCTCAAACTGCGCCTTCAGGCGCTCGACGACTTGAAGAAGCTGCTGCAGAGCGAGATCGAATCGTTGCAGAAAAAGATCGTCAACCAGCAGCGGCAGGTCGACCTGGCAAAAGAACAGCTCAGCGGCATCGGTTCGCTGGCGCAGAAAGGCCTTGTCGTCAACACGCGGGTTCTGGGTTCGCAACAGACGATCGCCGACCTGGAAGGCCAGATCCTGGATTACGACACGGCCATCCTCACCGCCAAGCAGGCGATCAGCAAAGCCACCCAAGATGCCATCGACCTGGAAAACACCCAGAATGCGGACCTGGCCGCCGACCGGCAACAGGTAGAAGCCGATCTCAGTGCAACGATGCTCAAGATGAACATGCAAACAGGCCTGATGGCCGAAGCCATGTCGGGGAACCCGGCACTGCAACGCTATCGCGACGGCGAAGAGCCGGCAATGACGTTTAGCCTGGTTCGGATGGTCGACGGCAAGACCAGCGCAATCACCGCCAGCGAAGACACGCCCGTACTGCCCGGGGACGTGATCAAGGTGAAGCTGGTACCGATGGCTAGCCAATAGGCCTTCGAGCGATCGGCTGATCAGATCACGCCGAACAGATCGACTGGATCGGCGAAGAGTTCGACTCGGACGAGTTCGACCTTGAACTCGCCAACACTGTGCTCGCCGCCCCGACAAACCGGCCTACCGCCAACCTCGGGACGTGGAGTAATTGCAGCGCAAGGAGATGTTGTGCTTTAGTTGCAACTTAAATCCGAGGAGGACTTTGTCGTGCACAGTGAAAGGGACGAAATCGTCAGTCGAGAAAGAGAATTTCACAATCTCAGATTCAGTCAGGAGGAGGATCCAAGAGGAAGCCTGGACAAGTGGTATCGAACAATTCGTCACGGCGCTGAACGTCAAGACGAGCAAATAAAACGCCTGTCGAAGAACGCAGACGTGCTCGAGTACGGTTGCTCCGATGGCGGGTGGTCCCTGCATTCCCTGCACCTGCCCGATCTTTGCCGATCTCTGACGGGGATCGATATTTCGGATGTAGCAGTAAACAAGGCGAACGAACGGGCGAGCACGCTTGGAAGCACGAACGCTACATTCCTGGCGATGAATGCGGAAGCCATGTCCTTCGAGGACAACAAGTTCGACCTGGTGTATGGACGCGGGATCATCCATCACCTGGACCTGGACCGGTGTTTTTCCGATGTGGTCCGTGTCTTGAAGCCGAACGGCGTGGCGTCCTTCTACGAGCCGATGGGACACAATCCTCTCCTGAATGCCTTCAGAAGGCGGACACCCCTTATCCGCACCGCCGATGAACATCCTTTGTTAATTTCGGACTTCGCGTTGGCCCGCCGCTATTTCAGCAATGTCCAGGTGGACTATTTCGGCCTGTGCTCCGTAGGAAGCGCGCTGATGCCGCGAAGCATCTCGGAAACCGTCTACACCGTTGGCAAAGCTGTCGATTCGGTGGTTCTGACGCTTCCCTTCGTGAAGCGGTTCGCATGGTATGCGCTCCTAACCCTTAGGGCCTGATCAATAGGTGGCAAGCCCAACTGGGGCGAGGGTGGAAGGAGCAAGTGCCTCTCGCCGCCGCTTCAGAAGCTGCCTGCGTGATGATTGTTGGCCTGAGCGTTGTTAGGCGGCGTCTTCGTCCGAAGTTCAATACAATAATCCTGCCTGGCGTCGAAATCGGGGATCATCGCGTAATTGGATCTGGGTCCGTGGTCGCCCCCACGAAGCATGGCTGCGGGAAATCCTGCCCGAATAATTCGCGAATTTGTGGCGTCCCAGGATTACATTTATTTTGATACTAATCTTAGCAAACGAACATCAAGACGATATTTGGCGCTTTGCTTAGCCCCTTGCGGTTTCTGGTTCCGCGAGGTTGGCTGCGGCCCACCGGGGACGGGCGACAGGCACCCTCACCAGCTTGAAGTAGCTGTAGTACAGGAGGAAAGAGCCCATGATATAGGGGTTGAAGGTATCGATCTCGACGAAGGATCGGATGAACAGAAGCACCATCACGCCGGCAAGAATCACGGACTCGGCTTGCCATGTCCTGAATATCAACGCCGATATATGGCCCCACAGCGTGCGCACAATAATCAGCGACATCAGCGTCGCCCCGACATAGCCAAGCTCGACGAGGGCTTCGATATAGGTGTTGTGGAAGTGGAAGCCGCTTCGGGTCGTGATGTAGAATTCGTTCCAAAGCCGCTCGGCCTCGGCGAAACCCTGCACCCAATAAGCCGCGTAGCCGACGCCGAGGATCGGTGCTTGCTGCGCCGCATCCCAGCCCTGCTCCCAGAGATAGGTCCGTCCGGTGAGCGTGGAATCCTTTCCGAAGGCGCCAAGGATGAAATCCAGAAGTCCCGCAAAGGCAATCACGGTGACCACGACCAGCCCGAATGCGCCGACTAGGAAAATCACCCGTCGGTAGCGGAGCGAAAGCTTCTTGGCCATGGTAAGCAGAGCCACCAGAGCGAGAGCTGCCGGTATCGAAGCCGTCGAGGTGGCGGAATGCGCCATGACCAGCAGATAGGCCGACAGGACGAGGACCGGCGCCGTCAGGAAAAGGCTTGTCCGGCCGCGTCTGAGGAAGACCAGGAAGACAATGCAAAAATAGATGCCGAGCGATGCGACAAAGCCGATCTGGTTTTTGGAGCTGAATGCGCCGACGAAATTGTACGTCCCGTCGAGCATATCATAGGAATAACCCCCGACCTTCAGCGAATAGAGCAGAACGACAAAAATCCCAATCAGTGAGCCTATCGTCAACGTTCGGACGCTGACGGTGCGTGCTGCAATGTAGGCGCAGGCGATATGGGAGCAATACTGGATTGCCGTCCTCAACGTGATGCCGGGGGCATCCGACCAGAACACCGAGAGGCAGACGTAGAATGCAAACGCCAGCGGGAGCCACGCGGTGGAGGCATGTCGCAACAGCCGCCGGTAGTCGACCAGGATCAGCGGAAGCCAGACCGCATAGTAGGCCAGGATCAGGATCTGGCCGAAAACGGAAGAGTAGGAGAACGCCCAAACGGAGATGGCAACAGCAAATGTGCCGTAGACCGTGCTCTTCTCCGGGTCGACCAACAGAGATTTTGGAATCTTCATCTCGGTAGCGAATTCCCGTCCATGCAGTTCAATGCCGATTCGCCGCCGCGCCACCATGCGCGAACGCTTCCATTGTGCAGTGCAATATAACCCATCCCCCGCAGCCTGTCACCCAAATGAGGCAAAAACAGCCATAAGGCGCCCCCGGGACGGCGGTAAAAGGCCACGACAGGCCGTGCGGCAAGAACCCGAGCATCCCGGCGCACGGCTGGGCATCGCTGTCGGCGCCGTCAAAAACCATCGCCGCCGCATTTATGAGAGGCTCGGCATCACCACCGCGCGGAACTGTTTTTGCAGTTCTTTCAGCACCGGACCGAAAAATAGCAGCCGGCATTCGTTGCATCCGTTGCAATGAATGAGGCCCTCCGCGTACGCTATCTCCGGGACAACCAGACGATGGCCACACGAACAATTGGCAGGCGCTGGTCGTCCCCGATCTGCTGGGTTGGAGCAAACGGATGGACAAACCTCGAATCTTCCTGGGCTCTTCGGGGAAGCAGAAAAAACTGCTGCAGGCGCTGACACGCGGTCTTGAAGACATCGCGCATGTGGAACCTTGGACGACGTCCTTCAATCCGGGGACAACCACCCTGGGGCGCCTCCTCGAGCTTACGCGTGAAGTCGACTTCGCCGCTTTCGTGTTCGCTCAGGACGATTGGACCAGTGTGAGCCAGCCGGCATCGTCTGCGGCGGCATCCGCTCAAGCTTCTCCACGAGACAATGTGGTTTTCGAGGCCGGGCTTTTCGGCGGAGTCCTTGGAATGCGCCGGACGTTCATCCTCCATGCCAACGGCTCCAAGCTTCCAAGCGATCTCCTCGGCCTCACCTCCGTAAGGTATGGCGAGGCGACGACCGGCGCGGAGATGAGGGCGATCAACCAAAAGCTTCGGAATGCGATCGAGAACGAAAGTCGCGTCGCCCGCATAGAGGGCTTCTGGTGGCAGTTTTCCCTGACGGAGCGCTCCGCCAGGGAGCCGTCCGCCGTGAGCCTCTTGCGTATCTCGCGAGGCCGCGATGGTGCGCTGGAGTTGGCCGGCCGCTCATGGCAAGAGAATGGTAGTCTGTCAGCCAGATACTGGAGCGAGGCGGTAAAGGAGAGAAAGGAGCCTCCCGGCATCTTCTACTTTTGGAATGGAGAACGGCCCTTGGATGCGAACGCGTCGCAGTTGTACGGGACGGGAGAGATCCGGCTGGAGTCCGCCGATCGCGCATCCGGGTATTTCACGACGCGCGCGGACACGAACCCCGAGGTGAATGCGCGCACGTCCGGGGTCTACCTGCGCGCCGATCCGGAGGACTTAAGCATCCTGGACGGACGCGACAATCAGCGGCGCGTGGAGTTGATCGCAGAGCGGCTGAGCCATTGGAAGTCGATCAAGAACGTCTGAACTGCGCCCATGGGAGTCGCTCGGACGGCCCTGCCGTCTCGCCGCGACCGCAGCCCCAGTATCATATGGAGAGGTAACAGCCAGGAGGGGCTTCTCAACCGCCTGCTACTGGCCCACCACGAAGCTGTTCGGAGGCTCCAGACTCCGGCTTGAACTTCTCTGTCGTTGACTTCACATTCGCCGCCGATTGGGAGGACGAGCACATGACGATGAGTTTTGCGGGACGGTTTGCCGGGCGGTCGGCCGTGATCACCGGTGGCGCGTCGGGAATTGGCCTGGCCGTCGCGCAAAGAATCGCTGGGGAGGGCGGGCGCGTTTGCGTCTGGGATCGTGACCCCGCCCAAATCGAGCAGGCGAAGGCTGTCATTGCCAACCTGCACAGCGTGACAGTCGACGTCGCCGATCCCTTAGCGGTCGAACAGGCCGCTCAGCAGACATTCGATACCCTTGGCGCGGTCGATATCCTGGTCACCAGTGCGGCCATCACCGGACCGAACACGACGACCTGGGACTATTCGGTGGAGGATTGGCGCCGGGTCATCGACATCAACATCAATGGCGCCTTCTACTGCAACAAGGCACTGGTTCCGCACATGCTCAAGCGCAATTACGGCAGGATCGTCAACATCGCTTCGATCGCCGGCAAGGAGGGAAACCCGAATGCCTCTGCCTACAGCACCTCCAAGGCGGCGGTGATCGGCCTGACCAAGTCGCTGGGCAAGGAACTGGCCAAGACCAAGGTGACGGTGAACTGTGTCACGCCGGCGGCCGTGCGCACCGCGATCTTCCAGCAGATGAGCCAGCAGCACATCGATTTCATGCTGTCGAAGATACCGATGGCGCGGTTCGGCGAGGTCGAGGAGGTGGCGGCGCTGATCTCGTGGATCGCTTCCGAGGAATGTTCCTTCACGACGGCCGCCGTTTTCGACATTTCCGGCGGCCGGGCCACCTATTGAAGCAAATCGGGCGATCTACCACCAGGGCCGCCGGACTGGAGTTTACGTCGTTTGCTTAGGGTCGAACCTCCACTGTCCGACGAAGATCTGCTCGACCGCTTCCAGTGCGCGGCCTTCGGCTATTTTCTGGAAACCGTGAATCCCGAGAACGGGCTGGTCGCCGACACCTCGCGGCCAAATTGGCCGGCAAGCATCGCGGTCGTCGGCTTCGCCCTGTCCTGCTATCCGGTCGGGGTCGAGCGCGGCTGGATGACGCGAGACACAGCCGCGAAGCTGACGCTTGCCGCACTGCGCTTCTTCTGGAACAGCCGGCAAGGCAATGGCGACAACGTCACCGGGCACAAAGGCTTCTATTACCATTTCCTCGACATGCAGACCGGCCTGCGCGCCTGGCGATGCGAATTGTCGATGGTGGACACTGCGCTTTTGATGGCCGGCGTGCTCGTGGCTGGCGCCTATTTCACAGGCGACAATGACGAAGAAACCGAAATCCGCGAGCTGGCGGAAGTGCTCTACCGGCGCGTCGACTGGCGATGGGCGCAAGGCAGCAACTCGACCTTGCGGCAGGGCTGGAGGCCGAAGAGCGGCTTTCTGCGTTATGGCTGGGAAGGCTACAACGAAGCGACGATGCTCTACGTTCTGGCAATGGCCGCCCCGGACAAGCCAGCCTCGGACGACAGCTATGCCGGCTGGACGGCGACATATCAGTGGGAAAACATCTACGGCTACGACGTGCTCTATGGCGGCCCGCTGTTCATGCACCAGTTCTCGCATGCCTGGATTGACTTCGACGGCATCCGGGATGCGTTCATGCGGGAGAAGAACTCGGACTATTTCGAAAACAGCCGCCGCGCGACCTACCTTCACCGGGACTATGCGCGGCACAACCCCTCTGGCTACGACGGCTACGGCGAAGGACTTTGGGGCCTTTCGGCGGGTGACGGACCCGGCAACTTCCGCGCGCAGATCGAGCGGCGACCGCGCAAATTTTCCGGCTACGCGGCGCGCGGCGCACCGTTCGGCCCCGACGACGGAACGATAGCGCCGTGGTCGTATCTCGCATCGCTGCCCTTCGCGCCGGAAATCTGCCTGCCGGCGCTGCGCCACCTCAGAGAACGCCACCCTGAGGTGATCGACAGTTTCAGGATGCCGAGCGGCTTCAACCCGACGCTGGCGAACCGGCGGAAGTTCGGGCCGAGTGGCTGGATATCGGATGCGCATTACGGACTGGACCAGGGCATTGTCGTGCTGATGATCGAAAATCACCGCTCGCGCCTAATCTGGGACCTGATGCGGTTGAGCCCGCATATCCGTCGCGGCCTGTGCAAGGCTGGGTTCAGCGGCGGCTGGCTGTCGCAGCCGGCGAGCCTCCTCCCAAGGACCCGTGCTGAATGACGGCTACTGCCCAGCTGTCGCTGTCGTGTCGGGCACGAAGATGTTCGCCCTTCCCAGCAACTCGCGCTTGCTAGGAGGGGCGTCATCGGCCGGCTCGCATGTTCGTCTCGCTTGGCAAGTCACCGATTTGATTAGCCGGCGAACGTATAAGCGGTCTTCACCGTGGTGTAGAATTCCGCCGCGTAGCGGCCTTGCTCGCGCGGGCCGTAGCTCGATCCCTTGCGTCCGCCGAAAGGCACATGGAAGTCGACGCCCGCCGTCGGCAGATTGACCATCACCATGCCGGCCTCCGAGTTGCGCTTGAAATGCGTGGCGTGCTTGAGGCTCGACGTGCAGATGCCCGACGTCAGCCCGAACGGCGTGTCGTTGGCCACCGCCAGCGCCTCGTCATAGTCCTTGACGCGGATCACGTTGGCGACCGGGCCGAAGATCTCCTCGCGTGAGATGCGCATGGCGTTGGTGGCTTGCGTAAACAGCGCCGGCTGCAGGTAGAAGCCGCGGGTTTCGCGATCGAGCCGCTCGCCGCCGAAAGCGAGATCGGCGCCCTCCTGGCGGCCGATGGCGATATAGTCTTCGTCCTGCTTCAGCTGGCTCTGGTCGACCACGGGTCCGATCTGGGTTTTGGTATCGAGCGCGTCGCCGACGACCAGCTTGCCCAGGCGATCCTTCATCGCGTCGACGAAACGGTCATGGATGCCGTCCGTCACCACCAGGCGGGACGATGCCGTGCAGCGCTGGCCGGTAGAGAAGTATGCGCCGTTGATCGCGCAGTCGACGGCGACGGCAAGATCTGCATCGTCGAGCACAACTAGCGGGTTCTTGCCACCCATTTCGAGCTGGAACTTGCGCATGTGCTCGACGCTGGCAGCAGCGACGCGCTTGCCGGTGCCGACCGAGCCGGTGAAGGTGATGGCATTGAGGTCAGGGCTGTCGAGCATGGCCTGGCCGACCACCGAACCCTTGCCCATCACGAGATTGAGCACACCCTTCGGCAGGCCGGCGCGGTGCAATATGTCGACAATGGTCCAGGCGCTCTCCGGAACCAGCTCGGCCGGCTTGAAGACAATGGTGTTGCCATAGGCCAGGGCAGGAGCGATTTTCCACGCCGGGATGGCGATCGGGAAATTCCACGGCGTTATGATGCCGACGACGCCGACCGCCTCCCGCGTGATCTCGACACCGACGCCGGGCCGCACACTCGGAACCAGCTCGCCAGACAGGCGCAGCGTCTCACCAGCGAAGAAATCGAAGATCTGGGCGGCCCGCACGGTCTCGCCGATGCCCTCGACCAGCGTCTTGCCTTCCTCGCGCGCCAACGCCCGGCCGATTTCATCTTTCCGCGCTGTGATCTCGTCCGACGCCTTCCTCAGCACCGCATGGCGTGCCAGCAGGCCCGATCGGGACCATGACGGAAATGCCGCTTTCGCCGCCGCGATGGCCTGCCGGGCCTGCTCGGCGCCCCCCGACGCATATTCGCCGACCACGTCGTCGAGATTGGACGGGTTGATGTTGCGGGAGCCGGCATCGCCCACCCACTCGCCATCGATGAGGTTCTTTCGAAACGGGATCATGTCGCTGTCTTCCTTGTCGTCCTTCGATTGGCGTCTATCTGGACCACCGGCCGCCATACCGCAAGGCCGCCGGCGGCAAAGTTCTCCTCCTCGACAGGCATGTGCTAAGCAGGTTTCGAAAAAGTGTCCTACGGTTTTCCGATAGAAACCTGCGACAAAACAAAAAAACCTATGCAGGCGAAGCCCGGCAAGCCTGCTTAGGTGTCGAGGTGGTAAACCATGATTCTAGTATGGTGCGACGCGGATCGCACCAGGAGGAAACTGCCATGTCCGACAGCGCGTTGCCGCTGGTGATCAGCGCGCCCGAGCCACGCACGCTCGACCTGATTTTCACGCCCGAGGCACTGGCGAGATTCCGCGCCAGATACCGTATCGTCGAGACGTCGCCCGAAGGCGTCGCGGCTCTGCCGGCCGATTTGCTCGCCGAGGCGCGCTACATTGTCGGCCAGCCGCCGATCGCGCCGGAGACGCTCGACAAGATGCAAACGCTGCGCTGCGTCTTCAACGTCGAGAGCAACCTCATCAACAACATGCCGTATGAGACGCTGTTTACGCGCGGCATCCATGTCGTCACCACAGGCCTGGTCTTCGCCGAGCCGGTGGCCGAACTCGGCCTTGCCATGGCGCTCAACCTCGCCCGCGACATCGTCGACGCCGATCTCGCGTTTCGTCAAGGCAAGGAGCTGTGGGGCCGCGACGGCAACCAGACGGCACGGCTTCTCTCCGGTGCGGACGTCGGCATCATCGGCTTCGGCGATCTCGGCCGCGCGCTCAACCGGCTGCTGTCAGGCTTTCGCACGCGGACAAAGGTTTTCGATCCGTGGCTGCCGCCGTCGATCCTTATCGAGAACGGCGTCGAGCCCGCTTCGCTCGACACGGTTTTGTCCGCCAGCGATTTCGTCTTCGTCGTCGCTTCGGTGACCAGCGAAAACCAGGGTTTTCTCGGCACTGAGGCCTTTGCCAGGATGCGCAAAGGATCCGCGTTCATCCTGCTCAGCCGCGCAGGAGTGGTCGAATTTCCGGCGCTGATGGACGCCGTTCGCAGTGGTCACATCGTCGCCGCCAGCGACGTGTTTCCGGAAGAGCCGCTGGCGCAGGATCATCCCGTGCGCTCGCTGACTGGCTTCCTGCGCTCCGCCCACCGGGCCGGCGCGCTCGACATCGCCTTCAGGCGCATGGGCGACATGGTGCTGGAAGACATGGACCTCATCGATCGCGGCCTGCCGCCTATGCGTTCGAAGCGGGCGGAACGCGAAACCGTTTCGCGCATGCGTTCGAAGCCTGTCGACAAGAATTAAGCCGTCAAAGCCAGCGCCTGCGCGGGTTCTCAGATGGTGAACGACCACAACAGGCAGGCCAGAGTCGCAGCGGTGAAGACGACAAAGAACAGGCTTCTCAGCAGGATATTGCGGCGCAACTCGTTCATGAAGAGATGGCATCCGACTACGGCGGCGACAAACAGGAAGCGCCAATTCAGCAGTGCCGGCAAGATATTGCTTCGATCGAAAGCCCATCTGGCGGCGAGGCCGCCAATGATAGCCGCGAACAACACGATGACTGTCCAGAAGATCGCATCTGCTGCGTTCGTCAGGACGACGCCGGCGGCCCGAATCGGCAGGATCATCATCAGCAGCGCGCTGAAGAAATACACTGAAGCAAGCGGGATGAACGTCCCGGCATCGGCGACGTCGTCCAGGCGTTTTGCGCCGATCGCACCATAGGGATAGCCATGCCTGGCCACTGCCAGGCTGAGAGCCATCAGCAGAGCCGTCAAAATGGCGACCAATGCGAATGAAGTGAGGGCTTTGCTCATGCTGTTCCTTGTCCCACCGTTCAACGTGCTTGGCGAATCGAACAAGGACGTTGGTAGACCACGGTTGTAAATGGCTGGTAAGCGGCAAAGCAGCGCGGTGACAGCTTTGTGGGACGGCCTTTACGGCAGAACCGTTCCGGCCACAGGAAATTCAACAGCAGTCGAGCATTCACTCTGCCGCTTGAAGATTTCGCGCGTCGATGATGGTCCTGATCTCGGCGCGGCAGGAGCCGCAATTGGTGCCGGCATGCAAGGTGGCGCCGATCGCTTCGACGCTGGTGCAGCCGCCGCGCACCGCTTCGGCGATCTGATTGGCGCCAACCCCGAAACAGGAGCAGACGATGGCACCACGGTCGACGCGATTGCCGCCGGGCCGCCCAGCCACGATCGCCAGCCGCCCGCGCCGATCGGCGTGATCTGCACTCAACTGCTCCACCGCCCAGCTGCGCGACACCGCGACAGGCTTAGGCGCAAGATAGAGCGCACCAGCCAGCCGGCTGCCGGCGAAGCGGGCGAAGCGATAGTGCCCGCCGGCGACATCATGATAGGCGAGCGTCTCACCTTGCACGTCCGCCTCGAGAAGCGAAGTCGCGAAAACCGGCCAGTCCCGGCCTGCCTTCAACGCAAATTCGAGGCGCCAGCCAGCGGCGCAGCGGGCGAGACTCCAATAGTCGGCGTCGATCGCGGCCGGCCGTTCGCCAAGCACCGCGAAGCCAAAGGCGACAGCAGCGAAGCGCTCTACGCGGGTGGCAACGTTCTTCGAGGCCGGCTGGCCTGAAATCGCATCGGTTATGGGCGCCACCAGCGCATCGACGCGGGCGCGCGCGGAGAACTGGTCCGTCCAGTGCATCGGCACGAAGACCGATCCCGGGCGCTGCCGCGCTGTCACCAGCGCGCGAACCAGCACCTCGCCGTGCACAGTCGAGACGCGCACGATGTCGGCGTCGCCGATGCCGAAGTGCAGTGCATCCGCCGGGTGGATTTCGACGAAGGGCTCGGCCATGTGCTGGGACAGGCGCTGGCTTTTGCCGGTCCGCGTCATCGTGTGCCAGTGATCGCGAACCCGCCCGGTGTTGAGGATCAGCGGGAATTTTTCGTTCGTGCGGGTTTGCGGAACTGGACGGATCGGGATGAAGCGCGCTTTGCCATCGGGTGTGTAGAAGCTGCCGTTGGCGAAAAAGCGGGTGCTGGGTGAGGCACGTCTTGCCTGAACGCCCAAGTCTTTCTCACTTTCAGCCTGAGCACCCCCCTCTGGCCTGCCGGCCATCTCCCCCGCAAGGGGGGAGATTAGCAGCTTGGGCGCCTGCTCTCCCCTTGCAGTATTGGAGATTGGCGAAGGCCGTGGTGATAGCCGATCTCCCCCCTTGCGGGGGAGATGGCCGGCAGGCCAGAGGGGGTCGTCCGCGACGGCCTCCACCTCGTTGAGGCGGCCCGGAGAGGTCGAGACTTCACCACCGACCCCACCCCGGCTCGCTTGTCTCGCTTCGCTCAACGCGCGCGCCGACCCTCCCCTCAAGGGGGAGGGTGAGGCCGGCGCTGGCCACTGGAAAGGCACCAGCGCGTCGTAGTCTTCTCCATCGGCCCCTGCGTACGCGCCGATGTCAAAATCGCGCGCGCCGTCATTCTCGAATGCCGACAGCGCTGCGTGTTCGGCGAAGACATCGGCCGGCGACGCATGCGAAAACGCTTCGCCAAAACCCATCCGCTTGGCCACTTCGGCGATAATCCACCAGTCGGCTCTTGCCTCGCCGGGCGTGGCCAAAAAGGTGCGCTGGCGCGAGATGAGGCGCTCCGAATTGGTGACGGTGCCGTCCTTTTCACCCCATGCGGCGGCGGGCAGGCGGACATGGGCGTGGCGGACCGTGTCGGTCTTGGCCAGCACGTCCGACACCACGACAAACGGGCAGGCCTTGATCGCCGCCTCGACGGCATCGGCATCCGGCATCGAATCGACCGGGTTGGTCGCCATGATCCACAGCGCCTTGACGCGCCCGTCGGCCACCGCCTGGAACATTTCGACCGCCTTTAGGCCGGGCTTTTCGGCGACGGTCGGCGCACTCCAGAAACGCTGCACGCGGTCGCGGTGCTCGGGGTTTTCGATCTCCATATGGGCGGCCAGCATGTTGGCCAGGCCGCCGACCTCGCGGCCGCCCATGGCGTTGGGCTGGCCGGTCACCGAAAACGGCCCGGCGCCGGGCTTGCCGATGCGGCCGGTCGCAAGATGACAGTTGATGATGGCGTTGACCTTGTCGGTGCCCGAGGACGACTGGTTCACCCCCTGGCTGTAGACGGTCACCGTCTTCGCCGTCGCGGCGAACAGGCTATAGAAGCTGAGAAGCTCGTCCTCGCCGAGGCCCGTGGCTGCGGCAACGCCGGCAAGGTCGAGCGCGGAGGCGGCAAAAAGGGCTTGCCCGAAGCCGGTCGTGTGCGCCGTGATATAGGTGCGGTCCAGCGCGTTGTGCTGGCCGAGATAGGCGAGCAGCCCTGTGAACAGCGCGACGTCGCCATCCGGCGCGATCGCCAGATGCATGTCGGCGATATCTGCAGTCATGGTGCGGCGCGGGTCGATCAGCACCACCTTCATCTCCGGCCGCTTTTCCCGGGCAGCAGCGATGCGCTGGTAAAGCACCGGGTGGCACCAGGCGAGATTGGAGCCTACCAGCACGATGAGGTCGGCGAACTCCAGATCCTCGTAACTGCCCGGTACCGTATCGGAGCCGAAGGCGCGACGGTGGCCGGCAACCGACGAGGCCATGCACAGGCGCGAATTGGTGTCGATATTGGCCGAGCCGATAAACCCCTTCATCAGCTTGTTGGCGACGTAATAGTCTTCGGTCAGCAACTGGCCGGAGACGTAGAAGGCGACCGAATCGGGACCGTGCTCGGCGATGCTCCGCGAAAAGGTCGAGGCGACGAGGTCGAGCGCTTCGTCCCAGTCGGTGCGGCGACCGTGGATCTCCGGATGGAGCAGCCGTCCGTCGAGGTCGATCGTCTCGGCCAGCGCCGAGCCCTTGGAACAGAGCCGGCCGAAATTCGCCGGATGGTCAGGGTCGCCGCGAACGGTTACCTCACCGTTCGCGGCGACCTTCGCCAGCACGCCGCAACCCACCCCGCAATAAGGGCAGGTGGTCCTCACCTCGCGCGCTTCGTCGATCTTCATGCTCACGCCGCGCGACTGGCCAGCGCTTCCAGCGCAATGAATAGACGCTCGCCCTCGATCCGCACCGGAATAGTGCGCACCGCACCTTCGTCGGCGCCAAGCGCCTTGCCGGTCTCCAGCGAGATCACCCAATTGTGCAGGGGACAGGTCACCGCCGCGCCATGGACGATCCCCTGCGAGAGCGGTCCGCCCTTGTGCGGGCAATGGTCCTCGATGGCAAAGACCTGATCGTCAGCGGTGCGGAAGACAGCAATCTTGCCTTGAGGCGTGGCTACGCAGCGCGCGCCGCGGCGCGGAATGTCTGAGAGCGTGCCGATAGATACCCAGTTCATCACGGTCACTCCGCCGCCTGCGCGAAACCGACCGAAGCCATCGGCCGGAACTCGTGCTTGTCTTTGCCGGAAACGCGTTCCGACCAAGGGTCGACCTGCGCGAATTTCTGCGAAAAGACGAAGCGGTCGAAATAGGTCCTGCGTTTCTCGCCATCGTCCATGATCTGGCGCTTGATCTCGGCGATTCCGATGCGCTTGGCCCATTTGTAGATGCGCTCGAGATACCGGCCCTGTTCGCGATACATCTGCGTCAGCGCCACGATATGTTCCAGCGCCTCGTCCTCGGTTTTGACTAGGCCGAGCACCTCGGTGCCCTTGATATCGAGGCCGGCGGCCCCGGCGAAATGGATCTCGTAGCCTGAATCGACGCAGATCACGCCGACATCCTTGCAGGTTGCTTCAGCACAGTTCCTAGGGCAGCCCGACACCGCCATCTTGACCTTGGCGGGCGTCCACGAGCCCCACATAAATTTCTCGATGCGGACCCCGAACCCCGTCGAATCCTGCGTGCCGAAGCGGCACCAGTCCGAACCGACGCAGGTCTTCACGGTGCGTAGGCCTTTGGCATAGGCATGGCCGGAGACGAAGCCGGCCTGACCGAGGTCGGCCCACACCGCCGGCAGGTCTTCCTTGCGGATACCGAGCATGTCGATGCGCTGGCCGCCGGTGACCTTGACCATCGGGATCTCGAATTTGTCGACGACATCGGCGATGGCGCGCAGTTCGGCGGCATTGGTGACGCCGCCCCACATGCGCGGCACCACCGAATAGGTACCGTCCTTCTGAATGTTGGCGTGGACGCGCTCGTTGATGAAACGCGACTGGTAGTCGTCGGCATACTCGTCCGGCCAGTCGCAGACGAGATAGTAGTTGAGCGCCGGCCGGCATTTGGCGCAGCCGCAGGAGGTGGTCCATTCCAGTTCCTGCATGACGGCGGGAATGGTTTTCAGGCCCTTGGCCTTGATCAGCCGGCGAACCTCATCATGGCCGAGCGTGGTGCAGCCGCACATCGGTTGCACTGCCGCCGGATTGTATTTGTCGCCGATGGTCAGCACCATCAGCTTTTCGACCAGGCCTGTGCAGGAGCCGCAGGAAGCGGACGCCTTGGTGTGGGCACGCACGTCGTCGAGCGAGGTCAGGCCCTTGGCTGTGATTGCGCCTGATATCTTTCCCTTGCAAACGCCGTTGCAGCCGCAGATTTCCGCATCATCCGGCAAGGCTGCAACGGCCGCCATAGGGTCCAGGGAGGCGCCTCCCTGGTATGACTGGCCGAAGATAAGCGTGTCGCGCATTTGCGATATGTCGGTCTGCTTCTTTTTGAGGTCGTTGAACCAGGCGCCGTCCGCCGTCTCGCCGTAGAGCACGGTGCCGATGATGCGGTCATCCCTAAGCACCAGCCGCTTGTAGACGCCGGCGGCGGCATCGCGCAGCACGATCTCCTGGCGGTCCTCGCCCTCGGCGAAGTCGCCGAGCGAGAACAGTTCGATGCCGGTGACCTTGAGCTTGGTCGGCGTGTCCATATGGACGAAAGCCGCCGCCTCGTTGCCGGCAAGCTGGCTGGCGGCGACGCGCGCCATCTCGTAGAGCGGCGCGACCAGCCCGTAGACCTGCCCGTTGACCTCGGCGCATTCGCCGAGCGCGTAGATATCGGGATCGTTGCTGCGCATGCCGGCGTCGACGACGATGCCACGATTGACGGCAATGCCGGCTTCCTTCGCGAGGGCCGCATTCGGCCTGATGCCCACCGCCATGACGACGAGCGTCGCCGGGATGATGGTTCCGTCGGCGAGTTCCACCTGCTCGACCTTGCCCTTGCCTGTGATCGCCTGGGTGTTGGCCTTGGTGATGACCTTGATGCCGCGCTGCTCGACGGCGCGCTGCAAGAGATAGCCGGCGGCCGGATCGAGCTGACGCTCCATCAGCGTCGGCATGACATGCAGCACGGTGACGTCCATGCCTTGCGAGTTCAAGCCCGCTGCCGCTTCCAGCCCGAGCAGACCGCCGCCGATGACCACGGCCTTGGCCCGCGACTGGGCGGCAAGCAGCATGGCCTGAACGTCGTCAAGATCGCGATAGGTGAGCACGCCCGGCAGATCGTGGCCGGGCACCGGAATGATGAACGGCACCGAGCCGGTGGCGATGACGAGCTTGTCATAGGGCTCAGTGACACCGTGGTCGGAAGTAACGGTCTTTGCCGCCCGGTCGATAGCGACGATCTTGTGGCCCTTGTAGAGCGTGATGCCGTTGGCGATGTACCAGCCGTCGCCATGGATGATGATTTCCTCAAAGGCCTTCTCGCCGGACAGAACCGGCGACAGCATGATGCGGTCGTAATTGACCCGCGGCTCGGCGTTGAAGATGGTGACCTGGTAGCGACCGGGCGCCTGTTCGAATAGGTGCTCCAGCATCCGCCCGGGCGCCATGCCGTTGCCGATGATGACGAGTTTTTCGGTCATTGAGCTACTCCGCGGCTTCGACGAAGCGGTGGCGTTCGTAGAGGAACTTCAGCACCGCCTCGCGGCAGCGCAGGAAGGTCCGGTCGGAGGAAAGCTCGATGCGCCGGCGTGGTCGGGCCAGCGGCACGGGAAGCACCTCGCCGATGGTCGCCGCTGGACCGTTGGTCATCATGACGATGCGATCGGACAACAGCACCGCCTCGTCGACATCGTGGGTGATCATGATCGTCGTCGAGCCAAGCCTCGAATGGATATCCATCACCGCATCCTGCAGATGGGCGCGCGTCAGAGCGTCGAGCGCACCGAACGGTTCGTCGAGCAGCAGGATCTTCGGCTCCATGGCCAGCGCGCGGGCGATGCCGACGCGCTGCTTCATGCCGCCTGATATCTCAGCGGGCCGCTTGTCCCTGGCATGTGCCATCTGCACGAGGTCGAGATTGCGCATGATCCAGTCGTGCCGTTCGGCCCGGCTCCTGGTGCGGCCGAAGACCTTAGACACCGCTAGGTTGATGTTTTCGTAGACGGTGAGCCATGGCAGCAGGCTGTGGTTCTGGAACACCACGGCGCGTTCAGGACCAGGGCTGTCGACCTCCTTGTCTTCGAGCAGGACCGCGCCGGCGGTCACTTTCGTCAGCCCGGCGATCAGGTTGAGCAAGGTCGACTTGCCGCAGCCGGAATGGCCGATGATCGAGACGAATTCGCCCTTGTCGATCGTCAGCCGGATGTCCTTCAGCACCTCGCTGACCTGGCCGCCCCGGGCGAACGACTTGTCGATATGGTCGAGCTTCAGATAGGCCGTCATTGCCCTCTCCTCACTTTGCCGTTGTGCCGCGGGTGACAAAGGCGCCGACCGCCGCGACCAAGCGATCGAGGCAAAAGCCGGTGACGCCGATATAGGCGAGCGCAACGATGATGTCGGGCAGCCGCGACGAGTTCCAGGCGTCCCAGATGAAGAAGCCGATGCCGACGCCGCCTGTCAGCATTTCGGCGGCGACGATGGCAAGCCAGGACAGGCCGATGCCGATGCGCAGGCCGGTGAAGATGTAAGGTGCCGCGGCCGGCACCATGATCTTCACGAAGAATTCGAGCTGGTTGAGCCTGAGGATGCGGGAGACGTTGCGGTAGTCCTCCGGAATGTTGCGGACGCCGACGGCGGTGTTGATGATCACCGGCCAGATCGAGGTGATGAAGATGACGAAGATCGCCGATGGGCTGGAATCGCGGAAGGCGGCCAGCGACAGCGGCAGCCAGGCGAGCGGCGGCACGGTGCGCAGGATCTGGAACACAGGGTCGAGGCCGCGCATCGCCCAGATCGACTGGCCGACCAGAGCACCGAGCGCGACGCCGACGATGGCAGCCAGGCCAAAGCCGATGGCGACGCGCTGCAGCGAGATCAGCACCCGCCAGGCCAGTCCGATGTCCTGCGGACCATAATCGAAGAACGGATGGGCGATCAGATCGTAGGCCTCGTTCCATACCTGGCTAGGTGGCGGCAAGCTGGCGTTGGGCGACGAGCAGGCGATCTGCCAGATGACGAGCATGACGACGATGACGACTGCCGGCGGCACCAGCGTGCTCGCCAGTTTGCCGGCGATCGCGGCGGGATCGAAGCGGCGCCTCACCTTGGCGGTGAAAGCTATGACCTCTGCAGGCTTGGCAGGCGTGGGGAACGCCTTCACCTTGGTGTCCTCGATGGCTTGGATAGACATTTCGCAAAAAGCTCCTTGAGCATTGGCGTGACAGGCGGCGCCACTGGCGCCGCTTGCCGGCGACGTCAGGCCGATGCCTTGATCTTCAGGCTGTCGAGATAGGCGGACGGATTGGCCGGATCGAAGATCTTGCCGTCGAAGAAGGTCTCGACGCCGCGCGATGAAGACGCCGGGATGTCGGCCGCAGCGACGCCGAGATCCTTCGCCGCCTCGCGCCACAGATCTTCCCGGTTGACCTGATCGACCAGCGCCTTGATGTCGGTGGTCGCCGCGAATTTGCCCCAGCGGATGTTTTCGGCGAGGAACCAGCTGTCGTGGCTCTTGAACGGATAGGACACACCGCCCTTCCAGAACTTCATGTAGAGGTCGGTGCCGGTGGCGACGCGGTCATTGCCGTAATTGATGTCGCCCTTAAGGCGACCGATGATGTCGGCGGTCGGCACGTTCATCCACTGCCGCTTGCCGATGATGGCCGCCATCTCGTCCTTGTTCTCCATGGCTTCGCACCATTGCTGGGCTTCCATGACGGCCATCAGGATCGCCTTGGTGGCGTTCGGGTTCTTGTCGATGAAGGCGGCGCGCAGGCCGAGCGCCTTTTCCGGATGGCCTTTCCACAACTCGCCCGTCGTGGCGGCGGTGAAGCCGACGCCCTGATGGACGAGTTGCTCGTTCCATGGCTCGCCGACGCAGAACACGTCCATATTGCCGACCTTCATGTTGGCGACCATCTGCGGCGGCGGCACAACGATGGTCGAGACATCCTTGTCGGGATCGATGCCGCCGGCAGCCAGCCAGTAGCGCAACCAGAGATCATGGGTGCCGCCCGGGAAGGTCATGGCGGCTTTCACCTCCTTGCCTTCGGCCTTCTTGGCCGCAAAGGCGTCCTTCAGCTTGGAGGCATCGAGGCCGACGCCGGTGCCGGCATATTCCTGCGCGACGGAAATCGCCTGGCAGTCGTAGTTGAGCCGCGCCACGATCGCCATCGGCATCGGCTGATTGTTCTGCGTCACCTTGCCGGTGTGCATCAGGTAAGGCATCGGCGTCAGGATATGGGCGCCGTCGATGCCGTTGGCTTCGCCGCCGAGCATCAGATTGTCGCGTGTCGCGCCCCAGGAGGCCTGCTTGAGCACCTCGACATCGGGCATGCCGAATTTTTCGAACAGGCCCTTCTCCTTGGCGATCATCAGCGGCGCCGCATCGGTCAGCGCGATGAAGCCGAGCTTGGCGCCAGTGACTTCCGGCGCCGCCGTTGCCGCATAGGCGCCGGACGGCAACAGCGCGCGTGCCGCCGCCAGCGTTGCCGCGGTGGCCGCGCTCATCATCAGGAAATCGCGGCGCGTTACGCCCGTGAGGGCGGATTGGGTTTTGATGCGTTTCGTCATCGTCATCTCCATTGGGCGCGGCTTGGGATCTGCGCCGTCGATTGCGTGTTCGACCAAAACAAAAAAGCCGCCGGCCAGGCCGCCGCATCCGTTGATCCGGATCGCGTGTTGACCTGAGCGGCAGCTTTGCCTGTGGCGCCCGCCATTGGACGCCGTATTCAATGGCCCTGAAGGCCCATGGATTATGATGCAGGAACCGTGCCAGTTTGAAGAAACGGTAGATTCAGCAATGAAAACAACCGAGAGAGCGGGCGTAAAGGCTGGAGCGCCGGATTGTCGATGCTCATGCGACAGTCACGTTCATTGTGCAGCGGCACAAAAATTGTGCAGTGCATGATAGTGCGCAAGGAATGCTCAACCCGTCGGCATTGCCCAGTCGCGGATGGCGAGATAGTCGTCGATCCTGTCCGGATCGAAGATGCGGCCGTCGAAGAAACCATCCGGACCAAGGACGAGGCTGGCGCCCGCCGAGCCGACCGGCGTGGCAGCGGTCAGGGCCCCCTCGACCTTGGCATTGGCTCCCGGCAGAGCGACGCCGAGCGGCTTCAGCGCTGCGCGATAGAGGTCGGGCCGGTAGGTGTCGCGCGCGAGCGCCATGTGGGCAGCGCTGTGCTTGACCTGCCCCCAACGGACCATCTGCGTGTAGAACCACAGCGCATGGCTCTTCCACGGAAAATTCGCCGCCTTGCCGAAAGGAAGAAAGAAGTCCTCGACGCTCAATTCCGCGACCCCGCCCAGCGCAAGATGTCCGGTCAGGATCGGCATCAGCAGCGCCGGCGAAACGCCGAGGAAGGAAGGCTGCGCCATCAGGGCGGCCAGTTCACCGCGGTTTGCCGGATCCTGGCACCAGCGCGCAGCATGATGCAGCGCGCGCAGCAGGGCCGAAAGGGCCTCCGGGTGTTTTTCGGCCCAGGCCTTGCGCACGCCGACGACTTTCTCGGGGCTGGTCTTCCAGATAGCGGCCTTGACCGTGGCGATATGGCCGGTGCCGGCGACGACCGAGGCGCTGTTCCAGGGTTCGCCGACGCAGTAGCCGTCGATCCTGCCGGCGGCGAGTGCGTCGGCCATGAAGGGCGGCGGCACGATGACGATTTCTATTTCGCGCGACGGATCGATGCCGCAGGCCGCGAGCCAGTAGCGCAGTTCGTAATTATGCCCCGAGTGCGGATGCACGACCGCAAAGCGCATCGGCTCGCGACCAGCATTTGCCCGTTCACGGATCAGCGCTCCCAAGGCCTTGCCGGCCCGCGCCGGATCGAGGTCGGGCAACGCACCGTGCGCGGCCATGCCCGCCCAGAGCATATTCGAAACCGTTACGCAGTTGCCGCCCAGCCCAAGCGAGAACGGCACGATCGTATCGGAGGCGAGCGGGGTGAGCCCCAGATTGCAGGCGATCGGCATCGGTCCCAGCATATGCGCCAGGTCGAAATGTCCGATCGCAATGCGATCGCGGATGTTGGCCCAGGACGTTTCGCGACTGAGCGTCAGGTCGACGCCTTCGCGCGCGGCAAAGCCGATCTCCCTCGCTGCGACAAGAACGGCACTGTCGAAGAGCGGTATGAAACCGGCATTGATCTGGTGTTCGGCCGCCATGCTCAACTCTCTCCGGGATCCAGAAGGCCTGCCGCCGTCACCAGGCTCTGCGCGATTTCGCTGATCTTGCGGTTCTGGTTCATGGCGGTCTTGCGCAAAAGCGTATAGGCCGCGTCCTCCGACAGGCCGCGCGACCTCATAAGGATGCCCTTGGCGCGGTCGATGACCTTGCGGTCCTCCAATTCACTTCGGGCCTCTTCCAGTTCGCGCGCCATCCGCGAAAACGCGTTGAAGCGGCTGATCGCCATGTCGAGGATCGGCTTGACGCGCTCCTGGCGCAGCCCGTCGACGACGTAGGCGGAGACCCCCGCTTCCACCGCAGCTTCGATCGAAGCTTGGTCGGACCGGTCCACGAACATGGCGATCGGCCGCTTCACCACGCGCGAAAGCTGGAACATGTTTTCAAGCATGTCGCGGTTGGGATTTTCGAGGTCGATGACGATCACGTCCGGTTCGATCTCGGCAATGCGCCGCGCTATTCCCGCAACATCGTGAACGACCGTGACCTGCTCATGCCCGGCCTCCCGCAATCCCGCCTCAATGATGGAGGCGCGGATGTGGTTTTCGTCGATCACCAGGACGGTGAGGGATTTCCGGATCATGCCGCATTTTGCGCAGGCTGCGTGAATGTGCAATGCGGCATATGAGAGAATTGACGCAGTTATCGCTTCGGGGACTGCCACATGTTTGCGGAGCCGACCCCGTTAAGCTTCTTTAAATACCATTCATAGGGTCTACTTTGCTTTGGTATCGCCTGCGCTATTTTTCAGTTTGCGAACCTTGTCTCGCTGGCTAGAAGATTGGATGTTTCCATGGATCGGCGATCATTTCTGACAGGAATGTTTGGCATTGCTGGGGCAGCAGCCCTTGCGAGCGCAGTTCGGCCAATCAACGCGGTCGCCGACGTACCGGGCGCCAGAAGCGGCATTCTCGATGAACTCGACGCGCCGGATACGGAAGCCTTCGAGGATGAAGATACTCAAGCGGAGCCGGTCCGCCATCGGCACTGGCACCGCAGGCGGCGGCGCAGGCGGCGCGCTTGAGAAGGATCTGCCGTCGTTACTGGCGAAATGGCTATCGGCGCGTCCGGTGCCGTCGCAGGCGTGTTTGGGTCTGGGATTGGTATTATTAGCAGCTAATGTGCTGAAACCCCGGTGGTTGCCGGGGTTTCAGCTTCAGACTAGCCGAAATACAGCGAAATTATTTCAGGGGACCCGCCCGGTTTTGTCGGGCCTGCCAGTGATAGACAGGTCTAAAGAGACTGATTTTCCCGAGAGAAAACTGGTGGAGCCAATCGGAATCGAACCGACGACCTCTTGAATGCCATTCAAGCGCTCTCCCAACTGAGCTATGGCCCCACTCCGGCAGTCTACCGGCGCCGTTGCCGGCGAAGAGATCCGGCGCGGGTTGAGACCGCGCCGTTAGTGCAGCGGCTTCTAACCCCGCCTTCCGTCAATATCAAGCCTTCAAGAGCCGCTTTTTATTAAGACGCCGCGAAAGTCGGCAGGCGCTTGCGCCAGAGGCCGGATCAGACTTCGTCGTCGTCGTCCCCGACGCCGATCATGTCGGCGACATCGTCGTCTTCTTCCTCCTCGTCGGCGAGGAAAGTATCGTCGTCGTCATCGCCGAGGTCCACATCGTCCTCGTCATCGCCGAGATCGGGAAGATCGTCGGGTTTCGCATCCTCATCCGCCTCTTCGAGCGAGACGACCTCGACGCCCTCTTCCTCCTCGGCGTCCACTTCCTTCTCGGCAACTTCCTCTTCCTCCTCAAGGGCGGTGATCTTGCCTTCCTCGAAATAGGAACGTGGATAGCTCTTGCCGGTATAGGGCGAGACGATCGGATCCTTGTTCAGGTCGTAGAATTTTTGACCCGTTTCGGGGTCGATGCGTTTGGTGCCAAGTTCGGGTTTTGCCACAGCAAGCCTCGTCGATGAAAGTTTGGTCCCCATAACCACAGTTTGCGGCGCTGTCAAAGCCTAAAGCCAGCCTGATAAATCGCCGTGTTGAGCGACCTCTTGCAAGGGGATGACCATTTCCGCCCGCCGTGATACGAGACCGCCCAAACAAGAGGAAAAAGGCCGGCCACCGGCGTTTTCAGCCAGGAAAAAGTCATGTCGCATACTGCCGCCCCGAAACCGGCCACCGCTCGCAAATCGTCAGCGCTTTCCGGCGCGGCGCGGGTACCCGGCGACAAGTCGATCTCGCACCGCTCGTTCATGTTCGGCGGCCTCGCCTCCGGCGAGACCCGCATCACCGGCCTGCTGGAAGGCGAGGATGTGATGCGCACCGGCGCCGCGATGAAGGCAATGGGCGCGCATATAGAGAAGCGCGGCGCCGAGTGGGTGATCCGCGGCACCGGCAACGGCGCGCTGCTGCAGCCGGAAGGCCCGCTCGATTTCGGCAATGCCGGCACCGGCTCGCGCCTCACCATGGGCTTGGTCGGCACCTACGACATGGAGACGACCTTCATCGGCGACGCCTCGCTGTCCGGCCGGCCGATGGGCCGCGTGCTCGAGCCGCTGCGCCAGATGGGCGTGCAGGTGCTGAAGGCGACTCCCGGCGACCGCATGCCGATCACGCTGCACGGGCCCAAGCACACCGCGCCCATCACCTACCGCGTGCCGATGGCCTCGGCGCAGGTGAAGTCGGCGGTGCTGCTCGCCGGGCTGAACACGCCCGGCGTCACCACCGTCATCGAGCCGGTGATGACGCGCGACCACACCGAAAAGATGCTGAAGGGATTCGGCGCCAATCTGTCGGTCGAGACCGACGAGCGCGGCGTGCGTCACATCTTCATCGAGGGCCAGGGCAAGCTCACCGGCCAGACGATCGCTGTGCCGGGCGACCCGTCCTCGGCCGGCTTCCCGCTGGTGGCGGCGCTGATCGTGCCGGGCTCGGACATCACGATCGAAAACGTGCTGATGAACCCGACCCGCACCGGCCTTTTGTTGACGCTGCAGGAAATGGGCGCCCGGATCGATGTTCTCGACCCTCGCAATGAAGGCGGCGAGGATGTCGCCGATCTGCGCGTACGCTATTCCGAGCTGAAGGGCGTCGCCGTGCCGCCCGAGCGGGCGCCGACGATGATCGACGAATATCCGGTGCTTGCCGTCGCGGCCAGCTTTGCCGAGGGCGAAACGCTGATGCAGGGGCTGGAAGAGCTGCGGGTGAAGGAATCCGACCGGCTGTCGGCTGTCGCGAACGGGCTGAAGGTCAATGGCGTCGACTGCACCGAAGGCGAGGCCTCGCTGGCGGTGCGCGGAAGACCGGGCGGCAAGGGGCTCGGTCAACACCCAAATGGACAGAGCACCATCGTCCAGACTCATCTCGACCACCGCATTGCCATGAGCTTTCTGGTCATGGGACTGGCAACGGAAAAGCCGGTGACCATCGACGACCAGGCGATGATCGCGACGAGTTTTCCTGAATTCATGGGCCTGATGAAGGGGCTGGGCGCGAAGATCGAGTAGCGGTACTGCGAGCAGGATTTCCACGTTCAGCGCCAAACTAGCCGCGCCAGCGGTCTTGTGAGCGACTTTCGATTTCTTTGTAAGCAACCGCGCAGGGGGGGTGAGTGGATGGCAAGTCCTGATTTTCAGAGGCCGGGGGCCAGGGGCTCTCATTGGCAAAGGCAAGCAGACGGTACTTTTCTGTTCCGCTTGGACAGGTCCGCCAAAACCCGGATCGTCAATGCCAATGAACTTACCAGCCTCATCGAGATCCAGAATCGCGAATGGGCGTTTGTTTTGTTCACTCTCATTCCCATGCTCGTGTTCATCGTGCTTTGGCTTTCCGACCGGATGGATAGTATCTGGGTTCTCCTTGCTGCAGCGATATGGATTGCCTTGAACCATCACATGCATCGCAAGTTGAGAGCACAGACTGGAGCTATTCTTTCTACTACCCAACTGTCTTCCGATGAGTTCGTTTTTCCAAAAGCCTCGATCGATGGGATAGCTATTGAGATCGCAAAGAAGGTTTCTGCTCGCTCCGGTAATTTTTGTCTTGTGATGTCGATATTGTTTACCGGAGCTGGCGCGGTAGCCTTGGTAGACGACATATTTCATCTGGGTCTTGGCGGGCAGGAGATAAGTCCGCTGGCCAGCGGCTATGTATTCGCCTTCTTTGGCCTCCTATCCTACCTATTTTATCGTGTCCGAAAGCTACGCCCTTGACCTTCACCATCGCCATCGACGGACCCGCCGGCGCCGGCAAAGGCACGCTGGCGCGGCGGCTGGCTGACCATTACCGCCTGAACCTGCTCGACACCGGCCTCACCTATCGCGCGGTCGCCCATGCGCTGCTTCGGCTCGGCCTGCCGCTCGACAATGTCTCGGCCGCCGAAACCGCTGCCCGCCAGGTCGACCTCGCAAAACTCGACCGGTCGGTGCTGTCGGCGCATGCGGTCGGCGAGGCGGCTTCGAAAGTCGCTGTGTTCCCGTCGGTGCGGCGCATACTGGTCGAAAAGCAGCGGGAATTCGCCAAGGCGCCGCCGGGCGCCGTGCTCGACGGCCGCGACATTGGCACCGTGGTCTGCCCCGACGCCGACATAAAACTCTATGTGACGGCGAGCGCCGAGGTAAGGGCACAGCGACGGCTGGCCGAGATCGAGAGCATCGGCGGCACCGCCAATTTCAGCGAAATCCTCGCCGATATCCTGCGCCGCGACGAGCGCGACATGGGTCGCGCCGACTCGCCGCTGAAGCCTGCCGCCGACGCGCACTTGCTCGACACGTCGGAAATGGCTATAGAAGCCGCGTTCCTGGCGGCCAAGGCGATCATCGACGACGTTCTGGCCAAGAGAAACAAAGCCTGAGCCGGGTTTTCCTCCGTTGCCGATTGCCGGCGGCGAAAAGATACCCATATCGGGCACGAACCAGCCTGCCAGCATTTTTCATGCGCCGGAATTGCCGCTTAGGCGGCCAAGGGCTTTTTTGAAGCCCGGAACGCCGGCAGGCCAACGCAACGCTAACCCACGGCGCCCGCCCCGCCTGAGATGCGGGGCATTCCAGGAGAAACTATGTCAGTTGCAAATCCCACTCGCGATGATTTCGCGAGCCTGCTCGAAGAATCTTTTTCCGCCGGCCATTCCGGCGAAGGCCAAGTCGTCAAGGGCACGATCACCGCGATCGAAAAGGACATGGCAATCATCGACGTCGGCCTCAAGGTCGAAGGCCGCGTGCCGCTGAAGGAATTCGGCGTCAAGGGTAAGGAGTCGACGCTCAAGGTCGGCGACACGGTCGAAGTCTATGTCGAGCGCATCGAGAACGCGCTTGGCGAAGCGATGCTTTCCCGTGAGAAGGCCCGCCGCGAAGAGAGCTGGGTCCGTCTCGAAGAGAAGTTCACCAAGGGCGAGCGCGTCGAAGGCGTCATCTTCAACCAGGTCAAGGGCGGCTTCACCGTCGATCTCGACGGCGCCGTGGCCTTCCTGCCGCGCAGCCAGGTCGACATTCGCCCGATCCGCGACGTCTCCCCGCTGATGCACAATCCGCAGCCTTTCGAGATCCTCAAGATGGATCGCCGCCGCGGCAACATCGTGGTGTCGCGCCGCACCGTGCTCGAGGAAAGCCGCGCCGAACAGCGTTCGGAAATCGTGCAGAACCTCGAAGAGGGCCAGGTGGTCGAAGGCGTCGTCAAGAACATCACCGACTATGGTGCGTTCGTCGACCTCGGCGGCATCGACGGCCTGCTGCATGTCACCGACATGGCATGGCGCCGCGTCAACCATCCGACCGAAATCCTCAACATCGGCCAGACGGTCAAGGTCCAGATCATCCGCATCAACCAGGAAACCCACCGCATCTCGCTCGGCATGAAGCAGCTCGAGAGCGATCCGTGGTCCGAGATCGGAACGAAATTCCCGATCGGCAAGAAGATCAAGGGCACCGTCACCAACATCACCGACTACGGCGCGTTCGTCGAGTTGGAGCCGGGCATCGAGGGCCTCATCCACGTTTCGGAAATGTCGTGGACGAAGAAGAACGTGCATCCCGGCAAGATCCTGTCGACGACGCAGGAAGTCGACGTGGTGGTGCTCGAGGTCGATCCGGCCAAGCGCCGCATTTCGCTCGGCCTCAAGCAGACGCTCGAGAACCCGTGGCAGGCTTTCGCCAGCAGCCATCCGGTCGGCAGCCAGGTCGAGGGCGAGGTCAAGAACAAGACCGAGTTCGGCCTGTTCATCGGCCTCGAAGGCGATGTCGACGGCATGGTCCATCTTTCCGACCTCGACTGGACCCGTCCGGGCGAGCAGGTGATCGAGGAGTACAATCGCGGCGACATGGTCAAGGCGCAGGTGCTCGACGTCGACATCGACAAGGAGCGCATCTCGCTCGGCATCAAGCAGCTGGCCAAGGATACGGCCGGCGAGGCAGCGACTTCAGGCGAACTGCGCAAGAACGCGGTCGTCACCTGCGAGGTTACCGGCGTCAAGGATGGCGGTCTGGAAGTGCGGCTGGTCGACAGCGGCATCGAGACCTTCATCAAGCGCTCCGACCTCAGCCGTGACCGCGACGAGCAGCGCCCCGAGCGCTTCACGGTCGGCCAGAAGGTCGACGCCCGCGTCATCGCCTTCGACAAAAAGACCCGCAAGCTGCAGGTCTCGATCAAGGCGCTGGAAATCGCCGAAGAGAAGGAAGCGGTCGCCCAGTACGGCTCGACCGACTCCGGCGCTTCGCTGGGCGACATCCTGGGTGCCGCGCTGAAGAAGCAGGGCAGCTAAGTCCACTAACGCCGCGCCTCGCGCCGCCTGTTAAAAAACCCCGCCGGAGCGATCCGGCGGGGTTTTTGTTTGACTATGGTCAGAGCATCGTAACCCAAACGTGGCAAACCGATTTTGGGAAATCGCGCTCAAACAAAGAGAGAGATCAGGCCCTGCCGTAAAGCGGCACCAGCGTGCCGCTCATCGCCAGGTTGGCCGGCGAAGCGAGATAGGCAATGGCCTCAGCGGCCGCTTCGAGGCTGACCCATTTGCCGAAATCGGCGGCCGGCATGTCAGCCCGGTTGGCCGGCGTGTCGAGGGTCGAAGGCGCGACCGCGTTGACCAGAATGCCCTTGCCCTTGAGTTCTTCCGCCATCGCCACCGTCATTGCCGCGACTGCCGCCTTGCTGGCGGCATAGGCGACCATGCCGGAACCGCGCCGCAGGTCGAGCCCGGCGCGCGCCGTGACATTGACGATGCGGCCCGACACGGAAGATTCCAGCATCGAGCGTATCGCCGCGCGGCAGCACAGGAAGGTGGTGCGGGCGTTGGTGTCCATCATTTCGGCAAAGGACGCGGGCTCGATCTTCTCGACCGGCGCGGCGGTGAAGCCGCCGGCCAGGTGGATGGATGCCCACAAATCCGTAACACTGGCGTAGAACGCATCGACCTTGGCGGGGTCGGCGAGATCGACATTGTGCGCCAGCCTGACGCGCTCATGTGCCGGGAAGGGAAAATGCGCGGGCGCGACGGCATGGGCATTGGGCACATGGCAGATCGCGCCCTGCTCCAGCAGTTTGCCGACAACCGCACCACCGAGCGCCCCGGTGCCGCCGGTCACCACAACCTGCCTGCCGTCCAGTGTATCCGTCATCTTCGACCGCTCCAGTCACTCTCTTATGCCGCGCCGCCGCCGAAGGGTCGCGCCTTTCGCGCGATCACTCAACCGAAATCTCGATAACGCAGCGTCGTTTGCGCGCCTCAAGCCGGCGGCCATCCGACGAGGATCGCATCCCCAGGCAGACGCTGCCACAGCACTCAATCGACAGTGATTTCGATGACATACGGCAGTCCGGTCGCACGCGCACGCTTGAGTGCGTCCGCCAGATCGTCGATACCAACAATCCGCTCCGCGGCAATGCCATAGGCCTCGGCCAGCTTGCAGAAATCAGGCGGCGCCGGCGAGACGCCGACCGGCTCGACGCCAACATCGAGCATCGAGGTTTCGATTTCGCGATAGCCGCGATTGTTCCAGACGACGAAGATCACCGGCGCCGAGGCGTCGAGCGCGGCGCCCAGTTCGGGCAGCGTAAATTGGAAGCCACCGTCGCCGGTGAGACAGACGACCGACGCATCAGGCACGGCAAGGGCCGCACCGATCGCCGCCGGCGGACCATAGCCCAGCGCGCCGAAGCCGGTGGCGGCGTTGAACCAGCCGCCCGGTCGATCGTGATCGTAATAGAGGTTGGCGGCATAGACCGGCTGGGTCGAATCGCCGACGATAATCGAGCCCGGCAACGCATCGCGGATCGCATCGACGGCTTGTGTTTGCGCCTGGAGGGCCGGGCTGATTTCGGCGAAGGCCGCTTGCCTTGTTGCAGCGGCGCGAGCCGGGCCGTCGCCCGATGGCGGTTGGCCTTGGCCGATTTCGGCAAGCAGCGCCTCGAGTGCTGCGCCGCAATCGGCGTGGATCGAAATCCGGGCCGGCCAGCGGGCAAGCTGGTCGGCGCCGATGTCGATGCGGATCAGATTGGGCGGCAGGACAAAGCCACCGTCGCTATACCCATCATAGTCGGTTGGGCCGAATTCGGTGCCGGCGGCAATGACCAGATCGGCGTCGGCCATCAATGCACGCACCGCCTTCAGACTGGGGCTCGCCGGCACGGCAAGCGGATGGCGATGCAGCAGGCCGCGGGCATTGGCCGTCTGGACAACCGGCGCTCCCAGCCTTTCGGCAAGGCGCTGTAACGGTGCTTCGGCTCTCTTGGCGCCGCCGCCGGCAAGGATCAGCGGGCGGCGGGCAGCCGCGCAAAGTTTTGCCGCCTCTGCTATCGCCGCCGCATCCGGCTCGGGCGGCGCGACATTGGCCAGCAAAGCCGCGATGCCGTCGGCCGGCTTGACCATGATATCGGTCGGGATCTCGATATGGACCGGGCCGGGGCGCGATGACGAAAACAGGGCGAAGGCGCGGGCAAGAACGCCCGGTAGTTCGTTGGCGTCGGCGACGCGGTGCGAGAACAGCGCGACCTTTTCCATCATGCCGCGCTGGTCGGGCAGTTCGTGCAGGTGGCCAAGACCCTTGCCCAGCGTCGGCGTGGCGTTGACGCCCGAGATCACCAGCATCGGGACCGAATCGGCACGGGCCTGGCCCATGGCGGTGATGGTGTTGGTCAGTCCCGGTCCGGTGATGACGAAGGCGACGCCAGGCTTGCCGCTGGCGCGCGCATAACCGTCGGCCATGAAGCCGGCGCCCTGCTCGTGACGCGGGGTGACGTGGCGGATCTTCGAGCGCGCCAGCCCGCGATAGAGTTCGACCGTATGCACACCCGGAATGCCGAAGACCGTGTTGACATCATGGGCTTCGAGCAAAGTGATGAGCGCTTCGCCGACTGTCGTCATTGTCTGAGCACTGGACGTGTGAGGCAAGTCGGTCCGCCCTCGCAGGCGATGCACAGCGCGTCCGCCTCGAAGGTCGAAACCCTGCAGCCGGCGGCCGCCATGGCCGCCGCCGTCTTCGGGAAACCGGCAACGGCGATCACCTCGCGCGGCGCGGTCGGCAGCACATTGAGGCTGAGGCCGTTGGAGGCGAAGAACTCCTCAGCGTCGCCTTCGACCAGGCGAATGCCTCGCGCCCGCAGCATCTGGTAGAAGGCAGCCGGTAAAAGCGGTGCATAGACCAGCGCCAGATCGTCGGCGAGCGGACTGATCACCGACATCAGATGCAGGCAGGCCTCCTCGCCATGCCAGAGCGGCAGGTCGTAGCCATAGACCTGGATACCCTTGGGGATGAGCAGGTTGGCGAGTTGCTGGATGCCGTCCTGGTTGGTGCGCATGCCGCGGCCGACGGCCAGCGTCCGTGCGTCCACCCAAACGCAGTCGCCGCCCTCGACCTGTCCGGGATGTTCGATGCGGCCGAGGATAGGCACGCCCATGCGCCTGTAGGCCGCCTCGTGCAGGCCGGGCTCGGCCCGGCGCAGGGCCTTGCCCATGGCAAGGATGATAGCGCCGTGGTCGGTCATCAACGAAGGATCGTGGGTGAAGACGGAATCGGCAAGCCCGTCATCGGCGTCGGTCAGCCATTCGATCTCGGCGCCGGATGCCAAAACCAGCGTCGTCAGCGCCTCATACTGGGCAGCGGCCTTTTGCGGATCGAAGCCGGGCCATAGTGCCATTCCGATGCTCTGGCGCGGGGCATGGCGCTTGCGGCGGACCGCATCAGCACGCGCTGCAGGGGCCCTGCCATGGACTGCGACCCGTATGCTTTACCCACCAAGTGCTCCTGAAATATCCCATCCAGCCAATAGCCACTCGGCATGCCGTGATCAATGGTCCAAAAAGCATGGTTGACGGAGGCAAGCGGAACGGTCCATCTTGAGAATGAGAAGTCTGTCCAGTGATGGTAATGGGTAATAAATTCCAGCAGCGACGGGTCCAGCCGCTTCGTGAGGCACCCCAAAGGTGATAGCCCAAGGCACGGCTCCCGCCCTGAAGTATACGGCGCAGAACGACGCCGCCGAAGCCATCCATGTCGAGAACCTGCATAAAAGATTCGGCGAACTGCATGTGCTGAAAGGCGTTTCGCTGTCGGCGCGCGACGGTGAGGTCATCGCCATCATCGGCGGCAGCGGCTCGGGCAAGTCGACGCTGCTGCGCTGCATCAATTGCCTGGAGAACCCGACCAGTGGAATCGTCCGCGTCAATGGCGAGGAGATCCGGATGAAGGCCGACAGTCACGGCCACACCGTTCCCGCCGACCGCAAGCAGATCGAGCGCATTCGTTCCAAGCTCGGCATGGTCTTCCAGAATTTCAATTTGTGGAGCCACATGACGCTGATCGAGAACGTCATCGAGGTTCCGGTGCATGTTCTGGGCGTCAAGCGCGACGTGGCCATCGCCGAGGCGGAAAAGCTGCTCGCCCGCGTCGGCCTTGCCGAAAAGCGCGATGTCTATCCGGCCTATCTGTCGGGCGGCCAGCAGCAGCGCGCGGCTATCGCCCGGGCGCTGGCCATCAACCCACGCGTCATGCTGTTCGACGAGCCGACCTCGGCGCTCGACCCGGAACTGATCGGCGAGGTGCTGAAGGTGATCGGCGACCTGGCGCGCGAGGGCCGCACCATGGTGCTGGTGACCCACGAGATGAAGTTCGCCCGCGAAGTCGCGACGCATGTCGTCCACCTCTACAACGGGCTGGTCGAGGAAGAAGGGCCGCCGGAGCAGATCTTCGGTGCGCCCAAATCCGAAAGACTCAAGCAATTCATCCGCAACATCGGTTAAGCCGAGGCGGATGGAAAACGGGAACAACAACAAACTGGGAGTTATTGAAATGAAGACCGTCCTGAAGACGTTTGCCGCAGCGCTTCTGCTGGGCGTTGCCGCGATGGGCGTCGCCAAGGCCGAGCCGGTCAAGATCGGTGTCGCTGCCGAACCCTATCCGCCGTTCACCTCGCCGGATGCCTCGGGCAAATGGGTCGGCTGGGAAATCGAATTCATCGACGCGGTTTGCGCCGAGCAAAAGCTCGATTGCGTCATCACCCCCGTTGCCTGGGACGGCATCATCCCGGCGCTGACGACCAAGAAGATCGATGTCATCGCCAGCTCGATGACGATCACCGACGAACGCAAGAAGACGATCGATTTCTCCGACAAATATTACAACACCCCGACTGCCATTATCGGGCCGAAGGACCAGAAGTTCGGCGCTACCCCGGAAGATCTCAAGGGCAAGATCATCGGCGTCCAAGTTTCGACCGTGCATGCCGACTACGTCAAGAAGCACTTCACCGAAGCAGCGGAAATCAAGGAATACCAGACCCAGGACGAAGCCAATCAGGATCTTGCCGCCGGTCGCCTCGATGCGGTGCAGGCCGATTCCATCGCGCTCGATGCGTTCCTGAAATCGGATCAGGGCAAGCAATGCTGCGACCTGAAGGGGATGGTCGCGCCGGATCTGGCCGTTCTCGGGCCCGGCATCGGCGCCGGCATCCGCAAGGAAGACACCGAGTTGAAGGAGAAGATCAACGCCGGCATCAAGGCTATCCGCGCCAACGGCAAATATGACGAAATCAGCAAGAAATATTTCGATTTCGACATCTACGGCGACGATCCGCAGGCGAACTGACGGCATCCCTGAGCGAATAACCACGCGGCGCGGACAGCGTGCCGTGTGGCTTTCGTCGATATCCACCCATGCAAGCTTTCCGCTGACGGCATCGCCGGCGGTTTTGGCGCCAGCAATTCGGGGGCGACGCTGATCGACGCATTTCTTCCGGCCTCTGTGGCCCGCATCATCGAACTACTTTCGCCGACGCCGCCTGGCTGGGGCGGAACGCTTCTGGTCGGACTGCTCCACTCGGTCGAGATCGCTGCCGGTGCTTTCGGTCTCGGCCTCGTGATCGGCATTTGCGGTGCGTATGGCAAGCTCTACGGCGGGCCCGTGGTGCGCGATCTGCTGGCGGTCTATACGACGATCGTCCGCGCCGTGCCGGAGCTGGTGCTGATCCTGCTGCTCTATTATGCCGGCACCGATCTGATCAACCAGTTGCTGACGGCAATGGGATATCAGCGCATCGATATCAGTGGGCTGGTGGCCGGCATTGCCGTGCTCGGATTCGTCCAGGGCGCCTATTCGACCGAGGTGATGCGTGGCGCGATCCTTGCCATTCCGCAAGGCCAGATCGAAGCCGCGCGCGCCTATGGCATGTCTCCCGGCCTCCTTCTGCGACGCATCACGCTGCCGGCGATGCTGCCCTTCGCCATACCCGGCCTTGCCAATCTCTGGCTGATCGCCACCAAGGACACCGCCCTGCTGGCGGTCGTCGGCTTCTTCGAGCTGACATTGGCCACGCGGCAAGCGGCGGGCGTAACCAAAGCCTATCTTACGTTCTTCCTCGCCGCAGGCGTGATCTATCTTCTGTTGACGCTGGTCTCCAATTTGATCATCGGCCGCATCGAACTCCGGGCTCGGCGCGGCATGCCCTCCCTCAAGGAGGCGCGTTGATGGCTGGCGAAGCGATCATCATCAATGTTGCCCGCGCGTCGCTTTGGCTGCAGCCGCATCGCATCGTGCTGATCCTGACCGCGCTGGCGCTGGTTCTCGCGGCCGCCTTCTTCATGCGCTGGGACTGGCTGCCGCAATATTACGAGATGGCGCTTGTCGGCATCTGGCGCACGCTTTGGATCCTCGCCGTCACCTGCACACTCGGCTTCCTGCTCGCCGTGCCGCTCGGATTGGCGCAGGCTGCCGGCCCCTTCTGGCTCGCGGCGCCTGCAAAGGCCTTCTGCACCGTCATCAGGGGAACGCCACTGCTGCTGCAGCTCTGGCTGCTCTACTATGGGCTCGGCTCGCTGTTTCCGCAGTACCCATGGGTACGCGAGTCCTGGATGTGGCCGTATCTCAGGCAAGCGTGGCCCTATGGCGTCCTGGCGCTGACCTTGTCCTTCGCCGGCTACGAGGGGGAAGTCATGCGGGGTGCCTTCGCCGGGGTGCCGAAAGGACAGTTGGAAGCGGCGCGTGCCTTCGGCATGAGCCGCTGGAAGATCCTGCGGCGGATCTGGCTGCCGCAAGCCTTCTATCGGGCGCTGCCGACGCTGACCGGCGAAACCGTGTTGCAGCTGAAATCGACGCCGCTGGTGGCGACCATCAGCGTGATCGACATATTCGCCGTCTCTTCCAAGGTGAGGCAGAGCACTTTCCTCACCTATGAACCCTTGCTGCTCCTGGCGTTGATCTATATGGCGATCACCGGCATCCTGGTCTTCGCCCTCGGCAAGATCGAGGCGCGGATCCCGAACAAGATTGGTTGACAGGGGAGTAGGGGAGTAGGGGAGTAGGGGAGTAGGCCCAGCCACTATTCACATACACATTTCCATCCTATTCGCATTCACTGCTCACTATTCCCCTATTCCCTTACTCCCTTACTCCCCTACTCCCCTACTCCCCTAGGATCGCTACAATGCAACTCAGTCTCGACCAGGCGACAGGGCTGTGCCGGATGGCGGCGCTCGGCGCCGGCGCCAATGAAGAAGCGGCGCGGTCGCTCGCAGCTTCCATCGTAGCGGCCGAGGCGGAAGGTCTGTCGACGGTCGGACTGTCGCATTTCATCGACTATCTCGAAGCGCTGGAGGCCGGCCGCATCGACGGCAAAGCCGAGCCGGTCATCACCAGGCCGGCTTTGGCGATCTATCTGTCCGACGCGCACGGCGGTCTGGCGCATACCGGTTTCGACCGCACGATCGACGATCTCGCCAAGGCGGCGCGCCTGTTCGGCGTTGCCATCTTTTCGCAGAAGAACGCCTATACATGCGGCGCGCTCGGCTATTTCACCGGGCGGCTGGCCGCGCAGGGACTGGTGTCCTTCGCCGCGACCAATGGACCGGCCGTGCTTGCCGGCTCGGGCTCGGTCAAGCCGGTCTACTGTACCAACCCAATGTCCTTCGCCGCGCCCGCCGCTGACGGAGCGCCGCTGGTGATCGACCAGTCGTCGAGCGCCACTGCCTTCGTCAACATCCGCAAGGCGGCCGAGGACGGCAAGAAAATTCCAGAAGGCTGGGCACTGGACGCGAGCGGCAACCCGACCACCGATCCCGCCGCTGCCATGAAAGGCGCGATGCTTGCCTTCGGCGGCCAGCGCGGTGCCAACATCGCACTGATGGTCGAAGTGCTGGCGGCGGGCCTGTCGGGCGCCAACTGGTCGCTCGATGCGCCATGGTTTAGCGGCGGACCGGACAGTCCCGGAACCGGCCTCTTCGTTCTGGCCGTCGAGCCCAAGCTGCTCGATCCGGATTTCGAGAAACGCATGAAGGACCAGCTCGACCGGTTGCGCCGCCGCTACGGCGTGCATGTGCCCGGCCGTGCCCGAGCCGAAGCGGCGGAGAAAGCGGCGGCGCGGGGCATAACGGCGCCCAAGGCCGTGGTGCAGCGCATTTCCGAATTCGCGGCCCGGTATTCTTCCTAAAAAGTTTGTCTGCGATTTTTTTGGCCGCCGTTGAACCTTTTTGCGCGGTGCCGCGACCAATGCCTGTCCGGGGTGGTGGGGTTGCCCGGGCGGTGACATCCGGTCGAATGTCCAGGACTGGGGCGGGCGTCTCCTGCCGTCCTGATACCGTCTCAGGTCAGGCCGCCTCGTCGGACCCTGACTCCGACCATGGAAGTCACCCGGAAAACCCCGCTTCGGCGGGGTTTTCTGCGTTCTCTCGCATCTGGTCAGTTAACATGCCTGTTTTTGTCAACTTTTGTTCATTTGACTCTGGCCGAGGTGGTCGGGTGTTTGCGCGGAGCAGCAGAGGAGCCCCAATGTCCGCAAGCACCGACAATTCCAGCAGAAGCCTTTTCGTCCCGGCCCTTGGCGGCCTCTATGCGGCGTTGAACACCGCCTCCGAAACCATCCTGCGTGCCGTGGCCGGCATCTTCCTCACCGTCCATGGCTCGCATAAGATCACCCGATCCGTTTGGCGCCGCCGAGATGGTCGAAGGCCTCGGCTTCTATCCGGGCGCATTTTGGCCCCTGCTCTTGGCATGTACCGAGTTCTTCGGCGGCATTTTCATCGCAATAGGCCTCTTGATCCGCCCGGCCGCCTTCGCCGGAATGTTCGTGCTTCTGGTCACGGTCTGGTTCCACTGGGTCACCATGGGCGAGGGCTTTTCGGGCGCCGAAAAATCGCTGCTGTGGGCGGCGATCCTGTTCTTCTTCGTCATTCGCGGCGGCAACCGCCAATCGGTCGACGCACGCATCGGCAGGGCCTTCTGACGCGGTCAAACAAGGGCGTTGGCGACTTATCGTCGCCCTTTGCCTTTGGCGCGAAACCGACTATGAAACTGCTTCAGCCAAGCACCAGTAAATCTGGAAACTGCGCCGGAGCCAGCAATGACCGAAATCCTGCAGACCCCAAAGCTCGTCGTCGTGTTCGGCGGCTCCGGCTTTGTCGGCCGCCACGTCGTGCGGGCGCTGGCCAAGCGCGGCTATCGCATCAGGGTCGCCTGCCGCCGGCCCGATCTCGCCGGCCATCTGCAGCCGCTGGGCAATGTCGGCCAGATTCAGCCGGTGCAGGCCAATGTTCGCGTGCGTTGGTCGGTCGACCGCGCCGTGCAGGGCGCCGACCATGTCGTCAACCTGGTGGCCATCCTGCATGAGAGCGGTCGGCAGAAATTCACCTCCGTCCACGAGTTCGGCGCACGCGCGGTCGCCGAAGCGGCGCGCGCCGTCGGCGCTGGCCTCACCCATATCTCGGCGCTGGGCGCCGATCTGAACGCGCAATCGGACTATGCACGCACCAAGGCGCTCGGTGAAAAAGCGGTCCTGGAAACGATTAGCGATACCGTCATCTTGCGGCCATCGATCAATTTCGGGCCGGAGGACAGCTTCTTCAACCGCTTCGCCAGCATGGCGCGCTATTCGCCGGTCCTGCCGCTGATCGGCGGCGGGCAGACCAAATTCCAGCCGGTCTACGTCGGCGACGTCGCCGAGGCGGTGGCGCGCTCGGTCGACGGCAAAGTCCAGGGCGGTCGGATCTACGAGCTTGGCGGACCGCAGGTGCTGACCTTCAAGGAATGCATGCAGGAAATGCTTGCCATGATCGACCGCGAGCGGCTTCTGGTGTCGGTACCGTGGTGGGTGGCCAACATGCAGGCATCGATTCTCGGGCTTTTGCCCAATCCGCTGCTGACCAAGGATCAGGTCCTGCAGCTGCGCGAGCACAACATCGTATCGGAAGCGGCCATCAGGGAAAATAGGACGCTCGCCGGCCTCGGCATCCAACCGCAGTCGATCGGCAGCATCCTGCCGAGCTATCTCTGGCGCTACCGCGCCGCGGGCCAGTTCCAGCGAAAGACGGCGGCCTAGCCAATCAGACGCTCACTGAAGGCGTCGCGTAACCTGCATCGGCAGGCCGCCCCGCGGTTGCGTCGTCAGTTTCTGCACCGGCCACGGTTTGGTCTCGGCGGTGGTGTCGAAGCGGAAACGTGACAGCATGATGGCCAGCGCGATGATCGCCTCCTGCATGGCAAAGCTGGCGCCGATGCAGACGCGAGGGCCGGCGCCGAACGGCAAATACTGGAAGCGGTCGATTTTTTCGCGATTTCCCGGATGAAAGCGTTCCGGCATGAAGGCGTCAGGCCGGTCCCACAGCTTGCGGTGGCGATGGACAACCCAGGGCATGACCAGCACCGCGGCGCGCCTCGGTATATAGAGGCCGTTCCAGGTTTCGGGCTCGATCGGCTCGCGGTTGATCGACGGCGCCGGCGGGTAGAGCCTAAGCGCCTCGTCGAAGGCGGCGCGGGTGAACGGCATGGCGTCGAGCCACTTTGTCGGGTCGGGTTCTCGCGCCAGCACGGCGTCGATCTCGCGCTCGATCTTTTCGCGCTCCCAAGGCGCTTCGGCCAGGCAGTAGAGCGTCCAGCCAAGTGCCCGCGCCGTGGTCTCGTGACCGGCGCCGATGAAGGTGATGATGTTGTCCTCGACCTCGGCGCGTGTCAGCCCGTCCGGTCCCTCCGCCTTGAGCAAAAGCGTGAGAAAATCCTGCGGCACCTTGTCCGGATCGCGCTTGAGCCGCTCTTCGCGCATCTTGACTGTGTCGGTTACGATCTTGCGGAAATAAGCCATGGTCTTGCGGCCGCGGATGCGGGTCAGGCGCGGCAGCCAGTCGGGCGCCCGCAACAGGTCGAGCGGATCAACCCGGCCCATGGTCTCGAACAGTCGGTCGATCTCCTTGGCGAAGCTGCCCGGCTCGCCTGATATCTCGCCGGAAAACAGCGTCTCGGCCAAGATATCAAAAGTAAGCAGCGTCATGTCGTGGGCGATGTCCGACGTGCCGCCGCCCTCATAGCGCGTGACGAACTCCCGCGTGCGCCTCAGCATCGGCTCGGCAAAACCAAATATGTGGCGCGGCGTGAACACCGGCGCCATCGCCTTGCGCGAGCGCCTCCAGACCTCACCCTCGGCGGTCAGCAGGCCGTCGCGCAGGATCGGCCGCAGGATCATCTGGCGCACCGTCGCCATCTTGTAATTTTTGGCATTGTCGACCAGCACGTGGCGAATGAGGCCGGGGTCGTTGGCGATGACCAGCGGCCCGCCGATGCCGGTCACCGATATCCAGGGCTGGTTGTAGGTCGGCTCGCCCCACAGTTCGAGCGGGTTGCGATAGACGATGCGGATCATCTCGAGCGTCGACGGCGGCGACGTACGCGGCTTCGGCGCCGGCGGGACGAAGGGGGCGGGCTGACTGTCCATGGCGTGCTCCGCTGGTCACCTCAATGTAGTGGCTGGCAAGGCAAGCGTCCATGTCGCCGGCTCTCCGGAATGTGACCGGGCACTGGAAAGTGCCTGATCGTCGGAACAGGTCGGCCCTCTGTTGTTGCCGCCGCTCTGTTCCAAGTCCGGCTCCACTTTTTGGGTCCGATGCCCTGGCCGGTCAGGCGCGCTCTTCTTCCATTCGGAAATGCTTGCAAATCTTGGAAAAACCGCCTTTTGCACCTATATCTTGGACATCAAGGACGCGCGATTCGGAGCCGGTTTTTTGCGCTGGATGTGCGGCATCAATCAGACAGGTTTTCATGAGCGATCAGATCGACAACGCCAACGGCGCTGAGGCCGAGTACGGCGCCGATTCCATCAAAGTTTTGAAGGGGTTGGACGCCGTCCGCAAGCGGCCTGGCATGTATATCGGCGATACCGACGACGGCTCGGGCCTGCATCACATGGTCTACGAGGTCGTCGACAACGCCATCGACGAGGCGCTGGCCGGCCATGCCGACCTCGTCACCGTGACGCTCAACCCCGACGGTTCGGTGACGGTCATCGACAATGGCCGCGGCATTCCGACCGATATCCACACCGGCGAAGGCATCTCGGCGGCCGAAGTGATCATGACGCAGCTGCATGCCGGCGGCAAGTTCGACCAGAATTCCTACAAGGTGTCTGGCGGCCTGCACGGCGTCGGCGTCTCGGTGGTCAATGCGCTTTCGGCCTGGCTGAAGCTGAAGATCCGCCGTAACGGCCAGATCTACGAGATGAGCTTCACGCACGGCAATTCCGACGCGCCGCTAAGGGTCACCGGCACCTACGAACAGCGCAAGGTTGCCGGCACCTATGACGGACGCAGCGGCAGCGAGATCACGTTCTTTCCGTCGGCCGAAACGTTCACAATGGTCGAATTCGACTTCGGCACGCTGGAGCACCGGCTGCGCGAACTCGCCTTCCTGAATTCCGGAGTGCGCATCATTCTGACCGATGCCCGCCATGCCGACGTCGTGCGTCATGAGTTGCACTATGATGGCGGACTGGAGGAGTTCGTCAAATATCTCGATCGCGTCAAGAAACCGCTGATCGACAAGCCGATTGCGATCAAAGCCGAGCGCGACGGCATCACCGTCGAAGTCGCCATGTGGTGGAACGACAGCTACCACGAGAACGTGCTGGCCTTCACCAACAACATTCCGCAGCGCGACGGCGGCACGCATCTTGCCGGTTTCCGCGGCGCGCTGACGCGCCAGATAACCGGCTATGGCGAATCCTCGGGCCTCACCAAGAAGGAGAAGGTGGCGCTGATCGGCGACGATTGCCGCGAGGGGCTGACGGCGGTGTTGTCGGTCAAGGTTCCCGATCCGAAATTCTCGTCGCAGACCAAGGACAAGCTGGTCTCGTCCGAAGTTCGCCCGGTGGTGGAAGGACTCGTCAACGAAGCGCTCGGCACCTGGCTCGAAGAGCACCCGACCGAGGGCAAGGTGGTCATCGACAAGGTCATCCAGGCGGCAGCGGCGCGCGAAGCCGCGCGCAAGGCGCGCGACATCACCCGCAAGAGCTCGCTCGGCGTCACCTCGCTGCCCGGCAAGCTGGCCGACTGTCAGGAACGCGATCCGGCGAAGTCCGAAATCTTCATCGTCGAGGGCGACAGCGCCGGCGGCTCGGCCAAGGGCGGCCGTTCGCGCCAGAACCAGGCCATACTTCCGCTGCGCGGCAAGATCCTCAATGTCGAGCGGGCCCGCTTCGATCGCATGCTCGGCTCCGACATGATAGGTACGCTGATCACCGCGCTCGGCACCTCGATCGGCAAGGACGAGTTCAACGCCGACAAATTGCGCTATCACAAGATCATCCTGATGACCGACGCCGACGTCGATGGCGCCCACATCCGCACCTTGCTGCTCACCTTCTTCTTCCGGCAGATGCCGGAACTGATCGAGCGCGGCCATCTCTATATCGCCCAGCCGCCGCTCTACAAGGTGACGCGCGGCAAGAGTTCGCAATACCTCAAGGACGAAAGCGCCTTCGAGGAATTCCTGATCGGCTCGGGGCTGGAGGAGGCGTCGCTTGCGCTCAGCACCGGCGAGGTGCGGGCCGGACAGGACCTGCGCAGCGCCATCGACGATGCGCTGGCGGTGCGCCAGCTCATCAACGGGCTGCACACGCGCTATAACCGGGGCGTGGTCGAGCAGGCGGCGATCGCCGGCGCACTCAACCCTGAGTTGTTCGCCGATCTCGGCCGGGCCAACGCCATGGCTGAGCGTGTCGCCCGGCGCCTCGACATCATTGCCGAGGACACCGAACGCGGCTGGACCGGCCGCATGTCGACCTCGAACGAAGGCATCGGCGGCTATGTGTTCGAGCGCACAGTGCGCAGCGTCAAGGAGTTCGCGCATCTCGATCTCGCGCTGATCAATTCGGCCGACGCCCGCCAGCTCGACCGCTATGCGCCGCGCCTCGCGGAAGTCTATGGCGAGCCGCCGCTGCTGCGCCGCAAGGATGTGTCGGAAACCATCTCGGGACCGCTGGCGCTGCTCAACGCCGTGTTTGCCACCGGTCGCAAGGGCCTGACCATGCAGCGCTACAAGGGCCTCGGCGAGATGAACGCCGAACAGCTCTGGGAAACCACGCTCGACCCGAATGTGCGCTCGCTGCTGCAGGTCAAGGTCACCGATGCCACCGATGCGGACAGTCTATTCTCACGGCTGATGGGCGACGAAGTTGAGCCTAGACGCGAGTTCATCCAGGACAATGCGCTGTCGGTCGCCAATCTGGATATCTGAGGCCCAATCAATCAGGGTATTTGAGGTGTTGGCGTGCTCCCGGCGCGCGTTTTTTATGCTTCAGGTCGTTTCTGTGCGGCCTATCGTCGGCACCGCCTGACTTGGCTCCAGTTTGCGACCGAGGTCGACGGCGTCGCGCAGCACGCCAATATGCGAGCGCGGCGGCGTGCCGGCGGCTGCGGCGACCTCGACGCCGGTCGTCTTCAGCGACCAGTAGAGCGTGTGCGTGAAGATGCGGCCAAGCGAACCGCACAGCTCGACCTGGATGTTGTCCACGCCGGGGCCGAAATTTTCCGCCATCGGCCCGGAGATCGGGTCGCCCGTCAGCCAGCCATTGCCCCTGTCGAAGATGTTGGTCCAACGCGTCGCAGCAAACACTGCACCATGATGCACCGCCCGCTGTGGTTTGCCCGAACGGCTGCGCCCTTCCTGATAGAGGACGGTTCCACCGGCCGCCGTCTCGGCAATCGGCGGACATGCCGAGAACAGCCGCTCAGCGATGCCGCGCCTGAATTCGGCGAGGTTGTAGGTCACCAGAAATTCGCTGTGGGTCAGCGGACTGCCGAGCGTGACGAAATCGCTGATCTTCCATGGCAATGGATGATCGGCGTCCCTGGTGCGAAGCTGCCGATAGAGCTCCCATTGGGCGCGGCGGAATCCGGAAAAATCATCCAAGCCGTCGGGCCACGCAGAACCATCGGCGTGGAGCGTGGCCTCGTCGACGGCGCGGATCGCTTTCAGTCTCGCCTTGTCGCGGACGGCTTCCAGCTTTCGGGGCCTGAAATCGGCCCACAATATCTGCAGCAGATCATAGGCGATGATCGATCCCAGGCTGTGTGAGACCAGCACGATCCGATCGTAGCCATCGTCCATCATGAGACGCCTCAGCAGCGTCAGGCCACGGTCGCGGACAAGCGCGCGCTTCTCGACCGTTGCCGCTTCAGCACGTACATAGGCGGCCACGTCGCCGAAATAAGGAAGGCCAAACCGGTCCACCAACCAGATGACGAACGAAGCCAGGATCGTGACGAGCGTACCCGTGGTCCAGGAAATATACCCTTGCGATGCCGACGTCGCGAGCAGGAGCGCTGCGCACAAGACTATTGTGACGGCCAGAAGCGTGACGACATACAGCCCGCGGGCATCGCGCGGGATGTCGGCGGGCTTGCGCCAAAGCAGATTCGTTACCCAGGCCGCAAGCCGGCCCCGCGTTGTGCCCTGCGTAATATCGGCCCAGTAAAGCTCGTAGAAGTCGGTGCGGCGGCCATCGATATCGTAAGGGGTGGTGATCCGGCGAAGCTCGTGCGAGTTCGTCCGGCTGTCAGGCGTGATCCAGCTCTGGTTGATCTTCTCGCCGTCGGGGTCGGCCGGATCAGTGACACGGGCATAAAACGGCGCGCGGGCGGGATCATGACTCCAGACAGCCTGAACAAATTCCCTCAGCGTGCCCATGGGCCGCTGTTCGCCCATGCCATGCACGATCACCACGGCCTGGCTGAGCTTGCGCGGGGCCTTTCCGGAGGCCGGCGGACTGGTCTTGGCCGGCGACGCAACAGGATGAGGGTCGGACACCAGTGCCTCCGTTGGTGACAAATCCCGGAACAGAATTTGCCCATCGTAGCTCTGAACCCGGGGTGAGAGCAAAGACGCTCCAGGCCGGATGCTCAGGGCCAAGAAAAAGCCCGGCGCGGAGCCAGACTTTTGGTTTCGAGCAACTGGCGGTGTACCGGCGCCGCTAACCCGGATCAGTGGTCCAAGGCTTTGACGATCTCTTCGGTCATCTTCTTGGCGTCGCCGAGCAGCATCATGGTACCGTCCTTGTAGAACAGCGTGTTGTCGATGCCGGCATAGCCGGAGCCGAGCGAGCGCTTGACGAACAGGCAGGTGCGGGCCTTGTCGACATCGAGGATCGGCATGCCGAAAATAGGGGAGCTCTTGTCGTCCCGCGCGGACGGGTTGGTGACGTCGTTGGCACCGATGACATAGGCGACGTCGGCCTGCGCGAATTCGGAGTTGATGTCCTCGAGCTCGAACACTTCGTCGTAAGGCACGTTGGCTTCGGCCAAGAGCACGTTCATGTGGCCGGGCATGCGGCCGGCGACCGGATGAATGGCGTATTTGACGTCGACGCCGGCGGCCTTGAGCTTGTCGGCCATCTCGCGCAGCGCGTGCTGTGCCTGGGCGACCGCCATGCCGTAGCCTGGCACGATGATGACTTTCTGCGCGTTCATCATCAGATAGGCGGCATCGTCGGCCGAACCCTGCTTGACCGTGCGCTCGATGCCGTCGTCGGCGGTGGCGAAAGTCTCGCCGCCGAAGCCGCCGAGGATGACCGAGATGAATGACCGGTTCATGCCCTTGCACATGATGTAGGACAGGATCGCGCCGGACGAGCCGACCAGCGCGCCGGTGATGATCAACGCCAGATTGCCGAGCGTGAAGCCGAGTGCCGCAGCCGCCCAACCCGAATAGGAATTCAACATCGAGACGACCACCGGCATGTCGGCCCCGCCGATCGGGATGATGAGCAGGACGCCAAGGACAAGCGATGCCGCAACGATCAGCCAGAACACCAGCTTGGACTCGGTGGTGACCAGCAGCACGATCAGCACGATCAGCGCGATGCCGAGGGCCGCGTTGATGAAGTGACGGCCGCCGATCATGATCGGCTTGCCCGACATGCGGCCATCGAGCTTGAGGAAGGCGACGACCGAGCCGGTGAAGGTGATGGCGCCGATGGCGACGCCGAGGCTCATCTCGATCAGCGCCTGGGCGTGGATGTCGGCTGCCGTGCCGATGCCGAAACTTCCCGGCGCATAGACGGCGGCAGCCGCCACCATGACGGCGGCAAGGCCGACGAGCGAGTGGAAGGCGGCGACCAGCTGCGGCATCGAGGTCATGGCGATGCGCCGTGCGGTGACCGCGCCCACCGAGCCGCCGATCAGCAGACCGAGCACGATGAGGCCAAAGCCTCCCGCCGAAGGGGTCGCCAGCGCCAGCGTGGTGACAATGGCGATGCCCATGCCGATCATGCCGTACATGTTGCCCTGGCGGCTGGTGGTCGGGTGCGACAGGCCGCGCAACGCCAGGATGAACAGGATGCCGGAGACCAGATAGAGGAAGGAGGCGAAGTTGGCGTTCATGTCGCTCTACCTGTCCTTCTTCTTGTACATGGCCAGCATGCGCTGGGTGACGAGAAAGCCGCCGAAGATATTGACCGAGACCAGCATCAGCGCGACGAAACCGAAGCCGGTGGCGATGCCGGACGCCGAGATGCCGACGGCAAGCAGCGCGCCGACGACGATGACCGAGGAAATGGCGTTGGTGACGGCCATCAGCGGCGTATGCAGCGCCGGCGTCACCGACCAGACGACGTAATAGCCAACGAAGATCGCCAAGACGAAAATAGCGAAGCGGAAGACAAACGGGTCGATCGCCCCGCCGGACAGCGCGTGCGCGGCGTCGGCTGCCGCATCGGTGCCGCCTGGAGCGGTGGCCAGATCCTGCACCGCGAGCCGGACGGCGGCGGTCGCCTGGTCGAGCTGGTCGAGGGCTTTCTGCAAGGTCTGGTCCATCACGCGATCCCTTTCGGCTTGGCAGCGGCAGGTCTCTTGAGTGCGGCAGCTTTCTTTGGCGCAGTCGGTTTCTTCGCGGCAACGGGCTTCGCAGGTTCAGCCGAGGCGATCATCACCGCCGGCTTGCCGGCGAAGGCCGGATGCACGACCTGGCCGCCATCGGTCAGCATCGTCGCCTTGACCAGATCGTCATCGCGGTTGATGGCCAGCGTCTTCGTGGTCTTGTCGACCAGCGTCTCGAGGAACGCAAAGAGGTTCCTGGCATAGAGCAGCGAGGCGGAGGCCGCGACGCGGCCCGGCACGTTGAGATGGCCGACGATTTTTACCCCGTTGGCCGTGGTCACCACCTGCCCGGGCACAGCGCCTTCGACATTGCCGCCGCGTTCGACCGCGAGATCGACGATCACCGAGCCCGGCTTCATCGAGGCGACCATCGCGGCCGAAACCAGCTTCGGCGCCGGACGGCCAGGAATCAGCGCCGTGGTGATGACAATGTCCTGCTTGGCGATGTGCTCGGCGGTCAGAGCAGCTTGCTTGGCCTGGTATTCCCTAGACATTTCCTTGGCGTAGCCGCCAGCCGTCTCGGCCGCCTTGAACTCCTCATCCTCGACCGCCAGGAACTTTGCGCCCAGCGAGGCAACCTGTTCCTTGGCAGCGGGGCGCACATCGGTGGCAGTGACTACAGCGCCAAGACGTCTTGCCGTCGCAATTGCCTGCAGGCCGGCGACGCCGACGCCCATGATGAAGGCTTTCGCCGCCGGCACCGTGCCCGCGGCCGTCATCATCATCGGCAGCGCTCGGTCATATTCGGCAGCCGCGTCGATCACTGCCTGATAGCCGGCGAGGTTCGCCTGGCTGGACAGGACATCCATGGATTGGGCGCGCGTGATGCGCGGCATGAACTCCATCGAGAAGGCGGTGACGCCGGCCGTTGCCAGAGCATCGACGGCAGCATCGTTGCCATAGGGATCCATGATGGCGATGACGGCAGTGCCCGGGCGATAGGCCTTCAGCTCCGCCTCATCAGGCCGGCGAACCTTCAGCACCACATCGGCCTTGGCGACATCGCCGACCTTACCGATCACAGCGCCGGTCTTGGCGAACTCCTCGTCGGGAATGCGCGATGCCGTGCCAGCGCCGCTTTCGATGATCACGGCGAACCCCAGCCCCGCCAGCCGCTTCACCGTGTCGGGCGAGGCAGCAACGCGCGGCTCGTTCGCATCGAGCTCACGAGGGATGAAAACCGTCTGTCCCACCGCATGATCCTTTCGGCTGGAACCTGTCTGCGCAGGACGCCGGCCGGATTTCCGGCGATGTCACGGGCAAGGGGTTTTGAAGAATTTACCGGAGAATGAAAGCGCCGACGGCGAGGATCAGTGCGAACAGGACAAATCCCGAGAAGAAGCCGCCCGCAAAGAAGCCGAAAGCCATTGCCAGAAGCACGGCGAGGCAAAAGAGCGATCCGTATTTCGCCAGCCTGAGGAATCCGGCATAGGTGCGGTCGTGCTCGGCATAGTCCATCTTCGCGCCCAGTTCGACAGGACCGGTCGGCGAGTGATCAGCCATAGGAATACCCCTTCGAAGACATCTTTCAGGCACATAGCGAAAAGCCGAGCCGAGGGCAATGGCGCTATTGCCGCATCGCCGGAAACGACAGCCTCAAAGGAAAGTTGAAGCCGCCTGATGCAGGAGGATATTCCGGAGGCGAGCGTGGCTGCCGCCTTGCGCTTCCTTGCGGCTGAGGCTTGTCACATCAGCCGGCGAGCTGCGGGAACAGCCCAAGCAGGCCGACGACGATCAGATAGAGCGCGACGATGTAGTTGAGGAGCCGCGGCATCACCAGGATCAGCACGCCGGCAATCAGCGAGATCAGCGGAGTGAGTGCGTGCGTGGAAATGGTCATGTCAGGTTCCTCTCGATAGAAATTGCCGCCGAAGCGATGCAGATTGACGTCGTCCGCGCGCCACCGGCGCGTCTTCCAGAACGCCGAAGCGACCTGAAAGCTCCAAGGCCGCGATGCACAATTGCCAATGTCAGGCGGCTTCGCGAAAATATTTGGCGGTCGGCAGGATGGTCAGCGGCGCGAGTTCACCAGCACTAGGTGTCTCAAACAGCATGCGTTGCTCCATCGGCGTCGACCGAAAGAAGGGGAAACGCTGGAGTACCCGCTCCAAATTGATCTCGTAGTTCGCGTCATAGAGTACCACGGGAACGGTGAATGGAGGATAGTCTCTCGGTTGCCCCACTTGCACGGCACCGAAAATCCGCTGGTAGAAAGCCGTGTGTTCCTTGCGGATCACGCCGAGACAGGCAGTCACGTGGAAGCGGATGCTGGCAATAAGTGCTAGCCGCAACGTAACGTAAGGCAGGGCACGATGCATCGATATGAAGTCCGGGTCGGCTGCCAGAAGCGTCGGATTGATGAAGGTTTCGCCGCGAAGCAGGCGCGGATGAAGCAGATCGCCGAATCTGGTCATTGCGGGCGCGTAAGGTTCGCTCGGTGTCAGATGATGAATACGGAGCGTACACACAAGGGAATTGTCGACGAAGACACCAAAGCGATAACAGTTCGGCGTGTAGTCGAGCGCATCCGTCATCATCTGGTCGCTGGATTCAGGCAGAAAGCCGTTCAGCCGGTAAGCCTTGTAGCGAAGCCGGTAAATCGCCTCCATGTCTTCACCGCTTTCGCAACGTCTGTATTCCACGCGCTCAAGAAGGGTCGAAACATTGCGCGAGAAGGAAGACATCCCGCTGAGGTCGGTCGGTCGGTCATCCACATGAACAACGCCTTCGGATACCGCCACAATACAATTCCCTTCTGCCATCTTCACTGCAAACCTATCGTGTGCGGTCGCGGCATAAAAGGTGAAAATCCAATCGACGTCGTTTACCTAATATTAACCTTAACTTGCCGCCGCGCGGCAGGTCTGGTCGAGTTGGTCGAAAATGAAGCGCGGAATCAGCTAAGCGCACGTTTGCCCGCAGGCTTTTTATCGATGGCGAATGGCCAGACCGTGGTAGCCATCGTTCCGATGCCGGACGCTGTCAGCGCTGAACCAAACAAAAAGCCCTGGACCATATCCGGTTTGATAGAATGCGTGCTGCTCGTAAGTCTCAACGCCCTCGATAGTTACGTTGAGACCGAGAACCCTGATCAGTTCGACCACGCCCTTCAACAGCGCGAGCGAACTCGGGTTCTGGGTGACGTCCATCAGGAACGAGCGGTCAATCTTGACCTTGTCGAGCGGCAGCTTGTGGAGATAGCTCAAGCTCGAATAGCCTGTGCCGAAGTCGTCTAGCGCAATGCGCACGCCAAGCCGTTTCAACTCCTCGATATACTCACGCGTCAGCGATTTGTCGTCGAGAAGCGCGGTCTCGGTGACTTCGATTTCCAGGCGGCCGGCGGCGAGGCCGGAACCGGCGAGCGCCTCACGGACTTTCTGGACGATGCCACTGCTGCGGAAATCCTTGGCCGAAAGGTTGACCGAGACGCTGGTCGGGTCGGGCCATTTGACGCATTCGGCGCATGCCGCCTGCAGGACAAAGGTGCTGATCTCGGAAATGATGCCCATTTCTTCGGCCAGCGGAATGAAGATGCTGGGCGAGATCGGTCCGAGATCGGGGTGATCCCAACGACACAGCGCCTCGCAACTGGCGATCCGCATCGTGCTCATCGCGACGATCGGCTGATAGACCACCCGCAACCCCTTGCTTTCCACCGCAGTGCGCAGATCCGCCTTCATCAGCTGACGGTCGCGAAATGCCGCATCCATCGATGCCTGGAATAACCGCCAAGTGTTCTTGCCGAGTTCCTTGGCCTTGTATAGCGCGAGGTCCGCCTTGACGATCATGGCGGCGACATCGGTGTCCCTGACCCGCGACAGCACCGCGCCACCGCTGGCCTGGATGCGCAGTCCATGACCGGCGACGTCGACCTCGCCCTGCAGGTCAATGAAAATCTCGTCGATTTGGCTGATCAGATGGGTCTCGTCCTCGACGCGGTCGAAGAAGATCATGAACTCGTCGCCACCGAAACGGCTGACGGTGATGCCTGGTACGGCGACCGCCGCCAGCCGTTCAGCGACGGCGTAGATCAATCCATCGCCGACCGGGTGGCCAAGCGTGTCGTTGACGCTCTTGAAATCGTCGAGGTCGAGCACGGCGAGCCCGCAGAGACGCTCGAGGTCGCCGGATGCCATCGCCTCTCCGATCAGCTCTTGGAAATAGGCGCGGTTGGGCAGGCCGGTGAGGCTGTCATAACGCGCCATGAAGCGGATCTTGTCTTCCGCCTCGACGCGGGCCGTCACATCCTCGAAGGTGATGACACCCAGTTCCTGGCTGCCTTCGCGCGCCGAGAACTCATAGTGCTGACCGTTCGCAAGCGAGACGAGAACCTTGCGATCGCGGCCCTCGCGCAGGGCGCGCGTAAGCTGGGCTTCGATGTAGCGGCAGTCTTTCGGCGCCAGCATGCCGCCGGCAACGCCGCGCATCAGCAGACCGTGGATCGATCGCCCGAGCAGCGCGTCGGGCGACTTGAGCGACATCAGATGCGCGGCTTCGGCATTGGCCACCGCTACCCGGCCGTCGGGGCCGAGCATGACAAGGCCATGCGACATGGTGTTCAGGGCGCGATTGAAGCGCTGGGCGATGCGGTTCGCCTTCTTTTCTTCGCTGATTGCTGTAAACAGCACCTTTCGCACAAGATGCGCCATCTTGTTGATGGTGAACATGAACGGGATGACAAAGAGGCCCAGAATGACGTTGTAGACGTCGCCCTTCAGCATCAGGCCGACCGCAATCGGCGCGACCACGGACACGGACAGGATGGCGACCATCCTTCGGGAGCCGAAATTGCGGCCGGCGATGGTGATGGTGCTTGCCAACACCAGCGACACCGCTGCAATCTCGCCAAACAGGTCCGGAACCACGTAGAGGCATACGAACGCGAAAAGTCCGACCGCCGACCCATGAATCGTCCCGGCAACAATGTAGTAGCGTTCCCAGGCAAGCGCGGATTCGTAGGTGACGATGGTGTCGGGACTGACCCTCCGGATCGCAAGATAACGGCCGATGCTAGCGGCAACCATCAGGATGGCGAGCGCGAGATAGATTGCCGCAGACGTTTTCCAGTACACGAGCAGGCCCATAGCGCCTTGCGTGAAGGCGCCAACGAGCAAGATGCCTGCGTCGCGAAACAGCGAGCGAACGAAGCCAACGTATACGTCCTCGGATATGTCGTCGGGTCGATCTATGTTCATGACCTTGCGGGTGTCGCGCGAACCGCAGTCATGTCATAACCGCCTTAAGAAAGGTTTAGAGGGGCCATCTCGGGGCCTGCGTCAAGCCTGTTGAGCTTCTTCAGACAAGGCGCATCGATCATTCGGCGGCATGGAGTTCCGGCCGCACCGGCGCCTTCGCCAGGCGATCGAGCAACCTCTGGCGCTCGCCAGCCGCCCTCTCGGCACTGGCCTGCCTGACGTGACCATAGCCGCGAATGAGCGCCGGCACCGAGGCAAGGGCGGCCGCGGCCTCGACCTTGCCCGGCGCCAGCGCGCCGGCGACAAGCTCCAGGTCGGCCTCGTATTGCGCAAGAAGCTGCCGTTCCATACGCCTTTCGGTGCTGTAGCAGAACACGTCGAAGACCGTGCCGCGCAAGCCTTTCATCGCTGCCAGCAGGCGGAATCCCTTCATCATCCAGGGACCGAAACTCGACTTCCTCGGTTTGCCGTCCTTGCCGCGCCCCATGATCGGCGGCGCGAGATGGAATTCGAGTTTGTCGTAGCTCTGGAACTGCTTCCCCAGCTCGGCGGCGAAGGAGCCATCGGTGTAGAGCCTTGCCACCTCGTATTCGTCCTTGATCGCCATCAGCTTGAACAGGTTCCTCGCGGCGGCCTCGGTCACAGCAGTCGAACCGGGCACCGCACGGGCTTCGGCCCTGCGCAGCGCGGCCAGTCTGTCGGCGTAGCGCTTGGCATAGGCGGCGTTCTGATAGCCGGTGAGGAAGGCGACGCGGCGGGCGATGATGTCGTCCAGCGTCTCGGCGACAGCGGCGTTCTGTGCAGTCATTCCCGGCTGGTCAACGAGGCCGCGCACGAACTCCGGCTGGTGGGCGGCGCGGCGGCCCCAGCGGAAGGCTGAGACGTTCATCGCCACGGCCTGGCCGTTGAGCTCGATCGCCTTTTCGACTGCCTCGGCTGACAGCGGCAAGCCGTCATGCTGGAAGGCGAAGCCGAGCATGAACATGTTGGCGCCGAGCGAACTGCCGAACAGCGCGGTGGCGGTGCGGGTGGCATCGAAGAAATGCGCCTTGTTATCGCCTGCGGCAGTGCGGATCGCCTTTTTCAGCCGCTCGACAGGCAGCGAGAAATCCGCCGACCGGGTAAACTCGCCGGGCATGATCTCGGCGGTGTTGGCGAGGAAGATCGTGTGGCCTTCGCGCACCGCGGCGAGCACCTTTTGGGCGCCCGATACGACGAGATCGCAGCCGAGCACAAGGTCTGCCTTGCCGGCCGAAACGCGGATGGCATGGATATCGTCCGGGCTGCGCGCGATGCGGACATGGGTGAACACCGAGCCGCCCTTCTGGGCAAGGCCGGCCATGTCGATCATGCCGCAGCCCTTGTCTTCGAGATGGGCCGCCATGCCGAGCACCGCGCCGATGGTGACGACGCCGGTGCCGCCGACGCCGTCGATGATCGCCGCCCAGCCTTGTTCGCCGAGCGGGAATTCAGCGGGCGCGGGCACGCCGTCGAGCGGATCGGTCGTGCCGGCAATACCCTCGGCCTTCCTGATCTTGGCGCCATGCACGGTAACGAAGGACGGGCAGAAGCCGTTGATGCAGGAGAAATCCTTGTTGCAGCTCGACTGGTCGATCCTGCGCTTGCGGCCGAACTCGGTCTCGACCGGCTGGATCGACACGCAATTCGACTGCACCCCGCAATCGCCGCAGCCTTCGCAGACCAGTTCGTTAATGAAGACGCGCTTGTCGGGATCCGGGAAGGTGCCGCGCTTGCGGCGGCGGCGCTTTTCGGCGGCGCAGGTCTGGTCGTAGATCAGCACGGATATGCCGCTGACCTCGCGCAATTCGCGCTGGACGAGGTCGAGATCGTCGCGGTGATGGATGGTGGCGCCGGCGGGGAATTCGACCTTGCCGGTATATTTGTCCGGCTCGTCGGTGACGATGGCGATCCGCTCGACGCCCTCGGCCCGCACCTGCCTGGCGATCATGTCCACGGTCAGGCCACCCTCGTGCGGCTGGCCGCCGGTCATGGCGACGGCGTCGTTGTAGAGGATCTTGTAGGTGATGTTGGCGTCGGTCGACAGCGCGAAGCGGATCGCCAGCGCACCAGAGTGGTTATAGGTGCCGTCGCCGAGATTCTGGAAGATGTGATCGCGCTTGGAGAACGGTGCCTGGCCGACCCATTGCGCGCCCTCACCGCCCATCGCGGTGAAACCAACGGTGTTGCGATCCATCCACAGCGCCATGAAATGGCAGCCGATGCCGGCGGCGGCGAGCGAGCCGTCGGGCACCTTGGTCGAGGAATTGTGCGGGCAGCCGGAGCAGAAGAAGGGGGTGCGCGAGGCGATGTCTGACGTGTCGGCGAGCATCGCCTGGAACTGGCGAAGTCTCGCCACCCGCGCGGCGATTTCGTCCGACGGACCGATTGTCCGCAAGATTCTCTCGCCGAGCGCTATGGCGATATCGTTGGGATCGAGCGCGCCCTTGGCCGGGAACAGCCCGTCGCCGCGCTCGTCCTTCTTGCCGACGATGACCGGCTGCATGGCGGTGCCGTAAAGGTTCTCGCGCAGTTGCACCTCGATCAGCGAGCGTTTCTCCTCGACGACGACGATGGTGTCGAGACCGCGAGCGAAATCCGCTATGTGCTGCAGGTCGAGCGGCCACGGGCAGCCGACCTTGAACAGCCTGATCCCGATGCGGTTGGCGGCGGCTTCGTCCACGCCGATGTCTTCCAGCGCCTGGCGGACGTCGAGATAGCTCTTGCCGATGGTGACGATGCCAAGCTTCGGGGCACGTCCACCGGAATAAACGATCCGGTTCAGCCCGTTGGCATGGATGAAGGCCGAAGCGGCGGCGCGCTTGTATTCATGCAGCCGCTCCTCCTGGCCGAGCATGTCGATCTCGTTGCGGATGTTGAGGCCGCCGGGCGGCATCTCGAAGTCCGGGGTGACGATATCAAGCCGTTCGAGCGCGGCATCGACCGAAGCCGTCGATTCGATGTTGTCCTTGACGCATTTGATCGCCGCCCACGTGCCGGCGAAACGCGACATGGCAAAGCCGTAAAGCCCATAGTCGATGATCTCCTGGACCCCGGCCGGATTGAGGATCGGCACCATGGTGTCGACGAACAGGAACTCGGTCGCGTGCGCGTTGGTCGAGGATTCGGCCATGTGGTCGTCGCCCATCAGGGCAAGCACGCCGCCATATCTGGACGAGCCGGCGAGGTTGGCATGGCGGAACACGTCGCCGGAGCGATCGACGCCCGGTCCCTTGCCGTACCAGACAGAAAAGACGCCATCATGCGTGCCCTCGCCCAGCAATTCGGCCTGCTGCGACCCCCAGCATGCCGTGGCCGCGAGTTCTTCGTTGAGGCCGGGCTGAAAGACGATGTCCGACCGGGCGAGCTGCTTCCTGGCCTTCCAAAGCTGCATGTCGAGGCCGCCGAGCGGCGAGCCGCGATAGCCGGAGACGAAGCCGGCAGTGTTCAGGCCAGCCCGGCGGTCGCGCTCGCGCTGCATCAGCAGCATGCGGATGACCGCCTGCGCGCCGGAAAGGAAGATGCGCTCCTTTCCCAGGTCGAACTTGTCGTCGAGCGCGACATCATGCAGCGTCATCAGGCATTTCCTGTGCGGAGGCCGCAGTTCGAGCGCAGCCAACGTCGGAGTCGAGTGCCTACAGTCTTTCTTCCCTTGCCGGGGAGGTCAAACAAAATCGAAGGTGCCAGACGGCGCGCAACAAATGATCCGTGCGCGGCCGTGTGGCGCCACGAACCGCCTGTCGGTGAGGATGGTCGAGCACGAAAATTCCGGCGGCGGTCAGTGCCGCTGGTGACGCATCATGCAGCCTTTGGGCAACTGGGCTTCGGTTCGCCGGGCAGCTTGCCGTCGACATGGCCGGCCAGGTCCTTGTTGAGCTCGTAGACTGGCCCGACCACGAGAGGCCGGTCGGGCAGGACCGATTGGTCGAGCGAGGACGTCAGTGTCGTCTCGAAACTCTGCAGCAAATTGCCGCTGGAATCCTCGATGCGGATCGACACCGCATAGGGCTTGTCCTTGACGACGCAGGTGAGCGGCGGGCTGGTCAGGGTCACATGCGGCAGCTTCGGCCATATTTTCTGGGTGACGATGATCGGATCACCACCGGCCGGGTTCTGGAAGGAGACCACGGCGACCTGTCCCTCACCCACCGGCCGCAGCGGATTGAGGGTGATGACATAGGTGGCGATGCCCAGCCGGTAGTTGAACTCGAACAGCTTCCCGGAAATGGCGAACAGCTGGTCCTTGCCGGAGTCACGGCAGGCGCCGAGCGCGGCCGCCGCGAACAACGCCGCGACGACAATCATCGCGCGCGAGAATCTCTTAGACATTGGTGACCTCCCTCGCCGCGGTCCGGCGGCGATAGTATCGGTTTGCCTTCTGTCGGTTGCCGCACACCGCCATGTCGCACCAGAGGCGGCTGGAATTGCGGCTTTTGTCGACAAACAGCCAGCTGCAGTTCGGACATATCCTCAGCCTGGCGATTGTGTCGCCGCGCAGCAGCGATAGCGCCGAGACCGCAAGCGCCGCCTCGAAGGCAATCGGCGTCGCCGGATTGCCGAACGGTTTTCCGGGCCTCCCGATTTCGGTGCGGCTTTGGGCGAGTCCGTTGGCGCAGGCTGCAAGGAATTCAGGCATGTCTCCGGTGGAGATCGCACCTTCCGAAACCGCACGGCGAAACAGCCGATCGGTCGTCTCCCTGATCGACAGCACCACCGGCGCGATCTTTCCAGGCGCCGGCGCTGCGAGCGGCCTGCCGCCGAGCTCGGCGGCGCGAAAGCCGCTCGCCGCTTCGGCAAAGCGGGCGATCTCGGCCGGATCTTTGAGCCGGTCGAAGGTTTTCTCCGGATCGTTCCGCAAAACGACGGTGTTCGCCGTGTCGAGCGCAAGCATGCCACCGGTGAAGCGGTGCGGAGTCCAGGATACTGCCATATGGCGAATCTAACCGACAAAACGCGTTTGACAAGTTAGATTCCGGGTGCAACGCTCGTCACGGAGGCGATCGCCATTGCCTTGTCTTGAGAATGTCGTTCGTCCCAAACCGCTGCGCCCCGATTGCGGGGCATGCATCGAGGACATTGCATGCTCTATTTCTTCCAGCAGGTTCTGAACGGGCTGCATTCGGGCGCGCTCTACGCATTGCTTGCGTTCGGCTACGTGCTGACCAACGGCATCCTGCACCGCACCAATCTTGCCTATGGGGCGCTGTTCGCCTTTTGCGGGCATACGATGATCCTCACCGCGGCGTTCGGCTATCAGGCGCTGTGGCTGACGCTGTTTGCATCCATCGCGCTCGGCGTAGCTGCGGCGTTCCTTTATGCGGCGCTGCTCAGCCGTGTCTTGTCGCGAAGCATCTTCGAACCGTTGGCCGACCGCTCGCCCAACGCCATCGTGGTGACGACGCTCGGCATATTGCTGGCCCTGTCGGAAGCCAGCCGTATCGCCGCCGAAACCCATGATCTGTGGCTGCCGCCAATGCTGGCCCAGCCCATCATTTTTGCGCGGGGGGCCAATTTCAATGCCACGCTGACGCTCATCCAGTTGCTCGACTGCGCTGTCGTCGCGGCAACTATCGGGCTCGCCGCCTGGGCGTTCGCCCAATCAAGCTTCGGCCGGCGCTGGCGCGCCGTGTCCGACGATCCCAAGGCGGCGGCGATGTGCGGCGTCGATGTTCGCGCGGTGCTTCGGCGTGCGGTGCTTTTCGGCGGCCTTTGCGCGGCACTGGCCGGCGTGCTCGCCGCCTTCTACTACGGCAACATCAGCTTCGGCACAGGGTTGGTCTACGGGCTGAAAATCCTGTTTGTGACGGCGGTGGGCGGCTATCTCTCGCCGTTGCGGGCAGCACTTGGCGCTGCCGCTTTCGGCATGACCGAATCGCTGTGGGCCGGCTATTTTCCGCTCGAATGGCGCGATGGCTGGATGTATCTGTTCCTCGTCGCCATGCTGGTGCTGATCGGCACCGGCCGCGATCAGGGCAAGATCGCCTGACTGTACCAAGCCTGGGTAGACTTTGGTTGCATGACGTCTACAGCGCGCGCGTCCTCTCGGACGCGCAAAGGACGCTGTAGCACTTTGATTTTGCGCATGATCCCCAGCGAAAATCGATTCCGATTTTCGGGGTCATGCGCCGGGTCAGCCGGCTGTTTCGCCCCCTTCCTCATCTCAAAAGCCCCTTCCTCACTTCGCAAGATTGTTTTAGTCGGTCTGCCCTGTGTTGACCCGCCGGGCCACGCACGGCATACCGTTGGGCCACATCGAGGCGGCGGAAAAACAAGCGGGAATCGGCGCGCCGCTGATACTTTGAGTCATGCATCGTGCTTTCCGAAAATCGACACCGATTTTCGGGCCGATGCGTAAAGGGAGGAATGCATGGCAGGGCTGCTCGCTCTATCCAGAACCATTGACCGGGTGAACGAATTCATCGGCAAATGGGTGTCGTGGCTGATCCTGCTGGCAATCCTGGTCAGCGCCGCCAATGCCGTCATCCGCAAGACGTTCGACATGTCGTCGAACGCCTGGCTGGAACTGCAGTGGTATCTGTTCGGCGCCGCATTCATGCTGGCCGCCGCCTACACGCTGAAGCAGAACGACCATATCCGTATCGACATTGTCTACGGCATGTTCTCGCGCCGCGTGCAGCACTGGATAGACCTTCTCGGTCACCTTTTTTTCCTGATGCCGTTCGTGACGCTGATGGTGATCTATTTCGTTCCCTATGTGTCGCTGTCGTTTCGCAGTGGCGAAATGTCGAACAATTCCGGCGGGCTGATCATCTGGCCGGCAAAGGCGATCCTGCTGGCGGGCTTTTTCCTGCTAGCGCTCCAGGGCATCTCCGAGATCATCAAGAAGATAGCCATCATGCGCGGCGACATGGACGATCCGACGCCGTTCATATCGGTGCATGAGCAGGCCGAGCTCGAAGCGAAGGCGCTCGCCGAAGAGGTGCGCTCGTGATCGAGTTCATCGCCCAGAACATGGCGCCGATCATGTTCGCCTCGCTGGTCATCTTCCTGCTGATCGGCTACCCGGTCGCCTTCTCACTCGCCGCCAACGGCCTGGTCTTCTTCTTCATCGGGGTTGTGCTGTCACCCTATTCGGGCGGATCGATCAACCTCGCCTGGCCACTTCTCTATGCGCTTCCGGAAAATTTCTATGGAAGCAGGGTGATGTCGAACGACACGCTGCTGGCCATCCCGTTCTTCACCTTCATGGGCATCGTGCTCGAACGATCGGGCATGGCCGAAGACCTGCTCGACACGATCGGCCAATTGTTCGGACCGATCCGCGGCGGCCTCGCCTATGCAGTGATCTTCGTCGGCGCGCTGCTTGCCGCAACCACGGGTGTCGTGGCTGCCTCTGTCATCGCCATGGGCCTGATCTCGCTGCCGATCATGCTGCGCTACGGCTATGACCGCCGTGTAGCGTCCGGCGTCATCGCGGCGTCGGGCACGCTCGCCCAGATCATTCCGCCCTCGCTGGTGCTGATCGTTCTGGCCGATCAGCTCGGCCGCTCGGTCGGCGACATGTATGCGGGCGCGCTGATCCCGGGGCTGGTTCTGACCGGCCTTTACACGACGTACATCGTAATCATGTCGATCGTCCGGCCGAAGTCGATGCCGGCGCTGCCGCTGGAGGCCCGCACGCTCGGCCACGGTGTCCTGTCGCTGCTGTTCGCGGTGTTGGCGGCAGTCGTGGTTTCCTACGCGGCGTATCGCTATCTTGCGCCCTCGCAGGGCCAAAACGCCGATATTCTCGGTGCCACCATCGGCGTGATCCTCATCTACGTCGTGGCAATCGCCGACCAGCGCCTGAAGATCAACATGATGTCGCGGCTGGCGCAGCAGGTGATCATCGTGCTGATCCCGCCGCTGGCGCTGATCTTCCTGGTGTTGGGCACCATCTTCCTGGGCATCGCCACACCGACCGAGGGCGGCGCCATGGGCGCTGTCGGCGCGCTGATCATGGCGGCGATGAAGGGACGGCTGTCGCTGGACGTGGTCAAGCAGGCGCTGGCGGCGACGACGCGGCTGTCGTCCTTCGTGCTGTTCATCCTGATCGGGGCGCGGGTGTTCTCGCTCACCTTCTACGGCGTCAATGGCCAGATCTGGGTCGAACACCTCCTGACATCGCTGCCGGGCGGCGAAGTCGGGTTCCTGATCGGCGTCAACATCCTCGTCTTCTTGCTCGCCTTCTTCCTCGATTTTTTCGAGCTCGCCTTCATCATCGTGCCGCTTTTGGCGCCGGCCGCCGACAAGCTCGGCATCGACCTGATCTGGTTCGGCGTGCTGCTCGGCGTCAACATGCAGACCAGCTTCATGCATCCACCCTTCGGCTTCGCGCTGTTCTACCTGCGCTCGGTCGCCGCCCGGGTACCCTATCTCGATCGCCTCACCGGCAAGAAGATCGCGCCGGTGACCACCGGCCAGATCTATTGGGGCGCGGTTCCCTTCGTTTGCATCCAGGTTATCATGATCGGCCTGACCATCGCCTTCCCGCAGATGGTGATGCACTACAAGGGCACGGCAGTGGACCCGGGCACGATCGATTACCAGGTACCGGAAACGCCGAGCTTGTCGCCGCTCGGCGCACCGCCGGCGGATGGCGGCACGGCGCCGACCGCGCCTGCACCGGATCTGTCGCAACCGCCGAATTTCGGTGAAACGCCGCCTGCCAAGCCAGCAGCGCCAGCACCCGATCTGTCCCAACCACCGAGTTTCAATTGATGCCGGAGGCGTAACAGTGATGAAAGCGGTGCGGCTGGAGGGCGTGGGCAGCATTGCCCTGCGCGAGGTCGGCAAACCGTCCGCCGGACCGGACGATCTTCTGGTGCGGATCGAGGCATGCGGCGTCTGCGGCACCGACCGGCATCTTTTCCATGGCGAATTTCCCTATACGCCGCCGGTGACGCTCGGACATGAATTCTCCGGGATCGTCGAGGCGATTGGAACCGCTGTGTCCGGCTTTTCGGTCGGCGATCGCGTTACCGGCGATCCCAACATCGCCTGCGGGCACTGCCCGCACTGCCACGCGGGTCGCATCAATCTCTGCCATAATCTGGTTGCCATCGGCATCCGCCGCGACGGCGGCTTCGCCGAATATGTCGTGCTGCCTCAGAAGCAGGCCATTCTCCTTCCGAAAGACCTGAGGCCGACGCATGGCGCGTTCTGCGAGCCGCTTGGCTGCTGCCTGCATGGCGTGGACCTGGCGCAGATCAGACCCGGCTCCTCGGTCGCCGTGCTTGGCGGCGGGGTGATCGGCCTGCTCACCGTGCAACTGGCGAGGCTTGCCGGCGCGACGACAATCATCCTGTCGACGCGCCAGGCCTCGCGGCGCGCCCTTGCAGGAGAATTGGGCGCAACGGTGACGGTCGACCCCAGCGCTTGCGATATCATCGACACGGTCTTCGGTGCGTCGGGCCTCATGCCGGGCGGCGTCGATGTGGTGTTCGAATGTGCCGGCGTAAGAGAGACGGTCGAACAATCGATGCGGCTGGCCAAAGCCGGCGGTACGGTGGTCGTCGTCGGCGTGACGCCTCAAGGCATGAAGGCCGAGTTCGAGCCTTTCAACCTGTTGTTCCGGGAATTGAAGGTGCTCGGCTCGTTCCTCAATCCGTTTACGCATCGCCGGGCCGCCGATCTCATCGCCTCGGGTGCGATCGAGATCGACAAGCTCATCTCACGGCAGGTGACGCTGGAGGAGGCGGCTGCGGTGATCGCCAATCCGCCTGCGCCAGGCGAAGTCAAGGTGCTGGTGGTGCCGCGCTGATCAGGCAAATCGAAATGTGACGGCGCCACGCGTCCGAAGAGCGCGTGGCGCCGTAACTGTTGTCAGAGCTTGCCGGTGCGCTGCTGGACCATCATGAAGGTGTCGTAATTGTACTCGGCCACCTGCGCCCAGAGATAGTGCTCCTTGCGGAAGGCCTTGATCGAGTCCCATATCTTCTTGAACGGCGCGTTCGAAGCTTCCATCTCGGCATAGACCTCGTTCGCCTTTTCGGAGCAGGCTGCCAAGATTTCCGGGCTGAACGGGCGCAATTTGGCGCCCGCGGACACCAGCCGCCTCACGGCCGCCGGATTCAGAAAGTCGTATTTCTGCAGCATGTTGGCGTCGGCGGCCTGCGCCGCGGTGCGCACCAGCGCCTTGTAGGCCGGCGAAAGCTCCTCGTATTTTGCCTTGTTGAACATCAGATGGACGGTCGGCCCGCCTTCCCACCAGCCAGGATAATAATAATTGGGCGCGACCTTGTAGAAGCCGAGCTTCTCATCGTCATAAGGGCCGACCCATTCGGCGGCGTCGATGGTGCCTTTTTCCAGCGCTGGATAGATATCGCCGCCGGCGATCTGCTGCGGCACGACGCCGAGCCTTTGCACCACTTTGCCGGCAAAGCCACCGATGCGCATCTTGAGGCCCGAAAGGTCGGCGACGGTGTTGATTTCCTTGCGGAACCAGCCGCCCATCTGCACGCCGGTATTGCCACCGGGCAGGCCAAAAAGGCCCTGCGTGGCCAGAAACTCGTTGAACAGGTCGATGCCGCCGCCGTGGTAATGCCAGGCATTGATGCCGCGCGCGTTGAGCGAGAACGGAACCGCGGCACCCAAAGCCCATGTCGGGTCCTTGCCCCAATAATAATATGCCACCGTATGGCAGGCCTCGACGGTGCCGGCGGTGGTGGCATCCGCGACCTGCAGGCCGGGCACCAGTTCACCGGCAGCGAAGACCTGGACCTGGAAGTTGCCGTCGGTCGCCTCCGAAAGCATCTTGGAAAAGACCTCGGCGCCACCATAGATCGTATCGAGGGATTTCGGGAAGGACGACGCCAGGCGCCATGTCACTTTCGGATTGGTTTGGGCGATAGCCGGCGCGGCAAGCGCCGCCGTAGCCGCCGCAGCGCCGACACCGGTCACACCGGCCTTGCGGATGAATGATCGACGATCCATGAAGTCCTCCCTATTGGATCAACAGACCGACGTTCGGGAGATGCTCTGTGCCCCGGATCGGCTTCGCGGCAAACAATACACGGGCAAGAAGTCGAGTCTAGCCATGGGAGCCGGTTTTGCCGGCGGCGTTTTCGCGAAAAACGCGGCGCGAACGCACCTCCCTGCAACTTAAGTCTAACGCCCCTTCCGTGGTCCATGCGACATGCCGAACTTGTCATGGCAAAGCGCCGTCGGATCGCCTATTTTAAAGGCAGAACATATCCTTGCACTGAATGGACCCGGATCAAAAATGCAGCAGCCGCTAGTCGCCATATCGACCGATGTCCGCCAGTTCGACAACTACACCTGGCATGCCGCTCCGCAGCAATATCTGGAGGCGGTGCTTTCGGCCGCCGGCGTGTTCCCGGTGCTGGTGCCGTCCTTCGGCGACCGGCTCGATTTCGATGAACTCCTGTCATCGGTCGACGGCGTCATGATCACCGGCTCGAAGTCCAACGTGCATCCCACGCTCTATGGCGGCGATGCCAGCGAGGCCAACGGCCCCTACGATCCGGCCCGCGACGCCACGACGCTGCCGCTGATCCGCAAGGCAGTGGAGCGCGGCGTGCCGCTGCTCGCCATCTGCCGCGGCATCCAGGAGATGAATGTGGCGCTGGGCGGCACGCTGGCCACAGAAATCCAGGAGCGCGAGGGATCGCTGGACCATCGCGCACCGGCGAGCGACAATCAGGACGAACGCTTCGCCATCCGCCAGACCATTTCGATCAAGCCCGCAAGCTGCCTCGCCGGCGTGTTCGGGGCGGGCGACATCATGGTCAACTCGGTGCATCGCCAGGCGATCGACCGGCTCGGCCCGAAGTTGCAGATAGAGGCCGTCGCCACCGACGGCACGGTCGAGGCGGTTTCGGTGCGGGACGCCCGTGCCTTCGCCGTGGGCGTCCAATGGCATCCCGAATACTGGGTCAATTCGGACAGCGTCTCGGCAAAGATCTTCCGCGCCTTCGGCGACGCGGTGCGCCTGCACGCCACGGCGAAATCCGGCGCGCGCACCGCCGCGGAATAATTCAGCCGTCGGGCGTCAACGTCGATGGCTGCTGGCCGCCAGCGACAGCAGCGGCAGGGTTGGTGCGTAGGATTCATAACCGTCGCCGTCGGCGACGCCGAACGTGACGATCGGGTCGATGCCGTTCACGCTGAAGATGACCGTGCCGTCATCCTGCTCACGCCAGAATTTCGCGCGCTCGATGCCAGGCAAAACCCGGCGGCAATTCGCAGTGACCGTCAACAGCGACAGGCCTTGCGCAACCTCAGTGCCGCGCTTGACCGCGCAGGACGCTTCGTCGCCATTGGCCACCAGCCTGTAATCGCCGGGCGACTGCGTTAAGTGATCGGCTGTGCGGCCTTCGCCGCTGCCGCCGTGAAACAGGTGAACGCTGCCGAACAGCGCCGCCACCGATATCAATGCAGCAAGTGCTTTCATCTGCGTTCTCCGCGTGTTTGGCGATAGATAAAAAATGATTTCAAAGCGTTAAGCCGACGTTAACAAATAGGAAAGCTTGCCGCTCAGCTGCGCGCCTTGACCTTTTCCGTTTCCGGCACCGGCGTCAGCGCCCTCCCTTCCGAAAACCAGGAAACCAGATTGTCGACGCACAGATCGGCCATGGCGCGGCGGGTATGTTCCGAAGCCGAGCCGACATGCGGCAAAAGCGATGTGTTGGGAGCGGCGAGCAGCGCTGGCGGCACGTTCGGCTCGTCGGCGAAGACGTCGAGCCCGGCAGCGGCGATGGTGCCATTGGCCAGGGCTGCCGCAAGTGCTGCCTCGTCCACCGTGCTGCCGCGGCCGATATTGACGAAGACGCCATTCGGGCCGAGCGCCGACAGTATCTCGGCATTGACCGCCTTTTCCGTCGAGGCGCCGCCGGGCGCCACCGAGATCAGCGTATCCACCGCCTCGGCGAGGCCTTTCAGCGTGCCGTGGTATTCATAGGACAGGCCTTCGACCTGGCGCCGGTTGTGATAGGCGATCGGCAGCCCGAAGGCCTCCAGCCGACGCGCAATGGCAATGCCGATGCGGCCCATGCCGAAAATACCGACACGACGGTCGCGCAAGGTCAGCCGGCTCAAGCGATAGTTGCCGTCGCGCGCCCAACTGCCGTCGCGCAGCCAGGTCTCGGCGCGCGGCAACTCGCGGATGGTGTTGATCAGCAGGCCGAGAGCCGTGTCCGCGACGTCCTCGGTCAGCACGTCAGGCGTGTTGGTGACCATGACACCGCGCTGCGCTGCGTGACGGGCATCGACCGAATCATAGCCGACGCCGAAATTGGCGATGATCTCGAGATTCGGCAGCGCGTCGATGAGGGCTGCATTGATCCCGCCAAAGGCGGCAATGCCGCGCACCGACCGGCGCAGCTCGTCGGTGACCAGCGACGCTTCCGGCCGTTCGATCCAGACGCGGCTGAACATTCGATCGATGCGGCCGACCGCATGGTCGTTGAATTGGCCCGGCACCAGAATGGCGACTGCTTGCTGCTGTTCGGCTTTTGTCATGCACGCTCCACCGGTTTGCCGGTCGACTGACGCACATGCAGTTCCGGCTTGATCAGTTCCTGCGACGGCCGCACCATCTGCCCATTGAGCTTGTCGAGCAGCGCGCTGGCGGCGCGGCGGCCGACTTCACGCTGGCCGTTCCAGACGGTGGTCAGCGCCGGCGTTGCGATCGCCGCCTCCTCGAGATCGTCATAGCCGGTCACGGATATGTCAATGCCCGGCACCAGCCCGGCGCGTGCAATACCGTTCATCAGGCCGATGGCGACGAGGTCGTTCCAGCAGCAGGCGGCGGTCGGCTTGTCCTTCAATGCCAAGAACTGCCCCGCCGCTTCGAAACCGGCCTGTTTGGTGCGCGGGCCGGCGATGCGCCAGGATGGCCTGACCTCCAGCCCGGCCGCCTCCATCGCGTTGACATAGCCCTGGTAGCGGTCGCGGCCGGTCGAGGTCTGGTCGGTGCCGCCGACCATGGCGATGCGCTTGTGGCCGAGCGAGATCAGATGGTTGGTGGCAAGCCCGGTGCCGTAGGCATCGTCGCCGCGAAACACCGGCACGTCGGCGCCTTCGACGGTGCGTGCGATCAGCACCGCCGGCAGGCCGTTTTCCTCGGCCATCAAGATGTCTTCGGGCGGCGTGCCGATGGCCGGCGACATGATGACGCCGTCGGCGCCGAGCTGCAAAAGCGTGTCGATGAAGGTGCGCTGCTTTTCGAGCTGGTCGTAGTGGTTCGACAGGATGAAGGTCTGCCGGCTGCGATCGAGCTCGCTTTCGATCGAGCGCAGTATCTCGGCGAAGAACGGGTTCATGATGTCGTGAACGACGACGCCGACGATGCCCGAACGCGAGGTGCGCAGGCTGGCGGCACGGCGATTGTAGATATAGCCGATGGCGCGGGCATGTTCCTTGATGCGGTCGCGGGTGCCGCCGGCAACCAGCGGACTGTCACGCAGGGCCAGCGAGACCGTGGCCGTGGACACGCCGAGCGCATCCGCGATCGTCGAAAGCTTGATCTTCTGTGCCAGCGCCTTGCGCTCCCCCGACGATCTAGAGCCGATCCATGATCTCCAGCGAAAACCGGATTCCCACTTTTCGGGATCATGATCTAAACAGTTTAAACGCGGCCTTATGCCACCCTTCCGGAACAAATCAAAGTTTTTTTGTACACGAAGCCGGTGCTCGCGATGAACGTTATAAAGGCCGCTGGCGACGATGACGGCAGCGCCGACGAGCGTCCAGCGGTCGGGAACTGGTTGAAGACAATCCAGCCGGCAATGATCATCCCAATGATTTGCGAATACCGAGACGATAGCCCGCACCAGGTGCCAATGGCAGACGGCGCCGAACACGCTAAGCATCAGAAGGATGAATCAGCCGCCACAGGCTTGGTCTTTCTGCATGTCGTCGTCCCAAAACCGCTGCGCACTTTTGGGCGACCTGCACTAGGGATGCATGCGGGCGCCCTTGGTGATCTTGTCGACAAGCTTCTTTTCGGCGCGCAGCGCGATACCGACGACCTTGACGTCGTCGGGTGCGAATTCGGCAAAGACGGCGCGGTTCGCCGCGTCGTGGCCGGTCGAAAACATCTCGTCGACGTAGAGCGAGGTCGTCACACCGCGCTCCAGCGCCCGCCGGTGGATCGCACTGAGCGTCGGGCGATCGGCCGAAAGCACGATGACCGGCTGGATCGAGAGCGGATTGTAGATATTGCCGGCGCGGTCGCGATAGGGTTCGCCGATGATGTCGCTATACTGCGCGACAATGCCGCTGGTCAGGAAGGCGGTGACATTGAGCTTTTGCCAGACGGGAAGGTCGTCCTGCAGCACGATTGCAAATTTCGTGTCGAACATTAGACATTTACCATTCAAGTTTGTGAAATGAAGCGATGTCACACGGTCTAGATGGCGAGGCCTTTCAGGGTCTTGGACGTTTGTGCGTTGACGCGGCTGAGAACTGTGTCATCTCGGCCCCCGATTGCGTCGGAATGGAGCGTATCGAGGCCCGGTTCCACGGCAGCGCGTTCGATCTCCATCGTCATGATACCTACGCCATCGGCGTGACGCTGCATGGCGTCCAGACCTTCCGTTATCGCGGCGCGACGCATCACAGCCTGCCCGGCCAGATTATCGTGCTCCATCCCGACGAATTGCACGACGGCGGCGCCGGCACCGAAGACGGTTTGCGTTACAGGATGCTTTATCTGGAGCCGTCCATCGTGCTGGACTGCCTCGATACGATAGGCGCATCGCTGCCCTTCGTCAGGAATGCCGTGGTGACGGATCCTGTTTTCCGCACGAGGCTGCTTTCGGCGCTGGGGCCGTTGGACCAGAAGCTGGACGACCTCTTTGTCGCCGACTTCATTGCGCAATTGATGCAAAGCTTGGCACGGCATGCAGGGCTGCAGGCGAAACCGATCCCAAGGACAGCATGGCGGGCTGCCAGCCTGGCACGCGACTATCTGGAAGAAAATGTTTTCCGTATCGTCCGTTCCGAAGAGCTGGAGGCGATTACCGGGCTGGATCGCTATGCACTATCGCGGCATTTCCGTGCCGCCTTCTCCACCAGCCCGCATCGCTTTCACTTGATGCGCCGGCTTCAACGAGCACGCCGCATGATCGAGGCGAGCGAGCCATTGGCGCAGATCGCGATAGCGGCCGGTTTCAGCGACCAAAGTCATTTTAACAGGCACTTCAAGAAGGCGTTCGGTGTCACGCCGGGCCGCTGGTCGGCATTGGTCCATGGATCGTCGGCAGCCGCAGCCTGATGGCGTCAGCCGCGGATCATTCGTCGGCGTCGATCTCATCATCGACGAGAACCATCTCGCCGTTCGAGAGGTTCGCCTCGACGCGGGCGAGCAGCTTGAACAACGCCTTCTGGTCCCTTTTATCGAGACCCTTCAGCGCCTGCTTCTCGGTCTTTTTCACCGATTTCTCGATGGCGTGGATGATTTCGCGGCCGGTGTCGGTCAGGAAGATGTGGGCCTGTCGGGCATCGGCGGAAGAAGCGCGCTTTTCCAGAAAGCCCTGGGCCTGCAGCCGGTTGATCGTCTTGGTGATGGTCGGCGGGCGCACACCGAGGCGGCCGGCGAGATTGCCGGGCGTCTGCCCGTCCTCACGGTCGAGCGCCAGCATGATCTGGTCCTGGCCGGCGTAGAAGCCGTGGGTCAGAAGCCGCGCGGCGAGTGCCGTACGCGCCAGCCGCGCCGCCGAATGCAGCCGGCTCATTGTCGCAGTCTTGTCCGCCTTGGCCATGGTCATCCCTCTTCGGGCCGAACCGGTGCGGACAGCATAGCGGCAGCCGCCCGGTTGGCAATCGACGATCAAACAGATCCGGCTTTGCAAAATAGCTTTGCCGGCAAGCAATGCGATGCCCGCCGTGGCTAATGCCAGAAGTTTATTTCAGTTAGATGACAAACGACTTTTCAGTGCAGGTGGAAGCTTTCCGCAGGAGCGACGCACACGCGAAACGGGACTCATGCAGCCTTTACTGCGACGATAATCAGGGCCTGATAGGCGTCCGCCACCTCGCGCAGCGCCGCCTGCGACAGCGGCCCGGCGCGCCGCGCGATACCGTCCCTGGCATTCGGCGTATCCCGCCTGCCGGACCGATCGGTGTAGGGCGCGACAGTGGTGAATATCTGCTCGCTCAGGCTGTCGGGGGAAAACAGCTGGCCGGTCATCACCGAATTGTCATCGGGAAAGACCTTGAAGTGGATGTGGGTGGTGCGGCCGCGATACCAGCCGGGATAGATGGTGGTGAAGGAGACGATGCCGGTGTCATCCGCCTTCTGCCAGCCGCGCAGAAAACTCTGGCCTGACGTATCGACATCCTGGCCGTCGCCTTGTCCCGGATAGCCCGAATAATGGCCTTGCGCGTCGCAATGCCAGATGTCGACGCGCGCCGGCAAGCGGCCGGCAGGCCGCGTCGACGACCTGCAGCCGCACATTGAGGCCAATGCCCGCTTTGCCTTCGGTGATATCGGCGCGTTCGAGCTTCGGGTCGAAATAGAACGGCCCCTCGGTCGCTTCCGGCGTGATCGCGCAGACGCCGGCACCGCTATCGAACAGGGCAAGCCCGGCATAGGGCGAGGCCTGCTGAGCCATCGCGATGCCCGGCAGAAAGACGCCGCCGCCCGCGCTGACGGCAATGAGGCCGAGCGCCTGACGCCGGCTCAAAGGCAAGGAGGACGGTTTGTCGGACATCCGGCACCTCTTCTGGTTCTTCTGAGCAAGCGACCTTGTTCTTAATCTAGGCAGTGAGACCCGCCAGCGCCAATGAAGTCCAGCGATGTTGGGAAAGTCCGGCAATGTTGGCGACCTGTTTGGCCCATCGGTTTGCCGCGTGCAAAAACACGGCGCACATCCTATATGGATCCAACAATCCCTTTTCGAGGCCCAACATGAGCGATGCACAGACGACGCAGATCCCCGTAACCGTTCTCACCGGCTATCTCGGCGCCGGCAAGACGACACTGCTCAACCGCATCCTTTCGGAAAACCACGGCAAGCGCTACGCCGTCATCGTCAATGAATTCGGCGAGATCGGCATCGACAACGAACTGATCGTGGAATCCGACGAGGAAATCTATGAGATGAACAATGGCTGCGTCTGCTGCACGGTGCGCGGCGACCTGATCCGCGTCGTCGAGGGCCTGATGCGCCGGCCAGGCCGCTTCGACGCCATCGTGGTCGAGACGACCGGCCTCGCCGATCCGGTGCCGGTGGCGCAGACCTTCTTCATGGACGAAGACGTGCGCTCCAAGACCAGGCTCGACGCGGTGGTGGTGCTGGTCGACGCCAAGCACCTGCCATTGCGGCTGAAGGATTCCCGCGAAGCCGAGGACCAGATCGCCTTTGCCGATGTCGTCGTGCTCAACAAGACCGACCTCGTCACGCCGGAGGAACTGAGCAAGGTCGAGGCGACGATCCGCGCGATCAACCCGGCGGCCAGGATCCATCGCACCACTCGCGCCGGCTTGGCGCTGTCGGAGGTGCTCGACCGCGGCGCCTTCGATCTTTCGCGGGCGCTGGAGAACGATCCGCATTTCCTCGAGGCGCATGACGACCACGATCATCATCATCACGACCATCACGATCATGACGGGCATCATCACCATGACGGGCACGACCATCACGCACACCCTTCCGATATCCATGACGTGACGGTGCAGTCGGTGTCGCTGCGCGGCGGCGAGATGGACCCGAAGAAATTCTTCCCGTGGATCGAGAAGGTCACCCAGATGGAAGGCCCGAACATCCTGCGGCTGAAGGGCATCATCGCCCTCAAGGGGGATGATGAGCGCTATGTCATCCAGGGCGTCCACATGATCATCGAGGGCGACCACCAGCGCGCCTGGAAGGACGGGGAGAAGCACGAGAGCCGGCTGGTCTTCATCGGCCGCGAGCTCGACGCCGAGCGGCTGAAGATGAGTTTTGAGGCCTGCCAGGCCGCTTGATTTCCAGGCCTTATAACGCTAGCGCTGCACCTTCTTTCCTTCTCCCCTTGTGGGAGAAGGTGGCCGAGCGAAGCTCGGTCGGATGAGGGGTGTTCCAGCTTGGCGCCAACCGCGCTTCGTCCAACATCCCTCAACCGTCTTGGCGCTGCGCGCCAATCCACCTTCTCCCACAAGGGGAGAAGGTCGCGTCGCAACTGGCCGCGCTAACGATTCCTCCGCAGCGGCAGGGCGACCACACCAATCTCGAATGGAATAATCTCACATGCCCACAGTCGCCCCGCTTGATCTCGATGGCCATTGCGTTGCCGCCGTCTTCCTTGGCGACGCGCCGCATTTCGCACTGGCCGACGGCACAATCCATCGGCTGGACCATGGCCACAAGACGGCGCAGGCTAATGACGGGCTGCTCGCCGCCTTCCACGATGCGGCCAACGACCGGCTGATCACCGGCGGCGAGGACGGCAAGATTTTTTCCGTTACCGCTGGCGGCAATGCGGCAGAATTGGCAAGCGCCGGGAAAAAATGGATCACCAGCGTCGCGGCTGGACCACAAGGCGCCGTCGCCTATGCCTCCGGCAAGTTCGCTTTTGTGCGCTTTGCCGACGGCAAGACTAAGGAATTCATGCATCCGCGTTCGGTCGAGGGGCTGGCGTTCTCGCCCAAGGGCATGCGCTTTGGTGTCGCCCGCTACAATGGCGCGACGCTGCATTTCCCGGCGGCGAACGGCAAACCGGTCGAGCTGGAGTGGGCCGGCGCCCATACCGGCATCACCTTCTCGCCCGATGGCGCCTTCCTCGTCACCACCATGCAGGAGAACGCGCTGCATGGCTGGAAGCTGGCCGACGGCAAGCACATGCGCATGAGCGGCTATCCCGGCAAAGTCAAAAGCCTGTCGTGGAGCGCCAAGGGAAAATGGCTGGCCAGTTCCGGCGCGCCGGCGGCGATCGTCTGGCCTTTTTCGGGCAAGGACGGGCCGATGGGCAAGGCGCCGCTGGAGCTCGGTACGCGCGGCAACGCCATGGTGACCTCGGTCGCCTGCCATCCCAGCCAGGATGTCGTCGCCGTCGGCTATGACGACGGCATGGTGATGGCGGTGCGTTTCGCTGACGCCAAAGAGGTGCTTCTGCGCCGACCGGGCAAGGGCGCGATCACCTCGATGATGTGGGATAGGGAGGAACGCCGCGTCGCCTTCGGCAGTGCCGCCGGCGACTGCGGCGTCATCGATATTTCCGCATAACCGGGAGTTCTCTACTCGGCCCCGCAGGAGACTTTGCCGGTCAACGCGGCAGGCATGCCATCGCCACCCGTGTCAGCCGTGCCCTCATAGATGGCGAGCGAATAGCGCCCGTCATAGGTGCCTTCTTCACTGGACTTGGTCACGATCGTCAGTTCGACAGAGCTGTAGGTGTTTGCGACCTCGTGCTCGCGATAGACGAGCAGCCGCAATTCCTTGCCGTCGAGCCAGTATTGTGTGAGGTTGGAATTCTCGAACACTGTCTTGCGCAAATCGTCGCCGACGGGTCTGCCGAGAATTTCGAGATCGCCCCGGAAATTGAACGTTGGACCGCCCATGCCTCTGGTGACGCCGGCTTCCACCTGGAATCTCACCGCTGCATCCTCGGCCGAGCACCAGATGCCGCCGGTGGCGAAGGCCGAGCCGGCCGATAACAGCAGCGTTGTTGCACAGAAGATCGTCCGCATCTTTCTTCCCCCAGCCACAAACCTTATCCGCATAGATGCTGGAGGATGCCCTCAGGTCAAGCGCCCGTCCTCTTCACCTTGGCCACTGAACCAATGCAGCGCAGCTGTCCGGCCAATTGCGGTTCCGGACGCCGATTGGCAAAGTGACGTATGAGAGGGACCTTCATGCATACAATCGACCATTTAAAGACTTCCATCGGCGGCATCAGCGCCGCCTGCATCGCCGATCTGCGCGAGACCGAGGCCGAAGCCTTCCGCGAGGCAAGGCCGAAATCGGCAGCCAAGGTCGGCAACGGCCTGCCGGGCTTCTTCGGCGGCGTGCCGATGCACTGGATGAACGACTGGCCGACGCCGTTCCCGATCCTGGTCGACAGCGCCAGAGGCGCCACCATCACCGATATCGACGGCAACCGGCTCGACGATTTCTGCCTCGGTGACACCGGCTCGATGTTCGGCCATTCGCCGCCGCCGGTCGCGCGCGCCATCCGCCGGCAGGCCGGGCGCGGCCTGACTTACATGCTGCCTTCCGAGGATGCGCGCGCCATCGGCCCGCTACTGCAACAGCGCTTCGGCCTGCCGTTCTGGCAGATCGCGACGACGGCGACCGATGCCAATCGCTTTGCGCTGCGCGTCGCCCGCACCATCACCGGCCGGGAAAAGATCCTGATCTTCAACGGCTGCTATCACGGCTCGGTCGACGAGACGATGGTGCGGCTGGTCGACGGCAGACCGGCCAACCGGCCGGGACTGGCCGGCGAATTCCGCGACCTGACCCGGACGACCGATATCATCGAGTTCAACGATGTGCCGGCACTCGAGGCCGTGCTCCGGGACAAGGATATCGCCTGCGTCATCACCGAGCCAGTGCTGACCAATTCCTGCATGGTGCTACCCGACCCTGGCTTCCACGAGGCGCTGCGGCGTCTCACCCGCGCGGCCGGCACCCTGCTGCTGATCGACGAGACGCACACGATTTCGACCGGTCCGGGCGGCTATACGAGGAAACACGGCTTGGAGCCGGACCTGTTCGTGCTCGGCAAGCCGATCGCCGGCGGTGTGCCGGCCAGTGTATGGGGGATGAGCGAAGACGTCGCCACCCGCTACGCCGCCTATAACAGCACCAAGGAACCAGGCTATTCCGGCATGGGCACGACGCTGTCGGCCAATCCGCTGCAGTTCGCGGTGATGCGCGCCACGCTCGAAGAAGTGATGACCGACGGGAATTATGCCCATATGGACCATCTGGCGCGGCGGCTCGACGCAGGGCTGACCGCCGTCATCGACCGTTACTGCCTGCCTTGGCATGTTGCCCGAGTCGGCGCCCGCGTCGAGTTCATCTGCGCACCCGGCCCGCTTAGGAATGGCGGCGAGGCGGAAACAGCGCACGCACCTGAGCTCGAAGCGGCGATCCATGTCGCGCTGGTCAATCGCGGCGTGCTGATCGCGCCGTTCCACAACATGATGCTGATCTCGCCGGCGACCAGCGCCACTCAGGTCAACCGTCTGATCACCGCCTTCGGTGCGGTTGCGGCAAGGCTCGCGGCATGAGACAAGCTTGCACATGAGAGAAGCGCACAAGCAAACTTTGAACGCCATCATCGCCTCCCCTTCTGGCTCGACCCTCGCCGAGGCACAAACCTTTCTCGACGCTCATCCAGAAATCGAAGCGTTCGACATCGTGCTGACCGACGCAAATGGCGTCGGGCGTGGCAAGATCGTGCGCCGGCACGAATTGATGAGCATCTTCGAGGGCGGCCGGCACATGCCGATCTCGATCCTCGGCCTCGACATCACCGGCGAGGACGTGCACGAGACTGGGCTGATCTGGACGACCGGCGACGGCGATCTCAGAGCATGGCCGATTCCCGGTACGCTGGTGCCGCTGTTCGGCACACAGCCGCCGCGCGGCCAGGTCCTGATGGCGATGTACCATCTCGACGGTCAGCCCATGTCCTCCGACCCGCGGCTGGCGTTAGCCCGTCAGGTGGAGATACTGGCGGCCAAGGGCCTGCGTCCGGCCGGCGCCTTCGAACTCGAATTCTTCCTGCTCGCCAACGAGCGCGACGCCGACGGCAAGGTGCAACCGGCGCACGCGGTGCTCGACGGCCGACGCTCGGCCAAGACCGAGGTCTATTCCGTCGACCATCTGCACGGTATGGAGCCGCTGTTTTCCGACATCTATGCCGCGGCCAAGGTGCAAGGCATCCCGGCCGAGACGGTCATTTCCGAATATGCGCCCGGCCAGTACGAACTGACGCTGAACTACCGCCAGGACGTGATCCGCGCGGCCGACGACCTCATAATGCTGAAGCGGCTGGTGCGGGCACAGGCGCGCCGCCACGGCGTCACCGCTTGCTTCATGGCCAAGCCGATCGAGAAATATGCCGGCTCCGGCATGCATTTCCATGTCTCGCTGCAGGACAAGGCCGGCAACAACGTCTTTGCCGAAGCCAGCGGCGAGACTTGGTCCTTGCCGCTGCTGCGCGGCCTGGGCGGCCTCATCCAGACCATGGCTGAATCGATGCTGGTGTTTGCACCGCACGCCAATTCATGGCGGCGTTTCGTTTCGCAATCCTATGCACCGGTGGCGCCGACCTGGGGCGTCAACAACCGCTCGGTGGCGCTGCGCGTGCCAGCGGGTGACGCGAAAAACCGGCGCATCGAGCACCGGCCGTCGGGCGTCGACGCCAACCCCTATTTGGTAGCGGCAACTGTGCTGGCCGGCATCACTAAGGGTCTCGACGAAGGCCTCGATCCCGGCCCTGAAACCACCGGCAATGGCTACGAATCGGCAATCACGCGCACCAACATGCCGGTGGACTGGCGCGCCGCGATCGAGGCGGCAAGGGCCTCCACATTCCTCAAAGGGGCGCTGGGGGAAGACCTGCACCGGACCTTCGTGGCGATCAAGCAATCCGAATATCTGCGGGTGGCGCGTACGGTCAGCGAACTGGACTATCACCTCTATCTGCATGAGGTGTGAGGCGATCGCATCGCCGGTCACTCTCCCAGCGAAAGCCTGGGTCCGGGCTATTTGAAGGAACCTTTCGGGGCTTCGCTCATTCCGCATCTGATCGCAGCAGCGGACAAGGCCGCATCAGCCATGATCGCCAGGATGCAGACAACTCCCGCGCCGCACCACGCCAAGGTGCAGGCAAGACGCTGGCCCAACCGTGAATTGCCTGAGACGGCGGAAGACGATGGCGCAAGCACCATTCCCGAACTCAGCGAAGTGGCGAAGGCCTGTCGCCGCTGTCCGCTATGGCGCAACGCGACACAGACCGTGTTTGGCGAAGGGCCTGATAAAGCCAAGGTGATCTTCGTCGGTGAACAGCCTGGCGACCAAGAGGATCTGGCCGGCAAACCTTTCGTCGGGCCGGCCGGTAAGGTCTTCGACGCCATCCTTGACGATGCCGGCGTCGACCGGCTGAAAGTCTATGTCACCAATGCGGTCAAGCATTTCAAATTCGAGCCGCGCGGCAAGCGGCGCATCCACTCCAAGCCGAATGCCGGCGAGGTGCAGGCCTGCCGCTGGTGGCTCGACAAGGAACTCGATCTGATAAAGCCCAATCTGGCGGTGGCGCTCGGGGCAACGGCTGCGCAGTCTCTGCTCGGTAAAGTTGTGCCGATCATGAAGATGCGCGGCGCGGTCGTGGAGCGCGAGGATGGCTTGCGTGTCTTCGTCACAATCCACCCGTCCTTTATCCTGCGCATCCGCGAGCCGGCGGACAAACAGGCCGAACGCGAGCGGTTCCTGAAGGATATGAAGGCGGTGAAGAGGCTGATGGCTGCCTGAGCCTATCTGATCAATACGGCCCGGAGATCATTGACGTTCGTCCCGGTTGGGCCGGGCACGAAGAGATCGCCGACGGCGTTGAATGCCGTCCAGGCATTGTTGCCGGCAAGCATCGCCTTGGCATCGACGCCTGCCGCCCGCATCCGCGAAACCGTCGAACCGTCGGCAAAGGCGCCGGCATTGTCCTCCGAACCGTCGATGCCATCGGTGTCAGCGGCCAGTGCATGGACGCCCTCCATGCCGCCGATGCCGATGGCGAAGGCGAGCAGGAATTCCGAGTTACGGCCGCCCCGGCCCTTTGCCCGCAAGGTCACCGTCGTCTCGCCGCCCGACAGGATCAGCACAGGCTTCGGGAAAGGCCGGTTGCGCGTCGCCACCTCGCGCGCGATCGCGGCGTGGACACCGCCGACCTCGCGCGCCTCGCCCTCAATAGAATCGGAGAGGATGACCGCCTCGATACCTTGGCGCCTGGCTTCGGCTGCGGCGGTTTCCAGCGATACGCCGGCCGAGGCGATCAGATGCACTTCGTTGCGCGAAAAACGCGGATCATCGACGCGCGGCGCATCGGCGGCCGGCGAATTGATATGCGCCATCACCGAAGCCGGCAGTTTCATGCCATAGGCGGCGATCGATGCCAGCGCCTCTTGGCGGTTGCCGGAATCGGGAACGGTCGGGCCGGAGGCAACCAGCGCCGGATTGTCGCCGGGAATGTCGGAGACCACCAGCGACACCACCTTTGCCGGATAGGCAGCTGCCGCCAGCCTGCCGCCCTTGATCGTGGAAACATGCTTGCGGATGGTGTTCATGGCGGCGATCGGTGCGCCGGAGGCAAGCAGCGCCTCGTTGACGGCGATCTCGTCGGCCAGCGTCAGACCTTCGGCAGGCGACGGCAGCAGCGCCGAACCCCCGCCGGAGATGAGCGCCACGACCAGATCATCCGCGGTCAGCCCCTGCACCTTTTCGAGCAACCGGCGCGAGGCTTCGAGACCGGCGGCGTCCGGCACCGGGTGCGCCGCCTCGATGATCTCGATGCGCTGGCAGGTCGCGCCATAGCCGTAACGGGTGACGACCAGCCCTTCTATCGGCCCGTCCCACACCCTTTCGAAGGCCGCCGCCATCTGCGCCGAGCCTTTTCCCGCACCAATGACGATGGTGCGCCCCTTAGGCCTTGCCGGCAGATGATCCCTGATGGTCCTCTGCGGATCGGCGGCGGCGACGGCGGCATTGAAGATGGCGATGAGGAAGGGCTTGGGATCGAGCGCGGTCATTTTGCTTCCGGCGGCAGTGCCAGCTCACGCCCGTCGACGCCGAGATGGCTGCACAGCGCGTCGACGACAACGCCGTGATCCTCACGCTCCGGCAGGCCCGAGACCGCGATCACACCGATCACGCCGGCACCTTTGACCGTTATGGGAAAGCCACCACCGGCCAGCACATAGTCTGATATGTCGAGCCCCTCACCGGGTTTGAAGCTGCGGTCGGGGCGCTGTTGCTCCAGCACCAGGCGGTAGGTGCTTCTCAAAAACCGCCGCACGACGTTGGTCTTGCGCCGCGCCCAGTCCGGGTTGGAGGCATTCGACCCCGGCATCGCTGCATAGAACAGCGGCCGGTCGAAGGTCCTGATGTCGACGATGATCGGCAGGTCTTCGGCTAGCGCCCGGTCGCGGATCGCCGAGCCGATCTTGAAGGCGACAGCCTCGTCGAAGACGGGGAAGACAAGCGTGGCTTCCTGTTTCTTGATCAGAGCGATGTCGTCCGCAACGGCCATGTCGTTCCCCTGTCAAATTCGCTGCAGGCTTTGACCGATGGCTGCCGCCGGGTCAAGCCGGGACGTGTGGGATAGCTAAGCCGCCATATCGGTCTTCATCGCCCGCCCGGCGACGTAGACCTCGCGCACGGCGCGGTCGTCGCCCAGCGTCTGCAGCAGAAACAGCTCCTCCGCCAGCGTGTCCGCCATCTCCATCCGCAACCGCATGGCCGGCGTGGCGCGGGCATCGAGGACCACGATGTCGGCATCGCTGCCTGGGTCGAGCGTGCCGATCCTTTCCACGATCGACAGCGCCTCGGCATTGCCGCGGGTGAGCTGCCAGAACGACTGGAACGGGTTGAGTTTTTCGCCGTTCAGGGCGATCGCCTTGTAGCCCTCGTCCATGGTGCGCAGCATCGAATAGTTAGTGCCGCCGCCGACATCGGTGGCGGCCGCGATCCGAAGAGCTTTGTCGCGCGTGCGGTAGCGCTGATAATCGAACAGGCCGGAACCGAGGAACAGGTTCGAGGTCGGGCAGAACACGGCCACCGAGCCCGCGTCCGAAAGCGCATCCGCCTCGCGTTCCGACAGATGGATGCAGTGGCCGAACAGGCTTTTGCGCCCGAGCAGTCCGTATTGCTCGTAGACATCGGTATAGTCGTGTGCCTGCGGGTAGAGTTGCAGCGTAAAGGCAATCTCGGCGTGGTTTTCCGACAGATGCGTCTGCATGTGCAGATCAGGATGTTCGCGGCAGAGCGCGCCCGCCATCTCCAATTGCTCGGGTGAGGAGGTGATGGCGAAGCGCGGTGTGATGGCATAGTGCTGGCGCCCCTTGCCGTGCCACTCGGCGATCAGCGCCTTGCTGTCGTCATAGGCCGATTGCGGCGTGTCGAGCACGCCCTCCGGCGCGTTGCGATCCATCATCACCTTGCCGGCGATGTTGAGCATGTTCCGGTCATGCGACTCGGCGAAGAACGCTTCGGCCGATTCCCTGTGGACCGAGCAATAGGCGGCGACTGTCGTCGTGCCGTGGCGCACCATCTCGTCGAGGAACAGCCTGGCGATGCGGCGGCCATGCTGGGCGTTCTGGAATTTGGTTTCCTCGGGAAAGGTGTAAGTGTTCAGCCAGTCGAGCAGCTCGGCGCCGTAGGAAGCGATAACCTGCATCTGCGGAAAATGCGCATGCGCGTCGATGAAGCCCGGCAGCAGCAGGTGCGGGCGGTGGTCAATCTTTATTACGCCTTCATGAGCTTTTCTCTCGACGTCGGCATAGGCGCCCGCGGCCACGATCCTGCCGTCGCGGAGCAGCAGGCCGCCGTCATCCTCGTAGCGCCAGGCGGCATGGTCGTCGACGGTCTCAGGCCAGCGCAGGAAGGACAGCGTGCGGCCGCGCAGGAGCGTGCTGGTCATGCTTATTTCCCCGCCTCCTCGAACCATGCCACCAGCAGCGCCCGCTCATTGTCGGTGATATGGGTGACGTTGGCGGGCGGCATCGCGTGGCTGCGGCCAGCCTGCAGGTAGATCTCGCGGGCTTGCTCAGCGATACCGGCGTCCGTGTCGAGCATCACACCTTTCGGCGCGTGATAGATGCCCTCGTAGGACGGCTCCTGCGCATGACACATCGAGCAGCGGCCAAGCACCGTGTCGCGCACTGCGGGAAAGTGCGCCGAGGCGACATAGACCTGTGCCGCCGAGGACGCCTTGACTTCGCCGGTCAGCACTTTCGGCACCGTTGACAGCCACATGATGACGACGAACAGGACGGCCGCCGCCAACCAGGTCCAGGTCGGGTTGCCTTTGCGCGCATGCATGGTGTTGAAATAGTGCCGGATCAGCACGCCGATGATGAAAACCAGCGAGGCGATCACCCAGTTGAACTCGGTGCCGAACGCCAGCGGGTAGTGGTTCGACAGCATGAGGAACAGAACGGGCAGCGTCAGGTAATTGTTGTGCAGCGAGCGCTGCTTGGCGATCTTGCCGTATTTCGGGTCGGGCTTGCGGCCGGCAATCAGGTCGGCGACAACGATCTTCTGGTTCGGAATGATGACCATGAAGACATTGGCCGACATGATCGTCGCGGTGATGGCGCCAAGGTGCAGGAAGGCGGCGCGGCCGGTGAACAGATGGGTAAGACCCCAGGCGATGAACACCAGCACGCCATAGAGCACCAGCATCAGGCCGGTGTCGCTCCTGCCAAGCGGCGAACGGCATAGGAGATCGTAGACCACCCAGCCGACGCCGATCGTCGCCAGCGACAGCAAGATGCCTGTAGGCACCGACATGGCGAGCACATTGGGATCGATCAGGAAGAGGTCCGCCCCGGCATAGTAGACGACGCACAGCATGGCAAAGCCCGACAGCCAGGTGGCGTAGGATTCCCATTTGAACCAGGTCAGGTGCTCGGGCATTTCGGCCGGCGCCACCAGATATTTCTGGATGTGGTAGAAGCCGCCGCCATGCACCTGCCATTCCTCGCCGAAGGCGCCGACAGGCATGCCCGGACGCTGGCGCAAGCCAAGATCGAGCGCGACGAAATAGAAGGACGAGCCGATCCAGGCTATGCTGGTGACGACATGCAGCCAGCGCACGGCGAAACTCAGCCAGTCCCAGAAAATCGCGAAATCCATCATTGAAAAGTCGTCCCTGCCGATCGGGTGACTTTACGGACTGGAGCGCAAACGGAAAGGGCCGAGCTGCACGATGACTTTCAAAAAAAATTGGAAAATACTAGGGTTATCCCTACGCAGCCGCATGAGAGCCCTAAAGCCGCATGGCCTATCTCGACAACATCGCCGTCTTCGTCCGCGTCGTCGAGCTTGGCAACCTGTCGGCGGCGGGCCGCGACATGCGCATCTCGCCGGCGGTCGCCTCCAACCGCATCAAGGAGCTCGAAAAGCACCTTGGTGTCAGGCTGTTCAATCGCACGACGCGGCAATTGATGCCGACCGAGCACGGCACCGTGTTCTATTCCGGCGCCAAGCAGGTACTGGAGGCGATCACCGAGGCCGAAGCCGCCGTCTCGGCGCTTTCCGGCCAGCCGCGCGGCACCATCAAGGTGACAGCGCCGCTCGGCCTCGGCCGCCGGCTGGTGGCATCCGGCATCCCGGATTTCCACGACAAATATCCTGACATCGAGGTTCGGTTGAGGCTTTCCGACCACAATGTCGACATCATGAAGGAAGGCATCGACGTTGCCTTCCGGCTCGGCATCATCGAGGATTCCAGCCTCAGGATGCGCGGCATCATGGAGTGCGAACGGGTGCTGGTGGCGGCACCGAAATATCTGGAGGCGCGCGGCGAACCGAACGAACCGCAGGAACTGATCGGCAAGAAGCACGACTGCCTGATGCTGCGCTACGCCGGCGCGCGCGAATATGTGTGGACGCTGCAGATGGCCGACGGCCCGCGGAAATTCGAAGTGCACGGGCCCTATGACACCGACGATGGCGACGTGCTGACCGGCTGGGCGCTGTCCGGCCGCGGCATCATCAACAAGCCGCGCTTCGAGGTCGAGCCGTTCATCCGCGATCGGCGGCTGAAGGTGATCCTGCCAGACACCCCGCCGACACCGGTGCAGTTCGCCGCCGTCTACCCGCACAAGAAGCTGCAGGACCCGAAGGTGCGGCTGCTGCTCGACTTCATGGCCGAGCGCTGCCAACGGCTGATCAAGGATATTCTGGCAGGCAAGTGACGGCTTGCTGGACCAGCGCAACCGGTTGCCATCCCTGGAGGTGGCGAACATAGTTCTGGTAGAACTTTCGCCTTGCAAGGACTATCGATGGGCAACGGCCCCACAATGCATCTCGCCGTTTCCTTGTTGCCGGGAAATGCTCCTTCCAGCGAGCCGCCAGCCGGCGGCGCGGATTTCAGCCTTCTGGCGCAGTTCTTGCAAAAAGCCGAAGCAGCCGGGCTGGACATGGTGCTTCTTGCCGATTCCGCGCCAGCTGCAGGCGGCGACGCACCGAACCGGCAACTGCCCTTCGAAGCGACGACCCTGCTGGCGGCGCTGGCGACGGTGACCAGCAGGATCGGCCTCGTCGCCGCGACATCGACGGTCGCCCACCAGCCCTACAATCTGGCGCGCCGTTTCGCATCGCTCGACATCATCAGCCATGGTCGTGGCGGCTGGAATTCGACGATGATGCAGGATCCGACCGAGGCGGCCAATTTCAGCCGGCCAGAAGGGTTTTCCGGCGACGATTTTCGCCGACGCGCCGAGGAATTCATCGGTATCGTGCAAGGCTTGTGGCGAGGCTGGGATGCGGATGCCCTGCTGTTCGACAAAAGCGAAGGCCGCTTCTTCGATCCCGAAAAGATGCACCTGCTCGACCACAAGGGCGAGTTTTTCTCTGTGCGCGGGCCGCTGAACGTTGCACGCTCGCCGCAGGATATGCCGGTGCTCGTCATGTCAGGCCTGTCGGAGCCCGACATGGACATCGGTGCCCGCGTCGCCGATGTCATCCTGCTGGACGAGCCATCGATCGCGGGCGCCAAGGCTGACGATCTGAAGCGCCGCGCGCTTGCGTTCGGGCGTAGCCCCGGCGCGATAAAGGTGCTGATGAACGTCGCGCCGGGTGCTGAAATGGCCGCCAGGCCGGACGTTATCGCGGACAGGCTCGAAGAGTCCTTCCGGTCGAAAAGCTGCGACGGTTTCAATATACTCATGCCGCCGCTCGAGTCTGTGCTCGACAATTTCGTCGACCTCGTACTGCCGGAGCTTCGTCGCCGCGGCCTTCTCCGGTCGGATTATCCCGGCGCGACGCTGCGCTCCCATCTCGGACTGGCCGGGGAGGAGGGACAATGACCGCCCGTCAGATGAAGCTCGGCGCCTTCCTGTGGGCAACAGGCCACCACATTGCCGCCTGGCGCCATCCGCAGGCGCATGCGACGGCGGGGGTCGACATCGACCATTACGTCCAGCTGGCGCGGACGGCGGAGGCGGCGAAATTCGACCTGTTGTTCTGCGAGGACGCCGCCGGCGTGCGCGAGGCCAATGTTAATATTGCCAGCCAGACGTCACGCTCGATCGGCTTCGAACCCATCAGCCTGCTTGCAACTCTCGCGGTCCAGACCAGCCACATCGGTCTCGTCTCCACGGCGTCAACAAGCTACAACGAGCCTTACGGGCTGGCGCGGACTTTTTTGTCGCTCGACCATCTGAGCAGCGGCCGTGCCGGCTGGAATCTCGTCACGTCCGCCAGCCACATCGAAGCCGCCAATTTCGGCTCGACCGGCCTGCGCCCGCATGCCGACCGTTATGAGCGCGCGCGTGAATTCGCTGGCGTGGTGACCGCACTCTGGCGAGGCAAGCTCGACGGGGTTTCCGGACCTGGTCACGACGGCAGAAGCTTTTCGGTGCGCGACCCACTCGACCTGCCGCGCTCGCCCCAAGGCGCGCCGGTCATGGTTCAGGCCGGAGCATCGGACGAGGGCAGGGATCTCGCCGCCCGGACCGCTGACGTAGTGTTCACGGCGGCGCAAACGTTCGAGGAGGCAAAGGCCTTTTATGATGATCTCAAGGGACGGCTGGCGGCTTATGGGCGCGAGCCGGACGACATCAAGATCATGCCGGGCGTCGCGCCGATCGTGGCGGCAACTGAAGCGGAAGCCCGGGCAAAACATGAGGAGTTGCAGGAGCTGATCCCTGACGATGTCGGCGTCGCGCTGCTGTCCAGCTATCTCAGTATCTCCGATCTCGCGCGCTATCCCATCGATGGGCCCTTGCCGGAGCTGCCGCCCAGCGAAGGCATGCAGAGCCGGCAGGCGCTGGTCATCGAGCAGTCACGCCGCGATAACCTGTCCATTCGGCAGCTTGCGCGCCATTTCGCCGGCGCGCGCGGCCATTGGCGCGTCGTCGGCACACCGGCTCAGATCGCCGACGAGCTCGAAGCACGGTTCGAGGGCGGCGCAGCTGACGGCTTCAACGTCATGCCATCTTATTTCCCTGGTGAGTTCGATGCCTTTGCCACGCTTGTCGTGCCGGAACTGCAGCGGCGCGGCCTGTTCCGCAAGGACTATAAAGGCACCACGCTGCGCGACCATCTGGGTTTGAAGCGGCCGATGTGAGCAGCACGCTACGGAAGCGCGCCTGCGCGAAAATGCAACTCGGCGGGATATTAGCCGTCAGCCGGCCATCGCCTTGCTGTGAGAGGCTGGGCGCGGCGCGGCTGATGCCGTGGCATGGGCGGCCAACGCCGTCATGATCTCGGCTGCGGCGAGTGCCGCGATCACCTGCGGGCGCTTGTCCTTGACCGCATCGCCGCCGATCGGCGAGACGAGGCGGGCAAATTCCGCCTCGCTGCCATCCGCCGACTTCAGGAACCAGCTCCTGAAGGTCGCCCTTTTGGTTTTCGAGCCGATCATCCCGACATAGGCGGCATCCCGGCGTTTCAGCGCCTCGGCGACGATCAGGAAATCCAACGCGTGGTCGTGGGTGAGGACGACGAAGGCAGCCCCGGCCGGGGCCTTGCGCACCATCGCCTCGGGCATTGGCGTCAGCCCTGTTTCGACCGCGCCCGGCATGCCCTCCAGTGCCTCGGCCCGCGTCTCGACAACGACGACACGTACCGGCAGCAAGGCCACTGCCGAAGCCAGCGCATGGCCGACATGGCCACCGCCGAAGATGTAGACGTGCGGCAGATGCGCTTCCTCGGCTTCCGCCGCAGCAACCAGCTCTCGCGCCAGCGCCGCGTCGACCAGCCGGATCAGCACCTCGACCCTGCCGCCGCAGCACTGCCCGATCTCCGGCCCGAGCGGGATGTCGAGCGTGGCGCGGATATCCCTCCCCCTCGAGGGGAGGGTGGCGGCGAAGCCGTCGGGTGGGGTCGCCGCGGCAGTGCTCGACGCTCTGGCGGTGCCTTCTGAGACGACCCCCTCTGGCCGCTCCGCGGCCATCTCCCCCTCAAGGGGGGAGAAAAGCATCTGCCGTGCCTTGTCGATTGCCATGTATTCGAGTTGGCCGCCGCCGATCGTGCCAAAAATCGCCGAGCCCGAGACGAGCATAAAGGCGCCCTTCTCGCGTGGGGTCGAGCCCTTTGTCCCGGCCACTTCGACCAGGGCGACCCGGCCGGCGCCGGCAAGAAAGGCTTTTAGGCTTTGCACTTTCGCGTTCATCATTCGCTTTCCCTGTCGGGAAATATAGAGTTTTTCGGCCTGAATTGCACGCTTTCTGGGATTCCAAGGCTGGTTCACGTGCTGGTCTTGGCTTCCCTCTTCAGCCGTTCGATCGCCATCAGCACCCGCTCCGGCGTCGCCGGTGGGTCGAGGCGCGGGCAGATCCGGTGGTCGGCAACGCTTGCCACCGCATCCGACAGCGCATGCAGCACCGACATGCCGAGCGGGAGCGGCGGCTCGCCGACCGCCTTGGAGCGGTGCACCGTCGGCTCGTGTGCCTCAGGCCAGTCGGCCAGCGTCACATTGAAGATCTTCGGCCGGTCCGAGGCGAGCGGAATCTTGTAGGTCGACGGCGCATGGGTGCGTAGCCGGCCCTTGTCGTCCCACCACAGTTCCTCCGTCGTCAGCCAGCCCATGCCCTGGATGAATCCGCCCTCGACCTGGCCGAGGTCTATGGCGCGGTTCAGCGAGCGGCCGGTCTCGTGCAGGATGTCTGTGCGCTCGACCATGTATTCGCCTGTCAGCGTATCGACCGAGACTTCCGAGCACGCGGCGCCATAGGCGAAATAATAGAAGGGGCGGCCCTCGCCCTTGTCGCGATCCCAATGGATTTTCGGCGTCTTGTAGAAGCCCGCCGCCGAAAGCTGGATGCGCGCCATGTAGGCCTGCCTGACGAGATCGGCGAAGGCGATCTCCTGGTTGCCGATACGCACCCGGTTGGGCAGGAACAATACCTGATCGCGCGGCACCTGGTATTTTTCGGCTGCGAAGTTGGTCAACCGCTCCTTGATCTGCCGGGCCGCGTTCTGCGCCGCCATACCATTGAGGTCGGAACCGGACGATGCGGCGGTCGCCGAGGTGTTCGGCACCTTGCCGGTCGTCGTCGCGGTGATCTTGACCTGGTCGAGGTCGATCTGGAATTCTTCCGCCACCACCTGCGCCACCTTGACGTAGAGGCCCTGCCCCATCTCGGTGCCGCCATGGTTCAGATGCACCGAACCGTCGGTGTAGACATGCACCAGCGCGCCGGCCTGGTTGTAGTGGGTGGCGGTGAACGAGATGCCGAACTTGACCGGCGTCAGCGCCAATCCACGTTTGATGAAGCGGCTGTTGGCGTTGAACGCTTCAATGGTGCGGCGGCGCCTCGCATAGTCGCAACTCGCCTCCAGTTCGGCGACGATGCGGTGGATGATGTTGTCCTCGATCGTCTGGTGATAGGGCGTGACATTGCGGTCGCTGGTGCCATAAAAGTTCTTCTTGCGGATTTCGAGCGGGTCCTTGCCGACGGCAAAGGCGACCTCTTCGATGACGCGCTCGGCCCCGACCATGCCTTGCGGACCGCCGAAGCCGCGGAAGGCGGTGTTCGACACGGTGTTGGTGTAGAGCGGCGCCGATTGCGCGTGCACCGCCGGCCAGAAATAGGTGTTGTCACAGTGGAACAGCGCTCGGTCGGTCACTGGTCCTGAGAGGTCCGCCGAGAAGCCGCAGCGCGTCGCGAACATGAAATCGACACCGAGAATATTGCCCTCGTCGTCGAAGCCGACCTCGTAGTCGACCAGAAAGTCGTGGCGCTTGCCGGTGGCGATCATGTCGTCGTCACGGTCGGGCCGGATTTTGACGGCGCGATGATGTTTCTTCGCGGCAATAGCGGCCAATACTGCAAACTGGTTGCCCTGCGTTTCCTTGCCGCCGAAAGCGCCGCCCATCCGGCGGATCTCGACCGTGACGGCATGGCTCGGCACGCCGAGCGCATGGCTGACCATGTGCTGGATTTCACTCGGATGCTGGGTCGAGGAATAAATCGTGACGTCCTGATCCTCGCCCGGAATGGCCATGGCGATCTGGCCTTCGAGATAAAAATGGTCCTGGCCCCCGATGCGCATTTTTCCCTTCAGCCGGCGCGGCGCCGCGTTGATCGCAGCCGCGGCATCGCCGCGCCTCAGGGTCAGCGGCGGCGTGACAAGCTTGTCCTTCCTGGGATCGAGGACGCCGATGTCGGTGACGAAAGGCAATTCCTTGTATTCGACCTTGGCCAGCCTCGTTGCACGGCGCCCCTGCTCGCGGGTTTCGGCGATAACGCAGAAGATCGGCTGGCCGAAGAACTGCACCTTGCCGTCGGCCAGCACCGGTTCGTCGTGACGGCCGGTCGGCGAAATGTCGTTTTCGCCCGGCACGTCACTGGCCGTCAGCACGTCGACGACACCGGGTGCTGCGCGCACCGCCGACAGGTCCATGCTGGTGATGGTGGCGTGCGTGGCCCTCGAAAGCCCGAGGCAGCCATGCAGCGTGCCTGATGGTTCCGGCATGTCGTCGATGTAGACGGCGGTGCCGCGGACATGCTTGTGGGCGGAATCATGGCGCTGGTCGGTGGCAACGCCACCAGCGATTTTCTGTGCCCTGAGGTTGGGAGCGTGGCGGGTCATGGCGCGCCTCTCCTCCCTTCTCCCCGTCCACGGGGAGAAGGTGGCCCGAAGGGCCGGATGAGGGGCAGCGTTGACGTTGACGAGCTTGCGAATATCGATCGAGGACGGCGCCGCCCCTCATCTGCCTGCCGGCATCCTCTCCCCGTAAACGGGGAAAAGGACGCTACTCGTGATCGTTCGGCTGTCTGTTTGCCTGAGGTAATATACAAGCTCATCACGCCACCTCGTGGCGCGATATCTGGATCGGCGCCTTGGTGCCGCTGGTCTCGGCGAAGAACCGCAACAGCAGGTTGCGCGCCGCCAGCGCCCGGTATTCGGCGCTCGCTCGCATGTCGGTCAGCGGGGTAAAGTCTTTGGCGTACTCGGCCATGGCCGCCTCGACCGTCGCCTCCGTCCAGGGCCTGCCAAGCAGCGCCTCTTCAACTGCGGCCGCCCGCTTCGGCGTTGCCGCCATGCCGCCATAGGCGATCCGGATATCCGCCACCGTGCCGTCGCCGGCCAGGGTCAGCAGGAATGCGCCAAGCGCTGCGGTGATGTCCTCGTCACGGCGCTTGGTGATCTTGTAGACGGCGAATTTGGTGTCCCTGCCCGGCACTGGGACATGCACGGCCTCGACGAACTCGCCCGGCTGCCGATCCTGCTTGCCATAGGCGATGAAGAAATCTTCGAGCGGGATCGTCCGCCGCTTGTTGCCCCGGCGCAGCGTCAGCCGCGCGCCGAGTGCGATCAGCGGCGGCGGCGTGTCGCCGATCGGCGAGCCATTGGCGATGTTGCCGCCGATCGTGCCCATATTGCGCACCTGGTCTCCGCCGATGCGATCGAACAGCGGCCCGAGCGCGGGTATGCGCTTCGCCAATATTGAGAAAGCTTCGGTATAGGTGACACCAGCGCCGATCGAGATGATGCCCTTATCCTCGGAAACCGCGCAGAGCCCGTCGAGATTGCCGATGAAGATCGCCGGCGAAATCTCGCGCATATGTTTGGTCACCCATAGGCCGACATCAGTCGAACCGGCAACGATGGTAGCGCCGGGCTCCTTATCGAGCACAGCGGCGAGATCGTCGGTATTCGCCGGCACGATCAGCCGCTGCTTGCCGGCGCCGATCTCGATACGCGACCCGTCTTTCACGGCCGCAAGCTTGGCCGTGATGGCCTCGCGCTCCGCCGCCAGCGGGTCTTTCGCCGTCTTGCCGTAGCTGGAGATGGCGCGCGCGGCGCGGATGATCGCTTCGTAGCCGGTGCAACGGCAGAGATTGCCCTGCAGCGCCTTTTCGATGGCCGCATCCGACGGCTCCGGCGACCGCATCCACAGAGCGTAAAGCGACATGACGATGCCCGGCGTGCAGAAACCGCATTGCGAGCCGTGAAAGTCGACCATCGCCTGCTGCACCGGATGCAGCCTATCGCCGTCGCCACGCAGATGCTCGACGGTCACGACATGCGTGCCATCGAGCGAGCCAAGGAAGCGGATGCAGGCATTGACGCTTTCATAGACCAGCCGGCCGGCAGAGAGCCTTCCGACCAGAACGGTGCAGGCGCCGCAATCGCCCTCGGCGCAACCTTCCTTGGTGCCGCGCAGCGAGCGCTCGAGCCGCAGCCAGTCGAGCAAGGTCTCGTCGGGCGCAACCTTGGTCAACGCAACCTTCTCGCCATTGAGGATGAAGCGTATCTCGCTGCGTGTTTTGAGCCTCGTCATGTCTCAGCTCCCCCGATAGGTCGAATAGCCGTAGGGGGATATAAGCAGCGGCACATGATAGTGCACCGGCTCGGCCATGCCGAAGCGGATCGGCACGCTGTCGAGGAAGGCCGGTTCCGGCAGTCTCAACCCCTGCCGGCGCAGATAGTCGCCGGCAGCGAAGACCAGCTCGTATTCGCCGGTGCGGAATTCCGCATCGGCAAGCAGCGGCGCGTCACAGCGGCCGTCGGCATTGGTGACCGCTGTCTTCAGATGCGTCCGCATGTCGTCGTTGATGCGGTAAAGCTCGATCGACAAACCTGCCGCCGGCCTGCCGGTCGCGGTGTCGAGGACATGGGTCGTCAGACGTCCGCCTTCGGCTTTCGACGTTTCCGCCACTGGCTGCTCCCATTCCGGTACACTCAAAACGTGCTTGACGAATTGTGCGCCAATTAAAGGCGATGCATAAGTCCCGGTCGAGTGAAGTGCTGCAAAAACACTTTCAAAAATTTTCGGGGGAATGCGCAAGCGGCCCTTTCGACTATCCTGATCACACTATCCGGCAGGAGTGACAATGCGTTACGAACGAGACATGCGTGGCTACGGCGCAAATCCGCCGGATCCGAAATGGCCTGGCGGGGCGCATGTAGCGGTGCAGTTCGTCGTCAATTACGAAGAGGGCGGCGAGAACTGCGTCCTGCACGGCGACAAGGCTTCGGAGGCCTTCCTGTCCGAGATCGTCGGCGCCGCGCCCTGGCCCGGCCAGCGCCACTGGAATATGGAATCGATCTACGAATATGGCGCGCGTGCCGGCTTCTGGCGATTGCTGCGTCTGTTCACCGAGGCTGAGGTGCCGGTCACCTGCTACGGCGTCGCCACGGCGCTGGCGCGTTCGCCCGATCAGGTCGCGGCGATGCAGGAGGCCGGCTGGGAAATCGCCTCGCACGGCCTGAAATGGATCGACTACCGCGACCATGCGCCAGAGGACGAGCGCCGCGACATGGAAGAGGCGATCGAACTGCACTACGAGGTGACCGGGGCACGGCCGACCGGCTGGTACACCGGCCGCACCTCGATCAACACCGTGCGGCTGGCGGCGGAAGAAGGTGGCTTCGACTATGTGTCGGACACTTATGACGACGAGTTGCCCTACTGGTTCGAGCATGACGGGCCTGACGGATCGGCGAAGCCGCAGCTCATCATCCCCTATACGCTCGACGCCAACGACATGCGCTTCGCCACGCCGCAGGGCTTCAACTCGGGTGACCAGTTCTTCGCCTATCTCAGAGACAGTTTCGAGACGCTCTATGCCGAGGGCAAGGCAGGACGGCCGCGCATGATGAACATCGGCCTGCACTGCCGTCTCGTTGGGCGGCCGGGTCGGGCCGCGGCGCTCAAGCGCTTCGTCGACTACGTCAAATCGCACGACAGGGTCTGGCTGGCGCGGCGCATCGACATCGCCAGGCACTGGCAGGAAACCCATCCGTTCCGGCCGCCGGCGCTGCGCCCGTCGAAGATGGAGTTCGAGGCTTTCGTCCAGGCTTTCGGCGGCGTGTTCGAGCATTCGCCGTGGATCGCCGAGCGCGCCTACGAACTGGAACTCGGCCCGGCGCATGACAGCGCCGGCGGCCTCCATAATGCGCTGTGCCGTATCTTTCGCGGCGCCAGCGAGGCCGAGCGGCTCTCCGTGCTCAACGCCCATCCCGACCTTGCCGGAAAACTGGCGCGTGCCAAGCGGCTGACGGCGGAATCGGCGAGGGAACAGGCCTCCGTCGGGCTTGATGCGCTGACCGACAAGGAGCGCGAGCTGTTCTCAAAATTCAATGCCGCCTACGTCACTTCCTTTGGCTTTCCCTTCATTATCGCGGTGAAAGGCAAGACCAAGGCGGAAATCCTGGCTGAGTTCGAGGCGCGCATCGGCAACGGCCACGACGTCGAATTCGAAACCGCCTGCAAACAGGTCGAGTGCATCGCGCTGCTTCGCCTCAAGGACATTCTTCCGTAATAAGCTTTGGCTTTCGTAATAAGCTTTGGGTTCTGCAATAGGCTTTGAACTGATGGATACGATGAAAATGGCCGATCGAACCTATTACGCGCCGCATGGCGGCCACCCCGGCCAGAGTGAGCTGCTGACCGGCCGCGCCGTCTTCACCGAGGCCTATGCCGTCATTCCAAGGGGCGTGATGCAGGACATCGTCACCAGCGCCTTGCCGTTCTGGGACAAGACCCGCGTCTGGGTGCTGTCGCGGCCGCTGTCCGGCTTTGCCGAGACGTTTTCGCAGTACATCGTCGAGGTGGCGCCCGGCGGCGGCAGCAACCGGCCGGAACCGGATGCCGGCGCCGAGGGCGCCTTGTTCGTGGTCGAGGGCGAGCTAAGCGTCTCGCTTGCCGGCAAGACGCATGTCCTGCAGCCGGGTGGCTTTGCTTTCCTGCCGCCCGCCAGCGGATGGACCGTTCGCAACGAGAGCGGTGCTGCTGTCCGCTTCCACTGGATCCGCAAGGCCTACGACGCCGTCGAAGGCATCGATCCGCCGCAGGCCTTCTTCACCAACGAGCAAGATGTCGCACCGAGCCCGATGCCCGGCACCGACGGTCGGTGGGCGACGACCCGCTTCGTCGATCCTGAAGACATGCGCCACGACATGCATGTCACCATCGTCACGCTCGAACCGGGCGCGGTCATTCCCTTCGCCGAGACCCATGTCATGGAGCACGGCCTCTATGTGCTGGAGGGCAAGGCGGTCTATCGCCTCAACCAGGACTGGGTCGAGGTCGAGGCCGGCGACTATATGTGGCTGCGCGCCTTCTGCCCGCAGGCCTGCTATGCCGGCGGTCCGGGCCAGTTCCGCTATCTGCTCTACAAGGACGTCAACCGGCATGCCAAGCTTGGCGGCGCCGGCGTCGCGAGACGCGCGCCATGACCCGCATCATCGCGCGGCCGCTGACCCGCGAAAATTTTGCCGAGTTCGGCGACGTCATCGATATGGGCGGCGACAATCACTACCCGATCAATGGCGGCCAGGCCGAGCGCTACCATGACCTCGCCGCCGTCGAAGCGCAGGGGCCGAATGCGCGCGTGCTGATATCCATGGTGCGCGGCACGCCTTACGAATTTCCGCTGAAGCTGACCATGGTTGAGCGTCACCCGTTCGGCAGCCAAGCTTTCATCCCGCTGTCGCCACGGCCGTTCCTGGTCATCGTTTGCGATGATGGCGACGAAGGTCCGGGCGAGCCGCACGCCTTCATCACCGCGCCTGGGCAAGGCGTCAATTACCCCCGCAATCGGTGGCACGGCGTGCTGACGCCGATCGGCGAGGTTCAGGATTTTCTCGTCGTCGACCGCGGTGGCGACGGCTCCAATCTCGAAGAGTGCCATTTCTCGCACGCCTACGAGATCGACCTCCCCGACGGGAGCCAGTGATGGTCGACGTCTCGCTGATCGACCGCCTGCTCGACGTCATCGAGCATGACATCCTGCCGAAGACGGCCGAAGGCGTTGCCCATGGCAACAAGCTGTTCGGCGCGGCGATCCTGCGGAAGGACGACCGCTCTCTGGTGCTCTCCGAAACCAACAACGAGACGGAAAATCCGCTCTGGCATGGCGAGGTGCACTGCCTGAAGCGGTTCTATGAAATGCCGAAGGCCGAGCGCATCGATACCAAGGACGCGATTTTTCTCGCCACGCATGAACCCTGCTCGCTCTGCCTGTCGGCGATCACCTGGACCGGCTTCGACAATTTCTACTATCTGTTTTCGCACGAGGATTCGCGCGACAGCTTCGCCATCCCGCACGATCTGAAGATCCTGAAGGAGGTCTTCACCCTCGACCCAGGTGGCTACAATGCCGAGAACGCCTATTGGAAGAGCTTTTCGATCCGCAGACTGGTGCGGTCGTTGCCCGAGGCCGAGCGCCGGCGGCTGGAAACGCGGATCGGCACGATCGCCGCACGCTACGACGAACTTTCCGACGCCTACCAGGCGAGCAAGGCCGAAAACGACATTCCGCTGAGTTGACGCGGATTGACCAGCCGATTTCGTTGGCTGGCCCACGACGCATCGGCAGCGGCTCCATCATGTGGCCGCATGAAAACCGTCACTGAATTTCCCCGTAAGGTCGTTGAGTTTCCGGATATGGGGATCGTCATGCCGGATGGCTGCAGGCTGTCGGCGCGGGTGTGGATGCCAGTCGACGCCGGTGACGATCCGGTGCCAGCGATTCTCGAGCACCTGCCCTATCGCAAGCGCGACGGCACGATCTTTCGCGACCAGCTGACGCATCCCTATTTCGCCGGCCACGGCTACGCCTCCATCCGCGTCGACATGCGCGGCAATGGCGATTCCGAAGGGCTGATGGACGACGAATATTCCGAGCAGGAATTGCAAGATGCTTGCAATGTGATCGCCTGGGCGGCGGCCCAGCCCTGGTGCAACGGCAGTGTCGGCATGATGGGCATCTCCTGGGGCGGCTTCAACTGCCTGCAGACGGCAGCCAAGCAGCCGCCGGCGCTGAAGGCGGTGATCAGCCTGTGCTCGACTGTCGACCGCTATGCCGACGATATCCACTACAAGGGCGGCTGCCTGCTGATCGAGAATGTCGGCTGGGCCTCGACCATGCTGTCCTACTCGTCGCGGCCGCCGGATCCGCTGCTGGCCGGCGACGTCAGGTGGCGTGACCTGTGGCTGACCCGGCTGGAGAACCAGCCCTTCCTGGCGCCGCTGTGGCTGAAGCATCAGCACCGCGACGCGTATTGGAAGCGCGGCTCGATCTGCGAGGACTATTCCGCCATCCAAGCCGCCGTGCTGTCGATCGGCGGCTGGCACGACGGCTATCGCAACACCATTTCCCATCTCGCCGCCAATATCGAGGCGCCGGTCAAAGGCATCGTCGGCCCGTGGATCCACAAATACCCGCATTATGCGGCACCTGAACCGCGCATGGGTTTCCTGCAGGAGGCCTTGCGCTGGTGGGACCGCTGGCTGAAGGACATCGATACCGGCGTCGAGACCGACCCCGCCTACCGCGCCTATGTCATGGACAGCGTCCGTCCCGCACGCTGGCATCCCGAACGGCCGGGCCGGTGGGTGGCGGAACGGGTGTGGCCGTCGCCTGATATCAATACGCAGGAAATCGAGCTGATCCCCGAAGGCAGCAAGCCGGCCATCGTCGCCTCGCCGCAAAGCTGCGGCCTTGCCGGCGGCGAATACTTTCCCTTCACCTTCGGCCCGGAACTGCCCGGCGATCAGCGCTCCGACGATGCGCTGTCGGTGTGTTTCGACCAGCCGGTGCTCACAGAGGCGATCGACATTGTCGGCGCGCCGGAGGTGCTGGTCAGGGTCTCGTCGGACCGGCCGCAAGCGAACATCGCGATCCGGCTCTGCGACGTGCACCCCGACGGCGCGTCCGAGCTGATCTCCTACGGTGTGCTCAACCTGACGCAGCGCAACTCGCACGAATTCCCGCAAGCGCTGGTCCCGGGCGAAACCGTCAGCGCCCGGGTGGTGCTCGACCAATGCGCCTATCGCGTGCCATCAGGCCATCGCCTGCGCATTGCCATTTCGAACGCCTACTGGCCGATGATCTGGCCATCGCCGGAACCGGTCCGGCTCGACCTGTCGGCGGCGACGGTGAAATTGCCGCTGCGCCCGCTGGCGCAAGGCGATGAAGTCATGTTCCCCACGCCTGAGGCAGCCGCGCCGTGGGCGACCGAAACGATCCGCGCTGCCAATTGCGAACGTCATGTCGATCGCGACGAAAAGACCGGGAAAATCACGCTTTCCATCGTCGACGATTTCGGCGAGGTGCGCGATCTGGAGCATGGCCTCGCCAATGGCAGCATCGCGCGAGAGACATGGGCGATCCATCCCGACAATCCGCTGTCGGCGTCGGGCAAGACGCACTGGACGCAGACGCTGTCGCGAAATGGATGGTCGGTGCGCACCGAAATCTTCGCCGAGATGCGGTCCGACGTGCAAAACTTCATGGTTAGCGCCAGAATCGAGGCCTATGAAGGCGAAAAACTGGTTTTCGAGCGTAATTTCGAAGAGAAAATCCCGCGCGCTCTGCTCTGAGCGCTTATGCGGATTGGTCCAATTGCGACGTACGATTTACGCCACGGCATGTCGCATTCGGTCTTGCTTACGGCGTTCCCTTGCGGTCATTATTCTCCTCACAAGAAACCATAAAAAAACGACCATAAGGTCGAACCAACAGAGTGAGGAACTCAACATGTCGAACGAACTGGAATTTCTTAGCCGGCGCGTCGCATCCGGCAAACTGAGCCGTCGTGATTTTCTCGGCCGGGCGGCAGCGCTCGGCATCACCGCAACCTTCGCCAACTCACTGCTTTCAAGTGCGGCGCGCGCCGCGGGTCCGGTCAAGGGCGGCACGCTGAAGGCCGGCCTGGTCGGCGGCGAGTCCACCAACAGCCTCGATCCGGCCCTGTTCATGACCCAGGTGCCGTTCGCCTTCGGCAAGATGTGGGGCGAACTGATCGTCGAGCTTTCCCCGGAAGGTACTCTCGAGAACCGCATCGCCGAGGAGATCGGCTCGTCGGACGACGCCAAGGTCTGGACGCTGAAGATTCGCGACGGCGTCGAATTCCACAATGGCAAGACGGTGACCGCCGAGGACGTGGCCGCCACGCTCGAACGCCATTCGGACGAGAAGTCGAAGTCGGGCGCGCTCGGCTACATGGAGGGCATCGAGAGCATCAAGGCCAGCGGCAAAGAAGTCGTGCTGACGCTGAAGGAGGCCAATGCCGACCTGCCTTATCTGCTCAGCGACTACCATCTGATTGTCCAGCCCAATGGCGGCAAGGACAAGGCGGATGCCGGCGTCGGCGCCGGGCCCTACAAGGTCACCACCAACGAGCCCGGCGTGCGCCATGGCGGCGAGCGGTTCGCCAATTACTGGCAGGGCGACAAGATGGGCCATGCCGACCAGATCGAGATCATTGTCATCAACGACGCCACGGCTCGCACCTCGGCGCTGCAAGGCGGCCAGGTCAACATGATCAACCGCGTCGAGCCGAAGATCGTCGACCTGATCAAGCGTCTGCCGGGCGTCACCATCCGCAACCATTCGGGACCTGGCCACTACGTCTTCATCATGCATTGCAACACGGCGCCGTTCGACAACAACGATCTGCGCATGGCGCTGAAGCTGGCGATCGACCGCGAGGAGATGCTCGACAAGATCCTCAGGGGCTACGGCTCGCTCGGCAACGACTTTCCGATCAATGCGTCCTACCCATTGTTCTCCGACGACATCGAGCAGCGCAAATACGATCCCGACAAGGCCAAGTTCCATTTCAAGAAGTCGGGCCATGACGGTGCTGTCCTGCTCAGGACGTCCGACGTCGCCTTCCCCGGCGCCGTCGATGCAGCGCAGCTCTTTCAGCAGAGCGCGGCCAAGGCCGGCATCACGCTGGAGATCAAGCGCGAACCGGGCGACGGCTACTGGTCGGAGGTCTGGAACAAGCAACCCTTCTGCGCTTCCTACTGGGGCGGGCGCTCGACGCAGGACCAGATGTATTCGACTGCCTACCTGTCGACAGCCGACTGGAACGACACGCGTTTCCTGCGTCCGGATTTCGACAAGATGGTGCTGGCGGCCCGCGCCGAGCTCGACGAGGCCAAGCGCAAGGCGATGTATCGCGACATGGCGATGCTCGTCCGCGACGAGGGCGGCCTGATCCTGCCGATGTTCAACCAGTTCATCGACGCGACGGGCGCCAAGGTCGCCGGCTGGGTCGACGATCCGCATCAGGAGCTGATGAACGGGTACGCTCTGGCAAAGTGCTGGCTCGAAGCCTGAGCCCGGCCTTGCGGATATGTCCTCACCCCTCGTGAAACTGGTGGCCCAGCGCATTGCGCTGGGCATCCTGCTGCTGTTGGCCGTATCGGTCCTGATCTTCGCCGGCACCCAGATCCTGCCCGGCGACGTCGCGCAAGCCATCCTCGGACAGTCGGCGACACCGGAATCGCTCGCTAATCTGCGCGAGCAGCTCGGCCTCAACGATCCGGCCTTTGTCCGCTATTTCCGCTGGCTCGGCGGCGTCGTGACCGGCGATCTCGGCACCGCCATGTCGAGCGGCCAGGATATAGCGACGTCGATCAAGGGACGGCTATGGAACACGCTGTTCCTCGCCTTCTGGGCGGCGGTCGTGGCCGTGCCGCTGGCGATCATCCTCGGCCTGATCGCGGTGCGCTACCGCAATGGCTGGGTCGATAAGCTGATCTCCGGACTGGCGCTCGCCTCGACGTCGTTTCCCGAATTCTTCGTCGGCTACGTGCTCGTCTATTTCTTTGCCGTGAAATACCAGATCTTCCCCGGCATCTCGACCGTCTATGACGGAATGCCTTTCGGCGAGCGCATGCAGGCGATCATGCTGCCGGCGGCGGCACTGACTCTGGTGGTGCTCGCCCACATGATGCGGATGACGCGCGCCGCGATCCTCAACGTGATGCAGTCGGCCTATGTCGAGACGGCGGAGCTCAAGGGGCTTTCAGCATTCGCCGTCATCCGCAGGCATGCCTTCCCCAATGCGATTGCACCTATCATCAACGTCGTCATGCTCAACCTTGCCTACCTCATCGTCGGCGTCGTCGTGGTCGAAGTGATCTTCGTCTACCCGGGCATGGGCCAATATCTCGTCGACCACGTCACCAAGCGCGACGTGCCGGTGGTGCAGGCGGTCGGCCTGATCTTCGCCGCCGTTTATATCAGCCTCAACATCATTGCGGACATAGCGGCGATCGTCGCCAATCCGCGTCTCAGACATCCGAAATAAGGGGAGCGGGCATGCTCGATATAAAACGCATCCCCATCCCGGCGCTGATCGGCCTGGTGCTGACGGCGCTGTTCGTGCTGGCGGCGATCTTCGCGCCGTGGATCGCGCCGTACGGCAATGGCGAGATCGTCGGCGACGTCTGGGGACCGATGTCGGCGACACATTGGCTGGGCACCGACAATCTCGGCCGCGACCTTCTTTCACGCATGATCTACGGCGCCCGCGTCACGCTGTTCATCGCGGTTCTGGCCACCGCGCTGTCCTTCTCACTGGGTGCCATCCTTGGCTTCTCGGCGGCGGTTTTCGGCGGCTGGTTCGACACGCTTATGTCGCGCCTCGTCGATCTCCTGATGTCGATCCCGACGCTGATCATGGGCCTGGTCGTGCTCTCGGTTCTGCCAACCAATCTGGTGACGCTGATCCTGGTCATGGGCATTCTCGACTCGACCCGCGTCTACCGCCTGTCGCGGGCGGTCGCCGTCGATATCAACGTCATGGATTTCGTCGAGGCGGCCAAGCTGCGCGGCGAAGGCAGCGTGTGGATCATCTTCCGCGAGATCCTGCCCAATGCGTTGTCGCCGCTGGTTTCGGAACTCGGCCTGCGCTTCATCTATGCGGTGCTGTTCCTGTCGACGCTGTCCTTCCTCGGTCTCGGCGTGCAGCCGCCTAGCGCCGATTGGGGCGGCATGGTCAAGGAAAACAAGGATGGTATCGTCTTTGGCATCGCGGCGGCACTGATCCCTGCGGCGGCGATCGCCATGCTGGCGATTTCCGTCAACCTTGTCGCCGACTGGGTGCTCAACCGCACGACAAGCCTGAAGGGAGGGCGGGGGTAATGGCTGACCAGCGAGCAAAGTCCGTGCTGCTCGATATCCGCAATCTGCGCATCGAGGCCACGGTGTTCCCGCCCGGCGAGGCGCCGAAGAACATCGTGCTGGTCCACGACGTCTCGCTGACGCTCGAGAAGGGCAAAGTGCTCGGCCTGATCGGCGAGTCCGGCGCCGGCAAGTCGACCATTGGCCTGGCGTCGATGGGCTATGGCCGCGGCGGCGTCCGCATCACCGGCGGCGAGGTCATGCTGAACGGCCGCGACATCCTTAAGGGCGGCAAGGAGGGTTTTCGCAAGCTGCGCGGCCGCGAGGTCTGCTATGTCGCGCAATCGGCCGCCGCCGCCTTCAACCCGGCGCACAGACTGATGGACCAGGTGGTCGAGGCGACGCTGCTGCATGGCACGGCGACACGGGCCGCAGCCGAAAAACGCGCCGTCGCGCTGTTCAAGAAGCTCAGCCTGCCGAACCCTGAAAGCATCGGCGAACGCTTTCCGCACCAGGTGTCCGGCGGCCAGCTGCAGCGCGTGATGACGGCGATGGCGCTGTGCTCCGAGCCCGACCTGATCGTCTTCGACGAGCCGACCACGGCGCTCGACGTGACGACGCAGATCGACGTGCTGGCGGCGATCAAGGACGCCATCCGCGACACCCATGTCGCAGCGCTGTACATCACCCATGACCTGGCCGTCGTCGCGCAGGTGTCGGACGAGATCATGGTGCTGCGCCATGGCCGGCTGGTCGAATGGGGCGGCACCCGCCAGATCATCAAGGAACCGCGCCAGGAATACACCAATGCACTGGTCTCGGTGCATGAGATCGAGCACCAGGAGCAGAAGCCCGGCACGACGCCGTTCCTGTCGGTCAAGAACATCACCGCCGCCTACGGCCGCAGCCACATCAAGGTGCTGAAGAACGTCTCGGTCGACATCTATCCGGGCCAGACGCTGGCCGTGGTCGGCGAGTCCGGGTCGGGCAAGTCGACACTGGCGCGCGCCATCACCGGCCTCTTGCCACCCGAACAAGGCACCGTCACCTTCGACGGACGTCCGCTCGCCAACCGACTTGCCGACCGGCCCAAGGAAGATCTGCGCCAGTTGCAGATGATCTACCAGATGGCTGACGTGGCGATGAATCCGCGCCAGACCGTCGGCACCATCATCGGCCGGCCGCTCGAATTCTATTTCGGTCTGCGTGGAAGGCAACGTGACGCCCGCGTCGCCGAACTGCTCGACAAGATCGAGATGGGCAAGGGCTTCGTCGACCGCTACCCGGCCGAGCTTTCCGGCGGCCAGAAGCAGCGCGTCTGCATCGCCCGCTCGCTTGCGGCCAAGCCGAAGCTGATCATCTGCGACGAGGTGACCTCGGCGCTCGACCCGCTGGTGGCCAACGGCATCCTGAAGCTGCTGCTCGAGCTGCAGAAGGAGGAAAACGTCGCCTATCTGTTCATCACCCACGACCTCGCGACGGTGAAGTCGATCGCCGATTCGATCGCGGTGATGTATCGCGGCGAGGTGGTGCGCTACGGCGCCAAGAGCCAGGTGCTGGCGCCGCCCTTCGATGCCTATACCGACCTTCTCTTGTCCTCAGTCCCTGAAATGGAGATCGGCTGGCTGGAAAAGGCGATCAAGGGACGGCGCATGGCCAGCGCGGGGAATTAAACATCCCGGTGGCGCTGACGACAAAACTTCTGCTGATCATCCTCGACGGCGTGCCTTACCGCAACTGGCGCCGGCTGATGGGCAATCTCGAAGGCTGGGTGCAATCGGGCGAAGCGCGGATCTGGAAGATGCGTTCCGTGCTGCCGTCGACCTCGGCCTGCTGCTATGCCTCGATCCACACCGGCGTGGCGCCGCAGGTGCATGGTATATTGTCCAACGAGAACCGGTTCCGCGTCGAGCAGCCGGACATCTTCTCCGAGGTCAGCAGGGCCGGCGGCAAGACCGGTGCGGTCACCCATTCCTACTGGTCCGAATTCTTCCGGGCCTCTCCGTTCGATCTGGTCGAGGACATGGAGTTCGACGAGCCGGGCGGGCCGATCACCCATGGCCGGTTCCACACCATGACCGGCTACAATGCCAGGAACCAGATGACGCCGAGCGACGTCGACCTGTTCGCGACGCTGACCATGCTGACCAGACGCCACGGCATCGACTACGGCATCCTGCACACCTGCACGCTGGATTCGATGGGCCACCGCTTCGGCCACGACTGCCACGAGATGGACCATGCCGTCTATGCGATGGACGGCATGCTCGCCACCTTCCTGCCGAGGTGGCGGGAAGCCGGCTACGAGGTCATCGTCACCGCCGATCACGGCCAGACCGATCGCGGCCATCATGGCGGCCATGACGACGAGATGCAGGATTTTGCTCTGTATTATTTCGGACTGGGCAAGGGTCCGGAGGCCGATCCACTGCTCAACCAGCTGCAGCTTGCGCCGACTGTGCTAGCGCGCCTCGGCGTGCCGGTGCCCGCCACCATGAAGGCCAAGTCGTTTCTCGACTGAATGGGGTGCCTAGCCTGCTTGCTTACGGAGAACATGAAGCTGGGGCCGAAATGCGCAACGCCAAATGGAGGCCAGATACAGCAGTCAAAGTTCGAGACAGACCTTGCCAAAATGCTTTTGGGACTCGTAGTGCTTGAAGGCATTGGCGATCTCCTGCAGCGGAAAACCGCGGTCGATAGCAGGCTTCAAACGGTTGGCCTCTATGGCACGAATCATGTCTTCTTGGTCTGCCCTGCTGCCAATCGAGATTCCGCTTACCCTAGTCTGATTGGAAAACAGGGCCGGGATCGAAACTTGTCCGGCAAAACCAGTCAAGACACCGATTAGTGCGATGTGGCCGCCCATCCTGCAAGCTGTTATCGACTGCTCCAACGTGCCGGGCCCGCCAACCTCGATCACATGATCGACGCCGCGTCCGTCCGTCAAAATCCTTACCTTCTGGCCCCAATCCGGCACTGCCTTGTAATTGACGACAATGTCGGCTCCAAACCGCTTCAGCTTTTCCAGCTTCTCCTCCGATGAGGAGGTTGCAATAACGCGAGCGCCCGCAATTTTTGCGAATTGCAGCGCGAACAGCGATACACTTCCCGTGCCAAGGACCAGCACCGTATCACCGGGCTTTACCTGCCCGCACACCATCAGGGCTTTCCAGGCGGTAACGCCGGCACAGGTAAGCGTTGCCGCCTCCATATGCGTGAAGTCTGCCGGTGCCCTTGTGAAGGCGTGCCACGGCATGCACACATATTCGCGGGCATAGCCGTCAACATCATCTCCCAATTCGCCCGTCTTATTGGCTGGCGTCGGTTCGCCGGCCAGCCAATGGGGCCAATAGGTGCTGACGACGGCATCTCCGGCCTTGAATTCTTGGACATCATCTGAGACCGCAACCACTTCTCCAGCGCCATCGGACAGCGGGATACGGCCATCGGCGCACGGTTTCTTTCCCAGCGCCACCATGCTGTCGTGGAAATTCAACGAACACGCCCGTATCCTGACAAGCAACTCACCCGGCCCTGGTTCCGGGCAATCCGTCTCGACCAGCTTGAGATTTTCCAAGCCTCCCGGCGCTTTCAGCCTAATCTGTCTCATGGATAGCTCCTTCCGACCGCGCAAGGCTTCATGCGCCCCACCAGTCGCATGGACGATTGAGCGCATCCAACACCGGCATCGGCGATCGATCCGCGAGTCGCGGCCGCAAAGCTGTAGTTGGTCATGACATTCGCTTCTTCAGCTGGGTTAGTGGTTGCGATCGGGACCTTAGTCGCCCGGCAGCGGACCGGTGAGTTACAAAACTGTCGGGAATCCTGCGCGGCGGTGTCGTCCAATGGCGCTCCGTCCGAGGCTGAAGGACTGCACCTTGCCCGACGCGCATGAGCCGCCTTGTGGCCGTCGTCATTGCGAGCCTGACGGCCGCCTTTTGCTTGGCGCCCCTGACTGAGACTGGACCCCTAAGAACGGGGGAACGGTATACTCTGGCAACCTCTCCGCTCTTCGGTTAGCTTTCGAAAATCCGGGCGGAAAGCGGTGAACCTTTTTGGGCCGATCAGCGACAGAGCAGACAGGAGCCAGGCGGCTCGATCGGCCATGACGGCAGCGACGGAAACCGATCGCGCGCTTGTCGGCCGGGTCGCGAAGGGCGACCGCGCCGCCGTGCGGCTCCTGTTCATGCGCCACCACGCGCGGGTCTACCGTTTCGTGGTGCGCCAGACCGGATCGGAAATGATGGCCGACGATATCGCCAACGAAGTGTTTCTCGAACTCTGGCGCCAGGCGCCCGGCTTCGAGGGCCGCTCGGAAGTCTCGACATGGCTGCTCGGCATCGCCCGCTTCAAGGCGCTGTCGTCGCTGCGCAAGAAAAAGGAAGACTGGATCGACGACGATGACGCGGCCCAGATCGCCGACGGCGCCGATACGCCGGAAGTCGTCACCATGAAGGAAGACAAGGGCGCCGCGTTGCGGCGCTTCGTCGATGCCTTGCCGGAAGAACACCGAACGGTGATCGACCTTGCCTATTACCACGGACAGTCGGTGACCGAGATCGGCGAGGTGCTCGGCATTCCGGTTGCCACCGTCAAGACCAGGATGTTCTACGCCCGCAAGAAACTCGGCGAGGCCCTCAAGGCCGCCGGTTACGACAGGGGGTGGCCATGAGCGCCGCTGAAAAGATGTCGCGTCGCGATGAAATGGAAACGCTGCTGCCGTTCTATCTGAACGGCTCGCTTGAAGGTGCGGAGCTCGAAGCCGTCGAGGAATGGCTGGCGACTGACCCGGCAGCGCTTGCCGCACTCGGCGAGGCCGAAGCAGAATTCTCCAGCACCGCTGCATCCAATGAGGCGATCCGTCCGCCGGCCGATGCGCTCAGCCGCCTCGCCCGGGCGCTCGACGCCGAGGCCGGCCCGGTGCGCGCGCCGGCGTCGTCGTCCTGGCTGGCACAAGCGTGGGGCCGCTTCACGGCGGTTCCCGCCGCCGTCGCCTGGGCTGCGGCCGCGGCTCTGCTGGCGCTTGTTGTCGTGCAGTCGTTTGAGCAGCCCGGCGGCTTGGACAGCGATTTCGAAATTGCCGGCCAGCAAGGCGATCTGGCGAAAATGCCGTTCGCGCTGGTGAAGTTCAAGCCGGACGCGAAGATGGCCGACATTGTCGCTTTTCTTGGCGAACACCAGCTGAAGATTGCCGGCGGGCCGACCGCCGACGGTGTCTTCCGCCTTGGCATCCCGGCCACGACTGCCGCCGACTATGAAAAAGTGCTTGGGCTTATTGCCGCCCAGCCTTTCGCGGAGGCTGTGGTCGAGGGAAGGAAGCCGGTCGATGGCGGCTAGGGCGGTCATTCGATTTGCGGCGCTCGTTGTGGCGGCGATGACGATCGCCGCCGCGCCTGCCTTGGCGCAGACCAATGATCCGAACCTCACCCAGGCAGAAATCGACTGCCTGAACCGAGGGACGGCGGCGGCCGACTGCGTCAAGGGCGACACAGAGGATGGTAGCGGCGAAAGGCCCGGCACAGGTTCCGCCGCGACAGGTGCTGTCTTTCTCCCCGCGCTGATCGTCGACCTGTTCCCCAATCCGGTCGGCGGCGGCCAGGCGCCGCTGCCGACGCCCGATCCGCGCCGCGATCCGGCCAGCGGTGCGTTGCCGCCGCCGGTCCCGCCTGCCGGTGCGGCAGCGATACAGACCGCCGCGCCGGGCGGTCCGATCGTTTCGCCCACCAATCTCATCGCGGCCGGGCCGCGGCGCGCCGTCATCGGTGATTTCGTGCCCGACGAGGTGCTGGTGACGGTGGATGGCGACGCCGTCCAGCAGATCGCCGCTTCCTTTGGCCTCGAGGTGCGCTCGCAGCGCCAGTCTCAGCTGCTCGGCACCACGCTGGTGCGCTTCGGCATTCCCGACGGCCGCCCGGTCGGTGTCGTGCTGGCGCAGCTTGCCGCCGACGGCCGCACCCTGCGGCGCGAGCCCAACCATATCTACTCGCTGCAGCAGGCAGCCACCATCGTCAACTATGCCTTCGAGCGCATCGCGCTCGATTCGAGAGCGGCGAGCGGCGAGAATGTACGCGTCGCCGTCATCGACACCGCCATCGACGATACCAATCCGGCGCTCTCCGGCGTCATCGCCGATCAGTTCGACGCCATGCCCGACGTGCCGATCGAGGCGCGCGATCACGGCACCTCGATCGACGGCCTGATCGCCGGCGTCGGCGCGCTTAAGGGCATGGCGCCGGGCGCCAAGATCTATCACGCCCGCGCCTTCGAGGGCGGCAAGTCGACCATGGATGTCATCCTGGCGGCGCTCGACTGGGCGGCGGAGCAGGATGTCCGCATCATCAATATGAGCTTCGTCGGCCCGAAGAACGACCTGCTCGGCATCGCCTGCCGCAATGCTCGCGCCTTGGGCATCGTGCTGGTCGCCGCCGCCGGCAACAACGGACCCAAGGCGCCCTACGGCTACCCGGCCGCCTTCGACGGCGTCATCGCGGTGACTGCTACCGATGCCAAGGACGGGCTGATGCAGCAAGCCAATCGCGGCGCCTACGTCTTCCTCTCCGCTCCCGGCGTCGAGATGGTGGCGCCGAGCGGGGCCGGTTCGGATGTGGTCACCGGCACCTCGTTTGCCGCAGCCATCGTGACCGGCGCGATCGCCAATCTCTTTCATGCCGCGCCCGACCGTTCCGCCGACTGGGTCGAGAAAGCGCTGGCCGCCACCGCCAAGGATCTCGGCCCCAAGGGACGAGACAATGATTTCGGCTATGGGCTGCTGGACACCAAGGCGGCCGAGGCGGCGAAGGAATAGGTCTAACGCTTCAAGCTTCTGTTTTATGCATTATCGCAAACCGCAGCATTTTTGGGCGACATGGAATAGGCTCAAAACTCGTTGTCGCTGATGGCCGAGATGGGTGGTTTCCCGACATCCATGTGGCCCCTAAGATAGAGCAATGCGTGAACCGGATTTCCAATTGGACGGGTGGTGCCTGGATGATGGCGAGGAATATCATCGGGCGTCGCCGAACACATTCTGGATACCCGATTCGCATGAACGAGAAGGGTTGCAACCGGGAGATCTCGCGAAACTGATCTTTCGAATTTCGGTCGATGATGAGAATGAACCCGTCGCCGTAGAGCGCATGTGGGTGCTGGTGGGTGAGCGGATCGACGGAGGCTACTTGGGTGTCCTCGATAACGATCCGTATGCAGTTGATCAGAATGATGAGCTTTGGAGTGGGGTTGAGTTACCGTTTTCCGCCCGTGATGTGATCGATATTCGCGAACGTGACGAAAAAACCATTGCCTTGGCCGCACAAACACCGAAGAAGCGTTGGCCTCAAACGTGATTGCGGTCTTATGTCTGCAGCGGGTCGAACTCGGTCGCTCAGAGTGATTGGAATTTGATCCCTACGTCGGCGCGCCGGCGACAGATCCCCTGATCACCAGATCGACCGGCCAGACTTCGCCGCGGGCGCCTTCCTCCAATCCGGAAATCCGCGCCGCCAGCCGCTCGGCAATGCGCGCGCCGGCCAAGCGGATCGACGAACGCGTCGTCGACAAAGGCACCGAAAAATTCTCCGGCTTCAGCCAGGGGAAGACGTCGTCATGGGCGATCAGCGAAAGGTCGCCCGGAATGGTCAGGCCGAGGTCGCGCACTGCGCGCACGACGCCGAGCGCCATGATCAGGCTGGAGCAGGCGATCGCGGTCGGCGCATCGCTCAGCTCGAGCAACCGTCTGGCGGCGCGGTAGCCGTTCTCCTCGGTCATGGCGAGGGAACAGACATGGCCTTCGCCAAGCACCAGACCGCTCGCCGCCAGCGCCCGGCGCACGCCACGCTCGCGGTGAATGGCGAAGGTCTCGCGGTCGTCGCCGTTGATCAGCGCCAGCCGCCGGTGCCCGAGCTGGACGAGCAGCCGTGCCGCTTCGTGGAAGGCGCCCTCATTGTCGATGTCGGTGAAAGGATAGTCGAAATCCAGGCCTTCGCTGCGGCCATGGACGATGAAGGGGATGCCGAGCGCGTTGACCAGCGCCACCCGCCGATCGGCCGGCCTCGGCGACGAGATATAGACGGCGTCGACCTGCCGGTTGGCGACGACGCGCCGATAGGTGGTCTCCTGGTCGTCGGCATCGGCCGGGGACAGCACCAGGTCGAGTTCGTGCGAACGGGCGTAGTCGCCGAGACCGGACAGGAACTCGACGAAATGCGGGTCGATGTCGACGGCCGTCCCGGTCGGCAAGACATAACCGATCATCCCGGTCTTGCCGGTAGCCAGCCGGCGCGCGCTCGGGTTGGGGCGGTAGCCGTGGCGCTTGGCGGCGTCGATCACCCGCCGGCGCGTTTCCTCGTTGACTTCCGGATAGCCATTCAGCGCGCGGCTTACCGTGGTCTGCGAAAGCGCCAGCATGTGGGAGAGCTGTTTGAGGTTCACCGGAGGCCTCCAAGCCTCAAAGCGCTTTAACTATGGATCGCTTGGACCGCTACGGGCGGCGCTGCCGAATGCAAAGACCATAAGCACCGTTTCTGACCGGTTTGAAGCAAAATTTGCTGCTGCAGCGCCAAAAAAGCATGCTGCAGCGCACTTTCTTTGCTCTTATATGACAGATACTAAATCGATTAGCCTGCCCCCTCTTGACTTATGATCGATTCAGTGGCGTGATCGAACAGACCAAAGCGCTTTGGAAGACTCTTCGAAAGGTTGCGGTTCCTTTCCGACTGAGTCACAGTCCTGCAGCGTCGGCGGACGGAATGGAGGTTTCGTCCGAGTGCTTGTGACCACTGGGAGGAATACCGATGAAGAAAATGCTTCTGCTGGGCGCCGCGTTTGTCACGCTCGCCCTAGGCGCGCCGGCGCAAGCCGAACTGAAGTTCAAGCCGGGTGAAGACCCCCGCTTCAACTGGGCGAACTACGAAGAGCTCAAGAAGGTCGACCTCAAGGGCGAGACGCTGTCGATCTTCGGACCATGGCGCGGCGAGGACGAAGCCCTCATCCGCACCGTTCTCGACTATTTCTCGGAGGCCACCGGCGCCGAGATCAAATACTCCTCGTCGGAAAATTACGAACAGCAGATCGTCATCGACACGCAGGCCGGCAGCCCGCCCAACATCGCCGTGCTGCCGCAGCCGGGCCTGATCCAGGATCTGGCGTCCAAGGGCCTGCTGACGCCGCTCGGCGACGACACCGCCAACTGGATCAAGGACAATTACGGCGCCGGCCAGTCATGGGTCGATCTCGGCACCTTCAACGACAAGGACGGCAAGCCGGGCTTCTTCGCCTTCCCGTACAAGGCCGACGTGAAATCGCTGGTCTGGTACTCGCCGGACAATTTCGAGGAAGCCGACTACGAGGTGCCGAAGACGCAGGAAGAGCTCGCCGAGCTTGAAAAGAAGATCATCGCCGACGGCGGCACACCATGGTGCATCGGGCTCGGTTCGGGCGGCGCCACCGGCTGGCCGGCGACCGACTGGGTCGAGGACATCATGCTGCGCACCCAGACGCCCGAGACTTACGACAAATGGGTGAAGAACGAGATTCCGTTCAACGACCCCGCGGTGGTCAACGCCATCGACATGTTCGGCAAGATCGCGACCGACGACAAGATGGTCGACGGCGGCGCCAAGGCAGTTGCGGCGACCGACTTCCGCGACAGCCCGAAAGGCCTCTTCTCGGTGCCGCCTAAATGCTACTTGCATCATCAGGCTTCGTTCATCCCGACCTTCTTCCCGGAAGGCACTGAGGTCGGCCAGGACGTCGACTTCTTCTACTTCCCACCTTACGCCTCCAAGCCCGACCTCGGCACCCCGGTGCTCGGCGCCGGCACGCTGGCCATGATCACCAAGGATAGCAAGAGTGCCCGCGCGTTCATCGAATTCCTGAAGATGCCGCTCGCCCATGAGATCTGGATGGCGCAGGGCGGCTTCGTGACGCCGTTCAAGTCGGCCAACAAGGACGCCTATGCCAGCGACGCGCTGAAGAAGCAGGGCGAAATCCTTGCCGAAGCCTCGACGTTCCGCTTCGACGGGTCCGATCTGATGCCGGGCAAGATCGGCGCCGGCGCCTTCTGGACCGGCATGATCGATCTCGTCGGCGGCAAGTCCGCCCAGGATGTCGCCACCGACATCCAGAAGAGCTGGGACGCGATCAAGTAGGCGGCCCGGCTGAACGTTCGGACTGCCGATCCTGAATGGATCCGGGCCCCAGTGGCCCGGATCCGACCGGCGGCCCGCGGCGCAGCAATCTTTATTTATGAGCACATTCCGGCATGACGCGCGACCCGCAAGAGCAGAACCCTGCCTTGCATCCGGTTGCGTTCCAAACAACTGAATCGGCCCATGATCCCGTCGCCAAATCCATTCTCGACTGGCGGATCATGCGCAGAGGGAGGGACCCGTGGCGGCTCAGATTTTCTCGGCCATAACAGTCATCATCGTCGGCGTCGGCAGCTGCGTCGCCTATTTCTGGGGCGCCAACAAACTGGTGGACATCATCTTCCCGTCGCGCGGCGTTGCAGGTGCTGCGGCCATCGACAATCTGCGCCGGCAGGGGATGATCCGGCCGTGGCTGTTCGTCGGCCCGGCCATGATCATCCTCACCATCTACCTGATCTACCCGGTCGTGGAGACTCTGAGGCTGTCGTTGCTCGATCGCGGTGGCGCCAATTTCGTCGGCTTCGCCAATTATGAATGGGCGTTCGGCGACCGCGAGTTCCGCAACGCCATCTTCAACAACATCATCTGGCTGGCGGTCGTGCCTGCCGCCTGCACCTTCCTCGGGCTGATCATCGCCGTCCTTACCGACAAGATCTGGTGGGGCACCATCGCCAAGAGCCTGATTTTCCTGCCGCTGGCCATCTCCTTCGTCGGCGCCAGCGTCATCTGGAAATTCATCTACGAGTATCGCGGCGCGGGCCAGACGCAGATCGGTCTGCTCAACGCCATCATCCAGTATTTCGGCGGCCAGCCTCAGGTCTGGATCTCGCTGCCGTTCTGGAACAATTTCTTCCTGATGATCATCCTGATCTGGATCCAAACCGGCTTTGCCATGGTCATCCTGTCCTCTGCCTTGCGGGGTATTCCCGAAGAGACGCTGGAGGCGGCCGTCATCGACGGCGCCAATCCGTTCCAGATCTTCTGGAAGATCATGGTGCCGCAGATCTGGGGCACGATCGCCGTCGTCTGGACCACGATCACCATCCTGGTGCTGAAGGTTTTCGACATCGTGCTGACCATGACCAACGGCCAATGGAACAGCCAGGTTCTGGCCAATCTGATGTTCGACTGGATGTTCCGCGGCGGCGGCGATTTCGGCCGCGGCGCCACCATCGCCATCATCATCATGATCGCGGTCATTCCGATCATGGTCTGGAACATCCGCCAGGCCAACAAAGAGACGGGAGGGCATTGAGATGGCCGCGGCGACCGGAAAGTCCTTTGCCAGCCGTTTCGGCGTCCATATCGCGGTCTTCATCTTCGTCGCGATCTGGACTATCCCGACGCTCGGCATTCTCGTCTCGTCGCTGCGCGACAAGGATCAGATCATCGCCTCGGGCTGGTGGAACTCGTTCGCCAGTTCCACCCAGACGGAAGCGGGCCGGCTGCCACCCGCCTCGGCGCAAGTCGAGAAGGACGGCAAGTTCGTCCTCGAGGGCAACATCTTCGGCGACGATCCGGCCCGCGACATCAGCGCCTTCGGCGTCAAGTCGTCGGCGCCGACGCAATATCCCGCCGGCACCACAGCCGATCTCGGCGACGGCGAGACCTTGCAGCTCAACGCCGACGGCAGTTTCGTCATGACCTCAACGAAGGCCTTCGAGGGCGAGCGCGGCCAGCGCGTCTACTACGCCTCGTCGGCGCCGCCGAAATTCACCACCGACAATTACAGTACGGTGCTGTTTTCGGAAGGCATCGGCCGCTCCTTCATGAATTCGCTGACCGTCACCATTCCGGCGACGGTCATCCCGATCCTGATCGCGGCGTTCGCGGCCTATGCGCTGGCCTGGATGCGCTTTCCCGGCCGGGCGTTGCTCATCGCGGTGATCATCGGCCTCTTGGTCGTGCCGCTGCAGATGTCGCTGATCCCGCTGCTGAAGCTCTACAACGGCGTCGGCAGCTTCTTCGGCGTGCCGTCGAAAACCTATCTCGGCATCTGGCTGGCGCATACCGGCTTCGGCCTGCCCTTCGCCATATATCTCCTCAGAAGCTACATTGCCGGCCTGCCGCGCGAAATCATGGAATCGGCGCGGATCGACGGCGCCAGTGATTTCGAGATCTTCGTCAAGATCGTACTGCCGCTGTCGTTCCCGGTGCTGGCCTCCTTCGCCATCTTCCAGTTCCTTTGGGTGTGGAACGATCTGCTGGTTGCGATGGTTTTCCTCGGTACCGAGGGCGACCAGATCGTGCTGACCGCCAAGCTTAACGCGTTGCTCGGCTCGCGCGGCGGCGACTGGGAGATCCTGACGACATCGGCCTTCATCACCATTGTCGTGCCGTTGATCGTGTTCTTCTCGCTGCAGCGCTATTTCGTCCGCGGGCTGCTCGCCGGCTCGGTGAAAGGAGGTTGAGCTCATGCAATCCGCTGTGAAAGCGACGTTGAGTCCCTACGTCGCCGTCGACCGCGACTGGTGGCGAGGTGCCGTGATCTACCAGATCTATCCGCGCAGCTACCAGGACTCCAACGGCGACGGCATCGGCGACCTCAGGGGCATCATCCGCAGGCTGCCCTACATCGCAGCGCTCGGCGTCAATGCCATTTGGATCTCGCCGTTCTTCAAGTCGCCGATGAAGGATTTCGGCTACGACGTATCAGACTATTGCGACGTCGATCCGATGTTCGGCACGCTGGCCGATTTCGATGCCCTGACCGCCGAGGCGCACAGGCTCGGGCTCAAGGTGATGATCGACGAGGTGCTGTCGCATACCGCCGACATCCATCCGTGGTTCAGGGAAAGCCGCTCGAGCCGCACCAACCCGAAGGCGGACTGGTATGTCTGGGCCGACGCCAAGCCCGACGGCACGCCACCCAACAACTGGCTGTCGATCTTCGGCGGTTCGGCCTGGCAGTGGGACACCAGCCGCCAGCAATATTACCTGCATAATTTCCTGGCCGAGCAGCCCGATCTCAACTTCCACAGCCGCGCGGTCCAGGATGCGCTGCTCGATGTCACCCGCTTCTGGCTGGAGCGCGGCGTCGACGGCTTCCGCCTCGACACCATCAATTTCTACTTCCACAGCCAGGGCCTGGAGGACAATCCGCCGCTGCCGCCCGAACAGCGCAACGACCAGACTGCTCCTTCCGTAAACCCCTACAACTACCAGGACCATCTCTACGACAAGAGCCGCCCCGAAAACCTCGGCTTCCTCGAGCGCTTCCGCGCCTTGCTCGACGAATATCCGGCGACGGCGGCGGTCGGCGAAGTCGGCGATTCGCAGCGCGGACTGGAGGTGGTGGCGGCCTATACCGCCGGCAGCAAGCGCGTGCACATGTGCTATTCGTTCGACTTCCTGGCGCCCGAAAAGATCAGCGCGGCAAAGGTGCGTTCGGTGCTGGAAGCCTTTGGCAAGGTCGCCAGCGACGGCTGGTCGTGTTGGGCCTTTTCCAACCACGACGTGATGCGCACTGCCTCGCGCTGGGCGGCCGGCGAGGCCGACCAGACGGCTTATCTCAAGGTAATCTCGGCGCTGCTGATGTCGCTGCGCGGCTCGGTCTGTATCTACCAGGGCGAGGAACTCGGTCTTGGCGAAGCGGAATTGCAATTCGAGGATCTGCAGGACCCCTACGGCATCCGCTTCTGGCCGGAATTCAAGGGCCGCGACGGCTGCCGCACGCCGATGGTCTGGAATGGCGCCGACAGCAATGGCGGCTTCTCCAAGGCAAAGCCATGGCTGCCCGTGCCCGCCAAGCACCTTTCGCAAGCGGTCGATGTGCAGCAGGGCGACGACAGCTCGCTGTTCGAACATTACCGGCGCTTTCTTGCCTTCCGCCGTTTACATCCGGCGCTGGCCAAGGGCGATATCGACTTCATCGAAAGCGAGGGCGATACGGTCGCCTTCACGCGCCGCGAGGGCAATGAGCAGATCGTCTGCGCCTTCAATCTTGGCAGCCGACCGGCCGAAATCGATCTTGGCCGACGCTCGCTGCAGCCCTTGCCGGGGCACGGGTTTTCGGGACAGACTGCCGCCGGCTCTATCCGCCTCGGCGGCTACAGCGCCTGGTTCGGGCGTATCGACTGAGTTTGCAATTCACCGGAGGGTATCATGGCCGATGTCACGCTAAGGCAAGTGAAGAAATCATACGGCAATCTCAACATTCTCCACGGCATCGACCTCGACATAAAGTCGGGCGAGTTCATCGTCTTCGTCGGCCCTTCGGGCTGTGGCAAGTCGACCTTGCTGCGGTCGATCGCCGGACTTGAGGAAATCACCTCCGGCGAGCTCAAGATCGACGGCGAGGTGGTGAACGACGTGCCACCGTCGAAGCGCGGCATCGCCATGGTGTTCCAGTCCTATGCGCTCTATCCGCACATGACCGTCTACGACAACATGGCGTTCTCGATGAAGATCGGCAAGGAGAGCAAGGCCGAGATCGACAAGCGGGTGCGCCAGGCGGCGGAAATCCTGCAGCTGACCAAATACCTCGACCGCTTGCCCAAGGCGATGTCGGGCGGCCAGCGCCAGCGCGTCGCCATCGGCCGCGCCATCGTGCGTAACCCTAAGGTCTTCCTGTTCGACGAGCCGCTGTCGAACCTCGACGCGGCACTGCGGGTTGCCACCCGCATCGAGATCGCCAAGCTCAAGGAGTCGATGCCTGCTACGACGATGATCTACGTCACCCACGACCAGGTCGAGGCGATGACGCTGGCCGACCGCATCGTCGTGCTCAAGGAGGGCCACATCGAGCAGGTCGGCACGCCGATGGAGCTCTACAAGAGACCCGGCAATCTGTTCGTCGCCCAGTTCATCGGCTCGCCGGCCATGAACATCCTGCCGGCGACGATCGACAAATCAGGCGACCCGACCATCGTCAGTCATGTCGGCGGGCGCAAGGCGACGGTGCCGATCGCCACGCCGGCGTCCGCGAAGGGTGCTTCGGTCAGCTTCGGCGTGCGGCCGGAGGATCTGATGATCGCCACCGGCGCCGATTATCTTTTCGAGGGAACGGTGGATTATGTCGAGCAGCTCGGCGAGGTCCAGCTCGTCTATGTCGACATCGGCCGCGCCGACCTGCCGCTGGTGACCAAGCTGCCAGGCAATGCCGAAGTCAAGCGCGGCGCTGCGTTGCGGTTGAATGCCGATCCCGGCGACCTGCATATTTTCGACGCCGACGGACATTCCTTCACACTCCACATGGCGGAAGCAAAGGCAGCCTAACTACTGGATCAGGCAGTTTGGCGAAGGCAAAAACAAGAGCGGCGGGCAGAGCCCGCCGCTCTTGTGCATTGCATTCAGGTCGCTGTTAGCGGCCGAACAGGTTCCGGTCGCTGCCCTGCGGGGCGGACTTCTGTATGTCGCCCGAGGAATTGATCAGCTTGTAAACCAGCGAGCCGGTATTGCCTACCGAAGACGTCTGCGTGTTGTCGACGTTGACGGTCGCCTGCTTGTTGATGTCGGTTCCGCCAACTTTGTCGTTGCGGGCATAGGCGCTGCCGGCAGCAATCAAAAGTGCCGCAGCGGTGAGAACGATCTTCTTCATTTCAGTAATCCTGGATTCTCGTATCCCATCAGCGCGGCGGCCTCGGTCTTTGTGAAAGACAATGCCGCCGCTGCTGTTGGGATCGACATTAGTTGTTGCCGAAGAGGTTACGGTCGCTGCCATTGACGGGCTTCTCGTCAGCCGGAACCGGATTCTGCGCCGAAGCCGAATTCTGAATCGAAGCCGTGTACGAGCCGTTGTCGACCGCAGCGGCCGGCTGGTTGGCGCCGTTCGATCCAAAGTTGTCGCTGCCGGCAAAAGCGCTGCCGGAGACAGCCAGGATGGCGGCGGTGGCAAGAATGATCTTCTTCATTTCTAGTACTCCTGAATTTTTCAGATCCCGAGCGGCGGACTGGCCGCTTTGTCTTGTTGTTTGACCATGATCTTTTACGAAAACCGGTTTCCACTTCGGGATCATGGTCTGGGATCAGCTGTTAATTGTTGCCGAAAAGGTTGCGGTCGGCGCCCTGGTCGACGGGCTTTTCAGCGTGAGCCGACTTCTGAATGGAAGCCGTATACGAACTGTCGACCGAGGCGGTCGGCTGATTGGCGCCGTTGGACCCATAATGGTCGCTGCCAGCAAAGGCGCTGCCGGTGATGGCCAGAACGGCGACGGCAATAAGAGCAATCTTTTTCATTTTTGGAACTCCAGTATCTTTAGTTTTCCGTCCGTCTAGCGGCGTGTCTTGGGAGGAATTCGCGTCGTCCGGACAGCCCCGATGTGGGAAGGCCATCCGGCAGATTCCAATCACGAAGTTGTTCCGTGTGGACCAAGAATCTACACCTTGAAATTGTACCAGAGGCTTCTATCGTCATTGCTTTCTGTTTTGTTTTCAAAGGTTTAGGACAAAGAGGCTAATCGACCATTTGACGGATTGCCGGACCTGCGTTCACAGCGTCATGCACGCATTGTCAACAGAAACGAACCGTTCGGTTCGATTTTAGAAGCGGCTTAAAAAGCCGGTGCTGAGTTGTTGTCGAATCGTTAACCATTTCGGCGCCCTGCAATGGTCAATCCGGCACGCTTTCAGGACCGGCAGCGCTCGCAGCAGGCGCAAAGTTCACCTTCCTCAAATCCCGGCCCACAGGTTTCGCCGGCAGTGTCGCGCCGCATGGATACGATGTCGCTTTCATGCGGACAGTCAGCCGGCCGTCATGATTAGATCACGCCATCTCAGGTGCCGCTTGGTGACGACGAAGCGGAGAATTGGGAAGCCGGTCAGAACCCGGCGCTGCCCCCGCAACGGTGGTGGAGTTCAAGTCGCAACGGGAGACCACTGGGCCCAAGCCTGGGAAGGTGTCGCGATGGTCCGCAAGGACACTCCAGAGCCCGGAAACCAGCCCGAGATTTCTAGACTCGACTGATCGCGGTGGGCGGTCAAGAGGTGGATAGTGCATGCCCGGCCCTGTCGCCGGCTTGCGGCCGATCCTCCCTCCATCACCACCAGTTCAGTCTTTGGAGCGACATGCGTCCATTTGGACGCACAACGTACGCTCCAAGACTTTGAATTGCGCATCGTGCTTTCCGAAATCGATTCCGATTTCGGGCCGATGCGACGGCTATGAGGACAGGACATGGATGCGCGCAACGACATGCTGAGGCTCTTGCACGGCCGCAGGGAAGGCTACTCGCTCGAGCAGCCCTTCTACACCGATCCCGATTTCTTCAAGCTCGACATGGAGCTGATCTGGTATCGCGACTGGCTGTTCATCGGCCACGATTGCGAGTTGCCGAAGCCGGGCAGCTACATCACCGCGCAGATCGGCGACTATCCGGTCGTGCTGGTCCGCGACCAGCAAGGCAAGATCAACGCCTTCCACAATTCCTGCCGGCATCGCGGCAGCCGCGTCTGCAACGCCGACAAGGGTACGGCGGCGAAGCTCGTCTGCCCCTATCACCAATGGACCTACGAGCTGGACGGCAGGCTCTTGTTCGCGAGGCAGATGGCGGACGGCTTCGACAAGAGCCAGTTCAGCCTGAAGCCGGTGGCTTGCGAAAGCATCAGTGGCTACATCTTCATCTGCCTGGCCAAGGAGCCCGCCGATTTCGCGCCGATGCGCGCCATGATCGAGCCTTACCTCCTGCCGCACCGGCTGCGCGAGGCAAAAATCGCCTTCGAATCGACCATCGTCGAGAAGGGCAACTGGAAGCTCGTCTGGGAGAACAACCGCGAGTGCTACCATTGCGCCGGCAACCATCCGGAACTGTGCAAGACATTCCCGGAAGCGCCGACCGTCACCGGCGTGCAGGGCGCCGACAGCGATCCGGAGATGCTCGCGCACTGGGCGAAATGCGAGGCGGCGGGCCTGCCGAGCAAGTTCCGCATCGATCCGGCCGGGCAGTATCGCGCCACCCGCGCCCCGCTGCTGCGCGATGCCGTTAGCTACACGATGACGGGAAGACGTGCGGTGAAGAAGAACCTCTCCGACGACGTTTCGACCGACGGTATCGGCTCGCTGCTGCTCTATCACTATCCGACGACCTGGAACCATATCCTCGGCGATCATGCGGTCACCTTCCGCGTGCTGCCGATCAGTGCCACGGAAACGGCCGTCACCACCAAATGGCTTGTCCACAAGGACGCGGTCGAAGGCGTCGACTACGACCTCGCCGATCTCACCCATGTCTGGACCGAGACCAACGACCAGGACCGCCGCATCGTTGAGGAAAACGCCTTCGGCATCCTGTCGCCGGCCTATGAGCCCGGCCCCTATTCGGAACTGCATGAGGGCGGCGTCATCCAGTTCGTCGAATGGTACGCCTCCTTCATCGGGCCGCGCCTTGCCGAGGGCGGGCGGCCGGCGTTGCGCAGCGTCGCCTGAGCGAGGCCAAGGGGATGAATACGATGACGGACCTCGGCCTCTACCGCCATCTCGACGAGATGGCGCCCTGGAACGACAGGCTCCAGGTGCTGGAAGTCATCGGCGTCAGTGACGAGGCGCCTGACGTGAAGACCTTCACCTTCCGCTCCGACAACCAGACCTGGTTCCGCTACAGACCGGGGCAGTTCGTGACGCTGGAACTGCCGACCACCGAGGGCCCGTTGATGCGGACCTATACGCTGTCGTCCTCGCCGTCGCGGCCGTTCTCGATCGCGGTGACGGTGAAAGCACAGCCCGGCAGCCTCGGCACACGCTGGATGTTCGACAATCTGAAGCCCGGTGTTCACGTGAAGGCCTATGGGCCGTCGGGCAACTTTTCGCTGCACAGCCATCCCGCGGCCAGATATCTGTTCATTTCGGCCGGCTCCGGCGTGACTCCGATGATGTCGATGCTGCGCTGGCTGAACGATTGCGCGCCCTGGACAGATGTCGGCTTCGTCAACTGCGCGCGAAAGCCCGAGGAGATCATCTTCCGCAAGGAGCTCGAATTGCTCGGCAGCCGCATGCCGGGCCTGACGCTCGGCTTCATGATCGAGGAGCGGTCCAGCCGCGAGGGCTGGTTCGGCCATATGGGCCGGATCGACGCGATACGGCTGCCGCTGCTGGCGCCCGATTTTCGCGAGCGCGAAATTTTCTGCTGCGGCCCCGACCCGTTCATGCGCGCCGTGCGGCAGATGCTGGAGGCGGCCGGCTTCGACATGGCCAACTATCATCAGGAAAGCTTTGCGGCCCCAGGGGTGGAGGAAATACCGGCCCCGTTCGGTTCGCCGGCAGAGGGTGGGCCGGCAGAGGGCGGGGTCGAGATACCTACTGAGGCCGCAACGCCGATCCGCTTTTCGCTTTCGGATGTCGATGCCGACTGCGTTGCCGGCCAGACCGTGCTGCAGACGGCGCGCGCTTCGGGCGTACGAATTCCCGCAGCCTGCGAGTTCGGCCTGTGCGGAACCTGCAAGGTGAAAAAGGTCTCGGGCACAGTCGAGATGAGCCACAATGGCGGCATCCTCGATCACGAGATCGACGACGGCTTCATCCTTGCCTGCTGTTCGAAGCCGCTGACGGCGATCGAGATCGACGCCTAACCGGCGGGGAGCTTAAACCCCGTAACGCTCGGTGCGGATGAGGCTTGCCGGAACGCCGGCATCGATCAGCGCCTGGGCGGCGGCCGACACGAAGGCATTCGAGCCGCAGACAAAGACTAACCTTGGCGGCGCGGGCAGCCGCGCCATCGATTGCTCCATCATCGCGGCATCGACCCGCCGCGAATAGTCCGCCGGGCGCCGGGCCGGCTCGCGAGTCAGCGCCAACACCAGATCGAAGCCGTCCCGGCGATCATGGAAGTCGATCAGTTCGTCGCGAAAGATCACCTCGTCCCAGATCCGTGCGGAAAACACCAACGCCGCGGGCACCGTTGATTTGCGCGCGGCGCGATGGCGGACCATCGCCATCAGCGGAACCACGCCGGACCCGCCGCCGACCAGCAGAAGCGGGCCGCCGTCGCTGTCGGACCAGACGAAGTGGCCGCCGAGCGGTCCGCGCAGTTCGACCTCATCGCCGACCGCAGCGATATCGTGAAAGAAGGGTGAGATCTCGCCATCATCGAGCCTTTCGATCGCCAGTTCGATCGTCTCGCCGGCTTCCGGCGCCGAGGCGATGGAGTAGGAGCGGCGCGCCTGATAGCCGTCCGGCGCCGTCAGCCTGACATCGACATGCTGCCCGGCACGATAGGCGAAGGGCCGCGACGGCTGGAGGAAAAAACTGGTGACGCGCGGCGTGCGCTTTTCGATGCGGCTGATGGTGACCGTCTGCCAAGGCGACTGCGCCGCCGGCCCGTCGCTCATGGATCGCCCGTATAGCGCTGCTCGCGCCACGGGTCGCCATAGATGTGATAGCCGCGCAGCTCCCAGAACCCGGGCTCGTCGCGCTCGGTGAACTGCAGCCCGTTCAGCCATTTGGCCGACTTCCAGAAATAGAGATGCGGAACCAGCAGCCGCGCTGGGCCGCCATGGTCCGGCGTGATCGGCTTGCCTTCGTAAAGCAGTGCCACCATCGCCTTGCCGGCGGTGAGATCCTTCGTCGGCACGTTGGTGGTGTAGCCGTCGAACGACAGTGCCAGCGTGAAGCCGGTCGGCGGCTCGATGCCGGCATCCGTCAGAATATCGTCGACCAGCACGCCTTGCCACGCCGTGTCGAACTTGGTCCATGCGGTCACGCAATGGATGTCGCGGGTCATCTTGGTCAAAGGCAGCGCGTTGAACTCTGTCCAGTTCCACTTCTTGATCGGCCGCGGTCCGTGCTTGAGCGTGAACGACCAGTCCTCGGTGCTCACGCGCGGCGTCGGCCCGGCCGACAGCACCGGAAACCCTTGCTCGAGATACTGCCCCGGCGGGATACGCGCATCCGTATCCGTCGGAGGCTTTCGTCCTGAAAAGAAGCCGCGGGTGACCATCGGGAAATCCGTTTAAATCAGGCCGCCTGTCGGCCTTCACCAGTCTTCTCGAAGATGCTCTGGCGGGCAACCATAATTTTGGCTGCAACCTCGCGGCAATGCGCCGCTTCAGCCACTGGCGAAGGGCACGGCGACGAACATCTGCGCGTCGCCGCGTTCGACGAGCAGGAGCACGGACTTCTTCCCGACCTGCGCAATCGCCTGGTCCGCCTGCCTGGCGTTCCGCACCGGCGCCTGATTGACGGCGACGATGATGTCGCCGGGCTGCATACCGGAAGCCGAGGCCGTCTTGTCAGGATTGACGCTCTCGACCAGCGCGCCGCGCTGGTTGTGCGTCAGATTCATCGCTTGTCGGACATTAGGAGTGACGTCCATCAGGCCGAGGCCGATCGCAGGAGCACGAAGGCCCTGCTGTGCGGACGGTGTGTCTGAGTCGCCCACCGATGCCGTCTGCACTTCGTCTGCATTGCCTCGCCTGGCAGGCAGCCGACCGGATCGACAGCCCCGCATCTAGGGCGGAGATCGCGGTTTCTAGATGATATTACGAAGATTTAATCTAACGGGTCGGTGTCGCCCGCTCGCCTGATGCGTGGCTGGAGTCGAACCCTGATGAAGGGAGGTAGCGCACGACCTGAAACAAAAAACCCACCTTGCGGCGGGTTGGCGCGATCAGCACCATGCGGAAATTGATAACATAGCTGCCGGCACAAAGCAAGAACAAACTTGCTGACAGGGAATCACGAGCTCGCATATCTTCCCGCCTCTATCCTGCCGGTCATCGAAGCCTCCTATGCGCCGATCCCGTCTGTCCGCCTGAGATAGCCGCTGGCGATTTCGCGCATGCGTCTGGCGTCGAAGCTCGGGCCATGGCCGCCATGGCCGATGCGGATCGGCAGGTCGAGCAGCTGCTGCATGGTGCGGCGGTAAGCGCGCCTGTCGGAGTCCGGCAGGTCGTCGATCAGGATGGCGTCGTAGATGGCGTCACCGGCGAAGAACAGGCCGTCGGCCTCATCGAACAGCGCGATCGAATCGGGCGAATGGCCGGGCAGATACAGCACGCGGAATTGCCGGTCGCCGAGATCGACCAGATCGCCCTCGTCGAGTGTCCGCGTCAGCGGCGCCGGCGGAATCTTGTAATCGACCGCTTTCCAGCCTGGCGCCGGCAGCTTCGAGACGCGCCGTCGAGATCATGAAACATGTGGGCGTAGGTGACGGCGTCGTCCATGCTGTCGAATTGCGCGGCACTCATCCTGGGCCCTGCCCGCAGCGGGAATTCGTGCAGCGAGCCGACATGGTCGAGATGGATGTGGGTGGCGACGACGAGCAGCGGCTTGCCATCGGGCGTGTCGATCTCCGGCGCCAGCGGGCGGATGCCCATGCCGGTGTCGACAAGCAGGTCGAGGTCGCGGCCGCGCAGATGCCAGATGTTGGCGCGCACGAAATCATGCACGAACGGCTCGGTCAGCATCGTCGTATCGGCGTCGATGACGGTCTTGCTGAACCAGTCAAGCATCAGAAGAGACCCGGCATCAGGAGAGACCCGGCATCAGACAAACGGTTTTCCAACCTTATATTTTTCGGGGACCAGCCGCTTCAGATAGGCCATTCCCGCATCGGAGAGCTGGTTGACTTCAGGCAGCATGAAATCGTCGGGCATGTGACGGGTCTTGCCGGCAACGTTTTTCAGCGGCACCTTGTTCAGCACGGTTTTCTCGCCGTCATATTGCAGCGCCACCGAGCCGCCGCCCTGTTCGGCGACAGCGACCGCAAAGACGCCGGCATCGAAGGCTTCCTGCGCATCGACGGCGTTGATGGCGCCGACATAGCCGCGCGGCATGTAGCCGAGCGCATCGACTCGCGCCCGCTTGCCCGGCAATCCTTCGGCCAGGGCGCGCTCGAGGGCGGCCGGCAGGTCGCTGCCCGACAGCTTGACGTTGCCATGCGCATCGCGCTCCAGTTTGTCCGGCGGCACAAGGCTTTCGACCAGCGCCTTGCCGTCGGCGGTGCTGACGCCTTCGGACACGGCGACGATGCAGCGCTTGTGGCGGTCAAGCGTGGCGCGAACATCGTCGATGAAGGCCGCGGCCGAGAACGGGCGCTCCGGCACATAGACGAGATGCGGGCCGCTGTCGGGATCAAGCTGCCATGCGGCGGCGGCGGCGGTGAGGAAACCGGCATGCCGCCCCATGACGATGCCGACATAGATGCCGGGCAGAGCACGGAAGTCGAGGTCGACCGAGAGAAAGGCGCCGGCGACGAACTCGGCTGCCGAAATGAAGCCGGGCGTGTGGTCGTTCTCCTCTAGATCGTTGTCGATGGTTTTCGGCGCATGGACGAAAGCCATCTTGCCACCGGCGGCGTCGGTCAGGATCTGCTGCGTGCCCGACGTGTCGTTGCCGCCGATATAGATGAAGGCGTCGGCGCCGGCTTTCTTCAGGCCGTTGAGGATGATCTCGCAATAGGCGTCATCCGGCTTGTCGCGGGTCGAGCCAAGCGCGGCGCTCGGCGTTGCCGCAATCAGCCGCAGCCGATCCTCCGGAATGGCTGAGAGATCGACATAGTTGCCGTCACGAATGCCACGCACGCCATGGATCGAGCCCAGGACCTTGGCGCCGGGATGCCGCTTGCGGATTTCGAGCGCGGCGCCCACCATCGTTTGGTTGATGACGGCGGTCGGACCGCCGCCTTGCGCGATCACAAAAGTTCCGGACATGCTTCACGTCTCCCGAGCAGTGGCTTTGCAGGCACATTCGCCTGTCTTGCGAGATCGCGCAACGGGAGAGTCGAGCAGCCGCGCCGGCCGCGCTATCAGGTCAGACGACGACCGGGAGAGTCAGACGACGACGACCGGGTTCTTCCTCGACACGCGGCTGTAGAGGTCTATGACGTCCTGGTTGATCAGGCGAACGCAGCCCGAGGACATCGCCTGGCCGATGCTCCACCATTCGGGCGAGCCGTGGATGCGGTAGCCGGTGTCCTGGCCGTTCTGGTAGATGTACAGCGCGCGCGCGCCGAGTGGGTTGTCGAGGCCGCCGGGCTGCCCGGCCTGCCATTTCACCAGTTCCGGCTTGCGGGCGATCATCTCGGCCGGCGGCCTCCAAGTCGGCCATTCCTTGCCGTACTGGATGTTGGCGCGGCCGGACCAGCGGAAGCCTTCCTTGCCGATGCCGACGCCGTAACGGATCGCGTCACCGCCGGGCTGCACCAGATAGAGCAGCCGCTCCTGAGAATGGACGACGATGGTGCCGGGCTGCTCGCCGGTCGGGTCGACGACGATCTGGCGGCGGAACTCCGGCTTGACCTTGAGGTAGGGCACTTCCGGCAGCGTGAAGCCGCCGTCGGTGACGGAGGCATACATCACACCAGGGCTGGTGATGTTCTTATCGACGCTGATGCTCGGGCGGATGGGGGTGATCGCGCCGGTTGTGACGCCGTCGAGTTGCAGCGCCGACAGGTCGAGCGTCTGGCTGCAGCCGGCGACGCCGAGCAACGCCATGGCACCGGCGCCGGACAACACCGCGCGGCGGGAAAGCTGGTTTTCGGAAATTTCGATGTCGATGGCGTCGCCGCCGTACGGCGACGTCAGACCTCGCGTCAACTCACGCATCTACCCAAACCCTACGCTGTCGGCGGGAAACACGGTCCCGGCCGGATAGGATGCATTTTCACCAATCATAGTTGAAAAAGCGTGAAGACATCTTGCCTACCTTAACCTCCTGGCCGAGCCGTCGCGCCGCACATTTTCGATGCAGCCCCTTTACATCTTTGCGAGCCCAAGGATTTATCCTCTTCTTTGAGCTCAAGGAGACGAACATGTCCTTCGAAAACTGGGCCGCCTTTGCCGCCGCCTCGACGATCCTTCTTGTCATTCCCGGCCCGACCATCCTTCTGGTCGTGTCCTATGCGCTCGGTCAGGGCTGGCGCACCGCGCTGCCGATGGCGGTTGGCGTGGCGTTTGGCGATTTTACGGCGATGACGCTGTCGATGCTGGGCATAGGCGCACTGCTGGCGGCGTCGGCCACCGTGTTCACCGTGCTGAAGGTGATCGGCGCCGGCTATCTGATCTATCTCGGCGTAAAGCTGTTTCGCGCCGGTGGCACGCTCAAGGCCGAGCCGCGCCTGGACGCGGTGTCCTCGGCCAAGATGATGGCGCATGCCTGGCTGGTCACCGCGCTCAACCCGAAAAGCATCACCTTCTTCGTCGCCTTCCTGCCGCAGTTCCTCGACCGGCACGCCGATTTCTGGACGCAGATGCTGATCTTCGAAACGACCTTCCTGGCGCTCGCCTTCGCCAATGCCTTCGGCTACGCGCTGATCGCGGCAAGGGCGCGCAACGTCGTGCGTAATCCCCGGGCGATCCGCATCTTCAACCGCACCGGCGGCACGCTGCTGGTCGGCGCCGGCATCGCCACGGTGGCGATGCGCTCGGGCAATTGAGGACATGACATGGCAGTCAGGGATGCATTCGGCCTGACGTTTTCGGGCGCGACCGAGGCCGGGTTCTCGTCCTACAGCCAGGCCGTGCGCGAACTGCAGTGCTTCATCGGCGATCCGATCGCCTCGGTCGACTGCGCCATCGCCGAGGATCCCGGCTTCGTCATGGCGCATGTGTTCAAGGGCTATCTCTTCGGCCTCGCCACCGAACGCGAAGCAACGGCCGTGGCCAGGACATGCCACGAGGCGGCACTGCCGCTTGCCGCCACGTCGCGCGAACAGGCGCATGTCGCAGCACTTGGCCATCTTGCCGGAGGACACTGGCATGAAGCCGCCCGTCTGCTCGAGGAGATCGCCATCGACTTCCCGCTCGACGCGCTGGCGCTGCAGACCGGGCACCAGATTGATTTCTTCACCGGCAATGCCCGTATGTTGCGCGACCGCATCGGCCGCGCGCTGCCGTCGTGGCAGAGCGGCATGCCGGGATACCACGCCATACTCGGCATGCAGGCGTTCGGGCTGGAGGAGATGGGCGACTATGCGCGCGCCGAAAAGCTTGGCCGCGCAGCAGTCGACATCGAGCCGCGCGACGGCTGGGCGCAGCACGCCGTCGCTCATGTCATGGAAATGCAGAGCCGGCAAAGGGACGGCATCGCATGGATGCGCGCCAACCCGGAAGCGTGGACGCTGGAAAGCTTCCTGCAGGTGCATAATTGGTGGCATCTGGCGCTGTTCCACTACGATCTCGGCGAGACCGGCGAGGTGCTGGCGCTCTATGACGGCCCGATCTACGGCGAGCGCTCGACGCTGGCGCTCAACATGGTCGATGCCTCGGCTATCCTGTGGCGACTGCATCTCGGCGGCATCGATGTCGGCGCCCGCTGGGCAGCACTTGCCGCCAACTGGGCCAAGGCCGGCGCCGGCAACTATGCCTTCAACGATGCCCATGCAATGATGGCTTTCGTCGGCGCCGGCCAAGAAGCGCCGGTTCGCACCTTGCTCGAGGCGCAGCGCGAGGCCATGCATGGCAACGACGACAACGCCGCTTTCACCCGGGATGTCGGCCATCCCCCTCACGCTCGCCATCAAGGCATTCGGCGATGGCAACTACACCGAGACGGTGGGCCTGATCCGGCCAATCCGGGTGATCGCCCACCGCTTCGGCGGCAGCCACGCGCAACGCGACGTCATCGACCTGACGCTGATCGAGGCGGCGCTGCGTTCCGGCGACCATGCGCTGGCACGGGCGCTTGCCGCGGAACGCGCGCTGGCGCGGCCGGACAGCCCGCTGTCGGCGCTGCTTTCGCGGCGGGCTGCCGATTTGTCGGAGAATTGACCGGAGGCGGATCTTGTCTTAAAAACTGCCAAGTCAGATTTTTTCGAGATCCGAAAAAATTAATGGCAGTGGGAGGACACCATGTATCTCGGCCTCGATCTTGGCACGTCGGGCGTCAAGGCGCTTTTGATCGATGCCGGGCAGACCATCATCGGCTCCGGCCACGCGTCGCTCGACGTGTCGCGGCCGCATCCCGGCTGGTCCGAGCAGAACCCCACCGAGTGGATCCGCGCCTGCGAGGACGCGATCGCCGAGCTCAAGGTTTCCCATTCGAAAGAACTTGCCGCGGTCAAAGGCATAGGCCTCTCCGGCCAGATGCACGGCGCCACCTTGCTCGATGCCGGCGACCAGGTGCTGCGCCCCTGCATCCTCTGGAACGACACGCGCAGCCATGCCGAGGCGGCCAAGCTCGACGCCGATCCGCGTTTTCGCAAGCTCACCGGCAACATCGTCTTCCCCGGTTTCACCGCACCAAAACTGGTCTGGGTGAAAAACAACGAGCCGGATATTTTCGACAAAGTGGCGAAGGTCCTGCTGCCGAAGGATTTCCTGCGGCTCTGGCTCTCCGGCGAGCATATTTCTGAGATGTCGGACTCGGCAGGCACGTCCTGGCTCGATGTCGGCAAGCGAGACTGGTCAACCGACCTGCTTTCCGCGACGTCGCTCGATGAAGGGCAGATGCCGTCGCTGGTCGAAGGCACTGAGAAGGCCGGCGCCTTGCGCAGCGAATTGGCCTCGAAATGGGGGATGCAGGCCGGCATCCCGATCGCCGGCGGCGCCGGCGACAATGCGGCCTCGGCCTGCGGCATGGGCACGGTGGCAGCCGGCCAGGCCTTCGTCTCGCTTGGCACGTCAGGCGTGCTGTTCGCCGCCAATGCGTCTTATCTGCCAAACCCGGAAAGCGCGGTGCACACGTTCTGCCACGCGCTGCCCGACACCTGGCACCAGATGGGCGTCATCCTGTCGGCAACCGATTCGGTCAACTGGCTGTCGGAGATATCAGGGAAAGGCGCCGGCGAGCTGACCGCCGAGCTCGGCGATACGCTGAAGGCGCCGACCGGCGTGTCCTTCCTGCCCTATCTCTCCGGCGAGCGCACGCCCCACAATGATTCGGCCATTCGCGGCTCGTTTACTGGGCTTGCGCATGAATCGAGCCGCGCCGTGTTGACCCAGGCCGTGCTGGAGGGCGTGGCTTTCGCCTTTCGCGACAGTCTCGAAGCCCTGGCCAAGGCCGGCACGACGCTGACACGAGTGACGGCGATCGGCGGCGGCTCGCGCTCGCGCTATTGGCTGAAGGCAATCGCCACCGCGCTCGGCCTGCCCGTCGACATCCCGGCCGATGGCGATTTCGGCGCTGCCTTCGGTGCGTCCCGGCTCGGCATGATCGCGGCGACGGGCGCCGATCCGCTCAGAGTGTGCACGGCGCCAGCCACCGATGCCACCATCGAACCGGTCGCCGCGCTAAGCAACGCCTATGCGGATGCTTATCAGCGCTATCGCTTGCTTTACCCAGCCATCAAGGCTGCGACCGCATGAGCGAGGGTTTAGCCGCCTCTAGCCTGCCGGCCATCTCCCCCTCAAGGGTATGGCTATGGCTTTTAGGCAAGCGCCCCCTCACCCGGATTGCCAACCGAATTGCGAAGAGCAATTCGGGGCAATTCGACCTCTCCCCGGGGGGAGAGGAGATCGCCGACCTTGGCGCCAGCCTCTTCTCCCCAGCGGGGAGAAGGTGGCCGCGAAGCGGCCGGATGAGGGGGCTGCCCTTGAGGGGGCTGCCCTTGAGGGGGAGATGGCCGGCAGGCCAGAGGGGGGTGTGTCGCCCCCGTCTCGCCACGAAGTCTTCATTGTGCCGGAACCTTGTCGAGAAAGCCGGTGACGCTTTTCAGGCGGCCATTCTCCATGACGCCGATGTCGGTGCCTTCGATAACGGAATCAGTGCCTTCCGGCCCGAGATTCCACGAGAAGCGGATCGTGTCGCCAAACCCGTCCGGCTTGCCCTTCAGCGAGAACCGGAAGCCGGCAAAACGTTTTTGGACACCATCGATGAGCGCGGCGATGCCATCATGGCCGTCGCCCTGCACGATCGGGTCACGATAGCTGACGTCTTCGGTGAAGGTCGCCTTGAGCAAGGCAGTCCGGCGCGCGGCCTCGCTCTCGTTCCAGGCGGCGATGTAGTTTTCGGCGATCGTGTTGAGGTCGGTCATGGTCTGTCTCCTTTGTTGAGTGGCTTTGACATGACCGTTTTCATCCAGCGCCAGCGCGAAACCAATTACGCCTGAGGTAATCAGGACAGAACCATGCGAGAGGACAGACAATCATGACCAGTGGGTTTTTCGGCGACATCCAAAAGATCAAATACGAGGGGCCAGATTCGACCAATCCGCTGGCCTACCGCTTCTACAATCCCGATGAAATTGTCGCCGGCAAGCGGCTGGAAGACCATCTGCGCTTTGCCGTCGCCTACTGGCATTCGTTCGCCTGGCCGGGCGGAGATCCGTTCGGCGGCCAGACTTTCGATCGGCCGTGGTTTGCCAAGGCTGGCGGCACCGACACGATGGAACTGGCCAAGCTCAAGGCCGATGTCGCCTTCGAGATGTTTGCGCTGCTCGGCGCACCCTACTTCTGCTTCCACGATGCCGATGTGCGGCCGGAAGGAAAAGATTTTTCCGAAAGTGCCGCGCGCCTCGACGAGATATCAGATTATTTTGCGACGAAGATGAAGCAGACCGGCGTCAAGCTGCTTTGGGGCACGGCCAACCTGTTCTCCAACCGCCGCTTCATGTCGGGCGCCGCCACCAATCCCGATCCGGACGTGTTTGCCTATGCGGCAGCGACGGTGAAGCACTGCATCGACGTCACCAAGCGGCTGAAGGGCGAGAACTATGTGCTGTGGGGCGGACGCGAGGGCTATGAGACGCTGCTCAACACCGACCTTGCCCGCGAGCAGGAGCAGGCCGGTCGCTTCCTCAACCTGGTCGTCGACTACAAGCACCGGATCGGCTTCAAGGGCACCATCCTGATCGAGCCGAAGCCGCAGGAGCCGACAAAGCACCAGTACGACTATGACGTCGCCACGGTCTACGGCTTCCTGAAACGCTTCGGCTTGGAGAAGGAGGTCAAGCTCAACATCGAGCAGGGCCATGCGATCCTGGCCGGCCATTCCTTCGAGCATGAGCTGGCGCTGGCCAATGCGCTCGGCATCTTCGGCTCGATCGACATGAACCGCAACGACTACCAGTCGGGCTGGGACACCGACCAGTTCCCCAACAACGTGCCGGAGATGACGCTTGCCTATTACCAGGTCTTGCAGGCCGGCGGCTTCAAGTCCGGCGGCACCAATTTCGATGCCAAGCTGCGCCGGCAATCGCTCGATCCGCAGGATCTGCTGATTGGCCATATCGGCGGCATGGATTGCTGTGCACGCGGCCTCAAGGCCGCCGCCCGCATGGTCGAGGACAAGGCGCTATCCGCCCCGCTGGCCGAGCGCTATGCCGGCTGGAACTCCGCCGAGGCCAAGGCGATGCTTGCCGGCAAGCGGACGCTGGAGGAGATCGCCGAGCGCGTCGTCAAGAAGAAGATCGAGCCGCAGCCCAGATCCGGCCGCCAGGAACTGCTCGAGAATATCGTCAACCGGTACGTCTGAGGTGTCGCACCGGCGGGTCTTTGACCGATCCGCCTGCCCGGAACAGCTTTGCGCGAAGGCGGAACCGATGACAAGGTTTTGCCTCGCACCGCCCCTCAATCGCCTCGCTCTTGCCTTCAAACAGCCGTCACGAATCCGGTATAGTGTGGTTCGTGGCGGGAACAGAAAGAAGGAGGCGAAACGATATGCAGCACGAACGCGAAATCGACGCCCTGCTCTCATCTGGCGAGGGATCGATCATCGACCGGCTGATGGCGCTGCCGCATCCAAAACATGGTGCGCGCAGTGCAAACGAATGGGATCGCGCGGTCGCCAGCCGCTTTGAGACCCATCTTGCGAGACAGATGCGCTCGCAGATCGACGGCAAAGGCGACCGCAAGGACGCTGCCTAATCCCGACTATCCCCTACGCAGCCTGACCGGCGCTTCGCCGAAAGCTCTGGAAAACGCCCTGGAAAATGCCGCGGCGGACGAGAACCCTGTTCGCCCGGCAATGTCGGCCATGGCCACGCGCGTGTCGACCACCAGCCGGCGCGCGGCACCCAGCCGCAGCCTGAGATAATAAGCGCCCGGCGTCTCGCCGATCGACTTGCGAAAGATGCTTTCCAGCGTTCTTGCCGTCACGCCGGCGCGCTTCGCCACCGCGGCGATGGTCAGCGGCTGGTCGACATGCGCTTCCATCAGCCGGATGGCTTGCGCCAGCCGCGGATCGTAGCCGTCGAGGCGGCCGAGCGAGACCAGCGGTTGCGCATCGGTCGCCGCCCGCGCCTGGTCGTAGATGAAGACACTTGCCACATCGAGCGCGACGGCCATGCCGAGCCGCGTGCGGATCAGATGCAGCATCAGGTCGAAGGTCGGCGAGGCGCCGCCCGAAGTGAAGACCGGCCCGTCGATGACGTAGCGGTCGGGGCGTACATCGACGCCGGGAAAGGCCGACGAGAAATCCTCCATGTCCTCCCAATGGGTGGTGGCGCTGCGCCCTTCCAGCAGGCCGGCGCGGGCCACAAGCCAGGTGCCGGCTTCGACGCCGCCGCAGGCGCGCGCGGCGCGCGCCGCACGGCGCAGGCCGGAAAGCAGGGCCGACGTGGCATAGTTCTGCGTGCCGAAACCGGCGACGACGACAAGCATATCGGTTGTATCCGCCGCATCGAAGCGGCCGCTGACCGCAACCGGCAGGCCGCATGTGGTGACTGGCGCTTCGCCGGTCACCGAGACCAGCCTGAAATCGAACAGCGTCTCGCCGGCAATACGGTTGGCGGCACGCAGCGGATCGACGGCCGATGCCACGCACATGATTGACGAACCGGAAAACACCAGCAGCGTCACCTTGAGCGGCGAGCGCTCGGCGCGAAAGATCGAAGGCTTTTCGGTTTTCATCATACGCTCTTCGTAAAACGCAAAACAGTTTCCGGCAAGTCAGGCATTGTTGCCATCTGTTCGATCGAGCCCATGTTTGATCGGAGCCGTCTGTGCCGATTGGGAGAGTCCGATGCCGCTTGCAATGAACCGTGAGGTTTTCATAACCTGTGCCGTGACCGGGTCCGGCAGCTCGCAAGATCGAAGCCCGCATGTGCCGCGTTCGCCCAAGCAGATCGCCGATTCGGCCATCGATGCGGCAAAGGCGGGTGCGGCGATCGTCCACTGCCACGTGCGCGATCCCGAAACCGGCAAGCCGCGCCGCGACGTGCAGCTTTATCGCGAGGTAACCGAGCGCATCCGCGCGGCAGACGTCGACGTGGTGCTGAACCTGACCGCCGGCATGGGCGGCGATATGGTGTTCGGTTCGCCGGAAAACCCACTGCCGCTGAACGAGAAAGCCACCGATATGGGCGGCGCGAGCAACCGCGTGGAACATGTGCGCCAGTGCCTGCCGGAGATCTGCACGCTCGACTGCGGGACGATGAATTTCGCCGAAGCCGACTATGTTATGACCAACACGCCCGGCATGCTGCGCGCCATGGGCGCAATGATGACGGCGCTCGGCGTCAAACCGGAGATCGAGGCCTTCGACACCGGCCATCTGTGGTTTGCCAAGCAATTGGTCGAGGAAAAGGTACTGGATCCGGACGCGCTCGTGCAATTGTGCATGGGCGTGCCATGGGGCGCGCCTGATGATCTCAACACCTTCATGGCCATGGTCAACAACGTGCCGTCGAACTGGAATTGGTCGGCGTTTTCTATCGGCCGCAACCAGATGGCCTACGCCGCCGCTGCGGTGCTGGCCGGCGGCAATGTCCGCGTCGGGCTCGAGGACAATCTCTGGCTCGACAAGGGCGTGCTGGCGACCAATGCGCAGCTGGTCGAGCGGGCGGTCAGCATCGTGTCGAACATGGGCGCAAGGGTCATCGGCCCGGATGAGGTGCGCAAGAAGCTCAACCTGACGAAGCGCGCGCCGCTTTGAACAAGCAATCGGTAGGGAGGAGCCGCCGATGAAGACCGTGAAATTCACCGCGATGAAGGACGGCGACCGCGACGATTACGCCTTCCTCACCGAGCACGAGATCGACTATGCGGCGAAGACCGGCGAACGGCTGCTTGACGCGCTTATCCAACTCGACGAAGGCCTCTCCGGCTATAAGATCACCCGGCTCGGTCATTCGCTGCAGGCGGCGACGCGCGCATGGCGCGACGGCGCCGACACCGACTGGCTTGCCTGCGCGTTGCTGCACGACATCGGCGACATCTACGCACCGTACAATCACGACGAATATGCAGCTTCGATCCTAAAACCTTTCGTGCGCGAGCAGTGCACCTGGGTGGTGGAAAAGCACGGCGACTTCCAGCGCCTCTATTATGCCCACCATCTCGGCGGCAATCCCCATGCGCGCGACCGTTTCGCCGGCCACCTTTATTTCGACGATTGCGACCAGTTCTGTGAGCGCTGGGATCAGTCGAGCTTCGATCCGGATTACGAGACGTTGCCGATCGACTTCTTCCGGCCCTTCGTGCTCGAAGTGTTCGCGCGCAGAGCCTATGACGCCACAGTGATCCGTGCCGGCGAACGCGTGCCCCTCATCGATTCCAAAGTAGCCAGGACAAGAACCGGAGCCTCCGCATGAGCATCATCACCAAGGCGGCTGCCATCGGCGGCGGCGTCATCGGCGCCGGCTGGGTCGCGCGCCTGCTCTTGAACGGCATCGACGTGTCGATCTTCGATCCCGATCCCCAAGCCGCGCGCAAGGTCGGCGAAGTGATGAAAGGCGCGCGCCGCGCCTACAAGCAGATGCTGCCCGGCGGCGTGCCAAAAGAGGGCAAACTGACCTTTGCCAAGACCATCGCCGATGCTGTGGCCGACGCCGATTTCATCCAGGAAAGCGTGCCGGAACGGCTCGACCTGAAACACCGCGTGCTGGCCGAGATCGACCTTTATGCGCCGGCCAACGCCATTGTCGGCTCCTCGACCTCCGGCATCAAGCCGACCGACATGCAGGTGGCGATGAAGGAGCATCCGGAGCGGCTGGTCGTCGGCCATCCGTTCAACCCGGTCTATCTCTTGCCTCTGGTCGAGATCGTCGGCGGCGAACAGACCTTCCCCGAGGCCCTCGAGGTCGCCAAGGAGATGTACGCCTCGATTGGCATGAAGCCGGTGGTCATCCGCAAGGAGATCGAGGCTTTTGTCGGCGACCGCCTGCTGGAGGCGGCATGGCGCGAGGCGCTGTGGCTGATAAAAGACGGCATCTGCACGGTCGAGGAACTCGACGACATCATGCGCTATGGCTTCGGCCTGCGCTGGGCGCAGATGGGCATGTTCCAGGTCTACCGCGTCGCCGGCGGCGAGGCCGGCATGCGCCATTTCATGGCGCAGTTCGGGCCATGCCTGAAATGGCCATGGACCAAGCTAATGGATGTGCCGGAGTTCAACGACGAGCTGGTCGACCTGATCGCCACCCAGTCGGACGACCAGGCACATGGCCTGTCAATCCGCGAGCTCGAAAAGATCCGCGACGACAATCTGGTCGCGATCATGGAGGCGCTGTCGAAGCAGAACAAAGGCAAGGGTTGGGGCGCCGGCGCCTTGCACAAGGACTATACCAAGCAGCTCGCCAAGCTTGCGGCGAAGAAGCCCGCTACTTCCAAGGCGGCCGAAAAGGCGAAGGCTGAAAAGCCGAAGAAAAAGAAGAAAGGCTGAGGCCATGGATTTTGGTCTTTCGGAAGAACAGAAACTCATCGTCGAGACGACACGCGCCTTCGTCGAGAACGAGCTCTATCCGCATGAGCGCGAGGTCGAGCGCACCGGCGTACTGCGCCGCGAACTGATCGAGGAGATCAAGGCCAAGGCAATCGAAGCCGGGCTCTATGCCGCCAACATGCCAACGGAAGTCGGTGGCGCCGGGCTCGATACGGTGACCTGGCTGCTTTACGAAAAAGAGCTCGGCCGCGCCAATTACGCGCTGCATTGGACCTGCGTGGCGCGGCCTTCCAACATCCTTCTGGCCGGCACGCCGGAGCAGCGCGAGAAATATCTCTATCCCTGCATTCGCGGCGAGAAATGGGATTGCCTGGCGATGACCGAGCCGGGCGCCGGCTCCGATCTGCGCGGCATGAAGGCGACCGCCGTGCAGGATGGCGACGACTGGGTGCTGAACGGCACCAAACACTTCATCAGCCATGCCGACCTCGCCGATTTCGCCATCGTCTTCATGGCCTCGGGCGAAGAGGAGACGCCGCGTGGAAAACGCAAGAAGATCACCGCCTTCTTCGTCGACAAGGGCACCAAGGGTTTTACGGTGCGTGACGGCTACCGCAACGTCTCGCACCGCGGCTACACCAATGCCATCCTCGAATTCGACGATTGCCGGCTGCCCGGAGCCCAGGTTCTCGGCGAGGTCCACAAGGGTTTCGACGTCGCCAATTCGTGGCTTGGCGCAACCCGCCTGCAGGTCGGCGCGACCTGTCTCGGCCGGGCCGAGCGGGCGCTTGGTCACGCCGTCGAATATGCCGCGCAGCGCCAGCAGTTCGGCCAGCAGATCGGCAAATTCCAGGGCGTGTCGTTCAAGCTCGCCGACATGGCGACCGAACTGAAGGCCGCCGACCTGATGGTGTTCGAAGCCGGCTGGAAGTACGATCAGGGCACCGTCACCGATCAGGACATGGCCATGGCCAAGCTGAAGGCCACCGAAATGCTTGCCTTCGTCGCCGACGAGGCGATCCAGATCCATGGCGGCATGGGGCTGATGGACGATCTGCCGCTGGAGCGCATCTGGCGCGACGCCCGCGTCGAGCGCATCTGGGAAGGCACTTCGGAAATCCAGCGCCACATCATTTCACGGGCGCTGCTGCGCCCGTTCGGGGGCTGATCAATGCACAGGCTTGAACGTCTTCTGCGCCCGCGAACGATCGGCGTGTTCGGTGGCGCGCAGGCCGCCGCCGTCGTCGCGCAGTCGATCAAGATGGGCTTTGCCGGCGAGATCTGGCCGGTGCACCCGAGCAAAGACGAAGTCGCCGGCCGCAAGGCCTACCGTTCGGTAGCCGATCTACCCGGCGCCCCCGACGCCGCCTTTGTCGGCGTCAACCGGCATTTGACCATCGAGGTGGTCAAGGCGCTGGCCGAACGCGGCGCCGGCGGCGCCGTCTGCTTTGCCGCCGGCTTCCTCGAGACCGAGGCCTATGACGAGGACGGCGAGCGGCTGCAGGCCGAGCTGGTCGCTGCGGCGGGCCAGATGCCGATCATCGGACCGAACTGCTACGGCCTGATCAACTATGCCGACGGCGCACTGCTGTGGCCCGATCAGCACGGCGGCATCAGGCTGGCCGAGGGCGGCCGCGGCGTCGCCATCATCACCCAGTCGTCGAACATCGCCATCAACTTGACCATGCAGAAGCGCGGCCTGCCGATCGCCTTTCTGATGACGGCCGGCAACCAGGCGCAGACCGGCCTCTCCGAAATGGCGCTTGGCCTAATCGAGGACGACCGCGTCACTTCGCTCGGCCTGCATATCGAGGCCTTCGATTCGGTAGCCGGCTTCGAAAGACTGGCCGCGCGGGCGCGTGAGCTGAAGAAGCCGATCATTGCCATGAAGGTCGGCCGCTCCGAGCAGGCGCGGCAGGCGACGGTTTCGCACACTGCATCGCTGGCCGGGTCGGATGCCGCCTCGGGCGCCTTCCTGAAGCGGCTCGGCATCGCCCGCGTCGATTCGATCCCGGCCTTCATCGAGGCGCTCAAGCTGCTGCACGTCACCGGCCCCCTGCCCGGCTATCGGCTGTCGTCGATGAGCTGTTCGGGCGGCGAGGCGTCTGTGATGGCCGACAGCGCCGAAGGCCGCAGGGTGAACTTTCCGACGCTGACCGATACGCATCGCGCCCACGTCAAATCGACGCTCGGGCCGCTGGTAGCGGTGGCCAACCCGCTCGACTACCACACGTTCATCTGGAACAACGAGCCGGCGATGACCGCCACCTTCACCGCCATGGTGTCGGGCGGTTTCGACCTCAACATGCTGGTGCTCGATTTCCCGCGCCCCGACCGCTGCTCGGACACCGACTGGTGGGCGACGCTGCGTGCCTTCGAATCGGCGCTGAAGACCAACAAGGCGCAAGGCGCGATCGTCTCGTCGCTGCCGGAGAACCTGCCCGAGGAATACACCGCCGGCCTGATGGCACGCGGCATGGTGCCGTTGTTCGGCATTTCCGAAGCCATGGATGCCGCCCAGGCGGCAGCCTTCATCGGCTGGGCCTGGCGCGAGCCGCAGGCGCAGCCGATCGACACCTCCGCTTCCGGGGCGCCGGCCGGCGACCATGTCACGCCTGATGAGGCCGAGGCGAAAGCGCGGCTGATCGAGGCTGGGCTTCCCGTGCCGAGGGGCGAACGCGCCGGCAATGCGGTCGAGGCGGTCATCTCCTCGATGGCGCTCGGCTTTCCGGTGGCGATGAAGGCTTTGGGCGTCACCCACAAATCCGAGCTCGGCGCGGTGCGGCTCAACCTCAGGGATGCCGAATCCGTCAGCACCGCCGCCCATGATCTCGATGCGCTAGGCACCGGCCTCTATGTCGAGCGCATGGTGCGCGACGGCGTCGCCGAGCTGCTCGTCGGTTTCACCCGCGACCCGATGTTCGGCGCGGTGATGACGCTCGGCACAGGCGGGGTGCTGGTCGAGCTGCTGCGCGACAGCGTCACTCTGATGCTGCCGGCAACCCGCGACGACATCGAGGCAGCGCTGCGCGGGCTCAAATTGTTCCCGCTGCTTGAAGGCTATCGCGGCCGGCCCAAGGCCGATGTCGCGGCGGCCATCGATGCGATATCAGGCATTGCCGCCTTCGTGCAGCAAAATGCCGGCGAGATCGAGGAGCTCGACATCAACCCGCTGATCGTCTGCGCGCAAGGCAGGGGCGCCTGGATCGCCGACGCACTGCTGGTGCTGGGAGAGAACAAAAATGTCTGACGTCATCACCACCCGCCGCGAGGGCACGATCCTCGAAGTCGTGCTCGACCGGCCCAAGGCCAATGCCATCGACCTGAAAACGTCGCGGCTGATGGGCGAGACGTTCAAGGCGTTCCGCGACGATCCGGATCTGCGAGTTGCCATCGTCAAGACCGCCGGCGACAAGTTCTTCTGTGCCGGCTGGGACCTCAAGGCCGCGGCCGGTGGCGATGCGGTCGACGGCGACTATGGCGTTGGCGGGTTCGGCGGACTGCAGGAATTGCGCGACCTCAACAAGCCGGTGATCGCCTGCGTCAACGGCATGGCGGTCGGCGGCGGCTTCGAGCTGGCGCTGTCCTGCGACCTCATCTACGCGTCGGATCATTCCTCCTTCGCGCTGCCGGAAATCCGTGCCGGCACGCTGGCCGACGCGGCAACGATCAAGCTGCCGAAGCGCATCCCCTATCATGTCGCCATGGACCTTTTGCTCACCGGCCGCTGGATGGATGTCGCAGAGGCGCATCGCTGGGGCCTGGTCAACGAGGTGCTGTCCAAGGAGAGGCTCGAGGACCGCGTCTGGGAGATCGCCCGGCTGCTCGCCGGCGGCCCGCCGCTGGTCTTTGCCGCGATCAAGGAGACGGCGCGGGTCGCCGAATCGCTGACCTTCCAGGACGCGATGAACCGGGTGACGCGGCGCCAATTGCCGACGGTTGACGCACTGTACGGCTCGGAGGACAATCTCGAGGGCTTTCGCGCCTTTGCCGAAAAGCGCGACCCGGTGTGGAAGGGGAAATGATACTGCGGAGATGATGGCGTTTCTTCCCACCCCCCTCTGGCCTGCCGGCCATCTCCCCCGCAAGGGGGGAGATTGGCAGCTTCGGCCCATCCGCCCTTCCTGCCGCGCTGGAGATTGGCGAAAGCCGATGCGACATCCAATCTCCCCCCTTGCGGGGGAGATGTCCGGCAGGACAGAGGGGGGTGTCCAGGCGAATTCATTGCGATCCGGTCAGCGCTCATGACCGACTACAAAAAACTCATAGACGCCGAGACATGGGCCTTCATCGAGCGGACCAATTCCTACTATCCGTCGGATACGATCGACTACACAATCGCCCAGCAGCGTCCGATCTACGACCGCATGTGCCGCGAGTTCTTTGCCGGCTATCCCCAAGGCGTGACGGCTGAAACCACCGTCATTGCCGCGCCCGCGCACGACGTCCTGATCCGCATTTATCGCAGCGCGGCGCCGAACGCCTCTGCGATGGTGCTCTATGTCCATGGCGGCGGTTTCATCCTCGGCGGACTCGATAGCCATGACGATGTCTGCGCCGAGCTTTGCGCTCGCACCGGCTATGAAGTGGTTTCGGTCGACTATCGGCTGGCACCCGAGCATCTGCATCCGGCCGCCTTCGACGACGTGATGGGCGCCTTCGAATGGGCCACCTCAACCTACGAATGCCCCGTCCTGCTTTGCGGCGACAGCGCCGGCGGCAATCTCTGCGCCTCCGTCAGCCATGCGACGCGCGGCCACGCGCGAAGGCCGATCGGCCAAATGCTGATCTATCCCGGCCTCGGCGGCGACCGCTCGCAAGGATCCTATGTGACCCATGCCGAGGCGCCGATGCTGACGGTGCGCGACCTCAATTTCTACAAGGATATCAGGACCGGCGGCGAGGACCGCACTGGCGACCTCACTCTGTGGCCGCTTGCCGACGCCGATTTTGCCAATCTGCCGCCGACCGTGGTGATCACCGCGCAATGCGACCCGCTGTCGTCAGACGGCGAGGCCTATCGCGACCGCGTCGTTGCGGCAGACGGCCACGCCTTCTGGTTCGAAGAGCCGGGGCTGGTGCATGGTTATCTCAGAGCCCGGCATACGGTCGGCCGCGCGCGCTCGAGCTTTACCCGGATCGTCGACGCGGTAGCGGTTCTGGGACGCGGCGAGTGGATCTGGTAAGGGGTCTAGCCCACCCCGCGTGATGCCGCGCGGCCGGCGCTGCGGCCCGGAAAAGATGCAGCCGCCGAGAAACGTGCCTTCCAGCGCCGCGTACCATGAGCGAATCGACGAGGAAGATGCCGCCGAGCGACTGGCCCGGCTCCTGGTCGACAATGATGGTCTTCTTGCCGGCCTCGGCCAGTTCGGCCGCGGCGACGAGACCGGCAAGGCCGGCGCCGACAATGATCGCATCCGCATCGTCAGCCATTTTGTTTGACCATGATCTTATCCGAAAACCGGTTCCCACTTTTCGCTGGCGCGGACCTTCGGTTCGGGATCATGGTCAGCCTAAACCGTCTCCCAGCCTTCCTTCTCGCCGGCGCGGAAGATGGCGTCGATGACCTTCTGGTTGAGCACCGATTCCTCCAGCGTGAAGACGCGGTCCGTGCCGCCCTGTGCCGCCCGCGCGAACGCCTCGACCTCCAGCCGGTATTGCTGCATCCCGGGGAAGCGGAACACTTGCGCCTCGCTATGGTTCTGGTTGTGCAGCTCGACGCGATGGTGGTCATAGATTCCGGCGTTGAACGGCGAAAGCACCTCGATGAAACCCTTCTCGCCGTGGAATACCATCACCTGCCGCGCCGCCATCTGCGTCGACAGATAGAACGACAATTCGAAGTCGCCGAAATCGGCGCGGATCGAAGAATAGATGTCGGTGCCGAACGTCTTGTCGCGCTCGATCGTCGCCTGGACGCGCAGCGGCTCCTTGCCCGTCGAAAAGCGCGTCGACACCGTCGGGTAGACGCCGATGTCGGGCAGCGCGCCTCCGCCGAGGTCGAGCTGGTTGCGCATGTTCTTGGGATCGACATTGTAGTAGGAAAACGCGCCCTGCACATGGCGCAGCCGGCCGATGGCGCCGTTGGCGATCAGCTCGCGAACCTTGATCCACTGCGGGTGGTAGACGACCATGAAGGCTTCGCAGACGAGCACGTTTTTGGCGTCGCGCAGCTTGATCAGCGGCGGAATGTCGTTGGCATCGAGCGCCAGCGGCTTCTCGACCAGAACATGCTTGCCGGCTTCGATCGCCTTGGCGGTCCATTCGACATGCTGCGCGGTCGGCAGCGGGATGTAGACGCCGTCGATGTCCCTGGATGCGAGCAGCTCGCTATAGGAACCGAAGGCATGGGGCGCGCCGAAACGGTCGGCCAGGGCGCGGGCTTTCGACAGGTCGCGGCTGGCGATCGCCGACAGTACACCGTTCTCCGCCTCGACCATTGCAGGCAAAAGATGCTCGCGGCCGATCTTGGCCGTCGACAAAACACCCCATCGGAACATCAGGCTTCTCCCTCTTTAGATTGCAGGCGTCGAGGTTTGCCTGAAATCGGCAAAAAAGCCAATGAGAAGCATGGCAGCGAGCAAGGCGATCGTCTGCGGCTTGTTCGGATGCCGGCGCTGCCCCATAGCTTCTCTCCCCGCTCTCGCGGGGGCGAGGAAGAACCGCTCAACCCCTTCTACCTGTAAGCGTCATGTTGAAGTCGACGACGTTCGAATAGATCGGCGTGCCGACATCCATGCCGTAGCGCGACCGCAGCACCTTGCCGGTGACATGGAATTTTATCGTGCCTGCCTTGAGACCGGCGAGCTCGGCCGTGAACTTTTCCGAAAAAGTCTTGCCGCGCGCCGTCAGCCGACCGGTGACGAGGGCTGACGTCTCGCCGATGCGTCTCACGCTGGTCGAGCGGAACTGGATTTCCGGGTTGTTGGCGGCGTCGAACACCGCGTCGGAGCGAAGGAAGGCGTCGACGCGGCTCTGGCCGGTGCCGACGCTTTCGGGAAAGATGGTGATATTGACGCGGGAGCGTCCGACATCGCTGTTGTCGATGCGGATCGAGCCCTTGAAGCGGGCGAAGGCGCCGGCGAGCCCGCCGCCGCCGGCCTTGCCGACGGAGAAACGGATGCTGGAACCGGCCGGGCTGATCGTGTAGCTGCCGGCAGCGTCGCTGAGCGCGACCGCCGCGAAAACAGGCATGGCAAGGCAACTGGCGACTGCTGCAAATCCGAAGATGCGTGCAACCATGGGCGTGATCCTTTTTTAGCGCCCTCGCCCTATTAACGAATGAGCCGCCTGCTCTATTCCGCGCTGTGATCCGACGAAGGCGTGATCATGCGCGTCAGTACTACGTCCTTCAGCCAGAAATGATGGCGCAGCGCCGCGGCGAAATGCAGGGCGACAAGTCCGATGCCGGCATAGGCGAGATACCAATGCGCCGAGGTCCAGAAGCTTTCCGCCGGGTCCGATTCCGCGAGTGGCAGGTCCGGCATGACGAACAGGTTGAACGGCACGCTCGGTATCTCCAGCATCGACACTGATACCAGTGCCCAGCCGGACAGAGGCAGCGCAAGCTGAAACACGTAGAGCGCAAAATGGACGAGCGGCGCCACGCGGCGCTCTAACGGCCCGACCGAGCGCGGCAGCGCCGGCACCGCATTGCCGAGCCGCCAGGCAATGCGCAGGATCACCAGCCCGAGCAGCAGAAAGCCGAAGGATTTGTGCAGCTGAATCAGTTCGAAGGCGGTGCGCTGGCTGGACACCCGCATCATAACAAAGCCGAGCACGAACTGGCCGATGAAGATCGCGGCGATCAGCCAGTGAAGGACGATTGCCGCCCAGCCGTAGCGGGTCGCAGAGTTTGTGATCCATATGGGCATGGGAAGTGAACGATGGCCGGGGCCGCCTTCTTCCACCCTCCCCCTTGTGGGGAGGGTCGCGCAGCAAATGCCGCCAAGCAGCTTTTGCGAAGCGGGATCTCGTAGGGCGCTACCCCCACCCCGTCTCGCAGCCTCCGCTTCGCTTCGACTGTGAGCCGACCCTCCCCACAAGGGGGGTGGCTTACCCGCTCATCTTGAAGAAATCGACGAAGGCTCGCAGCGCCGGCCGCATCTGGCGGCGGCTCGGATAGTAGACGAAAAAACCGTCGAAGGGCGGGCACCAGTCCTCCAGCACGCGAATGAGCTTGCCGTCGGCAATGGCATCGCGAACATAATCCTCGAATACGAAGGCAAGGCCGGCGCCGTCGATCGCCGCATTGGCGATAAGATGGTCCTCGTCGAGGATCAGCGGCCCTTGCACCGCCAGCTCGATCTCCTCGCCGTCCTTCTCGAATTCCCAGCGGTAGAGAATGCCGCTGGAGAAGCGGAAGCGGAGGCAGCGGTGACCGGCGAGATCGTGCGGATGGCGCGGTCTGGGCATGGTTGCGAAATAGGATGGCGCGCCGACGACGGCGCCGCGAAGGTTTGGCCCGACGCGCACCGCGATCATGTCGCGCTGCAGGCTCTCGCCGAGCCGGACGCCGGCGTCGAAGCCGCCTTCGACCACATCGGTGAAGCGGTCTTCGATGACGATCTCCAGCACGATGTCCGGATAGGCCGATGCAAAGGCGCCGAGCCGCGGCGTCAGCGCCAGATGCGCGGCGGTGCGCGGCACGGTCAGCCGAAGATTGCCGGCCGGCCGGTCGCGCGCCTCGACCGCCGCTTCCAGGGCCAGATCGATCTCCGACAGCGCCGGTCTCAGCCGCTCGAGCAGCTGCGCGCCCTCCTCGGTCGGGGCGACACTGCGCGTGCTGCGCGCCAGGAGCCGCACGCCGAGACGTGCCTCCAGGCTGGACACCGCATGGCTGACCGCCGATGGCGCGATGGCGAGTTCCCTGGCCGCGCCGCGAAAGCTGCCGCACTGGGCGACGGTTGCCAGCACCGCAAGCTGGGAAAGATGGGTTCGCGTCATTGATCTATTTCTTGGAACAGCCCGTGCAAATGAGAGCCGATTATCGAACGCGATGCAAGACGCTATTTCCGTCGCATCACAACAAGGAGACTCGTGATGCAAACCCGCAAGCTTGGAACTGAACTCGAAGTCTATCCGGTCGGCCTCGGCTGCATGGGGATGAGCTTCGTCTATGGCGGCCAGGAAGAGAAGGCGTCGATTGCCACGCTGCACCGCGCCGTCGAGATCGGCGTCAATTTCTTCGACACGGCCGAGGTCTATGGCCCTTACGAGAACGAGATCCTGCTCGGCAAGGCGCTGAAGCCGGTGCGCGACCAAGTGACGATCGCGACGAAATTCGGCTTCAAGATTCTCGAAGAAGGCAACGGCGTCGAGCGCATGGCGGGTGTCGACAGCCGCCCCGAGCACGTCAAGGCGGTCGCCGAAGCGTCGCTGAAGCGGCTGGGCACCGAGGTGATCGACCTGTACTACCAGCATCGCGTCGATCCCAATGTGCCGATCGAGGATACGGTCGGCGCCATGGCCGAGCTGGTGCGCGAGGGCAAGGTGCGCGCGCTCGGCCTGTCGGAGGCGAGTGCGGCGACCATTCGCCGGGCGCATTCGGTGCATCCGATATCAGCCGTGCAGAGCGAATATTCGCTGTGGAGCCGCGATCCGGAAGAAGAGGTGTTTGCCGTCTGCCGCGAGCTCGGCATCGGCTTTGTCCCCTACAGCCCGCTCGGCCGCGGCCTGCTGACCGGCATGATCGCCAAGCCCGAGGTGCTCGGAGCCGACGACTGGCGGCGTGGACTACCGCGCTTCCAGGCCGACGCCATGGCGGCCAATGCGGCTGTTATCGCGACGCTGGAGACAATGGCTGCGGAGAAGGGCGTGACGCCGGCGCAGCTGGCGCTCGCCTGGGTGCTGCATCAGGGCGATTTCATCGTGCCGATCCCCGGCGCGCGAAAAATCCGCCATCTGGAACAAAATGCGGCAGCGGCACAGATTGCGCTGAGCCAGGCGGAAGTGGCGGCGATTGGCGACGCCCTGTCGCCGGAGAAGGTCGTCGGCAAGCGCTACACTGAAGAGCTGCTGGCGCTGGTCAATGGGTGAACGGTGATCGACGGAGTAATCGAAACGGGGCGTTTCGGCGCCCCTTTTTCGAGCGCCGCGCAATGCAAAAATAATTGCAAGACGTGGGCGTGAGACACCCCCTCTGTCCTGCCAACTTCTGCGGAGATAGGCTCACCACGGCACAACAGTGATCGCCATGTGCCCGCAGCCGTCACGCCCGTAGCACGCCACCGGTCTGCTTATGCACATTCTCGACGATGCGCTTTGCCAGCGCCTCGAAATCCTCGTCGGTCAGCGTCTTTTCGACCGGCTGGATCGATACTTCAATGGCGATCGATTTCTTGGCTGCGCCGAGTGCGGCACCTTCGAAAACATCGAAGACCGAGACGTTGGTGATCAGTTTCCTGTCGGCGGCACTGGCTGCGCGGGTCAGTGTGCCGGCTTCGACCGCCTTGTCGACGACGAAGGCGAAATCGCGCTTGACCGCCTGGAAGGCGGACAGCTCCAGTCTCGGCTTTGTCCGCGTCGGCTTGGCCTTCGGCTCGGGCACGGCATCGACGAAAACCTCGAAACCGCAGAGCGGCCCGGAGACGTCCAATTCCTCCAGCGTCTTCGGGTGGAATTCGCCGAACGTGCCGAGAACGACTTTAGGCCCGAGCTTGATCGTGCCGGAACGGCCGGGATGATACCAGGCCGGGCCGCCGGCCTCGATCTGCAGCCGCTCGACCGGCGCGCCGCAGGCTTCGAGTGCTGCGATCGCGTCGGCTTTGGCGTCGAACACGCCGACCGAACCGGCATTGCCGGCCCAATGACGGCCGGAACCGTCGAGCTTGGCCGTGCCGCGCCGCACGCCGGCGGCGACGCGCCGCTGCTGGTCGGCCGCATCGCCCTCATAGGTGCCGGACACTTCGAACAGCGCGACATCGCCGATGCCCTTGTCGGCATTGCGCTGCGCGGCGGCGATCAGGCCCGGCAGCAGCGACGGCCGCATGTCGGACATGTCGGCAGCGATCGGGTTGGCGAGCTTGAGTGCTATCTGACCGCCGCCGAACAGTTCGGCATGTTTTGCCGGAATGAACGACCAGGTGACGGCCTCCATCATGCCGCGCACCGCCAGCGCCCGCTTGGCGGCGCGGGTGCGGACCTGCAAGACAGTCAGGATCTTGGGGTTGACGGCATCATGCGCGCCGAGCGGCTGCGGTGCGATATTGTCGACGCCATGGATGCGCATGACTTCCTCGACCAGGTCGGCCTTGCCGTCGACATCCGGCCGCCAGGACGGAACCGCCACATTGACGACATCGCCCGCGCCTTCCGGCTTGAAGCCGAGGCGGGCAAGAATGTCGAGGCTTGTCGAGCGCGGTACCTCGATGCCGATCAGCCGCTTCACTTCCGACAGTGGGAAGGACACGATCTTGGGTTTGTGACCGCCATAGCCGGCCACCTCGATTTCGGTCGGCGTGCCGCCGCAGAAATCCAGCACCAGCTTGGTCGCCAGTTCCACGCCTGGCACCATGAATTCCGGGTCGACACCGCGCTCGAAGCGATAGCGCGCGTCGCTGATGATGCCGAGCGTGCGGCCGGTGCGGGCCGTGGTGATCGGATCCCAAAGGGCCGATTCGATCAGCACGTCGGTGGTGTTCTCGTCGCAGCCGGAATGCTCGCCGCCCATGATGCCGGCGATCGATTCGACGCCGTCCTCGTCTGCGATCACGCACATGTCAGGCGTCAGCGTGTATTCGCGGCCGTCGAGCGCCAGCACCTTTTCGCCATCGCGCGCCCGGCGCACGGTAAGGTTGCCGGCGACCTTGCTCGCGTCGAACACATGCAAGGGCCGGCCGCGATCGAAGGTGACGTAATTGGTGATGTCGACCAGCGCGCTGATCGGCCGAAGACCAATGGCGATCAGCCTTTGCTGCAGCCATTTCGGCGACGGGCGGTTTTTCACGCCGCGCACCAGACGCAGCGCGAAACCGGGGCAGAGCTCAGGCGCCTCGATCGTCACCTTGACCGGGCACATGCCGCTGCCGGCATGCGGCATGATTGCTCCGCCGACGAGTCGGCCGAGGCCGCTGGCCGCCAGATCGCGAGCGATGCCGTAGACACTGGTCGCATCCGGCCGGTTCGGCGTCAAATTGATCTCGATCAACGGGTCGTCGAGATGCGCATAGGCGGCGAAGCTGGTGCCGACCGGCGCATCCTCCGGCAGATCGATGATGCCGTCATGCTCGTCGGACAATTCCAGCTCGCGCTCGGAGCACATCATGCCGTGGCTTTCGACGCCCCTGATCTTGCCGACCGTCAGCGTCACGTCGATGCCGGGAATATAGACGCCGGGTGCTGCAAAGGCGCCGATCAGGCCCGCGCGGGCGTTCGGCGCTCCACACACAACCTTCACGGGGGCCTTGCCGTCGCCGGTATCGACCGTCAGCACGCGCAACCGATCGGCGTCGGGGTGCTGCACCGCCGTCAGCACCTTGGCGATGACGAAGGGTTTTAGGCTCGATCTGTCGTCGACATGCTCGACTTCGAGGCCGATCGAGGTCAGCCGCTCGACGATGTCGGCCAGCGAGGCGTCGGTCTCGAGGTGATCCTTGAGCCAGGAGAGGGTGAATTTCATAACCGTGTTCCGTCTGGTCTGGGTACGCTGGTCTTCAAATGGCGCGGCAGCGCGTCGGGCATGTGCAGGAAAGGAAGCTGCTCGCGCACATGGGCGTGGTGCGTCGGCTTGAAATAGGCCGGCATGTCCATGGCGCCGAGCATGAAATAGATGTGGTCGGCCAGCCGCTCGTCGACATAGGCGATCGGCGAGCCGCAGATACCGCAAAAGGAGCGCGTCACCGGCCCGTTCTCGAACATCTTCAGCGCCTTGCCCGTGAAGGCGACCTGCTCGGTCAGGAAGCCGACGAAAGCCGACACCGGCGCGCCGCTGGCCCGCCGGCAATCGCCGCAATGGCAATAGCTGACATGGTGCGGCTCGGCCGAAGCCTCGAACCGCACGGCGCCGCAGCGGCAGCCGCCGGTGTGGGCCGCTGTCATGCGCTCAAGCCCCCGAATAGCGTCGGCATGTCGAGCGGCCGGAAACCGTAATGCGACAGCCAGCGCACATCGGCGTCGAAGAAGGCGCGCAGGTCCGGCATGCCGTATTTCAGCATGGCGATGCGATCGATGCCCATGCCCCAGGCAAAGCCCTGATATTCGTCGGGATCGAGCCCGCCATATCTCAGCACATTGGGGTGGACCATGCCGCAGCCGAGGATCTCCATCCAGTCGGAGCCTTCGCCGAAGCGCACCTCGCCCGGCCGCGAACGGTCGCACTGGATGTCGACCTCCATGCTGGGTTCGGTGAACGGGAAGAAGCTCGGCCGGAAGCGCATCTTGACCTGCGGCACCTCGAAGAAGGCCTTGCAGAACTCCTCCAGCACCCATTTCATGTTGGCGACGTTGGCTGATCTGTCGATCACCAGCCCTTCGACCTGATGGAACATCGGCGAGTGCGTGGCATCGGAATCCTGCCGGTAGGTTTTTCCGGGAATGACGATGCGGATCGGCGGCTTCTGCACCTCCATGGTGCGGATCTGCACCGGCGAGGTGTGGGTGCGCAAAAGCTTGCGCTCGCCCTTCTCGTCCGGCTGGAAGAAGAAGGTGTCGTGCATCTCGCGCGCCGGATGGCCTTCCGGGAAATTCAGCGCGGTGAAATTGTAATAATCGGTCTCGATATCGGGGCCTTCGGCGATGGCAAAGCCGAGATCGCCGAAGATCGCGGCAATCTCGTCGCTGACCTGGCTGATCGGATGGATGCGGCCGCGCTCGGCCGGCGATTGCCGCACCGGCAATGTGACGTCGACCTTTTCCGCCGCGAGCCGTGCGGCGATCGCCACGTCCTTCAGTTCGGCGCGCCGCGCGGTAAGCGCCTCGGTGATGCGGTTCTTGAGGCCATTGATAGCCGGGCCCTTTATCTGGCGCTCTTCTGCGCTCATCGAGCCGAGCGTCTTCAGCATTTCGGAGATCGAGCCCTTCTTGCCGAGCGCTGAAACACGCACGGCTTCGATCGCCTGCTCGTCGGCGGCCGACGCAATGTCGCTCATCAGGGAATTTTCGAGAGTTTCCATGTCACTCATGTTTCAGGCCCGATTGGAGGCAAAGAAAAACCCGCGCCAGCCCTGCCAGCGCGGGTTTCCCAAATCAAGTGTCGAAGTGCTTGGGAAGGCGCTGGTTAGGCTACAGCGCTTTCAAAAGCGTTCGGCGTGGTGTTCTTGAGGTATTCGAGCGCTATCTTGGCCTTGGCCACAAGTGCGGCAAATGCCTGCGGCTCGTGGATGGCCATGTCCGACAGGATCTTGCGATCGATCTCGATGCCGGCCTTGTTGAGACCGTCGATGAAGCGGCCATAGGTCAGGCCATGCTCGTGGGTCGCGGCATTGATGCGCTGGATCCACAGAGCGCGGAACGAACGCTTGCGGTTCTTGCGGTCGCGGTAGGCATACTGCAGCGACTTTTCCACCGCCTGCTTGGCGATGCGGATGGTGTTCTTGCGGCGGCCATAAAAACCCTTGGCGGCTTTCAGGACCTTCTTGTGCTTGGCGTGCGAGGTGACGCCTCTTTTTACGCGTGCCATGTCATGATCTCCTTAAAACGTTGTCCAGCCCGAATGCCTTAGAGGCCGTTCGGCAGAAAATTCTTGATGACCTTCTTGCCATCCGGTTCAGCCAGAACCATCGTGCCGCGGGCATTTCGAATGAACTTGTTGGAACGCTTGATCATGCCGTGACGCTTGCCGGCCGCAGCCGACAGGACTTTACCCGTACCTGTGATCTTGAACCGCTTCTTGGCGGCTGACTTGGTCTTCATCTTGGGCATTTTGCTACTCCGTTATGTGCGCATCATCGCGCTTTTTGTTCGCTTCAGGCCGACCAAAGCCCGAAAAGCAAATGAAACCGCCACGGCATGCCCTGCCGGGCGGTTTTTGGGAACGGCGGTGCTATACGTCAAAGCGGGCCGGCGCGCAACACCTGCAAGGATGCGACGCTCTGTCCAGTGTCAGGTATTCCCATGACCTTATCCGAACTGGAGGTCAGCGCAGCAAAACCGGTTCCCACTTTGGCCGTCGCAGACCTTCGGTTCGGGATCTTGCCTATGGGAGACGGAAAAGCACCGGCAGTATGCCCGATAGTTGGGCGCCGTCGATCGATTCGAAAAACGGCAGGGCAACGAGGAATACCAGTCCGTCCAGCAGCGTCGTCCGCAGCAGGCGCGGCTTGAAGCTGCCGGTATCGCCTTCCTGATACAGCGAAAGCTTCGGGAAGAAGCGCGGCACCCGCGCCATATAGGTCTGGAATGGAGTTCCGAAGGCCTCCTTCAGGAACTTCTCTTCGCGCAGGATGACGACATGAAAGGCGGCGGCGCAAATCATCGCGAAGCCGATCGCCGCAGTGATCGAGCCCATCTGCGCGCCGACGCCGGCGGCAGCTATCGAGGAGAAGACATAGAGCGGATTGCGGGTGATCGAATAGGGTCCGCCGGTAACCACCTGGGAGGATTTGCGTCCGCCGATATAGAGCGTCGACCACAAGCGCCCGACAATGCCGAGAAAGATCAGCAGGACGCCGACCATTTCGATCGTTTCGTGCGGCACGCTTTCGGGAGGAAAAGCAGACTGGCCAAACAGCAGCGCTGCGAACATGACGACCACGAGGGCGGCAAGCACCATCCTGCGCGCGTGCTGATATCTGCCCAGCGCACGCTTGGCCTGCGCTTGTTCGGCCCGCGCCGATTTAGCTTCATTAAGCATGTCGGGAATCCGATCGTCGAGGAACTTCGCCAGCGATCGCAGCGTCTGGCCAAGAAACAGGCGCCCCGCCGATCGCCGGGACGCCTTGCAAGATGATTCAGGCGAATTTAATGCATGTCGCCCAAAAGCCTGCCCACGGGCTTCACCCGAGGTGCGCAGCGGTTTTGGGACAACGACGCGCGAGGAAAAGAAGCGAGAAGGCGGGTAGCATGTCCGCCTCCTTTGACTGCCCATCCGGCTCAATACAGCCAGAAGAGGACGGGAATTACCCCGCTTTCCTGTCCGGACTCGATGAGTTCGAAAAACGGTATGGAAGCCACGAACATCAAGCCGTCGCGCAGCGTATGATTGAAGATGCGCGGTGTGAAGGTGACTTCGGCCTGATCGCGATAAAGCCGGGGATTGGGAAAAAACCGCGGCACGCGTGCGATGTAGTCCTTGTACGGCGCCCCGAGCACGGTCGTCAAATGCCGTTCCTCGCGCAGCGTGACGATGTAGAACGCGGCCGCGCACAAAACCGCCGACGCCACCGAGACGATCACGCTGCCGGTCTGGGCGCCGATGCCGGCGGCCGCTACGGTGGAGAAAAAATACAGCGGGTTGCGCATCACCGAATATGGGCCGGTAGCAACCACTTCGGCCGACTTGCGGCCGCCGATATAGAGGATCGACCAGAGCCGCCCGCCGATCCCGATCAATAGCAGGGCGATCCCGTACTGCCCCTCTATGCGTTCGTGGCCCAGTTCATCGTGCGTGGAGCCGCCGAAGATCAGCAAAGCGCAAAAAGCTCCGATCAGCAGTGCCAGCAGGACGCGCCGGCGCCGCTGATAGCGGCCCATTTCGTCGAACGACTTTTCAATCGGAGAACGTGCCGCAGCGGCCATGGGACAATCCTTTCGCCGCGAGGACCGGCAACCAGAATCCTTGTCGATGCAACTTGCGGAGAAATCATGGCGGAGACAAAAACAACAAAAGGCCGCCGAAGCGGCCTTTGCTTTTGACGGGATCGCTTTAGCGGGGCGCCAGCACCATCATCATCTGGCGGCCTTCGAGCTTCGGCTCAGCTTCGACCTTGGCGATCGGCGCCACTTCCTCGCGAACCTTGTTCAGAAGCTGCATGCCGAGTTCCATATGCGCCATCTCGCGGCCGCGAAAGCGCAATGTCAGCTTGACCTTGTCACCTTCCTCGAAAAACCGCCGGACCGCTTTCATCTTGGTCTCGTAATCATGGCTGTCGATGTTCGGGCGCATCTTGATCTCCTTGATCTCAATGACCTTCTGGTTCTTGCGCGCCTCAGCCGCCTTCTTCTGGTTGGCGTATTTCAGCTTGCCTAGATCGAGAATTTTTACGACGGGCGGCACTGCGTTGGGCGATATCTCGACCAGATCGAGCCCAGCCTCTTCGGCGAGCAGCAATGCGTCGTTGATGGAGACATCGCCATGGTTGTGGCCTTCGGCGTCGATAAGTTGGACCCGGGGAACCCGGATGTCACGGTTGGAGCGCGGGCCCTCCTTGGTGGGCGCCGTTGCTTTGAAAGGTCTGCGAATGGTCGTGGTCTCCTTGAGCCGTTTCGTTCAGGGTTTTCAATTCAGATTGCGAACGCGCCAATGTGGTGAGCGCGCGGCCGGAGTCAATAGCACAGCGTTCACAGGAAATCACCCTGTTCCCTGACTTCAGCCTGTACCAAACGAAGAAAGTTGCCGAGCACTTTTCGTTGAACCGCCAGCTGTGTCAAAAGACCTGCGTGAGGAGTGAGCCATGACCGCACCGGTTTTTATCGATGTCGACGGAACCAGCATTGCTGTCAGGCGCGCTGCGGGTGCCGCGCCAGGCATCGTCTGGCTCGGCGGCTACAAGTCGGACATGCTGGGCACCAAAGCCGAGAAGCTGGCGGAATGGGCGAGCGGACAAGGCCGGGCATTCCTGCGCCACGACTATTCCGGTCATGGCGAATCGGGCGGCGCCTTTGCCGATGGCACCGTCTCGAAATGGCTTTCGCAAAGCCTGGCTGTCTTCCACCATTTCACGCTAGGCAAGCAGATCCTGGTGGGCTCGTCGATGGGCGCATGGATCGCGTTGCGCATGGTCCAGGAATTGCGCCAAGAATTGCACAAATCGGGCGAGAACCGCATCGCCGGCCTGGTGCTTCTGGCGCCGGCGCCGGATTTCACCGCAGAGCTGGTCGAGCCGGCGCTGACCAAAGCGCAGAAGCGCGATCTTGCCAAAAAGGGTTATTTCGAGGAGCCGTCGGACTATTCGGCCGAGCCTTACATCTACACCCGTGCGCTGATCGAGGACGGCCGCAACAACCTGACAATGAACGGGCCGATCGACACCCACTGCCCCGTCCACATATTGCAAGGGCTGGCCGATGCAGACGTGCCGCCGAGCCATGCGCTGAAACTGGTCGGCCTGCTGCCGGCCGACGACGTCACGCTGTCGCTGATCCCCGACGGCGACCACCGCCTGTCGCGGCCTCAGGATCTCGACATGCTGGTGCGGGCGGTCGACGCCATGGTGCTGCAGGCAGGCTAAGAGACATGCGCATTCGTCGCGGCCGGCCGCAGCCCTCCTGGAATCCCTGTCTGCCGGCGGACGCGGATGTCGTCAGAGGGATACGTGCTGCAACTAAAAAGCATTCAGCCGTTGCGGAATGTGTAAGCATATCCGTTGATGGCTGGAGCACCGCCGAGGTGGGCGTAGAGCACCTTGGATCCCTTGGGAAAATAACCCTTCTTCACGAGATCGATCGTGCCCTGCATGGATTTTCCCTCGTAAACCGGATCCGTGATCATGCCTTCGAGGCGCGCGCAGAGACGGATTGCTTCCTTCGTCTCCTGAGAGGGGACGCCGTAGACCGGATAGGCATAATCCTCGATCAGGACGACATCATCCTCATTGAGCTCCTTGCCGAGTTCGACCAGCGTCGCGGTGTTCTGCGCAATGTTGAGTACCTGCGCCTTGGTCTGCGCCGGGGTGCAGGATGCGTCGATGCCGATCACGTTGCGTTCGCGGCCGTCCTTGGCGAAGCCGACCAGCATGCCAGCATGAGTTGAACCGGTGACGGTACAAACGACGATGTAGTCGAAGGCAAAGCCGAGTTCCTTCTCCTGCGCGCGGACCTCCTCGGCGAAGCCGACATAACCCAAGCCGCCATATTTATGCACCGAAGCCCCGGCCGGAATCGGATAAGGCTTGCCACCCTTCGCCTTCACATCCGCGATCGCCTGCTCCCAGCTTTCCCTAATTCCGATATCGAAGCCCTCATCGACCATCTGGACATCAGCGCCCATAATCCGGCTCAAAAGGATGTTGCCGACGCGATCGTAGATGGCATCTTCATGGGGTACCCAGCTTTCCTGCACGAGGCGGCATTTCATGCCGATCTTCGCCGCGACGGCCGCCACCATGCGCGTATGGTTGGATTGAACGCCGCCGATCGAGACCAGCGTGTCGGCGTTTGAGGCGATCGCGTCCGGGATGATGTATTCGAGCTTGCGCAATTTGTTGCCGCCGAAGGCGAGGCCGGAATTGCAATCCTCTCGCTTAGCGTAGAGATCGACCTTCCCGCCGAGGTGAGCGCCGAGCCGCTCCAGTTTCTCGATATGGGTCGGCCCGAAGGTGAGCGGATAGCGTTCGAATTTCTCGAGCATGAGAGTGCCCTCTCTTGTTCCTGTTCATTGCGATGTGATGCGGTGAACACTATCATCTTTGCCTTGAAAGGTGCTCTCAAAGATCGGACTTAAAATGTCCGAGGCATCGCCTAACAGCGCGGAATTGTCATATAGCTTCAATTTTCAACGCCAATATCGGAAGAATCTTCCATGCGAGCACCGCTCGACCGGATCGACCTGAAAATGTTGCGCCTGCTCCAGGACAACGGACGACTGACCAATGCAGAGCTGGCGCAGTCGATCGCTGTCAGCCCGGCGACGTGCCACCGCCGCACGCAGCGCTTGTTCGATGAAGGCTACATCAGCCATGTCAGGGCGGTGGTGATACCGCAGAAGGTCGACAGAGGCGCGCTGGTGATGGTTGGCGTCGTCCTCGACCGCTCGACCCCGGAGAGTTTCGCGGATTTCGAGAAGGCCGTCGCGAAACTGAAATTCATCCTCGACTGCCATCTGGTGGCGGGCGACTTCGACTATTTTCTGAAGATCAGGGTCGGCGACATGGCGGATTTCAACCGAATTCACGGAGACCAGTTGATCGCATTGCCCGGCGTTCGCCAGACGAGAACCTTCTTCGTGATGAAAGAGGTCGTCGATAACGCACCCCTGGATTTTTGAAACGGACATCCGAAGCATCAAGTCAATGCACCGGCGCCGGACTTTCGCTGCAGAACCGTCGGCCACCTTGCTTGCCGGCCTGGTCGTTCTTTCCCTTGAATCGGTCAAAAAGCGATAACCATTTCAAATGCTTGTCCGGTTTTGGCTGCGACTGTCTTGAATAGCCGTTTTTCCCTTCCCATTTCGATTCCACGCAGCCGGGATTGGCTGTCTCCAACTGAAGGATTGGGAGAAAATGAACACATCTGCATTGATCCGTCCGGCTTGGACGCCGGCGACCATCGCACTGATGGTGATCGGCTTTATGGTGTTCTGGCCGCTCGGCCTCGCCATGCTCGCCTACATCATCTGGGGCGACCGGCTTGAAGGCTTCAAGCGCGACGTCAACCGCGCGACCGACGGCATCTTCGCCGGCTGCCGCCGCGGTTCCGACAGAGCGGCGCGCTGGGGCCACGGCTCCGCCCGCACCGGCAACGTTGCTTTCGACGACTGGCGCGAAAAGGAACTCGAGCGGCTCAACGAAGAGCGCCGCAAGCTCGACGAGATGCTGAGCGAGTTCGACGAATATGCCAGGGAATTGCGTCGCGCCAAGGACCAGGAAGAGTTCGACCGCTTCATGGCGAACCGCAACAAGTCGACATCGCCCACAACCGGCGGCCCCACAAGCGGCGGATCGACCGGCTCGACGGGGACTGGCAAACGGGGTGGCAAATCCACGCCAGGCTTACTGGACGAGTAAGGCACTTGCCCCGATAAATAATCAAACACGGCGTCGCGTCAGCGGCGCCGTTTCTTTTTTGTTCTATTCGTTTTCCTCGAATCACGTATCGTCCCGCCATGTCATTCGGCTTCTTCCGCAACCTGACCAAACCCAGGCCCGCCCCCGTCGTGGAGCGAGAGCATTGTGTTGCCGGCCGCACGCTGCCGCTCAAGATCGTCGAGAGCGACCGGGCGCGGCGCCTGACGCTGCGGATCGATTCCGGCGGCCGCGGCTTGCGCATCACCGTGCCGCCGGGCCTGCGCCGTGGCGAAGTGGAAAAATTCCTGGACCGCCACCAGGACTGGCTGGAGCAGCGGCTGGCCAAGGTGCCCAACCGGCCGCAGGTGCGGCCCGGCATCAAGATACCGGTGCGCGGCGTGCCACATCGCATTGTTCATGAGCCCTCGAAACGCGGTACCGTCACGCTGTCGTGCGACGAACGCGGTCCGCTCATGATCGTGCATGGCGAGCGCGTGCACCTGCCGCGCCGCATCGCCGATTTCCTCAAGCGCGAGGCCAAGCGCGAGATCGAGCGGTTGGTGGTCAAGCACACCGGGACGATCGGCAAGCGCGCCAAGGCGATCCGCTTCAAGGACACGTCGAGCCGTTGGGGATCGTGCACCTCCGACGGCAATCTGTCCTTCTCCTGGCGCATCATGATGGCGCCGCGACCGGTCATAAATTATCTCGTCGCGCATGAGGTGGCGCATCTCAAGGAAATGAACCACGGCCCGAAATTCTGGAAATTGTGCGAGCAGCTCTGCCCCGACACCGAGCGCTGCAAAGACTGGCTCAAGCGCAATGGCGGCGCGCTGCAAGCGATCATGTTCGAGTAGAATGCTTGTAGGGAGCGGAATAAAAACTGTAGCGATCCTTCGCGCCCCCTCTGTCCTGCCGGACATCTCCCCCACGAGGGGGGAGATTGCCAGCTTCAGCGTCTTGCTGACTCCTGCGACGGGTGGAGATTGGCGAAAGCCGGCGTGACGTCCGATCTCCCCCCAAGTGGCGGAGATGTCCGGCAGGACAGAGGAGGGCGCTGTCCCGCCGGCATCAATAGGTTCTGCACTGCCGGTCAGTCATCATTCGCCGCGTTCAACTCCTCAGGGCGCAGCCCCTCGTCGGTATGGCGCGGCCATGGCAGGAAGTCCTTCTTGAAGGCGTCATTGCTGAAATAGTCGAGCGCGCGGTGTGCCTCGGCGCCGTTGAAGGCGGCCTTGTCCATCAGATGAGCAATGACCTCGCGGGCCTGCGCGACCTTCTGCCTGAGTTGGGCGACGGTTTCGTCTGCCATGCTTGTTTGCTCCCGCCTGTACTATCTGAAGTAAGGTAGCGCGTTCCGCGCTGGTGGCAAACAGGATGCTTTTTCTCGACTCTTTTGCCGTTTCGTGCCAATCCCGCGGCATGGCGCTCGACATCAAGATATGCGGATTGAAGACCGACAAGGCGCTGGCCGCGGCATTGGCCGGCGGCGCCAGCCATGTCGGCTTTATTTTCTTTGCCAAAAGCCCGCGCTATGTCGAGCCGGCGGAAGCCGGCCGCTTGCGTGAAGCGGCAATCGGCAAGGCCAAGGCGGTTGCCGTGACGGTCCACGCCGGTGATGCGTTCCTGGATGAAATCGTCGAAAAAATGCGCCCGGACATGCTGCAGCTGCATGGCTCGGAAACGCCGGAGCGGGTGGCCGAGATCAAGGCCCGCTATGGCCTGCCGGTGATGAAGGCGCTGCCGGTCAGCGAGGCTGCCGACCTGGAGCGGATAAGACCCTTCGTCGGCATTGCCGACCGTTTCCTGTTCGACGCCAAGCCGCCGAAGGGTTCGGAACTGCCGGGCGGCAACGGCATTGCCTTCGACTGGCGCGTTCTGGCCGGTCTTGACGCAGGCGTCGATTACATGCTTTCCGGTGGGCTCAACGCCGCCAATATCGGCGATGCCTTTCGGCTTGCCAACCCGCCCGGACTAGACATTTCCTCGGGCGTGGAAAGCGCGCCAGGCGTCAAGGACCCGGCGCTGATCGAACAGTTTTTCCGGGCCGTCAGAGCCGCGCGGGATACCCGCGCAGCCTGAAGGATAGAACCCGGAGCATGTCTCGGAAAATAGGAAACCGGTTTTCCGACAAGGACAAGCTCCAACCAAGAAGTAGGAGATCGGCGATGAACAAGCCGGCGATACCCAATTCCTTCCGCACCGGACCCGACGAGCAGGGCATGTTCGGCATCTTCGGCGGTCGTTTCGTTGCCGAAACGTTGATGCCGCTGATCCTCGACCTCGAGCGGCACTGGAACGAGGTCAAGGACGATCCGGATTTCAAGGCCGAACTGACTGACCTTTCAACCCACTATGCCGGGCGGCCGTCGAAGCTTTATTTCGCCGAAGGCCTGACCAGGCATCTTCGCGAGGTTTCCTCGGCGAAGGGTCTTGGGGGCGGCGCAAAGGTCTATTTCAAGCGCGAGGATTTGAACCACACCGGCTCGCACAAGATCAACAACTGCCTCGGCCAGATCCTGCTGGCCAAGCGCATGGGCAAGAAGCGTATCATCGCCGAGACCGGCGCCGGCCAGCATGGCGTGGCGTCGGCCACCGTGGCGGCGCGTTTCGGCTTCCCGTGTGTCGTCTATATGGGCGCCACCGACGTCGCCCGGCAAAGCCCGAACGTCTTCCGGATGAAGCTGCTCGGCGCCGAGGTGCGGCCGGTCACTGCTGGTCACGGCACGCTCAAGGACGCCATGAACGAAGCTCTCCGGGATTGGGTGACCAATGTCGAGGACACCTATTACCTGATCGGCACTGCCGCCGGCCCGCACCCCTATCCGGAGCTGGTGCGCGACTTCCAGTCGGTGATCGGCATTGAGGCGCGCGCCCAGATCCTCGAACAGGAAGGCCGGCTGCCGGACACCATCATCGCCGCCGTCGGCGGCGGCTCGAACGCCATCGGCCTTTTTCACCCGTTCCTCGACGACCGCAGCGTAAAGATCATCGGCATCGAGGCCGGCGGCCGCGGCCTCGACGGCATCGAACATTGCGCCTCGATGAACGCCGGCGCGCCCGGCGTGCTGCACGGCAACCGCACCTATCTCCTGCAGAACGCCGACGGGCAGATCATGGACGGCCATTCGATTTCGGCCGGCCTCGATTATCCGGGCGTCGGGCCGGAGCATTCCTGGCTGCGCGACAGTGGCCGCGTCGACTATGTGCCTGTTCTCGACGACGAGGCGCTGGAGGCGTTCCAGCTGACGACGCGCGTCGAAGGCATCATTCCGGCGCTCGAATCCGCCCATGCCATTGCGCATGCGGTGAAAATCGTACCCGCCATGGACAAGGACCAGATCGTCATCGTCAACCTGTCCGGCCGCGGCGACAAGGATGTGCATACGGTGGCCAATATGCTGGGCATGGAGATCTGATCATGACCACCCGCATCGACCGACGCATGGCCAAGCTGAAGGCCGAAGGCCGCCCGGCGCTTGTCACCTATTTCATGAGCGGCGACCCGGACTATGACACCGCTTTGTCGATCATGAAGGCGCTACCCACGGCAGGCGCCGACATCATCGAAATGGGCATGCCGTTTTCCGATCCGATGGCCGACGGCCCGGCGATCCAGGCGGCCGGCCTGCGCGCGCTGAAAGGCGGCCAGACGCTGGTCAAGACGCTGAGGATGGCTTCTGAATTCCGCGCCACCGACGATGAAACCCCGATCGTTTTGATGGGCTACTACAATCCGATCTACATCCACGGCGTCGACCGCTTCCTCAGGGATGCGCTGGCCAGCGGCATCGACGGGCTGATCGTCGTCGACCTGCCGCCGGAAATGGATGAGGAGCTTTGCATTCCGGCGCTGAAGGCCGGCATTAATTTCATCCGGCTGGCGACGCCGACCACCGACGACAAGCGGCTGCCCAAGGTGCTGCAAAATACCTCCGGCTTCGTCTATTACGTGTCGATGACCGGCATCACCGGCTCGGCGCTTGCCGACACCGGCAAGGTGGCGGCGGCGGTCAGGCGCATCAAGGGCCATACCGACCTGCCGGTCTGCGTCGGCTTCGGCGTCAAGACCGCCGAGCAGGCGCGCATTATCGGGGCGTCGGCCGACGGCGTCGTCGTCGGCACCGCGATCGTCAATGCCGTCGCCAATGTTCTGGGGCCGAAGGGCGAAAAGACCGCCGACCCGGCCGAGGCGGTCGCCACGCTGGTCAGCGGGCTTTCGCAAGGCGTGCGCGCGGCCCGCCTTGCTGCCGCCGAATAGTCTTGATCTTCTGGTTGACCATGATCTCCACCGAAAACCGGTTTCCACTTTTCGGGATCATGGTCTAACTCTTCGTCAGGACAGGAGCCGAAGCGATGAACTGGATCACCAACTACGTTCGCCCGAAGATCAATTCGATGCTCGGCCGGCGCACCGACATGCCTGAGAACCTCTGGATCAAGGATCCGGAGACCGGCGAGATGGTCTTCCACAAGGACCTGGAGCAGAACCAGTTCGTCATCCCGTCCTCCGGCCACCACATGAAGATCTCGGCCAAAGAGCGGCTGAGATTCTTCTTCGACGACGGCAAGTACGAGATGCTCGAAAACCCCAAGGTGGTGCAGGATCCGCTGAAATTCCGCGACGAGAAGCGCTACACCGACCGGCTGAAGGACGCCAAGGCCAAGACCGGGCTGGAGGACGCGATCATCAATGCGCTGGGCACCGTCGAGGGCCTGCCGGTGGTGGTGACCGTGCAGGACTTCGCCTTCATGGGTGGCTCGCTCGGCATGGCCGCCGGCGACGCCATCGTTCGTGGCTTCGAGGTCGCAGTGCAACGCAAGCGGCCGCTGATCCTGTTCGCGGCATCCGGCGGCGCGCGCATGCAGGAAGGCATCCTGTCGCTCATGCAATTGCCGAGAACCACGATCGGCGTCGATCGACTGAAGGAAGCCGGTCTTCCCTATATTGTCGTCCTGACCAACCCGACCACCGGCGGCGTCACCGCCTCCTACGCCATGCTGGGTGACGTGCACATCGCCGAGCCCGGTGCGCTGATCGGCTTTGCCGGGCCGCGCGTCATCGAGCAGACCATCAGGGAAAAGCTGCCCGACGGCTTCCAGCGCTCCGAGTATCTGATGGAGCACGGCATGGTCGACATGGTGGTGTCGCGGCTGGAGATGCGCCAGACGATCGCGCGGCTCCTGAAAATGCTGCTCAAGCTGCCGGAAGAAGAAAAGCCGCTGGAGCCGGAAATCCTGCCGCCGATGGCGCTCCCGGCGGAAGCACGCCCGCAAGCCTGACGCGACATCCGTCGTCGCGAACCGCGATTGCGCGCCATCTGTGGCGCTGTAGCATCTTGATTTCGCGCATGATCCTTTCCGAAAATCGATTTTCGATTTTCGGGGTCATGCGCTAGGATTCTCCCATGACCACGCTTGCCGCCGACCGCGAAATCGAAAGCCTGATGTCGCTTCATCCGAAGGGCTTCGATCTTTCCCTCGACCGCATTTCACGGCTGCTGGAGCAGCTTGGCAAGCCGCAGGACCATTTGCCGCCGGTCATCCACATCGCCGGCACCAACGGCAAGGGCTCCTGCGCCGCGTTTTCGCGGGCGCTGCTCGAAGCAGCCGGCCACCGCGTCCATGTCCACACATCGCCACATCTGGTGAACTGGCATGAGCGCTACCGGCTGGCCGCCGATGGCGGCGGCAGGCTGGTCGAGGACAAGGTCTTCGCCGACGCCATCACCCGCGTCGCCAAGGCCAATGAAGGCCAGAAGATCACCGTCTTCGAAATCCTCACCGCCGTCACCTTCCTGCTGTTTTCCGAACATCCGGCAGATGCCGTCATCGTCGAGGTCGGCCTCGGCGGCCGCTTCGACGCCACCAATGTCATCAGCGAGCCGGCGGTGTCGGTGATCATGCCGGTCTCGCTCGACCACGAATCCTATCTCGGCGACCGTGTCGAACTGATCGCCGCCGAAAAGGCCGGCATAATCAAGCGCGGTTGCCCGGTGGTCATCGGCGCGCAGGAAAGCGAGACGGCGCTGCAGGTGCTTATCGAAACCGCCGAGCGGCTCGACTGTCCCGCCTTCGTCTATGGCCAGGATTTCCTCGCCTTCGAGGAGAACGGCCGGATGGTCTATCAGGACGAAGACGGATTGATGGACCTGTCGCCACCGCGCCTGCCCGGGCGCCACCAGTTCGCCAATGCGGCGGCAGCGATTGCGGCGGTCAAGGCGGCGGGCTTCGAGATCAGCCATCGCGTCGCCGACAAGGCGATGGCCAATGTCAGCTGGCCGGGGCGGATGCAGAAGTTGCCGCAAGGCAGGCTGACGGAACTGGCGCCGAAGGGCGCCGACATCTGGCTCGACGGCGGCCACAATCCGGGCGCCGGCGTGGTCGTCGCCGAAGCACTTGCCGAGCAGGAGGAAAAGAACCCGCGGCCGCTGTTTCTGATTTCCGGCATGATCAACACCAAGGACCAGAGCGGCTATTTCCGCGCCTTCAACGGCCTGGTGCGGCATGTCTACACGGTACCGGTGAGCCTCAGCGAGGCTAGCGTGCCGAATGACGAACTGGCGATCCGCGCCGTCGAAGCCGGCATGTCGGCCGAACCGGTCAGCTCCGTCGCCAATGCGCTGATGCTGCTGCGCGACACATGGGACGGACCGCCGCCGCGCATCCTGATCAGCGGCTCGCTCTATCTGGCCGGCGCGGTGCTGGCCGAAAACGGCACGCCGCCGGCTTGAGGCGCGCGTTCACCAGGCCACGATGACGCCGGACTTCGTCAGATCACCGCGAGGAGCCAGTCATGATCAAGGTAAAGCAGCTCGCTCACGTTTGCATCTTCGCGGATGACCTCGAAGTGACGCGAAGCTTCTATCGGGACGTCCTCGGCATGGACACCCAGTTCAACTTCCTGCGCGACGGCAAGATTTTCGGTTTCTACCTCAATTGCGGCAGCCGCAGCCACATCGAGGTGTTCCAGAAAGATGAGGCCAGCTATAGCGACTTGAACCAGATCAACCACTTCTGCCTCGAAGTGGAAAACATTGACGCCGCGATCGCCCACGTAAGGTCGAAAGGCGTTGATATCACTTCAAAGAAACACGCGTGCGATGATACCTACCAGGCATGGATTCGCGATCCTAACGACGTGAAGATAGAACTGTTTGAATATACCGAGAAAAGTGCACAGTTCGTCGGAGGCGATCGTATCGCGGATTGGTGACCGCGCCTCCAGCCCTGGCGGCCTGAGACGGCCTTGGTGGATTACTTCAGCTCGATCTCGATGAAGGCGTACTCGCCTTCATTAGCATTGATGACGTCATGCTCCACGCCCTCCTTGCGGAAATAGGGCGCCCCCTTCTTCATTTCGGCGAAGGATTCGCCGTCCTTGGTCAGGAGCTTGAGCTTGCCGTCCATCAGCGGCACGATGACATAATCGTGGCCATGACGGTGCCAGCCGGTGTTGTCGCCTGGGGCGAAGCGGTATTCGGTGACGATGACGCGCTCATTGTCGATGAAGACGGTGGCCTTGGCGGATCCGGTCATGTCGTTCTCCTGCTTTAAGCCAGACAAGAGCATGAGGCGGCAAGTGGCGAGTGCCAGGGCGGACCAGCGCATGACCCAGAAAATCGGATTCGATTTTCTGGGTCATGCGCAAGATCAAGTCCTACAGCGTCCTTTGCGCGTCCAAGAGGACGCGCGGCGCTGTAGATGACGCCACGAAAAAGCCCGGCGCGAGGCCGGGCTTGAATGCAGAGATTCAGGGTCGGATCAAGCGAGATTGCCATTGATCCAGTGCGACAGCGCTGTCTTCGGCGCGGCGCCGACCTTCATGTCGGCCATTTCGCCGCCCTTGAAGATCATCAGCGTCGGGATCGAACGCACGCCGAACTGCGCGGCAAGCTCGGGATTCTCGTCAATATTGAGCTTGGCAATCTTGACCTTGCTGCCGAGTTCGATGGCGATGTCTTCCAGCGCCGGCGCGATCATCTTGCACGGCCCGCACCACTCCGCCCAGAAATCGACCACGACCGGCTCCTTGGCATCAAGCACATCGGTCTGGAAATTGCTCTTGTCGACCTTGACGGTGGCCATGCGAAAATCCTTTCGAGAGTTATTGTCGCACCAAATGTGGTGGTGGTCGCGCCCTTCTTCAAGCAGCCGTTGTGTCACGCTCCCGTGAGTCGGGCAAGGGCGTCGTCCATCGCCGCCGGCGGCAGCTCGATCAAGCGTGGTGCTTCAGTGAACAGCAGCGCCGCCGAGACCTCATGCCCTGGATAAAGCGGCTGCAGGAGCGCGCGATAGAGAGCGAGCTGCAGGACATAGGCCGGTGGAACGTCCGACGGGGTTGCAGGCTCCGGCCGGTTGGTCTTGTAGTCGACGATCGACACCTTGCCTGATGTGACCGCCAGCCGGTCGATCTTGCCGGAGATCGAGCGCAGCTTGCCCTTGACCTTCAGGCTGCCCATGACCGCGACTTCAGCGCGTGAATTCGGCGCAAACAGCTGATCGAAACGGCTGTCGGCAAGGATCGCTGCCACCGAGGCCAAGGCCTTGTCGCGCTCGGTTTCAGGCCATTGCGCCCCGGCGCGCCTGAGATAGCGCTCAGCGGCATCGCGGCGTTCGGCCTCCGCAATGCCGGGCAGCATCTGCAACAATTTGTGCAGCGCCAGCCCCCGGATCACGGCAAAGCCAGGCTCCGCCTCGGTGTCCAGCACCGGCGAGCCGGTGTCGATTACCGCTTCCCTGGCCTCGTCGATCAATGCCGAGGCACCGGACGGCGACAGCGGCCGCGGCAGATCCTCGAACGGCGGCAAGGGCTGGAACAGGGTCTTCGGCAACGGCTCGAACTGTAGCGCCTGCCGCGCCTCTTCGGCGGCCGCCAGTGCGACGGGCGGCAATTTTGTCACGTGAAAGCGATGCACGGTCTCGCCGGTGGCGGGGTGCTGCCGCTCGATGCTTTCGCGGGCGCCGACCAGCGCGCGGCTGACGATCGAATGCCAGGTGCCGGCGTTCGGTGCCCGCTTGCCGTGATAGCCGCAGACGATCAGCCGGTCCTCGGCGCGGGTCATGCCGACATAGAGCAGCCGGCGGTATTCGTCGTCGGCCAGCTCGCGAGCGCGGACCGAAGCGGCCCGCGAAAATCCATTGGCGACATCGCTGGCCGAGCGCCAGAGATAGCCCTTGCCGTCCCAATGGTCGCCCGAGCCATCGAACGGCATCAGTCTCGGCAGATGCTGGTCGCTAAACGGTGCCGAGCCACCATCGACCAGGAACACGACAGGCGCCTCCAGGCCCTTGGCGGCATGCACGGTCATGACGCGAACCTCGTCGCGGGTCTGGTCCATTTCACGCTTGATCTCGGGGCCGGCATTTTCCAGCGTCGACAGGAAGGATTCCAGTCCCGGCAGGCCGGTCCGTTCCTCGGCCAGGCAGAAGCTCAGGAACTCATCGAGGATGTCGCCGGCTTCCGGCCCGAGCCGCGCGATCATCTTCTTGCGCAGGCCGTCGCGGGCGAGAGCCCCGGCATAGAATTCGAACACCGGCTTGAATGCGGCCTCATCAGACCATGTGTCGAGTTGGGCAACGATTGCGGCCAAGGCGGCGCTTTCGCCGGCTTGCTGCCTGAGCGAAGCGATCACTGAGAGGCCGGACGGCCGCTCGCCGGCGAGCGCGAAAAGCATCTCTTCCGAAATATCGAAAATCGGGCTGCGCAGCACGGCGGCAAGCGACAGATCGTCCTCAGGCTGGACAAGAAAGTGGCCGAGCGCGATCAGGTCCTTTACCGCGATATGGCCGGGCAGGCTGAGCCGGTCGGCGCCTGCGACCGGTATGTCGCGGCGCTTCAGTGCGCGCGTCAGCGCATGGACGAAACGATCGCGCTTGCGCACCAGCACCAGCACATCGCCGGGCCGAAGCTTCTTGCCGCGGCCTTCGATGATCTCGCCGGCGCCGATCCAGCCGGCAATGGTCGCCGCGACGTTTTCGGCGACACGCACCGCCGGCGCATGGGCGTGGTCGACGGCTTGTGTCCAGTCGTCGGGCTCGTCGACGACGTCGGCACCGATCGACGGCCAGACCTCGACATAGCCCGGCGCATCGGTGCGGATCGCCTTGTGGTTCAGCGGATCGGGATCGTGGCTGATGCCGCGCCGCACGACCGGGTCGGCAAAGACACGGTCCACCGCCGCAAGCACGTCGTCGGTCGAGCGGAAGGACCAGGTCAGCTTGAGATCGGCGAAGGCGGCGTTGGCGTCGCGCACCCTTCCGGAAAACAGCAGCCTTGACTCGGCGAAGGAATCGGGCGCCGCTCCTTGAAAGGAATAGATCGACTGCTTTTCGTCGCCGACGGCAAAGACCGTGCGGTGAACCGCGTCGCGCGCGCCGAGCCCGGCAAAGAATTCCTCGGCCAGCCGCTTCACCACCTCCCATTGGTCGGGACTGGTGTCCTGCGCCTCGTCGAGCAGGATATGGTCGATGCCTTGGTCGAGCTTGTATTGAACCCATGGACCGGCATCGGGCCGCGCCAGGAGATTGACCGTTCGGGTGATGAGGTCGTTGAAGTCGAGAAAGCCGCGCGCGCGCTTCAAATGCTCGTAGCGGGCGATCAGCCAGTCGGCGATGGTCAGCGCGGCAAGTGTGCCCTCGACCATCCTGAACAAGGCCAGCCGATCGGAGATTTCGAGGATGGCATCGGCCGCCGCCTGATAGCGCTCGGCAAGATCCGGCAGCCGGTCGAGCAACGCTTTCTTGAACGTCTTTGCCGGCTCATAAGGCTCGCCATCCGCCCGCAGGAAGGCTTTTGCCAGCAATTGCAGCCGGCGAACCGGATCATTCTCGGCGAAGGCAAGATGGGCGTAGGGCAGCAAATTGTTCAGCACGATGCGGGCATCGGCGGCTTCGGCAGCGCGGGCAAAGGTGACGAAATAGTCCGGCAGGAAGCCCGGCAGCGGCCAGACGGACGCCGCCAGGCCTTCGGCGGTAATGCCGGCACGAAACCTAAACTCGTCGAAGAGCGCCCGGAAACCATCGCCGCCGGCCGCGCTGATGAAGGCGCGCAAGCCGTCGCGCTTGCGCACGATCTCGGCCAGCAACGCGTCGAGCCCATGTTCGCCGCCGCGCTCCAGAATGGTGGCGAATGCCTCGGCCAGTCCCGCATCGCCGGCGGCCGTGCCCGAGATCATGTCACGGCGGGCGGCGGCGAAGAGCGACGCCTCCATCTGCGGATCGAGCATTTCGAAATGGGCCGGTATGTTGGCCTCTAGCGGAAACTGGTGCAGCACCGATTCGCAGAAAGCGTGGACGGTCTGGATCTTCAGCCCGCCCGGTGTCTCCAGCGCCTCGGCGAACAGCCGGCGGGCGCGGCGCATGGTTTCGCGATCGGGTTGGCGGCCGTCCAGCGCCGCTATCTTTGTTGCCAGTTCGGCGTCGCCAAGCGCCGTCCATTCGGACAGCGTCGAAAACACCCGGTTCGACATATTGGCGGCGGCGGCGCGGGTGTAGGTCAGGCACAGGATCTTCGATGGATCGGTGCCGCGCAGCAAGAGCCTGATGACGCGCTGGGCCAGCACATGGGTCTTGCCCGATCCGGCATTGGCCGACACCCAGGCGGAATTTTTCGGGTCGGAGGCGCTTGCCTGGCTGGCGGCGGTGTCGGTCGGGATGGGATAGGCCTTCTTCATGCCTCCCCTCCTTCGTCGTCGGCGTCGCCGCCGGCGGACCATTCGAGCACGCGGGCGAGATGGTCGTAATCGCCGTCGGTCTCGCCCTCGCGGAACGGCAGCGCGCGTGACAAATAGCCGGTCGTCGGGTCGGCATAATGGATCAGCAGTTTTTCGAGCCGCGCCCAGGCCTCCTCGGCGAGATCGGCGGCGGTTCGCGGCTTGCGGTTGTATTCGAGGATGGATTCCTCGAATACCTCGCCGTTCGGCTTCAGCCTGATGAAGGCCAGCTGCGACGGCTCACGCGCGCCAAGCCCTTTGAAGGCGCCGCGCCTGAGCAGCGCGCCCTCGAGCGCCAATTGCGGCGAAAGCAGCGTATGGGCCTGCGCCTTGGACGGCGAGGAGCCGGTCTTGTAGTCCAGGATGTCAGCCATGCCGCCAGCCAGGAGATCGACGCGATCGGCATAGCCGGACAGCGTCACGCCGGACTGGCCGACGCCGGTTTTCTCGGCGCGCTCCTCGGCGTGGCGCCGTGTCACGGCGAAGGCGCGGCCGCGCTCCCATTTGATGATGCCGGCGGCGAGCTTTTCGAAGCGTGGCCACCACACCGCCTCGACATCGGGAGGAAGGGCCGCCTCGGCAAAGCATTGGCGGCCGGCGGCGATGAGGCCGTCCAGCGCCTCCGGCACAAGCGGATCGGCCACTATCCGCGAGAAAAGATGCAGGATGGCGTGAAACAGCGTGCCGCGCTCGGCGGCGCCCGGGTCGCGGATGACCGGATCGAGCGGCATCAGGCCAAGAATCCTCCTGGCATAGACTGCGTAAGGGTCGCGCCGCAGCGTCTCGATCTCGGTGACGGAGAAATGCTGAGGCCGCACAGCCAGCGGCGGCTTCGGCTGCGGTCGCGGCGCGAAGTCTCTTCTTTCGCCGGCATCGAGCGCACGGGCCCAGGACAGGAATTCATCACCACGCCGGCGAAGCACCGCCGCATGGTCCTTGCCGATGAAGGTCAGGAGGCGTTGCAGCCAGCGCGACGGCACCGCCGGCGCGTCGCCCGAGCGGGCGGAGCGCGCCAGCACCACTTTCTTCGCCCCCATCGCCATCTGGAAATCATGGGCGGCCAAGCCGATGCGCCGTTCGGGCGGTTCGAGATCGATGCCGGTCTTCATCAGCCGCGACATGAAGCGGTCGCTTTCCGGCTTGCGCGGCCACACGCCCTCGTTGAGCCCGCCAATGACCAGCGTGTCGACGTTCTGCAACCGGGCTTCCAGCGCACCCCAGATGGCGATGTTCCTGTCGGTGCCTTGTGCCGGCTTGACGGTTTCGGGCGCGATCAGCGCCTCCATCACGTCAGGCCATTCGTCCGCCGCGAAGGAGAACGACGCCGAGGCAGCGACCAGCCCGCGCAAGAGCTCGGTTAGCTTTTCGCCGGCATCGCCGGCATAGAGCTCGCTCAGGCTACCATCCGCGGTGCGGCCAAGACTTTCGAGCGCGACGACGTTGGCCCGGGTCAATTCGGCAAGATCTGTTTCGGCTTGACTGCGAAAGGCGATCAGCGGCGCCAGCGCGGCGGCAAGGCGGATGAGCAATTCGCGGGCGCCCTCGATGTTTCGCACAGTCAGGCGGGAGAACCAGAAAGGCGGGCGGGTGCCGTTGCCCACGCCGGTGAGACGGGCCTCGAAGAGCTCAGGCAGCAATGCGATGTCGGGGCGGCCGGTGCCGCCGCGCAGCGCCACCAGTTCGACGATCTCCGCCGCACGACGGACGCTTGCGCGTTCCAGGCCGAGGCCAAGCAGCGGGTGCTTGAGCAGCGACAGCAGGGCGACCGGGTCGCCAGGACGGAACACAGCCTGAAGCGCCAACCTGAGCAGGCTGGCGGCAGGCGTGTTGGCGAGCGGCGTGCCGCCCGAATCGTCGGCGACGACGCCAAAGCGCAAGAGCTCGACTGAGACGCGCCGCGCCAGGGCGCGGTCGCCGGTGACGAGTGCAGCGCGCTGGCCGGGGTGTTCGACGGCACGTTTGAGCGCGACGGCGATCGCTACGGCTTCGTCGCGTTCGCCGGCGGCTTCGAGAAGCGTCACGTCGACGAAGGCGTCAATGATGTCACCGGCGGCGAAACCGGCGCGCGTCTCGGCCCACAGCTCAGTGGTTTCGGCAGGCCGCAGCGCCTCGCCGACAAGGGCGGCGCGCAGCGTGAGCGGCCTTTTGGCAATGGCGATCTCCTCGACATCGCCGCGCAGCACGCCGATCTTGCCAATCAGTTTTGCCAGGCCGTATTGCGGATGGCCGAGCAAGGCCGGCCGCGCGCCGGGCGCCGCAATTGCCTGGAATGACGGCTCATCCAGCATCAGGTCGAGGCCGGGCAGCACGACCGCGCCGCTGGGCAGGCCGGCGATCACCGCGAGCAGTTCGGCGGTGGCGGGAATAGACCCGGTGGAGCCGGCGGCGATCACCGGTCCGGCCGGCGGATTGCGCTTCAGCCGTGCTGCTTCCAGCCTTATCAGCGCATTGCGATGCGCGGCCGGGTTGGAGCGATTGCGTTCCTCGAGGAGGTTGGGCCAGTTTTCGGTGACGATGCTCAGGAAATCGAGCGTCACTTGCCACCAGCCGGCGAGGTTGCCGGTCACCAGATCGGCGAGCTTGGTCCAGTCCGTACCTTCCGTCTCGATCTCGTCCATCAGCCGAGCCAGGTCGCGCGCCAGCCAGATGGCGTCGGCGGCGGAGGCCGGCACGACGATCTCTTCGTCGAAAAGTGCCGCGACATGCGCCGGCAGGCGGCGTTTCCAGGCGCGGACCAGCGGCGCCAGCAGCAGCAGGCGCTCGATCGCGGCGATCGGCGGTGCGAGCTCGATGGCGGCCGACGCGTCGGCCTCGAATGAAGCTTCGTCCTCGTCGAACTCGCCGAGCGGGCGGATGACCGGCAGAATCGCCGAGCGGCCGCCGAGACGGTCGACGAATACGCCGCGCAGCGCCCGTGCGGCTCGGCGCGTCGGCACGTAGATGGTGGCGTCGGCCAGCGCCAGCGGGTCGCCGTCGAAGCTGAAACCGGAAACGAGGCGCCCTGACAGCAGGGCCTCGGCCAGCGTCGGCAGAAACGGCGCTCCGGGCGGGATCGAGAAAACGCGGCGGGAGCCGCTCATTTCAACTCGGTGAGAGCGCTGGTCAACTCGGTAAGAGTGCCGGGCGACTCAGCAAGAGCGGTGGCAACGGCCGCTTCCGCAAGCGGAATGGCGTCGGGCGTGCCGACGGTGATCCAATGGCCGTGCATCACCATGCCGTACAGGCGGCCGGCTGCGATGGCCGCATCGAAATAGGCGTTGAGCGAGTGTGGGCCGGCCGGCGCATCCTTGAAAAGCCTGGGATGGACGATCGCCGCGCCGGCATAGATCAGGCCTGTCGGGTCACCTTTCGAACGCCGCAAGGCGCCGTCCGGCGCCATCAGGAAATCGGTGCCGCCGCTGTGTCCGGTTGCTGACTGGGGGTCCGCGAGCATCAGCAGAATATCCATTCTCGCCGCGTCCCATGCAAGGGCGAGGCGGGCAAGGTTGGGCACGCCGCTATCGATCCAGAAGGTGTCGGCATTGACGATGTAAAAGGGAGCCCCTCCCAGTTCCGGCAAAGCATGGACGATACCGCCGGCGGAATCGAGCAGTCTTTCGCTTTCGTCGGAAATGACGACGCGCGGCGCGCGGCGCGCGGCGACGTGGGCGACGATCTGCTCGGGAAAATAATGGACGTTGACCATGGCCTTGTCGACGCCGGCACGAGCCAGGCTGTCCAGGCTCCAGTCGAGCAACGTCTTGCCTGATATCTTGACCAGCGGCTTCGGCATTGTGTCGGTGATTGGCCGCATGCGCTTTCCGAGCCCGGCGGCAAGCACCATTGCGGTTTTGAGGCGTGTCGTCACAGCGACCGTTCCTCCAGTAGGCCGTGGGTGGTATAGAAATCCCGCAAGCTGGCCAGCCCGGGATGCGCCAGCGCCCGCCGGAGATAATCGCGAATGCGCGGCAGGTGTTTCAGATAATAGGGCTTGCCGTCGCGCTTTTCGAGCCGGACGAAAATGCCGAGAATCTTCGAATTGCGCTGCGCAGCCATGATCGCATAGGTCTCGACGAATTCGTCTTCGTTAAAGGCGCCAGCCTTATGGCGCGCGGCGATATAGGCGTCGAGCGTTCGCCGCTCGATCTCAGGCGAAAGCGTGACGCGCGCATCCATGGCCAGCGAGGCGAGATCGTAGGCGGACGGGCCGATCAGCGCGTCCTGGACATCGACGATGCCGAGGCGATCGTGACCGGTACGCTCGCCGCGCCAGATGATGTTGGGCGAATGAAAGTCGCGCAGCATGAGCGTGTATTCGCGCCCCTCCAACCGGTCGAGAACCGCATTCCATTCCTTTGTATAGCCGGCGCGCAATGCATCGCTTGCCGGGGCGCCTGATATCGCCGGCACATACCAGTCGAGCAGCAATTCGGCTTCGATCATCATGGCGTCGCGGTCGAAAGGCGGCACGTCGTGAAACACACCGGGCGCGGCCTCGATGCGATCGGGCCATGCCTTGCCGTGCATCATGGCAAGCAGTTCGGCAGCCGCCGCGTAGCGCTCCGCCGCCGGCTGACCGTGCTGGCCGAGAAATCCCTCCGAGCCAAGATGCTCCAGCAGAAGAAAGCCCTGGTCCAGATCCTGCGCGTGGATTTCCGGGGCGCTGACGCCACCGGCCCGCAATGCCCGATCGACGGCGACGAAGGCCGCGACCGATTGCGCGGTGCGGGCGATCACCGCATAGGGCTTGCCGTCGCGGACCGGCGGCCCGAGCACTAGCCGCGGCGAGTTCATCAGCACGCGCGGCGGCAGGCCGGCCAGCGAGACGATCTCATAGGAGCGGGCCGAGGCGTCGCCGATAAAATAGCGTCTTTGCGCTTCACCCCAGCCAGCTCTTTCGAGAAACTCGCGCATGGCCAGCGATCGTGCCGCTCGCTCGACGGCAGCGCCTTGTCCCGACAATCTCGCCAGGCGTCCGTCGTCCTGATGGACCAGTTCGATCAGAACCGAAGTCTTTGGCAAATAGGCCTCTGCCCGTTCCGGCCATTCGACCAGGGCAGCGCCTTGCGCCAGCGCCTCGTCGAAACCCAGTTCGTCCAGTTCGGACGCCGAGGACAGGCGATAGAGGTCGAAATGATGGACGGGAACACGCGCCTCATAGCTCTGGACGAGCGTGAAGGTCGGGCTCGGCACGTCGAGACCGGCATCGTCGGTCATTGCCCTGATCAGCGCCCGCGCCAAACTCGACTTGCCGGCGCCGAGATCGCCTTTGAGCGCCAGCACGTCGCCGGGGCGCAGCGACATGGCCAGATCCTCGCCCAGCCTTGCGGTCGCAGCCTCGTCGGCGAGAAAACGCTCCAGCACCACGCCTGTCATCGAGCGCGCTACTCGGCCGCCGCGCGGATGCCGGACGGCGTATCCGGAAAGGCACAAATGACGGTGGTGCCCTTGTAGTTGCCGGTCTCAATGCGGACGCTGCCGCCATGCAGCTCGACAAAGCTCTTGACGATCGACAGACCGAGGCCGGCGCCGCGCCGGCGGCCGCCATTGGTGCGCGGTTCGAAACGCCGGAACACCGAATCGAGCAGGTCGGGCGGCATGCCGGGACCATCGTCGTGAACGGAGAATTCCACGCCTTCGGCAAGCGAGCGACAGGCGAGCGTGATGGTGCTCGCCTCCGGAGCGTAGTTCGCGGCATTGCTCAGCAGATTGTAGAGGATCTGGCGGATGCGGATTTCATCGCCGTGGAACGTCTTTGGCGCGGTGGCCGCGTCGATCTTGAGCCTGATCGAATGCTCTTCCAGCCGGTCGGCAACAAGTTCGGCGGCGGCGGCGATGGTCCGGTCGACGTGAACTTCGGAGATGTCGAGCTCCATGATCCCGGCATCCACGGTTGCCAGGTCGAGGATGTCATTGACGATGGTGAGCAGGACCGCGGAAGACGAGCCGACATGCTCGACATATTCGCGCTGCTTCTGGCTCAATGGCCCGGTCGACGGCAGCGAAAGAAGCTCGGTGAAGCCAATGATGTTGGTCAGCGGCGAGCGCAATTCGTAGGAGACGTGCTGCACGAACTCGTTCTTGAGCTGGTCGGATTTTTCCAGCGCCTCGTTCTTGTCCTTCAGCGCACGCTCGACATTGACGCTGTCGGTGACGTCGACGAAGGTCATCATCACCTGCCCGTTTGGCAGCGGGATCATCGCGTAGCGCAGCACGGTGCCGTTGTTCAGCTCGGTCTGGCCGTGGCGGTCGCGGCGCTCGTCGTCGAAACCGGTGATGGCGGCAACGAACCCGCGCCAGGGGCTGTCGGCGGCGCGCCGGTCGCACAGATCGCGGATCGTGGAGACGTGAATGTTGGGCTTGGCGGCGTCAGCGTCCAGCCCCCAAAGTGCTGCGAATGCCGGGTTCGACAATCTGAGCCTGCCGTCCGGGCCGAACACGGCCACGCCTTCGGCAAGATTGTCGAGCGTCTCGCCCTGAACCCGCACCGCGGTCTGATAGCGGCTTTCAAGGTCCATCTTCTCGGTCAGGTTCTCGAATACCCAGGTCACGCCGCCCTTGGGTTGCGGATTGGCGACGACGCGGATGGTCTTGCCGTCCGGCAGATGCCACCAATGTTCCTGCGACTCGACCGCGCGATAGGCGCCAAGCAGGCTTTCCTTCCAGCGCCGCCATTCGGGTTGCTCGGCGATCTTGCCTTCGCTGCGCAGCCGATCGAGCAACAAGGCGTTGTCGGGAGCGCTGTGCAGGAAGCCGCTGTCGAGACCCCATAGTTTCTGGAACGCCTGGTTGAAAAACCGCAGCTTTTCGTCGGTATCGAAAATCGCCACGGCGGTGTTGAGCTGATCGAGCGTGTCGGCGTGGCTCCGCACGGTCCGCTCATATTCGTTACGGATGGTTTCGATGGCGCTGGTGTCGCAGGCAAGACCCGCCGAGCCGTCGGCGCCAGCGAAGTCGGTCACGGCGAACATGCGGCGGTCGCCTTCGATCACGGTGGAAAGCGCCTGCTCGAAGACGGGATGCGACTTGTGCTGCGCAGCGATTGCTTCGCGCGCCTGGCCACCCAGGAATTCCTTCGCGTCGCGAACTGCAGCTTCGGCGTTTTCCGCCTCGACCGCCTTGGCATAGGCGCGGTTGACCCATTTCAGCCGCCCGTTCGCCGTGCGCAGCCATGCTGGCATGCTGAGTGCGTTGAGAAGGCCGAGCATGGTGTCATAGTCGGCGGCGAGACGCTGGTTCTCGATTTTCAGCCTGGCCTCGCTTCGCTGCGTTTCTGAAAGCGAGACGAAGCGGACGACCACGTGTGCTGCGCTCTTGCGCCCGTGCACTTCGAGCGGCGCACCGGCCTGCGATTCGATGACGAGATCGAACGGCTTCGCCTTTTCCCGCAGCCCCGCCACGGCATTTTCGAGCGCCGCCGCCGAGCGCGGCATCAGCCAACGGCCGAAGGCGAGGAAGGCGGCACGGTCTTCCGGAGCGCCGCTTTCAACGGGCAATGTCCCGACGAGCTCGGGCTTTTTGTTTTCCGAGGCCCATACGACGACACGCTGGCCGCGCAGGTTGAGCAGCGCCTCGGAGCGCTGCAGCGCAGCGTTGACGTCGGCCAGGCGGGCTCTGAGTTCGACATTCTGCGCCGAGGTGCGCGCCCGTTCGCGGATCAGGAAAATGGCCGAGACAAGTGCGGCACCCATGACGCCGACAAACATCGCGAGTTGCATGACCTCGACCGTGCTGACCGACAGCCCGGCTTTGGACGCAGCAGCGGGTCCAGCATGTGCCGAAAGGCCAAGCAGCGGACCGACGAGCGCGGAAGAAGCAAGCAATTTTCCGACGCGGCTGCCAGCGCGCCATAAGAGGCTTCCGCCTCTGGCAGCGGAACCCATGGTCACCGAATCGTTGTGGCCGCCGGAAACGGCCTGTCCCGCGCAAGGCGGGTAATCCCCCGGCATGTCCTGGTCCTCTTCGCCGCCTGAATGCAAGACCGCCCTGATGCGGGTGTCGGCCCTCGTCCCCGGACCCGCGAATCAGCACCATAGCGCTTGCGCGAATCGGCGTGAAGAATCAATCAGCGCAAAAATAAAGCCGGGCGAAAAGTCAATCGCCCGGCATCAATATCTAGTGGTAATTTCCGCTGTGGTTAATAGCGGTAGTGTTCCGGCTTGAACGGTCCCTGCGGGGTCACGCCGATATAGGCGGCCTGTTCGCCGGATAGTTCGGTAAGCCGGGCGCCGAGCTTGTCGAGATGCAGGCGCGCGACCTTTTCATCGAGATGCTTCGGCAGCACATAGACCTGGTTCTGATACTGGCCGGGCTTGGTGTACAGCTCGATCTGGGCCAGCACCTGGTTGGTGAAGGACGCCGACATGACGAAGCTCGGGTGGCCGGTGGCGTTGCCGAGATTGAGCAGGCGACCTTCGGACAAAAGGATCATCCGCTTGCCGTCCGGGAAGGTGATCATGTCGACCTGCGGCTTGATGTTGGTCCACTTCAGGTTGCGCAGCGACGCCACCTGGATCTCGTTATCGAAGTGGCCGATATTGCCGACGATCACCATGTCCTTCATCGCCCGCATGTGGTCGATGGTGACGACATCCTTGTTGCCGGTGGTGGTGATGATAATGTCGGCGGTCGGGGCGGCATCTTCGAGCGTGACGACTTCGAAGCCGTCCATCGCCGCCTGCAATGCGCAGATCGGATCGACCTCGGTGACCTTGACGCGGGCGCCGGCGCCCTTGAGCGATGCCGAAGAGCCTTTGCCGACGTCGCCATAGCCACAGACGACCGCAACCTTGCCGGCCATCATCGTGTCGGTGCCGCGGCGAATGCCGTCGACCAGCGATTCCTTGCAGCCATATTTGTTGTCGAATTTCGACTTGGTCACGCTATCGTTGACGTTGATCGCCGGAAACGGCAGCAGGCCCTTCTTCTGCAACTGATAGAGCCGGTTGACGCCGGTGGTGGTCTCTTCGGTGACGCCGCGGATCGCTTCCTTCTGCTTGGTGAAGAAACCGGGCGATGCCGCCATCCGCTTCTTGATCTGGGCAAACAGGATTTCTTCCTCCTCGCTGCCCGGATTGGAGAGCACATCCTCGCCGGCTTCGGCACGCGCGCCGATCAGGATGTACATGGTGGCGTCGCCGCCATCGTCGAGGATCATGTTGGAGGTGCCGCCATCGGCCCACTGGAAGATCTTGTCGGTGTAGACCCAGTAGTCCTCGAGCGTCTCGCCCTTGACGGCGAAGACCGGAATGCCGGCCTCGGCGATGGCCGCGGCCGCATGGTCCTGGGTCGAGAAGATGTTGCAGGAGGCCCACCGGATATCGGCGCCGAGCGCCTTCAGCGTTTCGATCAGCACCGCCGTCTGGATGGTCATGTGCAGCGAACCGGTGATGCGCGCGCCCTTGAGCGGCTGCGCCTTGCCGAATTCTTCGCGGCAGGCCATCAGGCCCGGCATTTCGGTCTCAGCGATGTCGATCTCCTTGCGGCCCCAGCCGGCAAGCGAGATGTCGGCGACCACACAGTCATTGCTACCCGTCATGGCAGTGCTCCGATGTGAATTGTCTTCGGGATGCGCCCGCGCCGGAAGGCGTGTCGAAGGGCGCGAGTTGCCGGCCTGACTAGCAGATCGTCGGTCGGACGACAATGGGATATAAAGAAATCTTTATCCGTACATGTCTTCGGAGGCGCACCGGCGCGAAACCGGAATCGATTTTCGGAAGCACCATGCCCAAAGGACGCGCGGTGCTCTGGGCGTCAGGACTCCTCGCCGAAGCGGGAGGCGACCAGTTGCTCCAGTGCGTCGATCACCTGCTCGGCCTCCGGGCCGCTGGCGGTGACGCGGATCGAAAAGCCGGGGCTCGCCGCCAGCATCATGAGGCCCATGATCGAGGTGCCGCCAACCGTGACGCCGTCCTTCTCGACCTGGACGGAGGCGTCGAAGCCGCTGGCGACCTGAACGAACTTCGCCGAGGCGCGGGCATGCAGGCCACGCTGGTTGACGATTGGAAATTCCCGGACGATGTCACCCTTCTTGGCCGACAGCGCGTTCATTTGCTGCTCAGCAGCTGGCTGGCGACATTGATGTATTTGCGGCCGGCCGCCTGCGCCTCGTCCAGCGCTACGCTCATATTGTCGCCCTTGCGAATGCTGGACAGCTTGATCAGCATCGGCAGGTTCATGCCGGCAATGACTTCGGTACGACCGGATTCCATCACCGAAATGGCGAGATTGGAGGGCGTGCCGCCGAACATATCGGTCAAAACGATGACGCCTGCCCCGGTGTCGACACGGGCAACGGCATCGACGATGTCGCTGCGGCGCTGCTCCATATCGTCATCAGCGCCGATCGCCACGGTCTCGAAACTGTCTTGTGGCCCGACGACATGTTCCACGGCATGGCGGAATTCGGCGGCCAGTTGACCGTGCGTTACAAGCACGAGTCCGATCATTCTTTGGTGGCTCCCGTCATCGCCGCTTCATAGGCGTTTCATGCTCGCCGGCCATGCAGGCGGCGGGAGCGCTATCTTGTCGACGCGAGGCGCGTTGACAAGCCCAAAATTGCACCGGCGCAGGCCATTTTGACGCATTGCAGCAAAAATTTGAAATTGGATTATACGAAAGGCGCAATTAGCAGCCGCGCCATCACGGCCGGCAAGGCCGCCGGAACATTGCGTTCGGCAAGATCAATGCGCGGCACCGGACAGCCCGCAATGGGCTCGCTGACATCTTCCTGGAAGCGGGCCACCTCGCTTGCTGGCACCAGCCGGACGCGAAGGTCGATCACGCCGCCGGGCTCGAACAACAATGGCCGCGGGCCGAATCCAGGCACCTCGGCGAGGCCGGCGATGGGGCTGGGCACCCGGCAGACCAGCCGCCCCGCGTGATCGGCGGCGAGGAGCCTGTCGTCACCGATCAGCCGCGAAAACAATCCATGCCGGCGACAATGATCGATGAGGGCGAGAGCCAGCGTCGTCTTGCCCGAGCCGGACGGTCCCGTGATAAGGACACCACGCTCGCCGATCAGGATCGCCGTGCCGTGAATGTTCTCAGCCTGCACAGTCGGATCAGGCATGATCTTGTCCGAAACCCGGTCCCCACTTTTTTTCGGGATCATGCTTTTTGGTTTACGCATGATCTTGTTCCGAAAACCGGTACCCACTTTTTGGATCATGCGTCAGCCTTCGGCCGGCAGTGTCACGACGAAGCGCGCGCCCTTGATCTCGCCGGGTTTGGTGCCCGGGATGTTCTCGGCGGTCAGCGTGCCGCCATGGGCTTCGACGATCTGCCTGCTGATCGACAGGCCGAGGCCTGAATTCTGGCCGAACGCCTCGCCGGCCGGCCGGTCGGTGTAGAAGCGTTCGAAGATGCGGTCGATGTTGTCGGCCCTTATACCGGGACCATTGTCGTCGACGGTGATGATGTTGACCTTGCCGGCGCGCGCCAGAGATATGGCAATGTGGCCGCGCTCTTCAGGAACGAAGGAGCGGGCATTCTCGATCAGATTGGTGATGACCTGGCCGATCCTCAGATCATGACCGGCGACGAAGTAGCCTTTGACGCCCTGCGGCAGCTTGGCGACCTTGAATTCGATCTCGACCGTCTTCTTGTTGCGCGTCGCCGTGCGCGAAACGTCGACCAGATCCGTGATGAATTTCTTGAGATCCACGGTTCCTGCGTCTTCCCGCGCGAGCTCGGCGTCAAGACGGGAGGCGTCGGAAATGTCGGTGATGAGACGGTCCAGCCGCCTGACGTCGTGCTGGATGATCTCCATCAGCCGGCCGCGCGACGTGTCGTTCTTGGCCAGCGGCAGGGTCTCCACCGCGCTGCGCAGCGAGGTCAGCGGGTTCTTCAATTCGTGCGAGACATCAGCCGCGAAACTTTCGATCGCCTCGATGCGGGCGTAGAGCGCATTGGTCATGTCGCGCACGGCGATCGACAGATTGCCGATCTCGTCCTGCCGGTCGGAGAAGTCCGGGATTTCCTCGCGATTCTTGACGCCGCGCCGCACCCTGACCGCCGCCGCCGACAGCCGGCGCAGCGGGTTGGCGATGGTCGAGGCGAGCAGCATCGACAGGATGGCGGTGACAAGGGCGGCGATGCCGAAGACGCGCAGGATCGCCTTGCGCTCGGCCGCGACGATCTTGTCGATGTCGCCGCCTTCCGTCGACAGCATCAGCACGCCGAGGACGGCGCGGAAGCGCTGGATCGGCACGGCGACCGAAACAATCTGCTCGCCCTGTTCGGAGATCCGCACGATGGTCGACGGGCTGCCGGTAAGCGCCTTGACCACCTCCGGAAATGCAGCGCCATTGCCGCCCGGCTGTTCATGGTAGACCGGCAGCGCGGTGTTGCGGAAGAAGTCGAAGACGAATTTCTGGATACGTTCCAGAAGGTCGGGCTCTTCCTTGTCGGTCGGCGGCAGATCGTAGCGAAGGATCTGGCCGCGCGAATAGAGATGGCGGGAATCGAGCAGCAGATTGGCGTCGCGGTCATAGATGCGGGCGCGCGTCCGTGTCGGCGAAATCAACCGCCTGAGCACCGGCGCGACGCGCTCCGGATTGATCGGAAAATCCAGATTGTCGAGCTGATCGGAGCCGGGCCCCAGGCTTTCGCCGGCCTGCAGTTCCAGCAGCTTTTCCGGATCGATGCTGATCGAATCGGTCTCGACCGTCGCCGATGCCGCGATCGCGCCAGCGATGATCTCGCCCTGGGTCATCAGGCTTTCGACGCGGGCATCGATCAGCCCGTCGCGAAACGTGTTGAGGTAGAGAATGCCGGTGACCAGGACGGCCAGGCCGGCGAGGTTGAGGAAGAGAATGCGTCGCGTCAGGCTGGAAAAGATGTGGTGGCCGAGGAAGCGGCGCATCGGCACCGTGATTCTCGACAGGAATGCCGGCAGAATCCGCGACGGGCGCCGGGCGCCCGTCCGTCTCACTCGCTCTACGTCCACTGCCATCGAATAGCAGCCCCCGCTCAGTTTTTAGTTTTGAGCATGTCGTTGTCCCAAAACCGGGACCACTTTTGGGCGACATGCATCAATTCATGCTTCGCGGAACCGATATCCGACTCCGTAAAGGGTTTCGATCATCTCGAAGTCATCATCGACGGCCTTGAACTTCTTGCGAAGCCGCTTGATGTGACTGTCGATGGTGCGGTCATCGACATAGACCTGCTCATCATAGGCCGAATCCATCAGCGCATCACGGCTTTTTACCACACCGGGGCGCTGAGCCAGAGAATGCAGGATCAGGAATTCGGTGACGGTAAGCGTCACCGGCTCGCCTTTCCAGGTGCAGGTGTGACGCTCCTGGTCCATGACAAGCTGGCCGCGCTCGAGCGAACGGGCCTGCTGGTTGGGCGTCTTGGCCGACGCCTCGCGGGCGCTGGCACGGCGCAGCACGGCGCGAACCCGCTCGACCAGAAGACGCTGCGAGAAGGGTTTACGGATGAAGTCGTCGGCACCCATCTTGAGGCCGAAAAGCTCATCGATCTCGTCGTCCTTGGACGTCAGGAAGATCACCGGCAGGTCGGATTTCTGGCGCATCCGGCGCAGAAGCTCCATGCCGTCCATGCGCGGCATCTTGATGTCGAGGATGGCGAGGTTCGGCGGGCGCGCCGCCAGGCCTTCCAGCGCCGACGCCCCATCCGTGTAGGTTTCGACGCGATATCCCTCCGATTCCAGGGCGATCGACACCGACGTCAGAATGTTGCGGTCGTCGTCGACAAGCGCGATTGTTGCCATTTCAAGTGGCTCCCTCATGAGCTGTCCCTTCTTTGGTCGAGAAGGGGCTTTTGCAGGACAAATTAGGTACAAAATGTGGCACAGGCTTCGTCCGCTGTCACGAGCGGCATGCCGGCGGCCACGATTTCACCTCAACATGGATTGGACTGTTAAAGACCGCCAATCCTGTGGGCAACCACCTGACTTTTTGCACATATAAACGATTTAAACAACTTTCAAAATATTTAAATCGATTAATTATTTGATATCATTTGGCTTTTCTGGTTCTCACCGTTACAGTCTCCTTGTGGGGGCTCCGGAAATTCGCCGGCCAGGATGCTGCAAATCGAAGAAGGAACCCCTCATGTCGGAAGCCGGCAAACGCAATCCCGCATGGGCGATCGATCGGATCGGCCTAACGACTACAGGCGCGGTGCGCTATAATTTCGGGGAGGCCGTCCTTTACGAGGAAGCGGTCCGCCGCGGCGAGGCCCGGCTCACGGCGCATGGCGCGCTCGTCGCCGAGACCGGGCAGCACACCGGCCGCTCGCCCAAGGACAAATTCGTCGTGCGCGACGAGACCACCGGGCCGCATGTATGGTGGGACAACAACAAGGCGATTTCGCCAGCCCAGTTCGACACGCTGCTCGCCGATTTTCGCGCCCATGCGGCGGACAAGGATCTTTATGTGCAGGATCTGGTCGGCGGCGCCGACGAGGACTTGAAGCTGACGACCAGGGTCGTCACGGAGCTTGCCTGGCACTCCTTGTTCATCCGCAATCTGCTCATTCGCCCGGAAGCCGCCGAGCTCGAGCATTTCGTGCCTGACATGACGATCATCGACCTGCCGTCGTTCCGCGCCGATCCTGTCCGCCACGGCACCCGCACCGAAACGGTGATCGCCGTCGATCTCTCTCGCATGATCGTGCTGATCGGCGGCACCTCCTATGCCGGCGAAATGAAGAAGTCGGTGTTCACCGTACTCAACTATCTGTTGCCGGCGAAGGGCGTGATGCCGATGCATTGCTCGGCCAATGAAGGCACCGGCGGAGACGCGGCGATCTTCTTCGGCCTCTCGGGAACCGGCAAGACGACGCTGTCGGCCGATCCGTCGCGCACGCTGGTCGGCGACGACGAGCACGGCTGGGGTCCGCATGGCATCTTCAATTTCGAAGGCGGCTGCTATGCCAAGACGATAAAGCTTTCGGCCGAAGCCGAGCCGGAGATCTTCGCCACCACCCAACGCTTCGGCACGGTGCTGGAGAATGTGGTGCTCGATGCGGGCCGCGTGCCGGATTTCGACGACGGCAGTCTCACTGAAAACACGCGCTGCGCCTATCCGCTCAATTTCATCCCCAACGCCAGCAAGACAGGCCGCGCCGGTCACCCGAAAAACATTATCATGCTGACCGCCGACGCATTCGGCGTGATGCCGCCGATCGCCCGGCTGACTCCGGCGCAGGCGATGTATCATTTCCTCTCCGGCTATACCGCCAAGGTGGCTGGGACAGAAAAGGGCGTCACCGAACCCGAAGCGACGTTTTCGACCTGTTTCGGCGCACCGTTCATGCCGCGCCATCCGTCGGAATACGGCAATCTGCTGCGCGAGCTGATCGCCCATCACGGTGTCGATTGCTGGCTGGTCAACACCGGCTGGACCGGCGGCGCCTATGGCACCGGCAAGCGGATGCCGATCAAGGCGACGCGGGCGCTGCTTGCCGCGGCGCTCGACGGCTCGCTGAAAGGGGCCGATTTCCGCACCGACGCTAATTTTGGTTTCGATGTGCCGGTGGCGGTTGCGGGCGTCGACCGCGCCATTCTCGATCCGAGATCGACCTGGGCCGATACCTCAGCCTATGACCTGCAGGCGGCGAGGCTGGTCGGCATGTTTGCCATCAATTTCGAAAAATTCGAAGCTCATGTCGACGCCATCGTGCTCGGCGCCGCCCCACGCATGCGCGAAGCCGCGGAATAATCGCCGGCTGGATATCTGCACCTCAAGGCCCGACCCCGGGGAACGGCCTTTTCTTTTTTCGTCCGCCGCGCCATGACTGCAGCATGAACGCCGACGACAAGATCATCATCGCCGACGATGCGGTGATCCATCCGGATGACCTGCACGAGGACTTCATCCGCTCGTCCGGCCCTGGCGGCCAGAACGTCAACAAGGTGGCGACAGCGGTGCAATTGCGCTTCGATGCGGCGAATGCGCCGGGCCTGTCGGAGCGCGTCCGCGCGCGAACCATAAAGCTGGCTGGCCAGCGCGCCACCAAGGACGGCGTCATCGTCATCGAGGCCGGAAGCTTCCGCACGCAAGAGCAGAACCGGGCGGACGCCCGGGCGCGGCTTGCGGAACTGGTCGCCAAGGCCGCCGAACCGCCGCCACCGCCGCGCAAAAAGACGAGGCCGTCGAAAGGCGCGGTCGAAAGGCGGCTGAAGACCAAGGCTGGACGCGGCACAATCAAGAAGCTGCGCGGTCGGGTGGACGACGATTAGAGCGACGCGCGTCACAAGTGCGCTCTGACATTTTTGTAACTACCCATCGTGCGAGCGATTCCGGTTTTCGAACCGATCGGTAGGCGCGACATCAATTGCGCGGCTTCCAATTCAAGGTTGTAGGTGGCAAGTTCGGTATCGCCACAGCAAGGAGACCGCAGATGGGCATGTTTGATTTCGTCAAGGGCGTCGGCAAGAAGCTCGGCTTCGGCGACGATGAGCCGGAGCCGACCGCCGATACGCTGAAGAAAGAACTCGATTCGCACGCGCTCGGCACCGACAATGTGGAAGTCGACGTCAAAGGCGATACGGCTGTCCTGAAAGGCGTGGTCAAGGATCAGTCGATCTTCGAAAAGGCCGTCATCGCCGTCGGCAACACGCTCGGCGTGTCCAAGGTGCAGGCGGACGAATTGCAGGTCGCCGCACCCGAGGCCGGCACCCCCGCTGCCCCGGCCAAGGAACCGACCTTCTATACGGTCAAGAAAGGCGACAACCTCTGGAAGATCGCCGAAAAGAGCTACGGCAAGGGCAAGGGTGCGAAGAACACGATCATTTTCGAGGCCAACAAGCCGATACTGACCCACCCGGACAAGATCTATCCGGGGCAGGTCCTGCGTATCCCGGATCTCGATCAGGCCTGACCAGATCGGGCCAGATCGGCAACAGCAATCGACAATGGCGGCTTTCGGGTCGCCGTTTTCATTTGACAGTGGCATTCTGGTTCTTCCAGACCAACGGATCAAGCGACCATGCTCGTCCTGCCCAAAGGCGTCCGCCACATGCCCGGCTATCTGTCCCGCGCGGTGCAGGAAGCGCTGGTCGAGGACGTGAGGCAGGTCGTGCAGGAAGCGCCGCTGTTCGTGCCGGCGATGCCGCGCACCGGCAAGGAGATGAGCGTGCGCATGACCAATTGCGGCTCGCTCGGCTGGGTCACCGACAAGGAGCTCGGCTATCGCTACCAGCCGAAGCACCCGGTGACCGGAACGCCCTGGCCGCCGATCCCCGACATACTGCTGCAGCTGTGGCGGGACGTGTCAGCATATCCGCATCCGCCGGAGGCCTGCCTGGTCAATTTCTATTCGCCGGACGCGAAGATGGGCCTTCATCAAGACCGCGACGAGATCGATTTCTCCGCGCCGGTCGTTTCCGTTTCCCTGGGCGACGATTGCCTGTTCAGGGTCGGCCAGAGCACGCGCGAAGGCGGCACCAAATCGTTCAGGCTGAAAAGCGGCGACGTCGTCGTGCTTGGTGGCGAAGGCCGCCTCTGTTTTCACGGCGTCGACCGCATTTATCCGTCGACCTCGGCGTTGCTTAGGAATGGCGGGCGGATCAATCTGACGCTGCGGCGGGTGACCTATCCCGGCTAGAGCCGTATCGCCGTCTATCTCTTTGTTTAAGCACCGGATTTTTGCAAAACCGGCACCCGCTCTGGGTCACGGTCCAGGCCTGACGCTGCCGGAAAAGATCCAGCGTTCGAGAACGACAAAGTTGACCACGGGAATGAGAATGCAAGTGAGCAGTATCGGAGCTGCGACCGGCAGGCCGAACTGCCCGACGAGGAGCAGCGGAAGAAGATAGGCGATGGCAAGGCCGAATCCAGTCAGCACGGCGAAACGCGGCGCTTCAAATTGATGCGAGCCGGCCGACATGAACGTGAAGAACTTGTGGCCGAGATAGGAGAATATTGCCGCGACCGCATAGGCGGCGACGGAGGCTGTGGCCGGCGGCAGGTATGTTGACCCGGCAATGGCGAAGAGGCTGGCACAAAGCGCGTAGAGCACTGTGGCCGCAAGCCCCACCGAGGCGAATTTGAGAAGCCGGCGCGGAGCAAGTGTTCCGCGCCAGGCGGAAATGTCGGGCCGGCGCAATGCAGGCATATTGATCACCGGCTGCTCCCGACAAATGCTCTGGAATTGGCAATCGAACGATAGCGGGCACTGCCTAAAGCGCCGTTAACCGCTTCGTTACAGCTTCCTGAGCGCCACTTCCTCGACCAGATGATTGGCGCCCTTGCGCAGGATGAGATCGGCGCGGGCTCGCGTCGGCAGGATGTTCTCGCGCAAATTCTTCAGATTGATGTTGGTCCACAGGCCCTCGGCGATGGCGCGGGCCGCTGCCTGCGAAAGTTGCGAATAGCGGTGGAAGAAGGAGTCCGGATTGCGGAAGGCGGTCTCGCGCAGCCGCATGAAGCGGGCGATGTACCATTGATGGATCAGCTCCTCTTCGGCATCGATATAGATGGCGAAGTCGAAGAAATCCGACAGGAAAGGCACGATCTTGCCGTCCTTCGGCAGCTTGCCCGGCTGCAGCACGTTGATGCCTTCGAAGATCAATATATCCGGCCGGTCGATAGTCTGGAACTCGCCGGGAACGACGTCGTAGGTCAGGTGCGAATAAACAGGCGCGCGGACATTGCGCTGCGCCGATTTGATGCCCGACAGGAAACGCAGCAATGCGCCGACATCGTAGCTGTCGGGAAAGCCCTTGCGCTCCATCAGATTGTTGCGGCGCAGGATTTCGTTGGGAAGCAGGAAGCCGTCAGTGGTGATCAGATCGACCTTGGGGCTCGACGGCCAGCGCGCCAGCAATTCCTTGAGCACGCGAGCCGTGGTCGATTTGCCGACCGCGACAGAGCCGGCAATGCCGATGATGAAGGGCGTTTTGACGACATCCATCGCGTTGAAGAAGGCCTGGCGCTGCCTGAACAGAAGCTGGCTCGCCTCGACATGGGCCGACAAAAGCCGCGACAGCGAAAGATAGATGCGCTTGACCTCTTCGAGGTCGACCGGGTCGTTGAGCGAACGCAGGCGACGGACCTCGTCCTCGCCGAGCGTCATCGGCGTGTCGGCGCGGAACTGCGACCATTGCTCCGCCGAGAAAAAACGAAAGGGCGAATATTTCTCGGTGGGGGCGAGCTGGTCCATCGAGTTTCCTACCCTTCGCAGCGATCAGCCCCGGTCCTGCCGAGACGCCTTTTCGGCGATGCCCGAACGACCGGTGCGGCGTTCGAGTTCGGTCAGGACATCGGCAAGCGGAATGCCGGCGACGCCAAGAACGACAAGCCAATGATAGATGAGATCGGCGCTTTCCGAAACGAGAGCCTGTCTGTCACCGCCAACGGCCGCGATCACCGTTTCGACCGCCTCTTCGCCGAGCTTCTGCGCCGCCTTGTCGATGCCGCGCGCGAACAGCTTTGCCGTCCACGAATCCGGATCGCCGGAATGCGCGCGTTCCCTGATGATTGTCTCCAGCTCGGAGAGCGAAAACTCAACCATAGCGCCATCTATCTGCTTGTTTAAGCATGATCTTTCCCGACAACCGGCTCCCGCTTTGCTTTAGAGCCGATCACCTAGGGTGTCCAGCCGCATCGGCAGGCCGGCGCGGGCCATATGCGCCTTGGCTTCGGCAATGCTGTAGGTGCCGAAATGGAAGATCGATGCCGCCAGCACCGCGCCGGCATGGCCGTCGCGAATGCCCTCGACCATGTGATCGAGCGTGCCGACGCCGCCGGAGGCGATGACCGGCGCACGCACGGCGTCGGCTACCGCGCGGGTGAGCGCGATGTCGTAGCCGGCCTTGGTGCCATCGCGATCCATCGACGTCAGCAGGATCTCGCCGGCGCCGCGATCGACCATCTGCTGAGCGAATTCGACCGCGTCGATGCCGGTCTTCTCGCGGCCGCCATGGGTGAAAATCTCCCAGCGGGCGGGCTCGCCTTCGGCCGACACTTTCTTGGCGTCGATGGCGACGACGATGCACTGATTGCCGAACTTATCGGCCGCCTCGGCGACGAAATCGGGATTCTTCACCGCCGCCGTGTTGATCGACACCTTGTCGGCGCCGGCCAAAAGCAGCTTTCTTATGTCGGCGACTTGTCGCACGCCGCCGCCGACGGTCAGCGGCATAAAACATTGTTCGGCGGTGCGGGCGACGATGTCGAAGATGGTTTCGCGATTTTCGGACGAGGCGGTGATGTCGAGGAAGCAGAGCTCGTCAGCGCCGGCGGCGTCATAGGCCTTGGCCGCCTCGACCGGATCGCCGGCATCGACCAGGTCGACGAAGTTGACGCCCTTGACGACGCGGCCGTTCTTGACGTCGAGACAGGGGATGACACGGGCTTTCAGCATCAGATCCTCCCAAGCGCGGCAAGAAAATCGCCAAGCAATTGCCCGACGACAGGCGGAACCTCGCCCTTGGCGTCAAAGGCAGGATCGTAGGCAGACAGGGTGACGCCGACTATCGGGATCGATTTGGCCAGCCCGCAAACCAGTTGCCGCAGTTCCTCCGGATTTGGACCTCCCGGCCGTGCATAGCGGTTCACCTGCAGCACATCCGGATCGTGAACGTCCAGATCCAGATGCAAATGGACTTGGGCCGCGCCGGCCGCCTTGAGCCTTCCGACATTGTCGAGTGCATCGGTCCATTGGGCGCGAATGATCGGCAACGTCTCTAGAAGCCGCCTTTCATCGGGATCGAGGTCGCGCGCATCGACCAGCATGCACCGCGACGGGTCGATCGCCTGGAAGCCGGGAATCGCTGACGTCATCGGGCGCCAGCAGAGCCCCAGCGTCGTCGCCAGCGCCATGCCGTCGAGAAAGCCGTAGGCGGACGTCTCGGGCGTGTTGAGATCGCCATGCTGATCGATCCAGATGATCGAATCCGCGGTATCGCCAGCCACCGCACCGGCGGCGGTCAGGCAATTTCCGGCGAGCACGATGGGAAAACGCTCATCGTCGCGCGCCATGTCGACCTTGGTGGCGACTGCCCGACAGACCGCGAAACCTGTCGCGATTTCGCGCTTCTGGGCATCGCCGACCTCGCCGATGTCCTCGACGATGACATCATGGCCGCGCAAGGCAAGTTCATCGACAAGCCCGCCGGCAATGATGGCGTCAGGGCCCTGGCCAAAGCCGGCGTGGTAAAGGCCGCTGTCATAGGGTGCGAGGATAATCGAGAGTTTCATCGCGCCCTCGCCTTCTCCGATCCTGCCGCCAGGATGGCCAGTGCCTCGGCCGGATCGATACGCCCGTCATATAGCGCGCGGCCGGAGATGGCGCCTTCGAGTTTTTGCGCATCGGGCATGGTCATGCGCACGATGTCGGCGATCGAGGCGAGCCCCCCGGAGGCTATGACCGGGATCGAAACCGCTTCGGCGAGATCGATGGTGGCATCCCAGTTTATGCCGGTCAGCACACCGTCGCGGTCGATGTCGGTGTAGATGATGGCGGCGACGCCGGCGCCCTCGAACTTCCTTGCCAGTTCGATGACGCCGAGGCTCGAGGCCTCGGCCCAGCCCTCGACCGCTACCTTGCCGCCCTTGGCGTCGATGCCGACGGCGATCCTGCCCGGGAACGCCTTGCAGGCCTGCCTGACCAGATCCGGATCGCGCACCGCCACCGTGCCGAGAATGATGCGGGCCAGCCCGCGATCGAGCCAGTCCTCGACCTGCGCCAGGGTGCGGATGCCGCCGCCGAGCTGCACCGGGGTTTTTGTCGCTTTGAGGATGGCGCCGACCGCCGCGCTGTTGACGCTCTGGCCCTTGAAGGCGCCGTTGAGGTCGACGACATGCAGCCATTCAAAGCCCTGTTGCTCGAAAGCCCTGGCCTGGGCGGCCGGGTCGTCATTGTAAATCGTCGCGGTCGCCATATCGCCCTGCTTCAGGCGCACGCACTTGCCGTCCTTGAGGTCGATGGCCGGGAACAGGATCACCGTTCAGGCGCCTTCAACAATGACGAAGTGACCGGTCGAGGCGGCAAGCCTGTACTTCAATGCCTCCCGGTATTCAGGCGACTCGTAGCATTCTATCGCCCTGTCGTAGGACTCGAACTCCACCAGGACGTGGCGGTTGCCTGTCGCCCCTTCCGGGTTCGCGTAACGCCCCGCACGCACGGGAAACTTCGCACCATATTTCGCAAACGCCGCCGCGTTCGCCTCGATATATTGCTTGTAGCCCTCGGGATCGCGGACATCGATCATCGCCATCCAGTAGCCTTTCTTGCTCATTATCCTAGGGCCTCCAGCGCAGGAAATTGGTGATCAGCGCCAGGCCAAGCGCCTGGCTCTTTTCGGGATGAAACTGCGTGCCGGCGAGATTGTCGCTGACAACAGCGGCCGTCACCGGACCGCCATAATCGGCAATCGCGAGCACGTCGTCGGCTTTCCTGGCGTCGAGATGATAGGAGTGGACGAAATAGGCGTGCAATCCCTTGGTGCCGGTCGGAATGCCGGAAAACAGCGGATGCTTGCGCGTGAGCTCGATCGTGTTCCAGCCGATCTGCGGTATCTTTAGCGCCGAATCGGCCGGGGTGATCTCCTTGACGTCGCCGGCGACCCAGCCAAAACCTTCTGTAACAGTCTTTTCCAGGCCCCGCTCCGACATCAGCTGCATGCCGACGCAGATGCCGAGGAACGGCCGCCCCTTGACGGTCGCGACCTCCTCGACCGCTTCCCACATGCCGGCCACAGCGCGCAGCCCGGCCGCGCAATCGGCATAGGCGCCGACGCCGGGCAGGACGACGCGGTCGGCGGTCCTAACACGCTCGGCGTCGGCGGTCAGGTCGATCGCGGCGGCTATACCGGCTTCATGCGCGGCGCGCTCGAAGGCTTTGGTGGCCGAGCGCAGGTTGCCCGAGCCGTAGTCGATGATCGCGACCCGCATATCAGGGTCTTCCCGGAGCGTGGTTCAGCCCCAGCGCGATGCCCATCTGCGCTGGCCGGGCATGGGCTGGATCCGGGATGATGCGTTGCGCGGGCGCTTGCTCATCCGAATGCGTTTCGGTTTCCAGCACATAGCGCGTATCGGCATCGTCGATCCTATCGGCCGCGATAACTCCCCATTCATGCCAGCCACGACGGCGCAACGCGGCAATCCGCAAGGCCTGACCTTCCAGACCGACGTAGAGCGATACAAGCAGCGACAGCAGCGGGCCGGCGAGCCCAAAGTTCAATCCTTCAGCAAGCATCGAAAGGAGAGCCATGGCGACAAACGCCAGTGCTGCCTCGATCCACAACCGGTGCCAGAGCAGCCACAGCGGCGGCACGAGGAAGCCGAGCCAGGAAAACCCATCACGGACAAAGGCCGTTGTGTCAGGCTTTTCGCCGCGGCCCGGCGGTTCCATCACGACGTAGATCGCCATCGCCTATCCCTTCAGAGATCCCTTGGTGGAAGGAACCGCGTCCGGCTGGCGCGGGTCGCTTTCAAGCGCGATGCGCAGCGCACGCGCCACCGCCTTGAAGCAGGTCTCGGCGATGTGGTGATTGTTGGCGCCGTAGTGGTTGGTGACATGCAGCGTGATGCCGGCATTCTGCGCCAGGGCCTGGAAGAATTCGCGCACCAGTTCGGTGTCGAACGTGCCGATCTTCGGCGACGAGAACGCAACGTTCCAGACAAGGAAAGGACGGCCGGAGACGTCGATCGCCGCGCGCGTCAGCGTCTCGTCCATGGCGAGATCGACCGAGGCATAGCGCATGATGCCGCGCCGCTCGCCCAACGCCTTGGCCAGCGCCTGGCCGAGCGCGATGCCGGTGTCCTCGACCGTGTGGTGGTCGTCTATGTGCAGATCACCCTTGGCCTTGACCGTCATGTCGATCAGCGAATGGCGCGACAGTTGGTCCAGCATGTGGTCGAAGAAGCCGACGCCCGTCGAAATATCGGATTTTCCCGAGCCGTCGACCTGGACCGATACGGAGATGTCGGTTTCCCCAGTCTTGCGGCTGGCGTTGGCGGAACGGGGCGGCATGACCTCATCCTTGTCCAGAGTTCAGGCGTTCCAAGCGTCCACATGCTTGAAAACGAGAGCCTTCTAGCAGCATGATCCGGCGATTGCCAGTTGCCATGCCAAGGGATATCGAGCCTGGCGGATGGCCGGTTGGCAATCATCGGACCTATGCATACATATGGTCGATCAAGTCACTCGTAACGCGCCAATCGCCTTTTCGGGACCGGTGCTGATCGGAGCAGAATATGTCGAATGAACTGACCATGCACGCCACGACGATCTTGACCGTGCGCAGGGGCGGCAAGGTGGTGATCGCCGGTGATGGCCAGGTCAGCCTTGGCCAGACGATCATGAAAGGCAACGCCAAGAAGGTGCGCCGCATTGGCAAAAGCGGCAATGTCATTGCCGGTTTCGCCGGCGCCACCGCTGATGCCTTCACGCTTCTGGAGCGGCTCGAGGCTAAGCTCGAACAATATCCGGAGCAATTGACGCGGGCCTGTGTCGAACTCGCCAAGGACTGGCGCACGGACCGCTATCTGCGCCGGCTGGAAGCGATGATGCTGGTTGCCGACAAGTCGGTCTCACTGGCGCTGACCGGCACCGGCGACGTGCTCGAACCCGAACATGGCGTGATGGCGATCGGTTCGGGCGGCAACTACGCGCTGGCCGCGGCGCGCGCGCTGATGGACTCCGACAAGGATGCCGAAGAAATCGCCCGCAAGGCGATGCAGATCGCATCCGACATTTGCGTCTACACCAACAACAACTTTGTCATCGAAACCCTCGATGCCGGCTGAGCCGATCGCTGGCCATGATCCCGAAAAGTGGAAACCGGTTTTTGCTTCGCTGACCTTCGGTTCGGAGAAGATCATGGCCAAACAAGAAAATAGATATGACTTTCGGCCGGTGACGGAGGCGGACCTGCCAATGATCGCGGCATGGCTGGCCGAGCCGCATGTCGCGGAGTGGTGGGACGATCCCGAGACGGAGATCGCCCAGATCCGCGAACACATCGACAGCATTTCCGTTGAGCCGCTGATCATCGAGCTCGACGGCGAGCCGATCGGGTACATGCAGAGCTACGACCCGCATCTGGAGGACGGCCATCCCTACAGCGACCAGCCGTTCGGTACGCTCGGCATCGATCTGTCGATCGGCAGGCCTGAGCTTATCGGACGCGGCCACGGCTCGGCGATTGTCCGGCAGTTCGTGGAACAGCTGTTCGCGGAAGGGGTGCCGCGTGTCATCATCGACCCGGATCCATCCAACGGACGAGCGATCCGTGCCTATGAAAAGGCCGGTTTCAGAGCTATCGATCGAAGGCAATCGGAATATGGCGACGCCGTACTGATGGCAATCGATGCCGAAGAGGGCGATGTAAAAGAGGGTGACGCCGAATAGGGCGACGCCGAAGAGGGGCAGTAACAACATGAGCACAACCGGCGCCGACAAGACCGTCTCGGCCTATGAAGACAGTTGGCGGATGGGGCTTCTGCTCGTCCTCGGCCTGATCATATTCCAGGCCGGAGCCCTTTACGGCATGGGCCGAACGCCGATCTGCACATGCGGCTATGTCAAGCTGTGGCACGGCATCGTGCAGAGTTCGGAGAATTCCCAGCATATTTCCGACTGGTACACATTCTCGCACCTCATCCACGGCTTCCTGTTCTATGCGCTGGCCTGGTTTCTGTTCCCGCGCTCGCCGATCGGGCTCAGGCTGGCATTTGCGGTCGTCATAGAGGGCGGCTGGGAACTTCTCGAGAACAGCCCTTTGATCATCGAGCGCTACCGCGCCGGCACGATCTCGCTCGACTATTACGGCGACAGCATCATCAATTCGGTGGCGGACACGCTGGCGATGGTGCTGGGATTTGTGATGGCGCGCAGGCTTCCTATATGGGTGATCGTGACCCTGTCCGTCATCTTCGAATTCGGTGTTGGCTACATCATCCGGGACAATCTGACACTCAACGTGATCATGCTGCTGCATCCGTTCGAGTCCATCCGGCAGTGGCAAAGTGGAATTTAGGAATATGAGCACATTTTCGCCCCGCGAGATCGTTTCGGAACTCGATCGCTTCATCATCGGCCAGAAGGACGCCAAGCGCGCCGTGGCCATCGCCTTGCGCAACCGCTGGCGCCGCCAGCAGCTCGAAGGCCAGATGCGTGAAGAGGTGATGCCGAAGAACATCCTGATGATCGGCCCGACCGGCGTCGGCAAGACCGAGATCTCGCGCCGCCTGGCACGCCTTGCCGGTGCGCCGTTCGTCAAGGTCGAGGCGACCAAATTCACCGAGGTCGGCTATGTCGGCCGCGACGTCGAGCAGATCATCCGCGACCTGGTCGAGATCGCTATCGGGTTGGTGCGCGAGAAAATGCGCGAGGATGTCAAGGCGCGGGCCCATATCAATGCCGAGGAACGTGTGCTGGAAGCGCTCGTCGGCAAGACGGCGAGCCCGGCCACGCGCGACAGTTTCCGCAAGAAGCTGCGCGACGGCGAGCTCGACGACAAGGAGATCGAGATCGAGGTGAGCGATACCGGCACTGGCGGCATGCCCGGCTTCGAGATCCCGGGCATGCCGGGCGCCAATATCGGCGTGTTGAACATCAACGACATGCTGTCGAAAGCGATGGGCGGCCAGAAGACCAAGACGCGCAAGACGACGGTGAAGGAATCCTACGCAGTGCTGGTCGGCGACGAGTCCGACAAGCTGCTCGACCAGGACGAGGTGGTGCGCAGGGCGCTCGAATCGACCGAAAACGACGGCATCGTCTTCCTCGACGAGATTGACAAGATCGCCTCGCGCGAAGGCGGCATGGGTGCCGGTGTTTCCCGCGAAGGCGTGCAGCGCGACTTGCTGCCGCTTGTCGAAGGCACTACGGTCGCGACCAAATACGGGCCGGTGAAGACGGACCACATCCTGTTCATCGCATCGGGTGCGTTCCACGTTGCCAAGCCGTCCGACCTGCTGCCCGAACTGCAGGGCCGTCTGCCGATCCGCGTCGAGCTGCGTGCGCTGGAGAAGGACGATTTCGTCCGCATCCTGACCGAGACCGAGGCCAGCCTGATCAAGCAGTACATCGCGCTGATGAAGACCGAGGGCGTCGATCTCGTTTTCACCGACGACGCCATCGATTCGCTGGCCGGCATCGCCGTCGATCTCAACGCCAGCGTCGAGAACATCGGCGCCAGGCGGCTTCAGACGGTGATGGAGCGGGTGCTGGACGAGATCTCCTATGACGCGCCGGACCGCCATGGCACGGCGGTGACCATCGACGCCGCCTATGTGCAAAAGCATGTCGGCGACCTGTCCAGAAACACGGATTTGTCGCGTTTCATCCTGTAGCAGGCGATCCATCCTACAAGAAATGGGCCGGGCGAGCCGGCAAGTTCTGAAACGTGTGGCCAAATGGAAGCATCCGGCCAGCTTTTGTCTTGCCAGGCGCAAGGGCTCTCGACTCCCCATCCAGCTTTACCTAGTTTGCCCGGCAACTACAGCGCCGCGCATCAGTTGGGCGTGCAAGGGGCGTTATTCAGTTGGTTTTGCGCATGACCCCGAAAATCGATTCCGGGGGTTATGCGCTGTTGCAGGCGGCGCGCATGAAAAAACTGATCCTCGTCATTCTCGGGCTGACGCTGGCGACAGCCATGTTCGCCGCCGAAGCGGCGACGATGGTGCCGCCGGGCAACAGTCATGCCGAGCAGCCCAACATACCGGGCGCCTCAAACCGGCGCACCCAGGCCACCAACACCACCTTCCAGGCAAAATACAGCAAGGTCTATGCGCTGCTGCAGCACGACGCCGGTCTTCGCGGCAAGATCAGCCAAGCGGCGGCGACCTATGGCATCGACCCGATGCATATCGTCGGCGCCATCGTCGGCGAGCACACCTACAATGTCGACGCCTATGACCGGCTGCAGACCTACTACGTCAAGGCGATCTCCTATCTGTCGAGCAAGCTGTCCTTCGCCTATGAAGGCGAGGACATCACCGATTTCGTGCAGCGGCCGCAATTCCAGGAATGCGCCGGCAAAACGGATAGTTACACGCTCTGGGAATGCCGCGAGCAGGTGTGGAACCAGTCCTTTCGCGGCAAGACTGTCGGCGGCGAGATCTTCCCCGACGACCGCTTCGGCGCCACCTTCTTCCAGCCCTATTATGCCGGCCAAACCTTCGGCCTTGGTCAGCTCAATCCGCTGACCGCGTTGCAGATGAGCGATCTCGTGCACCAGGTTTCCGGCCTGCCGAAGCTCGACGTCGGCGATCCGAACGCGGTCTACAAAACCATCATGGATCCGGACCTGACACTGGATTATGTCGCAGCGACGATCCGGAAATCGATCGATGCCTACCAGAGCATTGCCGGCTTCGACATATCGGGCAATCCCGGCATCACATCGACACTCTACAATGTCGGCAATCCGGAACAGCGCGCCCATGCGCTGAAGGCCGAGAACGACAGGCGCCGCGACGCGGGCGAACCGGAGAAGCTGCCCGAGGAAAATTACTATGGCTGGCTGGTCAACGACAAATTGCCGGAGCTGAAGGCGTTGTTTTAGTGGTGAAATCCGACTCTTGGTGCCTGACGACCACAGCCGCCCTGGGGTTGAGCTGCTGTTGGCGAGAGCCGATACGAGAGCGCAAATGCAAGTGGACGACGCACTCGGCCAAAGAGCCTATTGCCCTTGATGCAATCCCTTGCATCCGCGCACCCCAGGCGCGTGGCGATGGCTGGGATCGTCAGGCTCGGGTCAAGGAGCAGGCGTTTGCTTCGCGCATTCGGAATTCGAGCACATAGCGGGCCGGCGATATCCCGAGGACAAGTGAAAAACGTTCTGCGAAGGTGGACCGCGACATGGCCGCAGTTCTCGCCAGTCGGGCCAGAGACCAGCTTTCCCCCGGCCTCGTATGGATGCCGAGCAGGGCGGGGCCAAGTCCTCGATCGCGCAGCGCAGCGAGCCAGCCTCGGCGATGGTCATCGCTATCCCCAGCCCAATCGCGAACAATGATGCTGATGGCTGCATCGGCCACACGGGCCATTATCGTGGCCGAGCCTACGCTTTCTTCCGTCATCTCCGCCGCCATTACCTCCAGCAGCATGCCGAGTGACCGGGTACGGTTCGGTCCCTCGCGAAGCACAAGTTTTGCGGGCATGGACCCAATCAGTCGATCGGCCAGCGGTTCCTCGAAATCCACGGTGCAGCAGAAAATGAGGGATCGGGCACCCCGCCGCCGGTGTTGAGGGAATAGCTTGTGTCGGATATCTGTCTTGGGCCCAGGAGCGCGAGATCGGTCACCGCACCGTCAGGGTCGTCGGCGATGACATGTTTGGTGCCATGCGGAAGGAGCACGACGTCGCCCTTGTCCAGCCGCTCCGGTTCAGACCCCTCGACAAGCACCCAACAGGTGCCTTCGGCCACGAAATGGAAGCGAATTCCTTTTTGGAATTGCAGGCCGATGCCCCAAGGCCGCGTTACCTCGGCCCGGCAGTAACTCGCCTCCGCTGGCCTGAGGTCACGCAGGGATTGTCCGAGAAGATGGACAGGATCGGCAGAATTGGATGATCGAGCATACATCTCGGACGCAATATCATTGCTCGTCCGGCATTCCACAATAGGCTTCTTCCCTGCTACCAATAGTTTCGTGGCAACGTGGCAACATTGAGGGAGATGTCGGTGCTTTTTCCAAAGCTCGTGGGGGCGATAGCCGCAGTTATTATCCTGCCGTCTCAGACTTACGCGCTGGAGAATACATACCTGCCCGTTGAGAAGGTGCCGTATTATGAGGAAATGCCTGGCCAGCCCCACCGACTGGGTCCCTTATGGGGCAAGCGCGATGTGGGTCCGGCCGGAACGCTGCTGAAAGTCCCCGGGGGATGGCAAGCACCCATACATGCACATACGGCAGACTATCAGGGCGTTGTCATCGAGGGCACCTGGAGCCACTAGGTGCCCGAAACGGGCGAGGGCAAAGGCATCGAACTGCGGCCCGGATCATATTGGACCCAGAAGGCAGACCAGATGCATGCCGATGCCTGCATGTCCGAAAAGCAGTGCGTGATCCTTCTTATCAACACCGAGTCTTATTCCACTTTTTTCAAGAGCCGGTAGCTGGGCAACAACTATGCAGTGTGACCTGGACGGGCAGAGGCCCAATGGCTACCAAGCGTCGGGTTGTCACCACTAGAACGACAAGCGTTCCGCCAGTTCCGGAACCCGCACCGGCTCATGCCGCCAGCAGCGACTTCAGCTTGATCGTTTGCGAACCGAGCGCCTCAGGCGCCGGCTTTGCCCTTCTTGCGATCAGCATCTCGGCCAGCCTTATGTCGCGGGCGACCGCGTTGCCCGGGCCGATGCCGCTCGCTGCGACGAGCCTGCCGTCCTGCGCCAAATGGAACAGGATGAAGGCGCCGTCGTCGAGATCGCGACGCACGACCTTGCTGCCCTCGTCCGAGAGCCCAGATATCTGCAAGGTCAAGCCGTACTGATCCGACCAGAACCATGGCACCGCCGCGTAGGCCTCACCGGCGCCGAGCATGTTCCTGGCCGCAAGCGCGCCCTGCTCCTGCGCGTTGCGCCAGGCTTCCAGCCGCACGCGCCGGCCGCCATAGACGGCAACCGGAAACGAGCAGCAATCGCCGGCGGCGAAGATGTCCGGATCGCTGGTGCGAAGCGCGGCATCGACAGCTATGCCGTTATCGATCGTCAGCCCCGCCTCCGCGGCAAGTCCGGTCACCGGCACGGCGCCGATGCCTATCACCGCCAGATCGGCGACGATGTCCTGCCCGCCGGCAAGCGCGATGCGCACCTGGGCGCCGTCGTCGGCGATCGCAGCGATCCCGTCGCCGCACAGGATTTTGACGCCTTCGGCTTCATGCGCCTCGTGGATGATTTTGGCGATCTCGGCCGGCACGCCGCGAGTCAGGATGCGCGGCTGCGCCTCAATGATAGTGACCGTGGCCCCCAGCCTGCGTGCCGCGGCGGCAAGCTCGAGGCCAATGAAGCCGCCGCCAACGATGGCAATGCGGTTTCCGGCGCTGAGATGAGCGCGAATGGCCAGCGCGTCGTTGAAGGTCCGGAGATAGACACAGCGCGCGCCAAGCCCCGGCATCGGCAACTTGCGCGGCACCGATCCGGTTGCCAGCAAGAGCTTGTCGTATGGCAGGATCGAGCCGTCCGACAGGCGCACGCCATGCGCCGCGCGGTCGATCGCGACCGCCTGAACCGAATGGATATGCCGGATCGATCTCTCGGCCAGGATCTCATCGCTGGCGATCGCTTTGATCACGGGCACATCGCTGGCCATCGCGTCTTTCGACAGCGGCGGCCGCTCATAGGGCAGATGCGGTTCGTCCCCGACAAGCGTCACCGGCCCGTCATAGAAGAGATCGCGCAGCGCCAAGGCAGCCCGCCCGCCGCATTCGCCGGCACCGATGATCACCATCCCCTTCGTCATCACCGTCACCCGATCTGAATGAGGATTTTGCCGGCGTCGAGCTTGACCGGATATGTCCTGAGATTGACGCAGACCGGCGCGCCCCTGGCCGCCCCGGTCTTGTAGCTGAAACGGCCATTGTGCTTCGGGCATTCGATGATGTCGTCCATCACCAGCCCGTCGGCCAGATGCACCTTCTCATGCGTGCAAAGACCGTCCGTTGCGAAATATTCGTCGTCGGGGCTGCGATAGATGGCGAAGGTGCGGCCGCCATGGTCGAACCGCATCACGTCCTCTTCGTCGATGTCTTCGGCGTCACAGGCCTCGACCCAGTCGCTCATTGGTCCTCCCGGCAGAATTTTGCTTGGTCAACTTGCCCGGTACGGGCGCATCTCATTCCGCTGCTGCCGCGACAGCATCGTTATCGTTGTGGAATTCCTCACGATAGGGCTTCGCGGTCGGCGGCAGCGCGCGCTTGAGGAAATAGTCCTCATTCCGCAGCTGGCGCAGAAAGGCAGGTATCATCTCGCGATAGCCGGCCAGGATCGACGGCGTCGGCGCCGGCAGATCGTGCTTGATCAGCTCATGCAGCCTCGGCAGCGCATGATAAGGCACCATCGGAAACATGTGATGCTCGACATGGTAGTTCATGTTCCAGTAGATGAAGCGGCTGATCGGGTTCATGTAGACGGTGCGGCTGTTGAGGCGGTGGTCGATGACATTTTCGGCGAGGCCGCCATGCTGCAGCAGGCCAGTCATGACGTGATGCCAGGCGCCGTAAAGCCGGGGCAGCCCGACCAGCATCAAGGGCAGGAACGAGCCACTATAAAGTGCCAGCGCGATGGTCGCGGCATAGACCGCGGTCCAGATGCGGGCAATGCGGATCGCCTTCGGCTGCTCCTGCTCGGGAATGAAGGTCTTTTCCGCCGGGCTGATGATGCCGGCCGCATTGCGAACCATGTCGCTCATGGCATGCCAGGCATCGACAATGCCGAAGAAATTGAGCACGACGCGCAACAGGTCCGGTGGGCGCATCACCGCGATTTCCGGATCGCGGCCGACGATGATCGTATCGGTGTGATGCCGCGTATGGCTCCAGCGCCAGGTCACCGGATTGCGCATGATCATGAAGCAGGCGATCTGATAGATCGCATCATTCATCCACTGCGTCCTGAACGCGGTGCCGTGACCGCATTCGTGCCAGCGTGAATCGGTAGAAGAGCCGTAGAGGACGCCATAGACGAAGAAGAACGGCACGCACCACCATGTGCCCCAGAACCAGGCGCCGCCCGCGCCGCTCAGGATCAGGGCGCCGAGCCAGATGGTGGTGTCGCGGATCGCTGGCCCGTCGGAGCGCTGCATCAGCTCCTTCATCTGCTTGCGGGGCACGTCGGTGTGATACCACTCGGCCGCGGCCAGCCCGGTCTCGACGGCAAGCTTCGCGTCGCGGCCGAGCAGGCTGTAGTCTCGCCGAGACGGTGCTGCGTCCATCGTTGCGTCCATCGGAGTGCCTCCACCAGCGTCCTGCGATCCGCCCCGGCCAATGACCGGGCCGCGGTCGTAAGCATCGTAGGCTAGAAATAACGCCAAGCCATGATAGGCTCAATGTCACAAAGATAGTTTCTATCATTTCCCATCAGAATGATGTAAACTTTGGCAAGCGGAGAGACGGCCATGGCAAAACGGCCGACCATCACCGATCTGGCGCGCGCCTCCGGCGTCAGCGTCGCCACCGTCGACCGGGTGCTAAACAATCGCCTGCCGGTGCGCGAGGAAACCGCACGCCGTGTCTATGAGGCTGCAACCGATATCGGCTATCACGCCGCCGGACTGATCAAGCAGCGGATGCGCCAGGAACTGCCGGAATATCGGCTCGGCTTCCTGCTGCTGAGGGGCAATGATGTCTTCTACAGCGATTTCGCGCGGGAGCTCGAACTGGCGGTGTCGCAATCGCAGCGCTTCCGCGGCGTCGCAACCATCGACTTCGCCAGTTCGCTGGCGCCCGACGAGATCGCTGCCCAGATGCGCAAGCTGGCGGCGAAATCCAGGGCCGTCGCCCTTGTCGGTCCGGACCATCCGACGCTGACGGCAGCCGTCGAGACCCTGAAGGCAAGGGGGCAACCCGTCTTTTCCCTGCTATCCGACTTTGCCGCCGGCATCCGCGAAGGCTATGTCGGCCTCGACAACCGCAAGGTCGGCCGCACCGCGGCCTGGATGATCGCCAGGGCGGCGAGGAAACCCGGCAAGGTCGCCCTTTTTGTCGGCAGCCATCGCTTCCATGGCCATGAGCTACGCGAGATCGGCTTCAGATCATTCTTCCGCGAGCATGCGCCGGAATTCACGGTGCTGGAGACGCTGGTCAATCTGGAGGCCAACCAGGTGACCCATGATGCGATGATCGATCTTCTGGCGCGGTACCCGGATCTTGCCGGCTGCTACGTCGCCGGCGGCGGCATGGAAGGCGCGGTCTCGGCGCTCAGGGCAGCGAGGCCCGTAAATATGCCGGTGGTCGTCTGCAACGAGATCAACGCCGAGTCGCGCGCGGCGCTCGCCGACAACATCCTGACCATGGTGATTTCGACGCCGCTGGCAGCACTATGCCGCGAGCTTGTCGGGCTGATGGCGCATGCCATCGAGGCAGGCGCTGCCAATGCGCCGGGCCAGACCTTCCTGCCCTTCGATATCTATCTACCGGAAAACATCTAGGTTCGGGCAAAACGTCTGGGCTCAGACAGGGATCCAGGTTCAGATCGGGCACCACGATGCGTCGGCAATGATGTGAACCATCAACCTGATGGATTCTTGCAGAAGATTTGCCGGCCCTCAGCCGCGTTATCCGAAAATCCGGCATCCGCTTTCGGAATCTCCTTGACGCCCGCACGCAGAATGGAATAAATATTTCACCAGATAGGTATTTTGGTTCTTTCGTTCCGGAACATCTGTTTCAACGGAGGGCTTGGCGCTCCAGTCAACGCGGAAATCGCCATCAGGAACGGAGATGGCAATCGGGAGAGATTCCCCGGAAGATCGGGGATTCCGGGTAGATCGGTGCAGCCGGACACCAATTCTGTGGAGGAGAAATAAAATGAAGAAACTGCTTTTGGGCGTCGTGTTTTCGGCGCTGATGAGTTCGTCCGCCCTCGCGGCCAAGATCGGCGTGTCGATGGCGCTGTTCGACGATAATTTCCTCACCGTGCTGCGCAACGGCATGATCGAGCAGGCCAAGGGCATGGACGGCGTGGAGCTGCAGGTCGAGGACGCGCAGAACGACGTCGCCAAGCAGCTCGACCAGATCAAGAACTTCGTCGCCTCGGGCGTTGACGCGATCATCGTCAATCCGGTCGACACCTCGGCCACCCAGGCGATGTCGGACGCCGCGGCTGCGGCCAAGGTTCCGTTGGTCTACGTTAACCGCGAGCCGGTCAATGTCGACACGCTGCCGGACAACCAGGCTTTCGTCGCCTCGAACGAGGTTGAGTCAGGCACTCTCGAGACCCAGGAGGTCTGCCGCCTGTTCAAAGAGGCCGGTAAGACCGAGGCCAATGTCTACGTGATCATGGGCGAGCTGTCGAACCAGGCCGCGGTGCAGCGCACCAAGGACATTGACGACGTGATCGCCACTCCGGAATGCAGCTTCATCAAGATCATCGACAAGCAGACGTCGAACTGGAAACGCGAGGAAGCGCAGAATCTGATGACCAACTGGCTGTCGACCGGCACGCCGTTCGATGGTGTGATCGCCAACAATGACGAAAGCGCCATCGGTGCCATCCAGGCCATGAAGGCTGCCAACATTGACATGAAGTCGGTTGTCGTCGGCGGCGTGGACGCCACCCAGGACGCGCTTGCCGCTATGCAGGCGGGCGATCTCGACGTGACCGTGTTCCAGGATGCGGCCGGTCAAGGTGCCGGGGCGCTGGACGCAGCGCTCAAGCTTTCCAAGGGCGAGGCGGTTGAACAGAAGGTCTACATCCCGTTCCAGCTGGTCACGCCGGCAAACATCGACAAGTTCCTGCAGAAGAACTGAGGCAGAGGACCGTTTTTCGATAGGGAGCGGCGCGTCAGAGCATCGGACCGGTTTTTAGGAAATCCGATGTTCGAAACAAGAGCATCGGGAAATCCGATGCTCAAAACAAAGGGACGGCGCCGCTCCTTTTTCTCTCATCGCCGTAGACAGGCGGGAGGGCGACTGCTGACGGAGGAAGCAAGATTTGGCACAGACAACCCATGGCGTCGGCGGACTGAGCTATGATGCGAAGAAGCGCACATGGCCTGCCGAATTCAACGTTTTCCTGGCGCTCATCATCCTGGTCGGCGCCTTCGAGCTGATCGGCCGCGTCTTTCTTGGCGACAGCTTCCTGTTCAACACCCGCGCCAACGTCGATACGATCTTCAACGAAGCGCGCCTGCAGATCATCATCCTGCAGGTGTCGATCGTCGGCATCATCGCCATCGGCGTGACGCAGGTGATCATTTCCGGCGGCATCGACCTTTCTTCGGGTTCGATCGTCGGCGCCACGGCGATGATTGCCATGAGTTTCGCCCAGGTGGCGACGGTCAACGGCAACCCTAACCCCAAGGCGATGTTCATCGAGCAGGGCTGGACTGACCTGCCGGTGATCGTTCCGGTGCTCGTCGCGATCGGCTGCGGCCTGCTGGCGGGCTTGATCAACGGCTCGCTGATCGCCTACACGCGCATTCCGCCGTTCATCGCCACGCTCGGCATGATGGTCACCGCGCGCGGCGTCGCCAAATGGTGGTCCAAGGGGCAGCCGATCTCGTTTCCCACCGAAAGTTTCGCCGCAATCGGCAAGGGGCTGATGCCGGTCATCATCTTCATATCGCTGGCGATTCTGTTCCAGCTGATCCTGTCATACACCAGGTACGGCAAGCACTGTTATGCCATCGGCTCCAACGAGGACGCCGCCCGCATGTCCGGCATAAATGTCCAGAACCACAAGATCCTCGTCTTCGTCATTGCCGGCATCCTCGCCTCGCTCGCCGCCGTGGTGCTGAGTTCCAAGAACCTCACCGCTCAGGCCGGCATGGGCGTAATGTACGAACTGGACGCGATCGCCATGGCAGTCATCGGCGGCGTCTCGCTGTCGGGCGGCCGCGGCTCGATCATCGGTACGGTGATCGGTGCGCTGATCTTCGGCGTCATCATCTCCGGCTTCACCTTCCTGCGCCTCGACGCCTACTACCAGGAGATGGTCAAGGGCGTGATCATCATCGGCGCAGTCGTTCTCGACCAGTGGCGCCAGCGCCTGCGGGCAATGAGGGCTTGATCATGTCAGACATTGTCCTGAAGACTGAAAACCTGACCAAATACTACGGCGGCGTGCATGCGCTCGAAAGCGCGAACTTCGAACTGCGCAAGGGCGAGCATGTCGCCATCATGGGTGACAACGGCGCCGGCAAATCGACCTTCGTGCGCCAGATCACCGCCGTCGAGCAGCGCACTAGCGGCAAGGTCTGGTTCGACGGCAAGGAAGTGAACTTCGCCGGCCCGATCGCGGCGCGCGAGGCGGGCATCGAAACGGTGTTCCAGAACCTGGCGCTTGCCGACGATCTCGACGTGCCATCGAACCTGTTTCTCGGCCGCGAAAAGGTGCTTTTCAATCTCGGGCCTTTCTCGATCCTCGATCGCAAGTTCATGCGCAAGGCGACCGAGGCAGCGTTGATCCGCACGGCGGTCAAGATTCCCAACCTTTCCAACACCATCCGCCACATGTCGGGCGGCCAGCGCCAGTGCGTGGCGATCGCCAGAACCGCTACCTTCGCTTCCAAGCTCATCATCATGGACGAGCCGACGGCAGCACTTGGTGTGCAGGAGACGATGCAGGTCGAAAACATCATCCGCACGCTGAAAGCCAATGGCGAGCCGCTGATCCTGATCAGTCACAACATGCGCCAGGTGTTCGACCTGGTCGACCGTATCGTCGTCTTCCGGCGCGGCCGCATCGTCGCCAATCTGCGCAAGCAGGACACCGACGGCAACGACATCGTCTCATACATCACCGGCGCCAAGACCGGGGAGGCAGAACTTGCGGCCTAGAATGGATGCCGAGGTGGCGGGTCATCAGCGCGTCGCCGGTCTGCTACGATCAGAAAACCGCCTGCGCCTCTTTGCCTGACAGGCAGGCGCGGACACACTTGCTTTCGAACCATCCCAAAGGATTCCCATGCCTCTCCGTTTCGCTCTTCTCGGTGCCGGTCGTATCGGCAAGGTCCATGCCCGCGCCGTGGGTTCCAATCCGCAGGCCAGGCTGGTCGCCGTCGCCGATGCCTTCGAGAAAGCGGCGACCGAGCTGGCGTCGGCCTATGGTGCTGAAGTGCGCAGCATCGAGGCCATCGAAAAAGCCGGGGATATCGATGCGGTCATCATCTGCACGCCGACCGATACCCATGCCGATCTGATCGAGCGGTTCGCCAAGGCCGGCAAGGCGATCTTCTGCGAGAAGCCGATCGACCTCGACGCCGGCAGAGTGGAGGAATGCCTGGCCGTGGTCGACAAGGCCGGCGCCACTTTGATGGTCGGCTTCAACCGCCGCTTCGATCCGCATTTCGCCGCCGTGCGCAAGGCGATCGACGACGGCGCCATCGGCACCGTCGAGATGCTGACCATCACATCGCGCGATCCAGGCCCGCCGCCGCTCGACTATATCGGCCGCTCGGGCGGCATCTTCCGCGACATGACCATCCATGATTTCGATATGGCGCGCTTCCTGCTCGGCGAGGAGCCGGTGGCGGTCAGCGCCCATGCCTCGGTGCTGGTCGACAGACAAATCGGCGAGGCCGGCGATTTCGACAGCGTCAGCGTCATCCTCGAAACCGCCTCCGGCAAGCAGTGCATCATCTCCAATTCGCGGCGCGCCACCTACGGCTACGACCAGCGCATCGAGGTGCATGGCTCGAAAGGCATGGTCGCGGCCGAGAACCAGCGGCCGGTGTCGATCGAGCTAGCCAATGAAAAGGGCTATACGCGCCCGCCGCTGCACGACTTCTTCATGACCCGCTATCTCGACGCCTACGCCAACGAGATCGCCGCCTTCATCGCGGCAGCGACGTCGGGCAAGAAGGCGGCGCCGAGCGGCAAGGACGGGCTCGTCGCGCTGAGGTTGGCGGACGCGGCGCTGAAATCGGCTAGGGAAGGCAAGACCATTCGCCTCGACAACACAGTCTGACTATCAAGCACAGGAGCAAGGCGATGAACGGTTCCGCCGGTCGCAATTCCGAAACACGCGCTATCGTCACCGGCGGCGCGCAAGGCATCGGCTTCGCCGTCGCCGAGACGCTGGCCGACGAGGGCTGCCGCGCCCTGGCGCTGGTTGGCCGTTCCAGGGAGAAGGGCGACAAGGCGGTCGCCGCACTTGGGAAAAACGGCGTCGACGCCATCTTCATCAGCGCCGACGTCTCGGTGGTGGCCGACTGCAAGCGGGTCGTCGAAACGGCGATCGCTCATTTCGGCACCGTCAATTCGCTGGTCAACGCTGCCGCCACCTCGGCCCGCGGCTCACTGGTCGAGACCACCGAGGAAACATTCGACCAGATATTTCAGACCAATGTGCGCGGCCCCTTCTTCCTGATGCAGGGTGTGGTGGCACACCTGCTCGACCGCAAGGCGCCCGGCTCAATCGTCAATGTGCTGTCGATGTCGGCGCATTGTGGCCAGTCGTTCCTGGCGCCCTATTCGTCGAGCAAGGGCGCACTGGCGACGCTGACCAAGAATGTCGCCAATGCCTACCGCAGCAATCGCATCCGCTGCAACGCCGTGCTGCCCGGCTGGATGGATACCGAGGGCGAGGCGATCGTGCAGAAGAAATGGCACGACGCGCCGGACGACTGGCTGGAAAAGGCCGAGGCCGCGCAGCCGATGGGCCAATTGGTGAAGCCGGACCAGCTTGCCTGGCTGATCAGCTATATGGTCAGCTCGCAGTCGGGCGTCATGACCGGGTCGCTGGTCGATTACGACCAGAACATTGCAGGGTCGTCGCCGGAGTAGCATCATCAGACGGTGGGTGGTGTCTCAGTTTGAATTTCGGCTGTGGGTGGTTTTCTGCCCTCCGCCTCGCCAATCGGAACGAGCAGGCAGCGCCAGAAGCGGAACTACAAATGCGCAGCCAGGAAGGTCCGGCATCGCCCCCGAGGCGGACCTTCCCAAAATTTGCCCGGAAGCCCGCGCCCTGCCCCATTGATGCCCAATGCGGCTTGTGCAGCTCTGAATAAGTAGCCATTGTGAAGGTGAGGCCATCGGGGGCGCACGTGAAGGCAGACAGTCAAGCTGTTCGTATGAACGGGGCGGATGTCCTCGCTGAAGTGCTTTTGGCGAATGACGTGACGGTATGCTTCGCCAATCCGGGAACATCGGAAATGCATTTCGTCGCGGCGCTGGATCGCAAGCCAGAATTGCGATGCGTGCTCGGTCTCAGCGAGGGCGTCGTCACCGGCGCTGCCGACGGCTACGCGCGAATGACCGGTCACCCCGCCGCAACCTTGCTTCACACAGGACCAGGGCTTGCCAATGGGTTGGCCAATTTGCACAACGCACGCCGCGCCCGCACACCGATGATAAATATCGTGGGTGACCATGCTTCCTATCACCTTCCGCTCGACGCGCCGTTGGCCACGGACATCGAAGGACTGGCAGCGCCGATGTCGAATTGGGTGCGTCGCGTCAACGGTTCCCTGGATGTCGGCCCTACGGCTGAGGCGGCCTATCGTGCCTCGTTGTCGCCGCCAGGAGTTGCAACGATGATTCTGCCTGCCGATGCTGCGTGGGGAGAGGTTGCCGCGCCTTCGCCTTGGCGAAAGATATCGATCGACACACCTCGCTCGCCCGATCCTCAAACGGTGCGAGCGGTGGCAAGAGCCATCCGCGCCAATCCGGGGCGCGTCGCAATCGTTGTCGGCGGAACCGCTGCGCGCGCCGACGCGCTTGCCATCGCAGGCCGGATCGCGACTGCGTGCGACGTTCGGCTCTTCAACGAAGTGTTGGTAGCCCACACTCAGCGTGGCCTCGGGCGAGTCGCTCCGGTGCGCATTCCTTATCCGATCGACTTGGCGCTCGATGTCTTGAAGGACCTCGACCTGTTAGTTCTTGTCGGCGCGCCGGAACCGGTGGCGTTCTTCGCGTATCCAGGAAAGCCCGGTAGGTTGGTTCGGGATGATTGTACAGTCCTGACGCTGACCAAGCACGGCGAGGATTTGAAGGGAGCGCTGGAAGCACTGCATGACGAACTCGGCGTGAAGCGAACGCAGTCCCTGCAACTGATCGCGCCAAAAGGAGACGAAGGCTATCCAGTTGGACAACTGACTGACGATGCGGTTGCGGTTATTGTCGCGCACAAAATTCCCGACAACGCCATCATATGCGAGGAGGCAATAACCTCTGGCCGACGGTTCTTCGCACTCTCCGCCTTCGCGGCTCCACATGACTTCATCTCGCCGACGGGAGGATCCATCGGTGACGGCATCCCTCTGGCAACGGGTGCTGCTGTCGGGTGTCCGGATCGAAAGGTAATCAACCTCCAGGCCGATGGGAGCGCCATGTATACCGTGCAGGGGCTTTGGACCCAGGCCCGCGAGCATCTCGATGTGACGACGATCATCTTCTCAAATCGGACTTACGCAATCCTCCACGCCGAGATGCGTAACGTTGGGGTCGCCTCCATCGGGACAAATGCTCAACGAATGCTCGATCTCGATAATCCCCCAATCGATTGGGTCTCCCTTGCGCGCGGTTTTGGCGTCGAGGCAGCAGTTGCCACCACCTGCGAGACGTTCAGTACGCTGCTTGATGCGGCCTTGTCGCGCCAGGGGCCGTTTCTCATCGAGGCACGATTATGAAAGTGCCTAATTGGCAAAGGCGCTGCGTGTTTTTTCCGGCTCAAATGACAAAAGTTCCACCGCTTTCGAACCTTGCATGGCGACCACATAAAGGTCGCCTTGGGGTCAAGGGCGTGAATTCGGCACGAGCGAACGAACTTCCGCAACGGGTCGTGAGCCGAAATTCAAATAGAGACACTACCGACGCGTGACAAGCGCTCCGGCTTCGGCTATAGGGCTGACATGATCCACCTGACCGCCTCGTTCTGGTATTTTAGCTACGGCAGCTCGCTGGCGGCGGGAGGATTGCGCTCGATCTGAAGATTGCAGCAACAACATCCGATCAGCCGCCAGACCTGGCGGCTTTTTTGTTTCAGCCGGCAGGTCTCCCAACCAGGAGCAGAAAGCCGTGTTGACCACCACCGACGATCTTCGGGTCAAGGAAATAAGGGAATTGAGTACGCCGGACCAGGTGATGCGGGAGATACCGCGCACGCTGACGGCGACGCGCACCATTGCCGCGGCACGCAACGCCATCCACGCCGTGCTGACCGGCGCCGACGATCGGCTGATCGTCGTCGTCGGCCCCTGTTCGATCCACGACCCGGCCGCTGCCGTAGACTATGCCAGCCATCTGGCGGGGTTGCGCGAGAGCCTGTCGGACCGGCTGGAGATCGTGATGCGCGTGTATTTCGAGAAGCCGCGCACGACGGTCGGCTGGAAGGGCCTGATCAACGATCCCGACCTGGACGGCAGCTTCAACATCGACAAAGGACTGAGACTGGCCCGCAACGTGCTCTCCGCCGTCAACAATCTCGGCCTTCCGGCGGCGACCGAATTCCTCGACATGGCGACCCCGCAATACATTGCCGACCTCGTCGCCTGGGGCGCGATCGGCGCGCGCACGACAGAGAGCCAGATCCATCGCGAACTTGCATCCGGCCTGTCCTGCCCGGTCGGCTTCAAGAATGGCACCGACGGCAATTTGCGGATCGCCGCCGAAGCGGTGAAATCCGCCGCTCAGCCGCATCATTTCATGGCGGTGACGAAGGGCGGGCGCAGCGCCATCGCGACGACCACCGGCAACGAGGACTGCCACGTCATCCTGCGCGGCGGCATCGTGCCGAACTATGACGCGACGAGCATAGCTGCCGCCTGCGCGGAACTCGGCCGGATCGGCGTAGCGCCACGGCTGATGATCGATGTCAGCCACGCCAACAGCAACAAGAAGCCGGAGAACCAGCCGACGGTGGCGGCTGACGTGGCGGGCCAGGTCGCGGCAGGCGATGAGCGCATCATCGGCGTCATGATCGAGAGCAACCTCGTCGCCGGCCGGCAGGACATCATGCCCGGCAAGCCGATCGTCTACGGCCAGAGCATCACCGATGGCTGCATCGACTGGGCAACCACCGAGACGGTGCTGCACGGCCTTGCCGACGCCGTCGAGCGGCGCCGATCAGCGCGACGCGCTATCATCTCCAGCCGTCCGGGCGCCGCCTGAAGCTTTCACCTTCTCCCCTTGTGGGAGAAGGTGAATCGGCGCGCAGCGCCGAGCCGGATGAGGGGTGCCGGACGGGATGCTGCGTTAAAAAAAGGAATGATTTTAAAGGCTTATAACTTCAAAGGTAGCGATCCGTCCAACACCCCTTGCATGTTCGGATTGCGGCTATTTGTGCAAGATAGCTGTACTCCCCGACGGATGGCCGTCCGCCGGGGAGTGGACGGATGGGACCGTACGCCCCTTGGTGTGAGCCGCGGATGAGCAAGGTCCATTCGTTCTCACATTGGTCCTGAACAGATGATGGGGAGCAAGTCCCGCATGCAAGGCAAGGTATTGTCCGAACCGAATGCGACGCCGCCAGTCTATGCCGGCATCGACGTGTGTAAAGAGTGGCTGGATGTCTACGTCCATCCGGCCGGCAAGAGCTTCCGCGTCGCCAATGACAGTGGCGGACTGCGGCGGCTGAAGCGCCTGCTCGGCGAGCTTGCGGTGAGGCGGGTGGTCCTGGAGGCGACGTCCAAATACCATCGGGCGGCGCAACGCTCGCTGCACGAGGCGGGATTGGCCGTGGCCGTCGTCAACCCGCTGCGCGCTCGGCTCTTTGCCGAAGCCTGCGGCCAGCTCGCCAAGACCGATAGGATCGACGCCAGGCTGCTGGCCTTGATGGGGGTCGCACTCGAACCGGCCGAGACGGTACCGGCTTCGCTTGCGATGGAAGCATTGCAGGAAATCGTCGGCGTGCGCGGTGCCGCCAGTGCCGAACGCACCGCGCTCATCAACCGCTTGGCGACACTCCAAAGCCCCTTTCTGCGCGCCGAACTCAAGCGCAGACTGCGGATGATCGAACGCCACCTCGTCCGTCTCGAAACCGAAACCGCTCGCCTGATCTCGGCCGACCCCGCCCTTGCCCGCCGCCACGCCATCTTGGTGTCGATCCCGGGCATTGGCCCGATCACGGCCACCGCGCTGCTGGTCGGTCTCGCCGAGATGGGCACGCTCAACGCCAAACAGGCGGCCATGCTGACCGGCCTCGCCCCCGTCGCCCACGACAGCGGGCCGCGTCAGGGCCGCCGTGCAATCAAAGGCGGACGCAAGGCTGTCAGAAACGTCCTCTACATGGCGGCGCTGTCGGCAAGCCGCTACAACAAGGACCTTGCCGCCTTCGCCGCACGCCTGCGCAACGCCGGAAAGGCCGCAAAGGTCATCCTCGTCGCCGTCATGCGAAAGCTCGTCGTCATGGCCAACGCACTCATCGCCCAAGACCGCTTCTGGAGCCCAATCGCCCCTTGACAACAAACACAGATGCTCATCCGACCGAGCTTCGTTCGGCCACCTTCTCCCACAGGGGGAGAAGGTGAGCCAACGCCGGCGCTACCTCACATCAACCCAGCGCAGTTCCTCGAATGAGCTCGCCATGGCATGCACGGTGCGCTCGATTTCGAGGCCCCCGTCGAAATCGATGATCCGCGCCGGCTTGCCGGCCAGCCGCGTCAAAAGCTCCCGGCATTCGATGATCTTGAGATCGTTGAAGCCAAGCCCGTGGCCGGGTGCCGGCAGGAAGGCGTCGTAGGGCTTGTGATGCGGCGCCACCAGGATGGTGCGATAGCCTTGCTCGGTCGGCCGGTCAGCGGTGAGATAGAGCTGGAACTCGTTCATCCGCTCCTGATCGTACAGGATCGAGCCCTTCGAGCCGAATATCTGGATGGCGATCCGGCCCTTGCGGCCCCAGGCCGAACGGTTGACCAGCAGCGTGCCGGCAATGCCGTTTTCGAGATGCATCAGCACGCTGGCGATGTCGTAGGTCTCAACCGCCCGGCGCCCGCCCGACGCGACGCGGCGATCGGCATAGGGTTTTGCCATGTCGCACATGACGCGGGCGACGCGGCCGAACAGCACGGCGACCAGCGACAGCGGATGCACGGCGAAATCGTCGAGCGCACCGTAACCGGACGCCGCCTCGTGCTTCCAGAAGAACTGCGCCTCCGGGTCGGCCATGAAATCCTCGTCCATCTCGATGCGCAGATGGTTGACCTCGCCGATGATCTGCTCGTCGAGCAGCGCACCGATATGGCGGATGGCCGGGTTCTGGATGTAGTTGTAGCCGAGCGCCGCCACCTTGCCGGACTTTTGGGCCGCCGCCGCCATGGCTTGCGCCTCGGCAAAGCTCGGCGCCATCGGCTTTTCGCACCACAAATGCTTGCCGGCTTCGAGGATGGCGATGGCCATCTCCGGGTGGAACTGGTTGGGCGTGGTCAGCGAGACGATATCGACATCCGGATCATCGACGACAGCGCGCCAGTCGCCGGAGCCCTTGGCAAAACCGAATTCGGTGGCACGGCGTTTGGCAAGGTCCTCTGTGACCTCGCCGAGATGGACCAGCCTTGGCTTGGCCACGTCGGGAAAGACGGTGCCGACCGTGTTCCAGGCGATGGCGTGACACTTGCCCATGAAGCCTGTGCCGATAAGACCGACTCCGACCATTTCCCTTGTCTCCGCTGCCAGGACGATTTTGTGTGGATGAATTAGTCCATTTTATCCAGAAATGGAACGCATGCCTCATTTTTTATGGCCTTCTTGCACAGGCTCGCTATGATGGGGCACACACGGCATCGATTGATGGCTTAGGCGGAGCGACGATGGACGAACGGGTGCCCCGCGATTTCGAAACGCTGCGTTCGACGATCCTGGAACGGCGCCATAGCCTGCCCAAGCGCATCGCGCAGATCGCCGCCTATGCGCTCGACAATCCCGACGATATTGCCTTTGGCACCGCCGCCAGCATTGCCGCCTCCGCCGGCGTCCAGCCTTCGACCTTGATCCGCTTCGCCCAGCAGCTCGGCTTCGACGGCTTCACCAGCCTACAGCTGGTGTTTCGCGAGCGGCTGCGTGAGCGCAATTCGTCCTATGACGAAAGGCTGGCGGCATTGCGCGCCAAGGCCGAGGAAGGCGCCGGTCACCGGGCGATTTTCGACGGCTTCGTCGCCGCGGCCAGCACCTCGCTCAACGATATTTCAGGCAGGTTGAACGAAGACCATTTCGAAGATGCGATCGCCCTGCTTGCGAAGGCGGAGACGATCTATGTGCTGGCCAAGCGCCGCTCGTATCCGGTCGCCTCCTACATCGCCTATGCGCTGGGCAAGCTCAAGATCCGCAACCAGCTGATCGAATCGGCCGCCGGCCTCAACGCCGAGATGATCAGCTTTGCCTCGCCCAGGGATGCCGTCATCGCCATCAGTTTCTCACCCTATGCCCCGGCGGCCATCGAGGAGGCGCGCGTCATTTCCGAGCAAGGCGTGCCGATCGTGGCGATCACCGACAGTTCGTTTTCGCCGCTCGCCCAGTTCGCCAAAGTCTGGTTCGAGGTCGCCGAGGCCGATTTCGCCGGCTTCCGGTCGCTGTCGGCAACGATGGCGCTGGCCATGGCGCTGACCGTTGCGGTTGGCGAAAAGCGGCGCGATGCGGGCAGGAAGCGCAAGGCCTAGACAACTTTTCTCTTGTTTGACCATGCTCTTTTCCGAAAACCGGGCGCCACTTTTTTGCTTCGCTGACCTTCGGTTCGGGATCATGGTCTAGCACTTTTCAGCAAAGGAATGCGCGTTCCATATTGACTATGGATTGGAATTATTATTTCATATTGCCGGCGCCACGCTGCCGCTCGCGCGTGTTACCCAAGACAACAAGGCTGATGGGAGGTTTGAATGGGCGAAGCCGTGGACGCGAAACATGCGCCGCTCGACGTCATCACCATTGGCCGCGCCTCGGTCGACCTCTACGGCCAGCAGATCGGCTCGCGCCTGGAGGACATCACCTCCTTTGCCAAGTCGGTCGGCGGCTGTCCGGCCAACATTTCGGTCGGCACGGCGAGGCTCGGCCTGCGCTCGGCGCTGCTCACCCGCGTCGGCAACGAGCAGATGGGCCGCTTCATCCGCGAGCAGCTGACCCGCGAGGGCGTTTCCGTGGCCGGCCTCAGGACCGACCCGGACCGGCTGACCGCGCTGGTGCTGCTGTCGGTCGAGGACGAAGGCGTCTCGCCGATGATCTTCTACCGCTCCGACTGCGCCGACATGGCGCTTTCGGAAGACGATATCGACGAAGCCTTCATCGCTTCGGCACGTGCGATCGTCGTCACCGGTACGCATTTTTCGCGGCCCAACAGCGATGCCGCGCAGCGCAAGGCGATCCGCACTATCAAGGCCAAGGGCGGCAAGGTGGTGTTCGACATCGACTACCGCCCTAATCTCTGGGGTCTCGCCGGCCATGCCGAAGGCTTCGAGCGCTACGTGAAATCCGACCGGGTCTCCGCCCAGCTGAAGACAGTGCTGCCCGACTGCGACCTGATCGTCGGCACCGAAGAAGAGATCATGATCGCCTCCGGTGCGGATGATTGCCTGAGCGCGTTGAAGACCATCCGCTCGCTGTCCAAGGCCACGATCGTCTTGAAGCGCGGCGCCATGGGCTGCATCGTCTATGATGGGCCGATCAGCGATGATCTCGAAGACGGCATCGTCGGCAAGGGCTTTCCGATCGAGGTCTACAATGTGCTCGGTGCCGGCGATGCCTTCATGTCGGGCTTCCTGCGCGGCTGGCTCGGCGAGGAAAGCCTGGAGACGGCGGCGACCTGGGCCAATGCCTGCGGCGCCTTCGCCGTGTCGCGGCTGCTCTGCGCGCCGGAATACCCGACCTTCGAGGAACTGCAGTTCTTCCTGAAGAACGGCAGCAAGCATCTGGCCTTGCGCAAGGACGAGGCGATCAACCATATCCATTGGGCGACGACGCGCCGGCGCGATATTCCCTCGCTGATGGCGCTGGCCTGCGATCACCGTATCCAGCTTGACGATGTCGCCGCGAAAGCCGGTGCCGATCCGTCGCGTATCCATGATTTCAAGGTGCTGACGGTCAAGGCGGCGGCAAAGGTCGCCGCCGGCCGTGCCGGTTACGGCATGCTGCTCGACGAAAAATACGGCCGCGAGGCGATGTTCGAATTCGCCCGCCATTCCTTCGCCTGGCTTGGCCGGCCAGTCGAATTGCCCGGATCTCGGCCGCTTCGTTTCGAATTCTCGCAGGATATCGGCTCGCAATTGATCGAGTGGCCGGTCGACCATTGCATCAAGTGCCTGTGCTTCTACCACCCCGACGACCCGGAGGCGCTGAAGACCGAGCAGCAGCAAAAGCTCAAAAGCCTGTTCGAGGCCGCGCGGAAAGTGGGGAGAGAACTTCTCATCGAAATCATCGCCGGCAAGCACGGCAAGCTCGACGACACGACGATCCCACGGGCGCTGGAAGAACTCTATGCGCTTGATATCAAGCCCGACTGGTGGAAGCTTGAACCGCAGGCTTCAGCCGGGTCTTGGGCAAAGATCGAAGCGGTGATCCTGAAGAACGATCCGTGGTGCCGCGGGATTGTGCTGCTCGGCCTGGAAGCGCCACATGACGAGCTGGAAGCGGCCTTTGCCGCGACCGCCAAGGCGCCCATCGTCAAGGGCTTCGCCGTCGGCCGCACCATCTTCATCAACGCGGCCGAACAATGGCTTGCCGGCAAGATCTCGGACGACGAGGCGGTGGCCGACATGGCGTCGCGCTTCGAGAGGCTGACCGAGGCATGGCTTGCCGTGCGCGACCGCAAAGCAGCATAAGAAGGCGCGACATAAGGACTGCGGAGGAAAACAACATGACCAAGATAATCCGCCTGACGATGGCGCAGGCGCTGACCCGCTTTCTTGCCCGCCAGATGGCCGAGATCGACGGCAAAAAAATGCCGATCTTCGGCGGCGTCTGGGCGATCTTCGGCCATGGCAATGTCGCCGGCGTCGGCGAGGCGCTCTATCAGGTGCGTGACGAATTGCCGACCTTTCGCGCTCACAACGAACAGGCGATGGCGCATGCGGCGATCGCCTACGCCAAGGCCAATTTCCGTCGCCGGTTCATGGCGGCGACGAGTTCGATCGGCCCCGGCGCGCTCAACATGGTGACGGCGGCGGCACTTGCGCATGTAAACAGGTTGCCCGTCCTGTTTCTCCCCGGCGACGTCTTCTCCAATCGTATCCCCGACCCCGTCCTGCAGCAGGCAGAGGATTTTTCCGACGGCACGGCGACGGTCAATGACTGCTTCCGCCCGGTGTCGCGCTATTTCGACCGCATCACCCGGCCCGAGCAGATCGTCCCGGCGCTCAACCGTGCGATGCAGGTGCTGACCGATCCGGCCGAATGCGGACCGGTGACGCTGGCGCTCTGCCAGGACGTGCAGGCCGAGGCCTATGATTACCCCGAGAGCTTCTTTGCCGAACGGGTCTGGACCCAGCGCCGACCGCGTCCGGACCGCCAGGAGCTGGCGGCCGCGGTGGCAGCACTGAAGGGCGCGAAGAAGCCATTGGTGATTGCCGGCGGCGGCGTGCTTTATTCGCAGGCTTCCGGTGAATTGGCGAAGCTGGTGCAAGGCGCCGGTATCCCGGTCTGTGAGACGCAGGGCGGCAAATCCTCGCTTCCGGACGATCATCCGCTCAACATGGCCGCGGTCGGCGTCACCGGCACTTCGGCGGCCAACCGGCTGGCTGAAGAAGCCGATGTCGTGCTTGCCGTCGGCACCAGATTGCAGGATTTCACCACCGGCTCGTGGGCGCTGTTCAAGAATTCCGGCAAGATCATCATCGGGCTGAACGTCCAGCCTTTCGATGCGGGAAAACACCAGGCGCTGCCGCTGGTCACTGATGCGGCGGAAGGGCTCGCCGAGCTTGGCGCGGCGCTGAACGGCTGGAAGGCGCCGGCTGCCTGGACCGACAATGCTACCAAGGGCAAAAAGGACTGGCAGGCCGATGCCGGCAAGGTGGCGGCGTCGACCAATGCCGCCTATCCGTCCGACGCGCAGGTGATCGGCGCCGTGCAGCGCGCCATGGGCTCCGGCGTGATACTGCTTCATGCCGCCGGCGGCCTGCCCGGCGAATTGCACAAGCTTTGGCAAGCCGGCGCGCCCGGCTCCTACCACGCCGAATACGGCTTCTCGACCATGGGCTACGAGATCGCTGGCGGGCTCGGCGTGAAGATGGCCAAGCCGGGTGAAGAGGTCGTCGTGATGATCGGCGACGGCTCCTATCTGATGCTCAATTCCGAGATCGCGACCTCGGTCATGCTCGGCCTCAAGCTGACCATCGTGCTGCTCGATAACAGGGGCTATGGCTGCATCAACCGGCTGCAGATGGCGACCGGCGGCGCCAACTTCAACAATCTGCTGAAGGACGCACGCCACGAGATTATGCCCGATATCGACTTCGCCGCGCATGCGGCAAGCCTCGGCGGCATCGCCGAGAAGGTTTCGTCGATCGCCGGGCTGGAAACGGCGCTGGCAAAGGCGAAAGACAATAGCAAGACGACGGTACTGGTCATCGACACCGACCCACTGGTGTCGACCGATGTCGGCGGCCATTGGTGGGATGTCGCCGTGCCGGAAGTTTCTTCGCGGCCGCAGGTCAACGCCGCACGCAAAGCCTATGAAGAAAAGCGGCGGATGCAGAGTGTTGGTGATTGATGTCGGCGCTGCCCCTCACCCTTACCCTCTCCCCGTTAGGACGGGGAGAGGGGGTCGCGAACGTTGACGTTTGTCCCTTCTCGCCGTCCTTACGGGGAGAAGGTGCCGGCAGGCGGATGAGGGGCAGCGCCGACGAATGAAAATTGAACGAACTGACATTGGAGTGACGACTTGAAAGCCAAACTGGGCATGTCTCCCATTGCATGGTGGAACGACGATCTTGCGGAACTCAGCGATGACGTGTCGCTGGAAGAGTGCTTGCGCCAGTCGCGATCGGCGGGCTTCACCGGCATGGAAATGGGCCGCCGTTTTCCCAGTGATCCGAAAATCATGCTGCCGATCCTGAAGGAGGCCGACGTGACGCTCTGCGGCGGCTGGTTCTCCGGTACGCTGGTCGACGAAGACATGGCCAAGAACAAGGATCGCATCCAGCCGATGATCGATCTGTTCAAGGCGGTGAACGCGCCTTGCATCGTTTACGGCGAGGTCGGCCGCTCCATCCAGGGCGACCGCTCGAAGCCGCTCGCCACCAAGCCCAGGCTTTCGGATGACGAGATGAAAGCCTATGCGAGGCGCCTCACGCAGTTCGGCGAATGGTGCGCCGAGCAGGGCATGCCGCTCTCGTATCACCATCATATGGCGGCGGTCGTCGAGACCGAGCCGGAGCTCGATGCCTTCATGCGCTACTCGGGTGAAGGCATTCCCCTGCTGCTCGATGCCGGTCACCTGGCGTTTGCCGGCGGTGACGTTCTGCACGCCATCGACAACCATCACCAGCGCATCAACCACGTGCATGTGAAAGATGTGCGCATGGGGGTGATTGAAAAACTGGATCGCCAGAAGCAATCCTTTCTCGATGCCGTGGCGCTTGGCGCCTTCACGGTGCCGGGAGATGGTTCGCTGGATTTCGGTGCCATTGTGGAAAGGCTGGCGAACTACGGCTATGAAGGCTGGTTCGTGGTCGAAGCCGAGCAGGACCCGAAGAAGAATCCGCCGCTCAAGATGGCGCAAGTCGGCTACAAGGAGTTGATGCGGGTGATGATGGCCGCCGGCTACACGGTTGCAACACAGGGCTTCCCCAATGCTTGAATGCAGTATTCCCGGCGAAGGGCTGATCCGATGCGGGGGTTGATCCGATGAAGGACTCTGAGCATCCGTTCTTCCGGCCTTTGTGGCGGCGCGTTGCCATCGTCGCGGTCTGCCTGGGCTGGGCCGTGGTCGAGTTTGCCACCGGCGCGCCGTTCTGGGGCACGATCGCGCTCGGCTTCGCCGGCTATGCCGTCTGGCAGTTCTTCTATCTCTACAAGCCGGCCGACGGCGGCAAGGATCCGGCCGAGCCGAAGGAATGATCGGAATCCATGGCGCAGAAGTTTTTGGATCGGATACCGCGTGACTGACAGATCGCATGCGTCGGCGATTGGCCGGTACACCCCTCGCTTCGTCATCCTAGGGCGGAGCAAGGAGCGCAGCGACGCGGCGCAGACCCTAGGATCCATGCCATGACTTCGAAGTATTATGACGGTGCAGAATTCTGCTCCGCTGTGCCCTTCGGCCAAGGTTACGGCATGGATCCTAGGGTCTTCGCGACGGAGCTTCGCTCCTGCTTCGCCCTAGGATGACGAAGTTGGAATTCGAGTGTCGAGGATAGGAGACCTCAATGTCGAAACTGCTGGTCAAAGCCGATAAGGGGCATGGCCGCGTCGCCCATGTGACGCCGCAAAACGCCGGCTGGACCTATGTCGGTTTCGATCTGCATCGGCTGCGGCCAGGCGAAATAGCCTCCGGACAAACCGCGAACCGTGAAGTCTGCCTGGTGTTCGTCACCGGCAAGGGCAAGGCCAAGGCCGGCGGCAAGGATCTCGGCCTGCTCGGCGAACGCATGTCGCCCTTCGAAGGCAAGCCGTGGTCGGTCTACGTACCGCAGGGTTCTGACTGGTCGGTGACCGCCGATACCGACCTCGAAGTCGCGGTCTGCTCGGCGCCGGGGCTTGGCGGCGGCCTGCCGGTCCGCGTCATTGCGCCGAAGGATCTCGGCCAGGAGGTTCGCGGCAAGGGCACCAACACGCGCTATGTCACCAACATCCTGCCGGAAGGCAAGCCGGCCGATTCATTGCTGGTGGTCGAGGTCATTACGCCCGGCGGCCATACATCGAGCTATCCGCCGCACAAGCATGACCAGGACAATCTGCCGGCCGAATCCTATCTTGAGGAGACCTATTACCACCGCCTCAATCCGCCGCAGGGCTTTGCCTTCCAGCGCGTCTACACCGATGCCGACTGGAATGGCGCTCGTTCGCTCGACGAGGCGATGGCAATCGAGGACGGCGACGTCGTGCTGGTGCCAAAGGGCTATCACCCTTGTGCCGCCTGCCATGGCTACGACCTCTACTACCTCAACGTCATGGCCGGGCCGAAGCGGACGTGGAAATTCCACAACGCGCCCGAGCACGAATGGCTGATGAAGGCCTGAGGCGCTGCCCGTCCGGGTCGGCAAACTGGCCCAAGGCGAAAAAATCGTCGGCTAATGACCCGCCTGAACAACTTTGTTATCAGGAGCGATCATCAGCTTCGTCATTTCGTCATGCAAATCGCCTATGGCAGCGGGAGTTGACGAGGACTTTCGATGCGCTACGCTATCTATTTCACACCCCGGCAGGACGAACCGCTGGCGCGGATCGCCGCCAATTGGCTCGGCCGCGACCCGTTCGGCGCCGCCACGAGGCCGGTCGAGGCCGTGGGCGAACTGTCGGCGGCGGAAGTCGCCTTCCACACCGCTTCGGCACGCCGCTACGGCTTTCATGCGACACTGAAGGCGCCCTTCCGGCTGGCTTCGAACGAAACGGAAGGCGCGCTTCGCGCGGCGCTGGACGATTTCGCCGAGACGACGCCGGTGGTGACGATCCCACGGCTGGTCGTCAGCCAGATCGACGGCTTCTTCGCGCTGGTGCCGGAAGCACCGCTGCCGGCGCTCAACCGCTTCGCCGACGACGTGGTGCGCGACTTCGACCGTTTTCGCGCGCCGCTGAGCGAGGCTGAGATCGAACGGCGCAGCCCTGACTCGCTGAAGCCGGCTGAATTCCGCAATCTCTGCCAGTGGGGCTACCCCTACGTCTTCGGGACCTTCCGGTTCCATATGACGCTGTCCGGCCGTGTTTCGTCACAGGAAAGCCCTCGTCTTCGCGCAGCAATCGACAGCCTGTTTGCGCAGGTCCTGCAACGCCCGCTGCCGGTGGACGCACTGACCCTGTTTGTCGAAACCGAACCTGGCGCCCCGTTCATGGTGCTTTCCCATCACGCGCTCGGGCGCCGCCCGGCCAGAAAAACTGCCTGAAATGGCTATTTGTTTTAACCGCATTTGTGCGACGCCAATTCACCCAATCGGTGATTCCAATCGGCTGCAAAATGCTCCAAGGACTGCCTGAAATGACCGCCGAGACCGTTCTCAACAATGCCCGCATCGTGCTTGCCGACGAGATCATCGAAGGGTCGATCGTGCTGCGCGACGGCTTGATCGCCGGGATCGACGCCGGCGCCGGCCGGAGCGGCGAGGACATGGGCGGCGATTTCATCATTCCCGGGCTGGTCGAGCTTCACACCGACCACCTCGAAGGCCATTACGCGCCGCGGCCGAAAGTGCGCTGGAACCCGATCGCCGCGGTGCTCGCTCACGACGCGCAAGTGGCGACCGCCGGCATCACCACCGTGCTCGATGCCTTGCGCGTCGGCATGGACGACGACGCCGACATGAATTCGGCCGACATGCGCAAGCTGGCCGATGCGATCGAGGACAGCGTCCAGCAGGACCGGCTGCGGGCCGACCATTTCATCCATCTGCGCTGCGAGGTTTCGGCGCCGGATTGCCTCGCAGCCTTCGCGCATTTTGACGGCGATGACAGGATCAAGCTGGCGTCGCTGATGGACCATGCGCCGGGACAGCGCCAGTTCGTCGATTTGGAAACCTATGCCTATTACTACCAGCGCAAGCTGAAGCTGACGGATCGCGAATTCCAGCAATTCTGTGAGAAGCGGATGGCGGAGTCGGGGACGAATTCTGGGCCGAACCGCGCCTTCATCGCTGCTGCCTGCCATCAGCGCGGCATCGTGCTGGCCAGCCATGACGACGCCACGACCGGCCATGTCGGCGAGGCGATCGAACAAGGCGTCCGCGTCGCCGAATTCCCGACCACCAAAGAGGCCGCAAAAGCTTCGAAGGCGGCAGGGCTCGGGGTGCTGATGGGCGCCCCGAACGTCATGCGCGGCGCCTCGCATTCGGGCAATGTTTCGGCCCGCACGCTCGCCGGCGAAGGCCTGCTCGACATATTGTCGTCCGATTACATTCCCTTCAGCCTGATCCAGTCGGCGTTTTTCCTCGGCGACGTAGTCGACGGCATTTCCCTGCCTCAAGCGGTCGCCATGGTCTCGAAGAACCCGGCCGAGGCAGTCGGCCTCGCCGACCGCGGCGTCATCGAACAGGGCCGGCGCGCCGATGTGGTTCGGGTACGTCTCGACGACCATGTCCCGGTTGTCCGCACCGTCTGGCGGCAGGGACGCCGGGTCGCATGATGGCGCCGGCGTCGATCGAGCGTGAATTGTCGGCCGCGGCGTTTCCGATCCGCGACGGGGTCTTCGTCGCCGTCGTCGGCCCGAGCGGCGCCGGCAAGGACACGGTGATCGGCTATGCCCGGTCGCTGTTTGCCGACGGGACGCGGCTGGAGTTCGTCCGCCGGGTCATCACCCGGCCGAGCGACACGGCAAGCGAGGATCACGACACGCTTGCCGATGCGGCCTTTGTCGAGGCGGAAGCGGATGGCGCCTTCGCCATCTCCTGGGAGGCGCATGGCTTGCGCTACGGCATCCCGGCTGAAGTCGACCGGTCGGTCGCCAACGGCCGCGTCGCCATCGCCAATGTCTCCCGCGCCATCATCCCGGCGCTGCGTGATCGTTATGCCAATCTGGCGATCGTCGAGATCACCGCATCGCCGGGAATCCTGGCCGAGCGGCTGGCGATGCGCGGCCGCGAGTCGCGCGGCGAAGTGCTGGCGCGGCTGGCGCGTAGCGCCAATGTGGCGTTGTCCGGACCAGGCGTCACCTCGATCGACAATAGCGGCCCGCGCGAAGCGGCCGGCGAGCGCTTTGCCGACGTGCTGCGCAAGGCGATGGCCTTCTCCGACATGTCGGGCTTAATCTAAGCTGCCCCGTACCTTCTCCGCTAACTTGTGGGAGAAGGAAGAGGCGGTGCGGTTATTCCGCTGCCGCACCAGCCGTGCCCTTGCGGGTTGCCTCCAGCATCAGCCGCCGCTCCCGGTACACGCCCCATTGCTGGTCGACCAATACGCCGATGAGGATTACCCCGCCCATCACCGCGAAATTGAGCGAGGAGGGGATGCCGAGCAGGTTGACGAGGTTTTGGAGTTCCTGCAGCAGGACCGTTCCGAGGATGACGCCGATCAGCGAGCCCTCGCCGCCGCGCAGCGAGAAGCCGCCTAGCACGGCTGCGGCAATGGCGTAGAGTTCGTAGAACTGGCCGTGGCTGGCCGGCGAGATCGAGCGCGTGTACATCGCGAAATAGATCGCCGACAGCGCCGTCAGCACGCCGCAGATGACATAGGCGGCCATGACGACGCGGCCGGTGCGGATGCCGGAATATTTCGCCGCCTCCTCGTTCTTGCCGATGGCGTAGAGGTAGCGGCCGAACACCGAACGGTGCAGCACCACCCACATCACGATGGCGATGACGATCAGCGCGATGAAGCTGTTCGGCACGCCATAGGATCGCCCGGCGGTCAGGAACTCGAGTTCCGGAAAGTTCTGTCCGAAGGCAAAGCCCGCCGTGCCGTCGGCAGTGTAGAACCGCGCGACGCCGCGATAGATCAAGAGGCCACACAGCGTCACCACGAAAGGCTGCAATTTGAGCCGCGTGATCAGCCAGCCATGTGCCAGCCCGATGATGCCGCCGAGCACGAGGATCAGCGGCAGCGCGACCGGCCATGCCATGCCCCGCGTGGCGATGAAATCGACGAACAGGACGCCGAGCAGCGCGACCACCGAGCCGACCGACAATTCGATGCCGCCGGTGATGATGACGAAAGCTTGGCCGATCGCCAGTATGCCGAACAGCCCAATCAGGTTCGAGGTGTTGGCGAGGTTGATCGGCAGCAGGAAGCGCGGATTGATGATCGCCACCACCGCCCCCACCACGAGGATCAGGATCAGCAGGCCGAGATCTTTCTTGCTCATCGTCTTCTCCCCAATGCCCTCGAATTATTTCGGCTGCTTGCCCACGGCCAGCAGCAGCACGTTTTCCTGGCTGAACTGTTCCTTGTCGAGAATGCCTGAGATCTGGCCCTCATGCATAACGGCGATGCGGTCGGAGACGCCGATCACCTCCTCCATGTCGCTGGAGATCATCAGCACGGCGACGCCGGCATCGGCCAGCGCCCGCATCAGCCCGTAGATCTCGGCCTTGGCGCCGATGTCGATGCCGCGCGTCGGCTCGTCGAGGATCATCACCCTGGGGTTCATGGCCAGCCATTTGGCCAGCACGACTTTTTGCTGGTTGCCGCCGGACAGCGTGCCGGTGCGCGTCGCCACCGAGGGCGCTTTGACGCCGAGATTGCGCTTCTGCTTCTCGGCGGTGACGGCTTCGGCGCTGGCAGAAACCAGGAACCGCCGGGCATGCGCCGAAAGATTGGGGAGCGAAATATTCTGGGCAATCGACAGGTCGAGCAGAATTCCGGTCAGCTTGCGATCCTCGGGGACGAGGAAAATCCCGTTGGAGACGGCGTCGGCGGCCGAACCAAGAACCAGATCCTTTCCATCAAGCTGGAGCGCACCGCCAAGGCTCTTCTCGATGCCGAAAAGCACGCGCGCCAGTTCGGTCCGGCCGGAGCCGACAAGACCCGCCAGGCCAAGAATTTCGCCATGCCTGACGCCGAGATCGACCGGTCGGTCGGGATAGGCGCTGCTGCGAATGGCTTTGGCCGACAGGGCGACGGTGCCGGGCGGGCGCGCCGATTCTGCCGCCTTCTCCCTCTCCTTCAGCATGCGGCCGATCATCAGTTTGACCATCTGGTCGTGATTGATGGCGTTCTTCGCCAGCGTGCCGGCAAGCATACCGTCCCTCAGCACGACGACGCGATCGGCGACCCGCCCGACCTCGTGAAGGCGGTGCGAGATGAAGATGACGCTGATGCCCTCCGCCTTCAGCGCCTTGATGACATCGAGCAGCTTGTCGGTTTCGGCAAGTGGCAGGCTCGATGTCGGCTCGTCGAGGATCACCAGCCTTGCCTCGATCGACAGCGCCTTGGCGATTTCGACCATCTGCTGCTGGGCAAGCGACAGCGTCGATACCGGCGTGTCGGCTGAAAAGTTGGCGCCCACGCGTTTGAGCAGCGGCGCCGACAGCGCGCGCAGCCTGGCGCGGTCGACAAGCCTGAGCGGACCGGCGCGCAAAGGCTCGCGGCCGAAGAAGATGTTGGCAGCAACGTCGAGGTTTTCGAACAGGTTGAGTTCCTGATGAACGAAGGCGATGCCGGAGCCGATGCTGGCTTCGACGGTCAGCCCGTCATGGGCGACGCCGTCGACGGTGATCGTGCCGGTATCGGGTGTGGTCACGCCGCCAAGGATCTTCATCAGCGTCGACTTGCCGGCGCCGTTTTCGCCGACGAGGCCGATGACTTCGCCGGGCCTAACCTCCATAGAAAACCCGTCCAGCGCGACCACGCCGGGATAGGTCTTGCGCACGCCCTCGAGGCTGAGGAACGGGGCGGTCGTGGATGCGCCGATGGATGCTTCGGAATAATTCATCACGCCTGACAGCAGTTGGCGGGCTAAAGACTGACGGGCCTGTGCAGGCCCGTCAACAATAAGCAGGACAATCCGCTGAAGGTTTGGCGCTGCCCCTCACCCTTACCCTCCCCGTGAAGAACGGGGAGAGGGGGTCGCCAGCGCTGCGGCCAAGTCCCCGTCGCCACACGGGGAGAAGGTGCCGGCAGGCGGATGAGGGGCAGCGCAAACACCGACAAGCTGTTGCCACCTGCCTCCATCAGTTGCCGGACATCGCCTTCAGATTGGCGGCATAGTCGTCGACGTCGTCCTTGCCGATGATCTTGGTCGGCACGATGATCAATCCGTCGGCGGGAACGCCCGACTTGTCGCCCTTGAGATATGCGGCCATCAGCTTCATGCCCTGATAGGCCCATTCGAAGGGCTGCTGCACGACGGTGGCGGCAACAGTGCCTTCCTTGACGCCGCCCAGCGTGATCGGATCGTCGTCGAAGCCGACGACCGTGATCTGGCCGAGCTTGCCGGCGTCGCGCAGCGCTTCATAGATGCGCGGCGTGTTGTAGGAATAGAAGCCGACCATGCAGGTGACGTCGGGGCTGGCGACCAGCGCGTCCTCGACGTTCTTCTTGGCGCGGGCCTGGTCGATGTCGTCGCCACGAACGTCGATCAGCTCGATCTTGGTGCCGGCGAGCCCTTCCTTCATGCCTTCGATGCGCTCCTTGGCATTATCGGCGCCGAGCAGGCCGACGAAGCCGAGGCATTTGCCGCCGTCGGGCATCGCCTTCTTGGCGATCTCGGCCGCCTGCTTGCCGGCATCGATGTTGGACGAGCCGATATAGGCGACCCGCTTGGTCTGCGGCGCGTCGCTGTCGGTGGTGAACAGCGCCGTCTCCGAGGCGATCTTGTTGAGCCCGTCGGTAGACGTCTTGGGATCGACGGCCGAAACCATGATCGCCTTGACGCCGGCCGTCACCAGATCGTCCATCAGCCGCTGCTGGATGGCGACCGACGACTGCTCCGGATATTTGAGCTCGAGATTGTAGTCGGGCAGTTCGGCCTGGGCCTTCTTGACGCCGGCTTCGGCCGCCTTCCAGAAATCGGAAGCGCCGTTGACGACGAAGGCCAGCGTCGGTTTATCCTGGGCACGGGCAATCGCCGTGATGGACAGGCCGAGAGCCAAGGCCGCGGCAGCGACGGACGCATTTCGTATCGCAGATTTCATGTTCAACCTCCCATTTGATTCAGTCATTTTCGCTGATCTGAACTTGTCGAATGCGGCTGGACGCCTCCTCCTCAAGGGGTGCTGGCAGCGAAAGAACGGCGCCATTCCAGCCGCGATTTTGGACTTTAGAGACTCATTGGCTGTTCGTATAGTCGGATTTGTCTGACATTTCCGTAATTGCGTGGTGTTGCTTTGCCGGCCCAAGAGCCGCGGATGCCGCGCCACGCGCCTGCTTCCCGTCATGGCCCGTTCAGTCCCGAGCCGGGCATGACGAATTGACAATAGAACGCTCACGCCTATTAGTAAATAGTATTAGTCTCTGGTTGGAAACCTGGTGCCGCTGGCGAATGGTCTGCCTGCCGTGTGGTGAGAAAGGGAGGCTTCCGAAGCCGTCTAACCGCCTTGAAATTGGCTCACATTCCCAGCAATCGATCTTCCAGAACCGCGTATCGCTCTCTACGCGCTGCTAGCCATTCGGCTGCCAGGATGATAATAACGATTAATCGAGTGCCTGTTTTATAAACCGAAGCGTCGTCGGCCGTCCTGCCGTCTTTAATGACGTCCAGGACGACCTCTGGTTAGCCAAGCCGGGAATTTGGAACACAATGCCATGAGCGAACCGACGGATCTGCGCGATCCTGCCCTTGAAGCCTCCCGGCGCCGAAAGCCATCGGCTAAGAATCCCAAGGGTCGCGTCACCATGACCGATATCGCCAGGGCCGCCGGCTGCTCGCAGGCAACGGTTTCGTTCGTCCTCAACAACACGCCGGGCATAAGGCTCTCGCAGCAGACCCGCGAAAGGGTGATCGAGGCCGCGCGGGGTCTCGGCTATGCGCCACCAGCCTTCTCTGCTCTTCGCAGCCCTATCGCCTCGTTCGAAGGTCTGGACGGGGTGATCGGCTTCGCGGTCGATCAACTGGCGACCAGTCCCGAAGCGGTCGTCGCCATAGAAGGGGCGCGCCAGGCCTCGTGGAATGCCGGGAACGTCGTGCTGGTCGCTCAGACTTTGGGTGATTCCGTCATGGAGCCGCGCGCGATTGCGGCACTGACCAAGCGAGGCATTTCGGCGCTGATCTACATGACCATCTTCACGCGCGAGATCGCCGCGCCCGACTATCTCTACGACCTCGATATCCCTGTCATCCTGCTCAATTGCTATACCGCCGACTACGCCTTCCCCGCCGTGGTGCCGAGCGAAATCGCCGGCGGGCAGAGCTCCACCCGCCACCTGATCAGCCATGGCCACCGCCGTATCGCCACCATCACCGGCGAGCCGTGGATGCATGCGGCGCAGGATCGGTTGAAGGGTTACCGCCGGGCGCTGGCGACGGCCGACATCCCGTTCGATGCGGAGCTGGTGGTCGAGGGCGACTGGTCGGCGAGCGCCGGCTACGCTGCGACCGTCAAGCTTCTGGCGCTCAAGGACCGCCCAACCGCCATCTTCTGCCAGAACGACCGCACCGCGATCGGCTGCTACGAAGCGCTGAAAGAAGCCGGCCTGCACATCCCTGGAGATATTTCGGTGATCGGCTATGACGACGAGGAAATTGCCCGGCATCTGTTCCCGCCTTTGACGACGTCGATCCTGCCGCATATGGCGATGGGGCAATGGGCGATCGAGCAATTGGAAGTCCCTGCACCGCCCGGCCGCGGCCGCTACCCCATTACCAAGCTTGAATGCCCGCTGGTCGAGCGGGAATCGGTCAGTGCTGTGGCGCCTGGGCGCACACACGGACTGACAGCCCGCTGAGCACCTCCAGACTTCCATCAATGCATACGCCGTACTGATGCCGCTCCAGGCCAGACAAGCGCCCCGCAAAGGGCGGTTGGCCCCGAAATTGTCGCCTGGCATGGTGGATCGGGATTCTTGTATCCCGAGTTCTGCGGTTTGACATACGGTTTGCTGCAGTCTGGTTGTGGCGAAATCCTGGATCCAAGGGTAAATCTGATCTGGGTCGCCGTTCCGCGCCGGCCCTCGAGCCCGATTTCCTCGCTGACCCGGATCGGCAACCCGCCAGGAGTTATACTGCCATGAAGCTCCAGCATCGCCATGGCCCGCTGCGCGATTTCGTCGGTTACGGCCGGCGGCCGCCGCAGATCATCTGGCCGGATGGACGTCTGATCGCAGTCAATCTCGTGGTCTGCTACGAGGAAGGGTCGGAATATTCGCTGTTCGAGGGCGACGACCATAGCGATGGCTGGGGCGAATATCCGTTGTCGGCGCCGGCCGGCATCCGCGATCTCGGCACCGAAACGCATTTCGAGTATGGCAGCCGCGTCGGCATCTGGCGCATCGCCAGACTGCTCGAGCGACACGGTGTCCACGCCACGATCTCGAGCTGTGCCGAGGCGCTGCGGCGCAACCCGGAGGTGACGGCATGGCTGCGCCAATCGGGTCACGATCTGCTCGGCCATGGCCTGCGCTGGACCGAACAATGGACCCTGAGCCGTGACGAGGAGCGCGGCCATCTGCAGCGCGCCGTCGCGCTGTTCATCGAGATGCTCGGCGAGCGGCCGATCGGCTGGAACAGCCGTTCCTTTCCCAGCGTCAACACGCGCGACATCCTGATCGAGGAAGGCGGCTTCCTGTACGATTCGGATCCGTGCAACGACGACCTGCCCTATTTCGTGCCGGCACAGAACGGGCGCCTTCTGGTCGTCCCCTATTCCAAGACCTTGAACGACAGCCGCTATCTGGTCAGCCCCGGCTATGTGACGCCGAAGGACTTCGTCGACAACGTCGAAGCCTATCTGGACTTCCTGATCAGGGAAGCCAGGGAAGAAGGCGCGCGCATGATGACGATAGCCGTCCATGCGCGATGGACCGGCCAGCCCAACCGGGCTGCGGCACTGGAAGGCATAATCGAGACGGTTCTGTCCAGGCCGGAGGCCGTCTTCATGCGCCGCAACGATATCGCCCGGTATTGGTTGTCGCTGTTTCCGGCCGACGGCGAAGCGCCATGAACCAACGTCCAACTCGCGCGGCGAACGGCATCCTCAAGCATCGGTGCGGGAAGGGAATTGCTCACCCCAACGGCATAACGCCTCTGCTCCAGCATTGAGCGCCGCTCCGCTTTCCGTCAACGAATAGACGACCTTAGTCGGCGATCCCGGATAGACTTCTCGGTTCACAAGCCCGTCAGCCTCCAGTTCGCGTAATTGCTGCGTTAGCATCTTTTCACTGATCGCCGGAATCGACTGCCTCAACCGGCCGAACCTGCGAGATGCCGTTCCAAGCTCGCAAAGAATATCCACTTTCCACTTCCCTTCGATCGCCTTGATCGCGATTGCGAAGCCGCAATTGCCCGTCGGCTTATTCATGATGCTCTCCTTACCTTTGGGTAACCACTTACCTCCAGGTGCGTATTGTGCGCGCCATTCACTCCGACATACCTCTGCCCTTGACGGCAAAACCATGGCCGCGCGCCTATTGGCATCTATTGGTATGGAGTGTTGCAATGAAGCTTTCAATCAGCGTTGTGGGGACGGGTCGTATGGGATCGGCGCTCGCCCGCGCCCTGCTCCGGTCGGGATATCGGACGACGGTCTGGAACAGGACGAAACAGAAGGCCGAACCGCTGGCCGCGCTCGGCGCCACTGTCGCGGGGTCCGTCCTGGAAGCTGTCAATGCGGCTGAAATTATCATTGTGAACGTAAGCGACTACCAGGCAACCGCTGCAGTTCTGCACGACGATGCCGTTGCTTCAGCCATTCGCGGCAAGCTGGTCGTGGAACTCACTTCGGGAACGCCGCATGGCGCACGCGAAGCCGCTGAATGGTTTGCTGCGCACGGAGCCAGCTATCTCGATGGCGCGATCATGGCCACGCCGGATTTCATCGGCACTGATGCCGGGACGATACTGATCTCGGGGCCAAGGCAGGCTTTCGACGCGAACGAGGAGATGTTTCGTGCCTTGGGCGGCAATGTACAGCATATCGGGGAAGAGCCGGGACGTGCGAACGCAATTGATAGCGCGCTGCTTGCTCTCATGTGGGGCGCGCTGTTCGGCACGCTGCATGCGATCGCCGTGTGTCAGGCCGAAGAGATCGACCTGGGCGAGTTGGGACGGCAGTGGACCGCAACAGCGCCTGTTGTTGACGGGCTTGTCGCCGACCTCATCAACCGGACGAATGCTGGCCGGTTTGCCAGCGACGACGAGACGCTCTCGTCGATCTCCCCGCATTACGGCGCATTCCAGCATCTCCTGGAGCTGATGGAGGCGCGCAAGATCGACCGCTCCGTGGTCGACAGTTACGACGCAATCTTCCAACGGGCGATTGCAGCTGGCCACCTACATGATGATTTCGCGGCGTTATCGCAATTTCTGGAAAGTCCGGATAAGAGATCTCTCCGATCCGGACCGCGCGAGGGATCCCTTCTGGCTGGCTGAGCGGATTTGGTCTCCGGCCTTATTGAGGCGGACCACGCTTTGCCGTCGGCCGACGGGTTCGGGCTTTGTTGTCCGAGCGTCGGCCGAGTCAGACCAGTGGCCTACATTAGGGGAATAGAATGCCTTTGACGCTTCTCATCGATTCGTATTGTGCTGCTTGGTCCGATCAGAACGCCGAGCAGCGGCGGGCGTTGCTGTTACCGATCTGGAGCGATGGCGCGACATACACGGATCCTACAGTCCATGCGACTGGCGCGGAAGAACTGCTCGCGCACATCGCAAGAGTTCTGGCCAAGCATCCCGGTGCCCGCATCCTACGGACAAGTGACGTGGATGTTCATCATGGGATCGCACGCTTTGCGTGGAAGTTTGTGGTGCCTGATGGATCGTCCTTCCCTGAGGGTTTGGACATAGCCTTCCTCGACTCTGGCCAGAAGCGAATAACGCGTATCATCGGCTTTTTTGGGCCGTTGGCACGGTCAAGCTGATCGACCAGCGCGTGCCAGCCCGTGCGCCACCAGCCGATCGATGATCTCGGAATAGCTGACGCCGCTTGCCGCCATCGCCTTGGAATACATGCTGATATCGGTGAAACCGGGAATGGTGTTGAGCTCGTTGATGAGGACGCGCATGTCCGGCGTCACGAAGAAATCAACGCGGGCCATGCCGTCGCAGCCGACCGCACGGAAGGCCTTTGCCGCCATCGCGCGGATACTGCCTTCGATCTCCTGCGGCAGTTCGGCCGGGACTTTCAGCGCTGCGCCGTGCTCGTCGATATATTTGGCGTCGTAGCTGTAGAAACCGTGGCTCTGTGCCGGCACGATCTCGCCGGGACGGGAAACGAAGAGGCCGCCTTCCGTATCCTCCAGCACGCTGCACTCGATCTCGCGGCCTCGAATGAATTCTTCGGCCAGCAGCTTGCGGTCGTGCCTAAAGCCTTCTGTCAGCGCTGCCTCATAGTCTTTTTCAGCCGAAACCTTGCTGACGCCGACAGAGGAGCCCTGCCGGGCCGGTTTGATAAAAAGCGGAAGCCCAAGCGCGCTCTGCAGTTCCGCAAAGGCCGGCGCGCCGCCGTGGTGGATTGTGACGGACCGCGCGGCGGGCAAGCCCGCCTCACTCAGCAGCCGCTTGGCAATGTCCTTGTCGAGGGCTGCGGCCGAACCGAGAATGCCGCAGCCGGCGAGCGGCACGCGCGCCACTTCCGCCAGCCCCTGCACGGAGCCGTCCTCGCCGTGGAGGCCGTGAAGGGCGGGAAACAGGATGTCGACGTCAGGCAGTTCGTGGGCCGCGCCACGGGTCGGGATCGCCATCATCCGTCCCTGCCCGCCCGGCACGAGGTAGACTTCGGTACCGCTCGATGGTTTCGCCAGCGTGCCATTCTCGAAGCTGCTCAGCAGCCATTGTCCTTCGCCGGTGACGAAGACGGGAACGGCATCGTATTTCGCGGGTTCCAGCGCACGCATGATGTTGGTTGCCGACAGCACCGAAACGTCATGCTCGGCGGAGCGTCCGCCAAAGAGCACGGCAATACGCAGTCTTTTCGAGGTGTCGGCCATGAGCGTCTCCAAAATGGTCTGGCAGGAATACCGGCAGTGGCACGTTAGGCCGCGTCCCGGCGCGCAGCCTGAACGTTCCCCGAGAAAGCCAGGAAAGCTAGGCAGATGAGCCCTGTTCGGGGCATTCTTCTCGTTGGTTATTCGTATAGGAGTGTACGCGCCTACTCCAAGCTACATCGAGTGGTGCTCTGGAGCGGCCTCCTCCTTTGTGCTCCTCGTCGAAAAGGAAGCGCATCGGCCAACGCCTTTGAGTCCGTGAAAGGTGCGCTTCAATTCGCAATGCAAGTGCTGTAGTTAGACAAAGAGTGCGGCCTGCCGCTTACTGAGGCAACGAAGGCGAAAGCGTATTAGTCGCAGTGTTATGAGAGCCGTACCGGTGAGATGAGACGAAGCGGTCCAAGACAGGCTAGCACAAGGCCCGGCGTTCTGCTCAGCGCGGGTGCTGGCCTGCGGCTGCTCGCTTCGTTACTCTTTCTGATCTGGACCATTCCTGCGGCAACAGCCGACCAGGTCGGACAGGCCAAAGAGCAAATGAGGCTCGCTGCGTCCAAACCAGTCACACACCCGACTATCATCATTGCCCGTGGCATTGCGCGCCACCTTGGTGCTGAGACTTCCCGTTTCAAAACGGGAACGCCTGCCATTGCGGGAAACGGCAAGCCCTTTTGCATAATCCCGGATTTGCGCCTGCCGCTCGAAACCGCGTCAGCCGCATCGTTTGGAATAGGGTCTGAAGACCGGCCCAAACTGTCGCCGATCCGCGCCTTCGATGCGCGCGCGCCTCCGCTTCTCCCGGCATGATCCTGGCCGCGCGACCGCGGCCCCCGACTCCCAAAACTTTCACATCGCGTTTCGTTCGGGCTCTCGCCGAGTTGCTCGCCGATCGGAACGCCAAAGCTCTTGTCGGAGGCGGTTTCCGCCCGATATGGGCTGAACGGACAAGAACATGCTGCATTTTTCGCGCTGGAAGACCATTCTCATCTGGCTGACGGTCCTAGCCGGTATCCTGTACGCAGCTCCCAATCTGGTTCCCGCCTCCACTCTGGCATCGCTGCCGAATTGGCTGCCAAAGCAGCAACTGACGCTGGGCCTAGACCTGCAGGGCGGCTCGCACATCCTGCTCCAGATCGATCGGCAGGACCTCGCCAACGAACGCCTCGAATCGGCACGCGACGAGGTCCGCACATCGCTGCGCGATGCCCAGATCGGCTATACCGGGCTTGCCGGCACCGCCAATTCCATCCAGGTCCGCATTCGCGACCAAGGCCAGATCGAAGCTGCGAAGACCGCACTCGAAAGATTGACACAGCCGATCTCGACCGGCCTTTTCATGAGCGGCTCGGTGACCGAGATGGAGATGGCCGAGCCGGAACCGGGCCTGCTGCGTTTTACGCTGACCGAAGCCGGGGTCGACTACCGGATCGCCGCGGCGCTGACTCAATCGATCGAGGTGGTTGGCCGACGCGTCAACGAACTCGGCACGACCGAGCCGATCATCCAGCGACAGGGATCAGAGCGCATCATGGTCCAGGTGCCGGGCCTGCAGGATCCGCAGCGGCTGAAGGATATTCTCGGACAGACGGCGAAGCTGACCTTCCAGATGGTCGACCAGTCGATCCCGGTCGAGGAGGCGATCTCCGGCCGCCCGCCGGCGGGCTCGACGGTGATGTATTCGACTGACGAGCCGCGGGTTCCCCATCTGATCGAGAACCGGATCATCGTCTCCGGCGAAAACCTCGTCGACGCGCAGGCAACCTTCGACCAGCGCACCAACGAGCCGGTGGTCTCGTTTCGCTTCGACAGCCGCGGCGCCACCCGCTTCGGTCAGGCTACTCAGGCCAATGTCGGGCGCCTGTTCGCGATCATCCTCGACAACGAGGTGATCTCCGCGCCTCAGATCCGCGAACCAATCCTGGGCGGCACCGGGCAGATATCCGGCAGTTTCACGGTGGAGAGCGCGAACGACCTTGCGGTCCTGCTGCGCGCCGGCGCACTGCCTGCCGACCTCACCATTGTCGAGGAACGCACCGTCGGTCCGAGCCTCGGCAGCGATTCGATCGAGGCGGGCCAGTTCGCGTCGATCATCGCCGGGTTCCTCGTCGTCGGCTTCATGCTGTTCGCCTATGGGCGACTGGGACTGATCGCGAATGTCGCGCTCCTGGCCAACGTCGCACTGATCATCGCCGTCCTGTCGGTTCTTGGGGCAACGCTGACGCTGCCTGGCATCGCCGGCATCGTGCTGACGATGGGCATGGCGGTCGATTCCAACGTCATCATCTTCGAGCGCGTCCGCGAAGAGAACCGCCAAGGGCGCTCGATCGTGCAGTCGATGGATTCCGGGTTCAAACAGGCGCTGGCGACCGTCGTCGATGCCAATGTGACGACGCTGATCGCCGCCGTCATCCTGTTCTTCCTCGGCTCAGGGCCGATCAAGGGGTTTGCCGTCACCCTCGCCATCGGCATCGTCACCACCGTGTTCACGGCCTTCACGCTGACGCGCTGGCTGGTCGCATTCTGGCTTCGCCGGCAGCGCCCGAAAGCGATGCCCAGCGGTGTCATGCGCCTGGTGCCCGACGACACGCGGGTGCCGTTCATGGCATTCCGAAAGTACGCCTTCACGCTGTCCTTGCTATTGTCGATCGCTTCGGCTGCGCTGTTCTTCACTGTCGGCATGAACTACGGCATCGACTTCCGCGGCGGTTCGAGCATCGAGGTGCAGGCAAAGGGCCAGCAGGCCGATATCGGCGACATCCGTGAGCGGCTGACGGGCCTCGAACTGGGTGAGGTGCAGGTGCAGGAGTTCGGGTCGACCCGGGACGTGCTGATCCGCATCGGCACCCAGGGGGGCGGCGACATTGCCGAACAGTCCGCCGTTGAGAAAGTGAGGAGCGCACTCGAGACCGACTACGAGTTCCGCCGCATCGAGGTTGTCGGTCCGACAGTGTCCTCCGAACTCGCGTTCAACGGCACAATGGGCGTGCTCGCCTCGCTGCTGGCGATGCTCGTCTACATCTGGATCAGGTTCGAGTGGCAGTTCGGACTCGGCGCCATCATTTCGACGTTCCACGACGTGATCCTGATGGTCGGCTTCTACGTCGTCGCGGGCATAGAGTTCAATTTGACCTCGATAGCCGCGATCCTGACCATCGTCGGCTATTCCATCAACGATACGGTTGTTGTCTATGATCGGGTCCGCGAGAATCTGCGCCGCTATAAAAGGATGCCGATTGCCGAACTGCTCGACCTGTCGATGAACCAGACACTGGCGCGAACGGTCCTGACCGGCGTGACCACGCTGTTTGCGTTGGCGGCGCTTTCGATCTGGGGCGGCGAGGTCATCCAGTCCTTCACGGTCGCGATGATCTTCGGCATCCTCGCCGGCACCTATTCCTCCATCTTCGTCGCCGGGCCGCTGCTGATCCTGTTCAAGCTCCGGCCGGGCGCCCTCAGCCCAGAGGAAACCGCAGCGGCGAAAGAACCGCCGGCGCGACAGGCCTTATGATGTGACGGCTCGAAGCTGATCCACGACAGCGTCGGTTTCGGCGCTGGTCGTGGCTCGACCAAGACTGAAGCGAACGGCGCCCATGCCGAGCTTCTCGGGCACGCCCATGGCCGTGAGCACCGGGGAGAGCTCGACCCGGCCGGCGTGACAGGCCGAACCGGTCGACACCGCGACGCCGTCGAGACGCGAAAGCACCTCGGCACCGATCATGCCGACGAATGAAACGCTGAGCGTGTTGGGAAGGCGATGCTGAGGGTGCCCGTTGAGCGCGACACGGTCGCCAAAACTCTCCTGCAGCGCGTCCCAAAAGCGATCACGCAGCACGCGGACGCGTGCCATCGGCTCCAGGTCGCCGGCGAGCGCACAGGCGGCGCCGAGGCCGACCGCCAGCAAGGCGCTCTCGGTGCCTGCGCGACGGCCATGTTCGTGCCCGGCGCCATGGATCAGCGGCTCGAGCCTGAGCCCGCTTCGGACATAGAGCGCACCGACACCCTTCGGCGCGTAAAGCTTGTGGCCGGCGATGGTCAGCAGATCGACGCCAAGCGTGTCGACCTTGGTTGGAATCTTGCCGACCGACTGCGCAGCGTCGGTGTGAAACCGGACGCCATGCTCCCGCGCAATGGCACCGATCTCCTCGATCGGCTGGATCGTGCCAACCTCGTTGTTGGCGTGCATGACGCTGATCAGGATGGTGCGCGGCGTAATGGCACGACGCACATCCTCGGGATCGACCCGGCCCGTGCTGTCAACCGGCACATAGGTCACTGCCGCGCCGAGCTGTTGCTCGAGGAACCGGCAAGGAGCGAGAACGGCCGGATGCTCGACCGTGGTGCTGACGATGTGCTCGCCCTTGTCCCGCAGGGCGAAGAACGTGCCCTTGATCGCCAGGTTGTTGGCCTCGCTGCCGCCACTTGTGAACACGATCTCGTCGGGTGCGCAGTCGAGCAGCGCCGCAACCTGGCAGCGGGCCTTCTCCAGCGCAGCCTTCGCCGGCATGCTCGCCCAATGGCCGCTCGACGGATTGCCGAAAGCCTCTTCAAGATATGGCCGCATGGCAGCCGTGACCGAAGGATCGATCGGCGTGCTGGCGTTGTAGTCGAGGTAGATCGATGTCATGCCCGGGAGCCTCCTTCGCGGTTTGTCGCCCGGCGATCAGCTTGCGCGGCTATTCCCGCATGAATGCCTGAACCTCTTCGGATGTCACTTTGCCGTCCTTGTTTGCGTCCACCTTGTCGAAGATTCGCTTATGGATGGCGGTGATCTCTTCGAAGGAAAGTGCGCTGTCACCGTCCGTGTCGGCAATGGCGAACATGATCTTCATCATGTGCCCGCGCATGCGCATCATCGGCATTGCGCCCATCATGCCGGGCTGCATCATCTCGCCCATCATGCCCTGACCCATGCCTTGGCACATCATGCCCCGGCCCATGCCTTGGCCCATCATGCCCTGGCCCATCATGCCGGGAGGCATCATGCCGGGTTGAGCGGGCTGTGCACCTTGGTCTTGTCCCGCCATACCTCCAGGCTCGGGAGACGGCGCCGCCTGCGCGACTGTCGTATCGTGGGGATCGGCTGCGGTTGTTTGCGCGGCGGCTGTAGCCGTCGCACCGGCGGCGACAGTGGCGGCGAGCGTGGCCGCGCGCATCAGTGCAATCAACGTCATAATATGCTCCTTCCTCTCATGGGGCTCGGCAGAGCTCGTTCCAACTCGCTGGCGGCTCTGCGGCCGGAGATGCTTTCAGCTCTTTCCCTACTGCCGGCAAACCGCCGGTCGCGGTCAAATTTCAATGTAAGCCAAAGGCGTGGCGAATTTGCGCCGGATCAATTGCTCGGGCAGCGATCTGCCGCCGCTGTCATGTTGCCCTCCTCGAGGACGGATGGGGCTCGGTCTCGCTCATCACAACAGCCACGACCAACCCTGAGAGAAACGTCAGCGCGGCGATCGATGTGATCGCCCATGACAGCCCGAAGCTGTCGGCGATGAGGCCGGCGGAGAGCGCCCCGATCGCGTAGCCGAGATCCCGCCAGAACCGGTAGACGCTGAGTGAGCGGGCGCGCCAGGTCGGATGCGAGGCATCGGAGACGGCTGCGATCAAGCTCGGGTAGACCATCGCCGTGCCGAGGCCGAGCAGAAGGCTGCCGACGATCCACCACTCGAACTGGCGCGTCGCTGCGGTGAGAAACAGACCGGCGGCCTGAACCCACATGCCGGCGACGATCAGGCCTCTGCGCCCCCAGCGATCGCTCAACGGACCCGTGGCGATCTGCAAGACACCCCATGTCGCGGGATAGATCGCCTTGAGGATGCCGATGCGCTCGACACCGAGGCCGAAGGACGCGAAGAACAACGGGAAAATGCCCCAGCTCATGCCGTCGTTGAGATTGTTGACGAGACCGGCCTGCGAGGCGGCAAACAGGTTGCGATCCCCGAACGAGGTGAGCGCGAAGACCTGCCTAAAGCTGATCGGCGCGGACTGCTGCGCGTGGGATGAGGCCTCCAGCCGAACGTGGCCGCGCGTGTCGCGCACGAGCAGGATCGACAGTACGGCACCGAGGACGGCATAGCCGATGCCGAGATAGATCGGCACTGGCCGAAGTCCGTATTGCGAGGCGAGATAGCCAGTGAGGAACGCCGTCACCCCAACGGCGAGATAGCCGGCGAACTCGTTGAGGCCGACGGCAAGGCCGCGCGACTTCGGCCCGACGAGATCGACTTTCATGATCACCGTCATCGACCAGGCGAGCCCCTGGTTGACGCCGAGCAATGCGTTGGCCGCAATCACCCATTCCCAGGTCGGCGCCCAGATGATCATGAACGGCACCGGCAGGCCGACCAGCCATCCCAAAACGAGCACGCGCTTGCGGCCCCACGCGTCGGCAAGCTGGCCCGAGACCAGATTGGCCAGCGCCTTGACGACGCCGAAGCTGACGATGAAGGAGACGATCAGCGTCGTCGACGTGACATGGAACTCCTCCGATCCGATCAGCGGCACCACCGTTCGTTCTATTCCGACCATGCCGCCGACAAAGGCGTTGATCACGACGAGCAGCGCGAATTGCGGCCAGTTCTCCCTGAGGCCGAGCCTGACAGGTGAACCCGCCTTGCCTGGAACCGATGCCGCTTCGTCCATGGCTCAGGCCGCCGCCGCAGCCAGGGCGGAATTGGCGGCCCGGAGCGCCGCGGCCTCCGGCGGAGCCGGCGGAATCTCGGCGAGCATGAAGCGAATGAACGCGGCTTCGTCCTCGATCCGGAGGGCCTCGTTGTGGCGTTTCTCGAAACCGATGGTCGACCACGGCTTGCCGCTCAGGCGCCGGCCGCAGACCGAGCCAGCATAGGCGCCGGGGAGCACCTCGACATGATCGGGAAGAGCCTTGAGCCGACCGGCGCTGCGAAACAGATCCTTTGCGCCTTGCTCGGCGCTGACGGCGAGTTCGGTGCGACCGAGATCGCCGGCCATCAGCGTGTGGCCGGTCAGCACGAACCACGGCTCGTCGGCACGCGTGCGGTCGCTGACGAGAAGGCAGATGTGCTCCGGCGTGTGACCCGGCGTGTGCAGGACGGTTGCGGTGACGTTGCCGAGCGAGAGGACCTCTCCGTCGCGCACGCCTTTGAACGGGAACGCAACATCCGCCTCCGCCGAGAGCACGTAGGCGGCGCCCGCCGCTTCGGCGAGCGCGCGGCCGGCAGAGAGATGGTCGGCATGAACATGCGTGTCGACGACGAAATGGATGCGCATGCCGGCGTCTTCGGCGGCACGCAGGTAGAACTCGATGTCGCAGGCCGGATCGACGACGGCCGCAGCTGCTTTGCCGCCGCAACCGAACAGGTAGGAGACGCCGACCGGATCGGTGTGAAGGAACTGGCGAAGGATCATGGTCTTGCGCTCCTCGTTGCAAAGGGCTAGAAACATTCAATCATTCCGCTGAATGTTTCACTGAGGAGAAGCCGTGTCAAGCACCGGACCGAAACAGGCGATCTACACGAGCCTTGCCGAAGTGGCTCAGGCACTCGGCCATCCGCACCGGCTCGAGCTTCTGGAGCACCTGGCGCAAGGTGTGCGCAGTGTCGAGGACCTCTCCGCGCGAGCCCATCTGAGCTTCGCCAACACGTCGCGCCACCTGCAGATCCTGCGGCGGACGCGTCTCGTCGAGACGGAGCGCCGCGGCAAGCACGTGCTCTATAGCCTCGCCGGCGACGCCGAGGTGGTGGCGCTGATCAAGGCGCTCGGCCGGGTCGGCGAGCGAAACGTGGCCGAAATCGGCCGCGTCATGGCCGACTACTTCCGCGCTCGCGATGCAATGGAACCGGTGTCGCGAGACGATCTCGTCTCGAGGCTGCATGACGGCATGGTCACGGTTCTCGACGTGCGGCCAGAGGACGAGTTTGCGGTCGGACATCTTCCAGGCGCCCTCAACATCCCGCTGGCCGCGCTGGAGCGTCGCTTAGGCGAGCTAGAGGCAGATCGGGAAGTGATCGCCTATTGCCGCGGCCCCTATTGCGTTCTGTCGTTCGAAGCAGTCGCCGCCTTGCGAGAGCGGGGCTATCTCGTCCGTCGGCTCGAGGACGGCTATCCCGAATGGAAGGCCGCCGGCCTGCCGGTCGAAACGGCCGCCGGAAGCAGAACACTGGGGCGAATCCCATGGATCAGAAGCCCGCATGGCTGATCGTGAACCACAAGGATCATGCTTCTCCTTCCGTGTTCCGGCCGGAGGCGCTGTTGCGCGAGGCGCGCCGGCAGAAGCGACTGCCGCTCGCCGCTGTCCCTCCGGTGTGTGTCCTCGATCCCGACGGCGACGTGGTGCGGCACCTCAAACTTGCGGGACAGAGCCGCGCACACGAGGGGTGGGCGTGTTACCACACCGAACTTCTTGCCTTCGATCTCGACGGCGTCGGAGAGGTCGGCATCATCGGCTGCGCGGTGGGCGCCTCCTTTGCGGTGCTCGTTGCCGAGCAGCTTTTTGCGGCCGGCTGCCGGCTGCTCGTCAGCATCACATCCGCCGGCCAGATCACCGACAACGGACCCACGCCATACTTTGTTCTGATCGACCGCGCTCTCCGGGACGAGGGGACGAGTTATCATTATCTGCCGCCGGCAATCTTCGCGGAGGCGCCAGACGCGAGGCTTATCGCTCGCATTGAAGACGCCTTGTCGGGGCTTTCCGGCATTGTCGCCCGCCGGGGCTCAACCTGGACGACCGATGCTCCTTATCGCGAAACCGAGACCGCGATCGCATCTGCGCGGGATCTGGGCGCCCTCGCCGTCGAGATGGAAGCCGCGGCTTTGTATGCGTTTGCCGCTGCAACACACCACCCCGTCGTGTGCTTTGCGCATGTGACGAACGCCATGGCGCAAACCGAGGGAGATTTTGAGAAGGGCGAGGCGAACGGAACAAAAGCGACGCTCACGGTCATCGCCACAGTTGCACGGGTTTGGCTGTCCTCCATCGAAGCCGAACTGCACGCATAAGCAAGCGGGATATAGCGAGCCCAGCGACCATCCTTCTGAGGCGTATACGCCCTGACCAAACATCTATCCGCAGGTCCCGGTCGGCATGGTCATACCGTCGGCCGTGCCAAGGCGGCCTCGATCACTCCCTCGTAATCCTTGCCGAGGCTTGTCCTGATCAGTGCCGCCAAGAGACGCGGGAAGTCACGCCGATCGACCAGCCCCGCCAGAGCGCGAGCATCGTTTCCCAACCCCAGTTGCACCGCTGCAGCAAGCGCCTTCGTGTCGGCATAAGGATAAAGCTCGGGCCACGCGACCTGCACCTCGCGGCAGAAGATGTCGGCCCCCACATCACCGATACCTTTGAATTCCTTCAGCAGTTGTCGTTCCGTCGCCGGATCGTTTCGCGCGAGCCCGCGCAACGCCCGAAGGTCGCCGCCGTATTTGCTCAGAAGCAGGTGCGCGGTGTCGCCCAGCATCCGCGACGTGCTCTCGTCGTAGCGGGCGTACCCTGCATGGTTCAGCACGCGCGTCCGATCGGCCCAGGTCGCCTCCGCCATTCTGCGCGGGGTGGTCCAGCCCTGATCGGACAGAGCTTTCGCCGCCATGAGTGCAAGCTTCGCGCTGATGCGGGTGCTGAAGAGAATTGATGCGCAGAGCCAGCGGAAGAGCGGTGAAGGCGTGTTTTTCTGGATATCGATTCCCAGTTCCGAGCAGTAGGTGCGGCCCGAGCGGTCGAGCAACGCTGCCACGATCTGCTCTCTTGCCGGTTTTCGCGCCATGTTCGAGGTCCGCACAGCTCCGCCTGTTCTAGGCGAAACGCCTGCCGCCGCTGGCAGTTCCGAGCTCCCGGCCCGGAACAACAACCTGCAGCACCCGCCGCACACAAGCCAGCGCGCGAGGTGAAGACCGGAACTTGCGTGGCTGAGAATGCGTTGGACCGGAAAACCCGGAGACAGTGGAGGCTGTCACCATGCGGGTAGGGAGCGATGCGTTCGGTGAGAACGAGGCCGTTCCAGTGAAATTCACCAAGGACGGCTACAACACCTCGCCACCCTTCAGCTGGCGTGGTCTCCCGGACGGCACGCGCGAGCTCGCGCTCCTTTTTGAGGGGGTGACGCCAGCCACGCACGAGCCGTGGGTCCATTGGCTCGTCTATAAGATTCCGGCGGACGCCGAAGATCTGCCCAGCGGTTTCAAGCATGCACGCGAGCCAGAGGAGCCGATGCACGTGCTGCAAGGCAGCAACGGACTGGGCAATATCGGCTATGACGGGCCATCGGGCACCGTTGGCCGCACCTATCGCTACCGCATTCGGCTTTTCGCGCTTGACCGCACCATGGATCTGGAGCCTGGACTCGACTGGAAGACGTTCGAGCGCGCGATCAAAGGGCACGTGCTGGACCAGGCGGAGCTCCACGCCCGCTACGAGCGACCGGGATGATGCTGGCGGCGGCGTCAGTTGCCGGCGTCGTCGGGCAAAATTCGTGACTGCTGCATGCGTGCGCGACGCTAACCATAGGCGCTCGAGCCCCCCTGATTAGCGGCTGCAGCGACGCCAATGAAACGTGGCGGCTGGCTCCCGCCCACGTAAGTCCACTTTAGCCTGTACCCAACCGAAGGCGGCCTAAATGCATGTCGCCCAAAAGTGCGCAGCGGTTTGGGGGGGACGGACTGAGAGCAACCGCGGTCGAGCACGAGGCTCAGCCCTTTGCCCTAGGCAAAACGCCTCGCAATGGAGATTGAGAACGCGGGAGATTGAGAACGCGGGGGAGATTGAAAACCGCGCGCTCCTATATTGCGCGTAGACCAGACGGTTGCGTGACCGGCTCCTACTCCGCGGAAGTTGGGAAATGTTTTTCGAGCAAGGTTCGCCACCGTGGCTCCTCCCGTTTTGCAATGCTCGCTGCATCGTCGCCAAAGAGGAAAAACCGCACGGACAGGTATGTCATCCCGCCCATCGGCAAGGCGAAGAGGTGCGCGAAGCCCGGCGCGGGCTGGTCCAGCCGCACCACCAGCTCGGGATGGTCTTGCGGCCCTGTTCGTTCGACGACGCCCTCGAATGCCTGCGCGTCCGAAGCCACGCGCCGTTGTTCAGTCGCATTCGCCAGGCCCAAGGGTTCAACCAGCTTTCGCCATGCATCAGCTAAAGGTTCAGAGGACGGGACCAAGAGCTGAAAGGCCGAGCCGTGCTGCCCGGGAAAATGCGTGAGGTAGAGGCGGAGCAGGCGGAAGAAAGCGATCCATCCATGGCTGTGGCCCTCGAACTGGTCGTCCCAATCATCAGAAGTCGCGAACCAACGATGGACCACGCGAACGGTGCAAAGCCCACCGGATTTTGCCTCAACGGTCCATTCCGTCGCTACCGTTCCCGGCTCACCCGGTGCTTCTGCGACAAACCGCTTGGGCGGCTCCCAAGCTGCGATGGTGGCGACCGCATCCATGCTTCCATCGGCAGCGAAATGCGAAACGGCGGTTCCTCCGATGCGGCCTTCGAGTTCGCTCGGCACGAACCATTGAGATATTCCAGGTCCCGTTGCGATCGCGTTCCAGACGTCCTCCGGTGTACCGGGGACATCCACTTGCGCCTCGACCGAGCGATTGCCGGCCGTGTCTTTTTTTACTGGCATTGAACGTCCTTTCCTTGCGGATTGGCTGGTGAAGGATGCGCCGTCACGACAAGGCGATGGGACCGTCCCTGCGGCGCAGTATCGTCGTGATAGCGTGCCGCGAGCGTGGTGATGGCCTCGGTCAAATCACGCGTGAACGAGGCGCGGTCGGCGGCGGAGCGGAAGCGGATTTCGGTGTCGATCGCCAAGGTCGCCAGGCGTTTGCCGGCATCCGTTGCGGCGCGTTGGAGGGCCCCGATCTCCCGCACCAGCCGAGCGCCGAGCGCGATGAGGTAGCTCGCCGACAGGCGGTCCGGGGTGCGGTCCGGATCGGCGCCGACGGGACCCAGTGCGCTCGTCGAGACGACATAGCTTGTGGCGCTCGCCACCATGAGCCGCTCCGTCAGGCCACCCCACTTCCGCGTGTCTGCAACTTGGACAAGCCCGTGCTCCTCCAGAGCATGCAGGTGGTAATTGATCTTCTGCCGCTTGAGGCCGAGGCGTGTGGCGAGGGTGGCGGCCGAGGCGGGCTCCCGCAGTTCCGAGAGGAGCTGACTCCGAACGGGCTCCAACGCGGCGGCGGCCGCGCTCGGGCGATCTATGACTTCGATATCGAGCATGCAGCCCTCACATTGACAAGCTTTCCTGTCAAAGCTGTTGACGAGTATATTTGTCAATAGCGAAAGGATCGTTTCGTCCCGAAAAGCCGACGCTCCCAAACGGCATGCGGCTGCAGCGAGCGACCTATCTGTCGCCACTACCGAACGCATCCCCCCGCCCGCAGCCGGGCAATTGCAATGACAGTGCCGTTCGTTGTAGCCATTGCGACCGCTTGATTTTGGAGGAGATGCAGCATGGACCGATTCACTGGCGGTTGCCTGTGCGGCAACGTCCGAATTGTGGCGTCGGGACTCCCATACCGGGTCGGCATTTGTCACTGTCTTGACTGCCGCAAGCATCATGGGGCGCTTTTTCACGCTTCCGCAGTGTTCCCCCAAGATGCGGTGACGATCGAAGGCGAGACGCGCGACTACGCCGGGCGGTTTTTCTGTCCCCGCTGCGGCTCGACCGTTTTCGGACGCACCGCAGACGAAATCGAAGTGAACCTGGGATCCCTGGACGCCCCTGACCAACTGATGCCAACCTACGAAAGCTGGATCATCCGTCGCGAGTCCTGGTTGCCGCCGTTTCCGCTCACGAAACGATACGAGCGCGATCGTGACGCAACGAGTCGCTTTGAGGAATAGTCGTACGAACGGTGCGAAAGCGTTGGGAGGTCACGCCGGCGATGTCACTCCGGAAGACCGGCCTTGCGGAAGCCATCAACGAAATGCTCGAGCGTCGCAGCGTCGCGGAATGGCTCCGTCGTGGCCCAGTGGCGGGTGGTGAAATGCGGGTTGCCGACGAGGAACAGTTCAGCCTCTGCGCGCGCCTCGTCGAGCCGGCCCAATTGGGCAAGGCTTGCCGCCAGGAAACGGCGTGAGCTCGTACGATAAGTCTCGTCCCTGCGCAGTGTCTCGATAGCGGCTTCGTATTCGCCAGCCGCATATTGCGCCTGGCCGAGCGCCAGATAGTACCAACTTGCCGGAAACGGGTTCAGCCGGAACGCCTTGCGAATGTGCTCAAGGCCCTCCTCGACCCGTCCGGCCAGGACCGCGATGTCGGATAATGCCGCCCAGGCATCGGCCTCGTTCGGGTCGAGCTCGATCGCCTTGGCGAATTCCGCATCCGCCTCGGCGAAGCTACGCTCATAGGCAAGCAGGTAAGCCAAAACCCAACGGCAGCCGGCATCGTCGGGGTCGATCGCCACGGCTTTGCGCGCCAGTTCCAAAGCAACGCTACGGGATGTTTCGGTTGGTCCGCCGGAATGCACCCATCCCATCCAGTGGTTCATGGCAAGCCAGCGATAGGCCTCGGCATATTCCGGATCGAGCGAAACCGCGCGGGTGAGCATCAGATGCGCTTCGCGCGCCGTCTGCGGCGAATCATCCATCAGCTTGCGCGCCCGCACGCAGAGATCGTAAGCCTCGAGATTTTTGGACCGGTTGCGTGGCGGCGGTGCGCGCAGCCTGCCGAGCAACGCCTCCACGATCTTGCCGGTGACCTCGTCCTGAACGGCAAAGATATCTTCCAGGCTGCGATCGAAGCGTTCCGCCCATAGATGGTCGCCACTCACCGCGTCGACCAGCTGGGCGTTGATGCGCACGCGCCCCGCAGCGCGTCGTGCGCTCCCCTCCAGCAGGTAGCGCACGCCAAGGTCCTGTGCGATATCGCGCACGTCCATCGCCTTTCCTTTATAGGCAAAGGCCGAGTTGCGTGCGATGACGAACAGGCCGGAGATCCTGGACAGGCCGGTAATCAGGTCCTCGGTCAACCCATCCGCGAAGGATTCCTGCTCGGGGTCGTTGCTGAGATTAACGAAGGGCAGCACGGCTATCGATGGCTTGCCGGGCAGCGGCAAAGGTTTTCGTTTCGCGCCACCTAGCTGTTCGACGGCCCCCGTGAAGCGGTAACCGACGCGCGGAACCGTGGCGATCCATTCACCGCCGTCGGCGGCCGGACCAAGCAGCTTCCGCAGCGACGCGATCTGGACCGTGAGGTTGCCTTCCTCGACGGCCGTGCCCGGCCACGCCGCGTCCATCAACTCGGCTTTGCTCAAGATTTCGCCGGGCCGTCCAATGAGTGCCGCAAGCAACTTTAGCCCGCGGTAACCAACGGCAACGGGGACATCGTTGCGAAGCAGCGCTCCCGCACCGGAATCAAGCACGAACGGACCAAAGGCAAAGCGCGATCCCTGCATGCGGCGTATCTATAGCCGGTTTGGAAGTTTTGAGAACTATTTGGGAGAGCTTAATTACGACGCTGTTCGTATCCTGCAGAATTCAGCCTCTTTCAGGTCGAGGGTCCCCGGACCTTCAAACCTATGGAGGTTGTTATGAACGATATCCTTGCATCAGCCCCGCATCAGGCAGCGCGGCCGGGAACGCCCGTGCGGCCGGCGGAAATGTCGCGCCGGCACCTGACGACCCTGCGAAGCATTATCGCGGCCTGGGACGAGCGGAAACGCTTTCGCTGGGAACTTGAGCAAATGTCGAAGGACAATCCTCATTTGATCGACGATATCGGTCTGACGAGACGGCAGGTCGAGGCAGAGATCGCCAAGCCCTTCTGGCGGCGATAATCCTCGTCGCCGCAAGATCGCGAAGCCGATACCGTCTTCCTCGTCCTTGGGTGCGCCAAAAGCATCTCGGAACAGTACTCGCTCGCGCCGGTCGCTGCGCGGACACTGACAAATATGCGACCATGAGGAAGACCGGCCTGGTCGAATCCGACAAAAGAGAACGAAGCGAAGGCGGCCGTGCATCTGACGTTCGAATTCACGCGCGGGCAATATACGGGCGGTCTGCCGGAGGAGGTCGCCGCGACGATCAGAGGCGAACCCTGGGTCGAGGACTGGAACGTGATGAATCTTCCCCGCCGCATGGAGACCCACCGCGCGCTCATCGCCGATTATAAGAGCCACGCCGCGCGTTTCGATGCGATCGCCGGCTATCTAGAAAAATGGCAACCGCCGGCGCTTATGCTGTGGGGCCGTCACGAGCCCTATTTCGATATCGCGGAAACGCTGTCCTGGATGCAGGATCTGCCGCGTATGGAGGCGCATATTTTCGACGGCGGGCATTTCCTGCTTGAGACGCATGCCGAACCAGCACTCTCCCTCATGATCGAGTTCATCAAGCGAACACAGGAGAGACTCACATAGTTCCCGTCGCTTTAGGCCGGCGAGTCCCGAGATCAAGCAGGGACGTAGGTCAACCTGATAACGTCCTCGCCAATCCGATCATTGGTCATAAGGCGGAGCGGCGGCCGGGGGCCGGCGAAATATGGCTTGCCGTGGCCAAGCACGACGGGGTGCAGGTAGATTCGATACTCATCGATCAGGCCAAGTTCGGTGAGGCTTCGCGCCAAGTCCGGGCCAGCAACTTCGATCTCCCCGTCGCGCTCGGCCTTCAGCTCGCGGATCGCGCCTTCAAGATCATCCCCAACAAGCGTGGCGTTGGGGCCAACCGACTTCAACGAGCGCGAAACGACCCATTTCGGCTGGTTCCGCCACGCCGCCGCGAAGGCGTGTCGCTCTGCATCCCATTCAGGATGATCGTCGTCCCAGTAACGCATGACCTCATACATTTTGCGACCGTACACACTGCCCGCCTGCCTCTGAGCCTCCTCGATGAAGTGGCGGAAGAGCGTGGGGCCTGGCGCAAACGCCATATGGTCGACGTAGCCGTCCAGGGACTGGTTCATTCCGAAAACGAGCTTAGCCATACCCGCCTCCTTTCCTCACGCGGCACATCCGCGCGGTTCTGACTGCGTTATGCAATCGGTTGTAAGCTAGATCGACTGATGGCGATCGACAGAAGCGAGAAATCATGCCGGATCTCCTTCTGCACTACGATTGCCCGGATTGCTGCTTCTTTGATCCAGTTAAGGTTCTTTCTTTCGCAAGTCCTTCACGACATCGAGAAAAGCCCGCAGTGCCGGCGGCACGGCTCGATGTCCGGGATAGTAGAGCGCGACCCCTTCCGGAGCGGGCATCCATGCGGTCAGGACCTTACGCAGCCGGCCATTGGATATGGCCGCTTCGGCGGCCCAATCCGCCACATAGGCGACGCCCAGACCCTCTATTGCGGCTTCGACCATCAGTTCCTCGTCATCGAGGACGATGGAGCCGTTTGCGTCGATCACGAGTTCCTGGCCGGCGCGTTCGAACTCCCATCGATAGAATTTGCCGCTGGGCATACGATGGCCGATGCAACGGTGGCGTTGCAATTCCTCGGGCGTTCCCGGGTCGCCGAAGCGATCGAGATAGGCGGGCGAGGCGACACAGATGAACGTCAACGGGCGTGCAAACGGCACGGCGATCATGTCCTTGGGGACAGATCCGAGGAGGCGCACGCCGGCATCGAACCCGCTGGACACGATGTCGATGAGCCGCCCCTCGACGACGATGTCCACGGTCACGTCCGGATGGCGCTCCGCCATCTGCGGAAGAACCCAGCGAACGAGAAGCCCGGCCACCAATCGCGGTGCGTTGATGCGGACCGTGCCCGCGACATTGCCCCGGAACCCCGCGACGCTGTCGAGCGCCTCGTCCAGCGAGGCGAGCGCCGGCTGAAGGCGGTCGAGCAACCGGAACCCGGCTTCTGTTGGTGAGACGCTGCGTGTGGTGCGGTTCAAAAGGCGCACGCCCATGCGTTCCTCGAGCGCACGCATCGCATGGCTCAATGTGGAAGGTGCCGTGCCGATCTCGTCCGCTGCGCGGCGGAAGCTGCGGTGTGTGGCAACGGCCACGAAGGCGGTGAGATCGTTGAGCGACGGGCGGGGCATTGATGGGAATTTTGCATCATCGCATGCCGATTTCAACGGCTAATGCGCGCAATGCGATTGCCCTATCTCCTGCTTGTTTCAACTCGGAGATACCCCGGCTCCGGCCCGCTGCCGGTCCGCTCCCGTTATCAAGACAGAAAGGAACACGAAATGCCTGCACGTGACGCCATCTATCCGGCCAACCGCCACGCGTTATACGATATCCACCGCTATTCCGCAGCCATTCGCTCCGGCGATCTTCTCTTCGTGTCGGGTCAGGTCGGGAGCCGTGAGGACGGCTCGCCCGAGCCCGTATTCGAGGATCAGGTTCGGCGGGCCTTCGCCAATCTGCGCGCGGTCTTGGCCGCCGCCGGGTGCAGCTTCGACGACGTCGTCGATGTCACCACCTTCCACACCAACCCGGACGAACAGATCGAAACGGTGCTGGCCGTCCGGGCGGAAGAGATCGGCGGACCTCCCTACCCGAACTGGACGGCAGTGGGCGTCAATTGGCTTGCCGGCTTCGATTTCGAGATCAAGGTCATCGCCCGCATCCCTTCGACGACGAGCAGTCATCCGGCGGACAAGCGCTGATCGCTCGCCCTGCAGTTTCTGTATTGGCGATTGCACCCGGACGGCGGAAACGGCAGCGCGGCGCGCCCCGGCACGGGCTCGCGATGTCCGTCCAACGATCAATATGCTTTGCCTTGGGCCAAAATACGTCATTCGGCCGCAAACGATTCGAACGTTTTCACCACCGATCACCGCCGTTACTACGCTCTCTCGCCTCTTGGCTATTTCGCGCTCCTCGCGCGGACGTAGTTCCAGCGGCAATGGGCGGCAATTTTCGGTGTTGGCGTGGTGGAAATGGCAAAATTGGCGCGCCGGAGAGGATGAAACTGGGCACCGCTATGTGATTGAAGTCGCTCTGTAAAAACTCTCAGCCGGTTTCAGGAGCCTTGGCCTGTGCGAGGTCCTGCAGGAACTCTTCCATCAGCGGCCTGTCACCGAACCGGCGGTAAGCGCGCTCTGCTTCCAGCGAGAATGCCGGGTGCGCCTCGACCAGCTTTGCCATCGTCTGCTGGGCTGCCTCGACCTCTCCGCCCCCGGCCTGCAAAGCGGCCTGAATCAGAAGGCAGTTTGCATCGCGCGGCGCCCGGACCAGGCATTCCTCTATGACGGCGGAAGCCTCATCGCGGCGGTCAGCCGCGTAGAGCGCCTGCCCGTGCACATAGGCATAGTACTCGGGCGCCATAGGATGAAGGCGGCGGGCCCGCTCTGCGTTGGCGACGGCATCATCATATTCCCCGAAGCGAACCTGCGCCTTTGCAAGCGCCATCATGCTGTCGGGATCGTTAGGGTTGAGCTCCACAGCGCGCCGTGCGGCCTGCAAGCCGCCTGAATAGTCGCCCTGCAGGGCAAGCCCGAAGCTGATGACCTGATAGCCAAGGCCAAGATTGGGATCGAGACGGACCGCCTGCCGGGCTTCGCTAAGCCCAAGATGGAGTTCCGGCGCGTTTGCCCGGCCGTCACCGCTCTGCGCCACGCTGGCGATAAAGGTCAGCGCGAGGCCTGCGCGGGCGGCCGCATAGGACGGGTCCATTTCAAGGGCGCGCTGGTAGAGGCCCCGCGCCTCCAGAATGTCCTGCGGGTCATCGGCGCCGTGCCGGTAGCGGTTGCGGGCCTGCAGCACGAGGTCATAGGCCTGCAGATTGTCGGTCGGGCGTTCCGCTGCCGCCGCCGCCTCGCTCCTGCCGATATAGGGCGCGATCTGCGCGACGATTTCAGTGGTCAGCTCGCTCTGGACGGTGAACACGTCGGCGACCTGCCGGTCGAAACTGCGCGACCAAAGATGCGCGCCTGTCTTTACATCGATCAGCTGCGCCGACACGCGAAGCTGGTCGCCTTCACGGCGGGCGCTGCCTTCAACCACATAATCAACGCCGAGCTTCGCCCCGAGCTTGCGCACGTCCGTATCCTGCCCGTGCACGGCGTAGGTGGAATCGCGCGCGATTACCTGCATCTCTGAATTGCGGGCAAGGGCTGTCGTCACATCCTCGGTCAGTCCGTCCGCGAAATACGATTGCTCGCCGCTGCCGCTCATCGCGGCAAAAGGCATGACCGCCACTGACGGCCGGGGGTCGGCGCGGCTCTGGTCCATCGACAAGACCGCCGGGATGCGGCTGACCATAGCTGCCAGGGGGAGCGGCTGGATTTGGGTGCCGATGAGGATGAGGGCTATGGCGGCCGCGCCATAAGACCAGCGGGCGGCGGTGCTGCGCAGCACCTGCGGCACCTGCCGCCATGGCGACCACGGAGAGCCCGCGCGCCTTACGCGGTAGACGTCGAGAAGTTCGGGAATGTTCTTGGCCCGCCTGCGGCCGATGCGGACGAACCTGTCCGCGCTGTTGCGGTCGGCCGCCATCACCACGGCGCCGCTGACGAATATCTGCCCCGGATCGCACATGGCCTCAAGACGGGCGGCCACATTGACGCCGTCGCCGTATACGTCGCCGTCGTCTTCGATGACATCGCCAAGATTGATGCCGATGCGCAGCTCGAACGGGCCCTTGTCGAAGCCTTCCTGGATGGCCAGCGCCGCATCAACCGCTTCGTTGACGCTGGGAAACATGGCGAGAAAGCCGTCTCCCGCCGTCTTGACGATGCGCCCGCCATGGCGAGCAGTGGTCGGGTCAATGAGCTCATCAAAAACAGCGCGCAGCTTCGCGTAGGTGGAAGCCTCGTTTTCAGCCATCAGCAGGCTGTAGCCGACGATATCGGCGGCCATGATTGCCGCGAGCTTGCGTTCCATCAGCATTATTCCTGAGCGGCGGGCCCTGCGCGGACTATAACTGCTGACACTTAAGGCGACGCACGCCCCAAGACTAGACCCACAATCCCGGATAGGCTTATCAACACAGCTCACAAATGCGTGACGATTTGTGGCCTATCCCGTTCTGGCCTTCGTCCGCCATCATCTGCTTCGTCCGGAGCCGTCCGTCGTCGCACTGGCGGAGGGCGACGCCGCATTGAACGGCCTGGGTCTTGCCTGCCTGCCCGACCACGCGCTGCGCCCCTTCCTTGCTGAAGGACGGCTTCAGCAGGTGCTTGAGGACTGGTGCCGCCCTTTCCAGGCTATCATCTCTATTATCCAAGCCGCCGCCAGAATTCCGCCGCGGAGCCGCCGGGGCTACCGGTTGTCATCAGTTTGATGGCCCGTCGCCGACAGACACTTCGTGAGATGATATCGTCGAATCCCACCGCCAATCGTCTTGCTACTCGGGGTCGCGGCGACCTTTTCGTCCGTGAGCCGATAGTCATTCACAAGGTAGAGATTCAGCGCCGCTGACTGCAGTTCTGAGGTGCTCAACACGATTTTGACGGCACTGCGTCTTCGGCATTCTTCTTCGGCATATTTCAGCATCGCTCGGGCAATTCCGCGTCTACGGAAATGGGGGCAAACATACATTCGTCGCAGTTCCATTACTCCCGTTACAGCGGTTTCCAGGCCAAACATGCCGATGACCGCGCCGCTATGTTCGGCGACCCAGAAGCCTCCCTCTCGCTCATCGTAATATTGGCAGATGCGTTCGATTTCCTCGCGCAAGGATAGGGCGATGTAGGCTTCGAATTGCGCAGCCAAATGCTGCGGCGCGAGCAGTCTGTTGACAGTGACAAAGATGTCTCGCACCGCAGACGCGTCCTTGTCAGAGAATGGTCTGATCAGCATACCCACCACCCGGCCTAGCTCCAGAGTCTACGCATCCCGCCGTGAGCCACCACGTCATTTGCCACAGCTTTAAGCTCCTCATCTGTAGCGGTGTCAGATGTTCTCTCTCCCTACCGCTTTTGGGCACAACGCCGTGCTAACCGTCCTTCGAACCGCGCGTCCATTGATCGACTCGAGAATACGTCTTAATACGTGACCAACCTCACGTCGCGTTAAGGGCCACCACGAATGGAAATGCAGCAGGTTCGCTATTTCCTGGCGCTCTCCAGCACGCTCAATTTTACGCGGGCTGCTGAGGAGTGCAACGTCACTCAGCCGGCGCTGACGCGCGCCATCAAGAATCTGGAAGATGAGCTTGGTGGCGAGCTCATCCGACGTGAGCGTCAGCATTCGCATCTGACCGAGCTCGGTCGCCGCATGCTGCCATTCCTGCAGCAATGCTACGACGCGGCGAGTTCTGCGAAGTCACTCGCCAAGGCTGTCAAAAGCAGCGATGTTGCGCCACTTAACGTTACGATCTCCAACAGCATCAACATAGCGCTGATGATATCGCCATTTAGCGAGCTCTTTCGTGCCTACCCAGGTGTTCACCTCAAGATCAGCCGCGGCGCTCCGACGATCGTGGTCGAGGCGCTCAAAAATGGCGACGCCGAGCTGGCGATCGCCGGCCCGCTCGGGCAGGCCTGGGACAGGATCGACACGTGGCCGTTGTTCGATGAGGAGATCGAGTTGGTGGTCAATTCAGAGCACCCGCTCGGCAGACGCAACGAAGCCGATGTCGCGCTGAGTCAATTAGTTGGTGAGCCGATACTGAGCCGGGTCGATTGGGAGACGAGCGAAGACCTGTCCCGCACCTTGAAGGCCAATGGGTTGGCGCATGAAGCGGCACATGAAGTCGAAACGGACCATGACCTGTTGGCGCTGCTGGAGGCCAACGCTGGGGTAGGCTTTGTTTCGATGACTGCGCCACGCTCACCCAACGTTCGCAGGCTCAAATTGCGCGATATCGATATTTCCCGAACCGTGGCCGCCTATAGCGTAGCGGGCCGGCAGCGTGCGCCTGTCGCCACGACGCTGCTCAACCTGTTGCGCGCAACCGACTGGTCAACCTTTGGGGTTCGCGAGCCTGCTCGATAGCCGCAAGCAGGTCGTCAATTTCCATTCGCTGGCGATAGTCGGGATCAAGGTAGCGCGCTGTGATGATGCCGTCGGTGCCGACAATGAAGGTTGCCGGAATCGGCAGGAACCAGGCGGCATTGCCCTGATAGCTGGGCACATCCCAGCCGGCGCCCCCGATCAGCGTTTCCATTTCCGTCCCGACCCAGATCGCCAGGTTCAGCGACAGCGCATAGCCATTGTCCATGTCGGTGAGGAAGGGAAAGGATGCAGCCGCCTCCTCTTTCAACGTCGTCGTGAATTTGCGCCGCTCGGGCACAATCGCCACGAACTGGCCGTCTAATTCAGTGATTTCCTTCTCGACTTCAGCCATGCCGATCGCATTCAACCGGCAATAAGGGCACCAGTGTCCGCGCTGGAAAGAAATCGCTGCGGGTCCTTTTTGCAGGATTTCGGCTAAGCCGACCAGCCTGCCGTTCTCGTCGGGGAGCAGAAACGGCGGCATTACATCGCCGGGCGCCGGTGCCATCGCGCCCGCACGCTGGTCCTGCAGGCGCTGCACCATCCGGTCGACCGCTTCAGCGAAGGTGGTGCTGAGCGAGCGCACTGCATTGGCGATCACCGCCATCCGCTCGTTCAGCGGCGCATCAAGCGCGATCGCAGCCTGGACGGCCTCTTCGAGCTTCACGACCAATTCATTGGCAGCCATGACGGCAACTCCAAATTCGCAGTTCTGCGCAGTGTAGCCTACTGCCAGCCAACGTCCATGCCGTAGATTAATGAAAGGTTCGCGAGACGATGCCTTTTTCGCATGGAAACGATGAGTCAAAGTAATGCGGGTCACTCAGATGCCAGAAATCGCCGCCACCCCGCCCAGGACGACGCTCGACTTGGTCAACGTTCGGTCGGCCTCTCGCAGTCAGCGAGCGCGCTCGAGCGCGGACACCAGGTCCTCGATCTCCATGCGCTGCTGGTAGTCGGGATCGACATAACGCGCTGTGATGATGCTATCAGCGCCGACAATGAAAGTGGCGGGGATCGGCAGAAGCCAGGCGGCGTTGTCCTGGTAACTCGGCAAGTCGTCACCGCCGGCGCCAAGCAGTTGCTGCATTTCCACGCCGATCCCGATCGCCAGATCGAGCGAAAGTGCATAGCCATTGTCCATGTCGGTCAGAAACGGGAACTCAGCCCCGACCCGGTTCTTCAGCGCCGTTGAGAACTTTCGCCGCTCCGGCGTGATCGCCACGACCTGGCCGCCCATGGCAGCGATCTCCTGCTGCACCTCGACGATGCCGATCGCGTTCAACCGGCAGAAGGGGCACCAATGCCCACGCAGGAAAGTGATCGCCACCGGCCCATTCGCGAGGACGTCGGCCAGGCTTACCAATCTGCCGTCCTCGTCAGGGAGCAGAAAGGCCGGCATGGCATCGCCGGGCCTAGGCGCCGTGGCGCCTGCCCCCTTGTCCTGCAGCCGCATCACCATGCGGTCGGCCGCGTCTGCGTAGCTGGCGTCGAGCCTTCGTATTGCCGCAGCGATCACCGCAAGCCGTTCGCTGAGCGGCGCGTCGAGATCGATCGCCGCCTGCACCGCCTGTTCGAATGTCATGACTTGTTCAACTGCAGCCATATGCAAAGTTCCGCATTTCTCGGTGCCGAATAGCCCCGAGGACGCTCTGTCGAACAACCCCTTTTCTCATGATAATCATGATCCAAACGCATTCCGTTCCTCCGCGGTCGCAGCTGGTGATGTCCACCGTGGACTGGCTCACATCATGTTCTTGTTGTCCGACGAGAATGTCGGGAAACCGTAGAGATTGTCGGCGAGATCGGTCGCGGTGATGCCGTGCCGCATGGCGAGTGCAAAGATGTGGATCAACTCCTCGCCGGCATGTCCGACAACGTGGGCGCCGAGGATATGGTCGCTCTCAACCCCAACGATGATCTTCGACCACGCCACGGTCTCGGCATAAGTCCTGGCCGACAGCCAGCCACGCATGTCATTGACCTGCACCTTGATTCTCAGTCCGCCCTCGGCGGCCTTGGCCTCGGTAAGGCCGACACTGGCCACCGCCGGCACGGTGTAGACCGAGGATGGAATCTGGCCGTAGTCAGGCTGGTGCTTCGCGCCTTCGACGATGTTGCGGCCGACAATCCGGCCCTCATAGGTAGCGATCGGCGAAAGCTGGGGTGAGTTCCACACGGCATCCCCGCAGACATGAACGGCAGGGTTCGAGCGCGAGCGCAGGAACGCGTCGATTTCGATACGGCCGTCACGGTGTGCGACGTGCCCCGCGGCGAGATCAAGACCGTCAGTGTTGGCGATTCGCCCTGCGCAATTGACGACGCGATCGGCTTCGATGGTATGCTCGGAGTTGTCGTTGGCGAACAGCACGCGCAGGCGTTCGCCGACTCGGTCGATCCGTTTCACTAGGGCGAGCGTTAGCAAGGGCATGCCGATGCGCTCGCTTTCGCTGCGGATCTGGTCCACCGCGTGGGGGTCGAAACCGCCGAGCATTTGCGGCAGCGCCTCGAGGATAGTGACCCTGACGCCGGCGCGGGCGTAGACGTGGCCGAGATCGAAGGCGATGACGCCGCCGCCGATGAACACGACATCGCTTGGCAACGCACGGTCGCTCAGCACGTCATCTGAGGTCGTCATCAATTCAGCGCCGGGAAAGCACAGCTCCCTTGGCCTTGAGCCGGTGGCAATCACGATGCTGGCGGCGTCAAGCTGGCGCTCGCCGACCCGGACGGCATTGCTGCCGACGAATGCCGCCTCGCCGTGGATGACGTCGACGCCGCGCATCGCCATCACGCCGGCCAGGCGATCGGGAATGTCGCGGACCATCGCCTGCTCGCGATCGATCAATGCGGCCCAGTCGAGGCGCGGGGCGGCAACCGTGATCCGGTGCTCGCACGCCCTCTCGATCTCGTGCAGCGCGTGGCTGCAGCCGCGATTGGGACAGGTGCCGCCGAGATCCCGCGCTTCGACCATCGCCACCGAGAGCCCGGCTGCCCGTGTCGCCACCGTGACGCCCATGCCGGCATTGCCGCCGCCAAGGATCACGACATCGTATTTTTCGGTCTTCATCATGTCCTCCGGGCTCAATGATAGGCGACCGATTTGCCGAGCTTGCCGCGGAACACCCAGTAATTGTAGCCGGTGTAGACCAGCACGATCGGCAGCATGACAGCGATTCCAGCCAGCAGGAACATTTGTGAGCGAGGCGCGGCGGCGGCTTCCCAGATGGTCATGCTGTACGGCACGATGTGTGGGTAGAGGCTTGTGCCTAGGCCGACGAAGCTCAGGCTGAAGATGGCGACCATGCACAGGAACGGGGTTCGCTCCGCGCCGGTCACCAGCCCGCGCCACAGTTGAAGCAGCGCCATCGCCGTCAGCAGCGGCACCGGCACCAGATAGAAAAGGTTCGGCAAAGTGAACCAGCGTGCGGCGACCATTGGATGCATGAAGGGCGTCCAGATGCTGACGAGCACCAGAAAGGCAATGAAGACCGGCAGCAAATGGAGTGCATTGCGCCGTGCCCGCGCCTGCACTGGTCCCTCCGTCTTCATGATGAGCCATGTCGCGCCGTAGAGCGCATAGCCCGCGACAAGGCCCAATCCGCACATCAGCGTGAAAGGCGACAGCCAGTCGAAAGCGCCGCCGGCAAAAACGCGTCCGTCAACTTCGAATCCGCCGACGACAGTGCCGAGCATCACGCCCTGCACGAATGCCGCAAGTGCTGCACCGGCGCTGAAGGATAGATCCCACCAGCGCCGCGAAGTGCCGGACTTGAAGCGATACTCGAAAGCGACGCCACGAAAGACCAGTGCAAACAGCATCAGCATCGCAGGCAGATAAAGGGCCGGCAGCAGTATCGCATAGGCGACGGGAAACGCGCCGAATAGTGCAACGCCGCCGAACACCAGCCACGTCTCGTTGCCGTCCCAGAACGGTGTCAGCGAGCCCATCATGTGGTCGCGGTTCTCGCCTTCTGGATCGAGGAAGAACAGGATGCCGACGCCGACATCGAAACCGTCGAGCAGCACGTACATGAACAGCGCGAAGACGACGACCGATGCCGATATGAATGCGGGATCCATTTGAAACGTCCCTCCCTACTCAGCCGGCATCATGGCGCGCTTGGCGATAGTCGGCTCGGTTGCGGACGGCAGCTCGACCCGGTCGTCCGGGCCATGCCAGACGAGCCGGGTGAGGAAATAGGCGTAGGCGGCAAGCAGCACGTTGTAGACCACGAAGAACAGCACCAGCGACGTCGCTACCGATGCGACCGGCAGCCGCGAAGCCGCGTCGAGCGTTCGAAGCACGCCGTAGACAACCCAGGGCTGGCGCCCGACTTCGGCTGCGGTCCATCCGGCCAGCGTCGCCACAAAGCCGAGCGGGATCATCGCCACATGAACGGTGAGCAAGAGCCCGCTCTCGTGAAGCCGGCCTTTCCACCACCACAACAGGTTCCAGCCGGCGACGGCGAGCATTAGCACCCCGATGCCAACCATCACCCGGAAAGCCCAGAATGCCGTGAGGACGTGCGGCCGGTCCTGCGGGGCGAACTCCTTGAGGCCGCGAACCTCGCCGTCGAGGCTGTGCGTCAGGATGAGGCTCGCGAGCCTGGGGATGCCGATTTCGAAATGGTTGGCTTCTGCGCCTTGGTCCGGCCAGGCAAACAGTAGCAGAGGTGCGCCGGCCATCGTCTCCCAGCGGCCCTCGAACGCCGCAATCTTGGCCGGCTGATGCTTCTCCGCGACCAGACCGCTGGCGTCGCCGACGAAGATTTGCAAGGGAACGAGGATCGCGAGCGCGGCGACTGCAATCGAATGAGCGCGGCGCGCCACCTTCGGTGGCCGGTCCATGAGGAGGTGCAGCGCCGAGATGCCGGCCACGACGAACATCGCCGTCACATAGGATGCCAGCACCATATGGAGGAACCGGGTCGGCAGTGATGGGTTGAAGACGACGTCGAACCAGCTGTCGACGAACAGCCGGCCGCCTTCGATGTGGAAGCCAGCCGGGGTCTGCATGAACGAGTTCGCTGCGATGATCCAGAATGCGGAAACGAGCGTACCGAACGACACCATGGCCGTCGCAAAGAAATGCATGCGCGGACCGACCCGGTTCCAGCCGAACAGCATGATGCCGACGAACCCGGCCTCGAGGAAGAACGCCGAAAGCACCTCGTAGATGAACAACGGTCCGAGAACGTTGCCGGTGACGTCGGCGAACCGGCTCCAGTTCGTCCCAACCTCATAGGAGAGCACGACGCCGGTGACCACGCCCATGCCGAAGGTCAGCGCGAACACTCTCGTCCAGAATTTGTAGAGCAGTTCGTAGATTCGATCGCCGGTCTTGAGCCACAGGCCCTCGATCAGGACGAGGAAAGCCCCAAGTCCGATCGTCAGCGTCGGGAACAGGATGTGAAACGCGATCGTGAACGCGAATTGCAGACGAGAGAGCAGGACGGCATCAAATTCCATGTCGCGCTCCCGTCGGCTCAGTGCAGTTTGACGCGTGGCTTGGTACGGCCAGCCACGATCGCAGCGATGGTGTCGAGTCCGGTTTTGAAGGTGCCGTGGATCGCCTGCAGATGCATCTTGTAGAGCGCCCGGTACATCAGCCTGGCGATCAGCCCCTCGATCTTGAGCCCACCAACGACATTGCCGAAGGTACGGTAGTCGGCGAGTGAGACCAGCGAGCCGAAGTCGCGGTAGTGGAAGGCCGGCAGCGGTCGTCCGTTCAGCCGCGCGGCGACAACCTTGACGAGGTGATCGGCCTGCTGGTGGGCGGTCTGTGCGCGTGGTGGTAGCGGCGTTTCCTCACCGGGTAGGACGCAATTCGCGCAATCGCCGATAGCAAAGAGATTCTCGTCGCCCTTCACCTGCAGCGTCTCGTGCACGACCAGGCGGTTTATGCGATCGGGTTCGAGGCCGTCGAGATTTTTCAGGAAGTCCGGTGCCTTGATGCCGGCTGACCAGACAACGAGCTCGGCCGGGAGAAACAGCTTGTCGCCAAGCTTCACTCCGTCCGGCGTCACTTCGGTTACTCGCACACCGCAGCGTATCTGAATCCCAAGGTTGACAAGCAGCTGTGCGGAGTCGCGCGACAGGTGCTCCGGCAAAGCCGGGAGGATGCGTGGTCCCGCTTCGATCACGGTGATCCGGATCAGTTTCTCGAAATCGATGTTGTCGAGGTTGTGCGACGCGATTTCCCGCATCGACTTGTGCAGCTCGGCGGCAAGCTCGACGCCGGTCGCCCCGGCGCCGATGATGGCGCAGTGCAGCTGACCCGGCGACAGCGGCTCGTATTGCGCATTGGCGCGAAGGCACGCGTCGATCATGCGGCGGTTGAAGCGGGCCGCCTGCTCGGCGCTGTCGAGCGCGATCGCATTCATGGCGGCGCCGGGGGTTCCGAAATCATTGCAGACGCTGCCCACCGCCATCACCAGCGTATCGTAGCCGAGCACTCGCGGCGGAATGACCTGCCTGCCGTCCTCATCGAGGCTGGGCGCGACAAGCACCTGGCGCTTACTGCGGTCGATACCGACTACCTCGCCGATGCGATAGCGATAGTGATGGCCATGCGCATGGGCGATGTATTCCACTGAATCGCTTGTCGCATTGAGCGAGCCTGATGCGACCTCATGCAGCAACGGCTTCCAGATATGGGTGCGGTTGCGGTCAACAAGCGTGATCGAGGCACGCCGTCGTTTGCCAAATTTCTGGCCGAGCCGCGTGGCAAGCTCCAATCCGGCCGCGCCGCCGCCGACGATCAGCACCCGATGCAGCGAGGCATCCTTGTGGGACGGCGTTTCCGGGATACCGGCGAACATGTCCTTCTCCGGCGCCGTGCCTGGCACGACTGCGATTGGTGGCGTCATCGATGTCACGGCATGCATTGCAATAGCTCCTCGCGGGGATCGGGAAACCGGATGGTTTTCATTCGTTCGATTCGTGGATCACGACGCCCTGCAGCATGTCGACGTCGCACTCCCACGGTTTTTCTGACAGCACGCGCTCGGCATGCGCGTAGCCGGCTTGCCAGCGCGAACGGATGCCGGAGCGGGTGAAGTCGATGTCCTTGGTGTGATCCTCGCCGTCGAGCCGCGGCGACAAGAGCCGCACTAGGTGCATGATTGTGCTGCATCCATAGGAGGCGAGTTCCTTGACCATCGGATCGTCGCGCTCGGATTCGGGATTGTGCTTGACTAGCTCGCGCACGACGTGGCGCAGCCGATGTAGTTGTTCCTGGCGGGCGACGTGGCTCTTGCCGCGGCTGGCATATTGCAGGTCCTTCAGGCGGCCCATCACCTGCCAGATGGTCTGCGGCTCGGAGCCGGAGGGCTGCCACATGTTGACGGCGAAGATGAGCGAGTCGCGGCGCGGCCGCTCGTCGAGCACGACTTCGATGGGCGTGTTCGAATAGACGCCGCCATCCCAATAGGGCTCGCCATCGATGCAGACCGCCGGGAAGGCCGGGGGCAGCGCCCCCGACGCCATGACGTGCGCCGGACCGAGGTCCATTTCGCGCGTGTCGAAGTATTTAAGCTGGCTGGTGTTGACGTTGACGGCGCCGACGGTCAGCCGTGTGTGCTTCTCGTTGAGGTAGTCGAAGTCGACCAGCCGGGTCAGGGTCTTCTTCAGCGGATCGGTCGTGTAGTAAGACGCGCGCTCGACACCCGCCGCGTGGTTGACGCCGAACAGCGCGGTCGGATTGGGCTCAAAGAAGCCCGGAATGCCGCGTACGATGGTATTCATGTTGGCAAAGGCGTTGCCAAGGAAAGGCGCCGACCACATCAGGTCGAGCGGACTGCCCTTGCCGACCTGATCCCAGAATTCCTGCAGCCGCGGCAGACGATCTTCGGGCTTGTTGCCTGCAATCAGCACGGCGTTGATGGCGCCGATCGAGGTGCCGATCACCCAGTCCGGATTGATGCCGCCCTCGACCAGAGCCTGGTAGACGCCGGCCTGATAGGCGCCGAGCGCGCCGCCGCCTTGCAGCACCAAGACCGTCTGCGGCTTCGCCGCGTGGTCGGCCATCGGCAGCACGGTGACCTTCGCCTCGGGGGGATTTCGGGTCATCTTGTTCATCGCTGCTGTCCTTGCTTGCTTGCGTACGATCCCGAAGAGCGGATCGCTCTGCCGGCAAGATCGAGTGCAGATTCAATTTGCTGGGGCGTCTTGCTGCGCGTCCGAGGAACGCGCAGGGGCGCCTCAATGTGCAGTCCAGCCGCCCTCGATCGGCAGGATCGCGCCCGTGATCGACGCTACTTCCTCCGATGCCAGGAACAAGCAAAGCGCAGCGACCTGCTCTACGGTGACGAATTTCTTGGTCGGCTGCGCAGCGAGCAATACGTCCTTCACCACTTGCTCTTCGGTGATGCCGCGCGCCTTGGAGGTGTCGGGGATCTGCTTTTCGACGAGCGGCGTCAGCACGTAGCCAGGGCACACTGCGTTGACGGTGATCCCTTGCTCGGCAACCTCCAGTGCGACCGTCTTGGTCAGGCCGGCGACGCCGTGCTTGGCAGCAACGTAAGCCGACTTGAAGGGCGAGGCGACCAGCGCATGCGCGGATGCGACATTGATGACGCGGCCACATTTGCGTTCCTTCATTCCACTGAGCGCGGGTCGGATCGTGTAGAACGACGCCATCATGTCGATTGCGACAACGGCTTCCCATTTCTCGACGGGGAATTCATCGATCGGCGCAACGTGCTGGATGCCGGCATTGTTGACCAGGATGTCGACCGCCCCGAACTCGGCGATCGCCTTGTCCATCATGGCCGTGATGGCGTCTCCCTTGCTCATGTCGGCGCCGTCGTAACGGACTGTCACGTGGTGTTCGCTTGCGATGCCATCCCGCAGTTTCTCGATTTCCTTGGTGTCGCCGAAGCCATTAAGGACGATATTGCAGCCTTTGGCCGCGAATGCCTCTGCAATGCCTTGGCCTATGCCGCTGGTCGAACCCGTCACAAGTGCTGTTTTTCCTCGAAGCATCATGGTTCTCCTGGCTCTCTAGGCAACTGCAGCCGGTTCCTTCCGGTAGCTCGTTTCAGAAAAGCAGTGTGGCCGGCCTGCCAAAGGATCGGAAATGCCGTTTGGACATTGAAATGATAGCGATCTCGCAACGTGGCCTCTGGGCAGCAAGGTTACGGCCGAACCGCGGAACAAAGGCCGCTGTCGATCGCCGCCGCAGGCGATCCCGCTGACTAGTTGTTCGGGGCCGTCAGCACGCGTGCGAGTGCCATCGCGGAGATCAGGGCTGCGACGAGAACCGCCACGCACGCAGTCCATCCCAACCGGTCGAAGACCTGGCCGAGGACAAAACCGCCGACGAGACCACCAGCATAGTAGGAGGCGAGGTAGATCCCGCTTGCCGCTGCCTTGTCGCGCTTGGCAGTGCGGCCGACATGGCCTGTTGCAATCGCCTGGGCGAGGAACGTGCCGACCGCGACCAGCGCCATGCCGGCAAGCACGACGGACAGGCTGGTCGACAGCAGCGCGGCAAGCCCTGCGATCGCCAGGGCAAGCGTCAGCGCTATGCCGCTCTTCGGGCCGAAGCGCCTGGCGACGCGGCCGGCCAGCGGCGTCGTGATCATCGATGGCAGGAACACGAAATAGACGAGGCCGAGCGCCATCGGCGACAGGCTGATCGGCTGGGCGGTGAGCTGGAAGTTGACATAGGTGAACGTGCCGATGAAAACGAACAGGATGAGGAAGCCGATCGCGAAAGAATGGAGCAGCTGGCGATCTCTGAAATGCGTGGTCCAAGCGTGCATACCAGGCATCGCGCCGCCGGTCGCCATCATCCGTTCCGTCTTCCTAAGCGTCAGCGCGACAAGCAATGCGCCCGCGATGTTTAGAGCCGCGAAGGTCAGGAAGTTGGTCGAGATGCCGAACGTATCGGCGACCGCCGCCGACATGATACGGCCGAAGAAATTGCTGGCGACATTTCCGGTGACGTATGCGGCGAGCGCGCCGGTCGCCTGCGCTGGCGAAAAATGCTCGGCGAGATAGGCCACGGTCAGCGTGAAGGCGGTCGACATACAGAGCCCTTGCGCGACCCGCAGCAGGGCAAATGTCGTGATGTCGTCGGTCATCGAAAGCAGCGTCGTCGGAATGGCGAGCACCGCAAGGCTTATCCAGATCCCGTTGCGCCGATCGACGTTGCGGCCGAACAGCGCAACGACGATGCCGGCAATGGCCATGCCGAACGTGCTCGCGTTGACCGCAAAGCCCATCGTCGCGCGGCTTACCCCGAACTTTATCACCAGCGACGGCAATATCGCCTGCGTGGCGAAGAGATCGACAAGCGTAAGGAAAGCGATGAGAGCTATGAGTCCGAATCGCCAACTGTCAGCGGCGACCATGCGTAGCGTGGCAGGGGCAGTCTGTTCGACGCTGGTCATTCATATTCTCCGGGAACGATTCGACGTTCCGTACCTGAGCGGACTGGTGGCGGCGCGAAAGGCCGCCGGTTCACGTCGTGTGCTCGTCCATGGCAGCCGGCAGGATATCGGTCGAGTAAAGGATGGCCGGCACCTTGCCGTTGTTCTGCCAACGGGCGAGCAGACCGAATTCGGCGAACGCTGCAGTGGAGCCGAGCAGGACAAGGGCGAGGAGCAATGGCTCAAGCCAGGTGTGGGACGCAATCACTTCATAGGCCATGTCCAGTTCTCCTCCGTGGGGCCCAACGTATGGGGCGGGGTATGACGGGAGTGTCACTGGCCAGGCGCACAAAGAGAAATGCTCTGTGTCTTTCGTTTCCATACCAAAACCTATCGTATGCAGGCAAAACAGGTTGCTTGGCGACTTACATCAGCTCCCTCTGCGCCCCATCCTTGGTCGTCAACGCGACCTTGTAAGACGGCGGCGCCCAAGGAGCTGGCGACTGAATTCCACGCGCGACTTCACTCGATTGCCCCGCTGCGCGCGGCGCTTGCAGATACAGGAGCGCCTGATGTACGATACCGCTCTCGCAATCGACGACGCCGTGCAGCCAGACAGAATCGCTGTCTTCATCGAGGCCGAGCATGGCTGGATGACGTTACGCGGGGTCCGTGCGCATAGCTCGCGCATAGGCTAAGGGGGCCGTACCCATGCCCAGCGATGGCGCTCGACGCAAAACGGCGTTTGTCCTTGCAGGCGGGGGCAGCTTTGGCGCCATTCAAGTCGGTATGTTGCGTTCGCTCGCGCGCCTCGACATTTCAGCGGATATGGTTGTCGGCTCAAGCGTCGGCGCGCTGAACGGCGCCTACTACGCGGGCAACCCAACGATTGAAGGAGTCCGGCAGTTGGAGACGATCTGGCGCGGATTGCGTCGGAACGACGTGTTTCCGCTGACATGGCGGACGATGGTCGGATTCTTGCGTCGGCGGGATTTCCTTGTCGCGTCGGACGCGCTTCAGGGGCTCGTCGACCGTCATCTCCCCTACCGCAACCTCGAGGACGCAAGCATCCCGGCCTACGTCGTCGCGACCGACATACTGTCGGGCGGAACCGTCGTGCTGTCGAAAGGTTCAGCCGCGCAAGCCATCATGGCGAGTGTCGCAATACCGGCGGCCTTCGCACCGGTGCAATTCAATGATCTCTATCTTGCCGACGGCGCGGTATCGAGCAACACGCCGATCAAGGTAGCAGTCGATCACGGCGCGCAGCGCCTGATCGTCATGCCCACCGGTTTTGCCTGCGCGCTCGACAAGCCCCCCGTCGGGGCGGTTGCAAACGCGCTGCATGCACTGACCTTGCTGATTGCACGGCAGTTGATGACCGAATTGCAAGGGCTTGACGACCGCATTGATTATTTTGTCGTGCCACCACTGTGTCCGCTAGTCGGATCGCCCTATGATTTCTCTCATACGAACGAGTTGATCGAGGAAGCTGCAGCAAGCACCGACGCTTGGCTCGCCGATGGAGGCCTCGATCGTCCGCGCATCATTGCGCATCAATTGATGTCCCACAAGCACACGAGTTAGCTCGCCGTTGCCGACATTTCACAGCAGTAGATGATGCGCGGCTAGTGGATGGGTCGTGGCATAGACCCGCCAATGCCGTCGGCAAAAGGGCGCCTCAAGAGATCTTGAGGCCGCCCATCGCGGGAACGGAAATCGACGAGGGGGACAGCCTCCCTGTGTGGCTTTGACACGAGATCATTCCCCCGATAACTATCTGCTTTTATTTAACTATCTGCCCTGTCAATCATTGCGACAATTTCACAGAACGTCAGTCGGTACTGGCTGCGATGATAGGGCCGCCGTTCTTCTCCTGCACCAATATCGCCGTGCGCAGCGAGCCGGCGCGAGTCGGCACCGCCAGCGTGGCCTCTCCCCCGCTCCACTGGCCCAGCTTCACCAGATCGCGGACGACGTGAGAATGGGGCAGTCTGTGACCCTTGTTCTCGCCACGTGCGACCGGCACCTCGATCACCTTCGGGTCGTAGCGAACCAACCATACGTCTGTGCTGCCTGCAGGGGCTTTCCCGCGCCCGATCGTCACGTAGCCATCAGCCAATCTCACGTCCGGCCCTTCGTTGGAGCGCGCGTCCCCGAGCAGACCCTCTACCTCGGAGAGGCGATTGCCGACAATGCTGATCCGCCCGGAGCGGATAGGGCTACGCCGTGCAGCGGCTGAGGCCTACGCTGTCCGTTCTGCCGGCGCCATGTCGCGGTGATGGCGCAACTCAAGCCGGCCCTGCGTGAGAAAGGCGTTGAATGCCTGGCGGTGGTCATTACGCCGGTCGAGCGGGCGCAGCTCTATTTCCGTTACCACCCGGCCCCCGATCTTCTCGCCGCATCCGACCCGAAGCGGGCCTCGCACCGTGCTTTCGGCTTGCGCCACCTCTACGGGCTCAGCCGCACCAGTGTGTGCCAACGTCGCCGAGGGACCCCGATTCTGGCGTTCGCGGGCGGCACCAGCCGGTCGCTGTCGCCGTGGACGATGAGCACCTGGGCCGACCGCCGACGACCACTCGGCGGGCGCCTGCAGGCCCCAGCGGCGCAGGGCGGTCGGCTCGCGCGGTACGTCCCCGGGCTGGCCGGCATGTCGCGCCCGGTCGTGCGTTCCTTCAGCCGCGCGAGGTAGGCGCGCGAGGCTGACCTGTCGTGTACGTCCGTTCAGCCGCCGTTGAGTGCTTCGTCCAGTGCCGTCGTCTGGGCCTTGACGAAGGCCCGGGAGATGGCGGCTTTCGCTTCGATGGCGTCGAAGTTGTGGTAGGCGCCGGGCACTACGTGCAGGGTGCTGGCGACGCCCGCCTGCTGCAGCCGCCGGGCGTAGGTGACGTTCTCGTCGTGGAACAGGTCGTTGGTGCCGACGCCGATCCATGCGGGCGGCAGGCCGGAGAGGTCGTCGTAGCGGGCCGGCGCGGCCAGCGGGGGCACGTTGCCGTCCGCGGTGGCGGGGCCGAGGTAGGCGCGCCAGCCGAACCGGTTGCTTGCCGGGCTCCAGAGGCGGAGCCGCCGCGGGTCGATGTCGGTGCGGGTGGTGGTCCGGTCATCCAGCATTGGGTAGGACAGCAGTTGCAGAACCGGACGGATCTCGCCGCGTTCCTTCGCCAGCAGCGCCAACGCGGCGGCCAGACCACCGCCGGCGCTGGCGCCACCGATGGCGATGCGTGCGGGGTCGATGTCGGGTTGGCGGGCGAGCCATTGCAGCGCGGTGTAGCAGTCTTCCAGCGGCGCCGGAAACGGGTGCTCGGGCGCGAGCCGGTACTCCACCGAGACGACGACGATGTTGAGCTGATCGGCGATCCGGCGGCAGAAGCCGCTGTCCTGCGCCGCGTCGCCGAGCACCATTCCGCCGCCGTGGATCCACAACAGTGCCGGAGTCCGAGGCCGGGCCGAAGCCGGGCGGAAGACGTGTACTGACACATCGGCGTTCACGGATACGACCTGCGCGTCCGGCCGCCGAGTGATCCCGGTGAGCTTGGTGAGGACACGGAGCGCGGGAAGCGTTCGGGCGTTGATGATGGTGCGGGGAAGGAACCGCGCGGCTCGCAGCTGTGGGTTGAAGGGTTGCTCGGTCATCGTGTTCCTATCTGATGGAGGGCGACGTCGCCGGGAGTGCCGGGGGGGTAATCGCAGAAATGAAGGTCATGGTCGGAGCTCGGCGTCCACCAGGGCCAGGGCGTTGCGGAGGCCCTGCTCGAGGAGGTCGTCGGAGAGCTGTCGGTCGGTCAGGGCGCGGGAGAGTTGTAGCGTCCCGGCCATCAGGCCGAGGAGGCTGAGCGCCTTCACGCGGGCCGAGGGCGGATCTTCGGGTGCCATGCGGGCGGCGAGGCCGTCGATGACGACCAGCACGCCGTCGGTGTACGCCTGCCTGATTGCGTCCGCGCTGCGCCCGATCTCGTCGAGCAGGGCGGCGTTGGGGCAGCCGTCGCCGGGATTGTCCCGGTGGTGGGCCGACAGGTACCAGCGCACGAGCTGTTCGAGCCCGGCCGGGCCGGGCTCCGCCAGCTCGACGATGTTCGCGTGCAGTGTGTGCAGTTGGTCGGTGACCGCCTCCGCGACGAGGCTGTCCTTGGATTCGAAGTGGGCGTAGAAGGCGCCGTTGGTCAGGTCCGCGTCCTTCATGAGCGTCGCGACTCCGGAGCCGTCGATACCGTCCCGCTTGAGCCGTCGACCGGCCGTCGCAATGATCCGCTGCCTTGTCTCCTGCTTGTGTTCTTTCGTGTAACGCACCATGCGTTCCTCTATCTCAGCCGGGCTTGCGCTCCGGATACTACTATGGCCAGGTCAGTGTGCAGCGTTGGCAAGGAGAGCCGGGACGTTGATCCTCGCGGTCTGCACTTTCGAGTCGTGGGGCTCGGGGAGCCCGCCGTTGGTGATGTACGGTGCGTGGTGGCGGGCCGTCTGCTGGCTCTGCTGCTGCATGACTCTCCTCGGTAGACCTGCGAATGACTGGTTAGTGGATCTCGGCAGCGATCAGCTCGGCATCCGGTTGAATCTGCGGATGACGCGGTCGAAGATCCGCGCCGGGACGACGCGGTGCACCGCGTTGATGATCCGGGCGGTCGTACCGGCGGTGCGCCGTAGTTTCGGGTTCCGGTCGGTGGCCGCCGCGACGATCACCTTGGCGACGACGGCGGGGTCGTCGCCGCTGCTGAGGTTCTTCTCCAGCAGCTCGTCGTAGTTGCGCCGTCCCGCCGCGTAGAGCGGCATGGCGGTATCGGCCTCCACGCTGTGGCCTGCGAACGGAGTGTTGATCGGGCCGGGCTCGACGAGCAGGACCCGGACGCCGTAATCGCGAACCTCGTGGTCCAGCGACTGGGAGTAGCCCTCGACCGCGTGCTTGGTCGAGACGTAGAGGGCCATGAACGGGCTGGGGACGAACCCGCTGAGGGAGGAGACATTGATGATGCGTCCGCGGCCTTGGACGCGCATGTGCGGCAGGACCGCCTTGGTCGTCCGCATGACGCCGTAGACGTTAATGTCGAAGATGTCCTGCGTCTGGGTGATCGAGAACTCCTCGGCTGCGCCGGTTGTGCCAACGCCGGCGTTGTTGACCAGGACGTCGATGTGCCCGAACCGGTCGATCACCTGCTTGACCGCTAAGGCGACCGATTCGTCGCGGGTCACGTCGAGGTCCAGGTAGCTCACCCCGGCGGGCGCGGTGTGTTTTGCGGTGTTGCGGCCGGTTCCGATCACCTGGAAACCTGCGGCGGCCAAGGCGATCGCTGTGGCCTTGCCGATGCCTGAGGTGGCGCCTGTTACGAGCGCAACCTGCGGAGTTGTTGTCATCATAAGCTCCTGAAGTTTTGAATTACGTTCATACGACAATAGCCGTTGGGCGGTCGCAAGGCAAGGATTAAATTATGTTCGTACTCTCATGGAGGGCGAGACGAGGACCACAGGGGGCCGGGCGGTAACGGTAAGCGGTCTCGCATGGGCCGGCCTTCGAGCTCGAAGTGGATTGCATCTGCGATCCAGCGACCGTGGTCGAGGTCCTAGAGGGCTATCTGGCGACGCTGATCGTCGATGGCCGCAGGCAGGCAGCTTTCGGCCCCTGAGCGGTCAGGACGTGAACTGTTCACACAGAGGCGTTGCCGATCTTTCGCTGCGCCCGCTCAATCGCGCGCTGCACTATCCGAAACTACAAAACCGTTTCAAAAACCGTTTCAGTTTGCTGATTTGAAACGGTGCAACTTGGCTAAGCTTTTGAGATTATTGGCGCGCCCGAAGAGATTCGAACTCCTGACCCCCAGATTCGTAGTCTGGTGACTTTCGCGTGCGAGCTTGTGCGAAGGCGTTCCCTAAATCTCCACAAACCTTGCAAAACGGCCATTCCCTGATTTACCTTGTGTGCGGCAACGTGCGAGATAACGCGGCAAGGCGCAACATGTTTGTGCCCCCGATGTGCCCCTGAAGGAATGCGCCTCGATGGCGAAGCTGACGAACGACATCGTTAAGAACGCCATGCCTGACCCTGGCAAGCGGCTGGAACTGCGCGACGATGTTGAGGCAGGCCTGATTTTCCGGGTGACTGACAAGGGCGTCCGGTCGTGGTCGGTGCGCTACCGCAATGCCGCCGGCGAGCATCGCCGCAAGAACCTGGGCTCTTTCCCGTCTGTCGGCCTCGCCAAAGCTCGGGAGGAGGCAAGGAAGGCGAAAGGCGCTGTGGCGACAGGCGCCGACGTCGTGGCCATTGCGCGGGCCAGCAAGGCCGAGGAACGACGGAAGCACCTCCATAAGCTCGCCGGCCTGGCCGACGCCTATTTCATCGCTGCGGCCGAAGGAACGCATAGGGGCGGCCCCAAGGCGGCGCCGAAGCGTGCCAGCACCATTGCCGAGGAGCGGCGAATATTCGACAAGCTGGTGAAACCGAAGTTCGGCGACAGCGCGGTGGCCAATATCACGCGGATCGAGATCCGCGAGTTTGTCGCCAAGCAAGCCAAGAGCGCGAAGTCGAACGGCCGCCACTGCCGCAACATCATTCGCCAGTTGATGAGCTTCGCGGTGCGCGAGGGCGTTATCGATCACAATCCGGCCCACGATATCGCCGTCGCCATGCCTAAGGTCGGCACGACCGTGATGAAGGATGATGACCTCAAAGGCTTCTGGGCCGCCTGTCAGAGCCCGGAGGATGTCGACGACCTCACTCTGTCGCCATTGATGGGCATCGCCCTCAGGATGGCAGCTGTGACCCTGCAGCGCGGCGGTGAGGTGGTCGGCAAGCGCTGGCATGAGGTCGACCGGAGCGCCAGGACGTGGCTTATACCTGCCGAGCGGATGAAGGGCAAAAAGGCGCACATGGTCCCGCTGAGCGCGACGGCGCTGGCGCTGCTCGACGAGGCAAAGGCCGCGATGGAGGGGAACGGAAGCGACTATGTTTTCCCGTCGCCCCGGTCGGACGAGGACCACCTCGACAGGCGGGCATTCTCGCGCGCTATGAAGCGTATCGTCGAAGCGGTGAAGATCGGCGCCGCCACCCCCCATGATCTGCGCCGTACCGGCGCCACGCTGCTGACCAGCGAGCGAATTGGGTTCTCGCGATTCATCGTGTCTCAGGTGATTGCCCATGCCGGAGATACAGGCGGCGCGGCGGTGGTCACGGGGAAGCACTATGACCACAACGACTATCTGCCCGAGAAGCGCCGGGCGCTCGATGCCTGGGGCCTTCTTCTTGAGGAGATCGTCTGCGGATCGAAGAGGGCCAAGAACGTTGTCGAGATTGGCCGCCAGGCCTGAACCGCGCGCGCGTACTGCTCCGAAAATCACTGGGAGTTGCAATCCAGTGCGGGAGGTGGAACTACAATGGGGAAACGTTTCGCCGCGTTGGCTCGAGGCGCTTCCGCACCAGGTCACCGCCGTCTATGGCGAGATGCTGCCGCGCCAGCCGCTCCGTTTCCTACTCGCCGACGATCCCGGCGCCGGCAAGACGATCAATGGCAGGGCTGCTTATCAAGGAGCTTCTGATCCGTGTCCGTGGCGATCAGGAGCGCTGTCTGATCGTCGCCCCCGGCGGCCTCGTCGAACAGTGGCAGGAGGAAATGTCCGAGAAGTTCGGCCTGCATTTCGATCTTTCTACCCGCGATCAGATCGAAGCATCGGTCACCGAAGAGCGAGCAGTTTCTATTTCTGTTCGATAGATCGCCGCGTTCGAGGCGCTCGCCGTCTTTCGCCGCCTGTCGAGCGCCGCTGATTCCGGGTTAGACGAATGTCGTCGTGTCCTTTTGTTCGCCTCGCCCGCCACCGGTCCGTCGCCGGTCGAACACCCCCGCAATCGGCCATCGAGGCCCGCAGAGAGGCGTTCGCCCGGTTCTACCCAAGGAAGGCCGACCGATCGGTCCGCCGCATTGGCGGCTCGTACTCGACAACGCGGCCCCGTTCCTTTCGATTCCCGCATCCCAACCGTTTGATAACCTGCTGTCGCTCCACGTCCGATGTGCGGTGGTCACCGACGGCAGCCGGGGGCGGGGCGAGGCGATTGGCTGAGGCGGCGCATCGGTCGTGCTAACCGGGCGCGGGCGTGACGCGCTGATCGGTTCATCCCCGCATGTGCGGGGACAAGCCCGCATCGGGTTTACGGACGCCGACATTGGCGGTTCATCCCCGCATGTGCGGGGGACACGTGGCAACCGACGTCGAACGCCTGATCGTCTCGCGGTTCATCCCCGCATGTGCGGGGGACACGCTTTTTGGAGCAATTCGCGCTCTTCTTTTGCCGGTTCATCCCCGCATGTGCGGGGGACACTGTGGTGGCGGTGCCGCGGATAATACGCTGGTCGGTTCATCCCCGCATGTGCGGGGGACACGAAGCCGTGCAGCTTGGCCAGCTTCCCGATTTCGGTTCATCCCCGCATGTGCGGGGGACACACGACGGCAACAGAGGACACCCCATACGCAGGCGGTTCATCCCCGCATGTGCGGGGGACACACCAGGTTGCAGAAGCGATCAGTTTCCCAGTGCGGTTCATCCCCGCATGTGCGGGGGACACTGGCATAGCACGTAATTGGCGGACAGCCTCGGCGGTTCATCCCCGCATGTGCGGGGGACACTTGCGAATGGCCGTCAACGGATTGAAGCCCGCCGGTTCATCCCCGCATGTGCGGGGGACACTTCTACCTGTGCACCAACATCCATACCAAGCCCGGTTCATCCCCGCATGTGCGGGGGACACCGTTCCAGCGCGTCCTCTGCCTGCTTGCCAAGCGGTTCATCCCCGCATGTGCGGGGGACACACCCTGATGTCCAGCCTGACCGCCTATGATGCCGGTTCATCCCCGCATGTGCGGGGGACACAATCCGTGCGTGGCCTAGCGCGGCATATGGAACGGTTCATCCCCGCATGTGCGGGGGACACTTCCAGATTTCGTTATACGCCTCGTGATAGCACGGTTCATCCCCGCATGTGCGGGGGACACCCGACACAGACGACCGCCAACCCGATCGTCGGCGGTTCATCCCCGCATGTGCGGGGGACACCGGACGGCGCTGAATGCGATCGCCGACGAAAACGGTTCATCCCCGCATGTGCGGGGGACACGTTTCGCTGCGTCGCCGGCGCGTTCTGGCCGCCGGTTCATCCCCGCATGTGCGGGGGACACTTTCACGCATGTTTCCGCCCTGTTGTTTCTTGCGGTTCATCCCCGCATGTGCGGGGGACACATGTGGCTCTACAACGCCATCCTGCAGGACAACGGTTCATCCCCGCATGTGCGGGGGACACAGACAACGACAATGGCAGACGCCTACACTCGCCGGTTCATCCCCGCATGTGCGGGGGACACGCCAAGAGACTAGGCGTCAAGGAAAACTATCTCGGTTCATCCCCGCATGTGCGGGGGACACTCCCCGAAGCCCGGCCGCACCCTGGTTGCCACCGGTTCATCCCCGCATGTGCGGGGGACACGCAAGCCCACACTACACGCAAAACAGTGCACACGGTTCATCCCCGCATGTGCGGGGGACACCCGTCGATTGAACTGGACCTGTTCGAAGGGTTCGGTTCATCCCCGCATGTGCGGGGGACACGGAAACGGGCTAGTTATTTCGTCCTGGACGACCGGTTCATCCCCGCATGTGCGGGGGACACTTTGCGCATGGTCAAACTCCCAGCAAAACGCGCGGTTCATCCCCGCATGTGCGGGGGACACCGATTGACGCCATGCCATTCGCCGCCATCAATCGGTTCATCCCCGCATGTGCGGGGGACACTTGTACTGAACCCCCGCTGTTTCTTGAATTTTCGGTTCATCCCCGCATGTGCGGGGGACACCCGGGCGAGGCAGCCTGGAAGAGCGCCGTCTCCGGTTCATCCCCGCATGTGCGGGGGACACTTTCACGCATGTTTCCGCCCTGTTGTTTCTTGCGGTTCATCCCCGCATGTGCGGGGGACACTGCACGCCGGGGTCTTTGCCGGCCAGCAGCGGCGGTTCATCCCCGCATGTGCGGGGGACACTGCCAGTTCTTCGATGTGATCGGCGGGCATCACGGTTCATCCCCGCCTGTGCGGAGGACACTCGATCTCGCTGTCCATCGTGGCGCTGTTTGTCGGTTCATCCCCGCATGTGCGGGGGACACTCATGCGGCACATAGTCGTTGCCGTGATAGCCCGGTTCATCCCCGCATGTGCGGGGGACACTTCTTGGTCTCGCCGTAGCAGATGTCCCAAATCGGTTCATCCCCGCATGTGCGGGGGACACGGAACCGATGTATTTCCGTCCGGCGATGACCGCGGTTCATCCCCGCATGTGCGGGGGACACCCGATCTCGCTGTCCATCGTGGCGCTGTTTGTCGGTTCATCCCCGCATGTGCGGGGGACACGAGCTTTTTTTCGTCCTTTAGAAGCCATGACACGGTTCATCCCCGCATGTGCGGGGGACACCCGATGTTGAACCAGACGGCTCGTCCGCTATGCGGTTCATCCCCGCATGTGCGGAGGACACGTCGCCTTGCCCAGCCAGACACGAACTCATCCGCGTCATCCCCGCATGTGCGGAGGACACACCGCCGCGATGATCGGAACGATCGTGGTCGACGGTTCATCCCCGCATATGCGGAAGACACCTGCCGCAAGAACCGGCGCACCGCCCTGCCAGACCGGTTCATCCCCGCATGTGCGGGGGACACCCACTGTCGGCCGCATGGACCTTGATCGAGGGCGGTTCATCCCCGCATGTGCGGGGGACACCAGGGCGATTTCCTCATTAACGGAAACACCGTCGGTTCATCCCCGCATGTGCGGGGGACACCACAAGCGCCTGGTTCAGGTTGACGTCGATGACGGTTCATCCCCGCATGTGCGGGGGACACCTCGTCCGGGGGAACTTCATTCAATCCCCGACCGGTTCATCCCCGCATGTGCGGGGGACACGTGATGAACGCGCCGAACAGCGCCGCGGTGCGCGGTTCATCCCCGCATGTGCGGGGACACGAGGTTTCCAAGCGCTGGCTTCGGTGGATGGGCGGTTCATCCCCGCATGTGCGGAGGACACTACATCGCCCCGGAATACACCTGTGGGGGGCTGCGGTTATCCCCGCATGTGCGGGGGACACGCCATGCGGGACATGGGCATGCTGGACATGGACGGTTCATCCCCGCCTGTGCGGAGGACACTCCAACTATAAACTGTTCAAAGAACTGGCTTTTTTCAAGCTCTGAATTTCTACCGGTAGAATTGCCTTAGGGCCGGCGGCGACCATCAAAGCCCGGTCACCGCAGAGGATCGGACGCAACCAGTTTCAATCCGTCGAAATCGACCGCCCCGGCGGCGGTTGCGACCGAAGGTTTCAAAGTCGAAGCCGGCGTCGTTGGCGGCTGACCAGACGAGCACAGCGTCGCCGTCGTCGACCAGCACGAAGGCGCCATCGATCACGTCAAGTTGCCCGCGCTCGACGAAGACTATGGAGGCCCCTTTCCTTCAGCGGGATCGGGCTCGGCGGGGGCGCGCCCGGCAATGTCTGCCCGGTCCGGGTCATCTTACTGCGCAGGCCTCACCAGCATGAGGCCACAGCCATAGGCCTTCATGCGGCCGAACCCCTTGAAAAGGCGCGCCTTGAAGGCGGCGGGTTCGATGACGCGCAACACACCCTCGACATCGGAAACGCCGACCAGCGATTGCTTCGGCTTTTTGCGGATGGGCGGCGACACGGCGCGATAGCCCGTCACTTTCAGCCCCTCGACGACAAGGCCGTCAGCGGCGGCGCGGTCGTTCATCCAGGCCTCCACGGCCGTTTGTGCCGCTTCGAGGCGCAGCGCGCCGCTGCGCGCGCGGTCATCGCCCGCCCGTTGCAGCCGGTGCAGTGCGGCCAACACGATGTCAGTGCGCCGGCCGCGCGCCCTCGCGTCAACCCCAGCCTTGAGATCGGCGGTTGCGTTCAGCCGCAGTTGGAAGGCGAGGCGCTGGCCGCCCAGAAATTGCACGTCGAACGGCTTTGCCTCGATCTTGAAATAGGGGCTCTGAGTGGCCGGTTGCGGGCCGAGCACCATGAAACGTCCGCTATCGTCCATACGCCGCCACAGGAAGGTCGTCTCCCCTGCCCGGCGCTCCAGACTGTCCGCATAGAGCGTCCACAGCAGGCGGTGGTGCAGTATCATCGCGTCCTCGGCTGCTGCCGGCATGAGATCGCGCAGCAAGGGCGCCACTGCTGCATCGTCGCGCTTCAGGGTGAGCCGGGCCAGGTATGTCATGCCGGTGGCAGTCACTGGCTTGCCTCCGGCACGTCCGCCCCCAGGAGATATTCGGTCCGCGCGCCGAACTGCCAGGAGCGGCGGTCGCGCGGATCATCGCGAATCGTCGAGCGTCGCTCCAGCCGGTTGCCGCCGGCCGGCAAAAGGGCCTTGTCGTCGGCTGCAATCAACCCGGTCGTCGGCAGATCCCGCACGGAGGCATAGGCCGCAAAGGCTTGCGCGACGTCGTCGGCGTCGATGATCTCCGGCGACATGGGCAGCGAAAGCGAGCACGCCTTTCGCCCGAGATAGAGCGTGAAGACCGGCTTGAGGAAGGCCTCCCTCAGCCCCGGAAGCGTCAGCGATGCGCCATCCCGCACTACATAGGAGGCGAGCCAGAGGCCGCCGGTGCGGTAGTCGCGACGGGTAATCGAGGTGTTGCGCGCGCCTCGCGCCAATGCGTCGGCGCGCGTAAAATAGGTGTCCCTGGCGCGCAGCACCGATTCATAGGTGTGAAAATCGCGCAGCAGCCTGCCGGGGTTCAACGTCCGGGATGCCGTGGAAAAGGAGGTGCCCAGAGCGGCGTTACCTTCCGCGTCGCTGCGCTTTACGCCGAGCGCCGCCCCGGCCAGGCCGAGCAGCGCCGAGCGCGTCGGCCGGTCGAGCGTCTTGCGCTCGACATTGCCGGCGACGTCGCCGAAGGCTGCAAGCGGCGCGCCGAGTTGCACCACGAGAAAGCCTGTCATGGCCGTTCCTCGTCATCCGTCACCGCCGCTGCGGCGAATCCGGCCAGCGCGTCGAGCGTTGCGGCGCCATCGTCACCGACGCGCAGATGCAGGTCACTATCCCACCATTTCCCGTAGCTCTTGGCAAAGGCGGCGCGCCGCTTCGTCAGTTCATCGATGGAAGCCACCATCAGACCTGGCCCGCTGATTGGTATTTCGAAGGCCGAGAACAGGTTGAGCGGCTGGCCGTCGCCGCGTTCGACCAGCATGAACTCCGGTCGCACATGGTTGGAGAAGCTGTTCATCTTTCCGCTTGGCACCGCCTCGCCGAGCGCACTGATCAGCGCGGCGACGCCGCGGCGCGCAAGCTCCGCGTCGCCGTCCAGATTGCGCGTCAGGAGCGCGGTGTTGACGCAGACATGGATGTAGTAGACGCCGGAGCCAAACCCCGCCTCGCCGACGAAGCCCGCACCGGCGTCCTCAGCCGCTTTCTTCAGGTCGTCGACAGCGGTGTAATAGTCGTCCTCGATCGTCACCGCGTTGGTGGTGAGCGCATGCGACACCTGAACCGCCGCCTCGCGGTTGTAGTCCGGATTGTCGGCAAGCATACGCCCGAACATGGCTATGTCGACCGCGCCGTCGGCCCGCTGCAGCACCTCCTTGGCGAGTTCCTTTTCTGCCGGCAGCTTTTCGCCGCCCAGAGCCCTTTCGGCGAGTTGCACGGCACGAACCTTTTCCTGCGGCGAGACGAAGGCGAGTTGTTCGATTTGCGCGCCGTCCTTCTTCACCTTTCCGAAGGCGGCGGCGACCGTGCGCGCCGCGGCGACCGCTGCCGCTTCCTCCGCGCCGCCGGCGATCAGATGATCACGCAAGACCTCGCCGAGCCGCTGCGTTCGCTCGCCCTTGTTGCCGGCCAGCGCATTGACGAAGGCGGCCGACGTGCGAAGTGCGCGCTTCATGGCCTGGCTGGAAATGCGCTGGCGCTGCGCGCCACCGACGATCGCAGTCTTCGGCCGGCCAAGGTCGTCGCGATTTGGATTCGACGGCGGATAATGGGTGAGGAGATGGATCTGGACAAAGCGGCTCATGGTGCGTTCCCTCAGCTGTTCCCGGTTTCTGTCTGGCCGGCGTCGGGCGTGGCTTCGGTGGGCTCGAACGCCTGCCAGTAGTCAAAGGTCCAGCGCCGCTGCACGCCGTCATTGAAGTGGAGCATGTCGTCGACTAGACGCCGCACGTTGAAGCCGCCTTCGCCGGCCAGCGCCAGGGCGCGGCGCATCGCACGGATACGCAGTGCCGCGTCGCCCGACTTCATGGCGACCAGCAGCGACTGGAAGCGCAGCGGCGACATGCGCTGGCTGTCGCCTTCGGCTGGCGCGCGTCCGTCGGCGGTCTGGCCGAGCGCCTTGGCGAAGGTGATGGGCGGGCTGCTGGCGGTGTCGATCCAGGCGAGCACGATGGCGACCAGCAGCAGCTTGTCTTCGTCTTCCTCCCGTGCAGGTCCCCTGGCGGCGCGCAGCAGACGGTGCGCGGCCGGCGTCATCATAGCCTCGAGCGGGCTCGAGCAGCGGCGCAGTTCCGCGCGACCGGCACGGTCGCCCTTGCCCGGATTCTTGTCGTGCAGCGCGCTCCACCACCGCATGACGGCGTCCAGCCTGGGGCTGTTTCCTTGATTGACCTGCATTGTCATGCCCCCCGTGCCTTGCGTTTTACGGCCGGCGCCGGAATGTCCAGCTTTTCGAACATTGCGCCCCCGAGCTTGCCATATCCGGCGAAACTGGCCTGCAGGTCGTTCCAGGCTTTCGCGACACGCCGGCCTGTCTCGGGATCTGCGGCAATGTCCGGCGTCAGGTCCGTGAACAGCGCCGACACGTGGCCTCGCAACCGCCGAAGCCAGGCCTTGCCGGATGCCGGCCTGTCGACCCGGCCCTGCGCGAACGTGTCGTGCAGAAGCTCGTGGAACGCGCCTTCAGAGCGTTCATAGAAGGCGGTTCGCGCCTGTTCGAACAGGCCGCTGGCCGTGGAAACCGTGGCGCCCTCCGAGAAATGCGCCTTGCGCAGCGCCATGCGCAGAACCTGATGGGCGAGTTCGCCGGCGTCGGCGAAGGACACAGCGAGCCGTCCCAGGTCTTCGGCGAGATACGGCGTCGCGCTGACATAAAGCGGTTTGATCGCATGGAGATATGCGATGGCTTCCATATTGTTCATCGCCCAGCCCCCCACTATGAGCGAGGGCCGGAATCCGCTCGCCTCGAACGCGGCCGCGCGACTTTCGGCCAGCTTGAGAACCCTCGACGTTTCCGCCAGACCACCGGCGGCCGCGCCATAGACGGCCGCCACCCAGTCGCGGTAGCCGAAGTGCCCGGACTTCGGCTTGGCGCTATAAGGCTCGCCATCCTCTTTCTGCCGCCGATAGGGCGTCAGAGGATGCCTCCACAGACCGTAATTGACGCCCCAAGCCCTCTGCACGAAGCCGGTAGCGACCTTGCCCGCAACACCGGTCATGGCGCAGACGCCTTCTCCGTTGACCAAGAGGCGCATACGGCGAGGCTGACCAAAGAGGGCCTGGAGTTCGTTGGCATCGGGGTCTGCCGCGGCGAGCTCGCGCTTGCCATGCGCGGCGTCAGACAGCAGGGTGAGGGCGAGCCAGGGCAAGGCGCGCGGCAGCGAGGCTCCCGTAACTTCATCGCGCAACAGGGGCAGGTTGGCCACGATGACGCGCCACAACGGCACAGGTTCGTCCGCTCTGTCGTCCAGCCCGACCAGCGTTGTCAGCGGCCCACCTCCTCGCATTGAAGTGCGGTTGCCGGCCCCGCCGGCGGGTGCGAACTGCTGCAACGCATAGAGTGCCATAGCCGCAGCAGGCAGCCCGAGCGCCGGATAGCGCCCACGCCACGTTAGCAGGTCAGCATTCTTCATCTGGCCGTTGGCGCCGGGCGTGTCGATAAGCAGCGCCTCGATCGGCGTCGGCTGGCCGTCAAAGGCTTCGAAATCCTGCATGAACAGCGGCCCGTCGCCGACAAGGTTGAATGCGTGGACGAACGCCTTCGCATCGCGCTCCACCTCGTCGGGCGCCGGCGGATTGTCCCACAGGTTGCGCCAGTCCTCATCGGTCTGCGGCTGAAACAACAGCAAAGCCAGCCCGATAGCCAACTCGTAGGAGGCGATGTTGAGGTCGGCGCGCGGCCAGTCGAAGGCGACAGGTGCGTCCTCCCCGTCCACCACAGCAAGTTGCGCGAAGCTTACCCAGCGCTGCTGTCTCGACCGGGTGACGACCGGATACAGCGCATCGCGTAGCAGATTGAATTGCACGACTCCCCCCTAAGGATGGTGCTATTTTCCTTTATTGGGGCTCCCGCACAAGTTGCGATCGGCTACAATCAACAAGTTTTAGGCATCCGCCTTACTATCGCTCACGATGAGGTTCGCGCCCGCCGCGTGTCAGCCCTGTCTTGGCGCTATAGGCCAGGCCGCCGCCGAGCAGAAGCGAGCCGTCACCAGCCACCTCGGCGATGGGGATCGCCTGCTCGAAGTCTGGCCACATCGCCTTGATCGCTTCGAACTCTGCCGCCTGTTGCGCCGGCAGGTTGCTTCCCAACCATCGCTTCGCCAACGTCACCTCGGACAACGCCCACAACAGCGGTTCATCGGCGTTGCGCATGCAAGCCCATGGAACGGCTCGGCCTCCCACACGGCGAGCCAGGCGTACCGTGACCTGTTCCTCACCCAGGCGCGTGCCGATGTCTTCATTGTTGCCGAGGCTGCCCGCCAAGATTGCGTAACCCTCTATGGGCTTGATGACATTCCATTCGCCGAGGGACCGCTCGCCATGCGCTTCGCCCGATGCCTGTAGCGATGCGGCGCGCAGGCAATCGGGCAGATCGTCCTCGCCCGCCGCATAGGCCGTGTCCAGGATGGCCCGGAAGGCAGGATCATCCGGCTGCGGCAGAAATCCGAGCCCGAACAGTTGCATTGCCGTGCGCCACATGAAACCAGGATGACGATAGACGAAGGCGCCCGCGCCAAGAGCCGGCTCCAGCCAGCGCGGCGATTGCACGCCCGCCGGGTCCGGCGCGACAACCGCCAGACAAGGGTTCGACATCGGCCGTTCCGACGCCGGGCGTTGCGACATGTGCCGCCAAAGCCGGCCGGCGCGCTGAACGATCAGATCGACGGGCGCCAGATCGGTGACCATGAAATCGAAATCGAGATCCAGGCTCTGCTCCACCACTTGGGTCGCGACCAGGACTTTGCCGGCGCGCGTGCCGGCATCAGCGTTCTTACCGAACATGGTCAGCACGCGCTCCTCGATCGCCATGCGGTCACCCATGGCGAAGCGGGCATGGAAGAGTAGCGCCGCATCCGGATCGGAGAGCTCGGCAAGCACTTTGGTATGGGTGGCGATCGCCTCGTCGACAGCATTGCAAACGATTGCCACCGCCGCGCCCCGCTGCGCGGCGGCAATCGCCTCGACCACGGCCTCCATGCGGCTTTCCAGGCGCTTTACATCGACACGCGGACGTCCGGGGTCGAAATACGCCGCCGGCTGCTCTGCTGCGCCGCCGCCATGCACCTGCGTCAGCAGAGGAAAGGCACGGCTCGACAGTTCCATCGGCGGCGGCTTCAGCGCCCTGGCCTGGTCGCGACGGGGCAGCGCCGCGATGTCGATTCCGGACGGGGGCTGCCAGCATACTTCCCGGAAAGCCGATGCGAACCTCAGGCGCAGATCGCTGGTCAGTGTCGCGGAAAGGACGATCGCAGAACCACCATTCATCGCGTGCAGCCGCAGCAGGGTCAGCATTTCCTCGCCCATATACGCATCGAAACTGTGCGCCTCGTCGACGATCAGGATGCGGTTGGCCAAGGCGAACTGCCGGAGCGTGAGGTACTTCTTGCGCAGCACGGCCAAAAATGCCTGGTCGATCGTGCCCGCGCCGATGTCGGCAAACAACGCCTTGCGACGGCTGTCGGCGATCCAGTCGTTGCAGTGCGCGGCGACATCGCCCGACATTGTCCTGCCGGCGCCGAGTTGTGCGATCCGCCGGGCAACTTGAGCCCTGCCGTGGGAAAGCACCAACGACGGCTCGGCTCCTCCTCCAGCAACAAAGAAGGCCTGGTGACAGGCCGCAAGCCGATCGTGCATGGCGTTGGCAGTGGCCATCGTCGGGAGCGCGAAATAGATGCCCTCGCCCTTGCCGGCGCGCATCAAGCGCGCAGCCAGCATTAATGCGGCTTCGGTCTTGCCCGCCCCGGTCATATCCTCAATGATGAAGAGGTTGGGACCTGGCACAATCGTGACCTGGTCGACTGCGGCCTGCATCGGGCGCAGGCCGCCAGAGGTCAGCCCGAGCGCCTGCCACGCGACCTCGGCGATCGCGAGCGGCACAAGACCGCACCTCTTGATCTCACTTCGCGCCATCGCGCGCGCGTCGCGCCAGTAGGCCGCGGCATCGAACGGCTCGCGTGCCTCGCTCTCCGGAGCCGGAAAACCGGAAGCGATCCAGTCCGCCGCCGTCACAAGGCCATTGAGCAGCAGCGACACCTTCTTCAGCCGGCCTTTCCGAACGGATTGAAACCCAGGCTCCGACAACACGGACATCAAGGATCTGGCGGCTGCAGTGGCGGCATTGCGGCACCCCTCAGGCAGCGCCGCCGCCTCGGAACGGAACGATCGTGCCGGCCCGAGCGGACCTGAAACTCCCATCCATTCAATTTCAGGCGGCTGGCCATGATGGCCGGCGGCAATGGCTTTGATCTCGTCTCGGACGTCTATCCAACCAGGACCGAACGCATTCCCCAGCACTTCGGCTACGCCGGCCTCATGCATCAGAAGCGCGGTGTAGCGCCAGTGGCCGGCATCCTTACCTACGTCACCAATCGGACCGAGCGCGGCGGCTGGCCATAGATCGGGCATCTTCGCCTGAAAGGGCCTCGAGAACTTGCCAAGGTCGTGCAACCCGGCAAGGAGTGCGCCGAAGTTCCTGGCGACCTCCCGCGGCACGCCGAGGACATGCGAAAGCCTGGTCAGGAATGCTGGACGGAGTTCCAGCAATTCGTAAGCCACCGCGGCGGCGTCGAACAGGTGGTGCACCACGGGCTTGAACCTGGGAAGGTCCTGCCCGGCATAGGTCTTGCCCCAGAAAGTCAACATATTTGACGCCGCGCGTTCGTCCGGGCGCTTGTTCATGCGTCGAACAACTTCATGAAATCCACATCGCCGTCCACTGGTCCCACCGGAACATCCCCACCGACAATTTCTCCTCCGAAAGCTGCATTCCCCGCACTTCTCAGAATCGGGAGTTCGCGCAACATGTCGAGCCGGAGGCGCGACTTCGTCGCCATCGGTATAGCAGGCGGCCCCAACCCCGCAACACCGTCAGTGGCCGCGTCCACCGTCTCAAGGATTTCAAGGCGCTTGCCAAGCAGCCGCCAGCCAAGCAGCCGCCGGCGACGCCCTCGCCACCCCGCAAGCGCCAGCCGCCAATCGGCCGGATGTCGGGGGCTGGTGCCTTTGATCGACAAAGCCGGCGACACATGCCGGTTCCCGGTCGAGGAGGATCGCAGCGTCACCGGGCATTTCCTGTTTTGCAGCGCGGCGCGCGCCGAGGACAGCCCGTCCTATTGCGCCTACCACCACGCGATCTGCTGCACCGGCACGACGAGGCTGCACTGATGGACCAGACCGTCGCCAAAGTCGAAGCGGAATCACTCGCCGTCGCCCTGGCCGAGGCGAGGACCGTCGCCGAGGTTCTCGACGTCGAGGCCCGCATCGACGCGATCGAGCGCTTCATGCGCACGACCGGGCTCTACTCGACGTCGGAGATCCGGCCGGTCAACGAAATGCGCATGCGCGCCCGCTGGAAGCTCGGCCAGCTGCTGGCGAAGGAAGCGCGCGGGCAACCGGGCCGAAAGGGAAAAGGGGTAACCGGGTTACCTGTTTCTTTCAAAGCGCTGCTGACGACGCTTGGCCTGGCCAAGCCGACCGCTATCGCAGCGCATCGGCGCCATGCCGGAAGAGGAACCCTGCGCGTCAGGCGCCGCGCCGCCTCCAACGCGACCTGTTGGACTATTGCCGATTCGCTGAGCGTGCCGATCATTGGAAGACGGTAGGCCCCGACGGTGCGTCGGTCACACGATATTTGCGGCTACAGCGCAGATTGGAACGTCTACCCGGATCAATCCTCAAGCTCGCCGGCGCCCTTGATATCGTTGAGCCAGCGGCGCTCGGACTGATGGCGACGTCAGGTCGGCGCTGGTGGTCTCGGGCGCTAAATTTTCCGGAGCTTCGCGAAGGCCTCGTCGGCCTGCTTCGAAGCCGCCTTCGTCTCGTTCCTGAGCGATTCGATCTCGGAGGGCGTCAGCTGATTTGAAACGGGCAAGGACTTCGGCTTCGGCGCCGGTGAGGGCTTTTGGCCCGATGCCGAACTCGTTCTGGATGATGTCGCCGAATCGGCTTTCGAGGGTGCGGAGGGTTTGGGCATCGCATGTAATACCGCCTTTCGGCTCTGATCGACAAGAGTGATCACGCCGGCGACCTTGCCACCGCCTTGGATGATGTGATTGGCGAGGTCGGCGAGCGTGCCGCCGAGAACGTTGACGTCGTCGACCAGCACGTAGCCGGCGCCGGGCGTCACGGGGCCGGATGAACGTCTTCAACGGGTCAATTCTTCCGGTTCCTGAAGGGGAAGGTTGCGCCAAAAGCCGACACTCTGGTGGGCATGGTTGACGCGACCCAAAGAACCGGAAGAGCGGCTTGGATCGGTTGACCTGGGCGGATATGATCCTGACGCCTTGGAGGAGACTCGGATGGAAATCGGCCGCGTCGAGCGCAAGCTCTCGGCGATCCTTGCGGCTGACGTCGCCGGGTACAGCCGGCTGATGGGTACTGACGAAGAAGGTACCCTCGACCGCTTGAACAGCCATCGCCGTGAGCACGTCGATCCCTGTATTGCCAGGCATCGCGGCAGGATCGTCAAAACGACGGGCGACGGGCTGTTGGCGGATTTCGCCAGTGTCGTCGACGCGGTGCGCTGCGCCGTCGAGGTGCAGGCCGGCATGGCAGAACGCAACGCCGCCGTAGCAGCTGACGAACGGCTCGAATTCCGGATCGGCATCAATGTCGGGGACATCATCGAACAGGACGGCGACGTCTTCGGCGAGGGGGTCAACATCGCCGCGCGTCTGGAGAGGATCGCCGAGCCCGGTGGGATCTGTGTTTCCGCCCGCGTGGAGGAAGATGCAGCGGGAAAGATCGGCCTGCGCTTCCAGGATATTGGCGAGCAGGCGCTGAAGAACATCGCCCGGCCGGTCCGCGCCTATCGTTTGCGCCCGGATGGAGCAAAGCATCTCGGCCCATCGCGTCCAACGGAGCGCCTGCCCGACAGGCCGGCGCTTGCGGTGCTGCCGTTCCAGAACATGAGCGGCGACCCGGAGCAGGACTACTTTGCAGACGGCATCGTCGAGGACATCATCACCGCCCTCAGCCGCTTCAAGTCGTTTGCGGTGATCGCCCGCAATTCGAGCTTCGTCTACAAGGGCAAGGCCGTAGACGTGCGGCAGGTGGCCAAGGAACTCGGAGTTCGCTACGTGCTTGAAGGCAGTGTGCGACGCTCTGGTGAGCGGCTGCGCATCACCGCACAGCTCATCGAGACGATAGCCGGGGCGCATCTTTGGGCCGACAGATTCGACGGCGCCGTCGCAGACATATTCGACGCGCAGGACCGCATTACTGAAAGCGTGATCGGCGTCATAGAACCGCAGATTCGACAAGCCGAGATCGAGCGCTCCCGCAGGAAGCGCCCGGAAAGTCTCGATGCCTATGATCTTTACCTTAGGGCGCTGTCGAAGGCTTACACCGCGCGGCCCGAGGACAATGCCGAGGCTTTTGCGCAATTCATGCAGGCAGTCGCGCTCGAGCCGAACTACGCCCCGTTCCTCACCGGCGCCTGTTTTGCCCTTGAATTCCGCGTTGCCTTGGGCTGGCCTTCGCTGACCGGCGACGACCGGACCGCTTGTCTCGATCTGGTGCGCCGCGCCCTTGCCGATCCGCAGGGCGATGCAACCGTACTGGCGGTGTGCGGCCTGACGCTGGTGACCATGCGGGAGTACGACCGAGGCATGCAGATCGTCTCCAATGCCGTCGAAGCGAACCCCAACAGCCATTTTGTGTTGATGGTCGTAGGCATCGCCGAACTCCATTATGGGAATCTGGAGGATGCGCTCACCCATAGTCGGCGCGCGATCCTGATGAGCCCGGGCGACCCGACCGCGCCGTGGCCATGACCACGATTGCGCATGCACACATGGCGCTCGGCAACTATGTCGAAGCGCTAAAAGCCGCGGAGCTATCAATAGCGGTCAACGCGGGCTTCGACCCCACTTACTGGATGCTAATCGCGGCAAATGCGCAGCTCGGCCGAATGGATGAGGCACGACGCCACCTGGCAAAGTTCCGGGCGCTCGCTCCAGACGTTTCGATCGCCAGCATAAGGGCAGGACAGCCGGAATACGATCCATCGCGCATGGCAGCGATCCTCGCGGGCTTGCGCATCGCAGGGCTGGAAGAGGGCTAGCCGCGGCCGACCCGCGCGACAGGGTCGACGGTCAAGCTCAGCTTTCTCACTTGGCTTGGCATCCGGTGCTCCATCGGTCGGCCGGGCAGGTGTTCCTGTCGCTCCCAGAGGAGGTCAAATGCGCCGTGCGCGAGGTCGTCAACGGGTCACGACGGAAGTCCATCACTGCATCGAGGGGTCGGCTTTGCGTTAGAAGCGGACCAGCGCTTGAACAAGTAGATTTCGGCCCTAATACATCGGTTTTGACTCATTTCGGTGCCCGAGTCATTGCCCAGAGCGTGGGCGCCCCCGCAAACGGATGCCCCTCCACGGCGATTACGAAGCCAAGCCGACGATAGAAGTCGTGGGTTCGCGGAAAGGGCGTTTCCAAATAGCATGGCGCGCGCGACCGGTCGGCGTTCTCCAATACCGGGGCAAGCAGGCGAGATCCAATGCCGCTACCTTGCATCTCAGGCTCAACACCGGTGAAGAAAAGGTACCAATGCGGCTCGGAGGGATGCCCGGATTCGAGCCCAGCGAAGCCTTCGAATAGGGCGACCGCAGCTTTTGGGTCGATCGCGCGTACCCGGTTTTCAGTCAGCGTTTGGCGCCTGAGGTCCCTGGCGGTCGACTGTCCAGCGTCTGGTGGCCGCCAGACCGCCGCCGCCACAATCTTCTCATCCATCATGGCCGCATAGACGTGCCCAAACCTGATGTGCGCACGCACCACATCGTTAAAGAAGGCTCGGAACACCTCGGCGCGCCGGTTGGCTTCAGGAAAGTAATACGAGAAGATCGGATCGGGCATGAATGCCCGCGTCAGCAGGGCAACTGCCTCTTTGACTCTGGTGAGTGGCAGCCGACCAATGACCAGTTCCACAACGTCGCCCCTGCTTGACCGCTGGCTCTTAAAACTCGGCGAAAGAGATTGTATTGACGCAGTTTGAAGGAGTCTATCCGGCCGAACTTCCGCTTGGGGTCATGACTTCTCCTTGAGCAAAGTCGCGCTCGCGCCAATTGCCGACCTTCCCGGCGCATCTCCAGAGCCGCCCTTCGCGTTCCGACCGGTGTCGACCCAACACAGTCCTTCCCGAAAGGAAGTTGGAACGTCCGGACTGTGGCTCAACTTCGCCTTTCCCAAAGGGATGCCCGACCGCAATCCAGTCTTAGGCCGGAGACGCCTCAAGGATGGAAATGGGTCCTTGGGTCTGAATCACTTGTTCAAGCCGTAGCCCGGCGGCGTCGAACAGGCTGGCATATTGTGCCTCCGTCCTCTCCAGGCCGCCGGTGACGGCGAGCATGACCACGTCGATTTCTTTAATCAGGTCCGGTTCGCCACCCGGCGGCACAAGCGTCTCGGCCACGAGCACTCTCCCGTTCGCCAGCATAGCCTTACGGCAATTTCGCAGGATCGCTGCAGCACGCTCATCATCCCAATCGTGAACGACTTTCTTGATGACGTAGATGTCACCACTGGGGACGCTCTCAAAGAAGTCACCGGCGATAAAATCGGTGCGCGGCAGGTCGCCTCCGGCACCCTGCTGTGCTGCCGCGACCCCTGACGCCAGATCGAAAAGCACGCCGCTCAAATGGGGGTTACGGGCCAGGATCGCCGAGAGAAGCTGACCATGTCCGCCGCCAACGTCGATGATCCGCGTGAATGGCCCGAAGTCATAGGCTTCGGCAACGGCCTCGTTGCTGCCTTGGCTCAAGGCTACCATCGCACGCTGAAACAAGGCAGCCTGTTCCGGGTGTTCCGACAGCCAGTCAAACCTTGGGCTCCCGAACACCTTGTCGAAGGCTGGCATTCCTGTGCGGACAGAATACACAAGCTGCTCGAAGGCAAGATAAGCTTCGCTGTTGATCATACGCACGAAGTCACGGGGACCCGGCCGATCGGAGCGCAGCACTGCGCCAACCTCGGTCAACTCGAAATGCCGGGGCAATACTTCCCTGAAGACACCTTCAGCCGCGAGAAGTCGCATGACACGATAAAGCGCGTCAGCATCTGACCGAGTGGCAGCCGCCAGTTCATCCACCGACTGCTCGCCGGCGGCCAGGAGATCGGGGACACCAAGTTCGATCACGACGCGCAGCGCCTGTGACACGGCGAACCCGAATCCTAGCCTCATGATCTGTTGCGACGGGTTGGGCATGGCTTTTTCCTCGAGTGTCAACGCACGTTAGCAGAATGGAGCGAGCGTAACGCTTCCCCAAATTGGAGGACCACCGAGGTGGCTGTCGAAGGCCTCGGTTCGCTCAGACACTGTCACGGAAGGTCCGGAAGGTCGTGCAGTCCGGTCGTTGGTCAGAACTTCGGCGACGATGACCTTCGTCCCACCCGGCGGGACCTTTCCGAGCCACATCGGGCAATCTGAAGGCTGAACGCACCAACCCGACCGCGTGCGCCAGAAGCCGATATTGGCCAGCCTGTTCGATCAGTTCGTCGGCGGAACGCTTTGGGGCTCGGGTGCGTTGACTTTTCACATGCGATCGAGGTGCCTTTCCGTGTCCAAAACGCTCACTGAATGGAAGGTCCTGCCCCACGGTAAATTGACCAAAGTTGACGACAGTATTCTCTCGGTCGTCGGAGAGATCCAGATGCCGTTGACCAGCCTTCCGCGGCGGATGACTGTGGTGCGTCTGCTTGACGGGCGACTTGTCATTTCAACGCGATCGCGCTCGACGAACATGAAATGCGGACACTTGAGGATTTTGGCACGCCAACGTTCATGATCGTGCCGAATGGTCATCACCGGCTTGACGCCAAGATCTGGAAGGACCGCTATCCGCGGTTACAAGTTATTGCGCCTGCTGGCGCGCGCGCGAAGGTTGAGAAGGCGGTCCCGGTTGACGCAACGCACGCGGACTTCAACGACCCCCATGTTGCATTGGTCACGGTTCCCGGAACAAGCCAGAAGGAGGCCGCTCTCGAAGTCCGCGGCCCAAACGGCACCACGCTGATCCTCAACGACGTGGTTGGCAACATCCAAAAGACATCCGGCTTCGGCGGATGGTTCCTGCGGCTGATGCGCTTCGCTGGCAACGAGCCGCGCATACCAATTCCCGTCAGGCTGACGATGATCAGGGACAAGGCGGAGTTCGCTGCGCAACTCAGACGCTGGGCCGAACTGCCGTCATTAAAGCGGATCCTCGTCTCTCATGGCTCAACCATCGACAACAATACGACAGGCATCCTGCGCAAGTTGGCAACCTCGCTGGGGTAACGCCGCCGTGGGTGGTGTGCCCGGCTGCTTGACCGGCGCTACAAAGCTCGCTTACCGCCGGCGCCTACTTTGTGGTGCGTCGGACTTTTTTCAACAATATCGGTCGTATCAGGCTGTAGCGCGAACGGCAGGTTTGGAGAAACGCAATGAAGGTCAGCAAATGGCGCACCCAGCCGGTCCAGATTGAAGTGCGCCAATGCGAACTTTCCACCCTCTTCGGCCGACGAGCCACATTCACCGTGAAACCCGGTCGCGCTGGCTGATCGGCGCGGTCGCGCCATGTTCGGACCTACGCGGGGACAAGCGTGAACGTCTCATCTCAACCATTCCGTTACATTCCAGTCCAAACGGACGAACGCGCGTCTCGGGTGCGCAATGAGCCAAGCCTGCATCAAATCGACGCAAACTACGTTGTCGGAACCGACGCAGACGATGCGACCTCAGCGACTCAGGGCGTCCAGCGCCCTTTGTGCCGCGATGAGGTCGACGATTGGATATCTGGTTTCAAATGTGTTGATCACAGATTGTAGGCGCGCTTTGGCGTCATTGACACGACCTTGTCGTGCGAGAACCAGTGTCAGTTGCGTTGTGGCGCGGAGTTCAAAAAGTCGCGCTTTCTGCCGCTTTGAAGTTGCAATCGCTGTTTCGAATAGCCGAGCGGCACCCGTCAGGTCACCTCGGCCAGCGGCGATTTGGCCACGGAAGCGAATACATTCTGCTAGGTAGCATGCTTCGTCCGTATCGAGAACGAGCGCATCGACGTCATCAAGCACTTGCGATGCGTCTTCGATGCGACCGGCCCGCAGGAGAAGATCACAAAGTGCGCATGTTTTGTCAGCGGAGTGAAATACCACGCCTTGCCCACGCCAAAGAACCATACTCTCCCGGACGTCATCGATGCCGGCATCCAGTTCACCTAAATGCGAGCGGGCATGACCACGCCACCTAATGCCGCTGCTTCGACGCGCCGCGTAGCCATGCCGCTCGCAAATTTCGACGATCTTCGTAGCGTTCTCAAGGAGTTCCTCGTATTGACTGAATATAGCAAAAAATTCACACTGAGCGAGAAGATACCAGGCGAGGTCGAAGGGTTTATCGAGCTGACCGACAGTTCGAATCAGTTGCTCTTTTTGTTCGACGGCATCGTCAAAGAAGCCCAATATGATCAGTGAACCGCTAAGATACTCTTGGGCAGAGAGACGTTGATCCGCACCAGCGAACAAGATACGACGACTTGCTTCAACACGTTCAATCAGAGCTAAGGCCTTGCGTAGGGCCTCCGCTGCCAGCGGTTGTTCTCCCCGGTTGTAGTGAGCAATCCCCTTTGCCGCCCAAAGTGCACTCAGATAGGCCCCTGGAACGAGATTGGCATCGTTTGCGAGCTGCTCTTCGGCCAGGGTCAGGTAATCTTGATTGCGCCCAGTGGCATAAAAAAATGGAGCGAGTGAAAGCGCAACGTCACATTGCAATTCGACCGATGCAGTGTTCGCGGCAGCAAGACGTGCATCTTGAAGCGCCTTCCCAAGGCGCTCAGAACGATACCCTTCAGCCTGCATCAAGGCATTGGCCATCGCTAGGTGGAGACGTGTCATCCGTTCGGCACCGCCGGAGACGTCGCCAAGTCTCCTGCTGCAGTCGATCGCACTGGCAAAGTGCGACACGGCTTCCCTAGTGGCAGCTCTGGCCACGGCGGCCCCTCCCGCCTTTTGCCAGTGATCGAGCGCGCCCGCCCAATCCCCAGCTTCCTGAAAGTGGTGCGCGAGGAGCTCGGGTTGCGCTTCAGTGATTTCGGTCCACTTTTCCTCCAACACATCTGCGACACGCTTATGTAGCTCCTGGCGCTTAGCGCGCAGCAGCGTGCCATAGGCTGCGTCCTGAACGAGCGCATGCTTGAAGAGGTAAGTGGCCAGTGGCCGCGTCCCGCGGCAGAACGCCAGACCGGCGCTGACGAGTTGATCCAGTGCGCCATCTAGCTCAGCGGCATTTCGCTGTGCGACCGCTGCCAGCAATTCGTAGGAGAACTCCCGACCGAGAACCGCGCCGACCTGTGCGACCTCCTTAACGGTTGAGCCGAGGCGATCGAGCCGCGCCATCAACGAGGCATGCAGCGTGGCGGGGACGTTCAACGCCGTCGCAGCAGCTCTTGAGAGCACTGTCATGGTGTTGCCGCCCTCCAACACCGCCTTGGTCAGCTCCTCGACGAACAGTGGCACCCCATCGGTGCGCTCGATGATCTCCGCGACAACGTCGCTCGGCAGCTCCCCGGTGCCGACGACCCGCTGGACCAGCGCGGCGCCTTCACGACGGTCGAGGCGGTTGAGGACAAGAACCGTGACGTGCGCCTGCCCGGTCCACGGCGGTTGAAACTCGGGGCGGAACGTGAGGAGAAGCAGCACTGGCAGGAGCGGCACCCGCTCGACTACAAGGTCGAGCAGCTCGCGCGAGCTGGGGTCGATCCAGTGCACATCCTCGAAGAGCATCAGCACCGGACCTTGTCGCGCCAGGTCTTCGAGCTGCCGGAGCAGCGCATCGAAAGTTTTCTCTTTCTTACGCTGGGGCGTCAGTTGGAGAGGCGGGAAGCGGCCTTCGGTCGGCAACGACAGCAGCTCGGCCAGCAGCGCCCCGTCCTCCGGCGAGGCCGGGGCAAGCAGGGCCGCAAGCTTATCCAGCTTCCTCTCAGGCGGGTCGTCGCGCCCCAACCCGGCGGCACGTTCTAGCTGCGCAATGGTCGGGTGGAGCGCACTGTCTTGATGGTGCGGCGAACAGAAATAGCGCAAACGGGTGTGTGGCTCATTCTGGATCCGCTCCTGCAAGGTGACGGTGAGGCGCGACTTTCCGATGCCGGGCTCGCCTGAGAGCAGCACCACACGACCTTCACCACTTTTCGCGCGATGCCAGTGGCGCTGCAGCAGGTCGACCTCCTCCTCACGCCCGACCAGCGGCGTGGGCGTCGTCCCATGCAGCGCCTCGAACCGGCTTTCGACAGCGCTCTCGCGAAGCACTTGATAGGGATGGATCGGCTCCGGAACGCCTTTCACCTCGACGGCGCCAAGATCGCGATATTCGAAAAGATCGCCCACCAGCTGCCGCGTTTGCGGCCCGATCACGACCGCGTCGGGTTCGGCAAGAGCTTGCAGGCGGGCGGCGAGGTTCGGCGTCTCGCCCACGACGCCGCGCTCGTGCCCTTCGCCGGCGGCGATCAGATCGCCGACGACCACCTGTCCGGTGCCGATGCCGATACGAACCCGCAATGGCTCGGGCTCTGGGAGTCGCCTAACGGCATCGACGAGAGCAAGGCCAGCGCGCACCGCCTGTTCGGCGGCGTTCTCGTGCGCCTGCGGGTAGCCGAAATACACCAAAACTCCGTCGCCCATGTGCTTGGCGACAAAGCCGCCGAAGTGGGCGACCGTATCGGCGACACAGCGGTGATACGCTCCGATGATCTCACGCAGGTCCTCGGGATCCAGACGCGTCGCCAGCGCCGTCGAGCCGACGAGATCCACGAACATGACGGTCAGCTGTCGACGCTCCGCGCTTAGCTCCCGGGTGCGGCTCTGAGCCGCGATGTCATCGGTGTTCGCGTCGGGATGGCTTGACGACGGCCCCAGCCCCACTACCGCCTTGCGGAATCGCTTGCGGTGACCGAGGAGCATACCGAGCTTCTCGAGGTCGGCATCGGTCAGCTCCGGCAGGACTTCCGCGTCGATCGCGTTGTCGCGAAATGCCTGCTCGTATTGCTGGAGGCCGAGGCCTCGCAACCAAGCGGCAACGTCCACACAGCTCTCCCAAGGCTGAATTCGGGTCCCTCAGCCGCAATATTAACTCAGATGCCAGGGAAATGCTGTAGTCCGACATGGTTACCGCGGCGGTGACAGCTTCTGGCAGCAAAGCGGACGATACGCTCCTAGTGATCAGGCGTCCGCCTTGGGTCAAACTTTGGCGTTTGAGCCGGCTGCCGGAACGGGCAACTAGCGCCACTTGCCTGCAAGGCGGGCGTTCCCTCCTGGAGGTAAGCGGGAAAGCTGAATCATACCTGCCATCCAATATCAGCCAAGATCATGAAGATGCCGTCGATTCAGCGGTTCTCGTTCAATCTGGCAGGCCTGCTTTGCGATATCCGTCGACGAAATGGTCACGCGTTGCCTGATCTCGAAAGGGCTGTGAAGCGGCCCAATGGCTGATCGTGAAATGTGGATTGCTCGCCATGAACAGCGCGCCTTCCTGGTGGGCCTCGTCCGTTCGTCCCAGTTGTGCAAGGCTTGCTGCAAGCACGCGCCGCGAAATCGTTCGGTACGTGGCCTCATTGCGTAACGTGACGACTGCCAACTCATACTGGCGGGCGGCGTATTGCGCGAATCCCAGATCCCAATAGTACCATCTGGGCGGGTGCGGGTTCAGGCGCAGTGCCTTTTGGACCTGTTCAATCGCGGTGGCGGGCTTACCGCTCAACACCGAAAAGTCCGACAGGTCCGCCCAGGCATCGGCATAATTCGGGTCAATCTCGAGCGCGGTCGCGAACTCCGCATCCGACGCGGGCCAGCGCCGTTCATATGCCAGCAAGTGGCCAAGGACGAAGCGGCAGCCGGCATCGTTCGGGTCGAGCTTCACGGCTTTTTCTGCCATGGCAACGGCCACAAGCCGGTTGGGCACTTCTGGCTCGCCCCACTGCGCCCAAGCCTGCCAGAGGTGAAAGGCCAGGAGCCGATGCGCCTCCGCATAGTCCGGGTCGAGCGTGATCGCCCGCTGCAACAAAAGACGCGATTCGCGCGACGCCTCCGGCGAAATCCCGATCAGCGTCCGGCCACGCACGCAAAGATCATAGGCTTCCATGCTGTTTGGCCGGTTACGCGGCGGCTGTGTCACCAGGCGGCCGATCAGAGCCTCGACGATCTTGGCGGTCACCTCGTCCTGCACAGCAAAAATATCTTCAAGATCGCGGTCAAAGCGGTCCGCCCAAAGATGAGTTCCGCTGACGGCATCGATCAACTGAACGTTGATGCGCACACGACCGGCGGCACGGCGGGCGCTGCCTTCCAGCAAATAGCGGACGCCAAGATCACGAGCAATCAGCCGGATGTCGATCGACTTTCCCTTGTAGGCAAAGGTCGAATGGCGGGCGATCACGAACAGGCTGGCGTTTCGCGACAGATCGGTGATGAGGTCTTCAGTCAACCCGTCCGTGAACACGTCCTGCTCGGCGTCGCCGCTCATGTTGGTGAAAGGCAGGATGGCGATAGAGGGTTTTGACGGCAGCGGCAGTGGTCCGGTTTCGCCATCTTTCCGGTCCGCAATTGCCAAGTGCCGCACCCGGTAGACGCGCACAGGTTCAGCAATATTCTTCAACGACTTCTGCCCGAGATCGTCGAACCCGCTCTCCACCTTCCGCTTGACCTGATCGTAGACGCTCCCCGAAACGCAGATGTCTCCAGGTTCGCCCAACGCCTCCAGCCGAGCGGCAACGTTGACGCCGTCGCCGTAAAGATCGCTACCGTCCACGATGATATCGCCGAGATTGATGCCGATGCGCAGGATTACTCGCCGGGAGTCCTGCAAACTATCGTTGGCCTCGGCGGTGCGGTATTGGAGATCGATTGCGCACTGTACGGCATCGACCGCGCTGGCGAACTCGACCAAAACGCCGTCACCCATGACCTTGACTAGGCGGCCTCGATATCGAGTGATCAGGGGAGCCAGAATATCGCGCCGTCGGGCCTTGAGGACCTCGAGCGTTCCTTGCTCGTCCGCTTCCATGAGGCGGCTGTAGCCGACAACGTCCGCGGCCAGAATTGCGGCAAGACGGCGCTGGACGCGTTCTTCGGCCATTGAGGTAGGTGCCTCAGAAAATTCACTTCCACAAATGGTATTGGGACCATGCGGAGATGTCCATCGGGCTGCCTGATAGCAGCGAGTTGTTGGGTCATGGCGTCCTTGAGATAGCGCCGGATTTGTCTATCCAAATACTATAGAGCGCCGATCTGACTGGGTTACTATGACGGCTACTCGGCGGAAGGGGACAATGTGCTTCGGGGCGCAGGCCAAGCTGGCCTTTACGGCCGAGATGTGGCGCAAGAGCCGCCGGTCGCTGAGCGGAACCCGGGTGTCTCTTGAGTGCTCCCCTGCCTCCGGTGAGAAACTGCCCGGTTCCCAGTTTTGTTCTGGAGTGGTAGAAAATTGGCGCGCCACACGAGATTCGAACTAAAGGTCCTAAAGGTCAGCTTTCAGCCGAAGCGGACATCTATCCGAACAATTTGGCAGTCGCCTTTGGGTCAGGGAACGAACGCGCTCGCGCGGGAGGGCGCAGGTTCGAGGCCTGCTGGTTTATCGGCAGCGCCGGTGAGGTTGTAATCGACGAGGGGTGACGGACAGGCATCGGCCTCCGAGCATGAAGGGTCAACCTTCAGCTTGAGAGGAGCATCCGATGACCTTCCCTTCGCATCCGCCCGGCAGCGCGCTTCGCGAGCGCATGATCGAAGACATGAACGTGCGTGGCTTCACCGAGGACACGCGCCGTGACTACATCCGCTGCGTGAAGAGATTTGCGGCGTTCATCGGCCGCTCGCCCGACGCGGCGACGGCTGAGGATCTCCGCCGTTTCCAAGTGCACCAGACCGAGAGCGGCATGCGGCCGCCGGGCATCAACAGCTCGGTTTCGGCGCTGCGCTTCTTCTTCACCGTCACGCTCGACCGACCCGATCTCTCTCGTCGTCTCGCGATAGTCCACCAGCCGCGCAAGCTGCCGCTGGTGCTGAGCGCTGAGGAGGTAGCGCGGCTGCTCGAAGCGGCGCCGGGGCCGAAGTACAAGGCCGCGCTCGGCACGGCCTACGGCGCTGGGCTGCGGGTCTCCGAGGTGGTGGCGCTCAAGGTGACCGACATCGACTCGGCGCGCATGTTGATCCGCGTCGAACAAGGCAAGGGCCGCAAGGATCGCCACGCCATGCTGTCGCCGCGTCTGCTCGAACTGCTGCGCGCCTGGTGGCGGGAGGGCAAGCGCCGCGGCGTGATGTTGCCGCGGGGCTGGCTGTTCCCAGGACGCAATCCGGTCACACCGCTCTCCAGCCGCCAGCTGAACCGCGCTGTTCATGCCGCTGCGGAGGCGGCCGAGATCAGGAAGCGGGTGACGCCGCACACGTTGCGCCACAGCTTCGCCACCCATCTCCTGGAGCAGGACATCGATATCCGCGTCATCCAGGTCCTGCTCGGGCACGCCAAGCTCGACACCACCGCGCTCTATGCCCGCGTCGCCACCAACACGATCCGCACCGTGATGAGCCCGCTCGACCGGATCAAGCTGCTGACGCAGGACGAGACGCGACCGGACAGATGACGCTGCGGCGGTGAGCCGCCCGTCACTGGAGGTCGCCGACATCTTCCATCGCCATGGCGCCACCTGGCGCGCGGCGCATGCCGGTCATCTCAGCCTCGGCCAGATGAAGGTGATGTCGGCGATCGAGAGCTGCCGTACCGCTGCCCTCGGCGGCCATGTCGAGGCGTGCGAGGACTGCGGCCACAGCCGCATCGCCTATAACAGCTGCCGCAACCGGCACTGCCCCAAATGCCAGAGCGCGGCGGCACGGGACTGGCTCGCCGCGCGCCAGGCCGATCTCTTGCCGGTCGGCTACTTCCACGTCGTGTTCACGCTGCCGGCCGAGATTGCCGACATCGCCTACTACAACAAGGCCGTGATCTACGACTTTTTGTTCCGCGCCGCCTCCGAGGCGCTGCTCACGATCGCGGCCGATCCAAAGCACCTCGGCGCGCGCATCGGCATCACCGCCGTGCTCCACAGCTGGGGCTCGGCGATGACCCATCACCCGCATGTGCACATGATCGTGCCCGGTGGCGGCATCTCGCTCGACGGCGAGCGCTGGGTGCATTGCAGGCCGGGCTTCTTCCTGCCCGTGCGCGTGCTGTCGAGGTTGTTCCGACGGCTCTTCCTGGCGAAGCTCGCCGACGCCCATGCTGCTGGGCGCCTGCAGTTCTTCGGTGATCACGACGGTCTGATTGAGCACAGCGCCTTTGCTACCTTCCTGGCACCGCTTCGGAGGAAGAACTGGTTCGTTTATGCCAAGCCGCCCTTCGCCGGACCTGAGGCGGTGTTGGCCTACCTGTCGCGCTACACCCACCGCGTCGCGATCTCCAACAGCCGATTGATCGCCCTCGACGAAGCCGGCGTGACGTTCCGCTGCAAAGATTACCGCTGCAACGGGCGCGAGCGCTATCGGACCATGACGCTCGATCCGGGCGAGTTCATCCGCCGCTTCCTGCTCCACGTGCTGCCCAAGGGCTTCCACCGCATCCGTCACTACGGGCTGCTCGCCAGCGCCGGCCGCAAGGCCAACATCGCGCGCGCTCGCGCGCTTCTCGCCGCGCCCCAGCCCAAGGTCGAATGCGGCGGATCCGATAGCGCCGATGCCGCCCCAACCGACTGGCGGCCGCCGTGTCCGTGCTGCGGCGGCCGCATGATCATCATTGAGACCTTCGAGCGCGGCGGCAACGCCCGAGCACCCCCATCCGGCAACGCGACAAGCGGAGCCCGAGCATCATGATCATGCCCCGCTCATCACCGCGCGTCATCTCTGCCGAGGGACCTTATCGTCCCCGGAGGGACGGCTTCGTGCGCCGCCGCCCACAACCCCCAACCTCCCGGCTCACCACGCTGAAACCGCCCCGCATGCGACGATCACGCGCAAATATGAGCGATATCGGCGACACCCGCTCCCCCGTCCAAGGCCATCACTTCGACCGAAGCGGACCAGGCTCAAACCTTAAATCCCCATAGACCGGGAACCGCGCTCTCCATCCCGCGGATTCGTTCTCTGGAGGCTTCCGGACGCCGGCCCAGCGCCAGGCACAACGTCGATGGCCGGCATCCGTAACCCTTCACAATTCTTGCCTTAGAAGTCCTCCGAACAAAGGGCAAAGAAGGGTCGGAACAGGTAATCCGTATCGGATACCAAGCGTCAGATTCCTACCACTAGATGAGGCGCGGAAGAAAGCTGCCTGCGACCAACAATATCTTCTGGCCGGGCGCGCTCCGCACCGTAGGTGCCGGACAGGGAAAGCCTGCTCACGCCACCAAACACGTTCGATTGCGCTTAGGCCGCACTTTGCGGGGCGACCGTTGTTCCGAATATATCCATAAGGCCACCACGAAGAGCTTTGATCTCCAGCTCATCTTGGTCTGCGGAGGGAGGGTCGACCTCATTTGCCAGCGCCCTTGCTGAGGAGTATTCTTTTGCGCAAGTAGCCGGCGGCGAGTGTCGGTTGAAAAGGGGGGCGCATGGCCAGACTTGTCGCACTCTTCAAGACGCCGAAAGACCTGACCGCATTCGATCGTTACTATGTTTCGACCCACATTCCGCTCGCCAAAACGATTCCCGGCTTGAGGAAATACGAAATTAGCGATGGCGGCGTCGATTCGCCGGGCGGGGCCTCAGGTTACCATCTTGTAGCTACGCTCCACTTCGATTCCGTTGCGGACATTCAAGCGGCCCTTTCATCTCCCGAGGGTCAGGCCACGGCGGCCGATCTTGGCAATTTTGCGGACGGCGGAGTGGAGCTTTTGCCCTTCGAGACTACGGAAGTCTGAGCCTCGCCAAGCCCACCAGTGGAAAGCATGACGGGTGACGAAATCGCCGCCCAGGCTGGTGCCGAATAGGCAGTGATAGATTGGCTCTGGTTTCTCGCAGGGGCAAATCCAACGTCAGAACTTGATGGCCCGATCACAGACATACGCAATGCCAGCCTGTTCGCGGCCCGATCTCCGCTCGGTGTTGCGCGGCGTGTAGCTGTCACCGGCTCACCAACAGATGCCCGCCCACGGAGCGGCATTCCGCAGCTACGCCAGGAGCCGTCGAAATCAGCAAGATCAGAATGGCCAGTTTCCCAGCCTGCGGTCGCGTCAATACCCGCATTTTGAACCGTTGATCGTCATCATTCGGTCGCTCACCCAGCCATTGCCGTAGGCGGTCCGCACTTCCCACCGCCGAGCGACTTTACGCTTCACCGCCGCCGGCGCGTGATCGGGAAGCTCCTTGCACTGGATCTGATCGAGATCGCATAGCGCGGCGCCTGCCTTAACCCAACAATCGGCCTGTTTGGTCGATGTGCAGAGTTGCTTGATGCAGGTATCAAACGCGACGTCAGCGCTGGCCGGTACGATCCCGACCAGCATAGTCGTCAGCGCAATTGTAAGACCCCTCATGCGATCAGCATGGCGCGCAAGCTTCGCCCCGCAAGGTGCGCATGGCGAACACTGCACATTAGAGCTGCAAGCAGAGCTGAAAGGAGCGCAGCGTCGTTCTCTTCTCGGGCAATCCCTCAAGGCGTTATGCTCAGCCTGTGACGCACTCGGGGGCGTCCGTCGTGATTGGCGGCGTCCCTTGCGAAGGGCACTCACGTTCTGGTTCGCGTGTGAACCATTAGGGCCGGCGGCACGTTTCTCTGCGAATCCAACACAATTGACGGCATGACCGTGGAGGAACCAAAGCATCAGCATGCGCTGGAGAAACAAGGCACGCCTGGTGCCTTGGCGAACTTTCCTTATGACCGAATGACTGTCGAACGATTTCGGGCGGCATTTCCGCGAGCGAGGTGGAGCGACGAGCGCAGGAGCTGGTTTTGTACCAGGCAAGACGGCGGCCCGCCGGGTTGACCGCTGGCTGGCGCGTGAGGCCGAGTTGCTGGCGATCCACGCCGACAGCAAGGGGCGCGACGCCTTCGCTTTCGATCCGATCTCCAGTCCCTATCTCGAGATAGCCGACGACTTGCGCATTCGGACACCCTATTCGAAGACCCTCCTTCGGGAACTACACGAAATTCCCTGGGCAAGTTGGGATGATGAACTCCGGGCGTGGCGTGTGCCGTTTCGATCGTATGAAGAACTGCGGCGCCGGTGGCCAACAATCGAAAAGGCTGCCAGACGTAACGAACCCCAGGAAAGGAAGCATCGACGCGAGGCGGAGAAGAACTCGGAGGCTCAAAGAGCCACGCGGTTGCGATACGCAGAACGCCGCCGCCATCGCTATCCGTTGCCAGCCGAAGACTTGCCGCCTATGGGCCGAGCTGTCGCAACAGAACAGTACGGCGTTGTCGTCTTTACCGAATCGTCAGGTGAAGTCGCCGAGCCGTCGGTAGTAACTGCTTTCTACCCACACGCGATGCGGGCGGACTTCGACTTGGTGTGGGGAACGTGGCGCTCGGCGACACTGACGGAACTCATCAGGACATGGCCCGCTCGTCGTGAGGCCGGACCGATGGAGCACTCCCGCGGCTGGTGGCAGCCGACGCTTACCGAACTTAGAGTTGCTCGTCGAAACGCTCGCATCATCGAGCGTCGAAGGCGAAACCGCGATCTCGGTCCAACGTCATGAAACTCAGACCGCGACCCGAGCGGCCCGCTCTCTCCGCCTGAGGCGCGGGCTTTCATTTGCTCGACCGATGCGGCGGTCCGCTGGCGGGGGGACGGAGATTGAAAATCTGCGGCGATCTGTCGAGTTACAACGATGGGCTGCCTGAGAAAGCCGGCGGTTACCGTTCGGACGCCCTAAGGGTCCGCGCCGCCTCATCGAGCGCCAGCGGATCGTCACCGAGGCGGTCGATAAGCTCTTGAGCTTGATCGCCGGTGATGCCTGTTCTCATCGCCAGTGCTTCCGCCGCCTCAACATCCGATTGACCCGCAGCGCGCTTGCCTTTCTTCTCTCGGCTTGGGGTCTGCGCGGGACCTGGTACATCGGCACCAGTTATTGCCGGTGGACGAGCACCGAGCGAGCGGTCTTCGGTCTCGATCTCTAGGGTTGCCTGATTCCAATGGCGCTCATGCAAGCCGTGCGTCTGGCCTTCTCGTTCCCATATCTCATAAGCGCGGCGCCTAATGTCGTGTTTCTCGTCTGACATGTTCGTTCCTCCCGTTGCGTTTTCTCCAACGCGTGGGGCTACGGAACGATCCGACCCTTCACGCCGATTTCGGACAAAAGAGGGACCGAAAACTGGCTTCCGGAGCACCGTACCTGCCGCGTGTTGCGACGCCGCGATGCGTTAGGTGGCCAGAGAAAATCCTCATGCGCTGCTCGGGAGCGATACCACGAGGGAACGCGACCGCCGCTCCGCTCGTCGATTACTTTTGATTGAGCTGCCGTCATGCCATCCACCTCGATACGCAAAACGGAATACGATCCCGACAGCAGAATCCTCTCGGTGTGGTTCGTCGCCAGCGGCAAACGGTACGAGTTTGAGGACGTGCCGCCGGAGACCTTCGCCGCGTTCAAAGCCGCCTTCGCCAAGGGCCGCTTCTTCAACGACCACATCCGCAATCACTTCCGGTGGCGTCTGGTTATTACCCAATAACCAGCTTCAAGGGTTCTATCATTTCTCGCGCTCTGCGATTCTGCAACGGGGTGCGCTTTTTGGTGTATGATAATACTGCACGGGTCGGTCCAGTTCTAGATCAGGCAATCGACGCAATCCTCAACAGGACGGACCAATGGGGACACCGTCTCGATCAAAGCGACGTTGAATCAGCCTAAGTGGAAGAAGGCGGTCGAGGCCTGCATGGCCGTCCATGATGGCGAGGGCACAGCCGACGACGTAAGAAAGGCCTTCGAAGCTGCGCCCACCCCTCGTGCCTGGTGAACCGACTGATCGCCCGCCGTGCCGCAAGGTGCGGCGGGCTTTTTTTGTTATCTTAGGGGAACACGATCTCCCGACAGCGGTTCGGTGGGGCAACACTGCGCTGGGTCAGATCGGGGCCAACAATGAGGGAAAGGCAAACCTTCAAAGAAAACACGACAGACAGGAGCGCACGTCGGACGCGGCTCGGGCATTGATAGAGGTTGAGCGCCTGGCACGTTGCTGCAGGTATATTAGAGATTTCTTGACAAACGCTCGGAGCTCTGCTTTCCTTGATTCATTGATAATTAAGTAAGTCGTGCGTTTTTTGGGGACGGTGTTCGCATGTCAACCTTGGTTGTTGCGGACCCGCGGGGAGTCTATCTCGCCGGTCTGGAGTGGGTCCTGCGGAAGGCTGGCCACAGCGTTGTGGCAAACTGCCATAGCATAATTGACGTTGTCCCGCATGTAGAGCGTCATCGGCCTGATATAGTCGTCATAGGCGTGGACATTGCCGGTCAGCAGACGGCCGCTCTCTCCTCTCGACTGAGAACTATGAACAGCGCGCTGGGCATAATTTTCATCCTGCAACCAAACGGCGGGTTCGGCGTCAAGGACATACAGGAGCTCGACGCCGACGGCTTGCTGCTGGACGGCATCAGCGATAGCTATCTTGTCGAATGCGTAAATGTCGTGGCGGCCGGTCGAAAATGGGTCGATAACAACATCCTCCAGCATCTCCTGATGCCGCGATCGGTGCCCCAGGCCGCACACAAGCTCACAGGGCGCGAGAAGGAAATCGCCGACCTGGTTTCGCGTGGCTTGCGCAACAAGATCATCGCGCAGCGGCTGCATGTTTCCGAAGGCACGGTGAAGATGCACTTGCACCACGTCTACGAGAAGCTCCACCTCGGCAGCAGGGCAGAGCTGGCCTGGGCGGCACATGGCAAAGGCGCTCGGGAATAGGCTACAAGAGCGGCCTTTGATCTTCACTTTCGGTCAGGCGGCGAGGCCGCCTGCGTCAGCGCGATACCGGCAACAGGCCGGAAAACCCCCAGCATATCGATCGCCCGTACGCCAGCGCGGTCATCCGCAAGCGCGTGTCGCGGCTCACCCTATCGAAGGATGTATATCGTTCGATCAGATAGGGGCATTGACCATAACACTATCGAACCGCGAATGGACGCGTCCTCTCCATCGGCGACACAATGAAGAATTGAGTGCCGCCATTCAGTACGCGATGGGGTGCACCCATGCAGGTGCATTCCGGCGTCATCCGATGTGCGGATCGTTAGAAACAAATTCAACGAAGGGGAAAACGACCATGGCAATCACCTTCATTCTCAACGACGAGGCCGTCAATGACCAGACCACCGGGCTGCAAACCGGCGACAACATCGATGACGCCTTTACGGATACCGATGTTGCGTACTCCTCTCTTCCGGCTTCGTTCCGGACCTATCTCGAGACGACTCTCGGGCTGAACTCCGCGTTCCCGACCAGCGTCGGCGTCGCGACCAAGACGAACTCGGTCACTGTCAACGCCACCGCCGGCTCCCAGCTCGTCGGCACTACGTTCACCGACGGCAGTGGCGGCACCCTCAACGGCGATGATAGCGGGCTCAACACCGTCGACGGCAAGGATATCCTGCTCTTCGCCGGCGCAAACGACACCGTGATCGGGAGATATGACAGCGATGGCAACGGCAGTGCCGACGCGATCGCCTTCGTCATCTTCAAGCAGGACGTGGTAAACGCCGGCGCGACCAGCGACCAGGTGACCTTCAACATCGTCACCTACGTTCCGATCTTCCATGGCAACAGCACCAACCCGGATGACGCGGTCGATCTCGGCAACACCCTCAAGCTCGCGGCGAGTGAGCAGCTCAACTTCGCCTTCGCCGGAGCGCCCTCCGGCAGCAACCTGTTCATGACCTTCGGCGATCCAAACTCCACCCAGATCGTGGTGATCGGGAAAGACCCATTGAATCAGTCCCAGGGCGGAAACATCACGACCAAGGATGTGCTCAATATCAGCCAGGCCGGCAGCACGACCTCGTTCGGCGTCAACGGCAACGCGATCAACCCCACTGAGGGGGCGTTCATCACCTACGTCACGGGCGCGAACACGAACTTCCTTGTGCCCAATCTGGACCAGAACGAGGCCGACGTCGAAGCCAACATCGCCTTCACGAACGTCGTCAATGCGACGGGGGCGTCCTTCACCGTCAACCAGACCAATCCGGGCGTCGGACCCGTCACCGTCAAGATCTCGGCCTTCAGCACCGCAGCAGAACCGGGCACGGGTTTCGTCGACGGGCTCACCAACGACACGCACATCAACATCACGTCGTTCTCGATCAGCGACTTCGTCGTCAAGACAGGCAATACGCAATTTACTCCGGCCGCCTCGATCGACGCCGACGGCAACTTGATAATCACCGGCCTGAGCACGGGCGACAAGGTGCAGTGGACGACGAGCGGAGCCCATGACCGCGTGCTGATCGAAAACATCAGCAACGCGGATGGCATTACCGGCAACGACAACAACACCTTCGACATCGGCGGCTTCGGCATCGTGACATCCAGCGGCGCCTCGACGTTCGTCGGCCAGCAGATCGTCATCGAGGACGACGGACCGACGGCGGCGATCGTCCAAGGCGCTCCGACGGTGGCGCATGACGAGACCGCGGGCAACCAGGCCGATGCCGACGACACCACTGCCGCAGGAGTCATCAGCCTGTTCGCGGGCGTCAGCAATGTCAGCACCGATCTGAGCCCGACCGGGTACGCACAGGACGCGAGCCCGGTGGTGAGCTCAACCGGCAGTTCTACGGGTACAGACGGGGGCACGATTGCGTTCTCGCTGGCTGTGTCCGCCGCAGGGGTGGATTCCGGCCTCGACACGACCGCCGGCACAAGCATCTTCCTGTTCAAGGAAGGCGATCTGGTGGTCGGCCGCATAGGCTCAGCCGCGGGGGCGGCGGCGTTCGCCGTCGCGATCAACAGCACGAGCGGGGTCGTGAGCGTGGCGCAGTACGCTTCGATCCATCATCCGACCCCCGGTGCCAGCCACGATGAGGCGGTGAATATCACCGAGAGCGCATTGCTGGCGGTAGTGACGGTCACCGACGGCGACGGCGATACCGCGACCAGTTCGACCGGTATCGGCGATGCCGTGCAGTTCCAGGACGACGGGCCGACAGCGGCGATCGTGCAGGGCGCCGCGACGGTGGCGCATGACGAGACCGCGGGCGTCGACGCCGATGCCGACGACACCACGGCGGCAGCGGTGGTGGCGCTGTTCGCCGGGGTCGCCAATAAAAGTGCCGACCTGAGCCCCACCGGTTACGCGCAGGACGCAAGCCCGGTCGTGAGCTCGACGGGAAGCGCGTTCGGCGCGGACCAGGAGGGCGGGACGACGGCGTTCTCGCTGGCTGTGTCCGCGGCAGGGGTGGATTCCGGCCTCGACACGACCGCCGGCACCAGCATCTTCCTGTTCAAGGAAGGCAACCTGGTGGTCGGCCGCATAGGCTCAGCCGCGGGAGCGGCGGCGTTCGCCGTCGCAATCGACAGCGCGACCGGGGTCGTGAGCGTGGCGCAGTACGCTTCGCTCCATCATCCGACCCCGGGTGCCAGTTACGACGAGTCGGTGAGCATCACCGACGGCGCGTTGCTGGCGGTGGTGACGGTCACCGACGGTGACGGCGACACAGCGACGGCCTCGACCGGCATCGGCGATGCCGTGCAGTTCCAGGACGACGGACCGGCCATCGGGCCTATCAGCGACGGCCTGGTGAACTTCGCTGCTGGCAGCACCGTGACCAAGACGCTCAGCGGGGTGGTCGGGGCGGATGACCCGGCAACCTATAGCATCACGAGCTCGCCGACGACCCTGACGATATTGGACGGCACATCCTCGCAGGTAACGCTGCTCAGGGACCTTACGAACAGCAATACTGTCGCTACCTACTTCAAGGATGTTGATGGCAGCGGCACGCACACCGTCGGGGACATCGATTTCTTCAAGTTGACCCTGTCGGGCGGCAACTACACCTTCGATGTCCTCCAGAATCCTCCGCCCGCGGAGGTGAATTTCAGCTTCGCCGGGGCACCCTCCGGCAGCAACCTGTTCATGACCTTCGGCGATCCGACCTCCACCCAGATCGTGGTGATCGGGGAAGACCCGTTGAATCAGTCCCAGGGCGGAAACATCACGACCAAGGATGTGCTCAATATCAGCCAGGCCGGCAGCACCACCTCGTTCGGCGTCAACGGCAACGCGATCAACCCCGATGAGGGGGCGTTCATCACCTACGTCACGGGCGCGAACACGAACTTCCTCGTGCCCAATCTGGACCAGAACGAGGCCGATGTCGAAGCCAACATCGCCTTCACGGGCGTCTTCAATGCAACCACGGCGTCCTTCACTGTCAACCAGACCAATCCGGGCGTCGGACCCGTCACCGTCAAGATCTCGGCCTTCAGCACCGACGCGGAGCCGGGGGGGGATTTCGTCGACGGGCTCACCGACGACACGCACGTCGCCATCACGTCGTTCTCGATCACCGACTTCGTCGTCAAGACAGGCAATACGCAATTTACTCCGGCCGCCTCGATCGACGCCGACGGCAACTTGATAATCACCGGCCTGAGCACCGGCGACAAGGTGCAATGGACGACGAGCGGAACCCATGACCGCGTCCTGATTGAAAACATCAGCAACACGGACCTCGTTGCCGGCAACGACAACAACACTTTCGACATCGGCGGCTTCGGCCTTGCCCAGACGCAGCCAGCGCCCGACGAGAAGCTCGACTTCACCGTGCAGATCGCCGATGCCGACGGCGACACGGCAAGCGACGGCTTCTCCATTGGCATCGACGGGACCGGCATCTTCGACGACGGCCTCGTAGACGGCGTCGTCATAGCCTGACGCGATACCGGCCGGGTGCCAGCCTTGGCGCCCGGCCGGGCCCAATCCAAAGCATCGCAACGGGGGGCAATCCGTGACGCAGCCAAGACCGCAGTTTCAGGAGGTGATGCATCTGGCGCGGCGCCAGGTGCCCGCCCTGCTTATCTTCAGCCTGCTTGCCAACCTTCTGTTGCTCGCCAGCACCGTCTACATGCTGCAGATCTACGACAGGGTCCTGTCGAGCGGGTCGATCGACACGCTGATGTGGCTCACCCTGGCGGTGATCGGCGCGATCGCCGTCTATGGCTTGCTGGAGCAAGCCCGCCGCATGATCCTCGGACATATCAGCCAATGGCTCGACGACCAGCTGAGTGTCCCGGTGATCGAGCGAGCCATGGAGGCTCGGCTCGCGGGCGTCAGCAGCCTCGAGACCGGCCTGAAAGACGTGTCGGACCTGCGCGGTTTCGTTGCCGGTGACGGCATGCTGACCTTTCTCGATGCGCCGTGGACGCCCGTCTTCCTGGCGTTCATGTGGCTTCTGCACCCGGCATTGGGTCTGGTCGGAATAGCCGGGGCGATCCTTTTATTCTGCGGCGCGCTCGCCAATGATTTCCTTACCCGCCGCAAGAGCCAGGAGGCGGCGGCGGGGCTGCGCCGTAACCAGGCTGCGGCCGGCCAATACATCGATGGCGCCGAGACGCTGCGCTCGCTCGGCATGTCGGAGCCGGCGCTGCAGCGCTGGGAAGAAAAGCAGCAGTCGTTCATGACCATCCAGGCGCAGCTTCTCGGCCGCACAACCACCATCGGCAGCCTGTCGCGCTCGCTCCGCCTGGCCCTCCAGGTGGCCGTGCTGGGGCTTGGCGCCTATTTCGTCCTGCGTGGCGAACTGACGGCCGGATCGATGATCGCAGCATCGATCCTGCTGAGCCGCGCGCTGGCGCCGATAGAACGCTCGATCGGAGCCTGGCGCAGCCTGGTTACCGCTCGCACCGCGCGTCGCAACCTCACGCGCCTCTTTGCCGACACCGGGCCCAGGCAGAGCGGTGGCGTAATCTTGCCTCGCCCGCAAGGCCGGCTGAAGCTCGAGGACGTGTACTACTATGCGCCGGGTACACAGCAGGCGCTGATGAACAAAGTATCCTTCAACGTCGTGGCCGGCGAGACTTTTGGCGTGATCGGTCCGTCGGGCTCCGGCAAGACCACGCTCTGCCGCCTCATGGTGGGAGCGCTGCGCCCGTCGCTCGGCCATGTAAGGCTGGACGAAGCGGAGGTCGCCAATTGGCCTTGCGACCAGTTGGGGATGCACATCGGCTATCTGCCGCAGCAGGTCGAGCTGTTTCCCGGGACGATCGCCGAGAACATAGCGCGCCTGCGCGATGTCGACAGCGCCGCCGTCATCGCCGCGGCGCAGGCTGCCGGCATTCACGAGATGATATTGCGGATGCCGAACGGCTATCAAACCGAGGTGGGGCCGCACGGGGCACGAATCTCGCGTGGCCAACGTCAGCGCATCGCTCTCGCCCGAGCCCTGTTCGGCAATCCCGCACTCATCGTGCTCGACGAACCGAACACCGGCCTCGACGGCGACGGTGAAATGGCACTGCTCAGTGTGCTTCGGGATTTGAAGGAACGAGGCTGCACCGTCATTCTCGTCAGCCACCAGACGTACCTTTTGCGCACGGCGGACCATGTTGTTTTCATGCACGATGGCGCCGTCAAGATGTTCGGCACGCGTGACGAGGTGCTGGGCGCGCTGGGCGGCCAGCACAAACCGACTGCCGTGCCGACGCCCGGGCAAGACAAGACTGCCATCAATGTGCCGGCAAGATTGAAGGCGGCGGAGTGAGCCATGAGCGACCGATTTGACGAACTGTCGAAGATACTGGACATGCTGGTGGCCAGCCTGCGCGACGTGCTGGACATGCCGGTGCGCGCTGCGCTGGCGGCAGCCGCCACAGCACTGCTTCTGCTCGTACTCGGCGGGCTTGTCGGGCGGCGGTCGCGCGCGTCTCACGCGAGCGGACGCGACCTGAAACGCCGGACGCGGCCAGCGCGCATGCTCGGTTACTTTTCCGCCATGTTCTTTGTCGGCGGTACCGTGGCCTGGGCAAATATGGCCCTCCTGGCAAACGCCGTCGTGGCCCCCGGCGTCGTCAGCCCCGAAGGTTACCGGAAGACCGTCCAGCATCTGGAAGGCGGTATCATCGGGACAATCCATGTGCGGGAAGGCGACAAGGTTACCGCCGGCCAGGTTCTGATAAGGATGAAGACGATCGATGCACAGGGCCGCTACGACGAGCTGCATGAGCGCTACATTCGCTTGCTGGCGGTCGAAGCACGCCTGGGTGCGGAGCTTGCCGGAGAAGATCTGATCATTTTTCCCAGGGAATTGATATCGGCTGACAACGAGGCCGCGCAGAAAGTGGCCGCCGAAGAGCAGGGACTGCTGCGCAGCCGCCTTGCAACCCGCGCGGGGCGCGAGCAGATCCTCCAAAAGCGCATCCGGCAGATAGAGGAGCAAATCCAAGGGTCCAGGGAAGTGATCGCAGCCCAAGGCGAGCAACTGGGGCTGATCGACCGCGAGATCGCTTCGGCGCAGGAGATGTACAAACAGGGACTGGAACGCCTGCCGCGGATCCTGGCACTGCAGCGCGCCCAGGCCGACATCCGGGCAAACCAGGCATCGAACCGGTCGCAGGTTGCGCGCAATGAACAGCAGATCGGCGAGACCGAGCTGCAGCTTCTCAATTTGCGACAGCAGGATGGTGAGAAGGCTAACGAGGATCTTGGCAAGGTGCGCGGCGAGCTGGCCGAATTGCGCAGTCAGCTGCCCTCGCGTCAGGATGTGCTGGCCAGGACCGCCATCCTCGCGCCGATTGCAGGAACGGTGATGAACGTGCGTATCACCACCGAATCAGGTGTGATTTCCAGCGGCCAGCCCCTTCTCGATATCGTTCCGGACGAGCCTAACCTGGTCATCGATTCGCGGATCAGGCCGACTGATATAGACATGGTACACCCTGATATGCCGGCACGCGTGGTGCTGTCCGCCTATCCAAGCCGGCATCTTCCGCAAATCAACGGCTTGCTCACATCCGTATCGGCCGACCGGCTCACCGACGAGAGGACCGGAGAACCCTATTTCCTCGCCAAGGTGAAAGTCGATGCCGCCGAGCTGGGAAAGCTCCATGAGGTTCGACTGTCGCCGGGCATGCCCGCGGAAGTCATGATACTGACCGGCGAGCATACGCTGTTCGACTATGTGCTCGCGCCGGTTCGCGATTCGCTCAATCGCGGATTCAGGGAGAACTAGGCGAGCTCCCTGTCCATATACCTACAACCGCATGCCCCGGAGCCACTCCAGCACATCCCAAGGCGGACATCCCGGCCGAGGTTTTTGACACGGAGGCCGACTACCGTCGCTATGTGGCCCCAGTACATTATTGGGACACAGATTCACGGTAGGCACTGCGACCCGGTCAACGTTGGCTGATTTTGAGCGGAAGGAAGCCGTCGGCGTCAAATTTTGCCGGGTCCGACCAGACATAATCACCGGTCAGATTGATGTGATCCCAACCGAGTGGTGAAAGTTGCCGGAGCGCGTCTTCGTAGCCGCTACCTCGTATATTGAGCGCGCCGATTGCACGATCGAGAGATCGGCAATTGAACAGTATGATCGCCGCTGTGACAAGGTTGAGCGCGGCGGCGCGGGTCTGCTGATTTTCGTGGCCGCGATCACGGAAGCGGCCAAGGCGATGGAATGCCACGGCCCGTGCCAGTGTGTTCCGGGCCTCGCCTTTGTTGAGTTCCGCAGTGACCTGCTTGCGCAGTGCTGGATCCTCGAACCAGCGGAGCGTGAACAGGGTGCGCTCGACGCGGCCAATTTCGCGCAGTGCTGCCGCCAATGTGTTTTGCTGGCGGAACGCTGAGAGCTTCTTGAAGATCAGCGACGGCGTCACGACCTTGTTGCGCATCGCGTCAATCAGGGGGTTGATGTCATCCCAGTGCGCGCCGATCAGATTTGCATCGAGCCGATAACCAAACAGCGGAGCCAGCCTTCCATAACGCGCCTTCGGCTCGAAGGCGTAGAGCCGCCGGTCAGACAAGCGCGGGATGCGCGGTTCAAAATTCAGGCCGAGGAGGTGCATGACGGCAAACACAATATCCGACACACCGCCGCCATCGGTGTGCAACGATGAAATGGCAACACCGCTTTCGTGCCCGAGGATGCCGTCAAGGGCATGGATCGCCTCTCCTGCTGTTCCCGCAATGACAGTCTGGTGCAGCGGTGCGTAGCGATCCGTGATTGTCGTGTAGATTTTGACGATGGGATCACGGCCATAATGCGCATTGACCGTCCCACCGCCTTCGCCTGGACCGCCAAGGTAGAAATGCTGGCCGTCAGCCGAAGCTCGCCAACCTTCGCCGAACCAGGCTGCCATCGGCTCGGCATGAATGGCATCAGTCAGACAAGCCAGGGCGGCACTGAATGTATCCTCGCGCATGTGCCAGGTTTGCATCCGCAGCAGCGCCCGCCGCGATGCAACACCGCAGATATCGGCCATGCGCGTTAAACCGAGGTTGGTTGCCTCCGCGATCAGGGCGGCGAGAAATGCCCGCTCGTCGCTGGGCGGGAGGCCCGATGATACATGCCCAAAATGATCGGTGAAGCCCGTCCAGCGGACAACCTGCGACAGAACATCAGTGATCCGGATCGTTGGCAGCGCGCCGTAGGTGCGCGAGGCGAGCAGCTTTGCCGCGTCATTCTCAAGCTCTTCCGCCTTGGGTCCTTTAGGAAATCTGAGCTTGTCACCGGTGAACAGCAGTGGATCCTTGCCAGACAGTCCATTGGCCGTTTCGAGGAGGGCGGCGTCGAGTTGAGCCGCCTTCTCGGCGAGCCATTCGTCGGCACTCAGCCGTGGCAGTTGCGGAAAGGGCGCAAGAACTTTCGCGGTAGCTGGTGTTCGCGGCGTCAACAAATCTTCAAGCGAGCGATGGATGCGCGATGTCGGAACCCAGAGATCGCCGGACGCCAGTGCGGCTGAAACAGCGAAATAGGTCGCCAGTTCCCAATAGATGCGGTCGATCCTGCCCCCATTCACGACGTGGCGATGCCAGCGAAGTTCGATATGGCCGAGGGGGATGTCTTCAGGCAGGGCTTTGCGCCAATCACCAGCGAGTTCGGTCAATACGCCCATTGCAGTGCGCAGCGGGGCGGTTGCCGTTCGGCCTTCGAACGCGAAAGACGCCAGGAATCGGTTGCCCACTTGCTTGAACACCCGGTATTCCGATGCAAGCTCGCCCAGGACATCTGGACGCCCCGGCTTGATTGTTCGCCTGATCAGCGCGGCATCGGCTTCGATGATGTCGATTTCGGCGATGGCTGTGACGGCAGCAGTGATATCGGAGCCGCAGCGAGCCGCCTTGGTCAAAGCTTCAAGCACCGCCGCGATGCGCGTCAGTCGCGCACGCCCCTGCTCATCGGCAAGCTGTGGTAGTGGACGACAGCTTCTTCGGTGTCGGGCAGCGCCAGCAGTGCCGCTCGCTGCTTCTCTGTCATCGGAATTCGGGCGGGCATTACAAAATTCCTTTCAAAAACCTCTTGCTATTTACCACCGTTTTGAAAGAGGTTATTGCAAGACACAACGCCGCAGATTTTCGTCGGCATCAAATCGGCAACGAAAACGTTCGTTTGTGAAAGGCATCGAATTGCTCATCGGCTATGCCCGCATCTCGAAGGGTGACGATCAAAGCACGGCGCTTCAGCTCCGGGCGTTGACTGAAGCCGGATGCGAACGCATCTTTGAGGAGACGGCGAGCGGGGGGCGCTGGGATCGGCCCGAACTGCACCGGATGATCGATCAACTCCGCAACGGTGATGTCGTCATCGTCTGGAAGCTTGACCGGCTTTCGCGGTCACTCAAGGACCTGCTGCACTTGCTTGACAAGATCGAGGAGCGCGGAGGAGGATTCAGGTCAGTCACCGAGAATGTCGACACCACCTCACCAGCGGGGCGGATGATGATGCAGATGATTGGCTGCTTCGCTGAATTCGAACGCGCCATGATACGCGAGCGCACCTCAGCCGGACTTGATCAGGCCCGTGCCGAAGGCCGTGTTGGCGGCCGTCGCCCAAAACTCTCTCTCACGCAACGAAGCGATGTCGTCGAAAACATCATTTCAGGACGAAAGACTGCGGCGCAAATGGCGCGTCTTTACGGCGTCAGCGAACCAACCATCAGCCGCATCGTCGCGGCTGCACGGCAGGTACCCGCTTGAATGCAATGGCAGTTCCCACCCACTTGTTGTCGCTAAAGCGACATTGCCGTGCAGCCGTAAGCGGTCATAGTTCGATCTCGCCGTGCATGACCGCCACACATGATCCGCGCAAGGTCGCAACGATCCCCTCCGGTGTTCGGCGCGCATCGACATGCAACAGGCTGGGCCTTCCCATTTCAACGCCCTGGTGGATTTGGAAACTGGCTTCCTGCGCGTCCGGCTCGAGCGATAACAGCAAGCAGGCGAGAGGCGTGTTGGCACTTCCTGTGGCTGGATCCTCCCAGGTTCCGGAAAGTGGCGCAAACATCCTCGCGCGGAGCGTACTTCCCTCTTTGGTATAGACGTGGACGGGAAAGCGACTGCCGAACTGCGGATGGGCATCTAGAGCTTCGCGGAACGCAGCTAGATTGGGATCGCAACGTGACAGCGCCTCGCCTGTAATTTCCGCAACGACAAAGGCGTTGCCGTTTGAGACTGATACGGGCGCGTGGTGCGTTGTCACCACGTCAGCCGGCGTCAATTGCAGCGCACGAGCGATGAACTCAGGTGCAACCGTTTCTCCGATAGTCAACGGTTGGGGAGCATCGATAGCGGCGCCGACCGGTGCGCCATTGGCATCGCGCTCGATCTGAACGCGCACAATCCCGGCGGGAATCTCGAACACCGCGGTGCTCAGATCGGGACGCTGCTTTGCGACAACGAAGGCTGTGCCGACCATCGGATGACCGGCGAACGCCATCTCCGCCGTTCGGTTGAAGATACGGACGCGGGCGACATTATTTGGGTCGGCAGGCGCCAAGACAAAGGTCGTCTCGCTTAGATTGAATTCAGCAGCTATCGCCTGCATCGTCGCATCATCCAGCGCATCGCCGCCGATTACGACGGCGAGAGGATTGCCGCCGAAGCGAGTGCCGGTGAACACGTCGATCGTGAAGAACGGCAAATTTGGCATGTCATCGATCCAGTCTGTTCGGCAGCTACATCGCAATGAACGATGCAAAGCAGTCTGTCTCCAATCCACCTATTCACGCCATAACGTCGGGACGGTAAGCCGCTCAAATTTCTACCGTGAATCTGTGTCCCAATAATGTACTGGGGCCAGCACTCAGTCGATCCCTCAGCCCAATGCTTCTGCGCAGGTCAGCTATTGTCCGGCAAATCGCAAGCCGCCGCCCATCTCCACGCCGCGTTTCCGGCGTTCGAGAAGCGAGCACCATGCCGAGCACGATCGCCTTTGCCAGTATCAACATCGCCTTGAGTATTTTCGTCCCTCATCGTCGAGCTGTCCGAGTGGCTGATGGCCACGTAGGTTAGCTTTCGTTTTCTGGCCGATGCCTGGTCTGTATGAACGGTCCGGTTGGCAGTCCAACTTGCGTCAGCAGCGCCTGAAAACGCGGATGGTCGTAGACATTCTTGAAATCGCTGTCGATCAGCCAGCGAGCGGTTGCTTGGGGCGCGTTGACGGCCCAGCGCTGGAGCAAGTCGAGGGCCTGCTCGCTTTCGCCCAACAGCGAATAGTCGCATGCGGCGTTGAATTGCGTCAGCGGATCGTCCGGGGCGATGGTTAAGGCGCGAGACACCCATTCGAGCGCGCGCGCTCTCTCGCCGAGTCGGACCAGCGCACCGGCCCCAAGACTGGCCGCCAGCGGGATGTCGGGATGTGCGGCGAGCGCGCGTTCGGCTCGCTCAACGCCAATCAGTGCGGTCCGTCTGGCTTCTTCGTCACGCCCAAGGTCAGCATAAGTCTGCGAAAGGATGAGCCACTCCTTGTAATCATCGGGCGAGAGCGCAACACAGTGTTCGTCCATCCGTGCCGATGTCTCAAGGTCGCCCCGATCGCGCGCGGCAAAGCAGTAGAAATAGTAAGCTTCATAGAGGCTTGGGGCCAGTTCGATCGCCCGCTCGAATTCGGCGGCGGCTTCGGGGTAGCGATCCTTGTAGTGGAGCGCCATCCCGTAGGAGGTGTGCGCTTCCGCCAGATTGGGATCCAGCTCAAGCGCCTTCAGGCTCGCCACGTGAATATCGTTCACAGTCGTGTCTTCATGCTGGTTGATATAGAGAAACCAGGCGCAATCGGCGAGGCCGGCATAGGCGCGCGCATAGCTCGGGTCCAGCTCCGCCGCCTTCCTGAACATGCGTTGTGCAAGCAACACATGCTGCTGGGTATGTAGATGATAGAGATGGCGGCCCCGGAGATAGTAGTTATAGGCGTCGATGTTTTGCGTCGGTGCCGTCTCGATCGCCTTCTTTTCATGCGGCAGCAGGTTGACCTTCAGCTGCTCGACGATCTTCTTCGTGATCTCGTCCTGCATGGAGAAGATTTCCGTCAGGTCGCGGTCGTGGCGATCGGCCCAGAGGTGCGTGCCGTCCTTCGCGTCGATGAGCTGTGCATTGATGCGCACGCGCTGGCCAGCCTTTCGAACGCTGCCTTCGAGAATGTAGGCGACGTTGAAGCGCCTACCCACCTCCTGGACGTCGGCGTGCTTGCCCTTGTAGGTGAACACCGAGTTGCGCGCGATGACGGATAGCGCCGAGACCTTCGACAGATCGGTGATGATGTCCTCGGTGATGCCGTCGACAAAGTATTCCTGTTCAGGATCGCCGCTCATGTTGGCGAACGGAAGCACCGCGATCGAGAGCTTCGCCTTTGCGAAGGTCGCGGAACTCGAGGAGAGTGTGGCGATCCGCCTGCTGGTCGGTAGATCGAGCATTACGTCGAAGACACGAACCGGGGGATCGATGTTCTTCAGGGTCTGCTCGCCCCTATCCTCGAATGCGAGGTCGAGCTTGTTGCCGATGTGGTCACGGACAGTGCCCGAGACAGCAACGCCACCCGGCTTGGCAATGCCCTCGATACGCGCCGCAACGTTCACGCCGTCGCCGTAGATGTCGTTTTCCTCGACGATAATGTCACCGAGATTGACGCCGATGCGGAACTCGATCCGCTGGTCCTGTGGCACGTCGACGTTGCGCTCGCGCATCTTACGCTGGATGTCTGTCGCGCACGCGACCGCGTTCACCACGCTCGGGAATTCCACCAGGATGCCGTCGCCGGTCAGCTTGACGATGCGCCCTCGGTGCTCGGCAATCTTCGCTTCGACAAGCTCTTCCCGATGAGCCTTCAACGCCGTAAGTGTGCCGGCCTCATTGGCGCCCATGAGGCGGCTGTAGCCGACCACGTCCGCAGCGAGGATAGCAGCCAAACGGCGTTCCATGCTTCTCCGCCTTGAGGCTCAAACAGCACGCACCTTACCACGCGGCGGCCGCTTGTGGAGCAGCGACCTAGGGGAACGCACTCCATTTAGCTTGCGATCACGAACGTCCGAGTTGGGTCCACCAGCACTGGTTGCCGCGAATGTCGGCTATTGGGTAGCAAAATGGGTTGATGAAGGTCGGCTTGGGGTCATCAGTTCCGGTTCCGGAAGGACATTCTTGCGCCGCCATTTCCCGACATTTCTGGTCCTATTAAAGTGGACCTTCAGGCTGAGGCCTTCTCGGACCCGTTTTCACGCGTCCATGATGGGCTTTTGGTGTATGATTGTACTTTCATACAGGAGGGGGACATGGACGTCGCCACCTGGCTTCGTGGTATCGGCCTGGGACAATACGAGAAGGCCTTCCGCGACAACGATATTAGTGAAGAGGTTCTTGCCCACCTGACGGCCGAGGATTTGACGGGAATCGGCGTGACCTCCGTCGGTCACCGGCGCAAGCTGCTCGATGCGATTGCCTCACTGGCCCTGGTTTCGAGGTCGGCGCCCATTGGCGCATCCGCATCGCTGAAGACGGCGCTGCCTTTATCCGCCCCGACAGAGGCAGAGCGGCGGCAGCTCACGATGATGTTCGTCGACCTCGTCGGGTCGACCGAGCTAAGCCATCAGCTCGACCCCGAAGAGCTGCGGGCGGTGATGCGGCGTTACCGAAGCGCGGTAACCGAAGAAGTGGACCGTTTCGGGGGGCACGTCGCCAAGTTCTTGGGCGATGGCATTCTTGCATATTTCGGCTGGCCGAAGGCACAGGAGGACGCGGCTGAACGGGCGGTCAAGGCTGCCCTTCGCATTGTGGCAGCAGCTGGTGGAATCAAGACGCAAGAGGTTCCTCACCTTCGTGCACGCATCGGCATTGCCACAGGGTTGGTGATCATCGGAAGCCTAGGGGAAGGGGAGGCAGAGCGCCCGGACGAGATCGTCGGGGAGACGCCGAACCTCGCAGCACGGCTGCAGCAGGCGGCAGGGCCGGACCAGGTTGTGATTTCCGAAACCACCCGGCACCTCGTCGGAGGGATTTTCGACCTGGAGGACCTGGGAAGGCAGCCGATCAAGGGGATCGGCCCCTCGGTAGCCCTCTGGCGGGTCCACGGCATCGGGCGCAGTGAAAGTCGGTTCGAGGGACTTCACGGCACGATGCTCACGCCGTTCGTCGGCCGAGGCCGCGAGATCGATCTTCTGCTCGAGCGCTGGGGGCGGGTCAGGCGAACGATGGGCCAGGTTGTCCTCGTAACCGGGGAGCCCGGGATCGGAAAATCGAGACTGGTGCGCTTTCTCGGGGATCGACTGAGAGGGGACCGGCTCCAGGAAATCCATTTCGACGCCTCGCCGTACTACGCGAACTCGGCGCTACGGCCCGTCATCTCGGAAATCCGGCGCTCCGCGGAATTTGCAAGCATTGACCCGGACGAAACACAGCTCAGGAAGCTCGAGCTTCTTCTGGGAAGGGCTTTGTCCGATACCAGCGGCGCCATCCCTGTCATCGCCGATCTGCTCGGCGTTCGAACCGGCGAGCAGCATTCGTTACGTGATCTGACCCCTCAGCAGAGGAAGGCCATGACGTTTGCAGCGCTGCTGAACTGGGTTGAGGGGCTCGCGACGCGGCATCCGCTGCTCGTGGTCGTCGAGGACGCACAATGGCTCGACCCGACGACGCTGGAACTGGTCGATCGGATCAACGATCGGATCGCCCAATTGCCAGTGCTGCTGCTCGTCACTTTCCGGCCGGAGTTCAAGCCGGCCTGGAGCGGCGCACACGTTGACTGGATCGTGCTCGAACGGCTCGATCCGATTGAGGCGGCCGCAGTGGCCGAGGCCGTTGCGGGCAAGCGTCTTCCGCAGGAAGTCTTGAACGAGATCGTCGCGCACACCGACGGCATTCCGCTGTTCATCGAGGAATTGACCAAGGCGATGCGCGATCTCAACGTTCTTGTCGACGCAGGAGATCACTTCGACCTTTTGGGATCTCTGCCTGCAGTCACGGTTCCCGTGACACTTCAGGACACGCTGATGGCTCGGCTCGACCGCCTGCCGCCCTCCGCAAGGCATGCCGCGCAAGTCGGTGCCGTGATTGGGCGGGAGTTCGATCGTGCGCTGCTGGCGAGCGTGAGCGACATGCCTGCCGGTGAACTGGAGACGGCGCTCTCGGAACTGATCGGAGCCGAGCTAATCTTGAGCGGCGGCACCGCGGCCAGCCCGGCACACATCTTCAAGCACGCTCTCATTCAGGACGCCGCCTACGAATCGCTCCTCAAAAGGCGCCGCCGGGAACTGCACGGCGCGATTGCCGACGCGCTGGTCAACAGATTCAAGGACACGGCCACAGCTCATCCCGAACTCGTCGCCGGCCACTACGGCAGGGCCGGGCTCGTCGAGCAGGCAGTGCCATATTATCAGGCTGCGGCACGCACGGCGATCATGCGCTCGGCGACAAGGGAAGCGCTGGACCAGCTCGATAACGGTCTCTCGCTTCTCGAACCGCTGCCGGAAGGCTTGGAGCGCAACCGATTTGAACTCGGGCTCCGCCTTGCGCTCGGGGATGCGCTCCGGGCGGCTAGGGGCACGGCGGCGGTCGAAACGGGCACCGCTTATGCTCGCGCCCGATTCCTGGCAGGGCAAACGGGAGCGGAGCACGAGAACCTCCGGGCCGGCTACGGCGAGTTTCTCTGTTACTACAATCGCGCGGAGCTCGATCGCGCGCGCGAAGTCGCCAACGAGCTGATGCGCGCGGCGGCGCGCGCATACGGCGAGGGTGGCCCAATCGGAGCGGACGCAGCCGGATTCGTTGCCCTTTGGATGGGCGATTTTGCCACCGCACGCTCTTTCCTGGAGCAGCGGGTCTCGACAAGGGCACCTGACCTGGACCCTCTGCTCGGTGCGGACATCGCCGACGCCGGACCGATCCTCTACCTTGCCCGGACGCTGCTCATTCTGGGCTACCCCGAGCAGGGGTACCGGCGGTGCCGGCAGGGTCTGGAAACTGCGGAGAAAACGCGCCAGCCCTTCGCGATCGTGTTGGCTCTCGCCAACACGTGCGTCTACTACCACTTGTGCAAAGACTGGCTCGCCCTTCGGCGCGACAGCGAGCGCCTGATTGCTCTCGCGTCCGAAAAGGCCATGCCTGCAATGTTGAACAAGGGACGGGGCTTTCGAGCTGCCGCACTCATCGCTGAAGGAAATGCAACCGAAGGCCTCGAGACCCTCAAATCCTGCTACGAGCACGACGTGAACGCCGGTTACCTGGTGATGATGCCGTACTTCGAGTCCATTCTGGCTGAGGCTTACCTTAGTAGTGGCAACGTTGAAGATGCGCGACGCGTGCTCGACGACGCGTTCGAGCGTGCGACTTCGACCGGCGAGCGTTGGTTTGATGCCGAGCTGTACCGACTGAAAGGGGAGTTTGCTTTGCGCGAGCCTGGTCGCGACGGCGACTTGGCGGCGGAATCTTTCGGCAAATCGGTAGAGACTGCCGGGGCGCAGGCCGCCAAATGGTGGGAGTTGCGAGCTGCGACGCAGCTCGCACGCCTGTGGGCAGAGCGAGGCGCCGGGGAGAAAGCCCACGGTTTTCTGACACCCGTTCGCGACTGGTTCACCGAGGGTTTCGAAACCGCCGACGTCAGAGAGGCCGAGGCCCTGCTCAGCGAGCTGGAGCGTGCTACGCTATATGACACGCCCTCGGGTCGGCGGGAATAGCCTTGGCCGTTAGTTGGTGGAAGGGGCAGCGCGTTCAACGGGCGCGGTCGCGCCAGCACCGGTCATTGCTCATCCTTGAGCGAATGGCTGCAGAAGGTGCAAGACCGGACACTCGCCCGGGCCTGTAATTACACCAGGCCGGCCTTGCGAAGCCCGTCCACGACTAGCTCGAAATCGTCGGGGTTCTTGTAGGGCAACACTTTGCGGCGGTGTTCAAGAGAATAATCAGGGTTGACGCGGAATACTTCCTGCCACTCATGTCGGGCTTCTTCGCAGCGCCCCAGATGGCCGTAGCTCGCCGCCAGGAACGCGGCGAAGCGCCGGACATGACGAACGTAATCCTGCTGCGTATGCGGTCCCAGGCCCCGCATCAGCATGTCTTGCTGCATGCGCTGGCGAAGTGGCGTGATCGGAGCGTCGGTCGACAAGGTAGCCATGGCAAGTTCCTCTCGTTGAAGGGAACTCCATGGTCGGATCGCGGTCTCTACCCGCTCAAGGCCTATGAATACCGCGCCATCTCAGAATCAGGCGCCCCTCCCGCGAAGCGGGTTCGTGCTTGAGGCGCATTGCTGCCATTCGCAACGCGGACAATGAAGGTCCCCGATGGGTCACGGAGCGCCGCTTCGGGTAGCGCCGCTCCGTGACGGCTTACAATTCGACCTGTTCGGAAATCGCCAATGCGTCGTCCACTTCGATGCCGAGGTAGCGGACGGTGCTTTCAAGCTTGGTATGCCCGAGTAGCAGTTGCACGGCGCGAATGTTGCCGGTCTTCTTGTAAATCTGGGAAGCTTTCGTGCGGCGCATCGAATGCGTCCCGTACCGCTTGGGGTCGAGTCCGATGCTCGAAACCCATTTGTCGACAATCCTTCCGTACTGCCTCGTCGACATGTGCGGTTTCTTATGTACGCGGCTTGGGAACAGATAGTCCCTTTCGCTGAGACCGCGACGGATAATCCAAGCAGTAAGTGCGACACGGGTTTGCTCTGCGATCTCGAATTGTACCGGCCGACCTGTCTTCCTCTGAACGATCACGGCTCGATCCCGGGCAGTGCCAGAAAGCGCTACGTCACCGACCGTGATGCTCACCAAGTCACAACCTCTCAGCTTGCTGTCGATGGCGAGATTGAAGAGTGCCAGGTCCCGTATCGCACCTGACACCTGCAGCCGTGTTCGAATGCTCCAGACCTCTCGGGGCTTGAGAGGAGGCTTCTGGCCAACGATGTGGCCTCTGTTCAAGGGCATGGTTCATCTCCCATGCCGCCCTCCGCAGCCTCAGCACTCCCAATGAGCCGGCGAACTGTAGCGCATGCCCTCAGGGTGCTCTGAAGGATTCGATTCTGGTGGCTACCGGCTTCGAACGCTTCGAGGCCAAGGCTCAACAATGGGCGAGCTCGCGCCATGAGCTGCCGTTCGTCGCGTGACAGCTGGTGTCGACCCGAAGCAGAGTCCGATCCGGTGCATAATTCAAAAAATGTTGAACCGGAAGGTACTACCGGAACATTGACGGCAGCGAGTTCACTCAGCGCGAGGGCCAGGCGGCGACTGGGCTGAAGACTACTTGCGGCCGTGCTATCATGCGAGCGTATGAGGAGGACCAATGAAACCTCAGATCGACGTGATCACGCTGGCCGTTGAGAACTTGGAGCGGGCGCTTGCCTTCTACCGGGCGCTTGGGCTCGAGTCGCGCGGTGTGACAGCAACTGAATTCGCTGGCGACGACACCCACCCCGCGGGCGCAATAGTCATGTTTCGCCTCAACGGGGGGCAGATCCTCGCCCTCTATCCGCGCAGCGAACTCGCGAAAGACGCAGGCATCACGCAGGGGCCAGCGCAGAGCGGCGAGTTCAGTCTCGGTCACATTGTCGCGACTCGCGACGAGGTAGACGCGCTTTTGGCCAAAGCCGAGGCGGCGGGGGCGCCCGTCACCGCCCTACACGACCGGCCCTGGGGCATCTACTCCGGCTACTTCCGCGACCTCGACGGACACCTGTGGGAAATCATCCACAACCCGAGCAGCACCGACGCCAGCACCTGATCGGCTATATCGAGTCCAAAGAGGGTGCCAGTCGAGACCACATTCGCACCGCACTTGCGCACATGCCACGACAACCAAGCTACGGTGTCCGCTTCCCACCCCAGCCAGACCTTCGACGCTCATTTCGGGCGTTCTGCGGCTCAGGTGTTTTTGAACCAGCGGGACGCGCCATTTGCCGACCTTAATTGCGTTTCTCCAAACCTGCCGTTCGCGCTACAGCCTGATACGACCCTTACCGGACGGCTAGTGGTTGCTCTTCTCTTCCGTGAACGTGGTGATTGCGCTGCTTTTCAACGCGCAACTCCGGCCGGGTCGGGGAGGTCCGCCAGCGGCCCTATCACGGATGCAATGAAACAAGCTTGTTCGCGACAAGCGACTGCAAGCGCCACAAATTGCGATCCCGAATTCCTAAAGCCTCCAATTGCGAGATTGTGTTGTAAAGATATTCGGCGCATGACCCCCCGTGGCCACATGCTTTGGCCAAAATACCCGCCGTCTCATCCGGCGTGAGGCCTCCTACATAATTAGCTCCCTTTCGATCAACCACGAACGCAATGGCGTGGATAAGCCCTTGGGCTGTCTGAACTCGCACCCAACGGGGGGCGTGGGTGAACGGCTTACCGGACGGTCTCACGGGCATTTCGCGCCGGACCAGTTTTCCGAACTGAGCCTCAACGGTATCGTCGGCCAGCCGGTAGACCATCCCCTTGCATTGCCCACCCCCGTCGAGCCCCATCATGAGGCCTGGCTGGTCCACGGTTCCGCGCCAGTCCTTCATCCGAATGCAAAACGAACGGTGCCAACCCCGCACGACGCCCTCACGCTCTTCCACATGTTCCACCGCCGGATTCCAGAGTAGTGAGCCGTAGGCGAAGATCCACACATCCTGTCCTCCGGGACGCGATGCCAGCATCTCCCGAACGGTGGCATTCCACTCAGTTTCGGTATTTCGAACCATATCCGGGGCTGGCCCGGTGTTCTCAATCGCCCGATATGCGCGTGCGACCAAATCTACCGTAAGCGCCATTCGGCGTCTCGCTCTGGGCATGGGACACCTCTCGAAGCCGCTGTGATGTTAACGGACCTGCAATAATACTTTCGTGGCCAACGTCTGAAAACCACCCGATTGCGACGCTGGTTCTTCGAATGGGTTCCATTCGCCCGCCGCTGGCAGGCTTGTTCGCGCCAATAGCCGAAGTTCCTGAGATCGAGCATCATGACCACATCGCCGCGAGCCGGCTGAGGGGAGGCGGATATGATAACGATATGATAATCTAAGATGGTGGCTATGCCTGTCGCGCTGGCGCTATTTAGGGAGGTCAAACCAAATGAGCGGTGGGCTGCAATTTGACGAAGAGACCAGCCGAAAGGTCGAGGCGCTCTATCTAACCCCGGACGTGGTCGCACAGCGGTGCCAAGTGTTAAAGGCTCTGCAGCTGAGGGAGGGTGAACGGGTTCTCGATATCGGTTCCGGCCCCGGACTCCTGGCCTATGACATGGCAGCTTCAGTCGGGCGTGACGGCCGTGTGTGCGGCATTGATATCAGCGAAGACATGCTAGCCATGTCGAGAAAGCGCTGCGCCGACCTGCCTTGGACCGAATACCAGCGGGCAAATGCAACCAACCTACCGTATCCGGATAGTAGTTTCGATGCCGCAGTGTCGACTCAGGTCTACGAATATGTTGCGGATATTCCGGCAGCCCTTGCGGAGCTTTATCGGGTAACGTGTCCGGGCGGTCGCGTGGTCGTTCTGGACACGGATTACAGGTCGTTGGTGATTCACACGGAGGACGAGGCGCGCATGGGGCGGGTGTTATCGGCCTGGGAAGAACATTTCGTACACGCCGGGCTACCCCGCATCTTGTCAGGGCACCTCCGCGACGCCGGTTTCACGATCCGACAGCGCAACGTGATCCCGATGTTCAATCCCGAATACCACGATAACACCTACGGCAAGCGTGCGCTGGGTATCATGGCGTCGTTTGCGGTCGGACGCAGAGGCGTGTCCCAGGAGGAAGCAAACGCCTGGCTTGCTGAATTCGCCGAGCTTGGCAAGCAGGGGAAGTTCTTCTTCAGCCTCAATCGTTACCTCTTTGTTGCCGACAAAGTTGCGGCTGCGTGACTGGGACAGTTCAAGTGGAATCGCAATGTCACGGTAGGGTCATCAGTGCTGGTTGCCGCGAAGGTCAGCTATCGGGCAGCAAAATAAGCTGATGAAGGGCCGTTCAGGGTCACAACCTGCCGTTTGCCAGATTGTTGGTACAACCTGCGGTCACTCAAAAAGTGACCACCTGGCCTTCCTTGTTCTTGATCTTGTACAGGTGCCGCAGCCGCCAGTGCGGGTCCTTGCAGGCCTCGATCAACTGGTCCGGCCGCATCTGGTCGATCGGCGGAAACACCAGCGGCGCGTTCATGACGGCCACCCCCACATGTGGGGGTAAGTCAGATAGTCAGTTTGCAACCGACCGCGCGACGATAGGAAACCGACTTTGCGCGTCACTACACGGCGCGCTATCGTAACTACGCTGTAACTACGCCCAGGAGCCTCGCCATGGCCTTCAAATATGTGCCAAAGGACCCCGCACTGGCCGCATTCACCAAGCCCGCGGCGCCACCGCGCGCGCAGCCAACCCCACCACCAGCGCCCTCCCCGCGGCCGGCCAAGCCACCACCGGCGCCACAAGTACCGATCCTGCCGCTCAAAAAGGCCATCACGCTGCGCCTCGACGACGACATCATCGCTGCCTTCCGCGCAACAGGCCCAGGCTGGCAAACCCGCATCAACCAAACACTGCGCGCCGCTGTTTCCAGACTGTGACCACCCGCATAGGGGAGGTAATCGACATAGAACCTGTATAATTGCCCGGGCCGTTTGGGAAAACGATTTTCGACCGCCCGAGCATTCCATCGGGTTTCTGCAACCGGGAAGTCATATGGAGTCCCACGGTGGGTGGTACTTCCGTTTGAAGCCTACCCCCCCACCTCGGACCGAAACGCCAATCCAAGAGACAAACCAGTCCGAAGGACGCCGTTTCTCTTCGCTCGCCGCAGCACATGCCTCTGTCCTTCGCAACCAACACGCAATGTGCTCAATGCCATGTGCCATATGAGGGTGCGCGTTTGCCTTTGCCGGCCGCTACACCTATCTTCCCGCCCGGCGAAGGCTCCTGCGCAGGCTGGATCGAGGCTTCTTCGGAAACATCCCCAGGCATCCCAAGGGAGCCTTTGCCGCCTGCGCGTCATGCATCCCCCTCGTTCTGGTCCTCGGGCTGGTGCTCGATGGCTGGCCTGATCGCCTGCCCTGCGATCTGCTCGTACAGCTGGCGAAGCGGGCTCTCTGTGCTCATGCTCACCCGCTCCTTGAAAGCGCCAATTGCGACGTGCTTGCCGAGTAGTTCGACGCGCCTGACGCGGTCGCTGAACATGACCTCCTTCGTTACGCCGACCTTCGCCTTTCGGCCGTCTGCGCCTGTCTCCCACAACTCATTGACCTTGATGCCGGCGATCAGTCCGCGCCTGAAGGGCAGCGGCCAGGTCTCGACCGGCCTGAGCGTGCCATCGGCTTCGAACAGATCGGCGACATCAGCCTGCACTTCCTCGACCAAGCGCGCCAGAACGAAGTCTGCATCAATGTCCATCCTCTGGTTCCGCTCGGCTTGAAGCTCGATTACGCGCGCGAGGACTGAAGTTTTCTTCAGCAAGGCTATGCCCTGCTGGGATGCGGTTCGAGGTGAGAAGCCGGCAGCCTTGGCCGCACGTGTTGCGTTGAGGTCGACCACATATTGCCTGGCGAAAGCGTCCTGCTTGTCGGTCAGCCGGCCCATTGGCTTTCGAAGCTGATTATGTGTTTGCATCGTCCGGACCTTTCTGCAGGCGGTGAATGGGCGCACAGGCAGTATACTGCCTGATGCAAATTGGTTCGAGGTTACTTCGACTCGGCGCGATAGAACCGACGCCATCCACCTCCACCGCTATCAGGGTCAAACCTCAATCGGCTGGCCGCCACCAATGACCGAGATGGGCGGAACTTTGCGGTTCGGCTCAGCAGCTTTCCAAAAAGGCTGCAGCTCTTGCTGAACGCGGACCTTGGGGTTGGATCATGCTTTAGGCACGTGCCGTCACGATCCAGCTCGCCGAATCCAGGCGCACGACACCGTTTACGTTGACATGCGGCCGCAACGCCTCGCGTACCTCATCGATTACAAGCGCCCGCTTCTCGGGATGTTCGCGCAAGGCACGGCCGAGAGGCCCCAACTTAAGGCTCACGGTCAAAGTCTGTTCCAGGTCCCCGCTACCGATTTTTCGATCATACTGGGCCAGCTCGATGTCGCGGAAGCCGGCACTGGACAGGATGTGGCGCACGCGAGCCGGGTCGGCGAAGGCGAAAGGGCCAGGCTCACCGGGCGTAGGCGGCGGCGCAGGCGGAAGATGCGCCGCAGCGGCCGTGTACGGCAGCGTGATGAAGACGTTTTCGGCGGGCGTGCGCCAACACACGAACGCCAACCGGCCACCCGACTTCAGCGTCCACCGGACGTTGGCGAAGGCCGTCGGCGGGTCGGCGAAGAACATTACGCCGAAGCGCGAGAAAACTGCTTCGAAGGTCGCCGGCGCGAAGGCGTAGGTCTGGGCGTCGGCCTCGGCGAACGACACGTTGGCGGCGCCGAACTCGGCAGCGCGCCGGCGGGCCAAATCAAGCAACGGCCGCGAGATATCGAGTCCCATGACCGCGCCGCTGTGACCCACGGCTTGCCCCAACGCCAAGCTCGTCTGGCCGGAGCCGCAGCCCACATCGACTATGCGCTCACCCGCCGCGGGAGCGAGAGCCTCCATCGCCCTCAAACCATGAGGCTCCAGCTGGGCGTCGATCTGCTCCTGCAAGGCCGCCCAGGTCTCGCCGGCTTCGGCGTTCCAATAGGCGATCTGGCCGGCATTGTCGGTTTCAGGCAAGACCCAATCCTCCAGATGCTCCCTCACGGCGATCGACCCAAATGACCGCCTGGCATATTTTTGCCGTTGCCGATTGCCATCCACAATATCGCATGTCCAAGCAAGCAGCCAATGGCGGATTGTACGACGAGCCAGGCTCAAGCAATACCTTTCTTCGCCGCCTCGTTAGGTACCGGCGGAGGCCGTCGAGCAAGAGTAGATCGAAGAGTGGATGACGGATGAGGTCAGTCGTGGCGCCGCATTACCGGGGCTCTATCCCATGAATGCGGAATCCAAAGCGCGCTACGCCTACAGGCCGGTGCATTTAGTCAAGCACACGACCGTTCTGCGGGGTGTAGTTCGGCTGCGTTTACGGCCGCTTTGGCGACGTCGGTTCGTTCGTCACGTCGAGGTGAACGGCAGGGTTCTTCCCTTCTCAGACGTTCTATCTCGGCGTCGCCAAGAGCCGGGACGGGTCATGGGCGTGACCTTCAACCGAGGGTGAGTGAACTTCCGCAAAGGGTCGATACACGACAGTCCCAATGGCGATCCCGTAGGTCCGGAGGTGGCGCCACTTGCTCGTCCCATGGCTGAGACGAACGGCAACTTCCCAACCCTCTCGGCCATAGGCGACAGCCAGTCTGGTTGAGTTGGGCTTATGACGCGGGCCTGCGTGCGAGGGAGGCGCGCAACGCTTTGGCACGCTTAATGGCTCGCATGGCATCCGGCGCCGAGAGCTTGAACAGTGTCATAAGGGTCGGCAAGGTATTTTCTACGCTTCCGACAGGCTGCTTTGAGAGCCAGTGGGCGGCCCGTTCGAGTGGCGTGATCGGCGAGGCTGTGATCACCGGCATAATGTGTCCTCCTGGCTTCGCCTATCAAGACCTGTCGCGCGGTCGGAGCGCAAGACCGACAAGACCGGACAATCCGTTTTGTCGGACGGCTCTGCCGGCCCTTCCCGTCGGCGCCATTGCGCCATTGGTGCGCCATCGGGAAATACAATTGGCGCATCTTAATGCGCCATTGAATTTCCTTAGGGCACCTTCATCAATGGCGCACCTCGATTTGCGCCAATGGTGCGCCATCAAATTTTACCAATGGCGCAGGGCCAGAACGCACTTCAATTGACCTTTCCCGGTCGTTTCATGTCATCGACGTGGAGCCCTTCGCGATCCTTCCGATCGACAGGGCTATGGTATGTTTCCTTGAGGAGCAGGCCATTTTTGACCCATGTGGCGATGATGTCACGGCATTGCTTCTCCGTTTTCTTCGCGGTGTGCTTCTGCACCACTTTCCAAGCGGCGCGGGCCTTGGCAGCGCCGCCGTCGGAGTACCGTTCGCCGTCCGGCATGCCTACTTCGATCTGGTTGAGGATTCGGTTCACCAGATCGTCGGTCAGTCCGTCCCATGTTTCGGGCGGGGTCCATGGCTTGACGGTCTGCACATTGTCGCCGTCGGGATAGAGGTCGTTGCTGTTGCCAAGGGCAACGCCGACTAACTGAAACCACTTCGCAGCGGTAGCAGGTCGGCTAATATTCACCTTGCCGCTGTCCATCCGGATGTAAAGCCGCCGGTCGGCAGGGGCCACCCCGAACCTCTCGGCCTCTTCGTCGCTCATTGTCGTGAGCGTATAGACAAGGCGAGCGCCATCCTTGATGGCGCTCGCGCCGCGTCCCCGATCCGCATTGCCGGGGTTGGCGCCGCCCTTTGCGGTATGGTGCGGCACATCAACGGCGATATTCATTTCGATTGCGAGGTTGGCGAGGAACTCGATCACCTGGTCCATCTGGTTGTTGTCGTTTTCAGTAAGGCCGTGGGTCTTCACGAACGGGTCCAAGCAGACAAAGTCGATCCTGCGGTGCTTGTTCTGGGCGAGCGGCAACGTAGCGCCCTTGCCGCGGAGGGTAATGTAGTCCCTTTGCGCGTCACAGGCGATTTCTGGATTGTCGGCCACGCGATGATAGTTCTTGTCTGTGGCGGTCGGGCATTGCCGAAGCCCAATCATCTTGCTGTCGAGCAGCGCTTCAACGTGTCGACGGTCGCAATCGCTTTGAGGCCTGCCGCCGCGCTGACGTCGAGCCGACATTCGAGCGGTTGAACGGCGTCGACATCGCCGCGCTGATCTTGGCCGAGAATGTCGAGCGCCGGAACCTGTCGCCGGGGCAGCGCGCGATGGCGCGGGCGATGCTTGAACCGAAGGGGAAGGTTGGCCGTCCCAAAAAAGGCGAGGAAAATCCGGCAAATTTGCCGGGTTTCTCGGAGCGTTCCGTCCGCATGGCGCGCTTTGTCCTGCGCACCGAGCCGGAACTGGCGCGGTCGGTCTTGAACGGCGCGGAAACCTTGAACGCCGCCGGCGTCATGCGGCGTTCCCGCCTGGTCGGCTGCCGCGGTAGGTGAGCCGAACGATCTCGGCCTGCACGGCATCCCAGAAGGCGCCGATTTGCTCGTCTTGCTCGATCTCCGGAATGCCAGCACGGGTCATTGAACGGAGCATCGCGTCGGTCACCTGCTCCCGATAGAAAGCGCCCGCCCGGTCAGTTCGTTTGTCCAGCATTTTGGCCGCGACGTCACGGATGCGACCTGTCCTCTTGATCATCGGGAAGACGATCACTTGGTGGGACGAATGCCATGTGAACAGGGGAAGTTCATCGTGCGTCATCGGAGCCTCCGCCGCTGCGCTCAGACATGGTAACTAAGACTGCCCGTTGTGAGCGGTCACTGATGGGGTAAAAACAGGGCTTATCGTCCGGCATGAGCGGACACTCCGTCATCTATGGTCCGCTCAGAACGGGCCATATTTTCAGAATGGTCCGCTGTGGACGGGCCATTGGTCCGCTGTGAGCGGGCCGCTGATTTTTCCAAGAAGTCGATGCCGGGCTCCCACCTCATGAACTCTTTCGTGCCGCCGGTCAGTTCTCGCGCTGGCAGGTCTTGCGGCAACTCAGTCAAACGCCAGCGAGTAGCACGGCCTTGTCTCCGGCCATCCTTGTTGATCTTCCAGCCGAACGAGCCTTTCTGCTGCGGCTTGATGAAGCCCTTGGACTGGAGCCCCCTGAAGGCCTTTTCCACCGCTGTATTGCTGCAACCGAGAAGCGCTTCCGCCTCACGATGCGACAGGGAAATATCGCCGTTGTTCCGACCATTGTAGCGGCGCTTAATTTCCAGATAGAGCGACCGCTCGTAGACCGTTGCCGCCCGCCAAGCTGTGGACTTCATGAACCATTCGTACATCTGGAAGAAATGGCCATCGCTCTCGCCTCGGCCACGCCTGTCGTGTCGCTTGCTCATGGCTCGCTCCTCGGCGCCGGCAGGGCATGCGTAATTTGCTGACGTTCCTTGGCCTGCGTGTGGAGGTCGTCATTAAGCTGATGCGGTTCGAACAGATCGGCGATGTTCGATCGCAGGATATGGGCGATGTTGTCTGGAGACAGCGCCTCGAGTTGGCATGTCTCGCCTTCCCACCGGGCTGTGCGGCTGTCGGTCTTCTTGGGCGGCACGGTCGGAAGCGAGTGACGAAAGACCTGGTCGGCAGTCAGCACAATGCGTCGGAAATCAACCGTGACGTCATTCCAAGGGCGATCCGCCATGACGAAGGCTGAGACGTCCTCAGCGATAACGTCGAACATCGACTTGCCACTCGGATCATAATCGCCCAGGTGCAAGATCACCGTCGGCTTGGCGATAGCGCAGATACGGTCGGCGAGATCCTTTTTCGCCGTCAGGCTGTCGAAGCCGCCCGACGAGTAGGCCTGCACCGAATATTCGCTGCTGACCTTGAACAGCTGGGACAGCATGCCGGCCGCCTCACACCAGACCTCAACATGCAGGTTTTGGTTGGCGAGCAGGTTGCGCCGGTAGTTTTGACCGAGCACCCGGATATGGCGCAGGAAGTCGTCCTGGTCGTCGAAGTGGTCCATGCGGTGGGCGACGACGCCATCATCACGGATGGCATCGAAGGGGATGACACGGCCGCGCCGAGCGTTGCCGATGTGGTCGATCAACTTCGAATAGAACGGCTCGTCCTTGGGGTAGCCGTAGGCGCCGACGAGGCGATAGAACACCTGTCTGATCGTCAGCGGCCAGTGTTGGCGATATTCCTTCAGCACCATGTCGACGGCATCGAGCAGCGCCAGTGTCTTGGTTTGAGGCTGGTAATTGGCGATGTAGCCCTTCGGCCGACCAGTTTTACGGCTTGGCGTAATCTGGGTCATGCGGCACGAGCCAAGATCAAATTAGCCGCGGCGATCGCCTGGCACGCCTCCTTCGTCGACAGGCCGAATCGCTGCCGCAACAAAGGCACGGCCGGCTGATCGCGCTGGCGACGGGGCGTCGTCGCCAGCCAGTTGGCAGCCTCGTCGATCGCGGATGAACTTTCGTGGCAAAGGCCTGTCGTGCCACCGATAGGCAAGGCGGCGTTCATGTGGCCAGCCCGTCGCGCGCGGCGATCTTGCTGGTGAGGAAGGCCTCAACATCCGCCTCGGGCCATCCAACACGGCGCGTGGTCAGCTGGACCGGCTTGGGGAAACGCCCTTCGGATATCTCGGTGTAAAGCGTCCGACGGGACAAGCCAGTGCGGTCCAGCACCTGCTCAATCGGAAGAATACGAGTCAGCATCCAGCTTCGCCTCCTATGCGATGGTGCGCATTAGAGTGTGGAAGGCGTCACGATTGATAGGAATTTGCTCTGCGCGAAATGCAGGTAAAAGTTTATCCTACGTCCGCCCAGCTTGGTAGGGCACCGGCCATTTCAGGTCGTGCGCCCTCTGCCCACAGTCGCTTGATGGCTGCGATCTCGGTCTTTGCGGTCTGGGCGCCGATGTGACTTTTTGTGAGTCTGGCAGCCTTCATGATCGGAGGAACAAGGATGGTGACCAGTTCGGCCGCCGGGCTTAGATGCTCATCGTCGGCCGCATAGGCGGTCGGCTCCTTACCCGTCACTCGCTGATATGTGGCGATGATATCGGCTATCAGAACAAAGCGCGGAAAATCGTTCCGACGGCGAATAGCCTCGGCAGACCCCTTCCTTTCGTTGCCCAGGGCTCGCATCTGAAATTGCGCAAAGAGCCGCAGGGAAAGCAGCGGCTCGGTCAGTTCCGTCAAAATCCCGTTTCTACTTCGAGGAGGCTTCCCTCGAGTCCGATCCATCTTCGCCAGAAACTCGATTGGATCAGCAGCGGTGTAATTGAACTGCGGGTACGCCAGCAATAGTTGCGCGAGCGCAGCCAAATGGCGGTCCAGATTCTCAAAGTATTGCGCTTGATCGGCTCGACGTATTCGCTCGACCTTTCGCCTCAGAAACCGGCGAGCGCACATCTCGAAGGCCTGTTCCGGCCCATAATTTGGGTCGACCGTAATGTCTCGCTGCAGTGCAAGCCATTCGGCCGTCGGCGGGCACAAATCGACCATCCTGGCGACCACGGCCGCATCAAATTTGAACTGTACGGATAGGCTGTCGGCCAGAGCGCCGGTTACGCTTTGTGCCCCTGGTGTGCCCCCGGCGATCGGGTTCTTACCTACCATCCGCCTGCACCCCTTGGGAAATATGGCGCGCCCGAAGAGATTCGAACTCCTGACCCCCAGATTCGTAGTCTGGTGCTCTATCCAGCTGAGCTACGGGCGCGCAACAGGCCATGCTTTGCATGGCCCGCGATCCGATCCTTGACGACCGGCCGCGATGTGACGTGTTCCCTAGCGACTGAATTTCCGAAAAGCAAGCCGATCCGGCAAAAGTTTTGCTGTTGTGCCTTGACGAGGATCGGGCGGGGCAAGGATCAGGCCGGGCGGCGCAGGCCGTTGCGGGCCTGGTCGAGCCGGACCGGCTGGTCCGGAATGGTAACCGCGAATGCGGTGCGGCCACCTCTGCTTTCGACAAGCTCCACCGTGCCGCCATGGGCGCGGATCAATTCATAGGCGATCGCCAGGCCAAGGCCGGTGCCGCCGCTGCGGGCCGAGCCGCGAAACGCCGCGAACAGGTTCTCGCGCGCCTTCGGCGGCAGGCCGGGGCCGGTGTCGGTGACCGTGATGCGGCTGACGCTGCCGACGCGCTCGGCCGACACCTCCAGCCGGCGTACCACCGCACTTTCCGCGTCCGCCGCCATCGCCTGCACGGCGTTGCGGCAAAGATTGGTGAGCACGCGAAAAAGCTGATCGGAATCGGCATCCACCTCGAAAGCCAGATCGACGGCGTTGACGAATTCGATGCCGCCTTCGGTGTCGAGCAGGCCGTGGACGTCGTCGACCAGCTGGCGCAGCCTGAGCCTGCGGCGCGAGGGCGGCGGCTCCTGGGTGCGGCCATAGGCGAGCACACCTTCCGAATAGGATACGGCACGATCGAGCGCCCGCAGCAGTTTCGGCGCGAAGGCCTGCACGGTCGGGTCCTTGACCTGGCGCAGACGGTCCGACATCAGCTGCGCCGACGCCAGGATGTTGCGCATATCATGGTTGATCTTCGACACGGCGAGGCCAAGGTCGGCGAGATGTTTCTGCTCGGAGAGCATCTTTTGCAGCCGCTCCTGCATCTGCGAGAGCTCGCGCTCTGCAACGCCGATCTCGTCGGCGCGGGCGGCAGGGTGGATGATCCGCCCGGGGTCGTCCGGCGCCTCGGAAAAGGCCAGCATCGAGCGCGTCATCGTCCGGATCGGGCCGATCATGATCAGGTCTATGGCTGCATAGACCAGCATGGCGGTGAACAACGAGATCAGCAGCGAGACGAAGGCGACGTTGCGCGAATAGATGAGCATGGCATTGCGCAGGCTGTAGTCGGGCATGATCAGCTCGAATTCCTTGTCGCTGTCGCCGACCGGGCCGAAAACGCGCAGCATCCGCTCGCCGCCGAAAAACAGCGTGTCCAAAGCGCCGGTCATGCCCGCGACCAGGCCGACATTGGCGATGTCGATATGCTCGTCGACCTGCGGCGGCATCTCAGCCACGACCAGAAGCCGCGAGACACCCCCGTCGCGCACGGCGATCGCCTTTGCGCCGATCGCCATCAGCACATCGTTCTGGGCGGCGCGGGACAGCGAGGCGGGCTCTCCCTGCACCAGCACGATCGAGACGGCCGCAGCGGTGCTCAGCCTTTCCTTCAGCCAACTCATCCGGTAGCTGGCGATCCAGGGCAGAAAGATAAGGACCTCGGCCAGGAGCACGAAGACGATGGTGAGCAGCAGGAGCTTGGTCGACAATCCTCGCGACAACGGCACCCTCCGGGCGGCGGTCGTCGCCCGATCGGTCCTTTCATCGGATAGGATTTCACTCATGCTGCTTTTTTCTTCACGATCACTTGATCGAGCGAGATTAGGCTATTTTCGGCTTTTTTGCCAATTTCATCCTTCGTCCCAATACGGGATAAGGCCGCCCAGACTTCAGCCATCGGACTGACGGTGCCGGATGTCGGCGCCGGATTGACTTCCAAAACCCTTCTTTCTATAAGCCCGCTCACGCTCGGGCCATTCGTCCCGGCGCGGTTTCGATCGCGCCAAAACCGGCCGGGCAAAGCTCCTGTTACAGAGTGACAGAATCAAGAAGGGCCGCACCCCGCGGTATTAAAACAAATGAAGCGTACCTACCAACCGTCCAAACTCGTCCGCAAACGCCGGCACGGTTTCCGTGCCCGCATGGCCACCAAAGGTGGTCGTGGCGTCGTCGCAGCCCGCCGCAACCGCGGTCGCAAGCGGCTCAGCGCCTGAACGGAAGACGAGATCGTTGCCCGCAACCGGCAAGCCAGTGGGAGCACATCCCAAGCGGCTTCTGAAGCGCGCGGAATTCCTGGCCGTCCGGCGTGGCGAAAAGCGCCGCGGGCGGCTTTTTCTCGTCGAGGTTCTGGACCGCAGCGACGCAGAGGCGCCTCGCGTCGGCTACACGGTCACCAAGAAAGTCGGCAACGCAGTCGCCCGCAACCGCATCCGGCGGCGACTGAGAGAAGCCGTGCGCACGCATGCCGCGGGTGACATGAAGCCTGGCAATGACTATGTCATCGTCGGGCGCGAAGATGTGCTTACCATTCCGTTCGGCCAGTTGAAGGCCGAACTCTCCCGCCGACTGCGCGGAACACGATAGGCCAAGGCTTTCGATGGAAAACAACCGGAACTTCTTCATCACCATCGCGCTGTCGGTGCTGATCCTGTCGCTTTGGCAGTATTTTTACGTGCTGCCGCACAGCGAGGCGCAACGCGAGGCGGCCCGTATCGAAGAGCAGCGGCTAGCGGAGCAGAAGAAGGCGGCCCAAGGCACCAGTCCGGGTGGCAGCGAAACGCCGGTGCCGAAGCAAGGTGCCATTCCTAGCGCACCGGGAACCGAAGGCACGACGCCGGCCGGCCGCGAGCAGGCGCTGGCGTCGACCAAGCGCGTCAGGATCGACACGCCGAGCCTGGAGGGCTCGATCAACCTCACCGGCGCTCGTCTCGACGACCTCAAGCTCAAGCACTACACGCTGACGGTCGACAAGAACTCGCCCGAGATCGAACTGCTCAACCCGGCAGCGCTGCCTACGGGCTACTATGCCGAGATCGGCTTTGTCGGCAGCGACAAGACCGGCACGGTGCCGGGCCCGGAAACCGTGTGGACCGTCGACGGCAATACGACGCTGACGCCGGCGACCCCGGTCACGCTGAGCTTCACCAACGACAAGGGCCTGACCTTCAAGCGCACCTTCTCCGTCGACAGCGACTACATGTTCACGGTGTCGGACACGGTGCAGAATTCGGGGTCGGCCGCCGTTACCCTGTCGAATTACGGTCGTGTTACCCGCTTCGACAAGCCTGCCGTTGCCAGCATCTATGTGCTGCATGAGGGGCTGATCGGCGTCACCGGCACGGAAGGCCTGCAGGAACACAAATATGCGGCGGTCGAGGAGGACAAGCAGTTTACGCCGGGCAAGTCGACCGATGGCTGGCTGGGCATCACCGACAAATACTGGGCGGTGACGCTGGTTCCGACGGAGAAGCAGCCGTTCCAGCCGCGTTACGCCTATTTCGAGGACGGCCGCCCGCGCTACCAGGCCGACTTCCTCACCGACCCGATCACCGTTGATGCCGGCCAGTCGGCGACGGTCGAGACCGAAATCTTCGCCGGCGCCAAGGAAGTCGCCAAGGTCAACGCCTATGCAGAAGACCGCAACATCAGGCTGTTCGACCGTTTGATCGACTGGGGATGGTTCATCTGGATCACCAAGCCGATGTTCTATCTGATCGACACGCTCTACAAATTCTTCGGCAATTTCGGCGTGGCTATCCTGGCCACTACCGTCGTCGTCAAGGCGCTCTTCTTCCCGCTCGCCAACAAGTCCTACGCGTCGATGGCGAACATGAAGAAGGTGCAGCCCAAGATGCTTGAGATCCGCGAGAAATACGCGGACGACAAAATGAAGCAGCAACAGGCGATGATGGAGCTCTACAAGACCGAGAAGATCAATCCGCTCGCCGGCTGCTGGCCGGTGGCGCTGCAGATTCCGGTCTTCTTTGCGCTCTACAAGGTGCTCTACATCACCATCGAGATGCGGCACGCACCGTTCTTCGGCTGGATCCAGGATCTGGCGGCGCCCGACCCGACCTCGATCTTCAACCTATTCGGCCTCATTCCGATCGCGCTACCGGATATGTTGATGATCGGCGTCTGGCCGCTGATCATGGGCGTGACCATGTTCCTGCAGATGCGCATGAACCCGACGCCGCCCGACCCGACGCAGGCCATGATCTTCACCTGGATGCCGGTGGTCTTCACTTTCATGATGGCGGGTTTTCCGGCCGGCCTCGTCATCTACTGGGCCTGGAACAATCTGCTTTCGATCATTCAGCAAGGCGTGATCATGAAGCGACAGGGCGCCAAGATCGAGTTGTGGGACAATCTGGTCGCGCTGTTCCGGAAGAAACCGTCACCGGCGGAATAGCCGGCGCTCCCTTTTTGCGAATCCAGGAAAGCCCCGGTTCGAACGGGGCTTTTTTCGCACAAGCCGAGCCGCCGGCGAACGGCGAAACCAGTCGGCCCGGCGGTAGACGCCGCCGCGGATGATCCGCTGCGCACGCGGTTGGTGCTGCCGGGCGGATCGCGCTATTTTTGACCTGCCTGTTTTTTCGTCGATGGAGCCATCTATGATAGGACCCAACCCCAACATCAAGCACCCGATCCCGATGCATACCCGCGTCGGCTTCCTGAAGGGACTGGTCACGGCGCCGAATATCGAGATCGGCGACTTCACCTATTATGACGATCCGGACGGGCCGGACAAATTCGCCGGGCGGTGCGTGCTGCATCATTATCCATTCATCGGCGACCGGCTGATCATTGGCAAGTTCTGCGCCATCGCCGAGGGCACGCGCTTCATCATGAACGGCGCCAACCATGCCATGTCCGGCTTTTCGACCTATCCGTTCAACATCTTCGGTCATGGCTGGGAAGAGGGTTTCGACCCGGCAACCTGGTCGAGAGAATTGCGCGGCGACACAGTGGTCGGCAATGATGTATGGATCGGCATGGAAGCGGCGATCCTGCCCGGCGTGACGATCGGCCATGGCGCCATCGTTGCGGCAAAATCGGTGGTGACGCATGACGTGCCACCCTATGCGATCGTCGCCGGCAATGCGGCCAAGGCGGTGAAGATGCGCTTCGACGACAGGACCATCCGGCGGCTTTTGGCGGCCGCGTGGTGGGATTGGCCGGTGGAAAAGATCAGCCACAATCTCAATGCCATTCGTGGCGCCGATATTTCTCTTCTGGAGGCAGCGGTTTGAACGCGTTGAACAAGACCGTGATCGGCATAGAGCTGTTCACGCGGCCGTGGATCTTCATCCGCGGCGTGCCGGCAATGAAATTCCTGCCACCTGAAGGGCCGCCTGAGATCGCCTTTGCCGGCCGCTCGAATGTCGGCAAATCGTCGCTGATCAACGCGCTGGTCAATCAGAAGGGACTGGCGCGCACATCAAATACGCCGGGGCGGACGCAGGAACTCAACTATTTCGTTCCGGGCGGATTTTCCGGCGAAGGCGCCGATCTGCCGCCGATGGCGCTGGTCGACATGCCGGGCTACGGCTACGCCACCGCGCCCAAGGAGAAGGTCGACGACTGGACGAAACTCGTCTTCGACTATCTCAAGGGCCGCGTCACGCTGAAGCGGGTCTACGTGTTGATCGACGCCCGCCATGGCATCAAGGCCAAGGACGACGAAGTGCTGTCGCTGCTCGACAAGGCGGCGGTGTCCTACCAGATCGTGCTGACCAAGACCGACAAGATCAAGGTGGCCGGTTTGACGAGGCTGACCGAAGAGACACTGCAGAAGATCAAGAAGCGGCCGGCCGCGTTTCCGTTCGTTCTCGCCACGTCGTCGGAAAAGAACGAGGGCCTCGAGGAATTGCGCGCGACGATCGTGCTGGCGGCCAATGGCGGCTAATGCATGTCGCGCAAAAGTGTGCAGCGGTTTTGCGATAACGACATGCATAAACAACAACCTAAAGCGCGTCGCGTGAGGCCGGTCAAAACGCGACGCGCTTTAAGACTTTGCCTCTAGGGCAATCGTCTGGGTGCTTTCTTCCGCGGCAAGCCTTTCGGTGCCGTAAGCCTTCAAGAACATGCCGACGCCCGACCTGACGATGTGGTCGATTTCATCCTGGCTCGGGGCTTTGGTGCGGTAGGCGAATATGCACTGACGGAAAAGGCCCGCCAGGCACAGTTCGGTAAACTGATAGGCGGCAAGATCGACATCGTCGATCTTGAGCAGGCCGCGCTCGATGGCGGCATTGAGAAAAGCAACGACCTTGTCATGGCCGCGTTTCGGGCCGCGTTCGTAAAAGCGCGCGCCAAGTTCGGGAATCCTGTCCGACGCGCCGATTACCGTGCGCTGCGCCTGGATGACCTTGGCCGAGGTGATCTTGAGGGACAGCACCTTGCCGAACTTCACCAGCGTCTCGCGAAGGTCGTCGGCGCGGTCGAGCATATCGTACATGTTCTTGAAGATCGTGCCGCGTTCTTCCTCGATCAGCGCTTCGAACAGCTCTTCCTTATTGGCGAAGTAGACATAGATCGTGCCCTTGGAAACGCCGGCCTCGCGGGTGATGTCGTTCATCGACGCCGCTTCAAAGCCCTTGTCGATGAAGACACGACGCGCGCCTTCGATGATCTGGCTGCGCTTGACCGGGTCCTGTCCCGCCGCCGGGCGGCCGCGACGCAGGCCATCCAGCAGCTCGCACTGGTCCTTGTCGGGTTCGGTCATAACGTCACACCTCGAAAAATATTCGAACCGATCGGTTCGATCGCCCTTGATATGGGCCTCTCTCCGCGCTAAGTCAACGTTCGCATCGAACCGAACGGTTCAGTATGACTAATTTTTCAGAGAGATGCCCAGTTTCCAGAGAGAATGCCAAGAGAGATCCCATGTCCTCGAACGCGACCCCCACCGCCGAAGTCCGTCCATTCCCCAACGCCAAGGTTGCGCCAGCAATCGAAGCGCCGAACCCACCGACTGAGCCCGCAATAAGTCCTCCGGCCGAGGCACCGGCGAAAAAGAAGCGTTCGGCACGCTCCTTTCTGTTGCCGATCATCGCGCTTGGCTTGCTGGGCGCAGGCGCCTCGTATGGCTACGATTACTGGACCGACGGACGTTTCATGATCTCAACCGACGATGCCTATGTCCAGGCCGACATGGCGTTCATCTCGCCGAAAATCTCCGGCTATGTCGATCAGGTCAAGGTGACCGAGAACCAGCAGGTCAAGGCCGGCGACCCGCTGCTGGTCGTCGACAATGGCGACTACAAAATAGCGGTCGCCCAGGCCGAGGCGCAGATCGCCACCTTGAGCAAGACTCTCGACCGCATCGACGCCCAGACCGAGGCGGCACGCGCATCGCTCGAGCAGGCGCAGGCGCAGAAGACCGCCGACCAGGCCGCCGCCGCCAATGCGGCGCGTGTTCAAGCGCGCGCCGCCCAATTGCTAAAGACGCATGTCGGCACCCAGGCTCAACTGGATGATGCCCAGACCGCGGTCGAGCAGGCCAATGCCGCCCTTGTAGGCGCCGACGCCCAGATCGCGGCGGCTGAGGCCAATATCGGTGTGCTCCAGGCGCAGCGCGTGGAGACGGCAAGCACGCTGGCGTCGCTGCAGCTTGCCCGGGACAAGGCCGCGCGGGACCTGTCCTTCACCGTGCTGCGCGCGCCCTATGACGGTGTCGTCGGCAACCGCTCGGTCGAGCAAGGCGACCTGATCAGCCCCGGACAGAAGCTCGCCGTCATCGTGCCGATGGACAAGCTCTACATCGTCGCCAATTTCAAGGAGACCCAGCTTGCCCGCCTGGTGCCTGGCGAAAAGGTCAGGATTTCGGTCGACGCGATCGACGGCCAGGATTTCGAAGGCACCGTCTCGTCGCTGGCGCCGGCATCCGGCGCGGTGTTCTCGCTGCTGCCGCCGGAAAACGCCACTGGCAATTTCACCAAGGTCGTGCAGCGCGTCCCGGTTCGCATCGACGTGCCGGCGGCTGTGCTGAAGACAGGCAAGCTGCGCGCCGGCCTCAGCGTCGTCGTCGCCGTCGACAGCCGCACCGCACCGGCCGCGTCGAACTGAGCGGCCGCTTGGGAGCAATGCCGTGGCAACCGCAACCTTGACAGCAGGATCGCCGCCGGCGAGGCCGGCTACGCCTGATACCATTCCCACACGCCGCATCATCGCCTTCCTGGCGATGGTGTTCGGGATGTTCATGGCGATCCTCGACATCCAGATCGTCTCGGCCTCGCTGGCCGAGATCCAGGCGGGTTTGAGCGCCAGTTCCGACGAAATCCCGTGGGTGCAGACCGCCTATCTGATCGCCGAAGTCATCATGATCCCGCTGTCCGGTTTTCTCAGCCGGATGCTGTCGACGCGCGTGCTGTTCACCGTCTCCGCGGCTGGCTTCACCGCGGCCAGCGCGCTGGCGGCGACCGCCACCAACATCGACCAGATGATTGTCTACCGCGCCATCCAGGGCTTCATCGGCGGCGGCATGATTCCAAGCGTCTTCGCTGCCGCCTTCACCATCTTCCCGCCGTCGCGTCGCGCCATGGTGTCGCCGATGATCGGCCTGGTGGCGACGCTGGCGCCGACCATCGGCCCGACCGTCGGCGGCTACATCAGCCATGCCACGTCCTGGCACTGGCTGTTCCTGATCAATGTGGTGCCCGGCATCCTGGTGACCGCCGCGGCGTGGTCGCTGATCGACTTCGACAAGCCCAATCTCAGCCTGTTCCGCAAGTTCGACTGGTGGGGCCTTGCCGGCATGGCGGCCTTCCTCGGCTCGCTGGAATATGTGCTCGAGGAAGGTCCCAACAACGACTGGCTTCAGGACCAGGCCGTGTCCGTCTGCGCCATCCTGATGACGGCCGGCGCGGTGCTGTTCTTCTGGCGCGCCTTCACCGCAGAGGAGCCGATCGTCGACCTGAAAGCCTTCGCCAATGTCAACTTCGCTTTCGGCTCGCTGTTCTCGTTCGTCATCGGCATCGGCCTCTACGGCCTGACCTATCTCTATCCGGTGTACCTCGGGCGTATCCGCGGCTACGATTCCCTGATGATCGGCGAGGCGCTGTTCGTCAGCGGGCTGGCGATGTTCGCGACCGCGCCGATTTCCGGCATCCTGTCGCGCAAGATGGATCCGCGGCTGATGATGATGATCGGCTTCTTCGGCTTCGCAGCCGGCACCTGGCGCATGACCTATCTGACAGCCGACTGGGATTTCTGGGAGCTTTTGGTGCCGCAGATCCTGCGCGGCGCCTCGATGATGCTGTGCATGGTGCCGATCAACAACATTGCGCTGGGAACGCTGCCGCCTGACCGGCTGAAGAATGCATCCGGCCTGTTCAACCTCACCCGCAATCTCGGCGGCGCTGTCGGCCTTGCCGTCATCAACACCGTGCTGATCGATCGCAACGCCTTCCACTACGCAAGGCTGGCCGAGCATGTGCAATGGGGCAGTGCCGAGGCGCAGACCAAGCTGCAGAACATGACGCTCGACTTCCAGCAGAATGCCGGCCTGGACGCGTCCAAGGCGGCGATCTCCAAACTGTCTGCTATGGTCCAGCAGCAGGCTTCGCTGCTGTCCTTCATGGACGTGTTCTATCTCTTGACGGCGCTGTTCGCCACGCTGGCGATCTTCACCATGGTCATCCGCAAACGGCAGAACCGGCGGGCGGAGGTGGCGGACACTGATAGCGCAACTTTGCGCGTCCAAAGGACGCGCGGCGCTCTAATGCATGTCGCGCAAAAGTGCACAGCGGTTTTGCGATAACGACATGCATAAGACAACAGCCTAAAGCGCGTCGCGTGAGGCCGGTCAAACGCGAGCGCTTTAGGTCAGGCGGTGGCCGGCTTGAAGGTCAAGGCGACGCCGTTGATGCAATGACGCAAGCCGGTCGGCGGCGGGCCGTCGTCGAAGACATGCCCGAGATGACCGCCGCAGCGGCGGCAATGCACCTCGGTACGGGTCATGCCGAGGGACCTGTCCACGGTCATGCCGACGGCGTTGGGAATCTCCTGCCAGAAGCTCGGCCAGCCGGTGCCGGAATCGAACTTCGTCTCGGAGGAATAGAGCGGCAGGTCGCAGCCGGCGCAGGCGAAGATGCCCTTGCGGTGTTCGTTGAGCAGCGGGCTGGTGCCGGGATATTCGGTGCCTTCCTTGCGCAGCACATTGAAAGCCGCATCGGACAGGATCGCGCGCCACTCGGCCTCGGTCTTGGTGACCTCGAAGGTTTCGGTCGCGTGTGCGTCCTGCGGCCGGCCCATGCGCAGCGCTGCTGCCGTGCCTGCCAACAATGCCACAGCGGCACCGCTCCAAAGAAAATCGCGCCGGATCATCACCATTCCTCCCTATGTCCTTTGCCAAATTCGGCCGTCACATGGAAATCAAAAGCTGGTGACGGCCAGCTCCCGACAACGGGCACTCCGCACCTGCCCCACGCCTACAGCGGACGGCGCGGAGTGTACGGTTGCCGATTGCGCGGGTCACGCAAGCGGAACCCGCGCACTCGGCATCGTGCCTCCGCCATATCTTCGCTGGCGACGACCCCTTCGTTACATCTTCGGCAGGAGAACCTTGTCGATGACGTGGATGACGCCGTTCGACTGCTCGACATCGGCGACCGTCACATTGGCGACATTGCCGTTCTCGTCGGTCGCGGTGACCTTGCCGTCGTCGGCCTTGAGCGTCAGCTCGCAGCCGCCAACCGTCTTGACCTTGTGCGCGCCACCATCGTCCATGGCCATCTTGGCGACGTCGGCGGCCATCGCCTTGGCACCGATGACGTGGCAGGTCAGGATCTTGACCAGCTTGTCCTTGTTTTCGGGCTTGAGCAGCGTGTCGACGGTGCCGGCCGGAAGTGCTGCAAAGGCCTCGTTGGTCGGCGCGAACACGGTGAAGGGACCGGCACTTTGCAGCGAGTCGACGAGACCGCCGGCCTTGACGGCCGCGACCAGCGTCGTGTGATCCTTCGAATTGACGGCGTTCTCGACGATGTTCTTGGTGGCATACATGGCGGCGCCGCCGACCATCGGATTTTCGGCATAGGCCGCGGTGGCGAGCGCGGAGACGGCGACCGTTCCGGCAAGCAAAAGGGTGGCGAACTTACGCATTATTTCTATCTCCTCAGTTTATTTCTTCCCCTCTTTTGGGGCGCAAGGAGATACGGGGGATAAATGCCCGAGTTTCGCCCGTTCAGGAGAAAATTTTATTTTTTATAACGGCGAGCATGATTTTCAGGGCAGGAACCTTACAGCCTGCATGCTTCCAAGCTAACGTCACCACAGGCGATAGATTTAAAATCTTCTCGAAAAGTCGGCAGACAGAGGCGATCAGATGCTCTTCAGATCGCCCGCAGCGACCACAGGGCCGGTCGGCTGGCCGGTCGGCGAACCGCCGGCCGGTTCAAGGCTGACCGCAAGAACGGCGCCCTGCGCAAGTTTTTCCTGCACGGCCGGGGAGATGGTCATACGCGCGGTCTGACCGGCCGGGATGACGCCCATCGAGACCGGCGCGTTCTTGCCCTCGATCATCCACAGCTCGAAATCCTTGCCGGCGGCGCGCTCGCCGGAGACATGCGACAAGCCAACCTCGCGATGGGCGGCGTCATAGACGGCAAGGTATTTGACGTCGCTGCCGTCGGCAGCCAGCGAGGCGATGAGCCGCGGCTGCTCGACCGGCGGATTGAAGTACGGCACGGCGACATAGATCGCCAGCGCCGCGACAGCAGCGGCGGCAAGGCCGCGCCAGAAGGCAAGGCTCGACCACAGACCGGCGCGAGGCCCTGCAACGAACAGCCGGCGATCCAATGCCTCCTTGACCCTGATCGGGGGCTCTGTCTCCGGATAGGCGGCGGCCATCGGCGAAAGATGCGCCTCCCAGGCATCGACAAGGCGCGCGAAAGCGGCGTCCGCGTCGATGCGGCGTGACGCGATCTCGCGTTCGTCCGCGTCAAGCACGCCAAGAGCGTATTCGGCGGCGAACAGGTCGTCGCCCCCAGGTTCCGGTCCGCTATCCTCTGCCGGCGTCATCTTTCCAGACACTCTCTGAGCTTCAACAGGCTGCGCCGCAGCCAGGTCCGCATCGTGTTCAGCGGCACGCCATGGCGTGCGGCCAGTTCGGCATAGCTTTCGCCGTCCAGATAGGCGCCCCGGACGGCCGCCGCCCGGTCCTTTTCCAATTCATCGAGACAACGATAGATGCGCTCGGATTCACCGCCCGCAACAGCCGCAGCCTCCGGTCCCGGCGCCGGATCGGCCACGTCCAGCGCGGCATCGATGTAGGCGGCAGGCTCTCGCCGCGCCCTTATCCGGTCGATCGCATGATTGCGCGCAATGGCCACCAGCCAGGAAATCGGGCTTAGATCCGAGACGGCGAAACGATCCGCCTTCGTCCATATCTTGACGAAGACCTCTTGCAGCGCCTCTTCTGCCTCTCCCCGGTCCTTCAATACACGAAGGCAGACGCCAAAAAGTTTCGCGCTGGTCTGCCGGTAGAGCAGATCGAACGCAGCCCGGTCCTTCATCGAAGTCCGGACAATCAGATTGCTGATATCCTGCGGCGTCATCGGCTGTCAAATTAGGCGATTGCAATCTATTTGCAACGGCGGAAGCGTTCTGGGCAGCGAGAGCGTCGTGAACTTCGATTGCCAAGAAAAGAGCCGATTTTGTTTGAGCATCGGATTTTCTCAAAACCGGTTTCCACTTTTGGGTCCGATGCTCTAGCTTGCCAATATTTGGGGGAAGCAAGAATGTCCGTCGAACAGGCCTTGTGGGAACATGACGCAATCGGCCTGGCCGGCCTGGTGCGCAAGGGAGAAATCTCGCCGCAGGAGCTCATCGATGCGGCGATCGCGCGGGCCGAGGCCACTCGCCCGGACATCAATGCCATCGCCGAGCCGCTTTACGAGGCGGCGCGGACGCGGGCGAAAACCATCGACCGCAAGCTGCCACTGGCCGGTGTGCCCTTTGCCCTGAAGGATCTCGGCATCGCCATGAAAGGCGTGCCGACGCACGGCGGCAGCCGCATTCCGGCTTTCGTTGCCGATTTCGACTCGGTGATGACCGAACGCCATCTGGCCGCCGGCCTTGTCCCGATCGCCACCAGCACCTCGCCCGAACATGGGCTGAGGCTGATGACCGAATCCACCGCTTTCGGCATCACCCGCAATCCGTGGAATACGGCCCATACCAGCGGCGGCTCGTCCGGGGGTGCGGCGGCGCTGGTCGCGGCCGGCGTCGTGCCGGTGGCACATGCTTCGGATGGCGGTGGCTCGATCCGTGTTCCCGCCGCCTGCACCGGGCTGGTCGGGCTGAAAACCTCGCGCGGCCGTGTGCCGCTGTCGCCGCTCGTCACCGAAAGCTGGTACGGTCTGGTCGTCGACCACGCCGTTGCCCGCTCGGTCCGGGATTCGGCCTTGCTGCTCGACCTGACGCATGGACCCGATCCGCTGTCACCGTATGCGGCGCCGCCGCCGAGGGGAACTTTTGCCGCCGCGGCGGCGCGCGACCCCGGCAAGCTGAAACTGGCCGTCTATCGGAAATCGCCGCTTGGCCTGCCGATATCGGCCGAGACGCTGACGGCGCTGGACACGGCTGTGGCATTGGCGCGCGAAGGCGGCCACACGATCGAGGAGATCGATCTGTCCTATATCGGCCGCGACTTCATCGCCGACTTCGCCAGGACGGTGGCTGCGGCAGTTGCCGGCGCGATGCGCATTGAAGTCTTGCGCGTCGGCCGCTCCGTTTCGGGCGACGTCGAGCGCGCCACGCGTCTGATGAGCCGCTTCGGCGAGATCGTCTCGGCCGGCGAGATCTACGCCGGCCTGCAGCGGCTGCACGCCACGTCGCGCCGCCTGATCACCGAGACCGCGCCGTACGATGCCGTGCTGATGCCTGTTATCGCCCATCCGCCGCTCGCCTGCGGCGCCATGGACCCGAAGGGCGCCGATGCGTTCATAGAGGACGTGCTCGACAGGCTGCGGCTTGCCCGTCTGCTGAAATTCAAGCCGCTGTTCGGCCAGTTGATGGACAAGAGCCTATGGTTCACCCACTGGCCGGCGATCCAGAACGTCAGCGGCCAGCCGTCGATCGCGCTGCCTGTCCATGTCACCGATGCCGGCCTGCCGCTCGGCATCCAGGCCGCCGGCCGACCCGGCGACGAGGAGACCTTGTTGTCCTTCGCCGCGCAAATGGAAAAGATTTCGGGATGGCAGGAGCGGCGGGCGCCGCTGCAGTTGCCGGCATAAAAGCGGGCCGATTTCACCTGATGTGACAGCAAAGCCGTTTGCCCCCTGCTCCAATTCCCGCTAAGACGCCGCCGTTCATGCCAAGCTGGGAACCATGCCGATGACGGACCTCGCCGCCACCGCCGAAATGCAGGCCGCTCTGCTTTCGAGGGCGCTGCCCTATATGCAGCGCTACGAAAACAAGACGGTCGTGGTGAAATATGGCGGCCATGCCATGGGCGACATTGCACTCGGCAAGGCCTTCGCCCGCGACATCGCGCTGCTGAAACAATCCGGCGTCAACCCGATCGTCGTCCATGGCGGCGGGCCGCAGATCGGCGCCATGCTGAGCAAGATGGGCATCGAATCGAAGTTCGAGGGCGGCCTGCGCGTCACCGACCAGAAGACGGTCGAGATCGTCGAGATGGTGCTGGCCGGCTCGATCAACAAGGAGATCGTCGCGCTGATCAATGCCGAGGGCGAATGGGCGATCGGCCTGTGCGGCAAGGACGGCAATATGGTTTTCGCCGAAAAGGCGCGCAAGACCATGATCGACCCGGACTCCAATATCGAGCGCGTGCTCGATCTCGGCTTCGTCGGCGAGCCGATCGAGGTCGACCGCACGCTGCTCGACCTTCTGGCGCGGTCCGAAATGATCCCGGTGCTGGCGCCGGTGGCGCCGGGCCGCGACGGCCACACCTACAACATCAATGCCGACACCTTCGCCGGCGCGATTGCCGGTGCCTGCCAGGCGACACGCCTTCTGTTCCTCACCGACGTGCCCGGCGTGCTCGACAAGAGCAAGAAGCTCATCGATGAGCTGACCGTGGCCGAGGCCAAGGCCTTGATCAAGGACGGCACGGTGTCGGGCGGCATGATCCCCAAGGTCGAGACCTGCATCGAGGCGATCGAGCGCGGCGTCGAGGGCGTCGTCATCCTCAACGGCAAGACGCCGCATTCCGTGCTGCTCGAACTGTTTACCGAACACGGCGCCGGCACGCTGATCGTGCCTTGAGCGCAGGCTGACAGCTTGCCGGGCATTGTTGGGCTCAGGCGCTCGGCGAAATCCCGATGGCGGGTTCGGCAGGCTTGCGGACCTGATGTACGAACGTCATCGATTGCTCTTCCTCGTCCTGCGGTGCACCCCAGAACGCGGCCAGCGTCGGCCCGTCCTCAAGACGGCGATCCCGCGCGAGAAAGCCCCAGACTTCACGGAACCAGACGCGGCGGCCGATTTTCGTATACCAGCGCATCGAATGCCGTTGCTCTGGATCCTTGTGGAACAGGATGCGCGCCAGGGCCTTGGGCCGGGACTGCACCGCCAGTTCGATCAGTTTGACGCTGAAGAACAGCATCCACGGCTTGAGCCGGGTCATCTGCAGCACCTGATGCTTGTAGTCCCACAGGCGGGCGTCCAACTGGACCACCTTGCGGTCTCTGGCGATCCGGAAGAACGGCGTCCAGCGGTGCGGCGTGACATAGAGCGCCTGGATCTGATCCGGGTCATAAGCGATGAGCTGGCGAAAACCGCGCCAGAGATCGCGAAAACGCTCGTCCTCGAAACCGGCCACCCAGGTCGCCATCGACAGGATGCCATTGAGGCGCAGCAGCCGGATCGCCTCGCGGTCGGATGAAGTCCTGCCGCCCTTGCGGATCAACGCAAGCGTCTGCTCGTCGGTGTTTTCCATGCCCAGCAGCCAACGGATGACCCCTGCCTTGCGGTAGAGATACAGGCTGTCGGCATCGCGAACGATGTCGTCGGCGCGGGTTGAGCCGACGATCAGCACCGGCACGTTCTGCGCAATCATCGCATCGAGAAAGGCGCGCCAGGCTTTTTTGGACGAGGTCGGGTTCTCGTCGGCAAGGTTGATCAGCTCGACGCCGTGCTCGCGGTGCAGCCAGGCGATCTCCTGCGCGAATTTCACGGGGTCGCGATGCCGCCATCGCGTCCAGAAGCCGCGCTGGCCGCAATAGTTGCACAGATGCGGGCAGCCTCGGGAAAACTGCATGACCACCGCGCGCTTGCCGCCCCAATAACTGTAACGACTGACATCGATCAGGTCCCAGCCGACGCGGTATTCATCAAGGTCGGCGATGGTGCCTGCCGGCTTGGTGGCAAAGGGACGGCGCAAATCGTCGCGAAAGGCGATGCCCGCCACGTCAGACAGCGGCCGGCGCCTGTCCAGCGCCTCGACCAGGGCTACGATGGTCGCCTCGCCTTCGCCGCGCACGATGAAGTCGAAGACATCCGTTTCGGCAAGGATGTCGCGCCAGTCATAGGTCGGGAACACACCGCCATAGATCACCATCGTCGCCGGGCCGCGGTGCTTGACCATTCGTGCAATCTCCAAGGCTGTCGGGTGCGCCGAGGTCGAACCGGAATGGCCGATCAGAATGCAATCGGGATGATCGCTCAACGCATCTTGCACAGCCGCGGCAAGCGGCATCGGTCCGAACTCGGCATCGACGAGCCGCACGTCATGGCCGGCGTCGATCAGGGGGCCGCCCAGTGCCAGCAGGCCGAGCGGCGGCAAATGGTCGTCGGGCACGCGGCTGCCGATTGCGGTATGCGGCGGATTGATCAGGACGATTTTCATGAAGGACCTTTTGCGATGGCGGTCCGGTCATCCTGGTCGGCGATCTGGGCCTGCAGCTGGCCCGGTTCAGCAGTTTCCGTGCAGCTTTTCCGCAGAAATGCAGACGGCGAGATATAGACTCATCGCCTGAGGTGCCCAAGCGGTACGTGGCCCGGCCCCTTGATGTTCTGCAGCACGAGCTGCGTGTGGACATCGCGCACGCCGTCGAGCCGCATCAGCCGGTGCATGACAAAGGCGTTGAGCTCATCGACCGACGGCACCATCACATGCAGCAGGAAATCGTAGTCGCCGGTCATCGTCCAGCAGGACGACACCTCGTCCATGCGCTGCACGGCGGCGATGAAGGTTTCGGGCGAACCGTCGCTGTGGGTTACCAAGCGCACCTGAATGAACACTTCGACCATCAGGCCGATGGCGCGGCGGCTGAGCACAGCGGCAAAGCCCTTGATGATGCCGGCGCTCTGAAGAGCCTCGAAGCGGCGCGCGCATGGCGTCGTCGAAAGGCCGATCTCCTGGGCCAGTTCGGACACCGGCTTGCGCCCATCACGCTGCAAGATATCGAGCATCTTGATCTCAAAATCGTCAAACTGAGGCACTTTCACTCTCCTGCAGCTTTTCTGTGGTGGCTTTTACCTCAAATCGCCTGTTCGGGCCATCATCAAAGCGGATTTGCCTCACCGGACCCGGCTAAACTTTTATAATGTTAATCGTGATTTCCAGGGAGAACAGCCATGACGATGAGCGTTGCCGATTACGCCCGCGAATGCGCGGCACAAGGCCTTCGCGGCGACTATTCGGTCTGCCGTGCCGATTTCACCGTTGAGCAGAGCTACAACTACACTGCTGACGAGCAGGCGGTGTGGCGTACACTGTGCGACCGCCAGACGAAGCTGACTAAAAAGTTGGCACACCGGTCCTATCTCGACGGCGTCGCCACGCTGGGTCTGCTCGACAAGATTCCGGATTTCGGTGTCGTCAGCGAAAAGCTGCGCAAGCTTACCGGTTGGGAAATCGTCGCCGTGCCGGGCCTCATTCCCGCGCCAGCCTTCTTCGTCCACCTCGCCAACCGCCGCTTCCCGGTGACCAACTGGCTGCGGACGAAACAAGAGCTCGACTACATCGTCGAGCCGGATATGTTCCACGACTTCTTCGGCCATGTGCCGGCGCTGACGCAGCCGGTCTTTGCCGATTTCATGCAGATGTATGGCGAGAAGGCCGAGCATCTGATCGCGCTCGGCGGCGACGAGATGATCAGCCGCCTCTACTGGTACACTGTCGAATACGGGCTGATACAGGAAGCAGGCCAACCGCTGAAGGCTTTCGGCGCCGGGCTGATGTCGTCCTTTGCGGAACTTCAATTCGCGATTGAAAGCAAGGACGCGCACCATGTCCCCTTCGATCTGGAAACAGTGATGCGCACCAGCTACGAGATCGACAAGTTCCAGCGCGCCTATTTCGTGTTGCCGTCCTTCGACGTTTTGCGCGATGCCTTCCAAAACGTCGCCGAAATGGCAGCGATCATCGGACGCCACAAGGGCAAGCCGCCGCTCGACCCGGCGAAACTTTAGATGCTGGGCAGGCTCGGACGCTCCAGCCGATCGGCGCCGGCGTTATTGGTGGCGCACTGTGGCCACGATCCCTCGGCAGGCCGGCTGAGCCGGCCTTCTACACGCCGATCACCTTGCCGAGGTGGTCGCCCAGCCGGCAGGCCAATGCCAATTCCGTGCCAAGACCTAGCTGCACACTTTGCTTAAGCCGTGTAAGCGGCCCGGCTGCGCCCAAACAGCGTTAGGATTTCTCAATGAGCGGGACCGCTCAGGCCGCTTCGGAAATGTCCCTGTCCAAGATGGCCAGATTGCGGCCGCGATGCTTGGCCTGGTAAAGGCGGTGGTCGGCGGCACGCATCAGATCCGATACGCCGGCATCCTCGCCGCAGGTGACACCGCCGATGCTGACGGTGAGGGGTATGACCCGCTCATCGACGGGACGGAAGCGGATCAGCTCGACTTCACCGCGAATGCGTTCGGCGACGCGTTTGGCTTCCTGTTCGGTGGCGCCGACCAGAAACGCACCGAATTCCTCGCCGCCGATGCGGCCGATCACGTCGCCGCTGCGCACGCCGCGCTCGATCGCGCTTGCAATCAGAAGCAGCGCCTCGTCGCCGGTCAGATGGCCGTAGCTGTCATTGATGATCTTGAAGTGGTCGGCATCGATGATCAGCAACGCACCGCGATCGGATTTACGCCGGGAGGCCTCGAGCGCCGCAAAGAAGCTCTCGCGGTTGAGCATGCCGGTCATGTCGTCGCGGCTCGCCTTTTCCGACAGGCGCCGATGCGCTGCGGCGAGCTGTGCATGAGCGCGGGCGAGGTCGCGATGGGCGCTTTTCAACCTCTCACCCTGCCAGAAGGTGTAGGCGCTAGCGATCCAGGCAAGCGCGAGCGGGCAGACCGTTGATGTTAGCCAGATCGTGCGGTTGAACGGGAAGCCGATTGCCGGGACGATGATCAGCGTCAACAAAAGCGAGGCCGCGACGGAGGCGAAAGCGACGGCGGCAGACTTCAGAAATATGCGGCTCATCGCTGGTTCCCCCTGAACCGACTCTGTGCCAGCAAGCCCTGAATGCCACCTTTCGGCGATGCTTAAAATTTGAATCATGGCGCCATTTTCGCCACTCGCAACGCGCATAAGTTGTGGATAAAGCCTCTGCCAAAAGCACTGCTTCGTGCCATAAGGATTGCATGACCACGCTCCCGGATCCCGCCCGTTTTGCCCATGTCTCCGACTGGGTGTTCGACCTCGACAACACACTCTATCCGCACCATTCGAACCTGTTCTCGCAGATCGACGTGAAGATGACCGCCTATGTCGGAGAACTGCTGACGCTGCCACGCGACGATGCCCGCAAGCTGCAGAAGGAACTCTACCGGGAATACGGCACGACGCTGAACGGTCTGATGGCGCGCCACGGCATCGATCCCGACGATTTTCTCGAGAAGGTCCATGATATCGACTATTCCTGGCTGGTTCCCGATCCCGTTCTCGGCACCGCCATCCGCCAGCTTCCCGGCCGCAAGTTCATCTTCACCAATGGCGACCGCAGGCATGCCGAACGCACCGCGCGCCAACTCGGCATCCTTGACCATTTCGACGACATCTTCGATATCGTCGCTGCCGGGCTGAACCCCAAGCCGGCGCGCCGCACCTACGAGAAGTTTGCGGAACTCCACGCCGTCACCGGCCACAATGCGGTGATGTTCGAGGATCTGGCCCGCAACCTGTCCGTGCCGAAATCGCTGGGCATGACCACGGTGCTGGTCGTGCCGCGCAACTTCGAGCCGACCTTCTCGGAGATCTGGGAACGTGACCCGGCCAACGAGGACGATGTGGATTTCGTCACCGACGACCTTGCCGAATTCCTCACCGCGATCGTCGACGTCACCGCTTGAGGCAGTTGCTTCGTGCAGCCGGATCGATACAGCCCACGGCTAAAGCTTGTAGAAGCGGCTGATGATCCCCCAGGCCTCGTCGGCGGTGTCGACGAAATCGATGATGTCCTGGTCGCCGGGGGTGATCGTGCCTTGCTCGGCGAGGAAATCGAGGTCGATCGCCCGTTTCCAGAACGCCTTGCCGAACAGGATCACCGGCACGCGCTCCATGCGGCCGGTCTGGATCAGGGTCAGCGTCTCGAAGAATTCGTCCATCGTGCCGAAGCCGCCCGGAAACACCGCGACAGCCTTGGCGCGCATGACAAAGTGCATCTTGCGGACAGCGAAATAGTGGAAGTTGAAACATAGCTCCGGCGTCACATAGGCATTCGGCGCCTGCTCGTGCGGCAACACGATGTTGAGGCCGATCGACGGTGCGCCGACATCGTCGGCGCCGCGATTGCCGGCTTCCATGACCCCGGGTCCGCCGCCTGTCACCACGACGAATTCGCGATAATAAGAGGTGGCCGACTGCTGCGAGCAGAGGCGGGCGAATTTTCGCGCTTCCTCGTAATATTTACTGTTTTTCTCGAGGTTCTTCTTCTGCGTCTCGTTTTTGGCTGCCCAGGCTTCACCGTCCGGCTCGGGGATGCGCGCCCCGCCGAACAGGATGACGGTCGAGCGGATGCCGCGTTCGGCCAGGATCATCTCCGGCTTCAACAGTTCGAGCTGCAGTCTGACCGCGCGCAATTCGCGCCGCGTCATGAAGTCGGGATCGTTCCAGGCCAGCCGGTAGGTCTCGGCACGCGTCTGCGGCGTGTCCGGCACGCTTTTCGACCGCTCCAGATCCTCGTCCGAATGCGGCAGCGGCGTCCACCCCGCCTTTTCCATAGGAGTCATATTACCTACCCGTCCAATTATTCACTTGCCCAATTATTCACTGGCGCCGTCCCGTGACGCAGCCGCGATTGACCCTCACCAAGCCTTCACATAGGGTCCGGCGACTTTCAAAACAGGTTAAGGTGCGGCCCCTTAACAGCTTGGTAATGGAGCGAATTCATGTCGAAGCCCGAACTGGCGAGTCTCGAAAACACAGTCGAAGAAGCCTTCGAGGAACGCGAGACGATTTCGACGGCAACCCGCGGCGCGACGCGCGACGCCATCCAGTCGGCGCTCGACCTGCTCGACCGGGGTATCGCCCGCGTTGCCGAGCGGCAGGCCGACGGCAAATGGCATGTCAACCAGTGGCTGAAGAAAGCGGTGCTGCTGTCGTTCCGGCTCAACCCGATGGAGATCATCAAGGGTGGTCCCGGCCAGGCTGTGTGGTGGGACAAGGTGCCGTCGAAATTCGACGGCTGGAGCGCCATCGATTTCGAGAAGGCAGGTTTCCGCGCCGTGCCGTCGTCGATCGTGCGGCGCTCCGCCTATGTCGCGCCAGGTGCCGTGCTGATGCCGTCCTTCGTCAATGTCGGCGCCTACGTCGACAGCGGCACCATGGTCGACACATGGGCCTCGGTCGGCTCCTGCGCCCAGATCGGCAAGAATGTGCATCTGTCGGGCGGCGTCGGCATCGGCGGCGTGCTGGAGCCGATGCAGGCCGGCCCCACCATCATCGAGGATAATTGCTTCATCGGCGCACGCTCCGAGGTGGTCGAAGGCTGCATCGTGCGCGAGGGCTCGGTGCTCGGCATGGGCGTCTTCATCGGTCAGTCGACCAAGATCGTCGACCGCGCCACCGGTGAGGTCTTCTACGGCGAAGTGCCGGCCAATTCCGTCGTCGTCGCCGGCTCGATGCCCGGCAAGCCGTTGCCCAATGGCGAGCCCGGTCCGAGCCTCTACTGCGCCGTCATCGTCAAGCGCGTCGATGCCAGGACCCGCTCCAAAACCTCGATCAACGAACTGCTTCGCGATTGATCGTTCGCAAAAAACGGACGCACCCGCTTGCTCGACAAACCTCGATTTCTATGGCTTTTCTTCAGCCTTTCCGGGCGAGTGAACCCCAGTGCCTACGTTTTGGCCGGTCTTTTGCCGCTCCTGGTTCAGCTTTTCCTGCTCTACCAGTTCTCGCGAACGCCGCTAGGCACTGCCGCAAGTCAGTACTGGGCGCTCGCCTGGTGGATCGCCGTGGTTGTCTCGACATGGTCGACCTTTGCGCTAACGGCGAAGCGGTTCCATGATTTCGGCAAGCCTACCTACTACGCATTGATCTCTCTCATCGTCGGCGCCATTCTCCTTATTATTTTGGCCTTCTTCAAAAGCGATCCCGGACCCAATCGCTACGGCAAACGCACCAATGCGCCGGCCGAATCCTGAGCGCCGGTCGGGTATCTAGCCATGCGCTACCGCACGCTTGATTCGAAACTGATCATCGAAACTGCCGAGCGACTGGAAAAACGCGTCTCCGAGCGTTTTCCCGATGCAGGCTTGCGTGGCGTCGCCATCGAACTCGTGTCGCTGTCGCGTGATCTGGCCAAGGCGGCGAAGGCGCTGGAAGCGCCGATCTGGTGGCTGCGCGGCGTCGTCATCGCCGCCATTGCCGCCGGCGCGCTGATGTTCCTGTTCGTCGGCACCATCCTGCCGCTCGGCCGTATCTCGGGAACCAACGATGCCGTCCAGTCGGTGCAAGGCATCGAATCCCTGATCAACATGATCATCCTCGCGGTGCTCGGCTTCCTGGCCCTGATCCGAACCGAGGAGCGCATCAAGCGCAAGCAGGTGTTTCGCAAGCTTCACAGCTTGCGATCGCTGATCCATGTCATCGACATGCATCAGCTGACCAAAGATCCGGCAGCGCTTTCAACCGATTTCAAGCCGACATCGCATTCACCGGCACGCATAACCGACCGTGCCGATCTCGCCCGCTACCTCGACTATTGCTCCGAAATGCTGTCGATCACCGGCAAGATCGCCGCGCTGTTCGCCCAGTCGGTCAACGACAATGTGGTCGTCGATGGTGTCAACGACATCGAAACCCTGAGCTCCAACCTGTCGCGGAAGATCTGGCAAAAGATCACCCTGATCGACGGTTCGTTGCGGTCGGCTCGTCCAGGTACCTAAGCTAATCTTAATCACCTTGGTCCAGCATGCCCGTGGAGACTGTGTCGCCCGGCACGGAGCGCTCGACTGGCACACGACGAACCCTTGGCCAACCCGAAAACGCGCGGAAAGCGAAGTGCCGGCGCGCGGCTGTTCGCCTGGTTTTCTTCGCCGATGAGAGCGGAACCGGAAGCTGTCCGTGCGCGGCTTCTCGATACCGCCTTCGACCGCAAATTCGCTGTCCTGTTCGGCACCATCAGCGTCCTGGTGCTGGCAGTCAGCGCCGCGGTCGTCACCGGCGACCGGTGGCCTTACGCCTGGATCGCGGCCGACCTCATCCTGTTTGCCGTCCGCTTCCTGCTGATGCGGGAATGTGAGCGGGCCCGCAAGCGTGGGGGAACGGGGCCGCTGGCAGGCCTCATGGCCGCCGGGGGCCCGTGGTCGGTGATTTTCGGCCTCGGCTGCTATGGCTGCGTCGTCAGCGGGCATATGGCGCTCGCCGTTTTGGCTGCCCTGAATGTCGCAGGCGTCGTCGGCGTGGTGTCGTCGCGCAACGCAGCGACTCCGCGCTACGCCATATTCGTTATGCTGGCCGTAGGCCTGCCTTTCCTGGTTGGCGCGCTGTTTTCTCCAGCGCCCGGAATGTCTATCGTCGGATTTCAAGTGCCGTTCTATGTGGCCGGCGTCATCATCGTGTTGCTTCAAAATCATGCGATTAACGCCCGCATGATCCGCGCCGAACTGGACAATCGCGATCTGGCGATCAAGGACGCCCTGACCGGCCTGCCGAACCGCATCTTCCTCCAGGAGAAACTGCGCGGCATGTGCAGCGAGCTTGCGGCGCCGGCCGCAAACGGCGGCAGGCCGTTTGCCGTGCTCAGCATGGATCTCGACGGCTTCAAACACGTCAATGACCGCTTCGGCCACGCGGTCGGCGACATGCTGCTGCGCAAGGTGGCCGAACGATTGAAACGCGCTTTCCGAGCGGGGGATGTGGTCTTTCGCATCGGCGGTGACGAATTCGTCATCCTGCTGCCCGACACATCCGAGATTGAAGCCACCTACCTGGCAAAGCGGGCCATTGAGAAGATTTCGGTGCCTTTCGACCTTGGCGTGGGCACCGCAATACCCATCGGGTTGAGCATTGGAAGCGCCTTTGCGCCTGCCGACGGCGGCGAGCCGGAACTCCTCCTCACCTGTTCCGATCACGCGCTCTACGAAGCCAAGCGCACCGGCAAGGGCCGTTACTGGGCGCATGTGCGGGCCGCGAACTGACGATCCTAGTGAGCATTGGGCCTTTTGTCGCCTCCGTCCATCCAATATCCAGCCTAAAAGCGCGTTGGGTCTGAAGCGATTCGTGCGACGCGCTTTAAGCCCGAGCGCATGCTTTTGGGCGACATGCGTTAGGCCTTCGACTATACGCCATGAGAACCATAATGTCGGCGGGATGGCTGGCCCTTATGTCTGGCCGTGACAGGCCTTGCGCTTTCGACTATCGCTTTTGCCCATGACGTTGCCGACCGATCCTGCTGGAAATCTCGCCGCCCTCATCCGCTGCCCCTCGGTGACGCCCATTGAGGGCGGGGCACTGAGCACACTGGAAACAATGTTGAAACCACTCGGCTTTTCCGTCGAGCGGCCGGTATTTTCCGAGGACGGCACACCCGATATCGAAAATCTCTATGCGCGGCGGTCCGGCAACGGTCCGCACCTGATGTTCGCCGGGCATACCGACGTGGTGCCGGTCGGCGACGAGGCCTCATGGACGCATCTGCCTTTCGCCGCCGAGATCGCCAAAGGCGAGATGTTCGGCCGCGGTGCCGTCGACATGAAGGGCGGCATCGCCTGCTTTATCGCCGCGGTGGCGCGCCATCTCGGTTCGAAAGGCGGTCTGAAAGGCTCGGTCTCGCTGCTGATCACCGGCGACGAAGAAGGGCCGGCCATCAACGGCACGACAAAGCTACTCGAATGGGCGGCCGCCAAGGGCGAGAAATGGGATGCGTCGATCGTCGGCGAGCCGACCAATCCCAAGGCGCTGGGCGACATGATCAAGATCGGCCGGCGCGGCTCTTTGTCCGGCAGCATCATCGTCAGCGGCCGCCAGGGCCACGCCGCCTATCCGCAGCTTGCCGACAACCCGGTGCGCGGGCTGATGACGCTGGTCGACGCCTTGCTGCATCCGGTCTTCGACAAAGGCACCAAGGACTTCCAGCCGACCAATCTGGAGGTGACCTCGATCGATGTCGGCAATCCAGCCACCAATGTCATTCCGGCAAAGGCGACCGCCACCTTCAACATCCGCTTCAACGACACATGGACCGCCGACACCATCCAGGCGGAAATCCACAACCGTCTCGACAAGGCGGCGAAGCGCAAGAAATACCGGGCCGGCAAGACGACCCCAGTCGATTACGAACTCGTCTGGCGCGACCGGCCGAGTCACGTCTTCCTCACCCGAGACGACCGGCTGATCGAAGCGCTCAGCGGTTCGGTCAAGGCGGTGATCGGCAGGAAGCCGGCGCTTTCCACCTCCGGCGGCACCTCCGACGCGCGCTTCATCAAGGACTATTGTCCGGTGGTCGAGTTCGGGCTGGTCGGCAAGACCATGCACATGGTCGATGAACGCGTCGCGCTTGCCGACCTCGAGACGCTGACGCAGATCTATCAGCGTTTTATCGAAGACTGGTTCGAGCGAGGCATACCGTAATCATGCTTTCGTCGGATGAAACCTATGCTTCGCTGACCGGCGCCTGGCGACTGATGCTCGGCAAGGCCGACGGGCTGCGCCAGCTCGACCTTTCGGCCGACGGTTTCTGGAATTCCTTCTTCGCCATCATCGTCGCGGCACCGGCGCTGATCGTCGGCTGGGTCGGCCTTGCCAACGAGATCGGCGATCCGAATGCATTCGCGGGGCGCTTCAGCATGCTGATCCGTCTGGCGACGGTCGACATCGGCGCCTGGGTGTTGCCGCTCGTTGGCCTTGCCCTGGTCGCGCCGCGCGCCGGCATTGGCGGACGCTTTGTCCACTATGTCGTCGCCAGCAACTGGGCGTCGGCGATCATCGCCTGGCTGATGCTGCCAGCGGCGTTGATCAGGCTTTTCCTGCCGTCCACCAACGAGTTCGCCGTACTGGCGTCGCTGCTTTTGTTTGCGTTGTCGATGATCCTGACCTGGCGGATGACAAACGTCGCCATCGGCAGGGGCGCGGCTGTCGGCACCGCCGTCTTCGCCGGCATGTTCCTGGCGTCGCTGGTCATTCTGTTCGGCCTGCAGGCGCTGCTCGGCATCGGTGCGCCGAATTAGTCGACTTTCGGATAATCTACCCCAACGAGAAAAAGGCCGTCGGGCGGCGCCACCTGGCCACAGGCTGCACGGTCGCGCGCGCCGAGCGCCGCCTTCAGGTCGGCAATTGTCCAGCCGCCTTCGCCGACGCGCTTCAGCGAACCGACCATCGAGCGCACCTGATTGTGCAGGAACGAGCGCGCCGAGGCTCGCACTTCGATCACGTCCCCCAGCCGACTGACATCCAGCCGATCGAGCGTCCGCACCGGGTTGTCGGCCTGACATTGGGTCGAGCGGAACGTGGTGAAATCATGCCGCCCCAGCAGCACCTTTGCCGCCTCGTGCATGGCCTCGGCGTCGAGCCGCTTCGGCACCCACCAGATCTTGCCCTTGTCGAGTGCCGCCGGCGCGCGCCGGTTGACGATGCGGTAGAGATAGTGGCGGCCGATCGCCGAGAAACGCGCATCGAAGCTATCAGGCACGACGGCCGCCTTGAGGATGGCGATGCGCGCCTTGGCCGTTTGCAGGTGGGCATTGACGGCATCGCGCACCTTGTCATCAGGCCATGCCTTGACGAGATCGACATGCGCCACCTGACCGGTCGCATGGACGCCGGCATCGGTGCGGCCGGCGCCGCGCAGCGAGACCCGTTCGCCGCAGAATTTCTCGATCGCCTGTTCGATCGCCTGCTGCACCGAAGGTTGGTCTGCCTGGCGCTGCCAGCCGGCATAAAGGCTGCCGTCATATTCGATGTCGAGGCGAAAACGCGGCATTCCTAAGCAGGATGAGGTTAGGCGGCGAGCGCGGAGCTAAAAGCCGAAGCATAGACCAGCTTGCCGGTCTCAGGCGCCTCGCCCCAGGCCAGCGCCTGCAGGGCTTCGCCCTGATACTCGCTTTCGAACCTTTCGGCGCGCGCATGACTGTAGCCGAAGCGGCCATAATAAGCGGGATCGCCAAGCACAACCGCCAGCACCTCGCCGGCGTCCTTCAGCCGGATATGCGCCTCGCGGACCAGCGCACCGCCGATGCCAGTGCCATGGAATGACGGCTCGACCGCCAGAGGCGCCAGCGCCACCGCCGGAAAGCTCTTGCCGCCGTTCTGCACGAAAAGCCTCGAAAACAGGATATGGCCGACCACCTGTCCATCTTCTTCCGCCACCAGTTCGACGATGGCATCGCCGCCGCTGACCAGCGCGTCGACCAGTCCGGCCTCCGCCTGCTGGCCGAAGGCGTGTTCCTCGACGAGGCGGATCGCCTCGCGGTCCCGCGGCGTTGCCGCGCGTATCGACATCATGCTCATGAGAATTTCATTCCTTCTTCGAGCTTGGCCCCGCGCAGAAATTCCTGCGCGGCAATGGGCCTTCCGCCCGCACGTTGAACTTCGACCAGCCTGATCGCGCCTGACCCGCAGGCGACCGTCAGCCGGTCGTCGAGAATTCCTCCCGGCTCGCCGGCGCCATCCGAAAGCGTCGAGCGAAGCAGTTTCAGCCGCTCCAAGCGGCCGCCAATTTCGGTCTCGCACCATGCGCCGGGAAAGGGCGACAGGCCGCGAATATGATCGTGGACTTCGCCAGCAGGCCGCGTCCAGTCCACGCGCGTCTCCGCTTTATCGATCTTTTTGGCGTAGGTCACCCCCTCCGTCGCCTGTGCGGTGAATGTCAGGGCATCCCGTTCCATTCGTGCCAGCGCTTTCGCCATCAGCGCGGCACTAATGTGCATCAACCGCTCGTGCAGTTCGCCGGCCGTCATGTCGGGGCCGATGGCGCATTTTTCGACCATCGCCACCGGGCCGGTGTCCAAGCCCTCCTCCATCCGCATCACCATCATGCCTGTCTCAGTATCGCCGGCCATGATGGCGCGCTGGATAGGGGCGGCGCCGCGCCAGCGTGGCAACAGCGACGCGTGACCATTGAGGCAGCCGAGCCGCGGCGCCTCGAGAATTGGTTTAGGCAACAGCAATCCATAGGCGACGACCACGGCGACATCGGCCCGCAGGGCGCGGAACGCCTGCTGCTCGGCCTCGCTTTTCAGCGACACCGGCGTTCGCACCTCGACGCCCAGCCGCTCCGCCTCGCGCAGCACCGGCGACGGCGTCAGTTCCAGGCCGCGCCGACCGGCGGCGCGCGGTGGCTGGGTATAGACGGCTTCTATCTCATGCCCGGCTTCGGCGATCGCCCGCAGCGTCGGCACGGAGAATTCGGGCGTACCCATGAAGATGACGCGCAGGGGCATTTTTGAGCCCTATCCCACCAACTTACCCGGCGCCTTGCTGCCCGGCGTCTTCTCCCTCGCAAGCTTCTTGAATTTCTTCACCACCATGTCGCGCTTCAATTTCGAGATGTGATCGATGAACAGAACACCGTTGAGATGGTCGATTTCGTGCTGCAGGCAAGTCGCCATCAACCCTTCGGCCCCGATCTCCTGTAGCTTGCCATCGCGATCGAGATATTTCACCCGTACGGCGGCAGGGCGCTCGACCTCGGCATAGTAATCCGGGATCGACAGGCAACCCTCCTCGTAGACCGAGCGCTGATCGGCGCTCTCGAGGATCTCGGGATTGATGAAGACATGCGGCGCCGGCGGCTCGTCTTCCTTGGCGAGGTCGATCACCAGCATGCGCAGCGGCTCGCCGACCTGGATCGCCGCCAGACCGATGCCCGGCGCATCATACATGGTGTCCAGCATATCGTCGGCCAGTTTGCGCAAAGCGGCGTCGACGCGCTCGACCGGTTTCGAAACCTGGCGCAGGACGGGATCGGGAAGGATGATGAGCGGCTTGATCGACATGGCGTCTCACCTAAGACCTCGCACGAAAAGCGTCAACCGGGGCATTTGCAGCGCCGTTCACGTTTTGATCTGTGCCGTCAGACCGAATCATCTATGCTGCCCCATATGAATGACCTGACCACCATCCTGTCCGAACCAATCGCCCGGCTCGGCGCCACCACGATCACGCTCGGTCACGCACTGGCATTCGGCGCGATCCTGTTTCTGGGCCTGTTCGTGGCGCTCGCCGTCGCGCTCTGGCGCTCGGCCAAGGCGCGTGCGGTGGCTGCCGCCGAAGCCGCCGACCACGCCCGTGACGCGGAGGCGCGGATGGCCGGCATTTTGCAAAGCCAGGCCGAGATGCAGGGCCGCATCGGCGCCATCGCCGAAGTGTTCGGGGCGCGGCAGGCCGAACTCACACAATCGATCGGTCAACGCCTCGACGCGATGACCGGCCGTCTCGGCCAGACCATGACCGAGCAGACGAAATCGACGCATGAGAGCCTCGCCAGACTGCAGGAGCGGCTGGCGGTCATCGATACGGCGCAGGGCAACATCCAGTCGCTCGCCGGCCAGGTCGTTCAGCTTCAGGCGATCCTCTCCAACAAGCAGACGCGCGGCGCTTTCGGCCAGTCTCGCATGGAGGCTATCGTCGCCGACGGCCTGCCGCACGGTGCCTACGAATTCCAGGCGACCTTGTCGAACGGCAGCCGGCCCGACTGCCTGGTGAAGATGCCGAATGGCGCGCCCGCACTTGCCATCGACGCCAAGTTTCCGCTGGAAGCCTGGAACGCCATCCGTGCCGCCGAAGGCGTCGATTTGCAGAAGGTCGCAGCCCAAGCGTTTCGGCGCGACATCGAGGTGCACGTCCGCGATATTTCAGAAAAATACCTGATCCAGGGCGAGACGCAGGACACCGCCTTCATGTTCGTGCCGTCGGAATCGGTGTTCGCGGAGATCCACGAGAATTTCGAGGGGATTGTCCACAAGGCGCACCGTGCCCGAATCGTCATCATCTCGCCGTCGCTGCTGATGCTGTCGATCCAGGTCATCCAGGCGATCCTCAAGGACGCCCGCATGCGCGAGCAGGCGCATCTGATCCAGGGCGAAGTCATCCGGCTGATGGAGGATGTCTCGCGCCTCGACGAGCGGGTGCGCAAGCTGCAGAGCCATTTCGGCCAGTCGGCCAAGGATATCGACGATATCCTCGTCTCGACGTCGAAGGTGACCAAGCGCGGCCAGAAGATCGAGGCGCTGGAGTTCGGCGCGCAGCCGACGGAGGGCGACGCCGGATCGGGGGCCAGCGCGAAGGCCGAAGCGGGTGCGCGCGTCGCCGACTCCAAGACCGGTCAGCTGAGACTAAGGGTCGTCGAAGGCGACGACTGAGAGGCTATTGCTCCTCGACGGTCGTCATGCCTTCGAACTCGGGCAGCCAGTGCAGCGCCGAGCGGTGCCATATCTGTTTTCTCGGGATCAGTTGTTCGCGCTGCCGCGCCGTGCCGACTCTGATGCCGTAGACTTTCGGCCCGTCGCCGACCGACGTGGCATAGAGGTGCGAACCGCACTCGCCGCAAAAGGCCTGGGCGCGCCTGGCGCCGCTCGATGCGATCTTGATGTAGATCTTCGGCGTGCCCTTGGTGATCCGGTAGTGGTCCTCCGGCGCCGGCACGGTCACGCGGAAGGCCGTGCCGGTCAGCTGCTGACAATCGATGCAGTGGCAAATACTGGTCTTTTCCGGATCGACCTCCGCTTCGTAGGTGATAGCGCCGCAATGGCACCCGCCGTCGATTTTCATCTTCGCTCCTCCCTTCGGCTGCGCCTCGACGCGTTCGAGCTTAACGGCGCAGCCGCCGCAGTTCCACAGGCATTCACAACGCGCGAAGCATCCGGCGGTTCAAGACTGCTGCGCCGACGCCTGTTCGATGACCTCTTCCGTCCAGACCTTGAAGCCGGCCAGCGTGCCCGGCCCGAAAATATGGGTCAGCGGCACATCGGCTGCGTCGCGGCCGGAGGCGATCAGGATACGGCCGATGCGCGGCGCATTGTTGCGCGGATCGAAGGCATGCCAGCGGCCGCCGAGATAGACCTCCATCCAGGCGGCGAAATCCATGTCCGACCACGGTTTCGGCAGGCCGATGTCGCTGATGTAGCCGGTGCAGTAGCGCGTCGGGATGTTCAAGGCGCGACAGAAGGCGACGGCGAGATGGGCGAAGTCGCGACAGACGCCGCTTTGCTCACGATAGGCCTCTGCCGCGGTGCGCGTCGGCCGCGCATTGCCGTAATTGAAGATAATGTGGTTGTGGACGAAATCGCAGACCGCCTGCACGCGTGGAATGCCGAGCGGTGTGTGGCCGAACAGCCGCCACGCCTCGCTCGCCAGCACGTCGCTCTCGCAATAGCGGCTGGGCAGCAGGAACAGCAATGTCTCCGACGGCAGGTCGCGCACCTCGTGCTGCCACGCCACCAGATCGCCGATCTCGAAGGTTCCGGGATCGCGGATCACCGCGTCTGTGCCGAAGGTAAAGCGCCCGGGCGGGGCAACAAGACGGTTGCACCAATTGCCGAAACTGTCGCGGTAGCTCTCGATCGGTACCGGCGGGTTCGAGGTCAGGAAATCCGGCCGATCGAGATCGGACGCGCGGGAATAGTGGACGTTGAGCATCGCGATCAACGGCGTTTCCTGCGGAAAATCGAAGCTCATCTCGCAGCCGATATGGATTCGCATTGTCGTCCTGACCGGCCTGCCGGATCATCACCCGGCGAAGGCACGGGCTGTGCTGCAGTGCAAAAAAGGATCATCGCACGGACCAGCGCGGTTTACGAGCGAATTAGAAACGGTTGACGGCCGCCGGCTGACGCAGGCGCGCCAGATTATGCCTCTTGCGGTCGGACGTTTCTCTTGGTTCATTTCGCTTGCCACAATCGGAGGAACGAATCATGGCTAAAGGTGCGATGAAGGCGGGCAAAGAAGCCCGCAAGCCGAAGAAGGACGCAAAGAAACCCGCCGCTGCCCCGACCCTGAAAGCGCCGCCCGTCAAGGCGACCAAACTCAAGGACAAGTAAGCCTCGGCGTTTCGGCGCAAGGTCATGACCGACGGCATTTCAGGACCAATCGACATCCAGCGATTGGTCCTGAAATGCCGTCGGCGCTGCTGTTGATTGGGCACCCGAAATTTCCATATCAATGCAGCGAAGGCGACTTCGCGATCAATGCAGCGAAAACGACTTCGCGCTTTCCGAAAAGACCGGGACGACCCGCAATCCAATGGAGCGTTCCGATGTCGTGGATTGTTCTCTTGTTCGCTGGCCTGTTCGAGATCGGCTGGGCGATCGGCCTCAAATACACTGATGGCTTTTCGAAGCCGCTGCCGACTGTCCTGACGGTTGTCTCGATGGTCGTCAGTCTTGCCTTGCTCGGACTGGCACTGAAGATGCTGCCGGTCGGCACGGCCTATGCTGTGTGGACCGGCATCGGCACCGTCGGCACGGCGCTGCTTGGCATCTGGCTGCTCGGCGAGCCTGCGACCGCGATCAGGCTGGCCTGCATCGCACTCATCGTCTGCGGCATCATGGGATTGAAACTCGCGGCCTAGTTTTGCAGCAAGGCCGCAGCACAAACGCCTTCAGGGCCGCTGCAAGGCGGCCCTGAATTTGATTGGTGAAATCGGGCTGTAGGAGCGCTAGCGAGCGGAAAAGCCCGGAGGCGTCCTGCCGGTGCGCTGCTTGCGCGCCGCATAGCGCGCGTCGCGCTTCGCCTTGCGCTCGGCCTCGTCGGCAAGCAAACGAGCGATGCGCTCGTTCTCTTCGGCTTCCCGGATCTTCGCTTCCGCCTGCGCCGCTTCTTCCGCAGCAATACGCGCTGCTTCGGCAGCAGCTTCGCGCTCGGCCTTTTCGGCAGCTTCGCGCGCCAGCTTTTCCTGCTTCAGCCTGGCCTTTTCGGCCTCGCGTATCGCACGGGCTTCGAGGATTGCCTTGCGTTCGGCCTGTCGTGCCAGCACCGCTGGATCGTCCGCTGCCGGCTTTGCCTTGAAGCGCTCGAGAAGCGCCTTCTTTGCCTCGTTTGCGGCATTGCGCCGCTCGAAAACGTCTTTTTCCCTATAGATAGCCAAGTCCACTTCCCTGGAGTCAATTTGCGAGGCTTACATACGCGTGAAAACCCAGAGTTCAAGCGCCAAAACGGTATGCCAGCCATGAAATTCTGAGCTGTTGCAGCCGGGAGACGCCTTTTCGGCTGAATTCGGCTGAAACGGACATGCACTGTTCACCATCCGGCCCTCTGGCGGCGCGGCGGACTGGTCGCTACCTGTAGCGCGAAAAACAAAAACGCCAGGATGACAGATGATGGAACTCGGTCTCTACACCTTCGCCGACGTCAGTCCGGAACCGGGCCCAGGTGCCATCGGTGCGCATGAGCGGCTGCGCAACCTGATCGAGGAGATCGAGCTGGCGGACCAGGTCGGCCTCGACGTGTTTGGGCTGGGCGAGCATCACCGTCCCGATTATGCGGCTTCAGCGCCCGTCGTGGCCCTGGCCGCAGCGGCCGAACGCACCAGGCGTATAAAGCTGACCAGCGCGGTCACCGTGCTTTCCTCCGACGATCCGGTTCGCGTCTTCCAGCAGTTCGCGACGCTCGACCTTCTGTCAAGCGGCCGGGCCGAGATCATGGCTGGACGTGGCTCGTTCATCGAATCCTTTCCGCTGTTCGGCTACAATCTCGAAGACTATGACGAGCTCTTTGCCGAAAAGCTCGACCTGCTGCTTGCCATCCGCGACAGCGTCAAGGTGACCTGGTCGGGCAGGCTGCGCGCTCCGATCAACGATCGCGGCGTCTACCCCCGCCCGTTCCAGGACAGATTGCCGATCTGGATCGCGATTGGCGGCACGCCGCAATCCACCGCGCGGGCCGGCGCACTCGGCCTGCCGCTGGCGCTGGCTATCATCGGCGGCGAGCCGGCGCGGTTCGCGCCGCTGTTCGACATCTACAGGGAGGCGGCCAAACGGGCCGGCAACGATCCGGCTGATCTCGCCACCAGCCTCAATGTCCACGGCTTCATCGCCGAGACCACCGACCAGGCGGCTGATGATTTTTATGGGCCGCAGGCCGAGGTGATGAACCGCATCGGCCGCGAGCGCGGCTGGGGTCCGACGTCGAGAGCACATTTCGACCAGTCGCGCGGCCCGAGCGGCGCGCTGTTCGTCGGCAATCCAGAACAGGTGGCCGAAAAGATCGTTGCCCAGCACAAGATATTCGGCAACGACCGCTTCCTGCTGCAAATGGCAATCGGCACCATAGCGCACGCCACGGTCATGAAGGCGATCGAACTCTACGGCACCAAGGTGGCGCCGATCGTGCGCAAGGAAACGGCGAAGGCCATTCCCGCCGTGGCTGCGCCAGCCGCCTGATTCGCCGGCAAGATCGTAGGGCTAAGGTCATCGTCAGCGCCGGCTAACGCATCGGCCCGCAATCGGAATCGATTTTCGGAAAGCACGAGGCGTAGATTCAAAAGTGTTAGAGCGTACTTTGTGCGTCCAAGCGGACGCACGTCGCTCTAACGGAACCTTGAAGCCGCAAAGACGTTTCCGCCAACAGCGTACACCAATCGCAGTGTGCCGCCGAGGGCCAGAATGAAAGCCGAACCCGCCGCTTCGGGCGCCGCAGAGAGCCCCGATCCGCGCGTCGAGGCGCGTGCGGACATGCATCTGATGCGTTCGCTGCTCGTTGGCATCTTCATCCTTATGGCGATCTACGCGCTCTCCTTCGCCCGTGCCTTCTTCATGCCGGTCATCCTGGCCTTCCTGCTGGCGCTGACGTTGACGCCGATCGTCCGCTTCCTGCGCAAACACGGCATGCCCGATGTGATATCGGCGACACTGCTGGTGGTGCTGTCGGTCAGCATCCTTGCCGTGGCCGGCTATCTGCTCAGCGGCCCGGTCATCGACCTCATCAATAACACCTCGGTGATTGGCCAGCAGCTGACCGAACGTCTCGCGCAACTGCGGCGGCCTTTCGAAAGGATCATGGAGATTTCGCGGCAGATAGAGGGACTGACGCAGACCTCCCAAGGGCCGGGCGTCCAGAGGGTAGCCATGGCGCAATCCGGCCTTCTCCCACAAGCCGCCAGCAATTTGCTGTCGGCGGGCACCAGCCTCATCATCGTCTTCGTCCTGTCGCTGTTCCTGCTCGCCTCCGGCACGATGTTCTATGAGAAGATCGTCGAATCCTTCCCCAGTCTCAGCGAAAAGAAGCGGGCACTGCGCGTCGTCTATGATGTCGAACGTGAAATCTCGCACTACCTGCTTACCGTCGCCGTCATCAATACATGCCTGGGCGTGGTCATCGGACTCGGCCTCTGGGCCCTCGGCGTGCCCAACCCGCAGGTCTGGGGCGCAGCAGCGGCTCTGCTTAATTTCCTGCCCTATATCGGGGCGCTGATTACGATCACGCTTGTCACGATCATCGCGCTGATCAGCTTCGACAGCATCTCCTACGCGCTGCTGGCGCCGGCCTTCGTGCTGTTGTGCGATACCGTCGAAGGCCAATTCGTGACGCCGACGGTGGTCGGCCGGCGCCTAGAGATCAACGCCGTGGCGATCCTCATTGCAATTGCCTTCTGGTCCTGGCTGTGGGGTTTCGTCGGCGCGCTGATGGCGGTGCCGCTGCTGGTCGTCATCAAGGTGTTCTGCGATCATTTCGACGGCCTCGGCCACGTCGGCAATTTCCTGGCGGCGCAGCATACGGCGGTGGTTGAAGAAGAACTCATCGAGGAGATGGACAGTGCTGCAGCGCAAACCGGCGCGCGGCGTTTGCGGCGCCCGGATTGAATGCCTATATCGAGCCGGTCAAAGCCGGGCTCCCTTCCATGACCGACATCTCCTTCGACATCGACGCCTATTTCGCCCGCATCGGATACACCGGCTTGAGGGACACTTCGCTGGAAACGCTGAAGTCGCTCCATCTCTTACACCCGCAGGCAATCTCGTTCGAAAATCTCGATCCGTTTCTAGGCCATCCGGTTCGTCTCGATCTCGCCTCGCTGCAGGAAAAGATCGTCGCTCGGGGTCGCGGCGGCTATTGCTTCGAGCACAATCTCATTTTCATGCATGTGCTGAAGGCGCTTGGCTTCGTCGTCAGCGGCCTTGCCGCACGCGTTCTTTGGGGCCAGCCCGATGATGCCATAACCGCACGGAGCCATATGTTGCTGCGCGTCGAACTCGACGGCCGAACCTACATTGCCGATGTCGGCTTCGGCGGACTGACGCTGACAGCGCCGCTCCTGCTTCGACCGGGTCTCGAGCAAAAGACCCCACATGAGACATTCCGCATGGTTGCGACAGGCGATCATTTTCGGCTGCAGGCCAATGTCGGCGGCGATTGGCGGACAATTTACCGCTTCGACATGCAGCAGAACTATGAGGTCGACTATTCGGTCAGCAACCATTTCCTATCGACCCACCCAACCTCGCACTTCCTTTCCTCCGTAATCGCGGCACGAGCCTTGCCGGGCCGCCGTTATGCGCTCCGCAACAACCGGCTGTCGACGCATCATCTCGGCGGCCGTACCGAGCAGATCGAGATAGCGACAGCCGCCGAACTCGCCGACGTGCTGGAAGGCCCGCTCGAAATCGCCATTCCCGACCGTGCAGCCTTCGAGGCCATGGCGCGACAGAAGAAAATCCTGGAGGCCTAAGACGCCATGACCGCTCTTTCCGTTCTCGACCTGTCGCCGATCGTCGAAGGCAGCAACGCTTCGCAATCACTCGCCAATTCGCTCGATCTTGCCCGCCATGCCGAGCGGCTGGGCTACAGGCGCTACTGGCTGGCCGAGCATCACAACATGCCGGGCATCGCCAGCGCCGCCACCTCCGTCGTCATTGCCCATGTCGCCGGCGGTACCAGGACGATACGCGTCGGCGCCGGCGGAATCATGCTGCCCAACCATTCGCCGCTGGTCATCGCCGAGCAGTTCGGCACGCTGGCGGCGTTGCATCCCGGCCGCATCGACCTCGGCCTCGGCCGGGCGCCGGGCACTGACATGGGCACGGCGCGCGCGCTGCGCCGCAACCTCGAGGCCGGCGCCGACAGTTTTCCGCAGGATGTCGTCGAGCTGATGGGCTATTTCCAGCCGGCCGAAGACGGTCAGCGTATCCGAGCCGTGCCCGGCGAGGGCGAGCAGGTGCCGATCTGGATTCTGGGCTCGAGCCTCTATGGCGCGCAGCTCGCAGCCATGCTCGGCCTGCCCTACGCCTTCGCCTCGCATTTCGCACCGGCCGAACTCGACCACGCACTGGAGATCTATCGCTCGCGCTTCCAGCCGTCGAAACAGCTCGACAAGCCCTACGTCATGCTCGGTCTCAACGTGTTCGCGGCGCCCTCCGACGCCGAGGCGCGGCTGTTGTTCACTTCGCTGCAGCAGGCCTTCGTCAATCTGCGCACCGGCCGGCCCGGCCGACTGCCGCCGCCGGTCGAAGGGTACGAGCGCGACCTCGACCCGATGACCAAAACCATGCTTGGCCAGGCGCTGTCCTGCGCCGTCGTCGGCGCCCCGGAAACGGTCGGGCAAGGCATCGAGGCGTTCGTGCAGCGCACCGGCGCCGACGAGCTGATGGTTACCGCGCAGATTTTCGACCACGCCGCGCGGGTGCGGTCGTTCGAGATCCTGGCCGACATCCACAAATCGCTGTCGGAAGCGGCATGATTGGTCTTTCTTATTTGATGCATGTTGTTATCCCAAAACCGCTGCGCACCCTCGGTTCAAGCCCGAGGGCATGCTTTTGGGCGACATGCATCAGGCGCTGACGCTTTGTGCGATCGCCCCCAGTGGCCGGCATGAATTGCGGATCATCAGGCGTCCCTTGAGCGCCAACTTGCGCGGCGGCGCGTCCCTGTTTCCGGCGAGCCGGTCGAGCAGCAGATTGGCCGCCTGCTCGCCGATCGCCTTGACCGGTTGTGCGACCGTGGTCAGTTGCGGCTGGAACACGTCCGACCATGGAAAATCGTCGAAGCAGGCGACCGAAATATCCTCGGGGCAGGACAGCCCGATATCGCGGATCGCCTTCATGGTGCCGATCACCATCGGGTTGTTGGCCGAGAAGATCGCGCTCGGGCGGTCGTGCAGCGAAAGCAGCTGCATCGTCGCGTTGTAGCCGTCGACTTCATGGAAATTGCCGAAACGGACGAGCTCATTCTCAACCGGCAGACCGGCGGCCTGGAGTGCCTCGCGATACCCTGTCATGCGTTCATGCATGGGCGAGATGTCGAACGAGCCGGAGATGTAGCCGATCCGCCGGTGGCCGAGATCGATCAGATAGCTGATGGCATCGAACACCGCGCGCTGGTTGTCGAGAACGACGGTGTCGGTATCGACGCCTTCGCAAACGCGGTCGAGCAGCACCACCGGCACGTTGGCGTCGTCGACAATTCTCTTCAGGATCGCGCCGTCGCCAACGCGCGCAACGATCAGCCCGTCGACCATCCGGTCGAGCAGCAGCCTGATCTGGTCATCCTGCGTGTTCAGATCCTCGTCCGTGCAGCACAGCATAACCGCATAGCCGGCGCGGTCGAATGCCTGCTGGATAACCGAAACGACATCGGTGAAGAACGGATTGGTGATGTGGGGAACGGTAAGCCCGATGGTGCGGGTCGTACCCATCTTCAGGCTGCGGGCAATCGCGTTGCGCTTGTAGCCGATGTCTCGGATCGCCTGTTCGATGCGCTGGCTGAGCTCGGGACTGACGGTCGCGGTGCCGTTGATCAGCGCCGAGACGGTGGCGACCGAAACACGCGCCACTTCAGCCACGTGCAGCATGGTCGGGGCCGTGGACTTTCGCTGCTTTTTTCGCCTTGACGCCATCATTTTCGAAACGTTTCACCGCCCTCTGGCTGCAATATCTACGGAATCTCGCAGATTTGCGCAAGAATTGAAATGCATCAATCCCGTCTCATCAGATACCGGCTTGACATGATCGAAACGTTTAGATTAGCGTTTGGGACATTCGACGACGACGGAAGGGAGGCCGTTCTTGTCATGGAGCCTGGCAATTCCAGCACGTCCGGAGATGTTGCGGCTGACGCCGACCCGGCCATCGTTCTGAACGCCGAGCACATCTCCAAGACCTTCGGCGGCATCGCCGCACTTGTCGATGTCGGCTTCGACCTGCGGCGCGGCGAGGTCCATGCGCTGATGGGGGAAAACGGCGCCGGCAAGTCGACGCTGATGAAAATCCTCTCCGGCATCTATACGGATTACGACGGAACGGTGAACGTCGATGCCCATCCGGTCCGTTTCGCCGGGGTCCGCGACGCCGAGCATGCCGGCATCGCCATTATCCACCAGGAGCTCAATCTCGTCCCCGAGCTCAGCGTTGCGGATAATATCTTCCTGGGGCGCGAGAAGCTGATCGCCGGACTTATCGTCGACCACAAGGCAAGCAGCCATGCCGCCGGCGCCCTGCTGCATAGGCTCGGTATCGAGCTCAATCCGGAAGCGCGGGTCGGCAGCTTGCGCGTCGGCGAGCAGCAGCTGGTCGAGATCGCCAAGGCACTGTCGATGTCGGCGCGCATCCTGATCATGGACGAGCCGACTTCGGCGCTTTCGCCGGCCGAATGCCAAAGGCTGTTCCGGATCATCCGCCAGCTCGCCGAAAGCGGCGTAGCGATCGTCTACATCTCGCACCGCATCGACGAGGTCATGCAGCTGGCCAGCCGGGTCACCGTGTTTCGCGATGGACGCCATGTGCTGACCGAGGCGATGGCAAAGCTCGACGAAAACACCATCATTTCGGCGATGGTCGGGCGAAACCTGCTTGCCTCTTCCCAGGAAGAGCGTGGCCCCGGCGGCAAGGTCGTCCTCTCCGTAAGCGGCCTGTCGCTGTCGAAACCAGACCGCCACGGCTGGCGCACCGCGCTCGACGGCGTCGCCTTCGATCTTGCCGCCGGGGAAATACTGGGGATAGGCGGGCTGCTGGGCTCGGGACGCACCGAAATCCTGGAGACCATCTTCGGCTCCAGCGGCGGACGTGCCGACGGCGAAATCCGGCTCGATGGCGAGCCGGTGGAAATCCGATCACCGCGCGACGCCCGCCGGCTCGGCATCGCTCTGGTGACCGAGGACCGCAAGACGCAAGGCCTGCATCTTCAGGCCTCGATTACCGACAATGTCGCGCTGCCGCTGGTCGGCGCGCTGGCGCGGTTCGGCCTTCGCTCGCGGGCCGCCGAGCAAGGCCTGGCGCGGCAAGCGGTCAAGGCGCTCGGCATTCGCTGCGGGACCATCGAGCAGCCGGCCGGCACACTGTCCGGCGGCAACCAGCAGAAGGTCGTCATCGGCAAATGGCTGGCAGCGCGGCCGCGGGTGCTGTTGCTGGACGAGCCGACACGCGGCATCGATGTCGGCGCCAAGCGGGAGATCTACGATCTCATCTTCAAGCTGGCGCGAGACGGCCTCGCCATCGCCGTCATAAGCTCGGAATTGCCGGAGCTGCTGCATCTTTCCGACCGTATCCTGGTCATGGCCGATGGTCGCCAGACGGGGATCCTCTCGCGCAAGCAAGCAAGCGAGGAGGCCATCATGCGGCTCGCGGCGCCGCGCCGGACCATGACGAGGCCTGCCGCATGAGCATCTTGAACATCCTGTCCCGGACAAAGCTCTATTGGGGCCTGATCGCCATCTTCCTGATCGGCGTGCTGGGCTCGCCGATCAGCTCCAAGGGCAACAACATCTTCCTGTCCTACGGCAATCTGCTCGATGTGCTGCGCCAGGTGTCGACCACCGGCCTGATCGCCACCGGCATGACGGCGGTGATTATCACCGGCGGCATCGACCTTTCCGTCGGCTCGCTGATGGCGATCTGCACCGTGGTCTGCGCCATGCTGCTGACGGTTCCGGGCGTCACGCCGGCGGTGGTGCTGGGGGTGCCGACAGTTGCCGTAGTCGCCCTTTGCCTCGGCATTCTGGTCACCCGCTTCATCTTCCTGAACATCGAAAAATCCCGTGCCGGCCCGCAGGCCACCCACGCCATCAGGCTGGATAGCGTTCGTGGGCTGGTCACGCCCGGCATTGTCGGGGTGATCCTCTGCAGTCTCGTGCTGTGGTACCTGCTGCCGCAGGTAGGCTCAAAATTCGGCGTGGTCGGCGTGTTGCTGGTGGCGCCTTGCGTCGGCCTGCTGTTCGGCGCACTCAACGGCGTCATCATCGTTGCCGGGCGGCTGCAGCCTTTCATCGTCACGCTGGCGATGATGGTGACGGCGCTCGGCATCGCCCGGCTGACCGCCGGCCAGAACAATGCGGTGCTGCCGGTCTACACCGGGTCGAACGCCACCGCCGATTTCGAAATGCTGCGCTCGCTGGTCTTCGGCGTGATTCCGATGCCGGGCCTGTTCTTTCTCGGAGCGATCCTGATCTACGGCGCGGCGCTGCGCTTCACCCCGTTCGGCCGCTACGTCTATGCAATCGGCGGCAACGAAGAGGCGGCACGGCTGTCCGGCATCGCCGCCGGCCGCGTCAAGATCGCCACCTACGCCATGTCCGGGCTGCTGGCCGGCGTGGCGGCGGTGCTCTATGTCGCGCAATACAGGCAAGGCAAGCCGGATGCCGGCGCCGGGCTGGAACTCGATGCCATCGCCGCCGTGGTCATCGGCGGCACCAGCCTGATGGGCGGACGCGGCAGCCTCATCGGCACATTCTGCGGCGTGCTGATCTTCGGCCTGCTCTCGAATATCCTGCAATTGCACAACATCAATTCGAACCTTCAGCTCGTACTGAAGGGGATGATCATCATCGGCACCGTGCTCGTCCAGGAGCGCAATGCCGTTGATCTTCTCTTCTATCTACGCCTGGTATTTGCGCCTCTCTGGGGCGGGCAGGCGCACAAGGAAACGACCGCAGCAAAGCGGCCGTCAAAAGAGACCCCGTCTCTAAATCTTGGAGGAAACAAGAAATGAAACGACGTGAATTGTTGAAGCTCGCCGTTGTCACCGCGGCACTGCTGACCACGACCGCGCTTTTGACCAGCGGCAACGCCTACGCGCAGGACAAGAAGTGGAAGATCGGCTTCTCGCAGGTGACGACCATCGAGCCCTGGCGCGCCCAGTTCAACAAGGACATCCTGGCGGAGGCCGCCAAGCATCCGGAAGTCGAGCTGATCGTCACCGACGGCGAGGACAAGACGGAAAAGCAGGTCGCCGATGTCGAAAACCTGATCCGCCAAGAAGTCGACGCGCTGCTGGTGTCACCGAAGGAATCCGCTGGGTTGACCGGCGTCGTGCAGCAGGCGATCGACGCCAAGATCCCGGTCTTCGTGCTCGACCGCAACGTCGAGACCAAGGACTACACGCAGTTCGTCGGCGGCGACAACAAGCTGATCGGCCGGGCTGCCGGTGAATACGCCGTCGAATTGCTCGGCGGCAAGGGCAAGGCCGCCGGCAATGTCGTCGAGATCTGGGGCGGAATGGGTACTCAGCCGGCACATGACCGCCATGACGGCTTCCATGAATTCACTGACAAGGCGCCGGGCATAAAATATTTGCTCGACCAGCAGTCGGGCGACTGGAAACAGGACCAGGCCTACAACATCATGGCCACGGCACTGCGCAACAACGAGAAGATCGACCTCGTCTATGGTCACAACGATCCGATGGCCTACGGCGCCTATCTTGCCGCCAAGGATGTCGGCCGCGAGAAGGACATCAAGTTCATCGGCATCGACGGCCTGCCCAATGAAGGCGTGCAGCTTGTTGCCAATGGTGAGCTGACGGCGACGTTCACCTATGTGACACCGGGTGCCGAAGGGCTGCGGCAGGCGATCAAGTTTCTGAACGGCGAGAAGGTCGAAAAGACCATCACGCTGCCGACGCAGAAGATCACCAAGGAAAATGCCGCCCAGATCCTGAAGGAGCATGGTCTCTGAGACGAAGTCGTCGATGACGGCGCCCCTCTCCCCGTTTTACGGGGAGAGGATGCCGGCAGGCAGGTGAGGGGCAGCGCTGACCAAGGCCGCGCTCACGCCAGCTTGGCCAAGAGCCTCATGAAAATCGCGGCCTCCTTGGCCGAAAGCGGCGCCAGCGTTTCCTCGGTGATCTCGCGGGCGATCGGGATCAGCCGCTCAACGGCATTGCGGCCTTCAGCGGTCAGATTGACCAGCAGGCGCCTTTTGTCGACCTCGTGCTTGGAAAGCTCGACCAGGCCGCGCGCCTTGAGCCGGTCGATGACACCTTTCACCGTCGCCGCGTCCATCGCGATCAGGCTGCCAAGCTGGTTCTGCGAGGTCTCGCCGACATCGTGCAATTTGGCCAGGGCGGCGAATTGCGGCGGTGTCAGGTCGGCAATGTGCGCGGCGAAGATCGAGACATGGCGCTGGTGCGCCTTGCGCAGGATGAAGCCGACCTGCTCCTGCAAGCGGTAATCGTTTTCGTCAGGCTCCTCTGCCTCGACCAGCTTGAGCTTGATGTCTTCGGCGCTCACCGCAGTCCGTCCCACGCCTTGATGTCTTTTGCCGCGAGGCCGCCCATGCGGTCGTGCACGCGCGGGCCGCAGGTCATGGCGAGGCAGAACAGGATCTCGTCGGGACGCGGCCCGTCGCTAATGCCGACCTCCATGGCATCGAAATGACTGCGCACATAGGCGGCGTTGATATGGCCGAGCGGCACGTCGAGCCGCGAGCCGAACGCGCCGACCTTCTTTGCCGATGGCACGATCGCCTTGGCGTCGCCGAGCCGCTCGCGCATGGCATAGCCGCCAGGCACATGCCACAGCGCGCCATGCTCCAGCTCGCCGGCGATACCGACGATGGCGCCCTTGCCGTAGCCGTCGATCTGTTTCACGTCGCCACCCAATGCGGCAATCAGCTTGTCGGAGAGCAGCAGCCCGAGCGGCTTCAGATCGTCCATGGCGCTCTGGAGGTCTTCCACGTAACGGCCGGCGAAAGGGTTCTTCACCACCGCCATGGCTGCGGCGCGGCGGCGCGGCACCTTCGCCACCGGCCCGCCCTCATGAAATATCTCCTCCGTCAGCACCGCAATCTTGCGGATCGCAAACTCAGGCATGGGCAATTTCCTTCCTTGATTTCTCGTTGGGCGCAACGAGCGCCATGTGACCGGCGATCCGTGCCTGACCGGCAAGGAACAGGGCTGAAGCGGCAATCAGGCCATGTCGCCGAAACTCTTCGGCGACGGCGATCCCACTGTCGAGCGCGGCGGCTATTTCGCCTGATGAAAGCGCGCCGACGGCTTGGGTGACCAGGCGATCGCCAAGGTCGCTGTCGGGCGCCAGATCGCGCGCCGGCATGCGCTCGACGGCGCCATGACCGGGCAGGTCGACGGCGTTGCCGATCAGGGTCGCGGCGGCATCGGCTTCAGCACCGGTCCGCGCCAGTACGGCAACAGCGTCGGCGATGCCGAGCGAAAAGGAACGGCCGCGCCAGCCGCTTGTCGCGATGCCGCGGATCCCGTCTTCGGCACGGATCGTGATCCGGTCTGCCAGTCCGTGGCCCGTCCCGGCAATGGCGACGGTCATGGACCGGCCGTTGCCGAGATGGATCGCGCTGTCGCCGCCATTGTTGACGTAGGCGCGATCGAGCCGGCGGCCAGCCAGCACCGCACCAAGCATTTCGTCGGCTACCGAACCGGCGACCGCGGCCATCGGCGTGATGAATTGTTTCGCCAGCGGAACAACCGCCGACTCCATGCGTCGCGCCGTCGGGCCAGCGAAAGCACGTGGTCGCGACGAGGCCGGGCGGCGCAGTTCTGGCAATTCGTCGACGAGCTCCTGCAGGATTGTTTGAAACCGCGCCACCGCCTGGCCATAGGCGGCGCGGCATTCGTCCGCATCGCCAAATGCCTCGATGATCAGGTCGATCGGGCCATGATTGAGATGCAGCCGCCTGCCGTCCTCAAGCCAACGTACCTGCGGCCCGTTCATCACCCGACCCCGTTGCCGGCTGCACGCCGCAACTGCGCCAGCGGCGGCCACGGATTGCGGGCCGGCGCAGCCGTGCCGCGGCGCGGGTTGAGATACTCGCCACCTTTGGCCAGAATGTCGTCAACGCTGCGGATCTCGGCTTCGTAGCCGCCGAGCCTGATATAATCGTCGCGGCGCAGGGTGAACTCGATCGGCGCCACCAGCGCCGGCGTCGGCACATAGCCGAAGGCGCCTTCCGGCACGCGGGTGACATCGACCATCAGCGTGATGCCGCCGCCCGGCCAGACATAGACCGGCGCGCCGCCGACCGTCACATAAGTCGTCAGGCCCTGCACCGAGCGGGTCAGATTGACCGGATTCTCGGTGACCCCGGCGCGCAGCGAGCCGCCGGCACCGCCGACGAACAGCACGGTGCATAGCGCCGGCTCGCAATTCTCCTCGATCAGGCCGACGGATTTCTGCAGCCGCTCGGGGAATGGTTTCTGCACCGGCTTCAACGCGTCGTCGAGCTCGTAATAGGCGAACTGCTCGCCGGTGGTCGAGACCATAAGCAGCGACAGGCCGGGACGCGCGCCCTTCTTCGCATTCCATTCGCCAAGGATCGACAGCGGATCGGAAATGCTGGTGCCGCCCCAGCCGAGGCCCGGCTCTGACACCTTGAAATAGCGGCCCGGCGTCGAACGGCGGCCGACGATTTTTATCCCCGTGTCCTGCCAGCCGAGCACCTTGCCCGCCTGATGCTCGGAGACGACGCCGGTGATGTGGTCGTCGACCACCACCACCTCGTCGACCAGGCCGCGCCACTGGGTGGCGAACATGCCGATGGTGGCAGAGCCGCAGCCGACGCGCATTCGATGTTCGAGCTTGCCGTCGATGACCGGCGGCTTGCCGGCTTCGACGATGACCACAGCGCCGCCGTCGATAGCGAGCTCGACCGGCTTGCGGTTGCATAGATTGAGCAGCGCATCGCAGGTGGCGCGACCTTCGGCCTTGGAGCCGCCGGTCAGATGATGCACGCCGCCCAGCGACAGCATCTGCGAACCATATTCGCCTGTCGTGACATGGCCGATCGCCTCGCCCGCCGAGCGGACCGTCGCCGTTTCGGGGCCGATATGACGGTCGGTATCGATCTTCACCTTGACGCCGCAGTAGGAGAAGATGCCCTCGGTGACGACGGTGACGAGATCGACGCCTTCGACCTCCTGGCTGACGATGAATGGCGCCGGCTTGTAGTCGGGATAGGTGGTGCCCGCGCCGATCGCGGTGACGAAGCGGCGGCCGGTGTTGACCAGTTCGCCGTCCCATTCTTCGCCCTCGGCGACAAACGGCACGACCGCGCCGCCGGCCTCGGTCGCGTGGTCGAGGATGGTCAGCGGATCCATCCGCACGATCCTGCCGCCGACGTTGCCGTAGCGATCACAGGCGCCGGTGCGGCCATCTGATATGTAGCACATGACCGGGCAGGCATCGCAGCGGATTTTTTCCGCCACCTGCTTCTCGCCGGGATCATGCGTCTCGAAGCGTTCGGCAAGCTCGCTCATCGGCGTGCCTCCTTGTCGCGTATCGCGGCGCGGATACGGGTCGGCGTCGCGGGAATTTTGGTGACCAGGACGCCGGTGGCATGGCGGATGGCGTTGAGGATCGCCGGCGCCGTCGGGATCAGCACATGCTCGCCCAGACCCTTGGCGCCAAAGGGTCCTTCCGGATCCGGAACTTCGATCAGGATAGTCTCGATCGGCGGCACGTCGCCGATCGTCGGGATCAGGTAATCGTGCAAATTCTCGGTGCGGCCGGGAATGTACTCCTCCATCAGCGCCATGCCGATGCCTTGTGCGATGCCGCCCTCGATCTGGCCTTCGGCGAGCAGCGGATTGATCGGCTTGCCGACATCATGCGCTGCGGTGATCTTGATCAGCTCCACCGTGCCGAGCTTGAGGTCAACCTCCAGTTCGGCGATCTGCGCGCCGTAGCCATAAACGGCATAGGGCTTGCCCTGGCCCTTGGCGTCGAGCGGCAGGGTCGGCGGGTCATAGCTTTCCTCGGCGCGAAAGACCAAGTCGTCGGCATCGGCCTTCAGCGTGGACAAATCGATATGCCGTGTCGCTTCGCCCTCGCGGATGACCAGGCTTGTGCCATCGAGAGCGATCGCGGCTTTCTCCGACACATTGGCGAAGCGCAGCATAGTCTCGCGCAAGGCGCGGCCGGCTTTTTCGGCGGCCTTGCCGGTCACGAAGGTCTGGCGCGAGGCGGACGTCTTGCCGGCGTCCGGCGTGATCGCCGTGTCGGCGCTTTTCAGCCGGAATTTTTCCAGCGGCAAGCCAAGCGCGTCGGCGCAGATCTGGGTGATGACCGTGTTCGAGCCTTGCCCGATATCGACTGCGCCCTGATGCAGGACGACATCGCCAGAGGCGGAGATGCCGACCCTGATGGTCGACGGATTGGGCAGCGAGGTGTTGCCACAGCCATACCAGCAGGAGGCGACACCGACCCCGCGTCTCCTGCTGTCATTGGCACTGTTGAATGTATCGGCATCGACAAGCGCACGCATCCAATGCGGCCGCAGCGCTTCAAGGCACTCGGCAATGCCGACGCCCGCTTCCAGCTTCTGGCCGGTAACCGTTTCGGAGCCGTTACGAAGGCAGTTCCTAACGCGAAAATCGAGCCGATCCAGCCCAAGCTTTTCGGCCAGCTCGTCGTAGAGCGTTTCCTGCATGATCGTCGCCTGCGGCACGCCGAAACCGCGGAAGGCGCCGGAGATCGGGCCATTTGTGTGAATGGCGCGGCCCTCTGCGCGATAGTTCGGCGTCGCATAGGGACCGGAGGCATGCACCGGTACGCGGTTGGCGACGGTCGGTCCCCAGCTCGCATAGGCGCCGGTGTTGAAATCGCCGGCAAAGACCATGCCGGTGATGCGGCCATCGGCATCGGCGCCGATGGTCGCCGTCATCTCGGCGGGATGACGCTTGGTGGTCGAGATCATCGATTCATGACGGGTATAAGCGAGTGCCGCCGGCCGCCCGGTCTTGATCGCGACCAGACCGATCAGCGGCTGCAACGAAACGTCGAGCTTGGAGCCAAAACCGCCGCCGGTGGCGGTCGGCACGATCCGCACCTTGTCGACGGCAAGGCCAAGCACCTTGGCCACGTCGTCGCGGTCCATGTAGGGCGCCTGCGTGCAGGCGACGACGACGAGCGTACCGTCGTCCATATAGGCATAGCCGGCCTCAGGCTCGATGTAAGCGTGCTCGACATAGGACGTGTCGATGGCGCCCGAAACGATGAAGGCAGCGCCGGCAAGGGCGGCCTCCGGGTCGCCGCGCTCGACAAAGCCTGATGTGAGCAGGTTTGTCGGCCGGTTCTCGTGGATCAGCTGCACGCCGCCGGCCTGCGCCTCGCAAGGCTGCAGAAGGTGCGGCATCTCGGTCCAACGAACAGGAAAATCCGAAAGATCGAGATCGAGGATGGCCTCGCGCTCGCCGGCAACCAGCGCCACCGCCTCGCCACGAAAGCGCGAAAAACCTTCAGCCAGCGCCGGCTGGTCGGCAAAAGGCGCAATGACGCCGAAGCAGTTCTTTCCCGGAATGTCGGCAGCGGTGAAGACGCCGACGATGCCGGGATGGACTTTCACCCAGGCGTCGAGATCGCCGAAGGCGAAGCGGGCGTGATAATGCGGCGAGCGAACCACCAGCACCGCCAGCGCGTCGGCCGGGAAGGAATCGCCGCCGAATTTTTCGCCGCCGGTAACTTTCGGCAGGCCGTCGAGCCTGATCGGAGAGGAACCGACGGCGTGGCCTGAGATTGGCATTTTGCGGTCAAGGTCGAGATCCAGCCGCTGACGTTGGTGCTGCCCGTCACCCTCCCCCTCTCCCCGTGAAAGACGGGGAGAGGGGGACGCCGGCGCTGGAGCTTGTCCCTTCTCCCCTTCACAATGCGGGGAGAAGGTGGCGGCAGGCGGATGAGGGGCAGCGCCGTCGGTCGAGAGTTCGCTCGCGAAACGTCCAGCATTCATCACCGCAGCGATGATCTTGCGGTAGCCGGTGCAGCGGCAGAGGACGCCGCCCAGCGCATCCTGGGTTTCGGCCTCGGTTGGGTTGGGCGTCCTCTCCAGAAGTGCTGTCGCCGCGATTAGCAGGCCGGGGGTGCAGATGCCGCACTGCGCCGCGCCATGATCGAGGAACGAGGCTTGCAGCGCCGACAATCTGCCGTTTGCGAGACCCTCGACCGTCGTCACCACGGTACCAGCGGCAGAAGCCGCTGACATGAGGCAGGCGCAGACGGGTTCGCCGTCGACGAGCACCGTGCAGGCGCCGCAGTCGCCGGCGTCGCAGCCGATCTTGGTGCCGGTCAGGCGCAATTCGTCGCGCAGCACCGAAGAGAGACGGCGAACCGGCGGCACGCAGACAGAAACGGCGGCGCCGTTGACCTCGAAGATGATGTCGACGCGTTCCATGCTCATGCCAGGCTGAGCCATGCTCATGCCAGGCTGAGCTTTGGTCATGCCAGGCTGCGCTTTGCTCATGCGGCCACCGCCTTGTCATTCAACGCGCGACCCGCGGCACCGAGAACGGCGCGGGCGACAATCTCGCGCGCGGCGTCCAGCCGGTATTCGGCGCTGCCGCGCACATCGCCGATCGGCGACAACTCGTCCATCGGTGCAGACTGGATCGCAGTGGCGAGGGCGTGGTCAACCGGGAGGCCGCGCAAGGCTGCTTCGACGCCCGAGAGACGCTTGGCGACAACCGAACAGGACCCGACGGCGACGGCAGCGTTGCCGACGAGGCCATCCTCAATGGTCAAGCGGGCCGCCGCCATGGCTATCGAAATGACGAGATAGCGACGCGCGCCGAGCTTCACGAAAGCCGACGTGCCGGTGGCCGCGTTTTTCGGCACGCGGATGGCGGTGACCATTTCGCCCGGCTGCAGTTCTGTGCGGCGGTTTCCCAGGATGAATTTTTCCAGCGGCAGATGGCGGACCATCGCAACCGTGCGCAGTTCGACCTCGGCGTCGAGGACGAGCAGCGCCGGCACGCCGTCGGCGGCCGGAGAGGCATTGCAGAGATTGCCGGCGATGGAGGCGACGTTCTGGATCTGCACGGAGCCGACTTCTCGCGCCGCCTGCTTCAGCGCATCGAAAGCCGCCGGCAGCGGATGACGGACAAGATCGGTCCAGGTCGTGCGCGCACCGATAACCCAATGGACCTCGGTTTCGGCGATACCGCGCAGCATTGCGAGACCGTTGATGTCGAGGACATTTTCGCGGAAAGGCGTGGCTCCTTGCGTCGGATAGAAATCGGTGCCGCCGGCAAGAATGCGCCACGGAGCCTCGCCAAGCAAAGCGAGCGCCTCGTCTATGGTGGTGGGTTTCGCGTAACGGATCACGCTTTGCCTTCCCAGAATAATGGGCCTCCTCGAAAGGGGCTTCCCGACGGAGCCTTTCCGGCGTCCGAACCGGTCAAATTCATTCGTATGCAAATGATATCAAGCCGGCAGGAATTGTCAAAGCCAGAGTTTTGCGCCAGCGCCGGCATCGGCGCGACGGCACGCATTTGTTACGCCGTTGGAGTTGACGCAGCCGGCCATCTGGTCAAGTTTCTGCATCCGTTGCGTCAGCGGCATTTTTCGGTGGGTTCGAACACCGGATTCCACGTTTCGGCAGACTTCATGCCTCCGGGACAAACAAGAGGGAGGCTCCATGGCCGACGAAGCGCTTGTTATCATCGACCTGCAGAACGATTTCTGCCCAGGCGGCGCGCTGGCGGTGACCGGCGGCGACGAGATCGTGCCACTGGTCAACGATCTGATCCGGCGGACCGAGCATGTCGTGCTGACGCAGGACTGGCATCCCGCCGGCCATTCGAGCTTTGCCTCCAGTCATCCCGGCAAGCAGCCGTTCGAAACGATTGGCATGCCTTACGGCCAGCAGACGCTGTGGCCGGACCACTGCATCCAGGGCAGCCTGGGTTCGGATTTCCATTCGGGCCTTGCCTGGACCAAGGCCGAACTGGTGATCCGCAAGGGCTTCCGCCCGGAGATCGACAGTTATTCGGCTTTCTTCGAGAACGACCATGCGACGCCGACTGGCCTTGCCGGCTATCTCCAGGAGCGCGGCATCGACACGTTGACCCTGGTCGGCCTGGCGACCGATTATTGCGTCGCCTTCTCGGCGCTCGACGCGGTCAAGCACGGCTTTCACACAACAGTGCGGCTCGACGCCTGCCGCGGCATCGATCTCAATGGCTCCGTCGAGACGATGCTGAACCGAATGCGCGATGCCGGCGTGACGCTGGCTTGAACATCACCAATCGCATTCGACACACTTCCAGAGGGGGCTTTATGCGGTTTGCGGCGGCTTTGACGGCGGGCGCTGTGGTGGCAGTCGCAACCCTGTTTCCAGGAATAGCGCTCGCAGCCGAGGCCCACGAGTTGCCGGGCGAAACAATGTCGCTGTGGTGGGCGCTGCCCTTTGCTGGCCTGCTTCTGTCGATCGCCACTGGGCCTTTGCTCTTCCACCATGTCTGGGAGCATAACTACGGCAAGATCACCTTCTTCTGGGCCGCCCTTGCGGTCGTGCCGCTGGCGGTTGCATTCGGCATGCCTTCGGCCACGGAGGCGGTGCTGCATGCGCTGCTCACCGAATATATGTCGTTCATCATTCTTCTGTTTGCGCTGTTCACCATTTCGGGCGGCATCCTCGTCGCCGGCAACATTCACGGCACGCCGCTGGTGAATGCCGGACTGCTGCTGATCGGGGCGATGCTCGCCTCGGTCATCGGCACGACCGGCGCCTCGATGATCCTGATCCGGCCGATCCTGCGCGCCAACGACAACCGGCGGTTCAACGCCCATGTCGTCATCTTCTTCATTTTCCTGGTGTCCAACATCGGCGGCTCGCTAACGCCGCTCGGCGACCCGCCGCTGTTCGTCGGCTTCCTGCGCGGCATCGATTTCTTCTGGACCACCACCAACCTCTATCAGGAGACACTGTTCGTCGGCGGCCTGGTGCTCGCGGTCTTCCTGGCCATGGACATCATCCTGCATCACCGCGAGGCTGGTGCGCCGAAGATCAAAGATCCGACACCGGACACGAAGGTGCGCATTCGAGGCCTGCCCAACGTCCCGCTGCTGGCCGGAGTGATCGGCGCGATCCTGCTTTCCGCGACCTGGAAGCCAGGCGTGGCTTTCTCCGTCCAGGGCGTGAGCCTTGAATTGCAGAACCTCGTGCGCGACGCGATCATCCTGGCGCTTGCCTTCCTTTCGCTCGGCGTCTCGCGCAAGAGTCACAGGCAGGCGAACAACTTCCACTGGGAGCCGATCGCCGAGGTGGCGAAACTGTTCGCCGGCATCTTCATCTGCATCGTGCCGGTCATCGCCATTCTCAGGGCCGGTGCCGACGGCGCGCTGGCGCCGCTGGTCTCGCTTGTCAGTTCGCCCACGGGCGAGCCAAACGACCTTGTCTATTTCTGGATGACCGGAGCGCTGTCGTCCTTCCTCGACAATGCGCCGACCTATCTGGTGTTCTTCGAGCTCGCCGGCGGCGATCCGCAGCATCTAATGACCACCTTCGCCTCGACGCTGGCGGCGATCTCGACCGGCGCAGTGTTCATGGGCGCCAACACCTATATCGGCAATGCACCGAACTTCATGGTCTACGCCATTGCCAGGCATCGCGGCGTGAAAATGCCGGGCTTCTTCGGCTACATGGCGTGGTCGGGCGCGGTGCTGATCCCGATATTCCTGATCGCGGGTTTTCTGTTCCTTGGCTGATCAGCCGACGCCGACATAGCGGCGGACCGCCGACGGATCGGCGCGGAGCTCCTCGACATCGACGGTCTCGCGGTTGCGGCCGTTCTCGATGAACGAGACACGGTCGGCGACGGACAGCACGGCATCGACGCGCTGCTCGACCAGGATCGTCGAGACACCAAGGTCGCGCAGCTTCGACACCGTCTCGCGGATCCTGGCGATCATCGACGGCATCAGCCCTTCGGTCGGCTCGTCGAGCAGAAGCACCTGCGGCTCGAGGCACAGGGCCCGCGCCATGGCCAGCATCTGCTGCTCGCCGCCTGACAGCGTGCCGGAGCGTTGTCTCAGCCGCTGGCGCAGCAGCGGGAAAAGGTCGAGCACGTTTTCGCGCGTCGTCTTGCCCTTGCCGCGCGCCATCAGGCCGATCTCGATGTTTTCCGCCACCGTCATCTCGGCGAACAGCCGCCGGCCCTGCGGCACATAGGCGACGCCCGCCTTCGGCACGTCATGCGCCGGCAGGCCGGTCAACTCCTTGCCGTCGAGCCTGATCGAGCCGGCGCGTGAGGGAACGAGGCCCATGATCGCCTTCAGCGTCGTCGTCTTGCCGGCGCCGTTGCGGCCGAACAGGCAAAGCACCTCGCCCTTGTGCAGCACGAGGTCGAGGCCGTAGAGCACCTGGACCTCGCCGTAGAAGCAGTCGAGCCCGGAGATGGTCAGAGCTTCAGCCCGTGGTTGAGTCATGGGGTCGTCCCCAGGTAGGCGTCCTGCACCTCGCCATTGGCGCGGACCTGCTCGGGCGTGCCTTCGGCCAAGATCTTGCCGGCGTTGAAGACGGTGATGCGGTCGACAAGCTGCATGACCACCGGCATGTTGTGTTCGATTAGAAGCACGGTGGCGCTTTTGGCGATCTCGCGCACCAGCCCGATGAAATTGTCGATCTCGCTGTCGGCCAGCCCCTGCGTCGGCTCGTCGAGGATCAGCAGGCGCGGTTTTAGCGCCAACCCCATCGCCACTTCGAGCAGGCGCTGATGGCCATAGGACAATTGCCCGGCCGGCATGTGGGCGCGGTCGGCAAGGCCGGTGCGCTCAAGCGCCGTCATGACGCCGACATGCACGGCGCCTTTGGAGCGGCCATCGGTCAGCGTGCGCTGCACCGGCAGCGCGACGTTGTCGTAGGCGGTGAGATTGGCAAAGACGCTGGTGATCTGGAAGGTATAGGCGATGCCGAGGCGGACCCTGGCGTAGGCCGGCAGGTTGGTAATGTCGGCGCCGTCGAAGACGATCATGCCCGACGACGGCTGGATGCGACCGCTGACCAGACTGATGAAGGTGGTCTTGCCGGCGCCATTGGGGCCGATGACGGCGCGAATCTCGCCCGGCATGAGGGCGAAGTCGACGCCGTCGACGGCGCGCAGGCCGCCGAAATTGCGGGACAGGCCCTTGGTCGTCAGCAGCGGCATCATGGCAGCCATCCGAGCCAGCGCTGGCGGATGGTGCCGAGGATGCCCCTGGGGAAGAACAGCACCAGCAGGATGAGGGCGATGCCGACGATCAGCAGATAGGCCGAGGTGTAGCCGCTGGTGACGTCGACGACATAGTACATGAACAGCGTGCCGATCAGTGGACCGAGCGTGGTGGCAGCACCACCGAGCAGCACCCAGAGCAGCGGCAGGATGGAATATTGCACCGAGGCGAAGGTCGAGCCGACATAACCGAACAGCAGCGCGTAGGCGGCGCCCGAAGCCGCGCAGATTGTGCCGGAGACGAGGACCGCGGCAAGCTTGTTGGAAAACGTGTCGTAGCCGAGCATTTTGGTCCGCTCCTCGTTTTCGCGGATGGCGACCAGCACACGGCCATACCTGGAGCGGACGACGGCGAGCGTCACCAGCAGCACGATCGAGAACAGGACGAGTGCGCTCATGTAGCGCACGGTCGGATTGGTGAGGCCGAGCGACGTGCTGCCCAAAACAAGCACACGCGCCGACTGTGGCACGACCAGGCCCTGATCGCCGCCGGTCCAGGAGGCGAGATAGAGGATTATGAGATAGAACACCTGCGCGAACATCATGGTGACGATCATGAAGGCAACGCCGGAAGTGCGCAGCGCCAGCAGACCGATCACCAGCGCAAGAAGCGCACCGCAGGCAAGCCCGGCGGCGAAGGCGGCCGGCACGCTCCAGCCGAGATGGATGACGGCAAGGCCGGCGCCATAGAGCCCGGCCGAAAAGAACATGGCGTGGCCGAGGCTGAGCAGCCCGACATAACCGAACAGCATGTTGTAGCCCATGGCGAAGACCGCCAGCACCATGATGCGGGCGAGCAAGCCGTGATGGTATTCCGGCAGGACGAAGCTTAGGGCGAACAGCACGGCGATGACGCCCAGATGCAACGCATAGGCTTTTGCCGGTGAAGCCTCCTTCATCGCGATGCCGTCCCGAACAGACCTTGCGGCCGGAACACCAGCACCATCGCAACCAGCAGCGTGGCGATGATCTTGGCCAGCGTCGGCGAGAAGAACACCGAGATGATGCCGTCCGACAGGCCGATGAGCACGGCGGCGACGACGGTGCCGCGCAGCGAGCCGAGCCCGCCGATTATGACGACGATGAAGGATAGCAGCAGCGGGTCCTGCCCCATCAGATAATGCGCCTGGCTGATCGGCACGATCAGCACCGCGGCCACCGCCGCCAGCATGGCGCCGAGCGCGAAGACACCGGCATAGACGCGGTCGACCGGAATGCCGAAGGCCTGCGCCGTCTCGCTGTCGTATTGCGTGGCGCGCATGACAAGGCCGATTTTCGTACGCGTCAGCACGAACCACGTCGCGACAAGCAGAAGCGCGGACGCGGCGATGATCGACAGCTTGTAGCCGGAATAGCCGAACCACGGCAAAAGGATGCGGTAGCTGAAGGGCGCCTCAACCGGCCGTGCCTCGGGACCGTAGAAGGTCAGCGCCAGTTGCTGGATGATGTAGAGCATGCCGATGGTTGCGACGATGGTGGCTTCCGGATTGTAATTCAGCCGGCGCAGCACCAGCCGTTCGGCGACCAGCGCGATCAGGCCGACGATCAACGGCGCCAGCACCAGCGCCGCCAGAAAACCGAGCGCCGGATGGCCCGATATCGCCGTGGAGATCGCCCAGGCAAGCACCGCACCCAGCATGAAGAGCTCGCCATGGGCGACATTGACGACACGCATGACGCCGAATACCAGCGACAGGCCAAGCGCCGTCAGCGCCAGCACCGCCGAGGTGACGAGGCCTTCGAGGGCGGCGAGGAGAAGATGAGGTCCGAAGTGCATCGGTTAAGCACCGGCGGATGCGCGAAGCACCCCCCTCTGGCCTGCCGGCCATCTCCCCCTCAAGGGGGGAGATCGGCTGTCATGACTGCTTTCGCCAATCACCAAAGACAGTGAGTGGCCGCCTTCGTACGAATTGCCAATCTCCCTCCTTGAGGGGGAGATGCCCGGCAGGACAGAGGGGGGTGGATCGAAGCGCACTGTGCTTAAAGAACCAAGCTTACAGCGGCTGGGTCGTGTAATCCCCTTCCGGCTCGTAGAGGCCGTCCTCGATCTTGGTCTTGTGGACGACGTTCAGCCGGCCGCCTTCGACCTTGGAGATGTTCTGGATGCCAAAACACTGGTGGATCTTGCCGTTGAAGGTCTTCGGCCCCTGCGGATGCTCGGGGCCTTCGGCGAACTCGGTCAAGGCCTCGGTCGCCTCGACCAGCTTGGCGCGGTCTTCGGGACCCTTGTAGCCAGCATCCTCCATCGCCTTCTTGACGACATAGAGCGTTTCCCAGCAGCCGAACATGTGGGCGGCGGTGGAGACGTCCTTCGGATCGCCGACAGCAGCGCCATTGTCGTCGATGCCGACGGCGGCGCGATAGGCCTTCTGCGCGGCGGAATCATCAGGCTGCGCATAGCGCGGCGAGCCCTCCCAGAAATGGCTGCCGTCGAGGAATTCAAGGCCGGGGCTGTTGATATCGGTGGCTTCGAGCGAATCGATGAAGCCGAACAGCTGCGGCCGGTTGGAGCCGTAGAACTCGCCGAGTTCCTTGACGAAGGTGAGCACCGCCGGGCCGACCATGACGTGGTAGATCACCTCGGTTTCGGCCGGGATCTGCGGAAAGTATTTGGTGAAGGACGATTCCGTCGGGGGGATGGCGATCTGGGCGATGACCTCGGCGCCCTGCGCCTTCAACGCCGGCGGCAGGTAGTCGCGATGATCGTAGCCGAAGGCGAAATCGGGGAATATCTGCGTCACCTTCTTGCCGGCATTCGCCGCGATCCACGGCGCCATCGCCTGGATCTGGCTCTTCACGTCGGTGATGCCGGGCTGGAAGACGTAGCGGTTGAGCTTGGTCGAGGCGACGTGGTGGCCTTCGCTAACGACAAAATAGGGCATCTTGGCCTCGCCGGCGGCGGGCGCCGAGCCGATGACGACATGCGAAAACAGCGTGCCGTAGACGATGTCGGTCTTGTGCTGGGTGGCGAATTTGCCGACCACTTCGGCGCCGCGGCCGGGATCGGTGCCGTCATCCTCGATGATCACCTCGACGGGCCGGCCGTTGATGCCGCCGGCTTCGTTGATCGCCTTGACCGCGGCGGCGGTGGTCCTGTCGTACCAGCGGCCATAGGCGGCGCCAATGCCGGTGCGGTGGCACTGGAAGCCGATCTTTATCGGCGCCGCGCTCTGCGCCTGGCTGTAGCGCACGAACCCGGGCGCGACGGCGAGACCGGCGCCCGCGGCCAACCCCTTGAGCGCCGTGCGGCGGGTGAGACCGGTCTTGGAGAGATCGAAAAACCCATTCTTGTCAGTCACGGCAGTTCCCCTTGTTTTTTGAGTTTTGACCAATGGCTGTAGCGAGACGGGCCACTCTTGGTAAGAGCGCCGAAATTGCATGTGTACAAACTAAATCATCAAAGCCCTGATGTGGCAAGCGGGCTTTCCCCTAGGGATCAATCGACGCCGTCGAAGCGGGCTTTTTGTCTCATCCGGCAGCCGGCGTGGCAAGCAGCCACAGGCCGAAGACCGTATAGGCGATCATCAGCACGGTGAGCGGAAACTGGCTGAGCGCGGCGCGGGCGGGAACCGGATGCAATCGCCAGGCGAGGCCATGCGCGACGAGCACGGCGAGCATGTGGCCGGCGATGATGACGCCGGCCTGAAAATTCCACAGCCACCATGCCGAGCCGGCGCCGGCGGCCGCGCCGGCTTCGATCCGCATGTCGGCGGTGCCGAACAGGTTCCAGCCCAGCGCAAACGGGTCGGAAAGCGCAGCCATGGCGTATTGGCCGTCGACGAGCAGCGCCGTCAGATAGTGCGCAACATGATAGGCGAGCGCGATCGGCACGATCGACCAGACCAGCAGCCCTGCAGCCTGACCGAGGGAATGCGGGCTGCCGGCAAGACGCTGGCCGAGGACAATTGCAAGGATGAACGCGGCCGCAAGCAGGACGAACGTCAGCACGAGCCCGAAGGTGCCGATGCCGATCACCGCCGTGCGGCCCGGAAATTCCAGCGGATTGATGCCGAACAGGCCGAACCAGAAGAAGGTTTTGGACAGGCCGTCGAAGGAGACCGACGACAGCGCAAGCAGCAGGAAAGCAATGCCGCTGAGCGACAGCGGCGCGGCATCGCTGAGCTTGGCGCCCGGCCAGCACAGACTGAGCCGGCCACCTTCATTGCGCCCGCCTTCATTGCGCTTGCCTTCATTGCGCTCAAGGAGGGCGAAGCGCGCAATCATGGCGAGGAAGACGGTCAGGAACTCGCCGCGCCGGCTCCAGTCGCGGTAGCCGAACACCAGCATGGCGGCAAAACTCAGCAGCCAATAGAGGCCGGCAGCCCAGGCGAGCCGCGCCGGGTCGTCGGGCGCCGGGTCGATCAGTTCGAACCAGGCGAAGGTGAAGAACAGCACGACGGCCGGCCAGCAGCCGAGCCACGGGGGCGGGCGCCATGTCTCGCGCGCGCCGAACAGGCCGGAAATGACACGCCAAGGCCCGTACCAGGGGTTCAGCCACGACCAGAGATTGCCGAGCAGCCCCTGCAGCAAGACCAGCCCAACCCAGAGCAGCGTCCATATCGCTAGCGGCAGCGGGTTGGAGAGCGGATCGCGGCTGCCGAACAGGCCGGCCGCAACGAGAATCGCGAAGCCGGCAAAGGATATCAGGCTGACGGTTGCCCGTGCGCCGTCGCCGAATGCGAACAGCGGCAGACGCCGCCGCCAGAAGCGGGTAGGAAAGTCTGAGGGCAGCAGTCCCAGGACAAGGAAACTGGCGGCGACCGCGAGCGCACCGCCGGCGACATAGTAGCCGGTGGGCAGAAGCAGGACGTGGCCGCGATCGGAGGCATGGGCGAAGGCGGGGGTGGGTGATGCGATGAAATCCGAACAGATGAAAGCTCCCGTCCAGAAAGAATATGCTCGCCCGCAGTGATCCTTCGCACCCCCCTCTGTCCTGCCGGACATCTCGCCCGCAAGGGGGGAGATTGGCTGGCATGTCGGCTTTCGCCAATCTTCGACGTTGCAGGAAGGGCGCCGTTCGAACGAACTGCCGATCTCCCCCCTTGCGGGGGAGATGTCCGGCAGGACAGAGGGGGGTGGGCGGGAACTCACGCTATCCGAGATTTCCCTTTTGGCGACGCGAAACCATTCGCAGCCTTCACACCTTGACCAGCTGCTCCACGCGGTCTTTCTCGCCAAATAAACGCAGATACCGCTCGATCTCTTTCTCGTCACCGGTGGCCTTGGCTGGATTATCGGAGAGCTTTACCGCCGGGCGGCCATTGGCCTCTGTGACCTTGCAGACCAGTGAGATGGCGTCGAGCCGGTTGGTGTTGGTCGGCGCGCAGCCCTCGAAATCATTGGTCAGGTTGGTGCCCCAGCCGAAGGACATGCGCACCTTGCCGTGGAAATGGCGGTAGGTTTCCTCGATGGTCTCGACCTCGAGCCCGTCGGAGAAGATGAGCAGCTTCTGCCTGGGGTCCTTGCCCTTTTCGCGCCACCAGGAAAGGATCTTCTCGCCGCCCTCGATCGGCGGCGCGCTGTCGGGGCGGAAACCGGTCCAGTCGGCGATCCACTCCGGCGCATCACGCAGGAACGCCGCGGTGCCGAAGGTGTCCGGCAGCACGATCAGCAAATTGCCGCCATAGTAGCGCTGCCAGTCCTGCAGCACCTTGTAGGGCGACTGTTTCAATTCCTTTTCCGAATTGGCGAGCGCGGCGAACACCATCGGCAGTTCATGCGCGTTGGTGCCGAGCGCTTCTAGGTCGTTGTCCATGGCGAGCAGCACGTTGGACGTACCGGTGAAAGCCTCGCCGATACCTTCCTTGAGCGCTTCGACGCACCAGCGCTGCCACAGGAAGGAATGGCGGCGGCGGGTGCCGAAATCCGAAATCCGGATATCGGGCAGCGCTTTCAGCCGCTCGGTCTTGGCCCACATCTTGGCCTTGGCGCGGGCATAGAGCACGTCGAGCGCGAAGGGCCCGAACGCCCGCATGGCCGCGCGAGATCGAAGTTCATTGATAATTGCCAGCGCCGGAATCTCCCACAGCGTCGTGTACATCCACGGGCCGCTGAACCTCAATTCGTACTGGCCATCGCGCTTGGAAAGCTCGTATTCGGGCAGCTGGAAATTTTCGAGCCAGGCGAGGAATTCCGGTTCGAAAATCTGCTTGCGGCCATAGAAGGTGTTGCCGCCGAGCCAGATCATCTCTTTCTTCGAGAAGCGCAAGGTGCGGGCATGGTTGAGCTGATCACGCAGTTCCACCTCGTCGATCTCCTCGGCAAGGCGAACCGAGGTGGTGCGGTTGATCAGTGAGAAGGTGGCATCGACCTCGGGATACATGCCCCAGATCATCTGCAGCATCAGCAGCTTGTAGAAATCGGTGTCAAGCAGGCTGCGGACGATCGGGTCGAGCTTCCAGGTGTGGTTGTAGACGCGCCGCGCTATATCGGTCTTAGTCATGTCTCGATGCCGCCTTCACTGCTGGCTCCCTGCGGAATGCCTCTTAGCATTGAATTTTTGAATGCGCCTCCCGCTTGGCGGGCTGGCCCGACAAAAAGAAAACCTGCGGCAAGCGCGCGGCTCCGGCAATTGCAGCCTCAGGACGCGGTCTTGGCGCCGATCACTCGCAGCGCCGGGCGCTTCCTGCGGATGCCGATGCGGCCCGCCACCGGCGCATCGGCGCGGCTGTCGGCCTGTTCCTTCTCGGCAAACAGCCAGTCGATGAACAGCTGCACGATCGGCGCCGACCTCATCTCGTTGCGGCAGACGACGTAGAAATCGTCGACCGCCGGCACCGACAGGCTGAACGGCGCGACAAGCAGTCCCCTGGCGAGCAGTCCGCTTGCGGTCACCGTATCGCCAAGCGCCACGCCATGGCCATGAACCGCCGCCTCGGTCGCCATGCGAGCATCGCCGAGATGATGGCGGCGGCCGCGCTCCAGATCCAGCGCATCGGCGGCGGCCAGCCAGGTGTGCCACTCACGGCCGTCGTCGCCATGCAGGAAGACATGATCGGCGAGATCGCGCACGGTGCGGATCGGACGATTGTTGATCAGCGTCGGGCTGACCACCGGGAACAGTTCGAGGCCCGACCATTTGCGCATCCAGCAATCGGTCCAGCTGCCGTCGCCATAGTGCACGCAGACGTCGATATGCGGTGCGCGGATGTCCTTGGCGTCATTGGACGGAATCAGCGTCAGCCTGATGTCGGGATATTGCGAGGTGAAGCTGCCGAGCCGCGGGATCATCCACAACAGCAGCAGCGCCGGCACGCAGGACACCGAGAGGGCGCCGGTGCTCGCCGGCCTCGTCATGCGCTGCGTGGCGGCGGCGATACCGTCGAAGGCGGTCGACACCGCCGGCAGCAATTCGGCGCCGTGCGGCGTCAGCTTCACCCGCTGACCAGCGCGCTCGAACAGCTTGACGCCAAGCGACTGTTCGAGCGCCTTGATCTGGTGGCTGATGGCGCCATGGGTGACGTTGAGCTCAGCCGCGGCCTTGGTCAGCGAGGCGTGGCGCGCCGTCGCCTCGAAGGCCCGCAAAGGATTCAGGGGAGGTAGACGCTTGGCCATCGGGGCCTCAAAGGAGCACGATCCCGAAAAGTGGGGACCCGGTTTTCGGATAAGATCGTGCTCAACATTAATGTGAGATTTTCTCACAGCAAAGACCCTAACAATATCAATTGATTTTTCAATGCAGCTGCAAGACACTTTGGGTCGAACAGCATCAAGACGTGAAATCCGCAGGCAGCCGGCAGGATGGCGACCGTCATTGATGGCCGCTCCGCACCAGCCATGGAGGACCGACATGGGTTATGATCGCGGCAAGCTCGAAGCGTTGCGCCGCAAATATGGCGAGAGCCATGGCGGCGAGATGTTCGACCCGAAATTCCGGCGCGTCGCCGACAAGATCTTCTCCAAGAGCGGCACACGGCTGGCGCCCTATTCCGGCATCCCGACCTTCCTCGCCGCGCCCTACCGGGAAATTGCCGCCGACAATCCTGATTTCGGCGACCTGCAGGTGGCGATGATCGGCGTGCCGATGGACCTCGGCGTCACCAACCGGCCGGGTGCCCGCTTCGGGCCAAGGGCGCTGCGCGCCATCGAGCGCATCGGCCCCTACAACCATGTACTGGAATGCGCACCGACGCATGAGCTGAAGGTGGCCGACATCGGCGACGTGCCGTTCCAGAGCCGCTACCGGCTGGAGACCAGCCATGACGACATCGAGCGCCGCACCAACCAGATCGTCGATGCCGGCGTCATCCCGCTTTCGGTCGGCGGCGATCATTCGATCAGCCATCCGATCCTGAAGGCTGTCGGCAAAAAAGCGCCGGTCGGCATGATCCATATCGACGCCCACTGCGACACCAGCGGCTTGTTCGACATGACCAAATTCCACCATGGCGGGCCGTTCCGCAACGCGGTGTTGGACGGCGTGCTCGACCCGTCGCGCACCATCCAGATCGGCATTCGCGGCTCGGCCGAGTATCTATGGGAGTTCACCTACGAATCCGGCATGACCGTGGTCCATGCCGAAGAGGTGACCGGCCTCGGCATCCCTGCCATCATCGCGAAGGCGCGCCAGATCGTCGGCGATGGCCCGACCTATGTCTCCTTCGACATCGACAGCATCGACCCGGCCTTCGCGCCGGGCACCGGCACGCCGGAAGTCGGCGGGCTGACGACGCGGGAAGTGCTTGAACTCCTGCGCGGCCTCAAAGGGCTCAACATCGTCGGCGGCGACGTCGTCGAGGTGGCGCCGCAATACGACGCAACCACCAACACGGCCCATGCCGGCGCGCAGGTGCTGTTCGAGATCCTCAGCCTGATGGTGTTCAGCCCGGCGATCTCAGGCAAGGGAGCCTGACGCATCAGACCATGAAGTTCCAAGGCGACCGCCGCGCTGGAGCCGGCGGCCGCATTCAAACAAAACAAGCTTCCAGCAGGGGAACGAAAATGACACTTCACATGAAGCTCAAATCATCCATCGCAGCCGTGCTGATGCTCGCCGGCCTTGGTCTTGCCACCCAGGCCGCCAATGCCGACGCGCTCGACGACATCACCAAGGCCGGCGCCATCAATGTCGGCATTTTCTCCGACTTTCCGCCCTTCTCCTCGGCCAGTGCCGACATGAGCATCAAGGGCTATGACATCGACGTGGCGCAGTTCATCGCCGACCAGCTCAAGGTCAAACTCAATTTGGTCAGCGTGACCGGCCAGAACCGCATTCCGTATCTTACCGACAAGCGCGTCGATATCCTGATGAGCGTCGGCTATTCCAAGGAGCGTGAGCAGGTGATCGATTTCGCCGCCGCCTACGCACCCTATTATATCGCCGTCATCGGCCCGGCCGCGCTCAAGGTCGAAGGCAAGGACGACCTCGCCGACAAGTCGATCGCCGTCAACCGCGGCACGCTGGAAGATACGTCACTGACCGAGGCAGCACCCGCCTCGGCCGACATCCGCCGTTTCGACAACTACAACTCCGTCATCCAGGCCTTCATCTCGGGTCAGACCCAGCTGATGGTCGTCGGCAACGATGTCGGCGCCCAGGTGCTCGCCCGCCAGGAGGCACTGAAGCCTGAACAGAAGTTCCAGCTTCTCACCTCGCCCTCACATATCGGCCTCAACAAGAACGAGGACCGCCTGAAGCAGGCGGTCAACGACGCGGTCGCCAAGATGCTGGCCGACGGCAAGCTGGACGAAAGCTCGAAAGCCTGGCTCAAAACACCGCTCAATCCCGACAACCTCAAGGATTGATCTCCGGGGTAAGGACCTATCATGGGCTACAGCCTCGACTTCGGCTGGCTTGCCGATGCGATAGGTGCGATCGCGCGCGGGGCGGCCATGACGATCCTTTTGATCGCCGTGACCACGCTCGCGGGAACGTTCCTCAGCATCCTCGGCGCGGCAGGGCGGCGAAACGGCCCCTTGCTGCTCAAGCGGGCAATCGGCGTCTATGTCGAAATTATCAGGAACACGCCGTTCCTGGTGCAGTTGTTCTTCATCTTCTTCGGGTTGCCCAGCATCGGCGTGAGGCTCGATCCGCTGCTGGCCGCCATGCTGGCAATGACGCTCAACATGGCGGCCTACACGATCGAGATCGTCGGCGCCGGGCTCGACGCCGTGCCGCGCGGGCAGACGGAAGCAGCCCTTGCGCTTGGGCTCAGGCTGCGCCAGGTGTTCGTCAAGATCGTGCTGCCGCAGGCGCTCAAGGTGATCTATCCGGCGCTGACCAGCCAGATCATCATCATGATGCTGGAGTCGGCCGTGGTGTCGCAGATCGCGGTGCGCGAACTGACCTACGAGGCCGACATGCTGCAGGCGCGCACCTTCCGTGCTTTCGAGACCTATTTCGTGGTGACGATCGTCTATCTCGTTCTTTCCGTGGGGCTGCGCCGGCTGCTGGTCAGCGGCGGCCGCCACGCTCTGGGAGCCGGCGTGTCATGATCGAATTTACCTTTTGGGATATCGTCCGCAACCTTCTGCTCGCCGCGCGCTGGACGGTGCTTCTGTCGCTGGCGGCCTTCGTCGGCGGCGGTGTGGTCGGCATGCTCGTGCTGTTCTTCAGGATCGCCAAGAATAAATGGGCGCGGCGGCTTGCGTCGGGCTACATCGCGCTTTTCCAGGGAACGCCGCTGCTCATGCAGCTCTTCCTGATGTTCTTCGGCCTGCCGATGCTGGGCTTGCGCATCGAACCTTGGACCGCCGCAGCACTTGGCCTTACCTTCTTCGCCAGTGCCTATCTCGCCGAAATCTGGCGCAGCGGTGTCGATGCGCTGCCGCGCGGCCAGTGGGACGCCGGCGCCAGTCTCGGCCTTCACTATCTGCAGGAACTGAGGCTGATCATCCTGCCGCAAGCGTTTTCGATCACCCGCGCCCCGACCGTCGGTTTCCTGGTGCAGCTGATCAAGTCGACCGCACTGACCTCGATCATCGGTTTCGAGGAACTGGTCAGGACATCCAACGCGATCAACAACGCGACCTTCGAGCCGTTCACCGTCTATGGGCTGGTCGCCTTGATCTTCTTCGTCATGTGCTTTCCGCTGACGCAATATGCACGCAGGCTTGAACGCGCGACGGCTACAAACTAGGGATCTGCCTCTGCGGTCAGCGCTCGAATGTCTCCTTTGGGTCAGAACTGCCGTTCACCAACGTCCGGTTCTGACCCAAGGAGGTCGTTCGCGAGTTGAACTTCGAACGTCCGCAACGGGTGGCACGCGCCGTTGAGCGGCGCGGCCTGGGAAGCTTCTTCAGTTCGGGAGACCGGCGTTGATATACCCTTCGACAAAGTGCTCCCGGTCAGCGGGATTTTGAAACGGATGTATGTCAGCCCAGCGTCGAGCCTTAAAATTAGGGTTGTCGGAAAGAAACAGTGCAGCCTCCGCCTTCGCTTCATCGAGACGACCAAGTTGCGCCAAGCTGGCCGCCAGAACACGCTGGGAGCCCGTTCGATACGTTGCTTCGTGCTTCAATGCCTCGATCGCCTCGATCGCTTCCCCATATCGGCGCGCGGCATAGTTGGCGAAGCCCAGCACCCAAAAATAGACTCGCGGGGGATATGGGTTGAGCCGGAAGGCCCTCTTGACGCTTTCGACCCCTTCACTCGCCCTTCCTTGGAAGACACGTAGATCCGCCTGCAAGGCCCATGCGTCAGCATGATTGGGATTGAGACGCAGGGCTTCGCCGAACTCCATGTCACCACGGGAAAGATCTCCCTCATAAGCATGGATGTAGCCCAATATCATCCGGGCATCTGCATTTTCCGTGTCGAGGGCTCCCGCGCGATCGGCAGCCTTCAGAGCTGTCGCACGGTGACGCTCCAGATCCTCTCCCCACATCGCCCAAGCCGCACAGTGGCTCATTGCAAGCCATGCATGTGCCGCGGCAAAGCCGGGGTCTTTTTCAATTGCCGCCCGGAGCAGCGGTCGAGCCGCTTCGTTGCCCTTCGTCGATTGCATGACCAATGCTCGACCACGAACAAAATGGTCGTACGCGTCGATGCTTGTTGCACGCGGCCCCACTGAGAGTCGCCCACGAGGAAGCGCCCCTGCAAGTGCGGCGACGATTCGTCCGACTACGTCATCCTGAAGCTTGAAGACATCATCGAGGTCGCCGTCGAAACGATCAGCCCAAACTTGCGTTATCTCAGCCACTTTAGTGAGCTCGGCATTGATACGCACGCGTCCCCCGGCGCGGCGGACGCTTCCCTCGACAATGTATGCGACGCCCAACTCCGCTCCGATCGCGCGGAGGTCGATTTGCTTTCCTCGATAGGCAAAGGATGAATGCCGCGCGATCACGGTCATGCCCGGTACTTTCGATAAGTCGGTAATCAGGTCTTCCGACAAGCCCTCGGAAAAAGGCACCTGCTCAGGGTCGTTGCCGAGGTTTCTGAACGGGAGGACGGCAACCGACAAATGGCCCTGTGCGGATCGTCGTGCTGCATCGCCCTGCGGTTGAGGCTCCATCCCATCTTCATCGTCATGGATCGATCCTGCAAACCGGTAGCCGACGCGCGGCACGGTCTTGATCCACTCCATGCCGTCGCTCGCTTCGCTCAGACTCCTCCGGAGAGCGGCAATCTGAACGGTGAGGTTGCTTTCCTCGATGCTTGTCGCTGGCCAGGCCGCGTCCATTAGTTCCGCGCGGGTCACCACACCGCCGCCTGCTTCGAGCAGCACCTCCAGGAGTGCAAGTGCGCGTGCTCCCATCGGTGTCGGCAGCCCGCGCGCCAAGAGGAGCCTCCGGCCGAGGATTCCACGCCGCGTCACCAAGGCTGCTCAAGGCATCGTTTAACAGCCCGCTTCATACGCATAACCGCATGCTATTCGACCTCGACGGCAAACTCGTTTGGGCCAGCCGAGGCTTAATCTTTCCAACAAAGAGATGAGCCGTGTCGGACTTTAAAGATATCTTAATGGAAGTACTTCGGATCGCGACCTTCCAACCCCGCGAGGCCCGCATGCGCTATCACCTTCCCCAGTGGGAAGACAGGGCGCAAGCGTCCGAAAGAAAGAGGGCGTTTGGATGCCCAAGCGCCAGTGCCTTCGACGGGAAACCTGGTGAAAGGGGGGTCGAATGAGCTTGGTGACTCCTGTGTCCTCCCTATCACCCGCTAGATCGGCTTGGTCGCGCAGAAAGCCGCTATTTGCAGGCCGGCATCACCTGATTCTAACAAACCTTGGTCTAAGTCTGGGTATAAACGCCAAGTCGCCCTCGATGGGTCCAGCCATGCGCCCGGTCGTTGTTGTCTCAGAGAACCCCGAAAACGCTGATTATCAAACGATTTTCGGGGCCTGGCCAGCAGGACATCGAACGCGATCAACAACGCGACCTTCGAGCCGTTCACCGTCTATGGGTTGGTCGCCTTGATCTTCTTCGTCATGTGCTTCCCGCTGACGCAATATGCACGCTCGCTTGAACGACGGGCGACTACAAACTAGCAAGCTGCCTCTGCGCTTAGCGTTTCGAATGCCATCTTTTGGGTCAAAAGCAGTCATTGGGGATTATCCGGTTCCGCGTTGTGAAGAACGATTGGTGACGATAACCGTGTTTCCGGCTGCCTCTTCGGAGCTATCTCCTTGTTGGAAGAAGAGTTCTGTGTACTCTCACAATGCTTTATCAAGGGCTTGGGGATGAGAATTGTAATATTCGTCGCGTTGGCCGCGACAGCGGCTGGATGCGCGACCTCTCCGGTCGACTATGGAGCGTCGCTTTCGAAGCAAGACCGGAAATGGGCGTCGCCGGAATGCCAGCAAGCCCGCATGGAGGCTTCGGACTACGACGCTCGCGAAAAAAAGCAGCCGGGCTGGGGAACCGGCGTCTTTCTTGGCCCGTACGGATTGGGGCTCGCAGCAGCCATCAAGGAGCACCAGCAGAAGCAACGAAAATTGTTCGCTCGCGCGGTGCACTTGCGGTGCTCAAGCCTTCCACTGCCAAAGGAGTTGCAAAGCGACTTAAGCCCACAGGCCGCGAGTGCAAATCAGACGAAATATCCATAGACCTCACGACCCCGCCCTCCTCGTGAGGAAGCCGCTTTCATCAATGCCCAAAGGAGAGCGGCGGCGCGATACGATCCCGGCGCAGCCAGCGCGCCAGAAGCAGCGCCGCCACCACCGCCAGCCCCAACGACAGGCCGATCCAGATGCCGACGCCGTCGAGCCCGGAATAGAAGGCGAGCAGCACGCCGAGCGGCAGGCCGATGCCCCAATAGCCGATCGCGGCATAGATCATCGGCAACTTGGTGTCGTGCAGGCCGCGCAGCATGCCGGCCGCCACGGCCTGTGCGCCGTCGAAAATCTGAAACAGCGCGGCAAAGGCCAGGAACGACACTGCAAGCCCGATCACTGTGGCATTGGCCGGGTCACCAAGATCGATGAAGGCGCTGATCAGCAGCTGCGGCCACAGGATCATCACCAGCCCCATCAGCGCCATGAACGAGACGCCGATGACAAAAGCGGTCCAGCCGGCGCGGGAAACACCTTCCGGATTGCCGGCGCCATGGGCGAGCCCGACGCGCACCGTAGCCGCCTGGTTGAGGCCGAGCGGCACCATGAAGCTGATCGAGGCGATCTGGATGGCGATGGCATGCGCGGCGAGCGAGGCCGCGTCGATCAGGCCCATGAGAAGGGCTGCCGCGTTGAAGATCGTCACCTCGAAAGCGAGGAGGCCGGCGATCGGCAAGCCGAGCCGCAGCAAGCCCTTGAAGCGCGGCCAGTCGGCCCGCCAGAAGCGCCCGAACAGTTGGTAGCGCCGAAACTTCGGCTCAAGCATCACCACCGCCGCCATGCCGGCGAACATCAGCGTGCTGGACAGCGTGGTGGAGAGGCCCGATCCGGCGATGCCCATCGAAGGGGCGCCGAGATTGCCGAACATGAACACCCAGTTAAAGAAAACATTGCAGGCGACGGCAACGAAGACGATGACCAGCGCCCAACCCGGCCGCTCCAGCGCCGAGATGAACGAGCGCAGGACGATATAGCCGTAGAAGGGCAGCACCGCCCATTCGAGCCAGCGGAGGTAGATGCCGGCCTGATAGGCCAGCGCCGGTTCCTGGCCCATGGCCAGCAACACGGCCTCGCCGTACCAGAGAAATATCCATATCGGGATTGAGATGAGGATCGCCAGCCACAGGCCCTGCCGCACAGTGCGGCGCAGATCGCGCACGGAATGGCGACGGCGGCCGAGTTCTGTGGCGATCATCGGCGAGGTCGCCAGCATCAGGCCGAGCCCGAAGATCAGAGGCATGAAATAGAGGTTGGCGCCGAGCGCGCCACTGGCCAGCGTGTCCGGACCCAGCCGCCCCATCATCATGACGTCGGTGGCGGTCATCGCGGTCTGGCCGAGATTGGTGAGAACCATCGGCCAGGCGAGCGCCAGCGTCGCCCTGACTTCCTGACGCCAAAGGTTTTCCGGCGCGCGGGCACCGGCTTCGATCGCAGACATTTTTTCGCCTATCCGATTGCGGCGCATCGGCTAAAAGCCGGAAGCCGCGTCTCAGCGCGGAAAATGGCCGTGATCGGTCCGGATTCCGCATTAACAGCACGGCTTGTCTACGAAAGGGGCAGCTATGGCAAGAGGCTGACTCAGAGTAAGAGTTGAGCCAGCAAGGGCGTACGGTCTCAACTCCGCCTGTCTGGCCCGCCTGTTTGGCCCGTCTGTTTGGAGAGAGCGCAAGCCGTTATGGTTGCGTCGTTGGCCGATCTGAAGAGCGGGCATCATATCGGATTCCATCGAAAGGCATGCGGATGAGCGCGTTTCCCGAAATCTATATGGTTCGGCATGGCGAGACGGAATGGAGTGCCTCCGGGAAGCATACCGGCCTGACCGACATACCGCTGACGCCTGCCGGTGAGGAGGCCGCCGGGCGGGTCGCTGAGCGGTTACAGGGCCTTTCGTTCCAGGCTGTCTGGTCGAGCCCGTCTCAGCGCGCCTTCAAGACTTGTACGCTGGCCGGCTTCGGTTCGGCCGGCGCGAAAAAGGCCGATCTGGCGGAATGGGATTACGGCGCTTACGAGGGACTGACCACAAAGCAGATCCTCATCGAGCGCCCCGGCTGGCGTCTGTTTCGCGACGGCTGCCCTGACGGCGAGACGGCAGAGGATGTCGGCGCGAGGGCGGATCGGATCGTCAGCGAGTTGCGTGACGTCCACGGCAATGTCCTGGTGTTTTCAAGCTCTCACTTCCTGCGGGTGCTGGCCGCGCGCTGGCTCGGCCTGCCGCCGCAAGATGGCGCCTTGTTTGTGCTGGATACCGCCAGCACAAGCGTTCTCGGCTACGAGCACGACCTTGGCGAACCAATTATCCGGCGATGGAACCAGAGATAGCAGACGCATTGCAGGGTTGTTCGCGCCGCGCCTACCTGATTTCGTCCAGCGCCTGTCTCTGCCGGTGCATCTCCAAAAACACGCGGTAGTCGCGATCAAACCGGCTGGCGGCGGCCGGATTCGACGCCCGCTTCCTGCCGCCCTGCTGCATGGCGAGGCAAGCGGCGTTGAGATCAGGAAAATGCCCGGCGGCGGTGGCCGCGATCATGCCGGTGCCGAGCAGCACCGCCTCGTCGGCCAGCGGCTCGACCACCATACAGCCGGTGGCGTCAGCATAAAGCTCCATCAGCAGCGGGTTTTTGGTGTGACCGCCGGTGACATGCAGCGTGTCGATCAGATAGCCGTTCTCGTTCAGTGCTTCCAGCACATGGCGCACGCCGAGCGCGATGCTTACGGCGGTGCGCCAATAGAGCTTGCACAGGCTGTCGAACGAGGACTCCAGCGTCAGCCCGCTTATGACGCCGACCGCATGCGGATCGGCGAGCGGCGAGCGGTTGCCGTGGAAATCCGGCAGCACATGCAGCCTTGCCGCAAGGTTCTCGCCCTCGACGGCGCGCAACTCGGCAACGCGCCGGGCGATCCTGGCGTGCATGGCGGCGTCCGGTTCCCCGCCGGCGCCATGCCAGCGGATGATATGATCGAGCAGCGCGCCGGTGGCCGATTGGCCGCCTTCCGACAGCCAAAGCCGGGGTAGGGCCGCGCCATAATACGGGCCCCAGACGCCGGCAAAGGGTTGCGGGTCGGGCGACATCGCCATGACGCAGCTCGAGGTGCCGGCGATCAGCGCCAGATGCCGGCCGATGTTGGTTTCGTCGCCGGCAAAACCGCCGAGCACGCCGAGCGCGCCGGCATAGGCGTCGATGACGCCGGCGCCGACCCGGCATTTTTCTGTCAGGCCGAGCTCAGCCGCAGCTTCCGCGCTGAGACGGCCGATATCGGCGCCGACCGGGCTGGCCTTGTCAGGCAGATTGCCATGCTCGAAAAGGTCGCCGAGCCCGACGGCTTGAAAGAAGTCGTGCCGCCAGCCGGTCTCTTCATGCGCCAGATAGGTCCATTTGGCGGTCAGCGTACATTGCGAGCGGGCGAGCGAACCGGTCGCCTTCCAACTGAGAAAGTCGGTGAGGTCGAATAGATAGCCGGCTTCGTTCCATGTTCCGGGCAGGTTGCGCTTCAGCCACATCAGCTTCGGCGTCTCCATTTCCGGCGACATCACGCCGCCAATATAGTCGAGCACGGCGTGGCCGCTTTCGGTGCATTCATCGGCCTCGGCAATGGCGCGGTGATCGAGCCAGACGATGGTGTCCCAGCGCCTTTCGCCTGACACCGACACGCTGAGCTGGCCACCATCCCTGTCCCGCACCACCAGCGAGCAGGTGGCATCGAAGGCGATGCCGACGATACCCTCCGCTGCCACGCCGGCCTTTTCGCGAGCGGCGCGCACGGCAATGCAGACCGCCGACCAGATATCCTGCGAATCGTGTTCGGCGTGGTCGGCCTTCGGCCGGTTCATGACGATCGGGTGCTCGGCGCGGCCGAGCAAGGTGCCTCCGGTGTCGAGAATGCCTGCACGGGCGCTCCCGGTGCCGACATCGACCGCGCAAACGAAACTGTTCGTCAAGGTGTTCTTACTCTCGCTCCCAGGCCTGCAATCAGATCGGGCAGTTGCAGCATGTCAGCGAATATAAAGTCCGGTTCACTCGACGCAAGCCGCGCTTTCAGTGCCGGGTTGCCGGCATGCGAACCGCCGGTGAAGGCAAGGACGCGCATGCCCGCCGCCCGTGCCGCCGCGACGCCGACGGGGCTGTCCTCGACGACGAGACAATTTTGCGGGATCGCTCCCATGTTGGCGGCTGCGTGGAGAAAAAGGTCCGGCGCCGGCTTGCCCCGCGCCACCATGGCGGCGCTGAACAGATGCGGCTCGAGCAGCCCGAGCAGCCCGGTGACGTCGAGCGCATAGCGGATGCGATCCAGCGTGCCGGAGGAGGCGACGCAGCATGGCATGGCGAGCCTCGGCAGGACCTGCCCGATGCCGGGGATAGGCCTCAGCTCGTCGCGAAATTTGCGCATCAGCCCGACGCGCATCTCGCTCAGATGCTGGTCGGTGATATCAAGTCCGAAGTCGCGGTCGAGGATTTCGCGAACGCTTTTCATGCTCTTGCCGAGGAAATGCTCATAGGCGGCGTCCTCGCTGACACTGCCGCCGGCGAGCGCGATCATGCCGAGCAATGCCGAAACGGACAGCCCCTCGCTGTCGACCAGCACGCCGTCGCAGTCGAAAATGACCAGTTCAGGCGCCATTCAGAGATTGCCGGCGAGGTAGCGCGTCAGCGTCGTACGCGCGCCATCGCCCCAGAGCGCCTTGAGCGCATTGGCAAAGGCCTCGACGAACGCCGCCGAGCGGCCAACATCGCCATAGATGTCTTCCATGGCCAGCCAGGCGGCAGGCGCATCCTTTGCCGCCCTGGCTGTGGTCTGCAGCCGGTCCCAGCTCGGATCGTTGGGTTCGATGACGGCGCCGCTATCGGTCGTGCCGAAGCAGTAGCGGCACCAAAGTGCCGATTCAAGCGCCAGGCCGGCGACGCCCTTGCCGGCCTTCAGCCGGTCGGCGATGGTCGGGATGATGAATTTCGGCTGCCGGTTGGAGCCGTCGAGGCAAAGCCTGCGGATGGTGTCGCCAATCTTCGGATTGGAAAAGCGGTGCTCGATGAGCTGGTAATAATCCTCCAGCACGGTGTCCGGCACCGGCGGCACGGTCGGGATGATCTCGTCGTGCTCCAGTCTGTCGAGAAAGCCGCGCACCAGCGGCTCCTGCATCGCCTCGTGGACGAAATGGATGTCCATCAGCCCGGCCGGATAGGCGATGGTCGCATGACCGCCATTGAGGATGCGGATCTTCATCAGCTCATAGGGCGCGACATCGCTGACGAACTGTACGCCGACCTTTTCCAGCGCCGGGCGGCCGTCGGTGAAATGGTCCTCCAGCACCCATTGCCTGAAGGGCTCGCAGAACACCGGCCAGTTGTCTTCGAGGCCGAACTCGCTCGACAGGATGCCACGCTCACGGTCAGTGGTGGCCGGCGTGATGCGGTCGACCATGCCGTTGGGAAAGGCGACGTTCTCGCTCACCCATTTCGCCAGATTCTCGTCGATCAGCCGGGCGAGCCCGATGACGCCATCGGCGGTGACATGGCCGTTGTGGGGGATGTTGTCGCAGGACATGATTGTGAAGGGCACGATGCCGTCTTTGCGTCGGCGCAACAGCCCGGCAAGAATGATGCCGAACACGGTTTTGGGCGTCGCCCCGGGCTCAGCATCGGCGACAATGTCGGGATGGGTCGGGTTGAACACGCCGGACGCCGGATCGATGAAATAGCCGCCCTCGGTTATGGTCAGCGAAACGATCCTTATCGCCGGGTCGGCAAGCCGTTCTATGACCGCGGCCGCGGCGCCCGGCATCAGAAAATCGATCATGACACCGGTGACGCGGGCGCTCATGTGGCCAGAATCCTGCTCGACCACGGTGGTCAACCAGTCCTGTTCCTGCAACTTGCCGCGGCCGACCTTTTCGCCCTCGAAGACGCCGGCGCCGACAATTGCCCAGTCGTGGCCGACGCCCGCATTAAACAGATCGTCGAGATAGACGGCCTGATGCGAGCGATGGAAATTGCCGACCCCGAAATGAACGATGCCGGCCTTGAGCGCGGCGCGATTATATTTCGGGCCGGCGACCTTTGGCGGAAGCTTGGCGAGGATGGAAGAAGAGAGTTTCACGGTCATCTGCTTTTATCCTTTGGCCGGACGGCTCTTCTCCCCGTGGAGGAGACGGGGAGAAGAGCGCCTTCGCCCCCTCAACTCATCCACTGGCCGCCATCGACATTGTAGGTCTGAGCGACGATGTATTCGGCGTCGTCGCTGGCCAGGAACACCGCCATGCCGGTGAGGTCTTGCGCCGTGCCCATGCGGCCGTACGGCACGGCCTCGCCGACCAGTCTCTTCTTCTCGCCCTTCGGACGGTTTTCGTATTTGGCGAACAGAGCATCGACATGGTCCCAGTGCTCGCCGTCGACGACGCCCGGCGCGATGGCGTTGACGTTGATCCGGTGCTTGATCAGGTCGAGCCCGGCCGACTGGGTGAGCGAGATGACGGCGGCCTTGGTGGCGCAATAGACGGCAACCAGCGCCTCGCCGCGGCGCCCGGCCTGGCTCGCCATGTTGATGATCTTGCCGCCCCGACCAGCCGCGATCATCGAGCGGCTTGCTGCCTGCAGCATGAACAGCGTGCCGGCGACATTGACGGAAAACAGCCTTTCGTAACTCGTCTTGGTGATCTCGACGATCGGCGCCAGGTCGAACAGAGCGGCGTTGTTGATCAGAATGTCCAGTCCGCCGGTCCTTGTCTCGACCGCTTTCACCGCCGCCTCAATCGAAGCGAGGTCGGTGACGTCGAGCTTGACCGCATAGGCTTTTGCGCCGATCTCCGAAGCGGTCTTTTCCGCAGCTTCGAGATTGATGTCGCCGATGGCAACCGTGGCGCCCTCGCGGACATAGGCTTCGGCGAACGCCCTGCCGATGCCGCGCGCCGATCCGGTGATCAGCGCCGATTTACCCTCGAGCCTCATTGCATCATCGCCTTTCCGTCTACGCCGAAGCGGTGCAGCTTGGTCTTGTCCGGCGTCAGATAGATCGTGTCGCCGTGATGGACGGCCAGTTCGCCGTCGGCCCGCACCGTCAGCGGCCCGACACCGTCGGCTTGAACGTGCAAAAACGTGTCGGAGCCGAGATGCTCGGCGACGCCGACCGTGGCTTTCCATTCGCCTGAAGTCTTGGAGATGTTCATATGCTCGGGACGGATGCCAACGGTCTTGGCGCCATGTTTGGCCGCCGGCGCGCCTTCGATCAGGTTCATCCTGGGCGAGCCGATGAAGCCGGCGACGAACAGGTTATTCGGCGTCTTGTAGAGCTCCATCGGCGAGCCGACCTGTTCGATGTTGCCGGCGTTGAGCACGACGATCTTGTCGGCCATGGTCATCGCCTCGACCTGATCGTGGGTGACGTAGATCATCGTCGTCTTGAGCTGATGATGCAGTTCGCTGATCTCCAGCCGCATGGTGCCGCGCAGCGCCGCATCGAGGTTGGACAAAGGTTCATCGAACAGGAAAGCCGAAGGCTGGCGCACGATGGCGCGGCCGATGGCGACGCGCTGGCGCTGACCGCCGGAGAGCTGGCCGGGGCGGCGATCGAGATAATTGGTGAGGTTCAGGATCCGCGCCGCGTCCTTGACCTTCCGATCGATGGTCGCCTGGTCCTCGCCCGCCATCTTCAGCGGGAAGGCGATGTTCTTGGCCACGGTCATGTGCGGGTAGAGCGCGTAGGACTGAAACACCATGGCCAGCTTGCGCTTGGCCGGCGCCTCGCCGGTGACGTCGCGGCCGTCGATGTTGATGGTGCCGGCGGTAGTGTCCTCCAGCCCGGCGATCAGCCGCAGCAGCGTGGACTTGCCGCAGCCCGACGGGCCGACGAAGACGACGAACTCGCCGTTCTCGATGACCAGGTCGATGCCCGGAATGATGACCGTCGACCCGAACGACTTCGAGACGTGCTTGAGCGTGATGTTTCCCATGGTTTCCTCCCCGAGGGGTTATTGTCCGTCGTACATCGCTTGCGGCGGTGCTACTTCACGGCGCCAAAGGTCAGGCCGCGCACCAGCTGCTTCTGGCTGAACCAACCCATGATCAGGATCGGCGCGATCGCCAGGGTCGAGGCGGCCGAAAGCTTGGCCCAGAACAACCCTTGAGGGCTTGAGAAGGAACTGATGAAGGCGGTGAGCGGGGCGGCCTCGGTGGTGGTCAGCCGGATCGTCCAGAACGCCTCATTCCATGCCAGGATGATGTTGAGCAGCATCGTCGAGGCGATGCCCGGCACCGCCATCGGCGTCAGCACATAGACGATCTCGTTCCAGAGCGATGCGCCATCCATGCGCGCCGCTTCCAGGATCTCGCCCGGGATTTCGCGAAAATAGGTGTAGAGCATCCACACCACGATCGGCAGGTTGATCAGCATCAGCATGATCATCAGGCCGATGCGGCTGTCGAGCAATCCTGTGTCGCGGAAGATCAGGTAGATCGGGAACAGCACGGCAACCGCCGGCATCATCTTGGTGGAAAGCATCCACATCAGGATGTCCTTGGTCCACTTGCCCGGCGAGAACGCCATCGACCAGGCCGCCGGTATGGCGACGAGCAAGGCAAGGATGGTCGAGCCGACCGACAGGAACACCGAGTTGAGGAAGAACTTGAAGTAACCGCGCTGCGCCTCGACCGCGGTATAGCTCTCCATGGTTCCCGACGGAAACAGGTTGAAGCCCTGGATGGCCTCCTGCTCCGACTTGAACGACGTGATGATCGTATAGAGGATCGGGAAGAAGATCAGCAGTGCGACGATCCAGGCGGCCGCGGTCGCGATCGTCTTGTGCTGGGTGCTGACTGCACGTGCCATCGTTTCCTCCCTTATTTGTCCAGGTTCTTGCCGACCGCGCGCATGGCGAAGAAGGCGACGATGTTGGCGAGAATGACGGCGAGGATACCGCCGGCGGATGCCTGGCCGATTTTGAACTCCAGCAACGCCTTCTGGTAGACGAGGAAGGGCAGGTTTGTGGAGGCGTAACCCGGGCCGCCATTGGTGGTGACCAGGATCTCGGCATAGACCGACAAAAGGAAGATCGTCTGGATCAGGATGACGACGGTGATGGCGCGCGACATGTGCGGCAGCGTCAAATAGATGAAGCGGCTGATGAAGCCGGCCCCGTCCATCTCGGCGGCTTCCTTCTGCTCGGCGTCGAGCGACTGCAGGGACGTCAAGAGGATCAGTGTCGCAAACGGCAGCCACTGCCAGGCGACGATGATGATGATCGCCGGCATGGGATATTGGCCAAACCAGTCGATCGGCTGCCCGCCGAAGAAGCGCGCAATGTCGGCAAAGACGCCGTATTGCGGATGCATGATCATGTTCTTCCAGACCAGCGCGGCCACCGGCGGCATGACGAAGAACGGCGAGATCACGAGAATGCGGACGATGCCCTGTCCCCACATCGGCTGATCGATCAGCAGCGCCAGCAGGATGCCGCCGATCACCGTGATCAAAAGCACGCTGGCCACGAGGATAAGCGTGTTGAGGATCGACTGCAGGAATGCCGGATTGGAATAAAAAAGCGCGTAGTTCGAGAAGCCGACGAACCCGTCGCGGATCGGGTTGAGCGGGTTGTACTGCTGGAAGGAGAACCACAGGGTGAATGCCAGCGGCACGATCATCCAGACGAACAGCAGCACCACGGATGGCGCTATCATGTAGCGGGCAAGCGAACGGGTCTGCTGAGTAGCCATGACGGTCACCCTTCGAAGGTCAGCCAAATTTTCAGAGTTTGCCAAGTTTTCAGAGCTTGAAGGTGGCCGCCCGAACTGGGATTCGGGCGGCCCCTGCCGGCCATGATGGGCAACCGGCTTTCGGCACCGGGAGGAGCCTACTGGATATAACCGCCCTCGGTCATCGTCGCGGTGGAAGCGTCCTGGGCCTGCTTCAAGGCGTCGTCGACACTGGTCTGGCCGGCGAGCGCCGCTGAAAACAGCTGGCCGACGGTGGTGCCAAGGCCCTGGAACTCAGGGATGGCGACGAACTGGACACCGACATAAGGCACCGGCTTGACGGTCGGATGCGTCGGATCGGCGGCGTTGATCGAGTCCAGCGTCATCTTGGCGAACGGGGCGGCCTTCTGGTATTCGGGGTTGGCGTAGAGCGAGGTGCGCGTTCCGGGCGGAACATTGGCCCAGCCTTCCTTCGAGGCGACGAGCTCGAGATAGTCCTTGCTGGTTGCCCAGGACACGAACTTCTGAGCCGCGTCAGCCTTCTGCGTGCCGGCGGGAATGGCCAGCGACCAGGCCCACAGCCAGTTGCCGCGCTTGCCCAAGCCATTGTCGGGCGCCAGCGCATAGCCGACCTTGTCGGCGACAGTTGAGCTCTTCGGGTCTGAGACGAAGGAGGCAGCGACGGTGGCGTCGATCCACATGCCGCACTTGCCCTGCTGGAACAGCGCCAGGTTTTCATTGAAGCCGTTCGAAGATGCGCCCTCGGGGCCATTGGCCTTCATCAGGTCGACATAGAACTGCAGCGTGTTCTTCCACTCGGGCTGATCGAACTGCGGCTTCCAGTTCTCATCGAACCAGCGTGCGCCGAAGGAGTTCGACATGGCGGTCAGGAAAGCCATGTTCTCGCCCCAGCCGGCCTTGCCGCGCAGGCAGACGCCGTTCACGCCATTGGCGCGATCGGTCATCTTCTCGGCGGCCTGCTTGATGAAGTCCCAGGTCGGCGCGTCGGGCATCGTCAGCCCGGCCTTCTCCATCAGGTCCTTGCGGTACATGACGAAGGAGCTTTCGCCGTAGAACGGTGCCGCATAAAGCTTGCCATCGACCGAGAGGCCGTTGGCGATGGCCGGGATGATGTCCTTGACGTCATAGTCGTCGCCGAGCTTGTCGAGCGGCAGCAACCAGCTCTGCTTGGCCCAGATCGGAACCTCGTAGGTGCCGATGGTCATCACGTCGTACTGGCCGCCTTTGGTGGCGATGTCGGTGGTGACGCGCTCGCGCAGCACGTTCTCCTCGAGCGTGACCCACTGGAGCTGGATGTCGGGGTTCTTGGCGGTGAAGTCGTCGGTCAGCGTCTGCATGCGGACCATATCGCCATTGTTGACGGTGGCGATGGTGATGGATTCGGCATGCGCGGCGAACGCGAGGGTGCTGGCCGACAACAGACCCAGGGTGAGCGTGCGAAGTTTCATCAAATTCCTCCCATAGACCAAGCTGAGCATTTGCCTTGGCTATGAGCAATTACTCACCTCGCGTGGTTTATGTCAAGCCGGATTCGTTGCTGCAGCGCAGCACGCAGCCTCGTGCGGCATCCGGTTCCAGACGCGTTCGGGGGTATTTTGAAGACGGTTGCGATGGATCTCGGCATCCGCGTGGAACGACCTATTGGCCGGCAATCTCGGCCAGGATCCATTCGCGAAAAGCGCGGATCTTCGGCACGTTGCGCCGCGCCTGGGGATAGACCAGCCAATAGGCGTGGCCGTCGTCGCCGACCAGATCGAAAGGCTGGATCAGGCGGCCATCGGCAAGCTCGGCCTTGAAGAGAGCGGCCGTCACGATCGCCACGCCCTGCCCGGCAATCGCGGCGTTCGCCTCGTAGGCCTGCGCCCCCATGCTGGTGCCGGGGCGCTTGGCGAGTTCCTCGACCGGCAGGCCGGCGGCAATAAACCAGTCCCGCCACCAGATGTCGCCGGGGTCGAGGATCGGCAGGCGCAACAGATCGGCAGGCTCCTTCACCCCGCCGATGGTCGCCGCGAGTTTCGGGCTCAGCATCGGCGTGAAGTCCGCATTGAAAAGCTTGTGCACCTCCACGCCCGGCCAGTTTCCGCCGCCCGAACGGATGGCGATGTCGATGTCCTCGCGGGCGAAATCGACGAGGCGGTTCGATGTATCGAGACGCACGGCCAGCGATGGATGCGCGACCTGGAACGAGCCGAGATGCTGCGCCAGCCAGTTCGAGGCAAAGGTCAGCAGCGTCGAGACGCAGAGCACCCCATCGGCGCCGCTGCGCGCCGCGGCATAGGCTCCACCCAACAGGGCGAATGCCTCGCTGACCGCAGGCGCCATGCGTTGCCCCGCCTCGGTCAACACGATCTGCCTTGGCCGGCGCAGGAACAAAGGCGCCCCGACGCGCTCCTCCAGAAGCTTGATCTGATAGCTCGCCGCCGCCTGCGTCATGCCGAGCTCGCCGGCGGCCTTGGTGAAGGAAAGATGCCGCGCCACCGCCTCGAACACCCGGATCGCCTGAAGCGGCGGGAGCTGGGAGACCTGCCGTGACTTGAGTTCAGGCATAAGCCCTCCTTATGGGCCGTGATCGACGTTTGATTGGCAGCAAGGCCCGATCCAGCCGATATTTGAGGTCGACGATCACTCTCGTCTACAGCGCCGCGCGTCCTTTTGGACGCGCAAAGGACGCTGTAGCACTTTTGATTTTGCGCATGATCCTTTCCGAAAATCGATATCGATTTTCGGGTCATGCGCCAGGCATAACGAAGGCTGACGATCATGACCACGGTACAGGAAAAGCTATTTCTGACGCCAGGCCGAGGCTGGTTTTTGCGGCTGGCGCGCGGATTGGCACGGCACGGACCCAGGACTCGGGCCTATCTCGACATCAGGGAATTGCCGCCGCATCTACAGCGCGACATGGGTTTTCTTGACGGCAACGATCCTTGTGGCCGGCGCAAATAGCCTTGCTGGACTTATCGCAAATCAGCTGGTGGCCAGCAAGGCGGCGGCGGTCCGTTCGTCGGTGATGAGGCCGTTGACCAGCCGCCGATTGACAGCCGCAAGGATGCCCGGCAGCTTCCGCTCGCCCATGGCGAGCGCGATCACCAGCGATTTTTCACGCGACGGCAACGATGCCGACGACACCCTGTCATTGGTGATGCCCTCGATCATCCGGCCTTCGCGATCGAACACCCAGCCGACGATCTCGGCGACGCCGCCTGCCTTTTGCAGCGCTTTCAATTCACTCTCCGAAATGAAGCCGTCCTCGTAAAGCGGCGCCTTGGGGCCGAGATCGCCGATGCCGACGAAGGTGACGTCGGCTTCCGCGGCAAGCGCCAGCGTCGGTTGGATCATCGGCTGGCTGAGCAGCATCTCGCGCTCCGCCGGCGAGGAGGCGATGACCGGCAGCGGCATTGGGAAGGACCGCGCCTTGACCCTGTCGGCCATGGTGAAGATGACGTTGTAGAAGGCGGCCGAACCGTCGGGCGAGATGTTGCCGGTCAGCGACACAATTTTGTGCTGCGGGCATTCCATCGGCGGCAGCTGCTCGATCGCCGCCTTCAGCGTGCGGCCGGTGCCGATCGCCATGACGATCGGCGTCGGCGAGCGCAGCCGCCGCTCGATCTCGGCAGCCGCCGCCACGGCGACGCCGATGTTGGAGGAGGAAGCGGGATCGCTCGGCACCACCTCGACCAGATCGAGCGCGAACCGCGATTTCAGCCGTGCCGCGAGGTCGAGGCAATTGGCGATCGGGTGGTCGACACGCACCTTGATCAGCCCCTCCGACACCGCCAGCGATACCAGCCGCTGCGCTGTCTGCCGCGAAATGCCCAGGCTCGAGGCGATCTGGTCCTGCGTGTTGCCGGCGACATAATAGAGCCAGCCGGCGCGCGCCGCGTCGTCCAGCCTGTTGCTGCCGCTGTCCTGCCGGGAATTCAACTTGCTGCCTCCCTGCCCCCGAGCATCGAGGCGGGAGCGCCTTACTTTTACGGCGAAACGCGCGTGTGCGCAATTGCCTACCGCCAGAGCAATTGCTTAGCAGGTACTCGATGTGCCTGTGGTGTTTCCAGTGGATGATCGTAGCCAAGCAATTTTTGAAGTCCGGCAATTCATGAACTCCGGCAATGTCGGCGCGGCGGTTTATCTCCCGACGCAAACCCTTTAAGGGATTCGGACAAAGGAGCCTCGCATGACGCCGAAAGCGGTTTTCTGGGACATGGACGGCACGCTGGTCGACAGCGAGCCATTGCACGAGGCGGCGCTGATAGCGGCGCTGCACAGCGTCGGCATCGCGGCGCCAACCAACCTGCATGAGCGGGTGCTCGGCATTGCCGCATGGCCGGTCTACGAAATGCTGCGCGACGAGTTCGGCCTCGACCTACCCTTCGACGACTGGATCGTGCGCAAATACGACCACTATCTGCCGATGGCCGAGACGCTGAAGCCGCGCCCCGGCGCGATCGAGATCTATAAAGAACTGCGCGCGCTTGGCGTGGCGCAAGCGGTGGTGTCCAATTCCGACCGGCTGGTCGTCGACGCCAATCTGCGCATGGTCGGTCTTTTCTATCCCGGCATGAAGACGATCAGCCGCAACGACGTGCGCGAAGGCAAGCCGCACGCCGAGCCCTTCCTGCGCGCGGCATGGCTGGCCGGTGTCGATCCGGCCGATGCCGTGGCCGTCGACGACAGCGTGACCGGCGCCACGGCAGGGCTGGCGGCGGGGATGAGGACGATCTTCTGGCCGGAGGCGCCCATGGAAGGGCCGCCCGGCGCGCTCATTATCAACAGCGCCGACGAATTGCGGGCTGAGCTGGGGCTTTAAGCTTGGCAAGTGGAGTGGCCGCAACCTAGACGCGCATCCTGCAACGCCGATGATTGGCGAAACCGGCGACGAGAGCGCCCTTCTCCCCGTCACTACGGCAGGGCTATCGCAGGTGGAGAGCCGAGGCTTTCGCTCTACGATGTACCCCCACCCCTAACCCCTCCCCACAAGGGGGAGGGAGACTTCCGCTGGCGCTGACCTCGGCAAATTGCCTGCCTTTCGGCGCCAAAGGGGAAGTAAGGGCGCGCGGCAGCGTTCCCTCCCCCTTGTGGGGAGGGTTAGGGTGGGGGTCCATCTTCGCAAGAATCCAAATGCGATTGCGCTGGTCACTTTACGGGGAGAAGGGGCTCTCAGTTCCGGTAAACCGGCTCCTGCTCGTCGAGGATCGCCTTCAATTCGGAAAGGTGCCGCTCGGCTTGGCCGGGATAATCTTCCTGCTCCGTTGCTGCCTTCTCGGCGATTTCGTCCGACAGGACCCGCAGCGGTCGGCCGGTCCACAGCGCCTTGATGTAGGTCTCGGCGGCGCGTTCGAAATAGAACATGCGGTTGAAGGTGTCGGCAACGGTATCGCCGATGACCAGCACGCCATGGTTGCCCATGACCATCACCTTGACCTTCGGATCGGCAAGCAGTTGCGAGCAGCGTTCGCCCTCTTCCTCGAAGGCGAGCCCGCCATAGTGGCCGTCGACGACGTGGCGGTTGAAGAAGATCGCCGAGTTCTGGTCGATCGGCGGCAGCGTCGAGTCGGCGAGCGAAGCGAGCACCGTGGCGTGGATCGAGTGCACATGCATGACGCAGCGCGCATGACGCACATTGCGGTGGATGGCGCCATGCAGGCCCCATGCCGTCGGGTCGGGCGCATTCGGGCCGGAGAGCGTATCGGGATCGTTGGCGTCGATCAGCAGCAGGTCGCTCGCCTTGATGCGTGAGAAATGCACCTGGTTGGGATTCATCAGGAATTGCGAGCCGTCATCGTTGACGGCCAGCGAAAAATGATTGGCCACCGCCTCATGCATGTTGAGCCGCGCCGTCCAGCGGAAGGCGCAAGCCAGATCGACGCGCTCCTCGTAGAAGGGCAGGTTGGTCAGCATTTCCTTCTGCAGGCGGGCGATGCTCATCGAAAACCTCCGTGAAAGAAACAAGGATGCCGCGCGCCGCAGATGCGCGCAACCGGTTTCGTTTGGTGCAGACGAGCGCTTTGCCTTACGCCGCAGTGCTTCTGGCGGCGTCGACGCGTAGCCCGCCATGCTCGACGATGAAATCGATCACCTCCTGCAGACCCCTGCCGCGCGACAGGTCGGTGAAGCCGAACGGCCGCTTGCCGCGCATGCGGGCGGCGTCGCTCTCCATGACGTCGAGATTGACGTTCACATAGGGAGCGAGATCGCTCTTGTTGATGACCAGGAAATCGGACCGGGTGATCGCCGGCCCACCCTTGCGCGGGATTTCCTCGCCCTGGCAGACCGAGATGACGTAGAGCGTCAGATCAGCGAGGTCGGGGGAAAACGTGGCGGCAAGATTGTCGCCGCCGGATTCGATGAAGACGATGTCGAGATCGGGAAATTTTTTGGTCATCTCGGCGATCGCCTGCAGATTGATCGAGGCGTCCTCGCGGATGGCGGTGTGCGGGCAGCCGCCGGTCTCGACGCCGATGATGCGATCCTCGGGCAGCGCCTGAAGCCGGGCCAGCATCATGGCGTCTTCCTTGGTGTAGATGTCGTTGGTGACGACGGCGATCGAAAACTCGTCGCGCAGCGCCTTGCAGAGTTTTTCGGTGAGCGTCGTCTTGCCGGAGCCGACGGGGCCGCCGATGCCGATGCGAAGAGGACCGTTGGCTTGTGTCATCTAGGGAACTCCGTGATGGCTAGCACTGCAAAGCCGAGCCCTATAACCAGGCAGAGCGGCGAATAATAGCTGACATCGAGCCGCGCGAAAGGCTGTTCGGGCGCCAGCCGGCGCCACCAGGGCGTGAAACCGGCAATGCCGCGCCCCAGGAAGACCAGTGCGATGAGCAGCGCTGTCGCGGCGAGCCCGGCCTTGGGAAAGGGCGTGGCAAACACGCCTTCGAGCGCCATCGGCCACAGCGTCGCCAGGCCGAGGCAGGCGGCGACGGCGAAGCTGGCGAAGGGCGCCGGCATCTCGTCGACGCCGAGGAAGCCGACCACCGCGCGGGCGCAGGAGGCAGCGTCCCTGCCCGGCCAGATCCCGCCAATACCCCAATAGACATGCAGCGCGGTGATCAGCAGCAGGACTAGCGAGAGGGCGAAAGCGAGGACGATCATGAGCGGAACAGCCGCGAATATTGCGTCTCGTGCTTCATCGCCATGACATCCGAGACGAACGCGCAGCTGCCGAGATCATCCAGCGTCGAGCCGGCAGCGCGGGCGGCGACGCTGAGCGCCAGCGGTTCGAAGCCGGCGAGCAGCGCGGTGGCGCCGGTCTGGCCGACGACGCCGAGTCGGATCCCAGCCTGGACGAGGTTGGAGAAGAAGCTCTGCAGGAAGGCCGACAGCGCGTCCTGCAGCGCGATGCCATTGCCACCGGCAGTTGCGCCGACGGCGACGCAATAGGCGCACTCGGCCGGCAGACGGTCCAGCACCTGACACGGCCATGCCGATGCTGCCTTCAGGAAGGCGGCGCCCTGCAGCATGGTCTCGGCATGGCGCTCGCGCGAGCCGGCCAAAGCCTCGGCGAGTGCGGCGATTTCGGCGAGATCGCCGGCTTGGCGGGCGCGCCGCCAGCTTTCGGCAAACAGCACGGCATCGTTCCAGCCCGAGCCCATCTCGACCAGCGTCTCCAGCCATGCGGCGAGGCTTTCGCTGTCGGCGACCAGCCCGGCATGCACGGCTTGTTCGAGACCATGGCTGTAGGAAAAACCGCCGACCGGGAAGGCAGGCGACAGCCACGCCATCAGCCGCAACAGAGCGATGTTGGAAGGCTGGTCAGTCATGGTCGTGCGAGTGGCTGTGGGAATGCGACTCCCCATGGGCGTGGGAATGCGCTTCAGCATGGCTGTGTGCATGCGCCTCGGCATGGGTATGACCGTGACTGTGCCCTGAATAGGCGCCGCGCATCGGTGCGAACGGTTCGGAAACGTCGCTCACGGTTGCACCCAGCCCTTCAAGCATCGCCTTGATGACGTGATCGCGCAGGATGAGGATGCGGTTAGCCTCGATGGCGGCGGCAAGATGCCGGTTGCCGATATGCCAGGCAAGCTCGGACAGATGGACAGGGCCGCTGGCACGGATATCGTAGAGCGGTTCCTCGGCCGCGACGATCTCGATATGACGGCCATCCTCCAGCACCAGCCGGTCGCCATCGTTCAAGGTCACCGGTTCGGGCAGGTCAACCAGCACTCTATCGCTACGGGCCGTTTCGATGGCGCGGCGGCGCAGATGCCGCTCGTCATGGGCAAGCACGGCACGATCATAGGGCGTGACCGCTCCCGCTTGGCCGGCGGCGAGCACCGAGACGGCACGCGGGAATTTGGTGAAATCGGTGCGGATGTCGAGCTTCATGTAAAAACTGCCTTTCCCAACAAGCGTAGCCTATCGCGTCCGCCGCCCCAATGGTGCTCAAACAATCGTGTCGAAGAGCCGCAGGATAAATGCTGATCTGTAGTGATCCTTCGCGCCCCCCTCTGTCCTGCCGGACATCTCCCCCACTTGGGGGGAGATCAGCCGTCACCACCGCCTTCGCGAACCGCCACTGTCGCAGAAGCGAGCGGTGCGCCCAAGCTGCCGATCTCCCCCCTTGTGGGGGAGATGTCCGGCAGGACAGAGGGGGGCGCTGTCCCTCGGCCTTCAAAGGTTCTGCACCGTCGTAACGCTCTGAGGCAACGATGCCGCCAAGGCGATGGTCGGTGTCAGAACAAAAAATACCTCTGCGCCATCGGAAGCACCGTGGCCGGTTCGCAGGTGAGCAATTCGCCGTCGGCGCGGACCTCGTAGGTTTCGGGGTCGACCTCGACGTGCGGGGTGGCGTCGTTGAGCACCATCGAATGCTTGCCGATGCCGCCGCGGGTGTTGTCGACGGCGACCATCTGCTTGTCGACGGAGAGCCTGCCGCGCAGGCCGGCATCGAGCGCGGCTTTCGAGACAAAGGTTACCGACGAGTTTGTCATCGCCTTGCCATAGGCGCCGAACATCGGCCGGTAGTGCATTGGCTGCGGCGTCGGGATCGAGGCGTTGGGATCGCCCATCGGGGCGGCGGCGATCATGCCGCCGATCAGCACCATGTCCGGCTTGACGCCGAAGAAGGCCGGGTTCCACAGCACCAGGTCGGCGCGCTTGCCGACCGCCACCGAACCGATCTCGTTGGACAGGCCATGCGCGATGGCCGGGTTGATCGTGTATTTGGCGATGTAGCGGCGGACGCGGAAATTGTCGTTGTCGCCGGTCTCCTGCGGCAGCGAACCGCGCTGGCGCTTCATCTTGTCGGCGGTCTGCCAGGTGCGGATCGCGACTTCGCCGACGCGGCCCATCGCCTGACTGTCGGACGAGATGATCGAGAAGGCGCCAATGTCGTGCAAAATGTCTTCGGCGGCGATGGTCTCCTTGCGGATGCGGCTTTCGGCAAAGGCGATGTCTTCGGGAATCGACGGCGACAGATGATGGCAGACCATCAGCATGTCGAGATGCTCGGCCAGCGTGTTGACGGTGTAGGGCCGGGTCGGATTGGTCGAGGACGGGATGACGTTGGGCAGCCCGCAAACCTTGATGATGTCAGGCGCATGGCCGCCGCCGGCGCCTTCGGTGTGGAAGGCGTGGATGGTGCGGCCCTTGATCGCCGCCACCGTGTTTTCGACAAAGCCGGATTCGTTCAGCGTGTCGGTGTGGATCATCACCTGCACGTCGTAGTTGTCGGCGACCGACAGGCAGCAGTCGATTGCCGCGGGCGTCGTGCCCCAGTCCTCGTGCAACTTAAGCGAGCAGGCACCGCCCAGCACCATCTCTTCAAGCGCGGCCGGCAAGGACGCGTTGCCCTTGCCCGACAGGCCGATGTTCATCGGGAAGGCGTCGAAGGACTGGATCATGCGCGCCAGATGCCACGGCCCCGGCGTGCAGGTCGTCGCCAGCGTGCCATGCGCCGGTCCGGTGCCGCCGCCGAGCATGGTGGTGATGCCTGACATCAGCGCTTCTTCGATCTGCTGCGGGCAGATGAAATGGATATGCGCGTCAAAGCCGCCGGCGGTGAGGATCTTGCCCTCGCCGGCGATGATCTCGGTGCCGGGACCGATGATGATGGTGACGCCGTTTTGCATGTCCGGATTGCCGGCCTTGCCGATCGCGGCGATGCGTCCGTCCTTGAGGCCGATATCGGCCTTGAAGATGCCGCCTGACGCATCAACGACCAGTGCATTGGTGATGACGGTGTCGACCGCGCCTTGCGCGCGGGATACCTGGCTTTGGCCCATGCCGTCGCGGATGACCTTGCCGCCGCCGAATTTCACCTCTTCGCCATGAAGGGTGAAATCCTTTTCGACCTCGATGAACAGTTCGGTATCGGCAAGCCTGACCTTGTCGCCGACGGTCGGGCCGTACATCTGCGCATAGGCGGCGCGGGTGATTCTAGCCATCAGCAATTGCTCCCGAAATACGGCCCAAAACATAGCCGGTCGAAGCCCGGCCCCACATTGTCGCCATCCTATGGTCACGCAATGACCCGCTGAGCGACACCTTCCGATCCCATTTAACGTTTGAGGTGGCCGGGTCACCCCAAAACGACCGTCTGCCAATCGATGGAAAGGAAGATCCATGCGCAAAACGATAAGTCTCGCAGCCGCCGCCACCCTCCTGCTCGCGACCGCTGCCAGCGCCCAGCAACAGCCGGCGCCGCAACCCGGCGAGCCGCCGGCTTCGCCCGCCCCCGCGGCGCCCGGCGCTCAGCCGGCTCAGCCGGAAGTTCCGGCGATTCAGACCGTCAACGTCGTCGACATCGAGGAACTGCCCAAGGAAACGCAGACGAAGGTCAACGAAGTGATCGCCAAGCGCGGCGAGGACGGCCTGCAGAAATTGCGCAGCTCGATTGACGCGACCCCGCAGGTCAAATCCGCGCTCGAAGCCAAAGGACTCACCTCGGCGCAAGTGATCGCCGCCAGCATGGACGCCAACGGCTCGCTGACCTTGATCACCAAGAAAGCGAGCTGACGATGCGCTGTGGCGGGCCGGCACAAGGTCGGCCTGCCGCATCGGGGAGGGAACCTTCGCAGGGCGGAATACGTTTCGACTTTTTGGCGTAGAAGCGAGTCTCGAAAGAGGCTCTGAGAGCGAGCGATGGCGATCACCACCTTCCCCGACACCAGATGGCTGCATTTGATTGCCGCAACTGCGTTTCTCGCGGCGAGCATTCCCCAGGCGGCGCTGAATGCGCAGGGCCTTGAAGGCCCTGATACGGTCAACAAGATCATCGGCTCGGAGGTCGGCCAGGAAGAGACCAACACGGCTGTGGAAGCCGGCAAAGTCGCCACGGCGATCGACCGGACGCGTGAAAACATCGGCACGGTGCGCAAGACATCCAAGCTCGACAAAGTCGATATCGTGTTCCTCACCGACGCCGCGCGCACGGAAGGCGGTCTGCCGCCGGCGATAGAAAGCAAGGTCGAACAGCATCAGGACGACATTGCGGAACTGCGCCAGGAGATCGAGGCGAACGCATTGCTGTTCAACGCCATCGACTCTCGACGCGTGCTGACCGAAGACGTTCTCGCCGTGGAATTCGACGATCCTGGAAGGGTCGTCATCTACGCGGCGGCCAAGCCGCCCAGCTGAGCCGAAACTGCTCGACGCCTTGGATCTCACAGCGCGCCCATGATCTTCTGCTGGAACCCGTAGACCTCGCGCTTGCCGCCGAGCGGCACTAAGGTGACGTCGCGCTCCTGGCCGGGCTCGAAGCGCATCGCCGTGCCGGCGGCGATGTCGAGGCGCATGCCCCGCGCCATGTCGCGATCGAATTTCAGCCCCTCATTGGTCTCGAAGAAGTGGTAGTGGCTGCCGACCTGGATCGGCCGGTCGCCGCTGTTGGCCACTTTCATGGTGACGGTCGGCTGGCCCTTGTTGAGTTCGATCTCGCCGCCTGCCGTGATGATTTCGCCCGGGATCATCGCCAGCCTCACAAGACGCCGAAGGCGAGGCCGGCGGCGAAAAGCAGGATCGCCGAGAGCGACGTGCGTTTGATCGTTGCGGGGACCATCGGTATGCCTTTTCGTTGTCAGGATCGTGCCGTCACGCGGCGTTGCGGGCCGGGCCGCAGCCTTCGGCCTTGCGGACGCGCTTTGTCGAGGCGGGATGTTTCGTCAGCATCGCTGCCGGGCGGATCGGGCGCGGTGCGAAATCACCGCCGCAGTTTGGACAAACGCCGCCCAGCACATGTTCCACGCACTCGGCGCAGAAGGTACACTCGAAGGTGCAGATCAGCGCATCCGCCGCCTCAGGCGGCAGGTCCTTGTCGCAGCATTCGCAGTTGGGGCGCAGTTCAAGCATCTTTTCTCTCCTCACCTTATCGGCCCTCACCTTATCGGCTCATGCACGGTCACCAGCTTGGTGCCGTCGGGAAACGTCGCCTCGACCTGGACGTCGTGGATCATCTCGGCGATGCCCTCCATCACCTGCGCGCGGGTGACGACATGGGCGCCGGCCTCCATCAGCTCGGCGACCTGGCGGCCGTCGCGGGCGCCCTCGACGACGAAATCGGTGATCAGCGCGATCGCCTCCGGGTGATTGAGCTTGACGCCGCGTTCGAGCCGCTTGCGCGCCACAATCGCCGCCATGGCGATGAGCAGCTTGTCCTTTTCCCTTGGCGTCAGGTTCATGCGTTTCCCTAAGATAGCGTAAATTGCAATGACATAATCGGAATCAGAGTGACCATAATTTGGGCAGACCCGCCCGTGTGTTGAGCAATTCGACGAGCGGAACCAGCCGCTTGCGGAGCTGGTAGCCGTCCTCGGCAAACAGCCTCGCAAGAAGCTTGCCAGATTTCTTCACGCTCCAGACGCTGGCGTCGCCCTGGCCGCCGATGATGTCCCGGGCCGGATCGAGCAAAGCCTCCACCCGCGGCGAGATCATCAGCACCGTCGCCATGGCGATGGCGCCGCCGGCCACGGCCGAACGGCCCAGAATGGCCGCAATGCCGGGCCCGATGCGGAAATCCTCGGCATGAACAAGCGCTCCGTCCTGGCTGATGCGCCAGCGGTCGTGGAAGCTGCCATGCGCCGCGCGTTCGCCCATGGCGAGGCGGCCGAAGACGGTCGCCTCGAGCACCAGCGCCTCGGCACCGGCGGCAAGCTCCAGGTCGAGCCTGCGGGCAAAGGCCGATCGATCGAAGACGATGGTTTCCTGCGGCAGCCAGGCGATGCGGCCACCGGCGCCGACCGTCAGCTTCACCCGCACCTCGGCACGATCGGACGCGGCGCGGTAGACCTTCTCGCAGGCCTGGGTGGTTATGGTGGCGGAGGCGCCGGCGCCGACATCGACCTCCCAGCCGAGGCGGTCGCCGCCGGTCAGCCCGCCGGCGGTGTTGATCAGGACGGCTTCGAGCGGATCGGCCGAGACGGCCGGCATGCGGATCTTGGCGGAACCATCCTGATAAAGCCGCCGAAGACGCGTGCGGCCGCCATTCCTGTCACAGCCGAGCTGCGCCGTTCCGGCGACGCGCTGGGCCGGCGGCACAAAGGTCAGGCCACGTTCGATGATATCCACGGCGCCAACTTAAGCACTCAGCCGGCTTTGTCGACATATAGCTTGTTGCTTGACAACGTTTCGGTTTCTATAGAGGAGCCGTCTTGGTACGGTCACGCAGCGCCTGGCGGGATAAAAGGCGATGATGACGATTTGAGCCTGGGGAAAAAGAGGCGCCGATCAGTTGGCGTCGAGAAACGACAAGGGTTGGGGAAGGAACCGAATGGCTGACCAGCTGGCAACGGACATCATCGCGAAGATCAAGGCTCATGCCGAGCCCGGTGGTGATGAAATCACCACCAGCACCGAACTGACCTCACTTGGCATTCATTCGCTGGAACTGACGGAGATCATCTTCGACCTCGAGGAACAGTATGGCATCGAGATCGAGATGAACACGGTCGATGCCTGGAGCAACCTGAAGAACGTCGGCGACATGGTCGAGGCGGTTCGCGCGCTGATCGCGAAAAAAGCCTGACTGAATGCACAAGCGCGTCGTCATTACCGGCATCGGCGGCATATGCGGGCTCGGCACCAATGTGCCCGCGATCTGGGGCGAGATGCGCGCCGGCCGCTCGGCCATCGGCCCGATCGTCAATTCGGAGCTGCATGACCTGAAAATCAGGGTCGGCTGCGAAATCAGGACGCTTCCCGATCACGGCATCGACCGCAAGCAGGTCGTCTCGATGGACCGCTTCAGCCTTTTGGCGACGATCGCCGCGCGGGAGGCCGCGCAACAAGCCGGGCTGAACCCGCACGCGGCCAACACTTACCGGATGGGCGCCATCGTCGGCGTCGGCGTCTGCGGCTGGGAGGCGATCGAAGAGAGCTATCGCGCCATCCTGCTCGAAGGCAAGAACCGCACCGGCATCTTCACCGTGCCGAAAGTGATGCCGGGCGCTGCGGCCGGTCATGTCAGCATGAATCTCGGCCTGCGCGGGCCGGTCTTCGGCATCACCTCGGCCTGCGCCTCGTCCAACCACGCCATTGCCTCGGCGGTCGACCAGATCAGGCTCGGCCGCGCCGATGTCATGCTCGCCGGCGGCACCGATGCGCCGCTGGTCTGGGGCATCCTGAAAGGCTGGGAGGCGCTGCGGGTGCTGGCGCCCGACACCTGCCGGCCGTTTTCGGCCGATCGCCAGGGCCTGGTGCTCGGTGAGGGCGCCGGCATGGTTGTGCTGGAAACCTACGAGCATGCCATGGCGCGCGGCGCTGCGATTCTTGCCGAAATTGCCGGCGCCGGCCTTTCCGGCGATGCCTCCGACATCGTCGCGCCGACCATCGAAGGGCCGGAGGCGGCGATGCGCTTCTGCCTCGTCGATGCCAGGCTCAACCCGGAAGACATCGATTATATCAACGCGCATGGCACCGGCACCAAGGCCAACGACCAGATCGAGACGGCGGCGATCAAGCGCGTCTTCGGCGATCATGCCCACAGGCTTTCGATCTCCTCGACCAAATCGATGCACGCCCACTGCCTCGGCGCGTCGGGCGCGCTGGAGCTGATCGCCTGCGTTATGGCGATCCGCGAAGGCATCGTGCCGCCGACGGCCAATTTTCGCGAAACCGACGCCGATTGCGATCTCGACATCACGCCGAATGTGGCGCGCGAGCGCAAGGTGCGCGCGGCGATCAGCAATGGCTTCGCCTTCGGCGGCACCAATGCGGTGCTGGCGTTCAAGGCGGTCTGACCGCAACCGGATCATCCAGATACGGCGACACTTGTTGCCACTCGCCACGACCGCGCGATTGCGCGCGAAAAAATCCGCCCAGGAGTTTCGATGACCGACCTGTCCGCCTTTCCGATCGCCACGCGCTGGCCGGCCAGCCATCCCGACCGCATCCAGCTCTATTCGTACCCGACGCCGAACGGGGTGAAGGTGTCGATCGCGCTGGAGGAACTCGGCCTGCTATACGAGGCGCATGCGGTGAACATCGGCAAGAACGAGAGCTGGACGCCGGAATTCCTGTCGCTGAACCCCAACGGCAAGATTCCGGCGATGATCGATCCGGACGGCCCGGGCGGCAAGCCGATCGGGCTGTTCGAATCCGGCGCCATCCTGCTCTACCTCTCCGACAAGACCGGCAAGCTGGTTCCGGCCGACCCGGTGCGGCGTTACGAAACGATCCAGTGGGTGTTCTTCCAGATGGCCTCGATCGGGCCGATGTTCGGGCAGGTCGGCTTCTTCCACAAATTCGCCGGACGCGAGATCGCCGACAAGCGGCCGCTGGCGCGCTATCGCGACGAATCGCGGCGGCTGATCGGTGTGCTCGAGACGAGGCTGAAGGGCCGCAGCTGGATCATGGACGACGATTACACCATCGCCGATATCTCGATGCTGGGCTGGGTGCGCAATTTGATTGGTTTTTACGAAGCAAGAGAGCTGGTTGGCTTCGACGACTTTCGCAATGTCGCGGCATGGCTGGAACGCGGCCTTGCCCGCCCGGCGGTGCAAAAGGGCCTCACCATCCCCGCTCGCGGCTGATCAAACCGACCGTAGCGCTGAAACTCGGCCTATTTCGCCTTGGCTTTGGATCTAGCGCCGGCCTTGGCCATGGCTGCCTTTGCCCATGACGGAAGCGGCAAGGGACTTAGCGCTCTTGGCCGCGGCGACAACCGCGCCGGCCGCAACATTGGCCGTTGCCTTCACGGTGCGCATTGCGCTGTCTGCCATCGAGCCGCCATTTGCCGATTTCCTGCGTTTGGCCGGTTTTGCCGTGGTCTTGGCTGCGGCGGGCATCACCTTCTTCGGTGCTGCCTTGCCAAAGGTGCGCTTAGTCGCATCCTTGGAGCGGGCGGCGACCGCCGGGCCAGCGCCGGTCTTGGATTCAGTTGCCTTTGATCGAGTTGCCCTGCCCTTGCCGGGCGCAGGCTTTCTTGCTTTGGTTGCCATCGGAGTTGCCATCGGACAGTTTCCTCATGTCAGCATCATTGCCGTATCTGCCATAACGGCCGGAAAGTCCTAAGGTTCCAGGCGCGGGCTGTCCTGCAAATCAGGCGTGATCGCCGATCACCAGATCGGCAGGGCGGCGGCGGGCAAGCACGCGGTCGATGTTGGGCATGTCGTTGTAGGCGATCCAGGCGCGGGCGTCCTCGTCGGAGCGGCCATGCTCATGCCATCGCTCCAACAGCCGGCGCTCGAGCTCGGCGCGCGGCACATCGACGAAGATCGAGAAATCGAACAGCGGCGCCAGCCGCGACCAGGGTTCCTCGTCAAGCAGCAGGTAATTGCCTTCGACCAGGATGAACTTGGTGTCGGCGGCGATGATCGAAGCGGCAGCGCGAGAGAGCTCCATGCTGCGGTCGAACACCGGAATGGCGATGTCGGGCTCGGCCGCGCGGATGCGCTTCAGCAAGGTTTCGAAGCCGGCAAAGTCAAAGGTCTCCGGAGCGCCCTTTCGCGCGCGCAGGCCGCGCTGCTCGAGCACGGCATCGTCGTAATGGAAGCCATCCATCGGCACGATTTCGGCCGCCCCTTCCGGCAGCAGCTCATGCAGGCGGGCCGAAAGCGTCGACTTGCCGGCGCCCGGAGGACCGGCGATGGCAACGACAAAGCGCCGCGCCTTGCCGGCGCGCTTGAAGATGGTGGCGGCGAGATGAGCAGTCTCGGACATCGGAGCCTTTCTGGCTGGGTGTTTTGGATCGCATCTTGGCGATAGTTCGCGGGAATTTCAAACGCGGGAATGGCGTTGCCCAGGGTAGTCGCTTCAGTAGTGATCTCTTGCTACTTGTGTTGAAGACCGACCAATTGTCGAGGTCGACGCCGCTGCCCCCTCATCCGGCCGCTTCGCGGCCACCTTCTCCCCGTTGGGGAGAAGAGAGAAGCGTCGGCGCTGGCGATCTCCTCTCCCCTCGGGGAGAGGTCGGATTGCCCCGAATTGCCCTTTGCAATTCGGTTGGCAATCCGGGTGAGGGGGCAGCGCCAACGCTCGCAATAGGAGGGCTAACTCCAACCGGAAGCGCCGCCCACGACACAGCCCAATCAGGCGGGCACGGATCGGCCAATCCGCAGGAAATCGCCGTCGAAAGGTACGTCCCGCATCGAACCGTCGGCAGCCGTGAGGCGCATTTGCCCCTGTTCGGTGGCGATGTCGCGCGGCGGCTCGCCGCCAGATAAGGGCAGTGCCCCGATGACGTGGCGGAACGAGACGTTGCGGCCTTCGCCAAGGGCAAAGGCGGTCGCCACCCCTTCCCGCTTCAGCCAGTTGTCACCCAGCGACGCGGCATGGCCGAGCGCGGTGCGGCCGTCCTCGATGCCGAGCACGCCGCGATGGCGGCCGCTCCACGGCGCGTAGTCGCGCCCGCCATTGCTGATCCACAGCATGGTGACCGGCAGTTCGGCCGGGTTCTTCAGCACCACAACGAGATCGGCTTCCGCCTTTCGCGCCAGCGCGGTCCAGCCGGGCCCGCCATGGTCGGCCTCGACCAGCGTGACAAAATCCTCTCGGCTCTGGTCCATGCGATAGTCAGTCAAATCAAGCGTGCCGCCATCTGCGGCGGGAAAACGCGTCAGGTCGGCGGAGCGCGCGGGATAGGCGAAGCGGAAACGGCCGCGGGCCGGATCGGGCTCGAGCGGGTCGTCCGGCGTTGCCGCAAACCGCTTCGGCGAAAAGGCGAGCTTGCCGTCGTCCTTCATCACCGTCATCGGATGATGGGCGACGGAAATCGCGCCCGAACCGCCGGAAAAGACATGCTCCTGGTAGAGAAAGGGATGATCGTCGCGCAGGGTCAGGATTTTCTCGACCGTGGCGCCCATAACCTTGTGCTGCAGCCTGAAAACGGCCCGCCAGCCATCGGCAGTCGCCTCGGAGGCGACGACATCCCAGCGGCTGTTGGCCGGCCAGCCATGCAGGGGTGCTTCCTCGACATCGCTGCGCGAAAACGGCGCGCAGAGAAAATCGCCGGACAGGCGAACGGTGCCCTCGGGCAGGTCTTGCGACAGCGTCTCGCGCGGCTCGTCGATCCACGGCGCGCGATGCAGCGGTTTTAGCCGGCGCCCGTCGATATCGACCGTCATGTCGGCGAGATGGCCGACGGTGAGATCGACCGTTACCGAAATGCCCTTTGCCTTGATCGTGAGCGTATCCATGGCGCACCTGCTGATTCTGCCGGCGCCAGCAAACCCGCTCGGTGCCGGTTGCGCAAGCTGGGTGATGGGCATTTCATGTCAGGCCGGAACTCCATGTGGAGCTCAATTGTCGATCGTCGGCGTTGCCCCTCATCGCCCTGCCGGGCACTTCTCCCCGTATAGTGACGGGGAGAAGGGGCTGGCCGCAACGCCGGCGGCCATGCAAACGCCGGTGATTGGCGAAACCGTTGATGATAGCGCCCCTCTCCCCGTTCTACGGGGAGAGGATGCCGGCAGGCAGGTGAGGGGCAGCGCCAACGCCCGGGGGGCGAATTCAAACCTGAAGCGATTACCCTGAAGACCGGTGTTAACGAAATAGACGGCGCCATTGGGTTACGCTAGTTTCCCACTCGTTTCAGCAACAGCTTACCTTCAGAACAGATCCACCTTGTCCCACCCGCGCCTCTTTCCGTTCATCCAAAGATTTGTCGCGGCGCTGGCGCTGCTGGTGCTCGTCGCCGGCTGCGCGACGACGCCGACGGAGACCATGCTGGCGGTGCCGGCGCCGGCGCAGAAATATGCGGCTGTTGTCATCGATGGCAGCACCGGCAAGACGCTGTTCGAGGCCAATTCGACGGCGCCGCGCTATCCGGCGTCGCTGACCAAGATGATGACGCTCTACCTGCTGTTCGAGGCGCTGGATCAGGGCCGCGTCAGCAAGACGACGCTGATCCCCATCTCGGACAACGCCGCCAGGCAGCCGCCGACCAAGCTGCGCTTCAGGCGCGGCGAGACGATCGATGTCGAATCGGCGATCCGGGCGATCACCGTCAAATCGGCCAATGACGTGGCGGTCGCCGTCGCCGAATATCTCGGCGGCAGCGAACAGGCGTTTGCCGCGATGATGACAGCCAAAGCGCGCCAGATCGGCATGCGCAGCACCGTCTTCCGCAACGCGTCGGGCCTGCCGGACGCCGGCCAGCTGACGACGGCGCGCGACATGGCGGTGCTCGGCACGGCGCTGCGCGCCCGCTTCCCGCAGCATTTCCACTATTTCTCCGAAAGCGACTTCATGTTCCGGGGCAGGGTGGTGCGCGGCCACAACGACATGCTCGGCCGCGTCCGCGGCGTCAACGGCATCAAGACAGGCTATATCAGAGCCTCAGGCTTCAACATCGTCACCTCCTACGATGCCGACGGCCGCCGGCTCATCCTCGTGGTGATGGGCGCCGACAGCGCACGCCAGCGCAACGACCACGTCGAGGCGCTGATCCAGCGCAACCTGTCGCCGGCGTCGAACACGACGACAAGGTTGCTGCATGCCGGGGAGCAGTGAGGGGTGGCGTTTGGCAGTGACGGGGGCGAGCTGGTGATCGGCGGTTTCAACTTGACGGGTGACGGCAATTATGCTAGGAATTTATTCGTAGTGCTGATTGCGCCAACGACCCGCCCGCTGATGCGGGTTTTTCATTTTAGGCTTCGGCGCCAATCTTCATAGGTCCGACAAAACCGCAGGTTTGCCGGCCTGCGGGCCTGCTTCTGGCACTTTCGAGGGTCATGGCAGGCTCCAGTTCGCGGGCCTCCGTGGAATGAGCGATCGGAAAAATGCGTTATTCCGAGTTCGCAGCCTTGCCGCCGCCCACTTGCCCGTTGAAGGCTACGCCGGCTTCCGCTAAGAAGCCGTGGCCGGCCGGTTTACCGGCTGGTTCGTTTTCCGGATCGTCGATCCTGAAGGCACCCGTAGCTCAGCTGGATAGAGCGCTGCCCTCCGAAGGCAGAGGTCACAGGTTCGAATCCTGTCGGGTGCGCCAATGTCAGATATGTCCCGCCACCTCACGCAACATCAGCTCACCCTGCGCCAGCACAGTTTGGACTGCCTCTGCTCCAAGTCGGGCGGGTAGCCACCTTGGAGCCGCCAGCACGATCGCGAGCAGCGTCCAGAATCTCAACATGGGGTCATGGTCTCCATGACGGGCGCCGGGAGCCTTCTCTCCCAATCCTTAACCCTTCACGGAAAACCAGATCCACACTCTCACTGTCTATCTTGACCCACCAAAGGGGATGGGCATAGAAACTCGATGGATCGCGTAGATACGCGTGGGCAGTGCGCTTGTTAGGGGGCAGAGTGGGGCAAGGGGGCGCGAGCCTGAAATGGGGCGTTGAGCGTCGGCTCGAATTTATCGAGTTTCGGCTGTTCTGGGATGGCGGCGTCAATCGCGCCGACATCGTCAACATGTTCGACGTATCGGTCCCACAGGCATCGAAGGATCTAACGCTCTACCAAGAGCGTGCCCAGCACAACGCCGTCTACGACAAGAGCGCGAAACGCTATATCGCGAGCGATCAATTCCAGCCCTGCTTTTTGAAGCCGGACTCCGCCGCGTATCTGAACCAACTTCGGTCAGTGGCCGAGGGAATTTTGGACCAGTCCCATGCGTGGATCGGGCAGTTTCCGCTCTATGACGCGACGCCCACGCCGGCGCGGGGCGTGAGGACCGGGACCCTGCGTTCTGTTATCGCGGCCATTCGGTTGTCGAACGCGATTGAGGTTAAATACCAGTCCCTCTCGCGGCCCGAGCCTCAATGGCGCTGGATTGCGCCGCATGCGATCGGATTCGACGGCTTTCGGTGGCACGTGCGCGCTTTCTGCGAGATCGATGAGGCGTTCAAGGATTTCGTGCTCTCGCGGATTATGGAGACGCGCGGGACGCGGCCGAGCGATGTGAAGCCGGAAGACGATGCCGACTGGTGCGAGCTGGTCACGCTCGAAATTGGCCCGCATCCGGAGCTGTCGGAGACTCAGCAAAAGGTGATCGCGCTTGACTACGGGATGCGAGGCCGCAAGGCGAAGATCACCGTGCGAAAGGCGCTGCTTTACTACACGCGGAAGCGGCTGGGACTCGACACGGATCCGGCAGCGCGTCGGCCACAGGACCAGCAAATCGTGCTCCTAAACGCTGGTGCGTTACCCTGCGCTCTATCCGCTGACGGCTCTTCATCGGTGATCGAGGGATAGATGCTTGAAGCCTTGAACCAGCGAGTTGACGATGTCGCGAGCCTCAACAGCAAGCTGATCATTGTGATTGGTCCGCCCCGATCTGGGAAGACCAGACTGCTGAATGCTTTGGCGAAGCAGCGGCAGGTCGGTGCGGTCAACGTCGGAGTGGTGCTGGGCCACCTGTTGCTGGAGGTTCCGGGGACTCGTCGGCACGCTGAGGCGGGTGGCCTGTTTAAGGACGTAGCCGCTGCTCACGCAGCAGATGGGCTCGTCCTGCTCGACAATATCGAGCTGCTGTTCGATCGGTCCCTGCAGCTCAACCCGCTCGATCTGTTGAAGCGACAGGCGCACGTACGTCGGGTCGTGGCTGTCTGGCCCGGCGAATTCAACGGCAGTCGGCTCACCTACGCGGTGCGGGGGCATCCAGAATATCAGGACTGTGGCGTCGATGGCCTGGTCCCGTTCAAGACCAATTGATGGGGGAAGGCGAGTTTTCGATGCGTTACAGCGATCTAATTCAGTTTGAGCCGATTGAGTCGGTGATCCAGCTTCTGGACGCCAACCGTCCGGACGAGGCCAAGAAGCTCGTCGCGACCTACGTTATTTCCAACGACATGGCCGAGAGGATCGGCAAGCAGATCATCCCGCAGCTCTCCTTCGACGAGTCGGTCGACCACAAAGGTGTTCTGATCGTTGGCAACTACGGCACAGGTAAATCGCACCTGATGTCTGTTCTTTCGTTGGTGGCGGAGGATGCCGCCTACGTGCCGATGATCCGCCATCCCAAGGTAGCCGAAGCTGCCAACGCTATCGCGGGAAAGTTCAAAGTCCACCGGATCGAGATCTCCAGCCAGATGTCGTTACGGGATATCATCACGCAGCAGCTGGAGCTTTTTCTCGAAAGGCAGGGCGTCAGCTTCTCCTTCCCCCCGGCCGACAAGGTTGTCAGCAATAAGCCAGCCTTCGAGGAGATGATGGCTGCGTTCGCCGATGTCCATCCGAACCAGGGCGTGCTGCTCGTCGTCGATGAGTTCCTCGAGTATCTTCGGTCCCGCAAGGATCATGATCTGATCCTGGACCTTTCGTTCCTGCGCGAAATCGGAGAAGTGACGAAGCATTTGCGATTCCGTTTCGTGGCCGGTGTTCAGGAGGCGATCTTCGATAGCAGCCGCTTCCAGCACGTCGCCGACAGCCTGCGGCGCGTTCAGGAGCGGTTCGCCCAGGTGCTGCTGGCGCGGCAGGACGTTAGCTTCGTGGTCGCCGAGAGACTGCTCAAAAAGTCGGCCGATCAACAGAACAAGATCCGGACGCATCTCACATCATTCGCCAAATTCTATGGCTCGATGAATGAACGGATGGACGAGTACGTCAGGTTGTTCCCCGTCCATCCAGAATATATCAGCACATTCGAGCGCTTGATCTTCACGGAGAAGCGTGGCGCGCTGGTGACGCTGCGAGACCAAATCCAGGCCATCCTCAACGATGAGGTGCCGACCGACCGGCCCGGCTTGATCGGCTATGACAAGTTCTGGGACACGGTGATGTCGAATTCAGTGCTGCGCGCCGACCCCAACATCGGGCCGGTTCTCAAGGTATCAGAGATCTTGGCCGAGCGCGTTCAGAAGGCCTTTACGCGTCCTTCGTACCGCCCGATGGCGCTACGCATTGTCAATGGCCTCTCCGTCTATAGGCTCACGACGGGAGGCGACATATACGTTCCGATCGGGCCGACGGCCGAGGAGCTGCGCGACACGTTGTGTCTCTATCAGCCGGGCATCGAGGATATGGGTGGTGAGCCGGCCACCGATCTCCTCTCGCTCGTGCAAACAGTGCTACGCGAAACGATCAAGACCGTGAACGGCCAGTTCATCTCGAAGACGCCCGATACCGAGCAGTACTATCTCGATCTGAAGAAGGACGTCGATTACGACGCCCAGATTGAAAAGCGTGCGGAGGCCTTGTCGGATGATGCCCTCGACCGTGCCTATTACGGCGCGATCCGCCAGCTGATGGAGCGTACCGACGACACTGCTTACGTCACAGGCCATCAAATCTGGCAGTATCAGATCGAGTGGCAGGACCGGCGCGTCGAGCGCAACGGCTATCTTTTCTTCGGCGCGCCGAACGACCGACCAACGGCTCAGCCCGAGCGGGATTTCTACATCTACTTCATCCAGCCATTCGAACCGCCGCGGTTCCGCGACGAAACCAAGCCTGACGAAGTGTTCCTCAGGCTAAAGGGATTGGACGAATCCTTCAAGCGTCACTTGTCCTTCTATGCGGCCGCTCAGGATCTCGCTTCGACTGCCAGCGGCGGCGCCAAGTCCACCTATCTCGACAAGGTGAACGACGCCCTGCGTGACATGAGAAAATGGCTGCAAGAGAAGCAGATGACCGCTTACGAGGTCACCTATCAGGGCAAGACCAAGACTCTGCAGGAATGGACCAAGGGAGTCTCGCTCCGCGACAAGGCCCGGCTCGGGCCGGATGACCGGATCAATTTCCGCGATGTCGTGAACGTCATCTCCGGCCTGGCGCTCAACAACCAGTTCGCCGAGGTCTCACCCGAATATCCGACATTCTCGGCGCTGGTCACGGAATCCAACCGCAAGCAGCTCGTGGCGAATGCGCTGAAGTCGTTGGCTGGTGGCACGCGGACCAAGGACGCCATTGGGATTCTAGACGCCCTGGAGATGTTGGATGGCGATCGCGTGGATCCCACGCGATCGCGTTACGCGCGGGAGGTGCTATCCCGTCTGAAGGGCAAGGGGCATGGCCAGGTTCTCAACCGCAGCGAACTGCTGAGCGGGACAAGTGACGTCGAACATTTCGCGCCTCTCAAATATCGCCTAGAGCCGGATCTGCTGGTCACAGTGCTCGGCGGGCTCGTCCATTCCGGTGACATCGTCTTGGCGATCACCGGCGACAAGATCGACTCCGGCAAGGTCACACTGCTCTCCGAGCGGCCGCTGGATGACCTGAGGCAGTTCAAGCACGTCGAGGCGCCCAAGGAGATCAACGTCGCCGTTCTGCGCTCGCTGTTCGAATTGCTCGGGCTCTCCCCGGGGCTGGCGCAGCTGGCGACACAGGGCTCCGAAGAGCCCGTCAAGCAGCTGATGGAAGCCGTAGGCGGACTGGTCCGGCGGGTGCTTCATGCCACCACGGATATGCAGGGCCGGCTCAGCTTCTGGGGGCAGCCGCTGCTTCGAGAGGATGAAATTCGGGAATGGCGCAGCCGTTTGGAGGCCTTGAAGGCCTTCACGGAGAGCCTGTCGCCCTACAACACGGTGGGCAAGCTCAAGAATCTGCGCATCGGCTCGGACGAAATCGACGCGCAGAAAAAGAACCTTGAGGCCCTCGTCGCTGTCGAGCGGATGCTGGAGATGGTCGCCGAACTCGGCGGCACGGCGAGCTACCTGTCGCAAGCCGAAATGGTGCTCTCGCCCGAACACCCATGGGCCAAGCGGGCGGAAGCCACGCGGAGGGAGGTCTTCGATAAACTCGCGCAGGACCGGACCGCTCAGAAGGGCGCCGAGTATCGTCAGACGCTGGCCCAGCTGAAGAAGGATTACGTCAATGCCTACGTTGCCCAGCACAGCAAGGCCCGCTTGGGTGTCGCGGAGGACAAGACTAAGACGTCGCTGAGGAAGGATCCGCGGCTCGTGGCAATGCGCGCGCTGGCCGGGATCTCGCTGATGCCGACCAGTCAACTGACGAGCTTCGACGACAAGCTGGACAAGCTGAAGAGCTGCGCCGCGCTGATGGAATCGGAGCTCTCCGCCAGCCCGGTCTGTCCCCACTGCCAGTACCGACCTTCCAATGAGCAGGGCGATCTGTTGCCCGCCGCCAATGTGCTGAAGCAGCTCGACGAGGAACTCGACAAGCTGTTGGAGAACTGGGTTCAGACGCTGGTGGGGAACCTCGAGGACCCGATCATCCAGTCGAACTTCGAGCTTCTCAAGGCATCGTCCCGAATGATCGTGACGGGCTTCGCAGAGAAGAAGACGCTTCCAGACATAGTGACTCCTGAATTCGTGGCGGCGGTTCAGGAAGCGCTGTCGGATCTCGAGAAGATCAATGTAACGGGCGACGATATCAAGGCGGCCTTGCTCCAAGGTGGGTCGCCAGCGACGCCGGACGATCTGCGCAAGCGCTTTGAGACATTTCTAAACGATCGCTGCAAGGGCCGGGACACCACAAAGCTTCGCTTTGTGGTGGAGTGATCCGTCATGGCCGCCTGCAGCCAAAAAAATGAGACCGAATAGATGAACGATTTTCTTCAAATGAATACAGAATTGCACGGCCGGGCCGCGGAATGCCTGGGTTTGACGTTTCCAAGTGAAGCGGCCCGTCGGGAGCACTTTCTGAATCTCTTGGCGGCGAAGCTAAAGGACCCGAAGTTCCGTGCGCTGGATGGGTTCCCAGTCGGCACGGACGCGGACATCCTCGCCCTTTCTGATCCCCCTTACTATACCGCCTGTCCCAACCCCTTCGTCGAAGAATTCGTGAGGCTTTATGCATCGTCGCATGACGCCACGAATGTCTACAGCAAGGAGCCGTTTGCCGCAGACGTAAGCGAAGGTAAAAACGATCCCATCTACAATGCGCACAGCTACCACACGAAAGTGCCGCACAGAGCTATCATGCGGTATATACTGCATTATACCCAACCCGGAGACGTCATTTACGATGGATTTTGCGGAACCGGTATGACTGGCGTTGCTGCGCAAATGTGCGGCGACCGTTCTGCCGTGGAGTCACTAGGGTTCCGGGTCGATGCCGATGGGGTCGTTTACGAACAGCACCATGATAATGGGCGATCTGGGTGGAGGCCGTTCTCCAAAATTGGAATTAGGCGAGCGATACTAAACGATACCTCCCCTGCTGCGACATTTATCGCGTATAATTACAATACCCCTGCCGATGTCCGCGCCTTTGATCTCGAAGCGAGAAAGTCGCTCGCGGCAGTGGAAGACGATTGTGGCTGGATGTATCAGACTCTGCATTCTCCTTCACCAGAGCAGGTAGAAGCCGGGGTTAAGCTTGTTACGTCCGATCCGCGTCCAAGGTTGTCCAAAATATGTCCGGTGGGGCGCATAAACTATACCGTCTGGTCCGATGTATTCCATTGTAATGAATGCGCAGGAGAACTGATTTTCTGGGATGCGGCTGTTGACGAGGAAGCGGGGGCTGTCCGTGAAGTGTTCGATTGCCCGCATTGCTCCGCGAAACTCACGAAGCGCACTCTTGAACGCGCGTGGGTCTCTCGCGTTGACGACATTACAAATCAACCCGTGCGGCAGGCCAAGCAATCTCCCGTCCTAATAAACTATAGCATTGGGAAGAAGCGTTTTGAGAAGCGCCCCGACCCCGTGGATCTGGCAATCGTCGAGAAGATTGAAAGCTCCGCTATCAAGGATTGGTACCCGACCGACAGAATGATGGAAGGGCGGGAGGCGCGGAGGAACGATCCAATTGGGATTACGAACGTTCATCACTTCTATACCAAGCGGAACCTGTCTGTCTTGGCTAGCTTGAGGTCGCACATCGCGAAGTCAAGCATGGCTGCTCAACTACTATGCCTTGTGGGAGATCAACTTCCCAGAGCGAGTAAAATGCACAAGATTGCGGTGAGTCGACTCAATACGAATCTCTCCAAAACGGCCGGCATTCTCGCCGGAACGCTTTACGTGCCATCGAATCAGATCGAGTATTCCGTTCTCGAGATGATATCTTACCGCATTGCGGATGTAGCATCGTACCTGGGGAAGAGGGATGGACGTACTCGTCAGTTCGTGTTTACCGGTTCGTCGACGAATACGCTGATTCCAGACGATAGCTTGGACTATGTATTTGTTGATCCGCCATTTGGTGCGAATATTAGCTATTCTGAGCTTAACTTTCTTTGGGAGTCGTGGCTGAAGGTTTTTACAAATGTACGGGCTGAAGCCACCGAGAATAACGGACACGGGAAGTCCCTCAACGACTATCGTCTCTTGATGACCGCGTGCTTTCGAGAGGCCCATAGGATACTTAAGCCGGGACGGTGGATGACCGTCGAGTTCTCGAACACTCAAGCATCCGTCTGGAACGCGATTCAAACCGCGTTGCAGGAAGCCGGGTTCGTCGTCGCGAACGTCTCTGCGCTCGATAAGAAGCAGGGCAGCTTCAAAGCTGTCACGACGACGACGGCAGTAAAGCAAGACCTTGTCATTTCGGCCTACAAGCCGAACGGTGGTCTTGAAGCACGATTTGTGAGGTCTGGGGGTACTGAGGAGTCAGTCTGGGATTTCGTTGGCACTCACTTAGGCTACCTACCTGTAGTCAAGTCGAAGAGTGGGGCATTGGATTTTATAGCTGAACGAGATCCACGAATTGTTTTTGATCGGATGGTCGCGTGGTTTGTTCGGCACAATACCCCGGTGCCTCTTTCCAGCCAGGAATTTCAACAAGGACTGCGGCAGCGCTTTGAAGAGCGCGACGGCATGGTTTTTCTCCCCAAACAGGTAGCTGAATACGACAAAGCGCGAGCTCAGGTTGCGGACGCGCCTCAAATGGAGTTGTTCGTCAGCGATGAGCGCTCGGCGATCGATTGGTTGACCGACTTCCTGAAAAGGCGCCCCTCCACTTACCAGGAACTCCATCCCGAATTTATCACCCAACTGGGGGCGGGCTGGAAGAAGCACGAAACAAGGCCGGAATTGGCCGCTCTGCTGGAGGACAATTTCCTCCGCCACGACGCCGTCGGCGACGTGCCGAGCCAAATCCACAGCTATCTGTCTACCAACCACAAAGATCTGCGCGGGCTAGAGAAGAGCGACTCGCGCCTGAAGGCGAAGGCCAAGGACCGGTGGTACGTGCCAGATCCGAACAAGGCGCAGGATCTGGAACAGAAGCGCGACAAGGCGTTGCTCAAGGAATTCGAAGCTTACCTGGCCGCGCCCGGGCGGCGGTTGAAGGAATTCCGTCTGGAGGCCCTTCGAGCTGGGTTTAAGACCGCGTGGGCGGCGAAGGACTACAAGACCATCATCGCCATCGCGCAGAAGATCCCGGAGGAGGCGCTCCAGGAAGACGAGAAGCTGCTGCTTTGGTATGACCAGGCGCTCACCCGCATGGAGGCTGATGCGTGACGCATGGCGGCGGCGGGCACAACGTTGGCGACTGGTGCTGGCATGAGCGTCAAGCCGGGCCGTGCCGCGTCGTCGAACGACAGGAGGTCTGGGGTGAGATCGCCTATCGCGTCTGGCTTCCGACCAAAGATGCCGTCGTTCGTTCCGGTGCCAAGGATCTGGTCCCGCTCGACTCCGTTCAGCTGACCGTAGAGCACATCCTCCATACGGCGGCGGCGGCGAAGCTGCTGGACGCTCTGGAAGACAACCTGCTGCTGGCGCCGATCCAGTCAAGCGTCGTGCCGCTGCCGCACCAGCTGTATGCGCTGAACCGGGCAATGAGCCGGCATCAGATCCGCTATCTGCTGGCCGACGAGGTTGGGCTGGGAAAGACAATTGAAGCTGGGCTGATCCTTCGCGAACTAAAGCTGCGCGGTATGGTCCGCCGCGTGTTGGTCGTGGCACCGAAGGGGCTGGTGCGTCAGTGGCAGACAGAAATGCGGCTGCACTTCGGCGAGACACTACAGTTTATTGAGCCGGCTGAGCTGACTGCATTCCGTCAATGGCGGAATGATGAGGAGAACCTCTGGCGTCTTCATAATCAGGTGATCTGCTCGCTGGATTCGGTGAAGCCGCTCGAGGGTCGCCGTGGCTGGAGCCTGGATCAGCTCAGCACCTACAATCGGGAGCGGTTCGAGGATTTGATTTCGGCATCATGGGACCTGGTCATCATCGACGAGGCGCACCGCATGGGCGGCAGCACCGAGCAGGTAGCGCGCTACAAGCTGGGCGCGGCTCTGGCGGAGGCCGTGCCTTACCTGCTGCTCCTGTCGGCGACTCCCCACCAGGGTAAGACCGACCAGTTCATGCGGCTTATGCAGCTCGTCGACCGGGATTCCTTCCCCGACGAGGGTACCGTCAATCGCGATCGCGTCCGTCCATTCGTGATCCGCACGGAAAAGCGCGCCGCGATCGATGCGGAAGGGCAGCCGCTGTTCAAGCCGCGAAGGACGCGCCTCCAAGCCGTCGCCTGGCAGAATCGCCACGCGGCCCAGCAGCGGCTCTATGAGGCAGTCACCGACTATGTGCGCCATGGTTACAACCAGGCCATGGCCGCCAAGCAGCGCCACATTGGCTTCTTGATGATCCTGATGCAGCGGCTGGTGACGTCGAGCACTGCCGCGATCCGCACCACGCTCGAGAAGCGGCAGGCCCTACTCGATCAGCCAGAGCTTCAGCAGTCGCTGTTCGATGCGCCGTATTTGGACGAATGGGCCGAACTCGACGGCCAGGCCCAGGTGGATGTCGCCGTTCAGGCGAAGGGCTGGGAAATGGAAAAAGTCGAGGTCGACGCGCTCCTTGAACTCGCTCGAACCACTGAAGCTCAGGGTACGGACGCAAAGGCAGAAGCGCTGCTGGAGCTGATCTACAAGCTGCAGCAGGAGGAAAACGATCCCGCGCTGAAGCTGCTGGTATTTACCGAGTTCGTGCCGACCCAGGCGATGCTGGCGGAGTTTCTCGAGAGCCGCGGCTTCTCCGTCACCACCCTGAACGGGAGGATGGACCTTGATGCGCGCACCAAGGCGCAGCAGGCATTCGCGCAAGACGTGCGCATCATGATTTCAACGGATGCCGGCGGTGAGGGTCTGAACCTTCAGTTCTGCCACGTGATCGTCAACTTCGACATGCCGTGGAATCCGATGCGCGTCGAACAGCGCATTGGTCGCGTAGACCGCATCGGTCAGCCGCATATCGTGCGCGCGTTCAACTTCGTGCTCGAAGAGACCGTCGAACATCGCGTCCGGGAGGTTTTGGAAGCCAAGCTCGCTGTGATCGCCGAGGAGTTCGGCTTCGACAAGGCGGCGGACGTCATGGACTCGGTCGAAACCGCGCCGCTGTTCGATGAGCTTTTCGTCCAGGGGCTCCAGAACCCGGACGCGATCGAAAAGGAATGCGATGCGGTCGTCTCACAGCTTCGGTCAAGGCTCGCTGACAGCCGGGAGAGCAGCGACCTGATCGCCTCCAGTCATGAGCTCGACGCCGACGACGCTCGCAAGTGGCGCGATCATCCGGCGCAGTTCTGGCTGGAACGGGCCATCACTACGGGGTTGCCGGGGCGCGGCGGAGCTGCGATCAAGGAGGGCGATGCTTGGCGCGTGCGCTGGGTGGATGGAAGCGAGTCCGCCCGGGTCTGTTTCGATGCCAGATCGGCGGAGGAGCATCCCGAACTAGAATGGATCACGTTGGAAGATCCACGCGCCCGCGCCGTCATTACCGAACTGCCGCGCTGCGTAGCGGGACAGCTTCTCCCTTCGGTCCAGATTGGTGGATTGCCCAACACGGTTAACGGCATCTGGTCGCTTTGGGAGATCAGCCTGTCGGCCGAGGATTTCAGCCGGAGGCGATTCCTGAGCGTCTTCGTTACAGACGATGGCCGCACCTTCATGCCGACCGCCAAGCGCATCTGGGACCTGCTTTTGACGGAGCAGATCGATCTTGCGGCCGCGCCGTCTGTGCATCATGCGGCGCACTGGTACGAAGCCTCCTATGAGGCGGCGCGCGCGCAAGGAGAGCGGCAGTTTTCCGAACTGGTGGAAGAACACCAAACGCGTCTCCGTGAAGAGCGGGCAAAGGCGCAATACGCCTATGAGGCTCGTCGCCAGGCAATCGGACGCATCGGCCTCCCCGCGGTGCGCGACCATCGGCGTAAGCGTCTCCTCGCCGACCACGAAGCCCGCATGGCGATGCTGGACATCGCCGAGTCTTACTCGCCCGACTTGAATGCGGTGCTGATGCTCCGGGTCGGCCGGGAGAAGGCAATCGCGCCATGAGCCGCTGGATCGAACGCATATTGAAGGAGTTTCCATCGGAGCTCTCGCGCCTCTGGCTGGTAGCCGATCCCGATGACGTTCTTCTCGACGAGCATATCCTCGCGAGCCTGCGGCGCCTCGGTTTCGAAGTGCTGCCGTTCGAGGATTCCGTGGCGTTTCGGACGGACTATGAGGAGCGGTATCGCTCGGCATGGGATCGCGGAGAGTCTGGTCCGTTCGATGCGTTGGTGCTCCACCTGAGGAGCGGTAGCGTCGACGAGCTGCCGTGGGACTATCTACGCGATGGCCGGCGGATCAGCCTAAGCCTTGCGAACCTCTTTCCGAAGCTCAGCTATGGCGTCGTGCGTGCGATCGGGTCCGAGCATCTCGAGGGGCTGTTCGACGCGCAGTCGAAGCATGCAGCCCAGGCGCTCGGCGATGCCGGGACGAAGGATTTTGTTCTCACTCATATCTTTGGCTTTAGCCCTTATCTGATATCCCGGCCGGAGGCTCTATGGCGCGAGCTGCTGCGCTTGCATTTCAGTGACAAGGTCTTGCCACCTGTTCTTGCAAGCCATGTCGCCAGCGTCGTCGCCGGGCAAGGCGTGTTCAAAGCCTTGGCACTCGAGGAGCTGTTCTCGTCGAAGGGCTATTGCCTAAAGGTGGTCCAGGACGCTTGGGGGCAGTTCTTGGCCCGGAACGGCGTAACCGGTCCGCGCCTGACTGATGCCGCCGGGCCTGATCGCGAAGCCGCGCCGGAGATTCCGTTCGAACATCCCGACGTCAGAGTGCTGGTCGATTCGATGTTCCTCGACGGGACGCTTCATCCGATGGTCCTCGAGGGCAAGCCGGCTGGCTTACCAGACTGGGCTAAGGTCGGAACCGTCGAAGATCCTGACGCCCTAGCGAAGCTCGTCGTGGAAGGAGCCTCGCGTCTCGCCGGTTCATTGCCCGGAAACGACGCGTCCCATCGCGACTGGACACAGCTTTCGCGCCGTCTCGGCGAGGTGATTTTCCGCTTCCACAGTCTGGCACCCGCACAGACCGAGCCCATAAGTGACAAGGTGCTCGATCTCCAGAAGGCGGCCGACGAGCGCCTTCGTGAATGGGTGAGCATTCACTACGCTGACCTGCCATCCCTGCCTGCCGCGAAGGGGCCGGTGATGGTGCATCATATGCCGCGATACCTCTCGCTTCGCCGCGACGCTGGCGAGGCACGCGTGGCTCTTCTCGTGTTTGACGGGCTGGCCATGGACCAATGGGTTCAGATCCGGGAGCGCTTGGCGGAGCGGGCGCCCGTATTCGCTTTTGAGGAGAATGCCTGCTTTGCTTGGCTCCCTACGCTCACATCCGTGTCACGTCAGGCGTTGTTCTCGGGGTTGAAGCCTCGGGAATTTGCGAACTCGATCGAAACTACCGCGCAGGAGCCGACGCTCTGGTCACACTTCTGGCAAGACCATGGGTTGCGTGCCAACGAGATTTATTATCGGAAAGGTATCAAGCGGACGGAGCAACTCTTTGAGATCGAAACAGGGATTGCCGACCCGACGATCAAGGCGGTGGGACTCGTTGTCGATACGGTTGACGAGATCGTACACGGGGCGATCTTCGGCAAGCGCGGGATTGCCAATCAAATTGCATCCTGGTGCGACTCCGGTTTCGTCGAGAGGCTGTTCCGCATGTTCCTCGATCAAGGATTTCACATCTACGTGACGGCCGACCATGGCAACGTAGAAGCCGTCGGTATCGGCCGGCTCAATCAGGGTGTCGCGGCCGAGCTTCGCGGCGAGCGAGTGCGGGCCTACCGGAGCGAGGCCATAGCCGCTTCGACTCCTGATGGTATCGATGCGTTTCGGCTCGACATCGGAGGGCTCCCCTCAGACTTCTTGCCGCTCTTCGCGGGCGGCCGTGGTGCATTCATTCCGCGCGGAGAGCCAATCGTTTCGCATGGCGGTGTCTCCGTCGAGGAACTCATCGTCCCATTCATCAAAGTCACGCAGGCGATCACGAGAAAATGAGTTCAGTGACCCCACAGATCGGTTTCGATCGCTTTATTCAACTCGACTGGGCAGCAGCGGCGCTTGGCGTTCGCGCTGGCCTAACCGGGGTGGACGAACTGACCGCGTTGATCGACGCGAGCCATGCCGGCGTAGCCGCCAAGAAGAAGACTCGTACTGTGCTCAATCGCCTGTGGCTTGAGCCGAGACCAGATCTCGTTGACTTCGCGGACCGCGGCGTCCGCATCTATCGACAATGCCCTGAGACCCCCATTTCCGCGCTGACCTGGGGCATGGCCCTCACTACCTATCCGTTCTTCGGCAAGGCCTCAGAGATCGTTGGGCGGCTGACGGCGCTGCAAGGGGACTGTGCGTCGACCGAAGTCCATAGGCGCATGGCCGAAATCTACGGCGAGCGCGAGGGAACTCGACGCATGACGAATATGGTACTTCAATCTCAGGCAAGCTGGGGCGCGATAGAACGCACAATGCGCGGGAAGCGCATAGCGCGTATGGCCAAACTGAAACTTACCGCCCCCGAGCTAATCTCTTGGCTTGTCGAGGCTGCGCTGCGTTATTCTCGATCATCATTGTCGTTTTCCGCGCTCCAGAGCACGCCTACTCTCTTTCCGTTCCATATCAATGGAATGGCCCGAAGTGCGATCAGCCGCTCAAAGTTTCTCGAGGTCTTTCTGAGTGGAAACGACGAGCACGTTTCCCTTCCGGCAGGATGACATTGAGGATGTCAGTGACGAACCAGCCGCGTCGCTTCGGCCCCTCAAAATCGAAGTTAACTGCCTTCGAGCAGTGCCCCAAGCGCGCTGGATATGGCGTTGCGCGTCTATTGCAGCCGCGACACCGAGACCATGATCGTACTGGCTCGGCGTCTCTGTCAGGAAAAAGGGGCTGTTCCGGCAGCATAGGGGGAAGGTAAGACGTGAGAGAAGCTGAATTCAAGGCCTGGATGGAAGCAGAAGGCTATTCCAAGGCCACCGTCAACACGCAAATGGCCGACATACGTCGCTTAGATAAGGCCTATGGCGATCTCGATGCTCTAGCTAACGGTCAATCGCTTGCCAGTATTAGAGAATCGCTTACATATTCCAAGGCTGATCAGCGCGCCGGGAGGCCCAACCCCTGCAAGTTCGCTATCGACGGTGATCTTTACGAAAATCTTGCGCACTATCGCGCCGCGCTTAATTTCTACCAGCGCTTCCTCAATGCCCAATCGACAGTGCGTCCTGAATCGACATACGGTCTTACACCACAGGATATTCTTGAGGCCATAGATCGTTGCGACTCCGCGGGTTCGGTTGAGGCGTTCATCGCCAGCCACGAGGGATTGGGACCTCCAGCCAAGTTCTGGATCCTGCACCACGGGAAGCGCTATCCCAGCAAGGCTATTGCCCGCGACGCGCTAGGCCATGTTGGCAGCGACGTGCTTCCGGGCGGCGCCCAGTGTAAGACCGCCCTCGACGCCCTCGGCTTTGTCGTCATCGACTGGCCCGCCTTCAAGTCGCTGCGCGATACCTTTCTCGCTCGTATGACGGGGTTTGAAGATTTCCGCCGTCAGGACGGCGATTATTGGACAGGTGAGCGTCGCTACAAGGACCAAGCGATCAAGAAGGTCCAAACGATTGCGGCATCTTTAGCGGACAATCGCACTGCCGGCGAACAGATCTATCGCGCGCTTAGCATCGAAATCCCAGACGGCGCCCCGCTCAGTTGGCGAACGCTCAACGAGGTGCAGAAGGCCGACGCCAACCTGCGCGAGCGCTTCTATGAGACGGTCGCTCGGCTGGCGCGGAGCGAGGATGATCCTCTCGCCGCGATCGGCGACGGTGCCAAGGCGCTCGAGCAACTGAGGACGGACGGCATTGCCGGGCTTCGGCGGGGTGAGGTGCTCGGGATCGCCATCAGCGTCGTCGGCACCGTTCACCCTGAGGCAGCAAGCTGGTTCAAGGTCAGCCGCATTGAGGCGATGGGGCAGCGGCTCTTCGGCCGCAAGCTGTTCGCGCACAACGACTTCAAGCCGGCTGATCTCGACGAATTCCTCCAGCTCATGCGGGCCCTGTTCGCGTTGTTCGCAGGGGAGATAGGCTGGAATCCCGCCGATCTGTTCGACGTGCAGGGCTTCGTCTGGGTCGCGCTCGAGGGCAAGTGGGACGACGAAGAAGGCACCCCGCCTACGGAACCGCAAACTATAGTCGCCGAGGAAGTCAGTGTTCTCGAGCACGGACCCTACTGGTTCGTGGGCGCGTCCTTCGGTCGCACCAGCGACCAATTCGATCGCTTCATCGCCGAGGGCATCTGGGAGATCGACGCTCCCAGCGATCGGCATCGCGAACAGGTACTGCGGATGCAGCCAGGCGAGCGGATAGCGATCAAGGCGACGTATGTCCGGAAGAATGGACTGCCGTTCGACAGCCGCGGCCGCTCGGTATCTGTAATGTCGATCAAGGCGATCGGTACGATCACCGCAAACGCCGGCAACGGGGAACAGATATCGGTCAATTGGGAACCGAGCTTCAGCCCTCGCGAATGGTATCATTACACCTACCAGCCGACGATCTGGGAAGTGTACCCCTCTAACGAGATGGCGCAGCGATTGATCCGCTTCGCTTTCTACGGTGAGGCGCAGGACTATGCTTGGTTCCTGCAAAACCTGTCGCATTGGGGCGGGCTGCCGGCCGATGAGGCACCGCCGCCGGATCCGGTCAAGCGCTCGCCGCTCAACCTGATACTTTACGGTCCGCCGGGCACGGGCAAGACCTACCGAACCATTGCCGAGGCGGTGCGGCTGTGCCGCGGTCTTGCTGACAACGATCCCCTGTTGAACGACCCGGCGCGACGGCAGGAACTGCGCCAAGCCTATGAGGAGTTGAAGGGCCAGGGTCAGATCGGCTTCGTCACCTTCCATCAGAATTACGCGTACGAGGATTTCGTCGAGGGGCTGCGCCCTCAGCCGCTAACCGACGGCATCGGCTTCACCCTCAAGGCGCAGCCCGGCATCCTGCGCCAGATGGCCGAGGCGGCCGAGACCAGCGCGGAGGAGCATGTCCTCGTCATTGACGAGATCAACCGCGCCAACATCTCCAAGGTGTTCGGTGAGCTCATCACGTTGATCGAGTCGGACAAGCGCCTCGGCATGGACGAGGGCATGCGCCTCTCCTTGCCGTACAGCAATGCGCGGTTCGGCGTACCTGCAAACCTCCATATAATCGGTACGATGAACACCGCCGACCGATCGATCGCGCTCCTCGACACCGCGCTCCGGCGCCGGTTCGAGTTCCGCGAGCTGATGCCGGATCCGTCGCTGCTGAAGCCGGTCGACGGGATCGACCTCGCCACACTCCTTGCGACCATCAATGAGCGGATCGAATATCTCTTCGATCGCGAGCACCAGATCGGTCACGCCTATTTCATCCGTTGCGAAACCCGCGCCGACGTGGACGATGTGATGCGGCACAAGGTGATCCCACTCCTCGCCGAATACTTCTACGAAGACTGGGCCAAGGTCGCGGCGGTGCTGGGTGACGGGGACGATGGCGAGGGCGATCGAGAAGGTCGTTTCATCGACCGGCGCCGCCTCGGGGCGCCAAAGGGCATGGGCAGCGATGAGGATACCGCGCCGCGCTATCGCTGGAGCGTTCGCCGCGGGAATTTCTCCTATGACGGGTTCACTGCGGCGTGATCCGACGGACGATTCTGGAATGGGAGACAATCGGTTATGGCGATCACCCAGAGCGCCAAATGCCGGTACGGGCCGCCGATCGGATCGCGACGGTCGCGGCCGCGTCGCCCCTTGCCGGGCGAGGCGGTGACGGTGTTCTCGAACATGGTCGCAAGGGGCTTCGCGCGCGTGGTGTCGTGGGCGTCATCGCCGCTGATGGCTGCGCGCTGGAAATCCTGCCAAAAATCGACATTCCCGGCGAGGACGGCGCTCAGGCGACCGGCAGCATCCGCCGTCGCCTCGTCCACATGCTCGCCGTCGCGCTCGACCTGAAGATCGACGCAGGACAGATCACTACGCTTGACTGGCAGCGCGAGACACTGCTCGAGATCCTGATCCGCCTGTTTTCGGAAAAGCTGGTCGAGGCGGTACGCCGTGGCATGCCGCGTCGCTATATTGAGCACGCCGATGATCTGCCGACGCTGCGCGGACGCCTGAATGTGTCCCGCCAATTCACCACGCTCGCGGTGGAGCCGTCGCGGCTGGCTTGCCGCTTCGACGGGCTAACTCCAGATATCTCGCTCAACCGAATCATGAAGGCGGCGGTCACCCAGCTCTCCCGCATCGCACGCACCACGGACAACCAGCGACGGCTTCGCGAATTGGCGTTCGCCTATGTCGATATCGCCGATATACCCGCCGCTGCGCTCAGGTGGGACGAAGTTGTGCTGGACCGCACAAACAGCCGTTGGCGCGAACTGATCAACCTCGCGCGCCTGCTGCTAGGGGAGCGATTCCAGACCACATCCGCCGGCGGCAGCGACGGCTTTTCGCTGCTGTTCGAGATGAACACGCTGTTCGAGGAATATGTCGCTCGGGTGTTGAAGAGAGCGCTGGCCGAGACGAATCTGCGCGTGGTGAGCCAGGGTGGCCGGCTTTACTGCCTCGAAACCGAGGATCGTCGTGGGCTGTTCCAGACACGGCCGGACATTCTGATCAAGCGCAGCGACGTCGTCGTGCAGGTCATCGATACGAAGTGGAAGCGTATCTCATCGCGTATGGACGACCCAAAGCAGGGCGTGTCACAAGCGGACGTCTATCAGATGATGGCCTATGGACGGCTCTATGGATGCAGCCGACTGACGTTGCTCTATCCCCACCATTTCGGCTTACAACACGATGCCGGGGTGCTGGTCTCGAATGTGATCACCGGCAGTGACCATCGCCTTGAAACAGCGACCATTGACGTTAGCTCTGCGAACGAAATTGCCTCGCGCTTGAAGCAGCTTGTCCACGCTGCGTCGACACTGATCGAATATGACGTTCTCGGCTAGGCGGCTTCGCGCGTCTCCAGGGCTTGCTCTTCGACTTCATCGCCGACGGCGCTGCGCAGGAAACGTTCGAGGGCGCTCTCCGTGACTTGCGATCCAGGGCGGCACCTGCGATCAACGAGTTCGCGATAGTCTGGAACCCAATCGGCCTCGAATGGTTTGTTGTCGGTAGATCTCGAAGGGAGAAACCATTGTCCGCACCGCAGGAAATGGATGTCGTCCTCGAAAAGCTGCCTTTGAGGATCGGCGCCTACGTGCCCGACGATTTGCTGGAAGACTGGTTCGCGCCGGGAACGGGCATGAACCCGGTCAGCCCGGCAGCGCTGGCGGCGGCCAAGACTTACGGATGGCGCTTCGAATGCGAGTTCAAATACTACCCCGAACGGATGGAGGGCGTGTTCTGGAAGTGGGTGCCGGCGATCTGATCCGCGCAATTTGCATCGCCCTTGGCGCTTCAGGGATCGAGGTTGCCGCGAGATCGCTGTCCTGATCGCCTCAGCCTATCGGCGTCGTCACCTTTCCGGTTCCGCCGCATTCGGGGCAGGTGCGGCCGTCGATCATGCCTGTCCCGGCGCAGCGGTGACACATATGCTCGCCGGCGCCGGCAATGCCTGCCGCGTCGGCATTGGCTTGATCTTCCGCAAGTTGCACAGGTTTGCCTTGCAGCTTGCCTCGCAACCGGGCGGCGGTCTCGTCGACTTCAAGCGGCTTGCTGCCCGGCGGGCCTTCGCCGGATTGGCCGATGGTTTCGTTGCGCGGCCGGTCGTTGGTGCCTGTCGTTATCTTTGGTTTCTGTGCCATTGCAGTACTCTTTTGCGGTGGCGCAGCTACTAAGTAAGGCGACGCTGCCGTTTCTGGTCTCGGATCTGTCAAACCGAGTGGACTTGAAGGCCATGCGTACCTATCTGCTAATACGTTCTCAGCGAATGTTAGGCATATGAGTAACGAACGCATTCAACGTCGGCTTGCCGCCATTCTGGCGGCTGACGTCGTCGGCTACAGTCGGCTCATGGAGTGGGATGAAGCAAGCACGCTGACGGAGCTGAAGCTCCGGTGGAGCGATATGGTGGAGCCGCTCGTCGCCCGCTATCAGGGCCGTGTCTTTAAGACGATCGGCGATGCGATACTGGCCGAGTTCGGCAGTGCCATTGGCGCCGTCGAATGTGCGATCGAAGTGCAGCAGGCCATGGCCGCGGCGAATGCCGACGTTCCCGCGGAACGGCGCATCGTGCTGCGCATTGGTGTCCATCTCGGCGATGTAATGGTCGAGGGCAGCGATCTTTATGGCGACGGCGTCAACGTGGCCACCCGCATCGAGGGGCTCGCCGATCCGGGGGGCGTGGTGATTTCAGATGGTATCCACGAGCATATGCGCGGCCGCCTGGGCATCGATTTCGTCGACGGCGGCAATCGCGAGGTCAAGAACATCGAGCGCGCGCTGCACATCTGGACCTGGTCGCCGAAGACAGCCGCGCCCGCCGATGCAGTCGGTGGATTGCAGCCGCCGCGCGGCAAGCCGTCGATTGCGGTGCTGCCGTTCGACAACATGTCGGGCGATCCCGAGCAGGGCTATTTTGCCGACGGGATCACCGAGGACATCATCACCGACCTTTCGAAGGTCTCGGGCCTGTTCGTCATCGCCAGGAATTCCTCCTTCGCCTACAAGGGCCAGGCACCGGACGTGCGCAAGGTGAGCCGCGAGCTCGGCGTCCGCTACGTGCTGGAGGGAAGCGTGCGTCGGGCCGCCAATCGCATCCGCATCAACGCCCAGATGATCGACGGAACGACGGGCGGCCATCTCTGGGCGGAGCGCTACGATCGCGGTCTCGAAGACATCTTCGCGGTTCAGGACGAGGTGACCCGCACCATCGTCAGCGCGCTCGAGGTGAAGCTTACCACCGGCGAGGAGGCGCGGCGCGGGAAGCACGGCAAGGTCGATCCGGAGGTCTACGATCTGATCGTCCGCGCCCGCCAGACCGCCTTGCAATTTCGTCCCGAGGCATCGGTGGAAGCGCGCAAGATGCTGGAGCGCGCACTGGCGATAGATCCGGGGCTGGCTCTCGGCTATTCGGGGCTCGCCATGGTCACCTTCGCCGACTACGCCAACCAGTGGAACGGCGCGACCGAGGACAACCTGACCAAGGCGCGGGAACTGGCGCACAAGGCGATCGAAACCGACGACACCGAGCCGCAAGGCCATGTCGCGCTTGCGATCTGCCTTTCCTGGATGCGGCGCCTGGACGAGGCGGAGCATGAAGCGGAGCGCGCCATCGCTCTCGACCCCAATTCCGCGCAGGCCTTCAGCGTACTCGGCAACGTGAGGGATTTTCAGGGGCGGCATGAAGATGCGGTTGCGCTTTTCACCCGAGCCCATCGGCTCGATCCCCAGTTCGACCTGTCCCTGCATTTAATGGGAAGGGCCCTCCTGGCGCTTGGCCGCTTGGACGAAGCCGAGATCGCGTTCAAGCGGCGGCTGGTGCTAGCGCCGCGGACGGACATGACGCGCTTCTATCTCGCCTGCCTCTATGGCCTCACCGGACGCCACGACGAAGCGCGCCGCTACTGGCAGGAGACGCAGCAGGTCAATCCGAATTTTTCCGTCGAACGCCTCGGTCAGATACTCCCCTATCGGGATCCCGGTCAGCTCGGTCGGCTGGTGGAGGGGCTGCGCAACGCCGGCATCGCGATCTGATCAGATATTCCGGTCCACCAGGCAGATGTGGCAGCAGCCGGAACCATGGCCCGGAGTCCAGGTGACGCCGTCGTGCGATGGGCGCGGAGGCCAAACTGCTGATCCTCGAGGGCGTTTACCCGCCGCGCATCGACCAGTCGGATGAAAGTCGCGGCGCCGCCGCCAACGACGTCAACATGCTCGTCTGTACCGGCGGCCGCCAGCGCTCCGAAGCCGAGTTCCGGAGTCTCTATGAGGTGGCGGGTTTTAGGTTGACACAAATGCTGCCGACCCAGACGCCGGTCAAAGTGATAGAGGGAATTCCCGCTTAAGGCTGCTTAGCCAGATTGCCGACCCGTGGGCGGGCGGCTCACGCGTTGAAGCAGGCCAAGGACGGCACAGACCAGCGCATCGCATAGGCCGACGCCGAACAGGCCAATTTGGCCGAGCGCAAGGTCCAACTCTGAGGGGCCAAAAGCGGGCCGATCTTGATGTCCGGTTCGGGGTCACAAATGTTGCTGCCATCCTGCGTTGCCAGTAAGGAGGACGTCGTGCTCGCGCCATCTCGTTGGCTCGAACGCATTCCGAACCGACCTTTTGATAGCTGGGAAATTCGTTGACCACCTGTAACGCTGTGCGGCCCGCTACCACGTCTCCTCGCCGCCCATGGGGGGACGCGCTGGCGTGTTGGCCTCGACGGACAAGTTTGAGCTGCCAAGTTGCGCTAGAATGACGGCCTTTAACAGTGGGGCGAGTCGGAGGCAGACCATGAGCATTCCTTTAAGCCGGACGCTTCTCGCCGCCATTCTCTTCGTCATCCCATTGGCTGCGGCCTCAGCGCAGGAGAGTGGCGGATCGGCCGCCCCCGCGACCGCGGCCCAGGAAATGCCTGATTGGTTCAAGCGGGGCCTTCCCGGCCCGGGCCACGCCGCCCTCGAGCCGCTTGTCGGCCTGTGGCGTGTGCATTTCGAAATCCACGGCTCGCTCGGCCGCAGTCCCAACGACGCGCCGCTAGTTTCCGACGACGTCTTCTGCCGACGCGAATGGGTGGCCGGCGGCCGCTACATCGAGGACACCACGGAAGGCACGATCGAGGGTGGGCCCTACTGGCGCCGCGGCTGGCTCGGCTACAGCAACATGGACCGCCGCTATGAATGGGTCACCATCGACGCCACCAACTCGACGATGATGACCTATGTCGGCGAACGAGGCTCGGGCAATCAGCGGCCGATCGACATGAAGGGCGAATTCACCGATCAGGGAGTTGCGGGCGAGGCGGCGGTCGGCAAGCGGGTTCCGATGCGCACCGAAATACGCATCGACGACAACGACCACCACACCATCGACCTCTATTTCACACCGCCCGGCAAGTCCGAGGTCCTGGCGACACGTGCCGTCTACACCCGCCTTGGAAAATAGCTGCGTCTGCATTTTCGGTCGCTAGCCTGAGCGTGATCACGGGCCACATCTTGGATGCGCTCTCGAAGCCTCATTGCTGGACCTTGAGGCGCTCGGCTGGGAGAACATCTTCCGTCGTCTCGCAATGCTGCGTGCGCGCTTGGCCGGAAATCTGATCAGGATCGGCACCGACATCGTGACGTCGCAGCGTGAGGCCGCCGGGTATCATCTCCTTCAGGTCATCGGATGCCGAGGCGCTGGCGGCGCTGCTTCGAATGCGCAGCGTTCGCGTCGAGGCGCGCAACGGGCTCGTGCGCGTCTCACCCCATTTCCACAACCGCGAAAGCGAGATCGATAGCTTCTGCGAAATTTCTAGCAGCTTGTCGAGGATACCGAGCGCTCTGACCGATGGTGGGCGCTATGAAACTCAATCCGAGAGCACGAAGATTCTCACTTTTGGCATTAATTGCCGACGAAATTTTCGCGGATGGCTGCCTGGAGTGCTCCTCCAGCTCGCCCGATCAATGCGATCCGAGCATGATTAGGTTGTTCTCGCTGTCGCGGAAAAGGGCGTAGGTGGCGCCTGGCTCCCAAGGTGCCGGCGACGGCGGTTGGGTGAACTCCACGCCGCGCTCTGTCAGCCGTTCATAGGCCGCCCCGACATCGGGTGTAATTAGAATTGCACTCGGCGTCTCGCCGGGCGTGTCGTCGGGCCGCTCTGTGAAAAGCAGATGGGTGGGCGACTCCCCGACGGCCAGCTCGATCCAGCGGAGACCGTCCCGATAGGGAGCATCCGTCGCGACCTTAAGCCCTACCTTGTCGCGATAGAATGCGATCGCGCGATCCTGGTCGCGCACTGGCAGATGGGCGAATTTTACATGGCTGAACATATGATTCTCCTTGGTCCGGCCCGGTCCTCCTCACCCCTCCATTGAACGATGAAGAACGATGAACGCTCTCGCTGCATCGCCTACCCGGCGCCACGGCCAAGACGGTGAGATCGCCGACGTCGAGGACACGGTCGCCGCCGGCTCAGACATTCCAGGGAAGCCTCCCGGAAGCACTGAGTCACAAACCACGTAAACCATCTCTTCCGAAGCCCGCGCCCACAGGTCACGTGCCTGAAACCCGGAACTGTGGATCGGCGCGGTCGCGTCGGCCGTTTGCCTGCGCCAACGGTCGGCGCGATCTTTATTGTCGCTTCTTTTTTCAGCCCATCTTGGCAATGACCTTTGCCATATCGTTGGCGTCGAACGCCCTTAGGGTCTGCGTTCGGACGTTGCCGAGCGAAGCTATTGATAAGCTGAGCGCGGTCGCGGCAATATCATCGTCGGCTTCGGTAATCGCGACCACGTCGTGCTGACCGAGCGTCCAGTAAAGCGAATGCACTTTGACCCCGCTTTTGGCCGCCATCTCCTTGAATGCTTCAGCGCGCTTTACGGTGTCCTTGACTGTCTTAGCCCCCTGATCCGTGAAGTTGGTGAGCAGCACATAGTAAGCCATATTATCCTCCCATAGACAGGGAGGCGTGCGGGCGCTTCGGCGACCGCCGTATCTCCCGCCTCAAAGCATAGCACGTCACGCGAACTGCGTCCCATTGCTAAGGCCGATTGCAAGAATGGCTCCCTTATGACGCCTTGGCTCGGGAACAGTGGGCGGAAGGCCCTAGCAGGCCGTTGAAGAAGGATCACGTTTGGCCTGGAGGATGGCCTCGTCGCCATTGTGATGCGAATGTGATCTCGATCGAGCCGTGGTCCAGCAGTTCGGCGAAGCCATCCCTGCGACGTCGTCCAACTCCTCGCAGCCGGCCCAAGTGTAGGAAGACCGTCGAGGGACTGTAGCCGAGATCGACGGTCACTTGGAGGACAAGACTTACACACGCTTTCGCCACCAGCCAGAACGATTGTCATAGCGGTGTCTGTCACTGCCCTGGCGGTGGGGTCTGATCCCGTATTGGGCGAAGGACCCGAAAGGTGGCGCACAGCCGAATCAACGCCAAGAGCGAGACTTTGAAGACCGACGGCCGAGTGGCGCCGCGCGAAGGCGGCGACTGGCAGGTGTCAAACGTGCGGTGCCGTGCCAATCGGCAGCTTAGCCCATTCCAAGATTGCGGGTCCCTGATATATTACTCTGACCATCTCGTTCGCAGGATCCGTTTTGCGCATATGCAGCCGGCAACTCGCGCGAGAGCGTAAGCAAGCCTTCCTTCCCGCCGACGCGTCCGAACCTCGGAGGTGTTATGCTAGTACTGGTTTTCGGCCTCGTGATCTTCTTCGGAATCCATTCTGTTCGGATCGCCGCCGGCGGCTTTCGTGATGCGCAAATCGCCACAAACGAGCGGCGCTGGAAGGGACTTTATTCGCTCCTATCGATCATCGGCTTCGTGCTGATCGTCTGGGGCTGGAGTCTTTATCGGCCCAATGCGCCTGAGATCTACGAGCCGCCCTCTTGGGGCCGCCATGTCGCGTCGGTGTTGGTGCTCGCCGCATTCGTCTTTCTGGCAGCCGCTTACTTGCCCACGGGTTCAATCAAGCATCGGCTGAAGCACCCGATGCTGGTGGGCATCATCCTTTGGGCCATCGGCCACCTCCTGGCCAATGGCGACCTTGCCTCGCTCCTAGTCTTCGGAGCATTTCTGGTTTACGCGATTGTCGATCTCATTGCCGTCATTCCACGCGGCGATCCGGCACCCGCGGTCGTGCGACCGCGTAGCGACCTGATTGCTGTGGGCATCGGCTTGGTGGCTTTCGCATTGTTCGGGCTCTGGCTGCACGGCTGGCTGTTCGGAGTCTCGCCCTTCGCTTGAACGTCCGCAGCGACGGCGCGCCTTCGAGGATGTCCTGGGGAATCCCACCAGTTGCCGCGGATCGAGCGCCTCGCAGACGCCACAGGGAAACAAAGGTCGGCACATCAGAATTTTGATCCATAGACGGCTCCAGCCAGCAACATTGCGGTAATTCGGCTCGGATCGCGCGTTGCTTTGCCAACCGCGCGCGACGCTGCAAACACGAGCGGTACGGGATACAATTACTGGAGCGAATGCGTCCCCGGGATGGCTCAGATGTCCTCCGTCGCTTCTCTCGCCGAGGTGGGTCCGTTCGAACAATGCGGCGCAGCGGCCCGTTTTGAATGCGTTGGCATGGATTCGTCGGGCGCGACGCGAGGGCCGCCGGTTGCTCAGCATCGGGGACGGCGTTCCAGTTGACGGCGTGGTTCCGGCTAAATGGCGGGGTTTCATGATTGCGGGCGGCAGACGGATCAACCTGATCGATTACGAGCTTTGCGTCCTGCAGGCGTTGCGCGAGCGCATCCGAGCCAAGGAGATCTGGGTGGTTGGCGCCGATCGTCACCGCAATCCGGACGATGACTTGCCGAAGGATTTCGATCGTCGCCGGGCCGAATATTACGCCGATCTGGGTCTGTCGATGGATGCCCGCGCCTTCACCGCCGCGCTCAAGGCGGAAATGGAGGAAGAATTGCGTAGCCTCGACGCCGCGTTGCCGGGCTGTCGAAGCGTACGCATCCTCTGGCGCGGGAAGAAATTCGAGAAAGACAGCAAGCCCTTCTACGTTCAGACAGATTTCCTATGGTCGATACCATTTAGGGCGAAGCCTGAAACCGCCGCGCCGCCGGCGCGTTGTCAGTTCTAAACAAAGCCGTGCCCGAATAAGGATAGCTTAGATGGACGTACTCGAGGCTAAACAGTCTTTAAGCGCACGTTATCTTCCGCTGGGTTTTCGGAGTAAGGTTGTTGCACGTGTTCAAACGATGAGTGTGGATGAGGCGGTGGCCGGAGCGCGCCTCAATGTCCACGCAGTCGGTATAGGGCACAAGTTTGTGAACGGGCAGGCTACGACAGACGATATGGTTGTGCGTGTTCACGTTGTTCAGAAAATCGCGCCGAGCCTGTTGTCCCCCAGGGATCGGATTCCCGAAACAATTGATGGTATCCCCACCGACATTATTGAATCCGCTCCTGCATTTGCATTGGCGCGCAGACCCAAAACGGCAGCGGGACAGGCTGCTTCAGCGTCGGCTGCTCCGACGTGTTCTGACTCACGGAAAGGGAAACAGAGGCCTCTCGTTGCAGGCATAAGCGTGGCCCACCGTGATATCACTGCAGGGACACTCGGTTACTTTTGTCGCTCGCGTCGACAAGGCGATAGTGCACAGCAAGTTTATATTCTTAGCAACAATCACGTCTTAGCCAACGTGAACAAAGGCTATCCGGGCGACGATATTTATCAGCCTGGCCCAGCGGATGGGGGCGATAGCCAGGCCTATGTGGCTGACTTAGTGCGATTTACTCCCATCGACCTGTCAGGCGCGCCGAACAGAGTGGACGGGGCGATCGCGAAGTTTGCGCCCGATATCCAATGGCGGCCCGAGATATGTACAATCGGAAGCATCAATGGAACAGCGGTTACAGCTGTTGGGATGAGCGTTTGCAAGCATGGGCGGACGACGGGCTATACTGAAGGCATCGTTACCGACATCGCCTACGACGCCTTGATTGGGATGGATCACAGTGATGCAAGCATTGTAGGATTGTTCCAGAATCAAATTCGTATTGAATCCGTCTCTGGCGCGCCGGCATTCGGGCTTGGCGGCGACAGTGGCTCATTAGTGGTCGAATTGGGCCAGAAGCGGGGTGTTGGATTGTATTTTGCCGGTCCTCCATCTGGAAATTATGGGGTCGCAAACCAAATAAGTGATGTGCTGTCTGAACTTGAGATCGAGTTAGTCGACGGAGCGGATGTTGCCGCAATCGCTTGAAGATGCCAAATCAAAGCTGAGTGCCAAGTACCTCGGCAAGTGCGGCGTCCATGGTGTTGGAATAGTGCGCGACCAGCAAGCCGTCCGGTTCGAAGTCGATGAGCGGGTGACGGAAGTGGAGCGGGAGTTGCTCGGGAAGCTGCTCGATGAAGCGCGGCAGGAAGCCCACCCTTTCAAGGTGATTGCCAACATCGAACCACGAGCCAACACGTACCAATAGTTTCTTTCGGTGGCATGTCGAATTGGCGTGAGGGCGACCTGAAGGGTAGTCGGCCGAACATTGCTATCGATCCGGCACCACTGAGACCCACGGCGGCCGATCAAAACATACGTGGCAATCCCGCGAGATAGATCCCTAGAACCGTTAGCGCGCCGCCCTTACTCCCGGCCGGCATTGCGACGATCACAGGCCGAGATGGGGTGTTGCTCAATATCACTCCGCTATCTGGGTTCGGGCGGCTGATGCCGAACGTCTGCAACTCGCCCGTTTTCAGTCATTGAGGTTGGCCGAATGGAAAGGTCCGTTACGGCTAGATCCGTTCCGAACGCATTCCTCTCTGCAATCTTATGCGACCTTCAGCGAACAAACAACGAACAGCGCCATAACGGCTTTGCTCATATCCCGCTCATCCGCCGTCCGCGATAGCCTCGTCGCGACAATCCTAGGCTGAGTGACCGTCCAAGCCGGGCCGGGCGCTGTTTGATTGCTAGCCGAAAGATTTTCGCGAATTCTTCAAAAAAATCCTTCCTGCGCTTTTTCCGACTCAGCATAATGCCGGCTTGAGGGGGATATGATTGACTCGTCGACACCAGATGCACTCATGCTTCGCCCCGTGCCACTAACCTCGGTACGGGAGAGAGACGGCCGTCCGTACACGCGATTTGCCGACGTCGAAGAGGAAATCGCCGAGGTCCTCCAGTCTGACAGGTCGGGCGCCATGCTGCTTGAGGCGCCCTCGAGATGGAAAACCCAGACGCTCGTCTACTTCGCCCGCAACGGCGGCAAGCGGCGCGAGCTGACTGGTCGCCTGGTGCGCGAGGTCATGACCCGCGCCGGCAAGATCGTGGCGTTGAACTGCCGCGGGTTCAGTCCAACCGACGTCGACGAAATCGCCGGCGAGGTCAGGACTCACCTGGTGAAGCTGATACTCACCGAGACGCCGACCCGGATGTCGGAATACCTCGAGATCGACTTCAGTGGTTCGGTCGCCAGCCAGACCACCAAGCAGCGTGCAAAGGTCAAAGACAAACCCAAGCCGCGCATGGTCGCCAGCGCCTCAACGACCATGAACGACTTGGACCCTCTCGATAGCCTGGTCGACAAGGCGGCAATCAGCGCTCTGGACGAACTCATCCGGAAGACTAGCCCGCCTATCCGCCACTCTCTGGCGAGTTCGACTCATCCCAAGGCATCGCAGTCGAGGCCATCGAACGCTACGAGAAATGTCCGAGACGCTTCTATTATGAGGATGTGTTGCGGTTGCGATCACGGTCCGACCGGGCGCCTTATCTGCGCTTCCTTTCGGTCATCCGGTCGACGCTCAAATGGATGAACGCGGCGGCGCCGGCGGCACGCACCAGCGAGTTCGACGAGCAATTCGAGTTGAGGTGGGCCGAGCAGGGCCCTGTCGATCATCCGCACAACACAGTTTACCGTTCGGCGGCTCGGCAGATGTTGCGCATGGCTCAGCGCGAGTTGATGGGGGAAAACCTTGATCTAAGTCGCGAGGCCCTGGTGGGCACACGGAGGGTTCTGCTCCAGGCTGACAATATTCGGGTGGGCGAAAGCCAGATCGTGGTGCAGCGGCTCAAGGCCGGGCGCCTCGCCAAAAAGGAGACGCAACGAACCCGTGACAAGCTCCTGTTCGCTGCCGTTTCCCGCGATTATCCGACAAAACCGGTCGTCTTCGAGCACGTTTCGCTTCTCACCGGCGACCGCGCTATCGGGGCGACGAAATCTGATTCAAAGATCACTGACGAGGTGACGGCCGTACCGCCAGGATAAGCCGACGCCGATGCGCGATCGTGGCATCCTTGTCGGCGGCCAACCAATCGTCAGGCTTCGCCGCAAGGCTCTCGAGGCAGCGGATGCGCGCCGAGGTCGACAGATTTGTGAGGGTCTTTGCCGACGTGACGTATCATGATCGGTACACATCATTTTGTGCGCTGGTCCGAAATCGTGTCAGCTTGAATTTCAGCTTACGACCCCAATCAGGACCCTGACGCTCCGGCCCTGATAGGCAACCCTTGACCCTGAACAGCCTTAGCCTTCAGCAGTGGCGAACGTCGTAGAAGGGGTGGCAAGCAGAGGGTCGTGAGCAAAGCGCTGAATGACCGGGGTGCGGACAAACGAGCCATCGCTTATAGCGATGGCCACCCTTGCTCCCTTGCGCGAGTCGTGCCCCGAGCCTTTCTTTGGCCTGAAGCTTAACTCGCTGGCGAGCACCCGGGGACGATCAAGCCGCCGCCGAACAGTGCAAGGGGCGGCAGACGGTCTCTCGCCAGCAACCGAAAATGCGGCCCAGATGGGCTCACCGGCCGAACCCCAAGCATCTTGATCGCGCGCGTTTTACGCGGAACGCGCGTTCTCCTTCGGTTAGCTCGATGATCGCAACCGGTTCCTCCGAACTCGTTCCGGAATTCCGGGACCGGTCGTCCTCCGCCTCCTATGCTGCCACAGGCGCCGCCAGGAGCTGTTCGACGAACCGGAATGCAGCCGGACGGTTCTCCTCCCAGGTCGCCAGGATCTGGTCTGGCGGCAGGATGAACCCGCCTTCTTCGAAGGTGCGCGGCCTGAGTTCGACCGTGAACGACGGTATGCCGTAGGTCCCGTAGGTCCAATCCGTTGTATCGCCCGCGGTTGAGTAGAGCTCGGAAGACTGCTGCGGGACATAGGTCTTGCCATGCACCCCCTTAATCAGGGTTTGCATCTCCTGGGCCATCCCCACCATCTGCTCCCGATGCTGAACGTCCGGTATGGGCTTCTCCGTGTAGCCCCAGGGGTAGAGTATGAGCTGAGAGTAGCTGTGATAGGTGATCACGCCGGCGAAGCGTTCGCAGCCTATGAGATCGCGGACCGCCTGGGTCTCCGGCTCGGAGAAAGCGCGCGGGCCGACATAGGTCTCGTCGCTCGGCACGTGGCTGGAAGTGGGCACGTCAAGAATGCCCCACATGTAGCCATAGTTGCGGTTCGGGTCCACGCCGAACGAGCCGTCGTCGTTCCTGCGGCGGTTCTTGCGCCAAAGCCGCTCTTGTGCCCGGCTGTGTTCATGGCCGTCCGGGTTGACCAGCGGGGCGACCCAGACTTCTCCGCTCGTAAGCCAACCTGCGATCGGCGCCTCGTCAGCCCGCTCGACGAGTTCCTTGGCGAGCAGGAAGGGCACTTCCACGGCGATCCACTCGCGCGCGTGGTGGCAGCCCATGAAGAGAACCTTGGGAACACCGCCGCGACGGTCCCCGATCCGCAAGGCAAGGATGGGCCGGCCCTCGATACTTCGGCCGATCTCGATCAATTGGGCGATGTCCGGCTTCGCTTCCGCAAGCTGCCGCAGCTCCTCCTCCAGGCTGGCTGCCGAATGATACTGCTCCGCCGCCTCGGCGCTGGCGAAGGTGGACAGGTGCCGCGCCACATCCTCGAGTTGCTCGACGAGGTAGCCCATGCTGGACAGGCGGTCCAGCTGAGCCTCGGTTGCACGAAGGATCAGGTGATCCGGCTTGACCTCCCAAACGTCGATGCCCAGCGGCACTCGAAGAACGTCCCCAAGCGGCTTCTGCAGTCCCGAAGACGTGACCTTGGCGATCAGGTTCATGCGACCATCTCCTTCCTTCGATAAAGCGAGCCTGATCAAGGACCCTCGGATTTCCCGTCGAGGTGATCGGAGCTGGGTGCTCCACTTTCCAGGTCGGCGATCGTGCGGAGGCGCTCGACGCCAGCTATTCGTCGGCGCTCGAGCTCGGCAATCGTCTGCTCTGAGGCAACCGCCACGACGGCGTCAGCTTCCCGTTCCCAGACATCAAGGCTCAGTGGAACCTTCAGGAGATCGTCGACTTTGCGACCCGCAACTGGAGTGAGACGAACCAGCCAGCGGACCGTCGCGCCCTCCGCCATATCAGGTGCTCCTCGGCATATTATGCAGCCTGTCTCGACTTTAGCCTCTCCCGAAGTGAGCTGCAACGCCGCCCCCGAAGCCGGTCAGCCCATGCCATGCTGTGCAGACCTCCACACCGTTCACGACAATAAGCGACAAGGTCGCCGTTCGCACGCATCGCGGCCGTCCGAATGTCCGCTATCGTTTTTCGGACACCAGAAGTTGCCGGTCTGCTTCCGGCCCCGGTCCTGCCGGACGGCAAGGCGCCCACAAGCGGTCGTCAAGTATGCCCCATAGCTCCATCTGCAACCTTGTGAGAACACGCTAGCCGGCGTTCGACCAACCGGCGGCGGCGGGCGGCCTGAAATGTGCAGATCGAGAGACAGTCGCCCATCACGTTTCCCTTCCACTCTGCCATTGTCTGGAACCCAATCGGTTTCAGATGACTTGTTCGTTGATAGCTCTTGAAGGGAGAGGCCATTGTCCGCACCTGAGGAAATGGATGTCGTCCTCGAAAAGCTGCCTCTGAGGATCGGCGCCTACATACCCGACGACCTGCTGGAGGACTGGTTCGCGCCGGGAACGGGCATGAACCCGGTCAGCCCGGCAGCGCTGGCGGCCGCCAAGACTTACGGATGGCGCTTCGAATGCGAGTTCAAGCACTACCCCGAACAGATGGAGGGCGTGTTCTGGAAGTGGGTGCCGGCGATCTGATCCGCGCAATTGCCATGGGCCCCTTGGCGCTTTGCCGCCAAGCGTGATCGCTCTCCTGGTCGCCTTAGCCTACCGGCGTCGTCACCTTTCCGGTTCCGCCGCATTCGGGGCAGGTGCGGCCGTCGATCATGCCTGTCCCCGCGCAGCGGTGACACATATGCTCGCCGGCGCCAGCAATGCCTGCCGCGTCGGCGTTGGCTTCCCCAAGTTGCTCGGGTTTGCCCTGCAGTTTGCTTCGCACCCGGGCGGCGGTCTCGTCGACTTCAAGCGGCGTGCTGCCCGGCAGACCTTCACCGGATTGGCCGATGGTTTCGTTGCGTGGCCGGTCGTTGGTGCCTGTCGTTATCTTCTGAGCCATTGCAGTACTCTTTTGCGGTGGCGCAGCTCTCAGCTTCTGCGGTTCGAACGCCTCAGCTCCGCAGAGGTTCCGGTTGGCAATCGTTCGCCGGCGGACCCGGACGGAAGTGGAAAACGGCCAAGCGCATCCAGGCTGAAACGGCACGAGTTCGGGGGGTCGCCCAAGCAGGAATTCCCTTCAATGGCGCCGGAGCCATTGCGTCAGCCCAGCCGCTCCGACCGCACTTTCACATCGTCGCTCAGCTGCCGCACGACCTCGGCGGTCTTGCGGATATCCGCTTCGTCGAGAGCGACGCCCATGGTCGAGGCGATCGCCAAGAGCTGGGCATTCAGCTCGCCATAGCGCGCGGCGCCTTTGCGCGTCAGCTGCACAAGCTTCGAGCGCCGGTGTTTTGGATTGTCGATGAATTCGACCAGCCCCTCGGCCGCAAGCTCATCCGCCAGCCGCTGCATGCGCTGACGGCTGGTCGGGCGCATCTGGGCAATCTGCGGCACGGTGAGCGGACCAAGCAGCGCCAGGCTGCGCATGAAGCCGAACGCACCGCCGCCCCAACTGGTGATGAGCCCTGTCTTCTGGCCGAGAGCCCGTATCCTGAAGAAGCACTGGGCCACTTCGAGCATCAGCTCGGTGATCGCCTCGGCCTTGCCGTCGACGATGGGGGCTCCCGTCGCTCGGTCAGTCCCGTGTCGTGCCGACGCCATTTTTTTGTTTCCCTTTTTCCGTGCCAACTTCTGCGATTGACACCGCTGTTGTCAACTTCTAGAATGACACCTTGATTGTCATCTCTAGAGGCTATGGGCTTCATAGCCCTCAGCATCTGCGGGAGCAGAGATGGAAATGGCTGGGCAAACCGACAGCGGAACCGCAGGCGTCATCGCGAGGCCGCCGCTGCTCTTTCTCGCCGCTTTTCTGATTGGCTTCGTGCTGGATCGCCTGCTGCGCTTGCAGTTCCCGATTCCGGGGAATGACCAGGTCACCTGGATCATCGGCGGCTCGCTGATCCTGATCGGTTTTGCGCTTTTCGCCGCGGGCATTCGCAACTTCTTGCGCGCGGAGACGCCCGTGCCGACCAATGAGCCGACGCGCGTGCTGGTGACGACCGGCATCCACGGCTGGACGCGCAATCCGATCTACCTCGGCATGTTCCTCATCTATGGCGGCATCGGCGTCGCGGCGCAGAATATTTGGATCCTTGTCCTCACGCTGCCGCTGGCAATCCTGATCCGCTACGGCGTCGTCGCCCGCGAGGAGGCCTATCTCGAGCGGCGCTTCGGCGATGCGTATCGCGACTACAAGCAAAGCGTGCGGCGGTGGCTCTGAGCGTCGCAAGAATGCCGATCGCGTGCTCTGATCCCAAAGTCCTGCCGAGCTGGTACTATTTTGTCGGCTGACGACGATCCAGAACCAACGGCACAGGTAACCCAATGAAACTCGGCTTCATCGGCACAGGCGCGCTCACAGCCGCGATTGTCACCGGACTTAAATCCGCCGCGGACAATTCCGTATCGGTGCTCCTGTCGCCTCGTAATCAAGAAATCGCTGCCGGCCTGGCGCTTCGCTACCGCGATGTACGCGTTGCACCGGATAATCAGGCTGTCCTCGACAGTTGCGATACGATCATGCTCGCGGTTCGGCCGCAGATTGCGCGTGACGTGCTTGCAGAATTGCGGTTTCGTCGGGACCATCACGTCGTCAGCTTGATCGCCACCCTGTCGCGCGAGGAGATAGCCGCGTTGATCGCTCCCGTGGAGCACGTGACAAAAGCACTCCCCATGCCGATGATCGCTCACAGGCAGGGCGCGACAATCATCTGTCCGCCCGATCGGCGCATGGCGGCATTGTTCGGCCGGCTGGGGAAGGTGATCGAGGTCGAGGATCCGAGCGAGTTCGACGCGCTGAGCGTCGTTACCGCGACATTTGCCAGCTATTTCAAATATCTCGATACAATCCATGGCTGGCTGACAGAGCATGGCGTCGCGGACGCGCAAGCGCGCGACTATATCGTCACCATTTTCAAAGCGCTGGCCAACGCACCGGAAACAGCGCCGGATACCGGCTTCATGGATCTGGCGGAAGATTATGCAACGCGCGGCGGGCTCAACAAACAGGTTTTGCGCGAGCTCACGGCCCGGAATGTCTTTGACGCCTTCGCAGAAAGCCTGGATGGCGTGCATCGGCGCATCGCGGCAGCAGCAGCGCCGCGCATCGGCCCTGCATCATGACGATGACAGTCGGCCCTGCCGTAATCCTCCACACCAACGCGCCGGCGGTGGCGATGAAGCTGTTGCGCGAAAGGCATCCGGGGCTGTCGGTCTATCCTTGTGACAGCTACGCCGGTCTGGCCGCTTTGATCGAACAGACAAAAGCCGAGATCGTCTACTCGGTGCGCTTCGACGGCACCGCGCGCTTTCCGCGCTCCGCTCTGCTGGAGAGCCCGACGGTGAAATGGGTGTCGGTCGGCGGGTCGGGGACGGATCATCTGGGTCGCTGGAACCCCGAAAATGTGACGGTGACGAACGCCGCCGGGGTCGCGGCCGACATGATGGCCGAGTACGCACTGGGGGCGATGCTGTCCTTCTCGCTGGGTCTTCGAAATTTCGCCAGGCATCAGCGCGCGCGGACATGGATCGCTGGCACGGTCGAGCCGATCCAGGGCAAGACCTTGCTGCTGCTCGGCCTCGGCAGGACCGGGCAAGCATTGGCCCGGCGCGCCAAGGCCCTGGGGCTGACGACGCTCGGCGTGCGTGCGCATCCCCGGCCAACCGCCGATGTCGACGAGGTTCACGGCATCGAGGCATTGCCGGGGCTTTGCGGCCGGGCCGACTTCATCGCCTGCTGCGTGCCGCTGCTGGAGGCGACGCGCGGGCTGATCGGCGCTGCGGCGTTTGCCGCGATGAAGCCGTCAGCGGTGCTCATCGACGTTTCGCGTGGCGGCGTCGTCGATGAGGCAGCGCTACTGTCGGCGCTCGACGGCGGCCGCATCAAAGGCGCCGCGCTCGATGTGTTTTCGACCGAGCCGCTGCCGGCGGATCACCCACTTTGGCGGTATGAGAACGTGATCGTCACGCCGCATTGCTCGTCGGTCTACGAAGGCTGGGAGGAGAAAGCCCTCGATATGTTCGCAGACAATCTCAGCCGCTATCGGCGCGGCGAAAAGCTGCTCGGCGTTGTCGATCCAAGACGCGGTTACTAGTTTCCTCTGCACAGAGGATTTGGTTCTTTGACTGAGCCTGAAGGAGGCTGTGATGGTTGCCGCCGACCGATCTCCTCCTGCCAATCTCGAGGGTTTGCGATTAGCCATAAGCCACCTCGTCATCCCAGGGCGGAGCAAGGAGCGCAGCGACGCGGCGCAGACCCTGGGATCCATTCCGTTACCTCAGCCGAGGAATGCAACGGCTCAGAACGGTGCTTGCATCCGCAACGGTGCCAGCTACCCTTCCACCCTGACCGGCTATGCCTATATGACCGCGAGCCAGAAGCGCGGCACGATCTACATCGGTGTCACCAACGATCTTGGCCGCCGCATGCCGGAGCACAAATCCGGCCAGGGCTCGCGCTTCACCAGCCGCTACGGTGTGCAGCGTCTGGTCTGGTACGAAGAATATTTCGACATTCGCGATGCCATCCAGCGCGAGAAGTCGCTGAAGCGCTGGCCACGCCAGTGGAAGATCGAGCTGATTGAGAAGACCAATCCGCAGTGGTTCGAGCTTTTTCGCGGAACGGGGTGGTAGCGTTCGGTTCTGGTCCGCTGCATTCTTCGGCTGGCGTAACGGCATGGATCCTAGGGTCTGCGCCGCGTCGCTTCGCTCCTTGCTCCGCCCTGGGATGACGAAGTGGAGGGGTGTTTCGGCCAATCTCCAACGTTTGCGATTTGCCACTGAGATTGGCTGAGAGGAATTGTCGATGATCGCTGCCGATCGGCCCACCTGTCAAAATCACTGTGCAGAGGAACTAGCGATGAAGTCTCCCAGCGGCGCCTCGATACAAGAAGCCGATATCGCGATCATCGGCGGCGGCATTGCCGGAGCGAGTGCGGCCTATGAACTGGCGGCAGTCTCGTCGGTCATCCTGCTCGAGCGCGAAAGCCATTGCGGCTACCATTCCACCGGCCGGTCGGCCGCGAGCTTTACGGAGAATTACGGCAACGCCGTCATCCGACGGCTGGCGATCGCCAGCCGGTCTTTTCTCGAAACGCCGCCCGAGGGCTTTTGCGATCATCCCCTGATGCTTCCGCGCGGCATGCTGACCATCGCGCGCCAGGATCAGCTGGGCCGGCTTGAAGAGGAACTCGAAAAGGCCAGGCAACTCGTGCCGTCGATCCACCGGGTCAGCCCCGAACAGGCGTTGGAGCGCGTGCCGGTGCTGCGAGCCGATTATGTCGCCGGTGCGATCGTCGAACCAGGCTGTCGCGAGATCGACGTCCACGAGCTTCATCAGGGCTTCCTGCGCAATGCGCGCAAGCGTGGCGGCCGGATCGTCACCAATGCGGGCGTCGACGCGATCGAGCGGCACAAGGGTCGCTGGATCCTGCAGACGACGAGCCAGGGACTGTTCGCCGCGCCGATCCTTGTCAATGCAGCCGGCGCCTGGGCGGACAGGGTCGCTGCGTTGGCCAAAATTGCGCCGATCGGCCTGGTGCCGAAGCGACGCACCGCCTTCCATGTCGCAGCACCAGATGGCGTCTCCATTGCCGGCTGGCCGCTGGTCAACGATGTCGGCGAGGAATTCTACTTCAAGCCGGACGCCGGCCGGATTTTCGTCTCGCCTGCGGATGCGACCCCGAGCGAGCCGATGGACGCCTTTCCCGACGATTTCGACGTCGCCGTTGGGGTCGATCGCCTGCAGCGGGCGACGACGATCGACGTGCGCCGGATAGAACACCAATGGGCGGGACTGCGCAGTTTCGTGAGCGATGGTTCGCCGGTGGTCGGCTTCGACGCCAAGGCCGAGGGTTTTTTCTGGCTAGCGGGCCAGGGCGGCTACGGCATCAAGACATCGCCGGCGCTGGCCAGGGCATGTCGCGACCTGATCGGCACCGGACGCTTGCCGGATGAACTGTTGCGCCAAGGCATCGAGCCGGGCGATCTTGCGCCTGGCCGGATCGGGGCGACATCCGCGCCGGAGGAAAAAGCACCGTGAGCAAGGATGACCGCATGACAATCGAACGCTTCCGGGCAACGGTCGAGGCCGGCTCGCCGGCGACGGCTATCGCGTCGAGATCATGGTGACCGCCGCAGCCTGAACTGCAATCTATTGGGGAGACGACGCCATGGCTCGAGACCTGACCATCGCGGTCTGCCAGACCGGCCCGATTCAGAAAAGCGCGCAACGCGCCGAAACGGTGGACCGGCTGGTCGCGCTTCTGGAAAGAGCGGCGGCCGCCGGCGCTGAAATCGCGGTGTTTCCCGAACTGGCGCTGACAACCTTCTTTCCGCGCTGGCGGATCGACGACCAGGCCGAGATCGAGGCGTTCTTCGAGCTGGCCATGCCGGGCCCGCAGACGCAGCGCCTTTACGACACCGCGGCGCGGCTCAAGATAGGCTTCGCGCTCGGCTATGCCGAGCTGACGCACGTCGACGGGGGCCGTTTCAACACGATGGATCTGGTCGGGCAGGACGGCAAGCTTGTCGGGCGCTATCGCAAAATCCATGTGCCGGGATCAAGTGAGCCGGAACCGGGCACGACCGTCCATCTCGAGCGGCGTTATTTCGAGCCCGGCAATCTCGGCTTTCCGGTCTTCGTCTATCGCGGCGTGCGCGTCGGCATGGCGATCTGCAACGACCGGCGCTGGCCGGAGACCTACCGCATGCTCTGCCTCAACGGCGCGGAAATTGTCCTTATCGGCTACAACACGCCGCTGCTGCTCGATGAGGCGCCGGCGCTGGCGCATCTGCGCATGTTCCACAATCATCTGCCGATGCAGGCCGGCGCCTATCAGAATACGGTCTGGGTCGCGGCAGCGGCCAAGGCCGGCGTCGAGGACGGCCAGGCCTTGATCGGCGGCTCCTGCATCATCGCCCCGACCGGCGAAATCGCAGCGCAGGCGATATCGCTCGACGACGAGGTGATCGTCCATCGCGCCGATCTCGACCTCATCGCCGTCTGCCGCAAGGTGAATTTCGACTTCGCCAGATATCGCCGGCCCGACCAATACCGGCTGATCGCGGATCAGGTTTGAGGGGACGGCGCAGACGTTAGAGCGCTTTGCGTTTTGGTGGAACCAAAACGGCGCCCTAAAGCGCGTCGCGTTCGACCGGCCTCATGCGACGCGCTTTAAGGTTGCTGTTTTATGCATGTCGTTATCGCAAAACCGCTGCACACTTTTGCGCGACATGCATTAACTCTTTGTTTTAACGCATTTTGTCGGACGCCAAACGAAGACGTTTGGCTGCAAAATGCTCTAGGAAACAGCAACGAGGTGACCGTTGCCAAGATCCTTCAGGGCCAGTTTCGGCGGCTCTTCGCCGATTTTTCGAGTCGGGCTCGGGATCTCCTGGTCGAGACGCGCAAAACGCGGCCGGCGCCTTGCCGGATCGGGCACCGGCACGGCCTCGATCAAGCGCTTCGTGTAGGGGTGGCGCGGGTTTGAAAAGACCTGATCGCGGGTGCCCATTTCGACGATCTGGCCGAGATACATGACGGCGACACGATCGGAAATGTTCTCGACCACCGCCATGTCGTGCGAGATGAACAGATAGGCGATGGCGAATTCGCGCTGCAGTTCCTTCAGCAGGTCGAGCACGCGGGCCTGCACCGACACGTCAAGCGCCGAAACGCTTTCGTCGGCGATGATGAGCTTGGGCCTGAGCGCCAGCGCGCGGGCGATGCAGATGCGCTGGCGCTGGCCGCCCGAGAATTCGTGCGGATAAAGCTCCATCTGGTCGGCCGACAAGCCGACGCGTTCGAACAATGCCGCCACAAGCTGGCTGCGCTCTTCCTTCGAGGCGATGCCATGGATCAACAGCGGCTCGGCAACGAGGTCGCCGACGCGCATGCGCGGGTCAAGCGAGGCATAGGGATCCTGGAAAATCATCTGCACGTCGCGGCGAACCGCCTTGCGCTGGTCACGGCCAAGGCCTGCCAGATTGCGCCCGCCGATCACGATATCGCCGTGGTAGGGCACAAGCCCGGCCAGCGCCTTGGCTGTGGTCGACTTGCCGCAGCCGGATTCGCCGACCAGCGCCAGCGTCTCGTGCGGCGCGATCGAAAAGCTGATGCCTTCGACGGCGTGGACACGGCGGTTCACTTGGCCGAAGAAGCCACCGCGCAGGTCGAAATGGACATGCAGATCGTTGACCACCGCCACGCTTGCGGGCATTTCCGCTTCGACGGATTTTTGCTCGGCGGATTTTTGGCGGCCGACGCCGGTACCAATGCGCGGCACGGCGGCGAGCAGTTCACGCGTATAGTCGGCTTGCGGGCGGGCAAAGATATCGGCGGCTGTTCCCTCCTCGACCATGCGGCCGTGCCGCATGATGACGACGCGATCGGCCATTTCGGCGACCACGCCCATGTCGTGGGTGATGAGGATGACGCTGGTGCCATGCTCGCGCTGCAGATCGCGCAGCAGTTCCAGCACCTCGCCTTGCACGGTGACATCGAGCGCCGTCGTCGGCTCGTCGGCGATCAGCACATCCGGTTTCAGCGCCAGCGCCATGGCGATCATCACGCGCTGGCGCATGCCGCCGGACAGTTCGTGCGGAAACTGTTTTAGCCGGCTTTCGGCCTCCGGGATGCGGACAGCCTTCAGCGCCTCGATGGCGCGCCGGCGCGCCTCGGCGCGGGACAGGCCGGTATGGGCCTCGATGGACTCGACCAGCTGCCGGCCGATCGACAGCACCGGATTGAGCGATGTCATCGGCTCCTGGAAGATCATCGCGATGCGGTCGCCGCGAATGCGGCGCATCCGACGCTCATCGAGCCCAGCCAGATCGATGTCACCTCGATCGATATCGCGAAGCCGGATCTTGCCGGATTCTATCCGGGCGGCCGGCTGCGGCAGCAACTGCATGATCGCCAGCGCCATCATCGATTTGCCGGAGCCGGATTCACCGGCAATGCAAAGCGTCTCGCCGCGCGCAAGCGTCAGCGATAGGTCTGATACAACAGGCCGCTCGCCGTCTTCGCCACGCACGCTGACGGTCAGGCCGGAGATCTCCAGCACCGGTCCGGCCGTGACCGAAACGGCCGGGACAAAAACCCCGGTCCGCTTATTGCCTGCGCCTTTGCTCATTCGAAGACGCAGCGCGGGAAGTAGAACGACACCACCCAGTTCGGCATGTCGACGATCTCGCTGATCCGGAGATCGCCGCAGACCGAAACCAGCATGTAGGCGTCGACCGGGTCCATTGCGTAGCGGCCGGCAAGCAGGTCGATCATCTGCGAGACCGCTTCCCTGGCGCCGGTCATCAGGTCCGGTCCGATGCCGGTCGTCACCTCATAGCCCTTGGCGTCGAGATGGCGCGTCACCGGGCCGGGCGTGGTGAAGCGCGGCATCCTCAGCCGCGCATCCTTGACCAGGTCGAGCTTGAGCACGACATCCATCGGGCTTTCGATCGCCGTGCCGCACACTTCGCCGTCGCCCTGCGCGGCATGCGTGTCGCCGACCGAAAACAGCGCACCCGCCACCTCCACCGGCAGATAGAGCGTGGTGCCGGCCGCGAGATCCCGGATGTCGAGATTGCCACCGACACGCCTTGGCGGCACCACCGAGTGGAGGCCCATTTCGGCTGGCGCGTTGCCGATGGTGCCGGCAAACGGTTTCAGCGGCACGCGGGCTTGTCTGCCAAACAGCGCCGGCTCGAGCGAGGCGGCGTCGTATTTCCAGATGTTCAGCGCCGGCTCCGGAAAATCGTCGGCGAGCAGCCCGAACCCCGGAATGTTCGCCGTCCAACCGAAGCCCGACGGCTTGAACGCCTCAACTGTGATCTTCAGCGCGTCGCCCGGCTCAGCCCCGTCGACATAGATGGGCCCGGTGACGGGGTTCACCTTGGCGAAGTCGAGCAAAGCGACGTCGGCAACGGTGCTGTCGGCCTGAAGCTGGCCACCCGACGCATCGAGGCACTGGAACTCGATCGTCGAACCGGGCGCTACCCGCTCAGTCGGGACAAAGGAATTGTCCCAGCCGAAATGGTGATGGCGCCCATGGATGGTGTAGTCGCAGTTATTGCACATCGGTCACATACACATTGTCGTAGTTGATCGGGATATGGACGGGGTCGACATAGAGATTGTCGGCGCCGCCCATCCGGGGGGATTTCATGGTGAAGCGCTGCTCGTTGAAGACCGGCGCCCAGGGCGCGTCTTCCATGATCTTGCGGTAGATCTCGCTCCACATCTTGGCACGTTCGCCTGATTTGGCCGGATCGACGATCGAGTCGGCCTCCGCCGCCTTGGCGTCGAGATCCTTGTTGCAGTACCACGACCAGTTCCAGCCGCCAGGGACCGCGCCGGCACAGCCGAGGATCGGTCCGTAAAAATTCGACGGATCGGGGAAATCGGCGATCCAGGCCATGCCGCCGGACCAGATCATCGGCGCGCCGGCCTTGTCGCCGCCGGCGGCGATGACATTGGCCTGCGCGAGCGACTGGACGCTGGCCTTGATGCCGATGGCCGCCAAATCCTGCTGAATCGCCTGGGCGATGCGCGGATTGGGATCGGTGTTCATGGCGAACAGCTGGGTGTCGAAACCGTCGGGATGACCGGCCTCGGCAAGCAAAGCCTTGGCCTTGGCCACGTCATAGGGATAGCCCTTGAATTCCTTGTCGTAGCCGGGCATCGACGGCGGCAGCGGCTGGTTGGCCGGCACCGCACGGTTGTTGATCAGCTGGACGATACGGTCCTTGTTGATCGCCATGTTGACCGCTTGCCGCACCTTCACATTGTCGAAGGGCGCCATGGTGGTGTTCATGGTGATGTAGCCGGTGTGCAATTGGCCGCCCTCGACGACACGGGCCTTCTGCTCGGGATCGGACATCACCTCCTGGAACTTGGCCGGCGGAATGCCGTCGCCGGGAATGTCGATCTCGCCCTTCTGCAGCCGCAGCAGGGCGACGATCGGCTCCTGGCCGATCTCGAAGCTGATCCTGTCGAGATAGGGCAGGCCCTTATGCCAGTAATCCGGGTTGCGCTCGAAGACGACGCGCTGACCGAGCGTCCATTCGGCGAACTTGAAAGCCCCGGTGCCGACCGGATGCTTGCCGAAGTCCGCGCCGTATTTCTCGACCTCCTCCTTCGGCACGACATGCGAGAAGTTGATGGCCATGACATGCAGGAAGGTGGCATCGGGCCGGGTCAGTTCGAACTTGATCGTGTAGGGGTCGACGACGGTGACGCCCGCCAGGCTTTCCGCCTTGCCTGCAGCGACATCCTCATGGCCCTTGATCGAGCCGAAGAAGCCGGCGCCCGGGCTCTGCGTCTTCGGATTGGTGACGCGATCAAGCGAATATTTCACGTCGTCAGCAGTCATCTCGCGGCCATTGTGGAACTTCACCCCTTGGCGCAGCTTGAAGGTGAAGGTCTTGCCGTCGGGCGCGATCTCGTAGCTCTCGGCGAGGTCGGGCCGCAGGTTGGTGGTGCCCGGCTCGTAGTCCATCAGCCCGTCGAACAGGCTCTTGATCATCGACCAGTTCTGCCAGTCATAGCCGATGGCCGGATCGAGCGTGGCGACGTCGTCCTTGTAGGTGATAGTGATCGCGCCGCCCTGCTTGGCGTTCGGATCGATGGCGTCTTCGGCGCGGGCGCTTGTCATGCCGAGCATCAGCGCGAGCGCCGATGCCGCAACGGTGGAGGTCAAGATTTTCTTCATCTCATGTTCCCTTTCTCTGGTTTTATCGTGTCTTTTTTTGGTTTTCATCTGAGCTTGATGCGCGGATCGATGAACGGTGCGACGGTGTCGGCCAGGAGATTGCCGAGCACGATGGCGAAGGCCGAAACCAGGGTGACGCCCATGATGATCGGAATGTCGACGCGCTGGATGGCCTGCCAGGCAAGCTGGCCGATGCCGGGCCAGCCGAACACGCTTTCGACCACCACGATGCCGCCCATGAAGATGCCGATGTCGATGCCGATCATGGCGATGACCGGCAGGATGGCGTTGGGAAGTGCGTGGCGGAAGATGATGGCGCCGCGCGCAAGGCCCTTGGCTCGGGCGGTCCGCATATAGTCCTGGCGCAGCACGTCGATCATCGACGAGCGCATCATGCGGGCGTACCAGCCGGCGCCGAGGATGCCCATGGTCAGCGAGGGCAGCACCAGATGGCGCCAGGTGCCGTAGCCGCCGATCGGAAACCAGCCGAGCCGCACGGCGAATACATAAAGGAGCAGCAGGCCGACGACGAATTGCGGCGCCGAGACGCCGACAAAGGACGCGACCATCAGCGTCTGGTCGGTGGCGGTGCCGCGCCTGACGGCGGCAAGCAGGCCCATCGTCAGGCCGATCACCAGCTCGCAAAGGATGGCGCCGACCATCAAAAGCAGGCTTGCCGGCAGCCGCGAGACGATGAGCTCAGTGACCTCGGAACGCTGGATGTAGGAGCGTCCGAGATCGCCGCTGAGCAGGCTGGTCAGATAGTGCCAGTACTGGATGATGAAGGGCTGATCGAGGCCGAGCTGCCGGCGGATGTTCTCGACCGTCTCGGGCGTGGCGCTGCGGCCGGCGATCTGGCGGACAGGGTCGGCGGGCAGCAGGTAGAGCAGCGCAAAGGTGATCAGCGAGACGCCCAGCAGGATGAGCAGCGATTGAATGACGCGGCGGCCGAGATAGGCGATCATGCCTGGCCCCTTTGCGTCGGATCGAGGATGTCGCGCAGCGCATCGCCGATGAGGTTGAAGGCCAGCGCCAGCGCCAGGATCGCCGCGCCCGGAAAGAAGACCAGCCAGGGCGCTGCCTGGAAATAGGTCTGGTTCTCGAAAATGATGTTGCCCCAGGATGCGGTTGGCGGCTGCACGCCGATGCCGAGATAGCTGAGCGTTGCTTCGAGCAGCACCGTGGTCGAGATGCCGAGCGTGCCCCAGACGATGATCGTCGGCAGCAGATGCGGCAGGATATGGCGAAACAGGATGCGTGGCGCGCTGGCACCGATCGTACGCTCGGCGTCGATGAACTCGCGCTCGGCGAGCGAGCTGGTCTCGGTGTAGACGACCCGCGCGGTCTGCACCCAGTTCACCAGTGCGATCACCATGGCAACGATCCACAGGCTCGGCTGGAGCACCGCCGCCAGGCAGATGGCGAGCAGCAGCGCCGGGAAGGCCATCATCAGATCGGTGAAGCGCATCAGCGCGCCGCCGATCCAGCCGCGGAAATAGCCCGCGGTGACGCCGACCAGCGTGCCGATCAAAAGCGCCACGCCGTTGGCGACAATGCCGATGATCAGCGAGGTGCGTGCGCCGAAAAGGATGCGGGTCAGCAGATCGCGGCCGAGCAGGTCCGTGCCCAGCCAGAAGCTGGCATTCGGCGGCAAAGGCGCGCCTTCAAGCGTCAGCCCGTCGAACATCTGCTCGTTCGGATCGTAGCCCGTCAGCCACGGCGCCAGGATGGCGCCAGCCAAGACGACGGCAACGATCCCCAGGCCGATCAATGCCAGAGGACGCTTGACCAGGCGCCGCCAGACGCCGGCGCGTGGCTTGATTGGCATGCGCCCGGTTGCCGGAAGGTCAGGCGCGATGGGACTGGTCATCGCCGCCTTCTTCCGTCATCGCCACGATCCTGCGCGCGGCCTCCTCGACACTGATCTGCCAGCTCATCGCCAGCGACCGCAACTGCGCATAGGCGCGGCCGTCCTCGGCGCCTTTCGACAAGGCCTCGACCGCGCGCACGATGGTCTGGCGCTCCGCGACGCGCAGCCGAAGCGACGATATCTCGCTTGCCAAAAGCTTGCGCGCCTCGAAACTCTGCCGTGCGATCAAAAGGGCGCTGTAGACGCCGGCATTGCCGACCGGCTTCAGCAACTGGGCGTCGGCCTTGTGCGACAGCGCCCACTCGATGCGGCCTGGCGCTTCGGAGCCGATCAGCGCGACCAGCGGCATCGGCGCCTCGCCCGGCGCCCATGGGAATTGTTCGTCGAAGCCGAGGTCGGCATCGAAGAAGACGAAATCCGCTGCCAGCGCCTCGGCCGGCAGTTCCGGCCAGCAGCCGACCGTCTCGAGGCCGATGGCCGACAATTGCCGCGTGATCGCCTGCACCGTCGGATGCGGACGATGCAGGACAAAGGCCCTGGCGCCGCCGAGGTTCGGGATGCGCGGGACCTTGCTCACGAGACCACCCTCAGGCGTGGGCGGCCGAACGTCTCGGTCCGGTCATAGCGGGACAGATAGGGATCGGGCGCCACTCCCTTGGTCAGCGTGACGGTCTTGAATGCGGTCCCCTCGATGCGCCCGATCTGCACCGGCAAGGTGGCGTGCTGGGTTTGCGGATCGATGGATATGTCGCCGAGCGGGGTTCGAAACGAGGTTCCGGCAAAGGCCTGGGGAAGGTCCGGCCATTGTGCGCCGGGATTGCGGGCGAGGATCTCGGCAAGCGTCCGCACCGAGGCATAGGCCGCCGCCTCGAAGGACGAGGCAGGCATGATGGAGGGCGCCGAATCGCCCTGGCGATCCGCTACCGAGATATCGTGAAAGTACGGCCCGACGGAAAGGTGGCCATTGCCCGCCTCGTTGAGCGCCGGCAACTCGCATTCGGTCAGATTGCAGGACAGGATCGGGCAGCGCTCCGGCCTGAAATGCGGGTCGCGTTCGGCAAGTTCGGCATAGGCCGCGATGAAGGCATAGGACGAGGAGCCGATCAGGTTGTTCAGGATGAACTCCGGCCGGGTGGCCTGGATCTCGGCGATCAGCCTGGAGACATCGACCTCGCCGAGCGGCAGATAGCGCTCGCCCAAAACCTTGCCGCCGGCGTCGGCGATCAGGTCGCGGGCGACACGGTTGGTCTCCCAGCCCCAGATGTAGTTCGAGCCGAGCAGGAAGCCGTCGGCGCCGAAGCGCGGCACGACATGGGCCAGCAGCGGGACGAGATGCTGGTTTGGGCAAGCGTGCATGTAGACGACATGCTCGTTCGCTTCGAAGCCCTCATAGGGGCAGGCGTACCAGAGCGTGCCACCGGCGCGCTCGAGGATCGGAATGACCTCCTTGCGGCTCCATGACGTGATGCAGCCAATGATGTGGCGCGCACCGCTGTTGCCGAGAATGTCGGCGCAGCCCGTCGCGTAGCCATCGATGTTGCCCTGCGGGTCGCGCTCCACCGGAACGAATTCGATCGGGATGGCGGGATCGGCGTTGACATCGGCGATGGCCGTCATCGCACCCGAACGGCAGGATTCGGACAGCAGGCGGTAGTTGCCCGACCGCGAGTAAAGGATGCCGATTTCGATACGCCGTCCCAAGCAAATCCCCAAAATAACAATGCCCCGCAGCCGCCGCCGCGGAAGGCGAGGCATACGAGGCATTTTTGCCGCCCGGCGGTCGGAGCCGGTATTTTCCCCATCAGCGTATTCCGTACGGCGGGTCAGTCAAGCGGGAAAAGTGAGAGCGGGGAAAGCGACCGCGTTGCGTCTGGTTGCGCGAGGGGCCTCGCCGAGAATTCGTCCTATCTCAGCGGTGGGCGCGTTTCTCGTCCGTCGCCGCCCGGTCGATCGCCAGCCCATCCTTCGACAGGGAGACACCAAATTTTTCGCCAGCGTCCTCGGGCGTGTAGTAACCCAAGGCGACATCCCTCAGCACCAGTTTCGGGTCGCGCGCCAGGGGATCGCCATAGCCGCCGCCGCCCGGCGTGCCGACGCGGACGCGGTCACCGGCCTTCAGCGCGATGTCCTGTTCCTTGGAGAGGTGCGGCGGCATATGTTCCTTGCCGTCGCGGAACACGGTCACCGTGTTGACAGCGCCGTCCTTGCCGCCGAGCGCGCCCTGCGGGCCGAAGCGGCCATGGTCCATGACGAACGAGGCGCGGGCGTCGCCGCGCAGGATCTCGACCTCATAGGCGAGCCCAAAACCGCCGCGATGCTTGCCGGCGCCGCCCGAGCCTTCGCGCAGGGCGTAGTGACGATAGAGCACCGGAAAAGCCTGCTCCATGATTTCGACCGGCGGCGATTTGGAGATGCCGATGGTCGAGCAGCCATTGGTGAGGCCGTCATGACCGGCATTGCCGCCATAGCCGCCGCCGGAGATCTGGTACATGACGTAATCGCGGCCGCGGGCCGGGTCGTTGCCGCCGAGCGCGAAATTGCCGCTGGAACCGGCGGGAGCCGCCGTCACCTTGTCCGGCAGCGCCTGCACCATGGCCGCGAACACCGCCTCGGCAATGCGCTGCGAAACCTCGGCCGCACAGCCCGATACCGGGCGCGGATATTTGGCGTCGAGGAACGTGCCTTCCGGCCGCTCGACGATCAGCGGCTCGAAGGCGCCGGCGCTGATCGGCACATCGGGGAAAATATGGCGCATGGCGAGGTAGACCGAGGACAAGGTCGTCGCCAGCACGCTGTTCATCGGCCCGGCGCACGGCTTTGACGAGCCTGAAAAATCGAAGCTGAGCGTGTCGCCCTGTTTCTCGACCGCCAGCGCGATGGTCAGCGGCTCGTTCACCACCCCGTCGGAATCGACGAAGGCCTTGGAGCGGTAGATGCCATCGGGAATGGCCGATATGTTGGCGCGCATCTGCTCGGCGGCGCGGCGGCGCAGTTCGGCGATCGCCTCGACAACTGTTTCGTCTCCGTAACGATCCAGGATTCCCTTAAGCCGGTCCTGGCCGATCAGCAGTGCCGCCGCCTGCGCGCGGATGTCGCCGATGCGCTGGTCGGCAACCCTGATGTTCGAGCAGATGATGGCGTAGATCTCAGGGTCGAGCACGCCCTTCTTGAACAATTTCACCGGCGGCAGCCGCAGGCCTTCCTGCTCGACCGCCGTTGCCGAGGCGGAAAAACCGCCCGGTACCGAGCCGCCAATGTCGGGCCAGTGGCCGGTGTTCGACAGCCAGCAGAAAATCTTTTCGTCCCGGTAGACCGGCATGGCGAAGCGCACATCCATCAGATGGGTGCCGCCGAGATAGGGGTCGTTGACGATGTAGATATCGCCTGGCTCGGGCGGCAGGCAGCGTCCATCGGCGATCATTTCGATCACCGTTTTGGTCGAATACTGCATGACGCCGACGAACACCGGCAGGCCCTGGCTGCCTTGCGCGATCAGCGAACCATCGACCGCCGAATAGATGCCGTCGGAGCGGTCGTTGGCCTCGGCGATGACGGGCGAGAAGGCGGCGCGCGAGAAGGTCAAGTCCATCTCGTCGCAGACTTGCTGCAGCGCCGCCTGGATGACCGAAAGCGTGATCGTGTCGAGCTTTGCCATTTCAGGCCTCACCGATGTCGATGATGATGTTGCCGTCGGCGTCCGAGCGCGCCCGGTCGCCGGGCTCGAGCACGGTGGTCGCGTCCATCTGTTCGAGGATCGCCGGCCCCTCGATGAGGGCGTCGAGCGGCAGCTTTTCCCTGCTGTAGACCGGCGTATCGTGCCAGCGCCCGCCATACCAGACCGGCCGAATTTCGCGGCGCGCCTCATCAAGTGTTTTGGCGCGGCCAGCCGGGTCGATCAATCGCGAAAGATCGATCGCCGGCCGCATGCCGGTCACCGACGTATTGAGGTTGACCAGATTGGCGCGGATTTCCGGCAGCTCGACCTTGAAGCGGGCAAAATAGGCCTTTTCAAACAGTTGCTGCAATACCGCGCGCGTCACTGCGGACGAGGGCAGCGGCACGTTGATGATATGGGTCTGGCCGACGAACTGCATGTCGGCGGAATGGGTGACGCGGATCGTCTCCGGCTTTACCGCTTCCTTGCCGATCAGCTCTTCGCCTTCGTTTCGGTGCCGTTCCAATATCCCGTGAAGCTGGATTTCATCGAGTCCCGCCACCGGCTGGTTGACGGTGTTAACGAAATCGTGCCTGAGATCGGCGACGACGCAACCGAGCGCATTGGTGATGCCCGGCCGCGCCGGCACCAGCACTTTTGGCAGGCCGAGTTCGCGCGCCAGGGCTGTCGCATGCAGCGGCCCGGCGCCGCCAAAGGCGAACAGCGCGAAATCGCGCGGGTCGTGGCCGCGCGACACCGAGACCATGCGGATAGCGCCGGCCATCTTGATGTTGCCGAGCCGCAGCACGGCGCCCGCCGCCTCGACGCCGGACAGGCCGGTGGGGCGGCCGATCCTGTCCTCGAAGATGCCGGTGACGTGCTCGACGGTGACCGGGTTTTCGACCGCGAGCAGCTTTTTCGGCGCCAGCCGGCCGAGCACCAGATTGGCATCGGTAATGGTCGGCTCGCTGCCGCCGCGCCCGTAGCAGATCGGGCCGGGATTGGCGCCGGCGCTTTCCGGGCCGATCTGGATCAGACCTGCCGCATCGACGCGGGCGATCGAGCCGCCGCCGGCGCCGACCGTATGCACCGCCACCATCGGCACATGGATCGGCATCGCATATTCGATCTCGATCTCGTTCGACACTGCGGGTTCGGCATTGCGGATCAGCGCCACGTCGGTCGAGGTGCCGCCCATGTCGTAGGTGACCAGGTTTTCAAAGCCGGCGCGTTTTCCCGTATAGGCGGCGGCGATAACACCGGAGGCCGGGCCGGACATCACGGTCTTGGCCGATTCACGGGTGACAAAGCGGGCCGAAATCATGCCGCCATTGCCGTTCATGATCAGGAAGTCGCGGGCGTAGCCTTTTGACCCCAATTCCTTGCGCAGCCGCTCGACATAGCGCTCGAGGATCGGCTGCACCGAGGCGTTCACAGAAGCGGTGACGCCGCGCTCGAATTCGCGTGCTTCCGACAGCAGCGCATGGCCTGTCGTGATGTAGCCGTTCGGCCAAAGCTCGGCGGCGATCTCGGCGGCGCGTCGCTCATGCGCCGGATTGGCGTAGGAATGCAGGAAATGGATGACGAGCGATTCGCAGCCGGCCTCGATCAATTGTGAAACCGCCGCGCGCATCTCGGCTTCGTCGAGCGGAATCCGCACCGCACCCGAGGCTTCGACGCGCTCCGACACTTCAAGCCGCAGATTGCGCGGAATGATCGGGACGAAGCTGCCCGTCATGCCATAGGCCTGCGGCCGCGTTCGCCGGCCCAGCTCGATGACATCGCGAAAGCCGCGCGTGGTGATCATGCCGGTCTTGGCCAGCCGGCGTTCGAGCACTGCGTTGGTGGTGGTGGTCGTGCCGTGCACGATGAGGTCGATGCCGCGGATGGGGAAGCCGGTGGCACCGAGCGCCGAAACGACGCCGAAGGCCTGGTTATCGACCGTGGTCGGGGTTTTGGCGATATGCACCCGGCCACCGTCACGGCCGTCGATCAGAAGCAGGTCGGTAAAGGTTCCGCCGACGTCGATGCCGGCGACGACGCTGCCCGAGGAATCCAGCGTCTGCGCCGAAAAATTCTCTTCCATTGTCGAAACCCGAAATGTCAGGACTACAGATATGTCTCAGTTTGGAAAGGTGTTTCACGCTGGCGTCTTGACGCAAATATCATTTGTATACTAATAAATTCCGGACACAAGAGCTTACCGCTTGGCAGTGTGCAAACGGCACGCCGAAACCTGATCGGTTCGGGCGCGCAGGAGAAGGTTTGGCGTCGGCGCCCTCGGGTTGGCCAGAAGGTTAGGTTTGATGAACACCATATCAGCACTCAACACCGCCGGCGCCCGGCCGCTGCAGTTCCCAATTCCGGCCAATGTCTATGCCGAAACCGTCGTCTCGGTGAAGCACTATACCGACCGGCTGTTTTCGTTCCGCATCACCCGGCCGCAATCGCTGCGCTTCCGCTCCGGCGAGTTCGTCATGATCGGCCTGCCCAACGCCGAGAAGCCGGTGTTCCGCGCCTATTCGATCGCCAGCCCTGCCTGGGACGACGAGCTGGAATTCTTCTCGATCAAGGTGCCGGACGGCCCGCTGACCTCGCAGCTGCAGAAGATCGAGATCGGCGACACCGTCATCATGCGGCAGAAGTCGACCGGCACGCTGGTGGTCGACGCGCTGACCCCGGCCAAGCGCCTGTTCATGATCTCGACCGGCACCGGCATCGCGCCCTTCGCCAGCCTGCTGCGCGACCCCGATACCTACGAGAAGTTCGAGCAGGTCGTCCTGACCCACACCTGCCGTGACAATGCCGAACTCACCTACGGCCAGGATCTGGTTGCAGAGCTGGAGAACGACCCGCTGATCGGCGAGCTGACCGGCGGCCGCGTCACGCTCTACAATTCGACGACGCGCGAAACCTCCGGGCGCATGGGCCGCATCACCGCGCTGATCGGCTCGGGAACATTCTATGCCGATCTCGGCATCGACAAGCTCGACCCCGAAACCGACCGCATCATGATCTGCGGCTCGATGCACATGCTTAGGGATGTCAAGGAACTGGCCGAAAGCCTCGGCTTCGAGGAAGGCTCGCTGCATCATCCGGCAAGCTTCGTCGTCGAGCGCGCGTTTGTTGGCTGAGACGAATCGCAGGCCATGGAAATTTAGCCGAACCATCCCTCCACTTCGGAGCCATCGCCGGACTTATGCTCCGGCATGCGGCGGTGCCAAGATCATTGGTGACGCGATGGAGATCGTGCCGCGCTTCTGGCGCGCGGTCATCTAGGCATAGCCGATCATGGTTGAAGGGTAGCTGGCAGCGTTGCGGATACAAGCGCCATTCTGAGCCGCTGCATTCTTCGGCCTGGGTAACGGCATGGATCCTAGGGTCTGCGCCGCGTCGCTTCGCTCCTTGCTCCGCCCTAGGATGACGAAGTGGAGGGGTGTTTCGGCCAATCTCCAACCTCTGCGATATGCCACTGAGATTCGCTGCTGAAAGGGGCTGTGGACCTTCGCTGCCGGCCGGTCGGCAGCCAAATCTCCAACGCTGGCGATTGGCCAAATCCCACCACGCCTTCGTCATCCTAGGGCAAGCAAGGAGCGGAGCGACGCGGCGCAGACCCTAGGATCCATGCCGTTACCCAGGCCGAAGAATGCTACGGCTCAGAATGGCGCTTGCACGCGCAACCGTGCTCGTTACGCTTCCGCGTCGCTTCGCTCCTGCTCCGCCCTGGGATGACGAAGGCATGGTGGCCTGTGGCTAATCTCCAGCGCCGCGCTCTTCGGCTGATGTCACAGCAGGCTTTTTCCGCTATGACCGCCTGAAGGACTCGTGAAGCGCTGCTTCACGGTCTATCTTCGGCATAAGTCGTCGAACGAAAGGGCAGGAGATGAGCAGCACAATCCGCGAAGCCGATCTTAGTGCCGACAGATTGGGACCTTCCAAGATCACGCCGCTGCCGGCGCGCACCGCCGCCAATGCGCCGACGCCGCAAGCGCACGGCATTGCCCGCAATCCCGGCATGAAGCTGGATCTCGGCTTCATGGAATCGATGCGCAGCGTCAACCGCTCGGCGCTGGAACGGCGTGTCGCCAGCCTGACCAAGCGGCGCTCGATCAAGGCCGACAACCAGGCCGCCTGGCTGCTGCGCGCCGTCGCCTGCATGGACCTGACCACGCTGAACTCGAACGACACCGACGAGCGCGTCCGCCGGCTCTGCGCCAAGGCGGTCAATCCGTTCCGCCGCGACATCGTCGAAGGCCTCGGCATTACGGGTGAAAAGATCCGCCCGGCGGCGGTCTGCGTCTATCACCCCTTCGTCGCCACTGCCGTCGATGCGCTGCGCGGCAGCGGCATCCATGTCGCCGCCGTATCTACCGCGTTCCCGCACGGCCTCACCCCGCTTTCGACGCGCCTGCAGGAGATCGAAGCCTCGGTCAGCGACGGCGCCGACGAGATCGATGTCGTCATTCCGCGCGGCCTGGTTTTCGCCGCGAAATGGCAGGAGCTCTATAACGAGATCGTCTCGATGCGCGCCGCCTGCGGCGAGGCGCATCTCAAGGTCATCCTCGGCACCGGCGACCTCGCCACGCTGCGCAACGTCATGCTGGCGTCGATAGTGGCGATGATGGCGGGCGCCGATTTCATCAAGACCTCGACCGGCAAGGAAAGCGTCAATGCGACGCTGCCGGTCGGCCTCGCCATGGTGCGCGCCATCCGTGCCTATTTCGAGGAGACCGGCTACCTCATCGGCTTCAAGCCGGCCGGCGGCATTTCGACCGCCAAGGCTTCGCTCGACTGGCTGGTGCTGATGAAGGAAGAGCTCGGCCGGCGGTGGCTGGAGCCAGATCTGTTCCGCTTCGGCGCGTCGAGCCTTTTGACCGACATCGAGCGCCAGCTCGAACACCATCTGACCGGTCATTATTCGGCCAATCATCGCCACGCGATGGCGTAGCGCCCACCCTCCCTCTTGTGGGGAGGGTCGCCGCGAAGCGGCGGGGTGGGGGTCAAACGAATCAGGTCAGCCCGTGCAATGAACAAAGCCAATAGCCAATTACCCCCACCCCGATCGGCTTTGCCGATCGACCCTCCCCACAAGGGGGAGGGTAAAGGAGGCGCTCCATGAACATCCTCGAACGCTATCACGCCATGGAATACGGCCCGGCGCCGGAGGCCCGCAACGAGGCCGATGCCTGGCTTGCGGCGCGTGATTTCTCCAAAGCGCTGTTCATCGGCGGCGACTGGAAAGCAGCCGGAGGCGGCAAGACCTTCGACACCAGCGAACCATCTTCGGGAAAACTGCTGGCCAAGGTCTCGGATGCCGGTGCTGCCGATATCGATGCGGCGGTTTCGGCCGCGACAAAAGCGCTGCCGAAATGGAGCGCCAGCAGCGGCTACAGCCGGGCCAAAGTGCTCTATGCCATCGGCCGCGCCATGCAGCGCCACCAACGGCTGTTCGCGGTGTTGGAATCGATCGACAACGGCAAGCCGATCCGCGAAAGCCGCGACATCGACGTGCCGCTGGCCATTCGCCATTTCATCCACCATGCCGGCTGGGCGCAGGCGCTTTACAAGGATTTTCCGGATCAGAAGGGCGTCGGCGTCGTCGGCCAGATCATCCCGTGGAACTTCCCGCTTTTGATGCTGGCCTGGAAGATCGCGCCGGCGCTCGCCGCCGGCTGCGCGATAGTGCTCAAGCCGGCCGAGTTCACGCCGCTCACCGCCATCCTGTTCGCCGAGATCTGCGAACGATCAGGCGTGCCGAAGGGTGTCGTCAACATCGTCCAGGGCGGGCCGGAGGCGGGCGCGGCAATCGTCAATCATTCCGGCGTCCAGAAGATCGCCTTCACCGGTTCGTCCGAGGTCGGCAAGATCATCCGCAAAGCCACCGCCGGCTCGGGCAAGAAACTGTCGCTGGAACTTGGCGGCAAATCGGCCTTCGTCGTCTTCGAGGACGCCGATCTCGACAGCGCCGTCGAGGGTCTGGTCGACGGCATCTGGTTCAACCAGGGCCAGGTCTGCTGTGCCGGCTCGCGGCTGCTGGTGCAGGAAGGCGTCGCCGAAGCCTTTATCGCCAAGGTCAAGACACGGATGAGCCGGCTGCGCGTCGGCAGCCCGCTCGACAAGAACACCGATATCGGCCCGCTGGTCGACCTGACCCAGCTCGATCGCGTCAGGGGTCTGGTCGCCGCAGGCGCCAAACAGGGCGCCATCTGCTGGCAGCCTGATGTGGCGCTGCCGGCTTCCGGCTATTATCACCTGCCGACGCTGGCGACAGGCGTTTCGCCGGCCAACATCCTGGCGCAGGAGGAGGTGTTCGGGCCGGTGCTGGCGACCATGACCTTCCGCAACACCGAAGAAGCGATCGAGCTCGCCAACAACACGCGCTACGGCCTGGCCGCTTCGGTGTGGAGCGAGAACGTCAACCTCGCCCTGCACGTGGCGCCGCAATTGAAGGCCGGCGTCGTCTGGGTCAACGGCACCAACATGTTCGACGCCGCCTGCGGCTTCGGCGGCTACCGCGAGAGCGGTTTTGGCCGCGAAGGCGGGCGCGAGGGCATGTTCGAATATCTCTCGGCGAAACTGCCGCTCGGCCCGGTCGTCAAGCCGGCACCGGCTTCGACACAACCCGTCGAGCAGGCCGAAGGCGACGCCATCGATCGCACGGCAAAACTGTTCATCGGCGGCAAGCAGGTGCGGCCGGACGGCAATTATTCGCTTGCCGTCGCCACCGCCAAGGGCAAGCTTGCCGGCGAGGTCGGTCTCGGCAGCCGCAAGGATATCCGCGACGCCGTTGCGGCCGCACGTGCCTGCAAAGGCTGGCCGGAGGCCACCGCCTATAATCGCAGCCAGGTGCTCTACTATCTGGCCGAGAACCTGTCCGGCCGTGCCGACGAATTTGCCGTGCGTCTAACCCAGCTTACTGGCGTCACCGCCAAGGCGGCGCGCGAAGAGGTCGAGCAGTCGATCGAGCGGCTATTCCTCTATGCCGGCCTGGCCGACAAGTTCGAGGGCCGCGTCCACCAGCCGCCGGCCCGCGCCGTCACGCTGGCGCTGCACGAGCCGGTCGGCGTCGTCGGCATCGTGGCGCCCGACAATGCGCCCCTGCTTGGCCTGATCTCGCTGGTGGCGCCGGCGCTGGCCATGGGCAACACCGTGGTCGCGGTGCCTTCGGAAAAATATCCGCTGCTTGCCACCGATCTCTACCAGGTCATCGAATATTCCGACGTTCCGGCCGGCGCCATCAACATCGTCACCGGCCGCACCGCCGAGCTCGCCGGCGTGCTGGCCAAGCATGACGATGTCGACGGGCTCTGGGTGTTCGCCGATGCCGAGACCTGCGCCAAGGCAGAAGCCGACTCCGTCGGCAATCTCAAGCGCGTCTGGACCGGCAACGGCCGCAGCCTCGACTGGGCGTCGACCGAGGCCGCCGGCGATGCCTTCCTGCGCCGTGCCGTCGAGGTCAAGAACGTCTGGGTGCCGTACGGCGACTGAGCGTGTGTCGATTGTCGACGTCGGCGCCGCCCCTCATTGCCCTGCCGGGCATTTCTCCCCGTATAGTGACGGGGAGAAACACGCTGGCCGCAGCCTCGGCGCACATACTGCAATGTTGGAGGGGCAGCGCCAAGGCCCGGGTGAGGGATACCCAAGAGATCTCCGGGCTTGACGGCTGAAAAGATGTTCTTTACCGAGAAAAAACATTTGCCCCTAAGCGGAACAGCGATACAGGCGGCATGATAGTGCCTATCTGGCACATTGCGCCTTGGCCGCGGGCCGGTAAAAGCCGGGCGGCCACAGAGGAGAAAACCATGGCTGATCTGGCAGGCAAGATCGTTGTCGTCACGGCGGCGGCACAGGGCATCGGCCGGGCGAGCGCGCTGGCTTTCGCCAGGGCGGGCGCTGTCGTCCACGCCACCGACATCAACGAGGTGATGCTCGCCGAACTCGGCAAGACGGCTGGCATCAAGACCCGCAAGCTCGACGTGCTGAACGACGAGGCGGTTGAAACCGCCTTCGCCGAGATCGGCGCCGTCGATGTGCTGTTCAACTGCGCCGGCTTTGTCCATTCAGGCTCGATCCTCGAGATGAAGGATGCCGATCTCGATTTTGCCTATGATCTCAACGTCCGCTCGATGATCCGCACCATCCGCGCCGTGCTGCCCGGCATGCTGGAGCGCGGCGATGGCTCGATCATCAACATGGCGTCGCTGGCCGGTTCGACCAAGGGCGTGCCGAACCGCTTCGTCTATGGACTGACCAAGGCGGCCGTCATCGGCCTGACCAAATCGGTTGCCGCCGACTATGTCGGCAAGGGCATACGCTGCAATGCCATCTGCCCGGGCACGGTCGAAAGCCCGTCGCTGGAGGACCGCATGCATGCGCAGGGCGACTACGAGGCTGCCCGCGCCGCCTTCATCGCCCGCCAGCCGATGGGCCGCCTCGGCACGCCCGATGAAATCGCCGATCTCGCCGTCTATCTGGCCGGCGCCACCTATACGTCGGGACAGGCTTATAATATCGACGGCGGCTGGTCGATCTAGGAGTCAAAATCCTATTCCGCCGGGCGCCTGGCGCGGCGTCTGCGCTTGCCTAGGCACTTTAAGTACGCTCCGCTCCGGTTCTCGAAACCCACGCCATTCGCCCCAGCGGAGCGAATTTGCAAACGGCCTCTGGTCGCAACTGGGAGAAAAATTCTATGAAACTGCTGCGCTATGGCGAGGCGGGGAGCGAACGCCCCGGCCTGCTCGATGCGGATGGGACAATCCGAGACCTCTCCGCCCATGTCACCGACATTGCCGGCAAGGCGCTCGACCCGGCATCGCTTGAGACATTGTCGAAGCTCGATCCGCAATCGTTGCCGGCGGTTTCCGGCAAGCCGCGCATCGGCGCCTGCGTCGCCGGCACCGGCAAATTCATCTGCATCGGCCTGAACTATTCCGACCATGCCGCCGAGACCGGCGCCGTCGTGCCGCCGGAGCCGATCATCTTCATGAAGGCGAGTTCGGCCATCGTCGGGCCTGATGACGATGTGCTGATCCCGCGCGGCTCGGTCAAGACCGACTGGGAAGTCGAGCTCGGCGTGGTCATCGGCAGAAAAGCCAAATACGTCACCGAGGCCGAGGCGCTGGACTATGTCGCCGGCTATTGCGTCGCGCACGACGTTTCCGAGCGCGCCTTCCAGGCAGAGCGCCAGGGCCAGTGGACCAAGGGCAAGTCCTGCGACACCTTCGGGCCGATCGGCCCGTGGCTGGTGACCAAGGACGAGGTCAAGGACCCGCAGAACATCCCGATGTGGCTGAAGGTCAACGGCAAGACGATGCAGAACGGCTCGACCAAGACCATGGTCTATGGCGTCGCCTACTTGGTTTCCTATCTCAGCCAGTTCATGTCGCTGCATCCTGGCGACATCATTTCGACCGGCACACCGCCCGGCGTCGGGCTCGGCATGAAGCCGCCGGTGTTCCTGAAGCCCGGCGACGTCGTCGAACTCGGCATCGAAGGGCTGGGCATGCAGAAGCAGACGTTCAAGGCGGACGTATAAGAGGTCATCCTGGACGGGTCGCGCCGCCCCTCATCTGGCTGCCGCCATCTTCTCCCCGTGAACGGGGAGAAGGACGCCGTCACCAATGATTTCGCCAATCGCCAACGGTTTAGCCAGGAAGAGCGCCGAGGCCGGGCCGGGCCAGCTCTTTCTCCCCGTTTACGGGGAGAAATGCCCGGCAGGGCAATGAGGGGCAGCGCCAAGCTTTGCCGCGAAGCTACTTCAGCACCTTCCCATCCGCTCCAAACCGATAAGTCCTTGCCGGATCCGGCGTCGCGTAGAGCGTGGCACCGGGTTCGGCATTGTAGACGCCGAAGATGCGCACGGTGATCAGCCCGGCCTTCTCGCAGTCGAGATGGAGGTTGGTGTCGGCGCCGAGATGCTCGGCATGGACGACCGTGCCTTTCCAGGCGCCGGATTTCGCATCGACGGTCAGGTGCTCGGGACGGACGCCGACGGTCTTGGCCGTCTCGCCAAGCCTGGCGCCATCGACGAAATTCATCTTCGGCGAGCCGATGAAGCCGGCGACGAATTCATTCGCCGGCGAATTGTAGAGTTCCATCGGCCCACCGATCTGTTCGATCTTTCCCGCGTTGAGCACGACGATCTTGTCGGCCAGCGTCATCGCCTCGACCTGGTCGTGGGTGACGTAGATCATCGTCGCCTTCAGCCGGCGATGCAATTGGGCGATCTCCAGCCTGGTGTTGACGCGCAGCGCGGCATCGAGATTGGACAGCGGCTCGTCGAACAGAAAAAGCTTGGGTTCACGCACCACGGCGCGGCCGATGGCGACGCGCTGGCGCTGGCCGCCGGAAAGCTCGGCCGGGCGCCTTGCGAGATAGGGCTCCAGCGACAGCATCGAGGAGGCGATGCCGATGCGGCGGTCGATCTCGGCCGCCGGCGTGCCCGCCTGCTTGAGGCCGAGGCCCATATTGTTCTTCACCGTCAGATGCGGGTAGAGCGCATAGGTCTGGAACACCATGGCGATGCCGCGTTTGGCCGGCGGCGTTGCGGAGACGTCCGCGCCGTCGATCACCACGCGCCCCGACGTCGAATCCTCCAGCCCGGCGATGACCCTGAGCAGCGTCGATTTTCCGCAGCCGGAGGGGCCGACAAAGACGACGAATTCGCCATCGGTCACTTCGAGGTTGATGCCCTTCAGCACCTCGACCGGCCCAAAAGCTTTTTTCACATTCTCGATGTTCAGTGCGCCCACTTCGATCCTCCGGATTGGAATGTGGGCGCACATGCACCCCCCTCTGGCCTGCCCTCTTTGCCACCACTTGGCATCTCCCCCGCAAGGGGGGAGATTGGCAGTTTCGAGGCCTCGCGCCATTCTACGGCGCTGATAACTAGCGAGGGCAGTACCGACATCTGATCTCCCCCCTCGAGGGGGAGATGGCCGGCAGGCCAGAGGGGGGCGCCGTAGAGCGCAATCCCTGGCGAAAATTCCCTTGTCACAGTCGCACCGCCTTTCCGCTGCGCACGCTCTCGTCGGCGGCAAGGCAGACGGCGAGCGACTTCACCGCGTCGTCCATGTGGCGGGAGAGATCAATATCCTCGCGGACCGCCTTGAGCAGAAAAGCCTGTTCGAGATCGCAGAGATCCTGATGGCCGGGTTCGCCTTCCATCGACAGCATCTCATCCGCTTTGGTGAACTTGCCGTCAGCGCCGGTCGCCGCACTGTGCAGGCGGATGGTCGAGGTCTTGGTGTGGGTGTCGATGTCGTCTGATCTGACACCCTCTTTCATGACGATCGACACGCAGCCATTGGGCGAAATCACGTCCTTCACGAAGAAGGCCGTCTCCGAGATCATCGGCCCCCAGCCGGCCTCATACCAGCCGACCGAACCGTCGTCGAACAGCACCTGCAGATGACCGTAATTGTACATCGCGGGCGCAATCTCGTCGGTCAGCCTCAGCCCCATGCCGCGCACCTCGACCGGCCTGGCATCGGTGATCTGCAGCATCACGTCGAGATAATGCACACCGCAATCGACGATCGGCGACGTCGTCTGCATCAACTGCTTATGCGTCTCCCAGCTATGGCCGGAGGATTGCTGATTGAGATTCATGCGGAACACGTACGGACCGCCCAGTTTTCGCGCCTCGGCGATCAGCCTGATCCAGGACGGGTGATGGCGCAGGATGTAGCCGACCACCAGTTTTTTGCCGTTGGCCTTGGCTGCCGCGACGACGCGTTTGGCATCCGCCACCGTCGTCGCCAGCGGCTTTTCGACGAAGACATGGCAGCCGGCCTCGAACGCCTTCACCGCATAGTCTGCATGGCTGTCGGAATAGGTGGCGATACAGGCGATATCTGGTTTTTCGTCGCGCAGCGCATCGTCGAAGGAGCGCCTGATGCCATAGCCGGAAAGCCCGGCCGGCAGCGGCACATCCGAGCGGTTGACCAGCGCCGCGATCTGGAAGCCTGGGTTGGTGTGATAGGCCAGCGCATGGCTGCGGCCCATATTGCCCAAACCGGCGACGACGACGCGAAGGGGTTTTTCGGCGCTCACTTGACCGCTCCCGAGGTGATGCCGCGGATCAGTTGCCGCGAAAAGATGACGTAGAGGATCAGCACTGGCATGATCGCCAGCGACAGCGCGGCCAGAATCGCGTTCCAGTTGGTGACGAACTGGCCGAGGAACAACTGGGCGCCGAGCGTCACCGTCTTGGTTTCCTCCGACGGCGCCAGGATCAGCGGAAACCACAGATCGTTCCAGATCGGGATCATGGTGAAGACGGCAACCGTCGCCATCGATGGCCGCACCAGCGGCAGCACCAGCCGGAAGAAGATCGTGTATTCGGAAAGACCGTCGATGCGCCCGGCATTCTTCAGATCGTCCGACACCTGTTTCATGAATTCCGACAGGATGAAGACGGCGAGCGGCAGGCCCTGCGCCGTGTAGACCAGGATCAGCGCCGTCAGCGTGTTGACCAGTCCGCTCGCCACCATCAGCTGCAGGATGGCGACGGTGCCGAGGCGGATCGGGATCATGATGCCGAGCGCCAGATAAAGCCCCATCAGCGAATTGCCGCGAAAGCGGTATTCCGACAGCGCGAAGGCGGCCATCGCACCGAACAGCAGCACGAAGAACAGCGAGGCGACGGTGACGACAAGGCTGTTCTGGAAATAGTGGATGAAGTCGCCCTGGCCGATGACGGTGGTGTAGCCGATCAGGTCGAAGGTTTTCGGGGTTGGCGGCGTCAGCGGCGCGCCGAAGATGCCCGCGCGGGATTTAAACGAATTCATGATGACGATGATCACCGGAAACAGCGCGATCACCGTGTAGGTCAACAGCACCGCATGGGCGCCGATGGTGCGGGGCAGGGAGCGGGTAGCCGTGCTCATCTCGGGCCTCAGAACTGGTAGCGACGCAGGCGCGTCTGGACGAGGAAGAGATAGACGCAGACGCCGCCAAGGATGATCAGGAACATCATCGTGGCGATCGCCGCGCCCATGTTGGGATCGCCGATTTGCAGCTGGAAACCGAAGAAGGCGCGGTAAAGGAAGGTGCCGAGGATATCGGTCGAATAATTCGGCCCGGCCAGCGCGCCTTGCGCGGTGTAGATCAGGTCGAAGGCGTTGAAATTGCCGACGAAGGTCAGGATCGAGATGATGCCGATCGACGGCAGGATCAGCGGCAGCTTGATCTTCCAGAACTGCGACATGCCGGTGATGCCGTCGCATTCGGCCGCTTCGATCACCTCGTCGGGGATCGACAGCAGCGCCGCATAGATCAGCATCATCGGAATGCCGATGAACTGCCACACCGAGATCAGGCTGAGTGTGGTCAGCGCATATTGCTCCTTGCCCAGCCACGGTGTGAACAGACTTTTCAGGCCGACAAGATCCATAAGGTTTGGCGCCACGCCCCATAGCGGCGACAGGATCAGCTTCCAGGCGAAGCCGACGATGACGAAGGACAGGATCGTCGGCACGAAGATGGCTGTGCGGTAGAAGGCGGAGAATCTCAACCGCGGGCTTGAGAGAAGCGCCGCCAAAAGGACGCCGATCGGGTTCTGCACCAGCATATGAATGATGAAGAACCAGACATTGTTCCTCAGCGCATTCCAGAAACCCACGGACCAGTTAGGATCGCCGAACAGCGTGCGGAAGTTTGCCAGTCCCACGAAGACTTGGGACTGGTCTATGTTGCGGAACAAGGAGAGCTGCAGCGTGCCGGCCAGCGGCAGGATCATGATCGCCGTATAGACCAGCACTGCCGGCGCCAGAAAGACGCCGATGTGCCAGCGGAACGGTCGTTTCGGTGCTGCGGCCATGCGTTCGGTCCCCGCCGATCAGGTTCTTGCAATTGCCGCCAAAGGGCGCGGCGCCTCCCTTCCCCCTCGAGGGGAGGGTGCCTCGCGAAGCGAGGCGGGTGGGGTCGGCCGAGCAGTGCGCCATCGTGTTTTCGATCGCGCCTTCCGGCAACGACGAAGCCGCGGCCTCCCTCAACCGACCCCCTCTGTCGCCTCCGGCGACATCTCCCCCTCGAGGGGGGAGATAGCTGTTCGCCGCGCTCTTACTTCGCCGGCTTATACCAGCTGTCGAGGCCGTCCTGCAGCTTCTTTGCGGCAGCTTCCGGCGTGACGGTGCCGTTGATGACATTGGCCGATTCAACCCAGGTCTCGTTCTCGAGGTTCGGCGTGCCGCGCCCCAGGATCTGGTAGGTCGAGCGGATCGTCGACTTGCACTTGTCGCGCCAGGAGACGAATTCCTGGGCCAGCGGGTCTTCCATCTTCACCGGCGTGTTGTTCAGGCTGAAGAAGCCCGGCAGCGCGTTGGCGTAGATAGTGGCGAAGTCCGGCGAGGCGACCCAGGACAGGAAGGTCTTGGCTGCATCGGCATTCTTCGACGCCGCATTCAGACCCATGCCGATATCGGTGTGGTCGGAGATGTAGCAGGTGTCGCCGGCCTTCTGCACCGGCGGCGGGAAGGCGCCCATCTTGAACTGGGCTTGGGTGTTGAACAGCGCGATCTCCCACGAGCCGGCAGGGTAGATGGCGGCGCGGCCAAGCGTGAACAGGTTCTGGCTGTCCGGATAGGTCTGTGCCTCAAAGCCGTCGCCGAGATAGGGCTTCCATTTGGCGAGTTCGGCAAAGGGCGCGACCCACTGCGGGTCGGTCAGTTTTTGCTCGCCCTTGATCAGCGCGGTGCGGCCTTCCTCGCCCTTCCAATAGTTCGGGCCGATGTTCTGGTAGCCCATGGTCGCGGCTTCCCAGAGGTCCTTGGTGCCCATCGCCATCGGGATGTAGGTGCCGTCGGCCTTGATCTTGTCGAGCGCGGCGTAGAACTCCTCATTGGTGGTCGGCACCTTGATGCCGAGCTGGTCGAAGGCGTCCTTGTTGTAGATGAAGCCGTGGATGACCGAAGCCATCGGCACGCAGAAGGTCGCCTTGCCGTCGTCGGTCTGCCAGGCGGCCTTGGCGACGTCGGAAAAATTCTCCATGCCCGGCAGCGCCGACAGATCGGCGAGGTTGCCCTTCTTGAAAAGTTCCAGCGACTTGTCGAACGGGCGGCAGGTGATCAGGTCGCCCGCGGAGCCGGCGGCGAGCTTGGCGCCGAGTGCGGCGTCATATTCGGTCGGTGCCGACGGCGCGAACACCACCTTGATGCCGGGGTTCTTGGCTTCAAAAGCCGGGATCAGCTTGTCCTTCCAGATGGCAAGGTCGTCGCCGCGCCAGCTTTCGATGTTGAGCGTTACGTCCTGGGCATAGGCCATTCCGGCGGAGCCGAGAATGCTGGTGCCGAGAAGCAGTGCCGTCAGTAGTTTCGTTGTCATGCTCAGTCTCCCTGTTGACCTTTTTCAGGTTCGGTTTTGAGAACAGAGGCTTTCTGCCTCATGCTCCCCTCAATCGCGGAAAGGGCCGGGCGCAGCTTCTGGCCGGTCCCTTCCAGTATCTTCTCGGCCGCATCGGCATTGGCGGCGCCGGCGGCGAGGAGAATGGCGGTCTTGACGGCGCCGCCGCTCTTTTCGAGCAGGCGCGCCGCATCCTCCTTGTCGCGTCCGCTGATGACGGCGACGATGCGTGTTGCGCGGTCGCGCAGCTTGATGTTGTCAGCCATGAGGTTGACCATATAGCCGTCATGGACATGGCCAAGATGGATGGCGGCCAGCGTCGACAGCATGTTGAGCGCGATCTTCTGGGCGGTCCCGGCGCCCATGCGCGTCGAGCCGGCGATCAGCTCCGGCGGCGTTTCGAGCAATATGGCGATATCGGCCAGCCGAAGCAGCGGCGCATCCTTGTTGTTGGCGATGGCGATGGTCGCCGCACCCCGGCGCCTGGCGTCCTCGATCGCCGTGACGGCATAGGGCGTCGAGCCGCTGGCCGAGACCGCGATCAGGCAGTCGCCCTCGCCGACGCCGGCAGCGGCAACCGCTGCTGAGGCTTCCTCGGTGTCGTCCTCCGGCCCGCCGGCCAGTGTCTTGAAGGCATCGTCGCCGCCGGCGATCAGGATGGCGATACGGTCGCGCTGAATGCCGAAGGTACCCGGCAGTTCCAGCGCATCGGCCAGCGCCATCAGGCCCGAGCTGCCGGCTGCCGCGTAAGCGAGCTTGCCGCCGCTGTTCAGCCGGCTGGCGATGATTTCGGCTGCTTTGGCGATGGCGGGAATGGCGCCGCGCACCGCCTTGGCGGCCTCGATCTGCGCGCTGGCCAAAGAGGAAAGGATTGCGTCCGGAGCCTGGATGTCCAGCCCCTCGGCATTCTGGTGAAGCGCTTCGGTGCGCGTTTCGGCCATCCGCTTTCCCTCCAATCCAGAAAACAATACCAAAAAAATACCACTTGTCCACACGCATTAGCGACTTCCCTGCCCTGAAATCGCCGTTCAGGCAAAATATGGTGGTTTTTCAATCAACTACGCCTTAATCTTTTTGAAACGGAAATTAATCCTTGGCTATTGGTATTTTATTGGTATTATCCGCCCGGAGGAGAAATCGTGTGAAATTCGTGCTTGGCATCGATGGCGGCGGCACCAGCTGCAGGGCGGCCCTTGCAACAGCGGACGGCACCGTCATTGGCCGCGCCAAGAGCGGCGCCGCCAACATCCGCACCGATCTAACCGGCGCCAGGGCCAACATCGTCGACGCGGCGCGGCAGGCCTTTGTCGCCGCCGGACAAGACCCCGAACTGATCCCGCAGACCCCGGCCATCCTCGGCCTCGCCGGCGCCAATGTCGGCACCTACAGGCAGCAGCTCGAAGCGATCCTGCCGTTCAGCATCAGCCGCGTCGAGACCGACGCCGAAATCGCGCTGGAAGGCGCGATCGGCTTCGGTGACGGCGCCATGGCCATCCTCGGCACCGGCACCGCCTACATGGCGCGTAAAAACGGTAAGTCGCGCGCCATCGGCGGATGGGGTTTTCAGGTCGGCGACCAGGGCAGCGGCGCCCGCATCGGCCGCGACCTGCTCGAACAGACGCTGCTTGCCTATGACGGCATCCGCCAGGGGTCGCCGCTGACGCAGGCCATGCTCGCCATCTTCCGCGACAATCCCGAGGATTTGGTCGAGTTCACCACCAACGCAAAACCCGGCGATTTCGGCGGCTTCGCGCCAAAGGTGTTCGACCATGCCGAAAAGGGCGACGCCGTCGCCAACTGGATCCTCGACAAGGCGGTCGCCGACGTCGAGGCAGCACTTGGCGTGCTCGATCTCGGCGACGACGATCCGCTCTGCCTGCTTGGCGGGCTGGCGCCGCTCTATGCACCACGCCTGTCGGCGCGCTACCGGGCGCTGCTGAAGCCGCCGCTCGACGATGCGCTCGGCGGCGCGGTGCAGATGGCAGTTCGTGTCTTCGCCAAAGCGGCGGAGGCAACGCGATGAGCGAAGCCGCCGACCAGATCTTCGCCATGCTGAAACAGTCGTCGCAGAGCGGCGCGCCGCTCTATCTGCAGCTTAGGAAGAGCATCGAGGACGCGGTCAATCGCGGCCTGATCGGGCCGGGCGATGCGCTGCCTTCCGAGCGCGATATTGCCAGCAAGGCCGACATTTCGCGCGTCACCGTGCGCAAGGCGGTGCAGGATCTGGTCAAGGGCGGCATCCTCGTCCAACGCCACGGCTCCGGCACCTTCGTCGCGCCGCGGATGGAACGCGTCGAGCAGTCGCTGTCGCGGCTGACATCCTTCACTGAGGATATGGCGCGGCGCGGCATGGCTGTGCGTTCGGCCTGGCTCGACCGCGGCCTCTACGCGCCCTCGCCGGACGAGATGATGGTGCTCGGCCTGTCGTCGAACGAACTGGTGGCGCGGGTGGCGCGCCTGCGCATTGCCAACGACACGCCGCTGGCGATCGAGCGCGCCGCCCTCTCGGCCAGCGTGCTGCCCGACCCGGCGGCGATCGGTTCGTCGCTCTACGCGGCGCTGGAAACGACGGGGCTGCGGCCGGTGCGGGCGGTGCAGCGCATTTCCGCCGCCAATCTCGGCGACGACGACGCGCGCCTGCTCGAAGTGCCGCCTGGCATTGCCGCCCTGCACATCGAGCGTATTTCCTATCTGGCGAGCGGCAAGGTGATCGAATTCACCCGCTCGATCTACAGGGGCGACGCCTATGATTTCGTCGCCGAACTCCGGCTGAGCGGGCCGGGCGAAGAGGGCCGGCCATGAGCGCGACAATTACCCATATGCGGCGCGAGATCGAGGAGATCCCGGAGGCGACCGCACGCCTGCTCGACGGCTCGGCAGCGGTGCTGACCGAGGCCGGGCGCGGCATCCGCGAGCGCGATCCGCAGTTCGTCGTCACCGTGGCGCGCGGCTCGTCCGACCATGCCGCCACCTTCATGAAATATGCCGTCGAGCTGACCGCCGGCCTTGCTGTTGCGTCGGTCGGCCCGTCGATCGCTTCGATCTACGGCGCCAAGCTCAAGCTGGCCGGCTCAGCCTGCCTGGCGATCTCGCAATCGGGCAAGAGCCCGGACATTGTCGCCATGGCGCAAACCGCGAGAGCCGGCGGTGCCCTGACCGTCGCCATCACCAACACTGCCGATTCGCCGCTGGCGCGCGCCTCCGATTATGCGATCGACATCCTGGCCGGCCCGGAACGCAGCGTTGCGGCGACCAAGACCTTCGTCAATTCGGCTGTCGCCGGCCTCGCCTTGATGGCGCATAGCACCGGCGACGATAAGCTTCTGGCAGCACTTGCCCGCTTGCCGGAGCATTTTCGCAAGGCGATCGCCTGCGACTGGATGGCGCTGGCCGGTGCGTTGGAGACGCCGAAATCGCTGTTCATCCTCGGTCGCGGTCCGTCCGCTGCGATCGCCAATGAAGCGGCGCTGAAGTTCAAGGAAACCTGCGCCATGCATGCCGAGGCCTATAGTGCTGCCGAAGTGATGCATGGCCCGCTGGCACTGGTCGGGCCCGATTTTCCGGTGCTGGCGCTCGCCGCCCGCGATGCTTCCGAGCCATCGATCGCAGAGGCCGCCGACAGCCTGGCGGCCAAGGGTGCGGCCATCTTCGTGACTTCGGACCAGGCGAAAAGCGCTCAGCACCTGACGCATGTCGCCACCGGCCATCCGTTGACCGACCCACTGGCGCTGATCGTGTCCTTCTATGGCTTCGTCGAGGCCTTTGCCCGTCATCGCGGTCTCGATCCGGACACGCCGCCCCATCTTCGCAAGGTGACGGAAACCATATGAGCGACCGTTTTGCCCTGACTGGCGCCCGGATTTTCGACGGCGACGACTGGCACGATAACGCCGCCCTAGTCGTCCGCGACGGTTTGGTCGAGGCCATCGTTGCCGCCGGCGCCGTTCCATCCGGCGTTGCGCGTATCGAGATCGACGGCGGCATGCTTGCGCCGGGCTTCATCGACCTGCAGGTCAATGGCGGCGGTGGCGTCATGCTCAACGATCATCCCGACGTCGCCTCGATCGAAGCCATCTGCCGGGCGCATGCGCCTTTCGGCACGACGGCACTGTTGCCGACGCTGATCACCGACACGCCTGAGATCACCGCCGCCGCGGTCGCCGCCGGAGCGGAGGCCGCGCAGCAGAAGGTGCCGGGCTTTTTGGGTCTGCATCTCGAAGGCCCGCATCTATCGGTCGCCCGGAAGGGTGCGCATGACCCGGCGCTGATCCGGCCAATGTCAGATGCCGACCAGGCGATGCTGATTGCGGCGCGGAAAAACCTGCCAGTGCTGCTGACCACGATCGCGCCGGAATCCGTCGACACCGTGCGCGTTTCGGCGCTCGTCGAGGCCGGCATCGTGGTCAGCCTCGGCCATTCCGACACCGGCTATGCCAAGGCGCGCGCGTTCGCCGATGCCGGCGCAACAATGGTCACCCATCTGTTCAACGCAATGAGCCAGATCGGCAATCGTGAGCCGGGTCTGGCGGGTGCCGCCATCGATACAGCCACATTGTTTGCCGGCATCATCGCTGACGGCATCCATGTCGATCCCGCCACCATGGCCATCGCGCTGCGCGCCAAGCAGGGCCCGGCAAAAATTTTCCTGGTCACCGACGCCATGGCGACGATCGGCACCGATATGACCTCGTTCACGCTGAACGGCCGCACCATCTATCGCAAGGACGGCAGCCTGCGGCTTGCCGACGGGACGCTGGCGGGCGCCGATCTCGACATGATCTCCGCCGTGCGCTTCGTCCACCGAGTTGTCGGACTGGAGCTTTCGGAGGCGCTGCGCATGGCTTCGCTCTATCCGGCGCAGGCGATCGGCCAGTCGCACCGGCTCGGGCGGTTCGCCAACGGCACCTCCGCCGATATCGTTGCGCTGTCGGACGAATTGGACGTCAAGGGCGTCTGGATAGAAGGCGACAGGGTTTTCGAGGCCGGTGTCGCAAGGAGCGCCTAAGGTATCAGCTGTTCGGCCCGCAGCCTGAAGCGGGTGGGTTGCTCATATGTCCCTCTTGTCCTCAATCCCCTGAGCTTGCGCCGGAAGCCGCGGCGCGGCCCGGTCTCGCCGGTTCGGCAGCAGGCGGCGCACGGCGGGCGCGGCCGCCACATCGTTCCTGGCGGCGAACAGCTCGTGGTTCTTCTCTATATCGTCAAGCTTGTAGCGATAATTGACCATCAGGCCATGCGCCTGACGCAAGGCGCGGAGCGACAGGTCGCCGAAAAGATCGATGCGCTCCAGCCGCGCGCCATTGCCGAGATGGAACCGGGCGACCGGGTCGATCACCTTGCCGGAGGCGGTGCGGGCTTCGAGGAAATACTGCGCCGCAAGAGGAAGCAGGGCCTGGCCTACGCGGTCGCGCGCGGCAGCGTCCGCATGCCAGCCCTCGTCGGCGACGAGGTCTAACACTTCGGCGGCGGAGGGTATGGTTTCAGTCTGCTCAGCCAGCCAACGGGCAAAGCCCGGCACCGGGGACAGCGTGACGAAATCGGTCAAGCCGGGAAGGTCGCGGCGCAGATCCTCGACCACCTGCTTGATCAGAAAATTGCCGAAGGAAATGCCGCGTAAGCCCTCCTGGCAGTTGGAGATGGAATAGAACACCGCTGTCGTGGCCTGCCGTGGCTGCACCAGCGGCCGCTCGTCGGCAAGCAGCTCGGCGATCGTCATCGGCATCGCCCGGGTGAGCGCGACCTCGACGAAGATCAGCGGCTCGTCGCCGAGCTGCGGATGAAAGAACGCATAGCAGAGCCGGTCGTCGGGTTCGATCCGGCGGCGCAGATCGTCCCAGGTGTGGATGGCGTGCACCGCCTCATAGCGGATGATTTTTTCCAATATGTTGGCCGGTGTCGACCAGTCGATCCGCCGCAGCACCAGGAAGCCGCGGTTGAACCACGACGACAGGAGGTGCGTGAAATCGGCATCGACGATGGCGAGATCGGGCGATGTGGGCAGCCGGGCAAGCAGATCCTCGCGCATGCGCACCAGCGTCTCGATGCCGCCGGGCGCCAGGTTCAGGCGGCGCAGGAGCTCCTGCCTGGCCGGCTCGGCGGCGTCGTGCAGGGCAAGTGCCGAGCGATCGTCGGGCTCGGCGCGATAGGCATCCACCGCGGCGGCAAGCCTGGCGTGATCAGTGCCGAAACGATCGCGCAGCACATGCAGGAAAGCCAGCCTTCCGTCGGCGCCGAGGATGCGCCAGCGCTCCAGGATTTCCCTTGCATAGGCGACACCCGATGCCTCGCCCTGGCTGGAAAGCAGACGGGCGCACAGACGCCCCAGGCTGTCGGCCGAGACCGGCTCGTCACCGCGCACGAGGTTCAGCATCATCCGGCCGCGATCGGCGATGGTGTTCAGCAAATCAGCGAAGAAAGGGCTGCGGTTCATCAATCCGACCGTCGAAGAGGAGCCTGCGGGAGGGTCCGGAGAGGCATGAGGGTGAGACAGAGCATATGGGGCCGCATGTCACGAGCACAAGCGCACCGGCGTCGGCCAACGAATTCCTGACCGGCTGAAGAGACGGCGCGTTCTGGTAACGACGCCGGCAGCGTCAACCGGCCGCCTGGTCGGCCGCTGTCCTGATCGCCTCGATGTTCGCCCGATAGGCTTCGACGCTGCCGCCCTTGAAGATGGATGCACCGGCGACCAGCACGCTGGCGCCGGCGGCGGTGACCAAAGGTGCTGTTTGCGGCGAGATGCCGCCGTCGATCTCGATCCGGATCGGCCGATTGCCGATCAGCGCTTTCACCCGCTTCACCTTGTCGACGACCCCCGGAATGAAGGCCTGGCCGCCAAAACCCGGATTGACGGTCATGATAAGGATCAGATCGAGCCGGTCGAGCACATATTCGATCGCCGTTTCCGGCGTCGCCGGGTTGAGCGACACGCCGGCCTTCTTGCCGAGGTCCCTGATCGTCTGCAGCGAACGGTCGAGATGCGGCCCGGCCTCGGCATGCACCGTCATGCCGTCGCAGCCGGCTTCGGCGAAGGCCTCCAGATAGGGATCGGCCGGCGCGATCATCAGATGGCAGTCGAAGAAGGCCTTGGTGCGGTTGCGGATCGCCTTGATCACCGGCGGACCGAAGGTGATGTTGGGCACGAAGTGCCCGTCCATGACGTCGAGATGGATCCAGTCGGCGCCGGCCGCCGCTACCGCCTCGACCTCGTCGCCGAGCTTCGAAAAATCCGACGCCAGCAAAGATGGCGCGATCAGGATCTTGTGAGCCATGTTCGCTTCCCGTTCTTGAGCCCGCCTTCGCCTACCGCATCGGCCCGATAATCGGAATCCAATTTGCGGAAAGCACGAAGCGAAGATTCAAAGCCTTGAGACGCGTACTTTGACGTCGCTCTAATCGTCTCAGCGCCGCTTGTCGACAGGAATCCGGCGCCGGTGGCTGTTGCACAAAGATGGGTTGTTGCACAAAGGAGAGAGGCAGCGTCGGCCACCTCTCTCCCTGTTCAAGCGTCGCGATTTCAGTTCACCGGATGCCGCGGCCTGGCCAGTCGTGGCAGTAAGACCCTGCCGCTGCCTTGCTTCACTTTTTGCAGATTGGGCTTTTTCACAGGTTGCTTGGGCACGCAGTGTCCACGCACCAGTTTTTCGGTTGCCCGGCAGGCGGTGATGATCAGCGGGTTGTTAACGCATGCCTTGCCGACCAGATGATAGCCGCGCTTGCAGTCGATAATGATGGGGGTATTGCGCACGCATCTCCCGTCGATGCGTTGTTCGTTGCGCTTGCACCTGTCGGCGATCACTGCATTGCGCACGCATTTCAGGCCGACCTGATGGTAACCGGGCAGGCAGTGGATGCTGACCCCAACGCACTTGCCGTTGACACGCTTTTCGGTGCTGCGGCAGGCAGCCACGAGCGGCCTGTCGACGCATTTGCCACGGATCAGCCTCTGGCTCGGCAGGCATGTGCGGCCGGCATCGATGACGACCGGCGGAAGTTGCGGTTTGCCGGGATTGGGTCGCGTATCGACCGCCAGACCATCGCCATTCGGATCAAAATTGCGCTTGATACAGGTAAAATCCTCGCTGCTGTTGTCGACGGTGGCGATCGAACCGTTCTGCTTGATCTCCTGCAGGGTGCACTGGATCGAGCGGGTTCTGACGATGCTGAGCTCGTGTGCGGCACTCGCCTTGAACACACCGCCATCGTTGAAGGCGGCCGTCGTGCCGGTGAAGAATGCGCCGTTCGAGCAGCTGATGCGGTAGTGAAACGCACCCGGCGCATCGCGCTCAACTTGGAACGCCACCTGACCCTTGCGTGGGCAGAGTTTTTTGAAGCCAGCGCTGTCCGAGACAGTGACCTCTCCCTGCCAGTCCGAATGCGCCGGCGGGTTTTCGGGGTTGTCCTGAGGTGCGTCGGTGAAGCCGCCCCCGCCCGCGCCGGTGCAATGGACGGTGATGTCCTTCCAGCCGTCAAATGGTTCGAACGGACCGATGCCGATGATCTCGGTCTTGTATTGGAAGTAGGCGGTGGCGCCGACATCCTCCCATTTCTCGTAGGTGCCGAAATAGCCATTCTTGGTAGCGTCGTATGACGCCCACGCCTGCTGCACCTCGGAGGTGATCGGCCCGTCGTTCTTCTGGCGCCAGATGCGCATCGACACAGGCCCGGCCTGGTTAGCCTGCGCCCGGCTCGTGACCTTCAACGACGGGCAGACCGTACCGAGCGTCGAGCCGGCCTGGTTCGACTGGTAGGTGGTCAGGAACAGCTTGACGTTGCCCACGTCGAATTCGCCGAAATCATTGGCGACGTCCTGAACCGGCGGCTTGATGACGGGGTCGCAGACAACCTGGACGTCGAACGATCCGTGCTCGGCATAGTGCGAGTCGTACAGCGGATGGGGCCAGCTGCCGCCCTGGGCCTCGCTGACCGCATTGTCCATATCGAGCGCCGTGTCGGTCAGTGCCGAGAAGCTCGCATGGAAGCTGTGCGTGAACGAGTAAGACTTTGTCGGCCCATCGGGCTGGAGGTGCTGGTTGCACCTGGCAATGATCTGGTCGCCGTAAGGCACGACGGCGATACCGGTGTCCGACGACAGCGGTATTATGGAGGGATCGAAGTAGAAATTTTCCTGATGATCGTAGTCGCGGTTGACAGGTGACGTGCTCCAGATCGGCGGAAACGCGCCGCACTGGCCCGGTCCACAAACGCCGAGCGCCACGCCGACATCCTGCACATAACCTGGCCACCATGTGTTGAGCTTCATGTGGCCCCAGAACTGGACGTTGCCGCTCTTAAGCGTGTCCCATTTTTGCTTGTCGCTGGAGCCGACATGGATCGTCGTGTTGGCGCTTTCGGTGTTGAACGACATTGACTTGATGTTCGCCTGCTTGGCGAAGGCCGGTGTGGTGGCGAGCGCGGCTGCGATCAGGGCGACGGTCGCCGCCGTGTTGCGAAAAATATGCTTGGTTGAAGACATCTTCTCTCTCCCTGAAATGTTCCTTCAGGGAGTTTGTCGCCGACTGCAGCGATTAGGTTCACGCAGCGGCTGAAACACGTCCGACCAACGAAAAACCCCGCCGGATTGCTCCCGCGAGGTCTTGGTATTGCGGTCCAATGTGACGGACTGTTGCGCGCCGGGTCCCTACTGGAGAGCCCGCGGCCTGCGCCTCGGCTGCTGTAGGATGTTCGGGTTCAGCAACAGGTTCGGATTGATCTGCAGCGTCGGCGCCCTGCGAATCCGAGCGCAGTCCGGATACTGTCCGACTGTCCCGACCGGACAGCGCCGCTTGACGATCGGCTGGCACCGGCCGTTGATCAGCCGTGAGCCAGGCGCACACTCCACCTGCGGCCTGCGGCATGCCCCTCTGATCACCTCGGTCCCGCGCGGGCAGACACAGGCGCCGTTCTTGGTGCGGATCTGGCCGCGCAGCAGCTTGCACTGTTCCACTAGGGGCGGCTTTTTCCGGATCGGCCGGCAGGCGTCGCCCCTTGGTTCCGTCCCTCTCGGGCAGATGCAATCACCATCCTGGGTACGGATCTGGCCAAGCAACAGCTTGCACAGGCGTGCCGGCGGCTCGTCGGTCGACACGCACCTGCGGTTCTCCAGCTCGGTTCCGCGCGGGCAGACACAACGCCCGTCGGAGGTCCGGGTCTGGCCCTTGAGCAGCACGCAGCGCTCCTTCGGCTTCGGTATGATGACCGAGCCGCCACCCGACGAGCACTGGCCGTTGCGGAAAGTGCTGCCTTCCGGGCAGACGCACCGGCCGGCGTCGTTCATCACGAAACCCTCGGAGCACTCCTTCTCCTTCTTCACGTCACGCATGATGGTGAAGGGATGGCAGGCATAGGCCTTGCCGCGATCGCCCTGCACATTGGCCGGGTCGCGGGAGAGCCCTTCGCCCGCACCTCGCACCGGCGTTTCGGGCGACAGCGCGCCGACGCAGTTCTGGCCGCTGACGGTGCCCTGCACATCGGCCAGGCGGCCGTCGTCGGGAATGATCACAGTCACACGGTGAACGTGGCTTTCCCCGGCGCCGAGCGTCAGGTTGGCGATGCAGGACGCAGGCAAGGTCGCCGGTTCCGGCGCGCAGCCGAAGGGCGGGTCGATCGAGGTGATCGCAACACCTTCCAGCCGGCCGAGGCCTTCGACGCCGAGCGCATCACCGATGCGAACCGGACCGGAGAAGACGTTTTGGCCATCGTTCGCGATGGTGATCTCGAAAGAGCAGGGCTGGCCGATCCGGCACTCGGCATCGCCGGTCTTCTCGACACGGATGGTCGAGGCGCCGCCACCCTTGGCGCAGGCCCTGCCGATCGGATAGACGATGTCGTCTCCTGGCGCCGGGCCGTAGAAGCCGCGCGCGCAGTTCTCGAACACGCCATTGCCGGCAACCGTCACATCGAAATGGCGGCTGGTTCCGGGCGTCATAATGGCGCCGGGAATCTGGCACGACAGCGCATTGGCTGGAACCGGTCCGCACGCCCATTCCACGCCGTCAGGGGTGATAGTCTGGATCGGGACGGGGGCGCCTCCGACCACCAGCGTGGCGGCATCGCTGACCCGCACCGGACCGGTGGGAGCAGTGGTGCCGGTGCTGATGACGGTGATGCGGCAGGTGACGGCCGCAGCGCCGGCCAGCGAGCCGCTGCACATCTTGGTAATGCGCATGGCCGGCTTGCCGCCATCACCGATGCGTTGCTTCGCGCAGGCGCGGTTGTTGCTGAAGTCGCTCTCGCCGGGGATGGCCTTCACCTCGGCGCAGTTCTCGACGGTGTCCGGGCGATAGCCGGCCGGCATCACCGCCTTGACGAAAATCGGCGTCGAGGCGCCCGGCGAGAGCACGATGCCGGTATTGTCGCAACGGAACTGGCTGGGGCCGTTCGGTCCGCATGTCCAGGGCGGGGTTGGGCCGAAGCTCGACGATGCCGGCGCGCCGCCCGGATAGGTGTCGGTGACCGTCAGCGGCCCGTCATAGAGGACAATGCCGTTGTTGATGATGTCGATCACGAAGGTGCAGACGCCATCGGCCGTGCAGACCGGGGTGCGGGCACGCTTCTTCAGTATCAGATCGACATTCTTTTCCACCGGCGGCCGGCAGTCGCGGTCACGGTCGCCACGCCGGCAGATCGGGATCGAGGCGCAGCCGCGGTCGTTTTGCTGGCTGCCGAACAGCGGCTTGCCGCTGGCCCCATAATTATAGGCGGCGCAGTTGCGCAAGATGCGGCCCTTCCAACCTCCGGCCGGCTTGAAGCCGAGCTTGAGGTCGACGGAGGCACCCGGGTTGAGCGTGGTCACTGGATGGGTGCACATCATCGGGGTGGCCGCCGGCGCACAGGCCCAGGGCGCATTCGGTCCTGAATCGAGAGTGGAGCCGGCCGGCAGCGTTACTTCGTCGATAACGATCTTGCCGTGATACGGCCCGTCGCCGACATTGGTGACCCTGATGGTGAAGTCGCAGTCGCCACCCATCGTGCAACGCGGAACGTCGGCGCGTTTTTCGACTTTCAGATCCGGCTCCCTGTCCTTGGGCGGACACCTCTGGTCGCGCGGAATGACGATTTCGATCGTCTGCGTGCAGCACAGGCCCCAGCCCTCTTCCGGGCCGGCATAGGTTTCGATTCCGGTGACGATGAGGTGGATGACCTCGCCAGGTGAGGCACCGACGATCTTCCAGTCGAGCACACCGCCGCCCGCCGGCACCAATTGCGTGTCGGGGATGACGGTGATGCCGGGTGTCGTCGTCGAAAGTTGCACCCATTTGCCGCCCATCTCGGCGCCGACCGGCATGTGGTAGATGAAGGCGCCGCCGCCGGGTACGCAATCGACCGTGCCGCGTTCCACCTTGAAGCATTCCCGGTCGCCGGGAGGTGGAGGCGGCGGGTTGCATTTGGTCAAGTCGATCTTGATCGAGGTTTTTTCGCCGGTGAGGAAATTGCCGTCGTCCGGCTTGGCCGGATCCTGCGACGGGATGATGGTCCCGGTGCCGGGTCCGACCGTCAGCTTGATCATGCCCTGATTGTCGACGATCGCCGGCGAGGCAAACGCCGCATGGTCGATCCTGGCGGTGATCTGCAAGGTAATGACGCGCTCGTTCGGAGCGCCGACGCCATCAAGATCGGAGGCGGAGAGCCGGAAATCGGAAACATCAGCCGTGTCGTTGGGATTTGCCGCCGTGCTGATCGAGGCCCCGGGCAGCGGTCCGCCGGACGCATCCGTGCCGTCGCCGGACACATGCACGCCGACGATCCGCAGGCCATTCGGAAGCTGGTCCTTGAAGTCGATCTTGACCTTTTCCAGCGCGGCCGCGAGGCTCGGGCTGGCAAAAGCTTGCGGGTTGCCGCGCAGGCCAAAGCTCAGCGAATATACGACAAAGTCGCAGCCTCGTTGCCTGCCTTTCTTGGTGAAGAAAGGCACAACCCGGCCGGGCCGCGGATTGACGATGCGCGGATTGTCCAGGTCGAGTCCGAAATCCGGACTGGCGGTTACGAGCGGACCGGGATCGGCGGGCTTGTCGAGGTCGACCTGGCTGGTCTGGGCCGGAACAAGGTCCTGGGCGAAGCCTTGCGCCGGGGCCAGCATGGCAACCGCGATCCCGGCCGCCATCAGCCAGCGCGCGCTGCGCCTGGCGAGTGACAGCGGTTTCATGCTCGTCGCAAGCGGGGAAAATGCTGAAATGCTCACCTTCCCCTCCTCAACGTTCGCAGCTGACGGCTGGGGTTCTGAGCGACACGGTCATCTTGCAGCAAGGGAAGTAGCCGCCCTTCTCGCGGTCGGACTGCCTGTAGAAGCAGAGCCCGACATCGATCGTGTCGCCAGGATAATGGCCGGTGATGCCGATCGTGTGGCGCGCGCCGGGAGCATGCGAGAGGGGTGAAGTCACGCCGACGCCTGATGTCCTGGACAGAGCCTTGATCGAATCGCCGCCAAAGCCGGCAGGGTCGCGGAGATAGAGTTCGGCCTCGAGACCGGAGGGCGTGCAGAAATACCTGACATCCTCAAGGTCGAGGCAAGGAGGCACGCCGCCGGGCGGCGGAAAATCAGGCGGATAGAAAGGTGGCAGGTAACCGCCGCCCGGTATCTGCTCGTAGTAGCCGGCACGGCCTTCGCAGGGGTGCCAGACCTCGACGTCGCCGACATGACCTTCAACCTCGGGGTCCTCGAAATAACCGTCGAAGTCGACGAACCACGAGCCGAAGGGGGGCACGTTGGCCGGCTTGACCAATGCCGCCGGCGTGATTTGCACGCCGTGCAAGGCGAGCGGCCCGCCGCCGGCGAGCTGTTCGGCAAGCGCCGGATTGTTGCGCAATTTGTCGCCGGTCTTGACCAGCGTTTCGGTGCAGACGCTCGCGTCGAGATTGCCGTCGGCGCCATAGCCATATTGCAGGTCGAGGCCGCCGGCCGACTGCCGGTTGCCTTGCGGGAAACCGACCGGATAGTCCTGCGGCATTTCCACCCAGATTGATTCCGTCGCCGGATCGTCCGGGTTTTCGCGCCAATAGCGGATGACCTCTCCCTTGCCGGAATCGACGAACTGGCTGTAGTCGTAGCGGCTTTCCACCGGGCCGCGCTGGGCCAGGTACATGAAGCCGCTGATATCGAAAGCGATGTCGGTGACGGCGTGGTCCTTGTCGGCCTTGACCGTCAGCTCCCAGCGCGGGTCGCCGGCAAATCTGCCGTCGCGGGCAACGCCCACCGACCAGATCTCGGCCTTTTCACCAACCGAATAATAGAGTCGGCCGCCATGATAGGCGACGGACCAGACGCGGCGCTCATCCTGCGTGTAGCCCCAGCTGTCGGGGTCTTCGCTGTCGAAGGCAGCGTCTTCGATGTCCATCCCCGTCCCATCGTCGGCAAGCGGGGCCAACTGGTGCGCCGGACGCCCGGCAATGCCGTGGTCGAACATGTCGACCAGGGCGCCGTTGGCATCGATGCGATGGATGAGACCGGTGTCGAGGTCGCTGGCGAAGAGCTGGCGGTTGATGGTGTCGAAGGTGACGTCGCCGATGCTGGGACCGCTGTTGGTGTCGATGTCGGCGAATTTGCTCACTTGGCCGGAGATGCCGTCGATCTTCCAGATCGTGCCCGGTCCGCCACCGTTCTCGGTGCCGAACTGGCCATCCATGAAGGTGGCGCCGGCAGCACCGCGACGCTGCCGCTCGGGAGGACCGTCCGCATCTTCGTCTGACGTGACGATGCGGATGCCATGCAACGAGGTGGCGCCGGCATAGAGGTTCGGAATGCCTGAGGGAGCGCCGTCGCGGACACCGTCGTCATAGGTGATGGCGAACACCTGGCCGATCTGCCCGGCCGTCACTTCGAAGGGCGGCGGCGTGAAGACGAGTTGGCCGGAAGCCGGCCCGCCTAGGCTTGAAACATCGAAAACGCGCAAGGTTGCGCGCGTCGTGTCGATGAAGGTTTCGCCGACAGGGTCGACGCCGGGCGGGAGGCCCTCTTCGAATTTGGGGCCTTCTTCGAGAGTGGGATCCTGTTCGAAATCGGGAATGACGGTGCCGGAAAATCCGGTCACCGCCATCGAGCCTCGATAGATGATCTGCGTTTCCTGCGCCTGGGCGGCACCGCCAAGCCACAGGGTGGTGGCGAGCGCCAGCGCCAGAAAGCCACTGGTTTGTTGCATCGCACGACGCGAACGGCCAGCACGAGTGCGCACGAACGCGCCGTGGTCGCCAGACATGGAGTTCCCCCCCGGGCTACGGGAGAAACATCCGGCATTTCCGCGCAAATCAGGGCAAGGCGCGGCGTTCCGGCACGTTTTTCCCTGATCGAATTGTCTGCTTTCCTCGTAGTCACGATATGCCGGCACTTACGCGGGGTCAACGGAATCAGCGGAAGGCCTGGCATATCGGCTCCATCCCGCAAGCGGTGGTCGCGCTGAGTTCCCGGAGACCGCGGAGGCTCTGGATTTCCAGTCATGGGGCTTTCCTTTCCAGGGCCGCACCATGCGGCGCACCTTGGTGTCAGTCGCGAACGGACGCGGAAAGGTTCAGGGGAGCCATGGCCGGAGAACAACCGGCCGGCCCGAGAAAAGGATGTTGGACGCCTTGCGCAGAATGCTTGCGCGCCGCGCAGCCTGTTCTTATATACGCGCCAAGCCGTTCGACGCCGGAATGCCGGTTGCCGAAGCGGAATTTCTTGTGAACAGGGGCTTTCGCCGGAACGCCTGTACGGGTCCTGAGAGCCTGCTTAGCGGAGAGATTAGAAAAATGGCAAAAGTAATCGGTATCGATCTGGGGACCACCAACTCTTGTGTCGCCATCATGGATGGCAAGGAATCGAAGGTGATCGAGAATGCGGAAGGCGCGCGCACGACCCCTTCCATCGTCGCCATAAACAGCGATGGCGAGCGCCTCGTCGGCCAGCCGGCCAAGCGCCAGGCAGTCACCAATCCTGAAAATACCATCTTCGCGGTCAAGCGCCTGATCGGCCGCCGCTATGACGATCCGGTGACGGAAAAAGACAAGAAGCTTGTCCCCTACAAGATCGTCAAGGGCGACAATGGCGACGCCTGGGTCGAGGCCGGCGGCAAGAAGCAGTCACCCAGCCAGATCTCGGCGATGATCCTGCAGAAGATGAAGGAAACGGCGGAAGCCTATCTCGGCGAGAAGGTCGAGAAGGCGGTCATCACCGTTCCAGCCTATTTTAACGACGCCCAGCGCCAGGCAACCAAGGATGCCGGCAAGATCGCCGGCCTCGAAGTGCTGCGCATCATCAACGAGCCGACCGCGGCCGCGCTTGCCTATGGCCTCGACAAGAAGGAAGGCAAGACCATTGCCGTCTATGACCTTGGCGGCGGCACCTTCGACATTTCGGTGCTCGAAATCGGCGACGGCGTCTTCGAGGTGAAGTCGACCAATGGCGACACCTTCCTCGGCGGCGAGGACTTCGACATGCGTCTGGTCGAATATCTGGCGGCCGAGTTCAAGAAGGAACAGGGCATCGACCTGCGGAGCGACAAGCTCGCCCTTCAGCGCCTCAAGGAAGCGGCCGAAAAGGCCAAGATCGAGCTGTCGTCGACGACGCAGACCGAGATCAACCTGCCCTTCATCACCGCCGATGCCACCGGTCCCAAGCACCTGACGCTGAAGCTGACGCGGGCGAAGTTCGAGAGCCTGGTCGAGGATCTCGTCCAGCGCACGATCGATCCCTGCAAGGCGGCGCTCAAGGATGCCGGTCTGAAAGCCGGCGAAATCGACGAGGTCGTCCTGGTCGGCGGCATGACCCGCATGCCCAAGATCCAGGAGATCGTGAAGCAGTTCTTCGGCAAGGAGCCGCACAAGGGCGTCAACCCGGATGAGGTCGTCGCATTGGGCGCCGCCATCCAGGCCGGCGTGCTGCAGGGCGACGTCAAGGACGTGCTGCTGCTCGACGTGACGCCGCTGTCGCTCGGCATCGAGACGCTGGGTGGTGTGTTCACGCGGCTGATCGAGCGCAACACGACGATCCCGACCAAGAAGAGCCAGGTGTTCTCGACGGCCGAGGATTCACAGTCGGCCGTGACTATCCGCGTCTTCCAGGGCGAGCGTGAAATGGCCGCCGACAACAAGGCGCTCGGCCAGTTCGACCTGGTCGGCATTCCGCCGGCGCCGCGTGGCGTGCCGCAGATCGAGGTCACTTTCGACATCGACGCCAACGGCATCGTCAATGTCTCGGCCAAGGACAAGGGCACCGGCAAGGAGCACCAGATCCGCATCCAGGCGTCTGGCGGCCTTTCGGACGCCGACATCGAGAAGATGGTGAAGGACGCCGAAGCCAATGCCGAGGCCGACAAGAAGCGGCGCGCGCTGGTCGAGGCCCGCAACCAGGCCGAGGCGCTGGTGCATTCCTCGGAGAAGTCGCTGAAGGAATATGGCGAGAAGGTTTCCGAGGCCGATCGCACGGCGATCGCCGATGCGATCGCGGCGCTGAAGACCGCTGCCGAAGGCGACGACACGGCCGAGATCGAAGCCAAGACCCAGGCGCTCGCAGAAACCTCGATGAAGCTCGGCCAGGCCATGTACGAGGCTTCGCAGAAGGAAGCCGCGGAGGCTGACGCCAAGGCGGATGCCGCCAAGGACAGCGACGTGGTCGATGCCGATTTCGAGGAAATCAACGAGGACGACGACAAGAAGAAGTCGGCCTGAGCGGCCGGATGGCAGGTTTAGGCAGAAAGCCCGGCGCAAAGCCGGGCTTTTTTGCAACTCTGGCCGAAAAAGTGCGGGCCTGATCGAAAAAGTGCGAGCAAGCCCGTGTCAACACTGGCATCCCGGCTCCATCGCACCTAAATCGGAACAGCGTGCCGGCAAACGACGCAACAAGGCTTCAAGACGTTGAATATCCGGACTGCAGGAAAAGATGAAAGCTGATTTCTACGAAACGTTGGGCGTGCAAAAGGGGGCCGACGAGAAGGAGCTCAAGAGCGCTTTCCGCAAGCTCGCCATGCAGTTCCATCCCGATCGCAATCCCGGCGATCATGCCTGTGAGCACAAATTCAAGGAAATCAACGAAGCCTACGAGACGCTGAAGGACCCGCAGAAACGTGCGGCCTACGACCGTTTCGGCCACGCCGCCTTTGAACAGGGCGGCATGAACGGCGGCGCACACGGCTTCGGCGCCGGCGGCTTCGCCGACATCTTCGAGGATATTTTCGGCGACATGATGGGCGGGCGCCAGCGCCGCTCCTCAGGTGGCCGCGAGCGCGGCGCCGACCTGCGCTACAATATGGAAATCACGCTGGAGGAGGCGTTTACCGGCAAGACCGCACAGATTCACGTGCCGGCCTCGATCTCCTGCACGGAATGCTCCGGCAGCGGCGCCAAGCCCGGCACCCAGCCCGTCACCTGCTCGATGTGCAACGGCCACGGCAAGGTGCGCGCCACGCAAGGGTTCTTTTCGATCGAGCGCACCTGCCCGCAATGCCAGGGGCGTGGCCAGACCATCAAGGAGCCGTGCCCGAAATGTGCCGGCCAGGGCCGCGTCACCGAGGAGCGCTCGCTGTCGGTCAATATCCCGGCCGGCATCGAGGACGGCACGCGCATCCGCCTTGCCAATGAGGGCGAGGCCGGCCTGCGCGGCGGCCCGTCGGGCGACCTCTATATTTTCCTGGCGGTCAAGCCGCACGAATTCTTCCAGCGCGACGGCGCCGATCTCTACTGCAAGGTGCCGATCTCAATGACGACGGCTGCCCTTGGCGGTTCCTTCGAGGTGACGACGCTGGACGGCACCCAGACGAAGGTCAAGGTGCCGGAAGGCACCCAGAACGGCCGCCAGTTCCGCCTCAAGGGCAAGGGCATGCCGGTGCTGCGCCAGCACAACGTCGGCGATCTTTACATCCAGACCGCGGTCGAGACGCCGCAGAACCTATCCCGCCGCCAGCGCGAGCTGCTGGAGGAGTTCGAGCAGCTTTCCTCGAAGGATAATTCGCCGCAGTCGAGCGGCTTTTTCGCCCGCATGAAGGACTTTTTCGAGACCTTCGGCGAGCGCTGATGGCGACTCTCGCCAATCGGGTGTAAGATACAATCGAGCGGAAGCTCCCCTAGCGTCATCAACACCTTATACCGGCGTCCGCCTTGCCTTGAAGCCCGTAGCTGCTAAGTAGCCACTCGGGGGACCGTTCAGGAGAACTTGCATGGCACATGGTCCCGGACTGCGAAAGGCTCTGGCAGAGAAGTTCGACGACGAACTGAAATTCTTCAAGGGCTGGATCGACAAGCCGAAGGCGGTCGGTTCGATCGTGCCGACCAGTTCCATCACGGCCCGCAAGATGGCCTCCGTCGTCGACCCGAAGTCGAGCCTGCCGGTGCTCGAAGTCGGGCCCGGCACCGGCGTCATCACCCGAGCCATCCTCGCCCAGGGCGTAAAGCCTGAAAATCTCTACGCAGTCGAATACTCCCCCGATTTCGTGCGCCATCTGCGCCAGCTCTATCCCGGCGTCAACGTCATCGAGGGCGACGCCTTCAATCTCGATGCGACGCTCGGCGACAAGAGCGGTCTGACCTTCGATTCGGTCATCTCCGGCGTGCCATTGCTCAATTTCCCGGTCGCCCAGCGCATCGCCTATGTCGAAAGCCTTCTCGACCGCATCCCGACAGGCCGCCCGATCGTGCAGCTGACCTACGGCCCGCTGTCGCCGATCCCGCCCGGCCGCGGCGACTACACGGTCGAGCACTTCCATTTCGTCATCCGCAACATCCCGCCAACGCAGCTGTGGATCTACCGGCGCGGGGCGCATTAGGGTGTGCCGATATTCAGGTGAGGCCGGCCTGCAAATGGCAGCTTCCTGCGCTTCCGGTGCTCACGTACTTCAAGTACGCTCCGCTCCGGTTCTCGGAACCCACCTGTTTGGTCGCTTCGCGCCCGTCTTCGACTCCGGCTCGGCCTGACCTGAATCTCAACACACCCTTCACTCAGTGCCTCAAAGATCGCTTTTCGATTTTTGGGCCGGTGCGTTGATTTGACCGTTCCTTGGCTGTACCTGTCCGGGGACAAGTGTGGCCAATGGCAGTGATCCCGAAAATTCTCGTCGTCGCAGGTTCGATTCGCACTGGCGCCTACAGCGGCAGGACCGCCGATGTGGCGCAGAGGGAACTCGCCCTGCAGGGTGCCGAGGTGACCCGCATCTCGCTTGCCGAGTATCCGCTGCCGATCCTCGACGAGGACCTGGAAAAGGAGAAAGGCATTCCTGAAAACGCCATCAAGTTTGCCCGGCAGATCGCTGCGCATGATGGGCTGCTGATCGCGACGCCCGAATATAACGGCTCGATCCCGCCGCTGCTCAAGAACACCATCGATTGGGTGAGCCGGGTGCGCATGGATGGCGGGCGGTCGTTCAGGCCGTTCGCCGGCAAGCCCGCCGGCCTTTGTTCGTCTTCCAAAGGACATTTCGCCGGGGTACGCTGCATCAACCATCTGCGCGCCGTGCTGGTGCGCTGCAAGATGGAGGTGGTGACGCCGGAATGCTCGGTGCCGGAGGGCGGCAACGCCTTCGACGAGGACGGAAATTTCAGGGACGAGAAACTGCACAGATCGATGGAGCACCTATGCCGCACGCTGATCGAAACCTCGCGCATGCTGTCGACGCGGATCGAGGCGTGATCCAGCAACGCGACAGCACCATGCAAGACAGGCTGATCGTCGGCCTCGACCTGCCGACGCTGAAGGACGCCGAGAAGGCGGTGCGCGAGCTCGACGGGGTCATCTCCTTCTATAAGATCGGCTATCAGCTCGCATTCGCCGGCGGCCTCGACTTCGCCCGCGAGCTCGCCAGCGGCGGCACCAGGATCTTCCTCGACATGAAGCTGCTCGACATCGACAACACGGTGGCCAAGGGTGTCGAGGCCATTGCCAGAATGGGCATGACCATGCTGACGCTGCACGCCTATCCGAAGACGATGAAGGCAGCGGTCGAGGCCGCCAGGGGCAGCGATCTCTGCCTGCTCGGCGTCACCGTGCTGACCTCGATGGACGAGCAGGACGTGATCGACGCCGGCTATGAGCATGACCCGCACACGCTGGTGCTGAGGCGCTCCGAACAGGCGCTGCATGCCGGCATGGGGGGCATCGTCTGCTCGGCCGAGGAAGCGGAAGCGGTGCGCCGGATCGTCGGGCCTGACATGGCCGTCGTCACGCCGGGGATACGGCCCAAGGGCAGCGACCATGGCGACCAGAAACGCGTGGTCACGCCGGCGCAGGCGATCCGCAACGGCTCCAGCCATCTCGTCGTCGGCCGGCCGATCGTCGGCGCCGCCGACAGACGGGCGGTCGCGGAAGCAATTCTTGACGAAATGCGCTCGGCCTAGGACCAATTCCGAAACTCTACTCCGGCGGCTGTCTGACGGCGTTTTCTCCGCTTCCGGTGCTCATATACTTTACGTACGCTCCACTCCGGTTCTCGAAAACGCCCCCAGCCATCTCGCCGGAGCGATTTTCGAAATCGGTCCGTGCACGGCCAAAAACCAGGAGAAGAAGCATGCCAAAGGGATACTGGATCGCCCGCGTCGATGTGCGCGATGCCGAAGGCTACAAGGACTATGTTGCCGCCGCCAAGCTTGCCTTCGACCTTTTCGATGTAAAATTCCTGGCACGTGGCGGTGCACATGAAAAGGCCGAGGGCCCAGGTCGCGACCGCAATGTGATCATCGAGTTTCCGTCATTGGCTGCGGCGCAGGATTGCTATCACTCGCCCGAATACCAGCGCGCCGTCGCGATCCGCCAGAAGGTGGCCGACGGCGAGATCGTGCTGGTCGAAGGGGTTTAGTTCAGCGGCCACCGCCGTAGCGTGCAGAGTCATTTGGAACCGTCGCGAACGTGCCCGCGGCGATCAGACCGAATGCAGGATGTAAAGCTTGCGCGTTTTCTCGTGGATGGTCCATTCGCCCTCCCAGCCAAGAGGCAGGACAAGCAATTCGCCGGGCCCGACATCTTTGGCCGCGCCGTCGGGACCGTGCAGCGTCACGCGGCCGGAGACGATGTGGCAAATCTCGGAATTCGTGTCTCGGCGCGCGGTGAACCGGCCCTGCGAACATTCCCAGACACCGACTTCGATCTTGCCATCTTCCGAAGTCCACTGGCGGACTTGGCTGCAGGGTTCCGGGCAGCTTCACGCAGGATTTCTGCTCAAGACGCGGCCAATCGACCAAAACGACTCGCAGCGGTCTCGGCCATCGCATCGGCGAGGCCCATCTCCCACTGCGTACGGCAATAGGCGCGGAAATCGAAGCAGGGCAGGCCGGGGCAGACCTCGAACTCGATGAGATGGACGCTGTCGTCGGCCTCGACCCGGAAATCGATGGAAAACACATCCCGCAAGCCAAGTCCGGTCATCATGCTTTCGGCGATCCGTCGGATCCTTGCATCGGCTCGCGGCTGGGTGGCGGCGACCGGCAGCAGCACCGGCTCGGTGTATGTTCCCGCCGCCCTGGCAGCCTCGCCGGTGTCGCCGTAAAGCACCAGGCTGTCCGCCATGGTCTGGAAATCACCGCCCGAATCGACAAAGGCGACGCCGAGCGCTTCGACGCCGGTGTCCGGCTTCAGGCCCAGAAAACTGGCGCGCGCATTGCGCCCGGCGACATAGGGCTGCACGACGACATCGTCGCGATAGGCGTCGAAAACACGCCGGCTGAGCTCCAGTGCGTGGCCGAGATCACTGTTGCGCGACTCCGGCCAGATGCCGATCTTGGCGCCGAGCCGGTTCGGCTTGACGAACCAGCCGGCTGGCGAAGCTGGTGGCTCGACCAGCCAGCGGCCGTCGCGGGCCAAGCCGGATTGCGGCACCGGCAGGCCGAGTGCGCCGAGCACGGCGCCGGAGCGGAATTTGTCCTGGCACAGTGCAAACAGCGCATCATCGGCGCCGAGTGCCTTCAGGCCGTTCAGCCTCGCCAAAGCCGGTGCCGCGCCACCGCGGAAATAGGCGACGCCGTCTGTCAGCGTCCAGACGAGCGTCGTGTCCTCACCGGCAAGCACGCTTGCGGCATCGTCGAGTTCCACCGGCACGAACGACAGACCGCGCGTCTGGCAGGCTGCCGCCAGCGTGTCGAACTCAGGGGCGATGTCGGTCGACTGCGCCAGATAGGAGGCGATTTCGGCGGCGCGCGCCGGCACGTGGCCATCGGCGACCAGCCGGTCGAAGCAGGCCTTTTCCGGCTCGTATACAAGGATCAGCTTCGGCCTGCGGCTTGACATGAGATGCACGATCCGGGGATGAACGGGTCCTGGCAGCGCGATTGCCTACCATCGCACGGCAGACGCATTCGGCTTTCGCGGAAAACCGACGTCAGCTGGACGCCTGCGCGACAGTGCTGGCGCGATCTTCCTGTTGACCGTGATCTTTTCCGGACCGAAGGTTCGGGATCATGGCCTAGGCGATCAGCACGCGCGGCTCGAAGTGGCCGTTCACCGGAATATCGAGCAGAAACGTCATGCCGGCTTGCGGATCCAGCAGGCGCTGTTTCTCATCCTTGCCCGACCAGGCGGAGGTGACCGCCAGCCGATCGGCATTCCTGCCGACAAAGGCCGGGCAGGAGGGCTGCGTCACCGGCATCGCGACCGATCGGATGAGCTTGCCGTCAGGCCCGTATGCTTCGATGACGCTGCCGCCCCAGCAGGCGTTCCAAAGAACACCGTCGCGATCGAGCACCGAACCGTCGATATAGCCCTTGGCCTTGCGGTGATCGACGAAGATCTTCGGTTCGCCGACCGGCAGGCCAGTCGCTGGATCGCAGGCGACGCGCATCAACAGGCCGGTGCTGGTGTCGGTATAAAAGGCGAACGTTCCATCTTCGGAAAAGCAGATCGAGTTCGACACCGTGATGTCGGAATAAAGCCGGCGCAACTCTCCCTTGAGGAACCAGTAGATCGAGCCGGCGGCCTTTTCCTCACCCTTGCCCATCGTGCCGACCCAAAAGGCCCCGCAGGGGTGGACGCGCGAATCGTTCGAGCGCGTCCCCGCATTGTCGGCCTCGATCGCCGTGTGCAGTGTCATCTTGCCGGTCGCCACGTCGCGGACATGCAGGCCGGTTTCGGTGGCGATCAATTGTCTTTTGTCGTCGATGAAGGCGATCGCGCTGGCCATCTGGCCAAGCTCTTGGATTTTGACCGTACCGCCGGAAAGGCGCTTTTCCAAAAGCTGGCCGTTGACGATGTCGAACCAGTAGAGCGTATCGGTGGTGGGGTCGTAGCTCGGGCCTTCGCCGAGCTGGCAGACATGGTCGGAAAAAACCGAGACGATGGCTTCGCTCATCCTGCCGCTCCAAACGCCGCATCCCAGGCTGCGACTGCGGCCTGCGCCCGCGTTGCCACCTCGTCGACGCTCATACCAGGCTTGAACAGGCTGGAGCCGAGGCCGAAGACGCTGACGCCGGCCGCCTTGTAGCCGGCAAAGTCCTTTTCCGAAACACCGCCGACGGCACCGACCAGCGTCTCAGCCGGCAAAACCGCGCGCATCGCCGCGATGCCGGCCGCGCCAAGCACGCTCGCCGGGAAGAATTTCAGCGCCGAGGCGCCGAGCCGGATGGCCTGGAAGGCCTCGGTTGGCGTGAACACGCCGGGCATCGTCACCATGCCGTAATGCATCGTCCGGCCCATGACATCGGCATCGACGTTGGGGCTGACCAGCAGCCGCCCGCCGGCCTTGTGCAAGCGATCGACATCGGCCGCGGTCAGCACAGTCCCGGCGCCGACCAGTGCCGTCGCCGGCAGCGCGTCAACGATCCTCGCGATCGAGGCAAAAGGGTCCGGCGAATTGAGCGGCACTTCGATCGCTTCGATGCCGGCCTCGAAGATCGCCCGGGCAACGGCCACCGCCTCGTCCGGCTTGAGGCCGCGCAGGATGGCGACAAGGCCTCGCCCGAGCTTCGGAAACGGTGCGGTCTCGGTCATGCTACAACTCCGCTTCCGGCAATCATGCCATTTTCACGCGCCGCCTCGATCAAGCCGGCACGCACTGCCTCTTCGGCATCGACGGCTCTCACCGCAAGTCCGGCAAGACCGAGCGCCTCAGTATAGAGCGTGCCGAGCGCGCCGGAAGCGACCAGCACGACCGACCCGCCTTTGGCATAACGGCGGCTGGCCGACGCGATCTCGCCGCCGATCAGCAGGCCGGACAGGCAAGCAGCGGCATCGTCGGGGTTCAGGTCCTGCAGCAGGCCCGCGGCGCGGATCGAGAACAGCCTCGACGTGACATCGCCGCCCTCAGCCAGCGCTTGCTCGCACCAGCGCCGGAAAAACGGATTGCCTGCTGCAACCGGCTGGGGCTGCTCGCCAAGCGAATGGCGCAGGATCGAATGCGCCGCCAGCACCGAAAACAGCTCCCCGGTCGGCCAAGTGCCAAAACCGGTAACGCCGCCGTCCTCGACCAGCACCCATTTCGAATGGGTGCCGGGCATGCAGACGAGATGGTGGCCTTTTGCCGGCAAACCGGCGCCGGCAAGCTGCGTTTCCTCGCCGCGCATGACGTCAGGCGCGTCGGCCTGGCGCTGGGCCAGGCCCGGCACGATGCGGATGTCGCGGCGCTGGCCGGGGACGCGCGCAGCACCGGCAAGGATGGCACCGATCGGCGCCGGCACGGTGACATAGGGCGCCTCGAGCCAGCCCTGGCGCGATCCGGCCATGCCGCAGACGATGACGGGCATCGCTTCCGGCGCGCCCATCGCCGCCAGATGTCCTTCGAGGACGGTCGAAAACCCGGCGGCTTGCGCGGTGATCAGCCCGTCGTCGCCGCGGCGCTCGGCAAGCACGTTTCCGGCCTCATCGACCAGCCAGACCCTGAGACGGGTCGTGCCCCAGTCGACGGCGGCCACAGAAGGCACGTTGCTCGCTGAGTTCACAGGAAGCCCCCATCGACGATCAGCATCTGTGCGGTCAGCATCCGCGAAACGTCCGACGCCAGGAACAGCACCGTGCCGACAATGTCTTCCGGCTGCATCACCTGCTTGATGCATTGCTTGGCAATATGGGCGGCGAGCGCCTGTTCGGTGACCCAGAGCTCCTTCTGCCGCTTGGTGATCACCCAGCCCGGTGCGATCGCATTGACGCGAATGCCGTCGGCGCCGAGCTCGCCGGCAAGCCCCTTGGTCAGGCCGACGATGCCGGCCTTGGCGGCGGTATAGGCCGGCATGTCGGGGTGGTTGATCAGAAACGACGTCGACGTGAAGTTGATGATCGAGCCGCCGCCGGCGCGCTTCATGCCCGGCGCTACCGCCTGGGCGGTGAAGAAATGCGGACGCAGGTTGACCGCCTGGTTGTTGTCCCAGAACTCCACGGTGACATCCTCCACCGCGTGGCGATCGTCAACTGCTGCATTGTTGATCAGCACCGTAACGTCGCCATGGGCTTCGGCCGCCTTGGCGGCTGAAGCCCGCAGCGCCTCGATGTCGCGTATGTCCGTCTTGAGATAGAGGGGCCGCCGGCCAAGATCCTTCTCGATGCGGTCGGCCAGCGCCAGGCTCGGGCCATCGGCGATGTCGATGAAGGCGACCTTCGCTCCCTGGCGGGCAAAACCCTCGGTCAGCGCCGCGCCGATGCCGGAACCGCCGCCGGTGATCAGCACCGAAGCACCTTCAAGGTCGGCAAAGCGCGCCGATGGCATCATCTTTTTCTCCCTGCGCATGGCCCCGAAAATCGGTTTCGATTTTCGGAAAGGATCATGCGCAAAATCAAAGTGCTACAGCGTCCTTTGAGCGTCCAAAAGGACGCGCGGCGCTGTAGGCTCAGTCGGCGCGCATCCTAGCCAGCCCGGTCGGGGGAGCAAGGGAGAAAAACGGATTCCGGAGGCTTATGTCAGACAAAAAGACGATCACGCCCCACTACGCGTCCTCGCAGCGCGGCCAACCCACGAAGGCATCGAGCGCACACACAGCCTCGCTTTGTCTGCAACTGACCGACACACGCCCAGCTTGCAGCAGGCAATCCTCAAATGTCGCGATTGGCAGATGACCGGCGAGGTTGTACAGGCAAACAGCCATACGATCCGCCGGAGATCCGCCATGCCTCTGAAAATCGCCGTCCAGATGGACCACATCTCCACCGTCTCGATTGCCGGCGACACGTCTTTCGCGCTGTCGCTGGAAGCGCAGCGGCGCGGCCATCAGCTCTTCCATTATACGCCCGATCGACTGTTGCTGCGCGGCGGCAAGGTGTTTGCCCGCATCGAGGCAATGCAGGTCCGCGATGAGAAGGGCAATCACTATTCGCTCGGCGAAGAAGTCCGCACCGACCTGTCGGAGATGGACGTCATCCTGCTCAGGCAGGATCCGCCGTTCGACATGAACTACATCACCTCCACGCATATCCTTGAGCGCATCCATCCCCGGACGCTGGTGGTCAACGACCCGGCCTGGGTGCGCAACAGCCCGGAAAAGATCTTCGTCACCGAATTTCCCGACCTGATGCCGGAAACGCTGATCACCAAGGACCCGCTGGAGGTCGCCGCCTTCCGCAAGGAGTTCGGCGACATCATCGTCAAGCCGCTCTACGGCAATGGCGGCGCCGGCATCTTCCACCTGCACGAGGCCGACCGCAACCTTGCCTCGCTGCTCGAGATGTTCGGGCAGTTGTTCCGCGAGCCTTACATCGTGCAGCGCTATCTCAAGGAGGTGCGCGCCGGCGACAAGCGCATCATCCTGATCGACGGTGAGCCGGTCGGCGCCATCAACCGGGTGCCGGCCGAGACTGATTCACGCTCCAACATGCATGTCGGCGGCCGCGCCGAAAAAACCGAATTGACGGAGCGCGAACGCGAGATCTGCGCCCGCATCGGCCCGTCGCTGAAAGAGCGCGGCTTTATCCTCGTCGGCATCGACGTGATCGGCGACTACATGACCGAGATCAACGTGACGTCGCCGACCGGCGTGCGCGAAGTGCAGCGTTTTGGTGGCGCCGATATTGCGAGCCTGTTCTGGGATGCGGTCGAGGACAAACGCAAGTAAGGGCACGCTTTGCGGAACAGTGTTTTTCCGACCCGTTAGCGCCGCGACGCCATCAGATTGTAGCGTCCAATTGTTCCCGTAATGTTCTTGCCTTCGCGTGAAATCTGTGGTTGTTTCTGGTAAAACGCCGTTCGCGGCATGATCGCATGGGCTTCGGGCAAGCCCATGTCCGGGGACAAAAAATGGTGGCAAGGGTTCGCACGGTCGCTTTCCAAGGCATTGAGGCCGTGCCGGTCGACGTGCAGGTGATGATCGCGCCGGGCAAGGTCAACATGCACATCGTCGGCCTCGGCGACAAGGCGGTGGCCGAAAGCCGCGAGCGGGTTCAGGCAGCGCTGCATGCGTCGGGCCTGTCGATGCCGTCCAAGAAGGTCACGGTTAACCTGGCGCCGGCTGACCTGCCCAAGGAAGGCAGCCATTACGATTTGCCGATCGCGCTCGGCCTGATGGCAGCATTGGGCGCCATTCCAGGCGACATGCTGTCCGGCTATGTCGTGCTTGGCGAGCTGTCGCTCGACGGCACCATCGCCGCGGTGGCCGGCGCGCTGCCGGCGGCGATCGGCGCCAATGCCGAAGGCAAGGGCCTGATCTGTCCTTTCGCCTGCGGCCCGGAAGCGGCGTGGGCCGGCAAGGATTTCGACATCCTGGCGCCACGCAGCCTGATCGCCATCGCCAATCATTTTCGCGGCACGCAGGTGCTGTCGCGGCCGGAAGCCGGCATCCATGCCTCGGCGCGCGACCTGCCGGATCTCGCCGACATCAAGGGCCAGGAGACCGCCAAGCGAGCACTGGAAGTGGCGGCAGCCGGCGGCCACAATCTGCTGATGGTCGGACCGCCGGGATCGGGAAAATCGATGCTGGCGCAGCGGCTGCCGTCGATCCTGCCGCCGCTGGCGCCGAGGGAATTGCTCGAAGTCTCGATGATCGCATCAGTGGCAGGCGAACTCGGCGAGGGAAAACTGACCGACCGGCGGCCGTTCCGAGCGCCGCACCATTCGGCCTCGATGGCGGCGATGGTCGGCGGCGGCCTGCGCGTGCGGCCGGGCGAGGCCTCGCTTGCCCATCACGGCGTGCTGTTCCTCGACGAGTTTCCCGAATTCTCGCCGCAGGCGCTCGATGCGCTGCGCCAGCCGCTGGAGACCGGCGATTGCATGATCGCTCGCGCCAACCATCGCGTCACCTATCCGGCGCGCATCCAGCTGGTCGCGGCGATGAATCCGTGCCGCTGCGGCATGGCCGGCGAGCCGGGCTATCGCTGCCTGCGCGGCGACCGTTGCCGCACCGACTACCAGGCGCGCATTTCCGGCCCGCTGCTCGACCGCATCGATCTCCGGATCGAGGTGCCGGCGGTCTCGGCCAGCGATCTGATCCGGCCGGACCGGGCGGAGAAAAGTGCCGCGGTGGCATTGCGCGTGGCACGCGCCCGGACGATCCAGCGCGAGCGTTTCGAACGGCTCGGCGCGACCTCCGCCACCACCAACGCGCATTGCTCGCCCTCGGTCATCGAGGAGATCGCGATGCCGGATGCATCAGGCCTGTCGCTGCTCAGGGACGCCAGCGAAAAACTCGGCTTTTCCGCGCGGGCCTATCATCGAGTGCTGAAAGTGGCGCGAACGCTGGCCGATCTCGAGGCCAGCGAGACGGTCGGCCGCATCCATCTGGCCGAGGCGATTTCCTACCGCATGAGCTCGGAGCGGATGGCGCAGGCGGCGTGACGTTTCCCTCCCCCTTGAGGGGTGGGGGACGCCGAGCCTACCTCACCCGCCTCTTTAAAGGTTGCGCATCGTGCTTCCTGAACCTTCGGGTCAGGCCGATGCACGTGCCTTCAGCTCAAGCCGCCGCGCGTGCAGCACCGGTTCGGTGTAGCCGTTGGGCTGGACGCGGCCCTTGAAGACGAGATCGCAGGCGGCGAGGAAGGCGATCGACTTGTCGAAGTCCGGCGCCATCGGCCGGTAGAGCGGATCGCCTGCGTTCTGGCGGTCGACGACGCCAGCCATGCGCTTCATCGTCTCCATCACCTGGTGGGGGGTGCAGACGCCATGATGCAGCCAGTTGGCGATGTGCTGCGAGGAGATGCGCAGCGTGGCACGGTCCTCCATCAGGCCGATGTCATTGATGTCAGGCACTTTCGAGCAGCCGACGCCCTGGTCGATCCAGCGCACGACATAGCCCAGAATGCCTTGCGAGTTGTTGTCGAGTTCCTTCTGGACCTCCTCCGGCGACCAGTTCGGCCGCACCGCAACCGGCACCGACAGGATGTCGTCGAGCTTTGCCTTCGGCCGGCTCTTCAGCGCCGCCTGCACAGCCTGGACATTGACCTTGTGATAGTGGGTGGCGTGCAACGTCGCCGCCGTCGGCGACGGCACCCAGGCGGTGTTGGCGCCGGCCTTGGGGTGGGCGATCTTCTCCGCCAGCATCGCCGCCATCAGATCGGGCATCGCCCACATGCCCTTGCCGATCTGGGCGTGGCCGGCCAGTCCGCATTCCAGCCCGGCGTCGACGTTCCAGGCCTCATAGGCGGCAATCCAGGCGGCCTGCTTCATGTCGCCCTTGCGGATCATCGGGCCGGCTTCCATCGAGGTGTGGATCTCGTCGCCGGTGCGGTCAAGGAAACCGGTGTTGATGAAGACGACGCGGTCTTTGGCGGCGCGGATCGCCTCTTTGAGGTTGACGGTGGTGCGCCGCTCCTCGTCCATGATGCCCATCTTGATGGTATTTTTCGCCATGCCGAGCAGCGCTTCGACGCGGTCAAAGATCTCGACGGCGAAAGCGACTTCCTCCGGCCCGTGCATCTTGGGTTTTACGACGTACATCGAGCCGGCGCGGGAATTGGCGCGTCGTCCATTCGGCCCAACATCGTGCAGCGCGATCAGCGCCGTCATCGCTGCGTCCATGATACCTTCCGGCACCTCGTTGCCGTCGCGGTCTGTTATCGCCGGATTGGTCATGAGGTGACCGACGTTGCGGATCAGCATCAGCGAGCGGCCTGGCAGCGTCAGCGCGCCGCCATCGGGCGCCGTGTACGATCGGTCGGGATTGAGTTTTCGTGTAAACGTCCTGCCGCCCTTGGTGATCTCCTCGGCAAGGTCGCCCTTCATCAGGCCGACCCAGTTGCGGTAGACCACGACCTTGTCCTGCGCATCGACCGCCGCGACCGAATCCTCGCAGTCCTGGATGGTGGTCAGCGCCGATTCCAAGATGACATCAGCGATGCCGGCTGGATCGGTCTTGCCGATCTGGTTGCTATGGTCGATGACGATCTCGATGTGCAGACCATTCCTGGTGAGCAGGACGGCTTCGGGATTGGCGGCGTCGCCACGATAGCCGGCAAACTGTTTGGGGTCGGCAAGCGTGGTGGCGCCGGCGCCCTCGCCCAGCCGCAACATGCCGTTGGCAACCGAAAGCCCGTTCACCCCAGCCCATTTGCCCGTCGTGAGCGGCACCGATTCATCGAGAAAACCCTTCGCCCAGACAATGACCTTGGCGCCGCGCACGGGATTGAATCTGCCGCCCTTCTCGGCGCCGCCGGTCTCGGGAACGGCGTCGGTGCCATAGAGCGCGTCATAGAGCGAGCCCCAGCGCGCATTGGCGGCGTTCAGCGCGTACCGCGCATTCATCACCGGTACCACCAGCTGCGGCCCGGCGACCACCGAAATCTCCGAGTCGACATTTTCGGTCGTCACTGAGAAGGCCGGCCCCTCAGGCACGAGATAACCGATCTCCTTCAGGAATCCCTTGTAGGCTTCCATATCGCTGGGCGCGCCATTGTCGCGATACCAGCGGTCGATCTGGTCCTGCAGCGCGTCGCGCTTTTCCAGCAGCGCCCGGTTCTTCGGCGAAAGCTCGTGAACGATGGTCGAGAGGCCGGTCCAGAAGGCGTCGGCTGCAATGCCGGTGCCCCGCAGCGCCTCGTTCACGACGAAATCATAAAGCTCGCGGGCAATCCGCAATCCGGCGATTTCGACGCGATCGGTCATCGGGGTGTCTCCAAGATGAAGGCTTTGGCCGGGCCTTTGGCATGTCAGGGTAGCACGGTCAATTCAGCTTAGGGTGAAGGTGGGTATTTTGGTCCACTTCGTCATCCCAGGCGAAGCAGGAGCGAAACGACGTCGCGGCGCATAAGCGGCTATGTGCAATCGCATATCGGGCCAATTTTCTCATTCCAGTAAACCCGGCCTTATACATTGCCTGTCAAATGAAGAAGACGTTTTGGAGTTGGCCGATGTTGAGATTTGCCTGGCTTGCTTTTGCTCTATTCTCTCTTGCATTCGCGAGCGCTGGTCCTGCCGCGGCTGCTGATGCCGAATTCATCGGCACCTGGCAGCAGGCTTACTCGACCGGCGGCCAATGCAGCGATTGCACGGTCGTCATCCGCAGCGGCAATCCCGGCCTGCAGGTCGCTGCAAGTAATGGGTGGACCGCCGATCTGAAAGCAGAAACGATCAATGGAGAAGCTGCGTTGATCGGAAAAGGCACTTGGCCGTGGTCAACTTCGGCAGGCGCCAAGGCCAGAGGCTTGGCGGCCGCCTTCAAGCTTCATCAAAAGCGGCTGATTTTGGTCATGCAGATCGTCGATCCCAATGGCAGCCGCATACGGGTAAACGCGGTTTTCGAGCGACTTGCAACCGCGCCCAAATCCTCCATCTGACATCACACCGCAATCCTTGGCCTTCCCGACGCCACCGCCACGACATGCGCCTCGATGAACATGCGCTGGGCTTCGACGGTGGAGACGCGGAATTCGGTGGCGACCTCGATCTCGGCGCTGTCGGTGCCGGCTTCCCTGGCCCGTCCGGCGGCAAGCGCGCGCACATCGGCCTCGGCCGCCGCGATCGCCGCAGCCTCGTCGAGAAAATCGCGGACTGTCTCCCCGGACGAAACGCGGAACAGCCCTTCCTTGGGCTGGCTGACGCGGGCCTCGGCTGAGACGCGGACCTGGCCAACGACGGCGCCAAGCGCGTTGGCGACGTCGGTATCTTCCGGCACGACGCAGTCATTGCCGACCAGTTCGGCCAGGCCGGCATAGTGCAGCGGCGCCGAGGCGCCGAGGCCGATGACCGGGCGGTCGAGCGCGACGCTGAGGCGGGCGATGCCGGGATGCGCGTCGACAGCGCGCTGCACCAGCGCGTGCGCCACGGTCGCCGCGCCATCGAGCCCGTCCTCGGCAAAGGCGGTTTCGAGGATGACTTCCGCCGACAGGCGGGTCAGCGTGGTCAGCACCCGTTCCGATATCTCCTCCGGCGAGGCGGCGATCGCCTGCCCGCGCCCGTCGCGCTTGCGGGCGAACAGCTCCGCACCCAGACGGGCCGAGGCGGCGTCCCAATTGGCCTGCTTGCCCAGCACATGGGCGGCATCCGACGGCGTGAAGCCGGCGACATGCACCAGGCCGCGCGACACCAGCCGGTTCAAAGTGGCGTTCTGGGCATTCGAGGTCAAAAGCCTGTCGACGGTGAGCGGAGTCGCGCGGATCATTTCATAAAGCTTGGCTTCGGCGCCGGTCAGGCCGGCCGCCAGCCGCTCCGGCACGCCGGTCCTGACCGCCAAGCGGCCATCCATGCGGCCGGGGTTGGGCGCCCGGATTTGGCGTTCCAGTTCGACAGTCACCGCCTCGCCATGCACCATGCCGGCCAACGCCAGCGGCACCAGGCGGCGCGGCCCAAGCAGGATTTTCGGGTTGAGCGCGCCGTCCTCCAGCGCCACTTCGGAATCGCCGCCGAGCCCAAAAGTGCGCATGGCGACGGCCTCGACCATGGTGCGGAAGCCGCCGACGGTGGCGCCTTCCGGGTCGAGCCTGGGACGACCGCCGTCGAGCACGGCGACATCGGTGGTGGTGCCGCCGATATCGGACACGACAGCATCGTCGAGGCCGGTCATGTGGCGGGCGCCGACAAGGCTGGCGGCGGGGCCGGAAAGGATCGTTTCGATCGGCCGCTGGCGGGCGAAGGCGGCCGAGACCAAAGCGCCATCGCCGCGCACCACCATCAGCGGGGCTGCGATCTTGCGGGCGGCCAAAAACCCTTCGGTCGCCGCCACCAGCCGGTCGATCATCGAGATCAGCCGGGCATTGAGCAACGTGGTGAGCGCCCGGCGCGGGCCGCCGAGCTTGGCCGAAAGCTCGTGGCTGGCGGTGACCGGCAGGCCGGTCTTTTCGCGGATGAGGTCGCGAGCGGCAAGCTCATGCGCCGGATTGCGGGTGGCGAAATAGGCGCAGACGGCAAAGCCGGACACCGAGGCGCCGAGTTCCGGCAGCGCCGCCTCCAGCCCGGACAGGTCGAGTTTTGCCGCATTGCCATGGACATCGTGGCCGCCGGGGCAGAACACCACAGGGTCGGTGCCGAGCGCCGCCTTCAGCCCGTCGCGGGCAAGATCGCCTTCGGAAAAACCGATCATCACCAGCGCCACGCGGCCACCCTGGCCTTCGACCAGTGCGTTGGTGGCGAGCGTCGTCGACATCGATACCAGTTTTATCGCTGCAGGATCGGTGCCGGCTTTTTGCAGCACCGCATCGACCGCGCCTGATATGCCGACCGCCAGATCGTGGCGGGTGGTCAGCGCCTTGGCTTTGGCGTGCACTTTTCCGCTTGGCCCGCCGGCTTCCGACCACAGCACGGCGTCGGTATAGGTGCCGCCGGTGTCGATGCCGAGGAACAGGGGGGAGGATTTGGCGGTCATATTTTAGCAGCGGTCCGGGGCGGCGAGGTTTTTGCTGTGAAGCCCTTAGCCGATATGGCCCGGCCGATAAAGCCGCGAGCGCTGGGCCAGGCGCGCGTAATCTCCCCCCTTGAGGGGGAGATGGCCGGCAGGCCAGAGGGGGTCGTCTCGCGTGGAGCGCCGGCATCCTTTGTCCGCGATCGAGTCGCGTCCGGACGTACCGACCCCCTCTGTCGCCTTTGGCGACATCTCCCCCCTCGAGGGGGAGATTCCCGCTCACGGAACCAGATCGATCTCTTCGGTCTCGCCGCCGCTGCAGGTGTAGCAGCAATCGTCGCATTTTTCGGTGTTGCCGGGGCCGACGCCCCAATAGGTGCCCTCGCCACCGTCGACCCAGGCGCCGTAGCAGATCGATTCACCGTCATCGCAGGACAGCGGGATCGACTTGGTCTCGCCGTCGCTGAGATAATAGTCCTGATTGTTGCCCGGCCAGATATGGTCGCGGTCCTGGCTGTAGAGCTCGACGCGCATGGCGTTGGGATGGCTGTTTTTGATGGCGAAGGTGACATCGCCGGCATAAGCCGCCGATGCAAACGATGCGGCAAGACAGAGCGCGACGGCGATGCGCCGCGCGAAAGCGTAAGACAACATGATGATTCCCCCCGGAATGAAACGGCCTGCCCGGCCGCGAGGAGACCATGGCATAGAGGCTGGAGGGGTGGAAGGGGGTGGCGGTAAATCTGCGCGTCGCGAAAGGCGCGACCTTTCCTTCTCCCCCTTTGTTTGGACTGGGGACATCGCGCTTCTGTCCTTGAACGGCATCCCGAACCCCCTCGCGCACAACGCGCAAAACTGTTCGCGATGTCCTCGCACACCTGTTCGCGATGTCCCCAGTCCAAACAAAGGGGGAGAAGGGGGAGCGCTTACCTCAACACCGCCACATGCGGCGCGAGCCGCCGGATCGCCGCGATCATGTCGGCGCCGGTGATGTCGAGCGAGGATATCTCCATATGGACGATGTTTTTGCCGAAGGGCAGCAAGCGGCCGAGCGCGTTGGCCGGCGCATATCTGATCGCATCGGGAGGCGGCTCGGTCAGTTCGAAGCTGATCATCGCCGCGCCTTCGCCGGAGGTGAGGTGCGCGCTGCGCACCTTCTCCCAGGGCACCAGCACGTCGCCACCGCGCCGGTCGCGAAAGCCACTGGCGTCGAGCACCACCTGGACGCCGGTGTCGAACGCGCCGCGCGCCAGGAACAGACCAAGCCCCAGGCAGCCAAGCGCCAGCACCACCACCAGGAACAGCCCTTGGCCCGGGGCGCCTGACGCAAGCCCCTTCAGCGCGAAGAAGCCGAAGATCGCAGCGATCAGGAGCGGCCCGAGCGCGGGAAAGATTTTTCCGGTGGGGCTGTTGCGGATTTCGACGGGCGAAGACATGGGCCACTCATCGGCCTGATTTCAGCAGGGTCCAGATCCAGCCGATGAATGTGAGGACCAGAAACGGATATCCGGCAGCGGGCAGCGGCGCCGAAGTCGCCAGCAAAGGGGCGCCCCAGAGGATCAGGCCTGCCGACACGACAAACAGCACAGCGGCCACGACAGCGGTCAGGCGCATCCACAGTGCGAAGGTTTTCGGCGCGCTGACCATGACAAGGGCGGCCGCCCAAAGCGAGATGCCCCCGACATAGGAGGGAACGCTGGCCTCGAGGCCTGCGGCATTGCCTGACAGCAGCAGGCTCTCGCCGGCGACGAAGGTGAGGAACCCGGCCGCGACCCAGTCATTGCCCAGCCGCTGGTACTTCATCGTTAACAGGGCGGCTGCCACCACGAGTGCGACGCCGTCGATCGTCCAAAGTGTTTCGCGCAGCTCGGCGCTCGCCACGAAGGTGCCGGCAAGCCCAAAGGCGCCACCGATCGCCAGGCCAATCGCGGCGACGATATCGGAGATGGCAGGGTTGGCGGAACGCATTGAGATCCCCCTTCCAAGCCCAAGGATACTTCAGGAAAGGGCGTTCTCCAATCGTTGGTTTTCGTGGCGCAGCTCGCTCAGTCCCCATTTTCAGCGTGGATAACGCCTCCTGCGGCATATCTACCTTGCCGAACTGCCGCGCGTTCCTTTGCCCTCTTTCTGCTTGTCGAGCAGCTTGCCGGTCACCGGGCTGCCGGGCGCTCCCGGCAAAAGTACAGGATCGCGGCCATGACAGCCAACATAACTGCGAGATAGTATGGCGAGAACGCCACGACTTGTTCTGCCGCTCCCCAGGTGATTGGTCTGCCTTGATCTTCGTTGCGCGCGATGATTGCTTCAACCATTGCGTCATGGCTGAACAGCATGTTGATCGCAAAGATCACAGCGCCGCTCGCTAATAAGGCGGCGTTGAGCAGTTTCGCACCTGTTGCAAACCTCAGCAACATGATGCCCCCCAAACCATAGAGCGCTCCGTAGACCATGAGCGAGACCATCTTGAGCCGTGTTTCCTCCACCATGAAAAGGAACGGCACTCCGGTGCCAGGCTCGGTCCCGCGCACCAGCTCGTTTACGCCGGACAGGACTCCGACCGTCCCAAGGAGGAGGTTTGGCCATTGGCGAAGCCGCACGCCGGCTTCCCATTCAGCGACAGCGTAGGATAGCAGATACTCACCGAGCGAGAGGTTCAGCAGGCGATTAATCGAGAGCAAGACCAGGGAAATGACGATTTGCGCCGACCACGGCAAAGGTCCGCCAAACGCAGTTTCCGGTAGTGATGGCGCTAGATAGATAGCCAGACCTACAACGGCGTTGATCCAGATGAAATCAAGAAAAAGCGAAAGGAACGGAACAACATATTTGCGCATGAAAGGCGATTTTCCCCAAAGACCCCGAGGCAAAGATACAATCGGGGGTAGAAAACGCAATGGCGACTGGGTCGTTACACTCGCTCTCTACCGGGCAGCTTCAACGCCGCGCTGGCGGGGGGCCCGCTGCCTCCGGCAGCTCCCCCGCTTTCGAAGCCTGTCATCGATCCACCGGATCGATGACTTGGCGCGCTGCGCGCCAACCGGCTTCTCAGTCCCCCATCTTCAGCGCCTGGATAAACGCCTCCTGCGGGATATCGACCTTGCCGAACTGGCGCATCCGCTTCTTGCCCTCTTTCTGCTTGTCGAGCAGCTTGCGCTTGCGTGAGACGTCGCCGCCGTAGCATTTGGCGGTGACGTCCTTGCGCAGCGCCGAGATCGTTTCGCGGGCGATGACCTTGCCGCCGATGGCCGCCTGGATCGGGATCTTGAACAGATGGTGCGGGATAAGTTCCTTCAGCTTCTCGCACATCAGCCGGCCGCGCTTTTCCGCCGCCGTGCGGTGGACCAGCATCGACAGCGCGTCGACCGGCTCCTCATTGACCAGGATCGACATTTTGACCAGGTCGCCCTCGCGATAATCGGTCAAATGATAGTCGAAGGAGGCGTAGCCCTTGGAGATCGACTTCAGCCGGTCGTAGAAGTCGAAGACAACCTCGTTGAGCGGCAGATCGTAGGTCAGCATGGCGCGCTTGCCGACATAGGACAGATCGGCCTGGATGCCGCGCCGGTCCTGGCAGAGTTTTAGGATGCCGCCGAGATACTCGTCGGGCGTCAGGATGGTGGCGCGAATCCACGGCTCTTCGATCGCCTGGATTTTGACCACGTCGGGCATGTCGGCCGGGTTGTGCAATTCCTTCGTCGTGCCGTCGTTCAACAGCAGCCGGTAGACGACCGAGGGCGCAGTGGCGATGAGGTTGAGGTTGAACTCGCGCTCCAGCCGCTCCTGGATGATTTCGAGGTGCAAAAGGCCAAGGAAGCCGCAGCGATAGCCGAAGCCGAGGGCCGCGCTGGTTTCCATTTCGAAGGAGAAGGAAGCATCGTTGAGGCGCAGTTTGCCGACCGCGGCGCGAAGATCCTCGAAATCGGCGGCGTCGACCGGGAACAGGCCGCAGAACACCACCGGCTGCGCCGGCTTGAAGCCGGGCAGGGCCTGGGCCGTCTGGCGCTTGTCCTCGGTGATGGTGTCGCCGACGCGGGTATCGGCGACTTCCTTGATCGAGCCGGTGAAGAAGCCGAATTCGCCGGGGCCGAGCTCGTCGACATTGATGCGGGCCGGCGTGAAGACGCCGGTGCGCTCGACAAGGTACTTGGCGCCGGTGCCCATCATGCGGATGGTCTGGCCCTTCTTCAGCACGCCGTCGATGATGCGGACCAGCACGATGACGCCGAGATAGGCGTCGTACCAGCTGTCGACCAGCATCGCCTTCAGCGGTGCTGTGATGTCGCCCTCGCGCGGCGGCGGCAAATCGTTGACGATCGCCTCCAGCACGTCGGGAATGCCGAGCCCGGTCTTGGCCGAGATCAGCACGGCGTTGGAGGCATCGATGCCGATCACCTCCTCGACCTGCTCGCGGATGCGCTCGGGCTCGGCGGCGGGCAGATCGACCTTGTTCAGCACCACGACGATCTCGTGGTTGTTGTCGATGGCCTGGTAGACATTGGCCAGCGTCTGCGCCTCGACGCCTTGAGAGGCATCGACGACCAGCAGCGAGCCTTCGCAGGCGGCGAGCGACCGCGACACTTCGTAGGCGAAGTCGACATGGCCGGGCGTATCGATCAGGTTGAGGATATAGTCCTCGCCATTGTTGGCGCGGTATTTCAGCCGGACCGTCTGCGCCTTGATGGTGATGCCGCGCTCACGCTCGATATCCATCGAGTCCAGCACCTGCTCCTTCATGTCGCGCAGCTCCAGCCCGCCGGTGGACTGGATCAGCCGGTCGGCAAGCGTGGATTTGCCATGGTCGATATGGGCGACGATGGAGAAATTGCGGATGTTTTTGATCGGCGTGGTCATGATGGGGCGGCTTTAGCAGGGGCAGCTTGCCCGGGCAAGCGGCCGGGCGCGGCGCCAGGGCAATCGCGTCAGGTTTGCGCTCACCCCGCCTGTGTTCCAGCATTAGTGGCTGGCGAAAGCCGAAGCGGCATCCATCGGTGCCGGCCATTTTCCGGTCTCCGTCCGGTGTCGAAATGACCACACAGCTATGCAAGGCTCTTATCCTTCCGAACTCACGAAAGGACAAACCAATGGCGAGCAAGCTGGTTTGGGGCATTCTCGGGGGGGGTGGTGCTGGGCGCCGCGTTCGGCAATGTGGGCGGCAACACCGGGATCTGGATCGCCGTTTGTATTGCGGCCGGTGCCGTCGCGGCCGGCCTATGGCACTACATGGAAACGCGGCGCCAGGGCTGAGCGCAGGCGGCCGAATACGCCGTTATTCGCGGCATCGCGCCGGCAGCAAACGAAGATAAACGATCACGAAGCGGTGATGGCTGTAACGAACCGCACTGCGGCGCCGAAGTGTGAACATGACGGCGCTTCACGCCCGTCGCAGCGGAGGACAGCCGATGACTGGATCACAAGCCAAACGCAGCGGGAGCGCGACGCAATCAAGCGCAGGCGCGGTCCTTGTAGGGCTCGCCGCTGTTCTGTTTTCAGCAACCGGCGCCGCCGGCCAGCCGCTCACCGTGGTGGAGCTGTTCACCAGCCAGGGCTGCTCATCCTGCCCACCGGCCAACGCCAATCTCATCAAGGTCAAGGACCGGCCTGATGTGCTGGCGCTCTCCTTCAACGTCACCTACTGGGACTATCTCGGCTGGAAGGACACTTTCGGCAGGGAGGAATTCACCCAGCGTCAGGTCCGCTACGAGCCGTCTCTCGGCCGTTCGGGTCCGTTCACGCCGCAAGTGGTGGTCAATGGCAATTCCGATGCGGTCGGCGCCCGGCCCGGCGAGATCGAGCAGCTGATTTCGAGCAGCGGCCGCGCGAAAGGACCCTCGCTGTCACTCGACGGCGGCAAGATCGCCGTCGGCGCCGGCCCGGTGCCGGGCGGCAAGGCCGATATCTGGCTGGTGCGCTACCGGCAGGGCGTCATCGAAGTGCCGGTGGCGCGCGGCGAAAACACCGGACGCACGCTGCCGCATGCCAACGTCGTGCATTCCCTCTCCAGGCTTGGCGCCTGGACCGGCGAGGCCATCGCGCTGCCGCTGCCGGCACCGCCGAGCGGGCTAAGCACCGCGGTGCTGGTGCAAGTGCCGGATGGCGGACCGATCCTGGCCGCCGCGACGAACTAGAATCCAAAGATCTGCGCAACGCCGCATGAGCGGCGCCGCACATGCCGGCCGCATCAGCGCGCCACCCAGAGGAGACCACCATGACCAACTTTACCCGACTGACGCTGCCGGCGCTCGCCTTCGCGCTTTGCTCGACGGCGCTTTTCGCCGGCGGCATTGCCCGCGCCGAAGATGCGATGAAGCCGATGGCCACGGATGCCATGAAGCCCGCCGATGCGATGGCCACCGACGCGATGAAGCCGGCCGATCCGATGGCCGCCGAAAAGATGAAGGAGTGCATAGACAAAGCAGCCATGGAGACCGACGCGATGAAGAAGGATGAGGCAACCAAGGCCTGCGACGCCATGGGCATGGCCAAGTAGGTCCGGCAAGCCCTCGCGGCACCGGCGCGGGGTTTCAATCCCGCGCCGGTGCACCATTCCAAATACGCACGGCCCGAAAGTACGCACGGCAATGTGAGACGCCGGCGGACCCAAATGTTCTATAGTCACAACACCATCAATGGAGATCAGACATGACTGGCATTCGAGAACCCATTGCGAGGCGCTCGACGAGCTTCGCCAGGGGCGCGCTTGCGGCGCTGATGCTCGCGGCGGCCGGCGCCGCCTTGTGGCAGACGCCGGCAAGCTCGGCCGAGGAGGCGGTGGTGATCCCGCCGCCGGCGATGGACGAGAAACCCGCCGCCGGCACCGCGAAGGCGGTCTTCGCCGGTGGCTGCTTCTGGGGCGTGCAAGGCGTGTTCCAGCACGTCAAGGGCGTGACCAGCGCCGTCTCCGGCTACGCCGGCGGCGACAAGGACACTGCCGTCTACGAGACGGTCGGCACCGGCCGGACCGGGCACGCCGAAGCCGTCGAGATCACCTACGAGCCGACAGAGGTGAGCTACGGCCAGTTGCTGCAGGTGTATTTCTCGGTCGCGCACAACCCGACGCAGCTGAACTATCAGGGTCCGGACCGCGGCCCGCAATACCGTTCGACGATTTTTGCCGAAAACGATGCCCAGAAGAAGATCGCCGAGAGCTACATCGCCCAGCTCGACAAGGCCAAGGTGTTTCCAGAGCCGATCGTGACCACGCTGGAGACCGGAAAGACGTTCTATCCGGCCGAAGACTATCACCAGGACTTTTTGACGCTGAACCCGACCTACCCCTACATCGTCTACAACGACCTGCCCAAGGTCGAGAATTTGAAGACGCTATTCCCCAGCCTTTACAGCGACAAGCCGGTGCTGGTGCTGGTCGCCAACAAGAGCTGATCTTTTGCGACGCGCTTAGGGCAGCGAGCGGGCAGCAATGCCCGCTTAGTGCACGCCCAGAAACTGCCTGAGCTCCGGCGTCCTGGGGTTGGCGAAGACGTCCTCGGGGGCGCCGATCTCGTGGACGCGGCCCTGATGCATGAAGACGACGCGCGAGCAGACGTCGCGGGCGAAGCGCATCTCGTGGGTGACCATCACCAGCGTCATGCCTTCCGCGGCCAATTCCTTGACGACCGCCAGCACCTCGGCAACGAGTTCGGGGTCGAGCGCCGAGGTGATCTCGTCGCATAGCAGCGCGATGGGCTGCATGGCTAGCGCCCGGGCGATCGCCACGCGCTGCTGCTGGCCGCCGGACAGTTCATCCGGCAAGGCGTCGAACTTGTGGGCGAGACCGACGCGGTCGAGCATTTTTCGCGCGACCGCTTCGGCGGCTTTTTTCGGCGTCTTCTTTACCACCATCTGCGACAGCATGACATTGCCGCCGGCCGTGAGATGCGGAAACAGGTTGAATTGCTGAAAGATCATGCCGACCTTCAGGCGCAGCGCCTTGAGATGCACCTCGTCGGGCAGGAACTGGGCGCCGGCGACAACGATCGAACCTTCATCGATGGTCTCCAGCCCGTTGATGCAGCGCAGCAGCGTCGACTTGCCGGACCCGCTCTTGCCGATGATGGCGACGACCTCGCCCGGCGCGATGTCGATGGAAATCCCCTTCAGCACCTCGTTGTCGCCGAAGCGCTTCTTCACCTCAGTGATTGCGATGAGCGACATTGAGCTTCCTTTCCAGGAGCTGGCTCGATTTCGACAGCGGCCAGCACAAAGCAAAGTAGATGAGCGCAACCAGACCATAGACCGTGAACGGCTGGAACGTCGCGTTGGTGACGATCGAACCCGCCTTCGACAATTCGACGAAGCCGATGATGGAAGTGAGCGCGGTGCCCTTCACCACCTGCACCGAGAAGCCGACGGTCGGCGGCACCGCCACTTTCAGCGCCTGCGGCAGGATGACGTAGCGCATCTGCTGGAGGTAACCCATGCCGAGGCTGGCGGACGCCTCCCATTGACCCTTGGCGATGCTCTCGACGCAGCCGCGCCAGATTTCAGCGAGGAAGGCGGCGGTCCACAGGACGAGCGCGACACAAGCGGCAAGCCAGGCGGGAACGTCGACGCCGAACAGGCCAAGGCCGAAGAAGGCGAGAAAGAGCTGCATCAAGAGCGGTGTGCCCTGGAACAGCTGGATGTAGCCGCGTGACAGAAGCCGCAGCCAATGCCGGCCGCCGATGCGCAGGAAAAGCAGGGCCGCACCGACGATGCCGCCGCCGATGAAGGAGACCAGCGAAAGCACAACGGTCCAGCGGGCGGCCAAAAGCAGGTTACGCAGGATGTCCCAGAAGCTGAACTCGATCATGGCGCTTGTCTCATCGCGACGCCTTCCTTGGAAACAGCATCCAGCCCAGGCCGGCCAGCAGCTGGCGCAGCAGGATGGCGAGGGCCAGGTAGATCAAGGTGGAGACGATGTAGGTTTCGAAGGCCCTGAAATTGCGCGACTGGATAAAGTTGGCGGCGAAGGTCAGGTCCTCGGCGGCGATCTGCGAAACGACGGCCGAACCTAGCATGACGATGACGATCTGCGACGACAGCGCAGGCCAGATGCGCTGCAGCGCCGGGACCAGAACCACATACCAGAAGGCCTGGAACGGGGTCATGGCGAGACTCGCGCCGGCCTCGAACTGGCCACGTGGCGTGGCCTGAATGCCGGCGCGGATGATCTCGCAGCTGTAGGCGCCGAGGTTAACGATCATGGCGAGGTTGGCGGCGGTCAGTTCCGACATCCTGATGCCAAGCGACGGCAGGCCGAAGAAGATGAAGAACAGCTGGATCAGAAACGGCGTGTTGCGGATCAGCTCGACATAGGTCGCGACGACAGGTTTTAGCCATTTCGGCCCCAGCGCCCGCACCCAGGCGCAGGCAATGCCCAATGCCACGCCGAACACCGCACCGATCAGGATGAGCTGCACGGTAATCCGGATGCCCTTGAGCAGCACCGGCAGAGAATCGATCAGCCAGCCGAAATCGAAATGATAGGTCATGGCTTGCTATCTGACCTCAGCCACACGCGGCGGGCGGCGATCACAGGTCAGCCGGCAGGTCCACCTTCAGCCATTTTTGCGAAATCGCGTTGAGGGCGCCGTCGGACCTGGCAGCGGCGATGATACCGTTGATCTTGGCCATCAATGCCGGCTGCTCCTTATTCATGCCGATGTAGCAGGGCGAGTTCTTGATCAGGAACTTGAGCTCGGGCCGCTTGGGCGGGTTCTTTTCGAGGATGGCGGCGGCGACGACATTCCCGGTTGCGATCACCTCGACCTGCCCCGAAAGGAAAGCGGAAATAGTGCCGTTGTTGTCCTCGTACCGCTTGATCTCGACGCTCGCCGGCACGACCTTGGTCAGTTCGAGGTCTTCGATCGCGCCGCGGGTGACGCCAACGGTCTTGCCAGCGAGGTCTTCCGCCTTCGCGACCGCGACGTCCGCCGGAGCGAACACGCCATTGTAGAAGGGGGCGTAGGCTTCGGAAAAGTCGATGACCTTCTCGCGATCGGGATTCTTGCCGAGGCTGGAGATGACCAGGTCGACCTTGTTGGTCTGGAGATAGGGAATGCGGTTGGCGCTGGTGACCGGGACGATCTCGACCTTGGCGCCGAGCTTTTCGCCAATCAGATTGGCGATATCGATGTCATAGCCTTGCGGCGTCATGTCGGCGCCGACACTGCCGAAGGGTGGGAAATCCTGTGGGACGGCGATGCGGATGGTGCCCCGCGCGCCGATGTCGCTCAAGGCGTCAGCCCGCGCCTGCGGAAACGGAGCCATGGCGATTCCAGCCACGGCGGCGAAGGCCAGCATGAATACATTGCGACGGTTCATTATTTTTCCCTTTGACTGAACAAAACCGATTGGTCGTCAGGGCAAAGCAACAGACATGCCAAACCATCGAAATCAGCGCGAATCGGCGTTTCCCAGTAGGATTGGGAAGGCCGTCTTCACGATCCAATACCCGCCCGACCGGCAGGCTGCCTACATATTGTGCAGTGCGGCGGCTGCTGCCTGTCAGTCGTAGGTCAGATCCGTCGCCTTGCCGCCGAACACGCGGTAGGCATAAAACGAATAGAAAATGATGATCGGCAGCACGACCACCGTGCCGGCCAGGATGATGGCGAGGCTTTCAGGCGCGGACGCCGCCTGCCAGATGGTCAGCCTGTCGGGAACGACGAAGGGATAGAACGACCAGGCGAGCCCGGCAAAGCCCAGCGTGAAGATGGCAGCCAGCGTCAAGAACGGCGTCAGTGCATGGCGATCGTCCGTCTTAGGCAGATGGAAGGTCTGCCGCCACAGCCACGCGAACAGCACCGCCGACAGGATCGGCAGCGGCGACAAATAGAGCATGGCGGGCCAGACGAACCATTTGTCGAAGATGCGCGGACTGGCGAGCGGCGTGGCCAGCGAGACGGCGACCATGCCGAGCGCGGTCAGCACCAGCGCCCGGCGCAGCCAGAGCACCGCCTTCTTCTGCAATTCGCCGTCCGTCTTGTAGATGACCCAGGCCGCGCCCATCGCCGCATAGGCGGCGGCAAGGCAGAGCGCCACCAGCGCGCCGAAGGCCATGCCGCCGAGGCCGACATCCAGGCCGAGCACATAGATCCCCAGCATGTAGCCCTGCGCCAGCGAGGCGATGACCGAACCCAGGAAGAAGATGCGGTTCCAGCGATGCTTCCGGCCGGCCGGCACCTTGGCACGGAAATCGAAGGCAACGCCGCGCAGGATCAAGCCGACAAGGAGCAGGAAGACCGGGATGTAGAGCGCGGTGAGGATGGTGCCGTGCGCCAGCGGAAAGGCGACCAGCAGCAGGCCGACGGCCAGCACCAGCCAGGTCTCGTTGGCGTCCCAGAACGGGCCTATTGCCGCGATCATCGTGTCCTGCTCGGCGTCCTCGGAGGCCGCGAACAGGATGCCGATGCCGAGATCGAAGCCGTCGAGGATGACGTAGATCAGGATGGCAAGGCCCATCAGGCCGGCGAAGATGAGGGGGAGCAATGTCGGCCAGTCGAGGGTCATCACCATTCCTCCTATTTCGCCGCCGGCTGCGACAGCGGCGCGTCGAGAACGCCCGGCAGCGGCGAGGTATCGCCGTCCTTCGCCGCCTTCAGCGCCAGATAGACCAGTACGCCGAGATAGGCGGTCAGAAGCAGCGCATAGAGGATGAGATAGACCGCAAGCGACAGCGCGACCTGGCTGCCGGCGACCGGGCCGACGGCATCGACGGTCCTGAGCACGCCGGTGACCAGCCAGGGCTGGCGGCCGATCTCGGTGGTGTACCAGCCGGCCAGCGTCGCTAGCCAGCCGGACAGCGCCATCGGCACCATCACCAGCGCCAGCGGTTTCGGCAGGCTGTGGCGGCGCTTGAGGAAAAAGGCGGCCGACCAGGAGACGACGAGCATCAGGACGCCGGTGCCGACCATGATGCGGAAAGCCCAGAACACCGGGAACACCGGCGGGTGGTTGCCGGCATAGTCGTTCAGCCCCGGCACGACGCCACTGGCGCTGTGCCTGAGGATGAGGCTGGCGCCGTCGGGGATGGTGACTTCGAATTTGTTCTCCCTTGCCGCCTCGTCGGGAAGCGCGAAAAGGACCAGCGGCACATTGGGGCCGGTGTTCCAGTTGGCCTCCATGGCGGCGATCTTCTGCGGCTGATGCTCCAGCGTGTTGAGGCCATGCTGGTCGCCGGCGAAGATCTGGATGGGGATCAGGATCGCCGCGGTGAAGACACCGGTGCGCAAGGCCTTCCACATCGATTCCGAGCGGTCGCCATAGAGATAGCGCAGCGCCGACAGGCCGGCGATCAGGAACGAGACCGTCAGGCCGGAGGCAAGCAGCATGTGGACGAGCCGGTAGGGCATGGACGGGTTGAAGACGATCGCCCACCAGTCGATAGCGTGCGCTACGCCGTTGCGCATCTCGAAGCCGACCGGCGTCTGCATCCAGGAATTGAGCGCGATGATCCAGAAGGCGGACAGGGTGGTGCCGCCGGCCACCAGCACGGTTGCCAGCGTGTGGATGCGGTTGGAGACGCGGCGGAAGCCGAACAGCATGATGCCGAGGAAAGCCGCCTCGAGAAAGAAGGCGGTGAGGATCTCATATGCGAGCAGCGGGCCGGCGATGTTGCCGACGGTCTCCATGTAACCCGGCCAGTTGGTGCCGAACTGGAAGCTCATGGTGACGCCTGAAACCACGCCCATGGCAAAGGACAGCGCGAACACCTTCACCCAGGTAAAATAGGCGCGCATCCAGGCGGAATCGCCTGTGGCGTTGTAGCGAAGCTTGAAGAACAGCAGCACCCAGCCAAGCGCAATGGTGATAGCCGGAAACAGGATATGGAACGAGATGTTCGCGCCGAATTGGATGCGCGAAAGGATGAGCGGGTCCATGGTGGGCTCCGGCTGCTGCTATGTCAGGGAAGATAGGCCGGATGCGCCGACCGGTCAAAGCGGCGTGGCGTCACGCGAGGCGGAACGCCGCAGGACCGCGGCAGCTGTGGATGCGTCCTCACATGTCGATGTCCAGAACTGTCAGGAGAGCCATTGACTTCCAGCTGCGCGCACCGACATTCAGCGGACTAAAATCAACAGACTTCCTTTCAAGCAGCCGTTTTTCAGCCATGCCATCCATCATTTCCATTTCCGGGGTCACCAAGACCTACGCCACCGGTTTCAAGGCGCTGAAGGAGATCAACCTCGATATCGAGCGCGGCGAGATCTTTGCGCTGCTCGGGCCGAACGGCGCCGGCAAGACGACGCTGATCTCGATCGTCTGCGGTATCGTCAACCGCTCGTCGGGCACGGTCACCGTGGACGGCAACGACATCAGCCGGAATTATCGCACCGCGCGCAGCCTGATCGGGCTGGTGCCGCAGGAACTGACCATCGACGCGTTCGAGAGCGTATGGGCGACGGTCAACTACAGCCGCGGCCTGTTCGGCAAGCCGGCCGACCACGCCTTCGTCGAGAAGGTGCTGCGTGATCTGTCGTTGTGGGACAAGAAGGACGCCAAGGCGATCACCCTGTCCGGCGGCATGAAGCGGCGGCTGATGATCGCCAAGGCGCTGTCGCACGAACCACGGGTGCTGTTCCTCGACGAACCGACAGCCGGCGTCGACGTCGAGCTGCGCCAGGACATGTGGGCGATGGTGCGCCGGCTGCGCGAGGATGGCGTCACCATCATCCTGACGACGCACTATATCGAGGAGGCCGAGGCGATGGCCGACCGCGTCGGCGTCATCAATCGCGGCGAGATCGTGCTGGTCGAGGACAAGGCCGAACTGATGCGCACGCTCGGCCGCAAAAGGCTTTTGCTGGAATTGCGCAGTCCGCTTGTCACCATACCCGAGACGTTTTCGCGCTATGCGCTGGAGCTTTCGCCGGACGGCAATCAACTGACTTACACCTATGACAACCAGAGCGAACGGCCAGGCGTCGCCTCGCTGCTGCGCGACCTTGAGACGGCCGGCATCCAGTTCCGCGATATCGACACGCAAAACAGCTCGCTCGAGGAGATCTTCGTTAATCTGGTGAGGAGGGACGCATGAACCTGCGAGCCGTCTGGGCGATCTACAAGATGGAAATGGCGCGCGCCTTTCGGACCGTGCTGCAGAGCATTGTTTCGCCGGTCATCTCGACATCGCTCTATTTCGTCGTCTTCGGCTCGGCCATCGGCTCGCGCATCACCGAGATCGACGGCATCAGCTACGGCGCCTTCATCGTGCCGGGGCTGATCATGCTGTCGCTGCTGACGCAGTCGATCTCCAACGCCTCTTTCGCCATCTATTTCCCGAAATTTGTCGGCTCGATCTACGAATTGCTGTCGGCGCCGGTGTCCTATCTGGAGATCATCATTGCCTATGTCGGGGGTGCGGCGACCAAGTCGATCATACTCGGCCTGATCATACTGGCGACCGCAGCGCTGTTCGTGCCGCTGACCATCGAGCATCCGTTCTGGATGCTTGCCTTCCTGGTGCTGACGGCGGTGACCTTCAGCCTGTTCGGTTTCATCATCGGCATCTGGGCGAGAAGCTTCGAGCAGCTGCAGCTGGTGCCGCTGCTGATCATCACGCCGCTGACCTTCCTTGGCGGCAGCTTCTATTCGATCGACATGCTGCCCGGCGTCTGGCGCTCGGTGACGCTGTTCAACCCCGTCCTCTATCTGGTCAGCGGCTTTCGCTGGAGCTTCTACGGCAAGTCCGACGTCTCGATCGGCGTCAGCCTCGGCATGACCGTCGTTTTCCTGTTTATCTGCATAGCGATCGTCGCGTGGATCTTCAGGACCGGGTACCGGCTGCGGACCTGACCGAACGGCCTGCCCAGGCGACGCAGCGCCAGCATCCGAGCGATGTTCCCGACCCAAGGCGACCTAATCTGGTGACGACGCTTGAAAGCGGCCGTGCGATGGCGGCGCTTGATTTCCATATAATGTTATATATGATGTTATCAATGTGCTGGCGGGTCGATTATGGAAGACGTCATAAGGTCCCTTGGCTTCCTGTGCCTGGGCAGCAGGCTGAAGCGTATTGGCGAGCAATTGCAGGCGGATACGCAGCGCCTGCTCGACTGCCTCGATGTGCCGGTTCAGTCGAGCCAGTACCCGCTGCTGGCTGCGCTCGACAGGCTGGGCCCGCTGCCAGTCGGGGAACTGGCGAAATCCCTCGGGGTCGCGCAGCCAGGTGTAACGCGGAGCGTGTCGCTTCTGGCCGAATTGGGACTGGTCGAGGTCAGTCCATCGGATGATGACCAGCGGCGCAGGATTGTCTGCCTCACCCTGCACGGCCAGCGGCTGGTCGATGTTGCAAAGCACGACGTCTGGCCGCGCATCGAGAATGCCGTCGCGAATCTGTGCGCGGATCTTTCTGGGCCGCTTCTTGATCAGCTGGCCGCCATCGAGGACGGCCTCGCCGCGGCGCCTCTCGACCGTCGTGTAAGGAAGCCGGAAGGTGCCGCGCGATGAAATACCTGCTTGACCGTCCCGTGTGGAGCGCGCTTCGGACGCGACACCAAGCCTTCGCGCAAGGTGACGACCTCGCCATGCGGTATCGGCCCTCGATAGCTCCCTTCGCCGCCAGTGCCGCGGACGATGCGGAAAGCCTGCAGGCGCTCGGAAAACTTGTGTCCCCAGGCGAGAGTGCGATCCTGCTTCAGGTGGACGCCATTGCTCTGCCCGCGGAACTTTCGGCGACTTCGACCGCGCCCGGGGTTCAGATGATTGCCGAGCGGCCATTGCAGATGGTCTCCGACAAGCGCGTGCAACGTCTGACGCGAGACGATGCAGCTGAGATGCTCGCCTTGGCATTGGTCACCAAGCCTGGCCCATTCACGCTCGAAGCCTTGAGCCTCGGCGATTTTTGGGGTGTGAAGATCGAGGGCCGACTTGCGGCGATGGCCGGCGAACGCATGAAGCAACCCGGCTATACCGAACTTAGCGGGGTGTGCTCACATCCGGAATTTCGGGGCGGTGGCCTGGGCAAGCTGCTGTCGCTGTTCGTGGCAAACCAGATAGCGGCGCGCGGCGAAGTTCCCTATCTCCACGCCTATGCCAGCAACACCACGGCCATAGGATTATACGAGTCCATTGGCTTCAGGTTGAGAAGCATGATGAACGTGGCCGTGGTTCAGCGCGCCGAATGAGCCCATCAGGCGCATTCCCGCGCATCAGGAAAAGGAAGGATTTCGTATCGACGAAATCCTTCCTTGGCGCTGCTAGCACCTTGCGGCGATTCAGACCGCGATCTTGCCGCCGCCCTGCTTAGTGATGGCGACGACCGATGGCCGCACCGGCATGTCAGGCTTGAAGTCGGGCCAGCGGGTCGACAGGTCCTCATAGTAAGAGGGACGGCCAAAAGGCTCCCAGTCTTCGCCGCCATCGGCCGGATGCTGAACCGCGACGAAGGCGGTCTGGTCGTCGGGCGTGAATAGCGGACCGCACATTTCGGCGCCGATCGGCACGCGGAAGAACAGCTTCGAGGTCGCTCGCGCCTCGCCTTCGGTGTCGACCGCCCACAGGCCATCGGTGCGGCCGGTCGCCTTCGGGCCCTGTCCATCGGTCGAGACCCAGAGCCGGCCGGCCGAATCGATGGCGCAATTGTCCGGCATGCCGAACCAGCCATTGGCGGTGGTTGCGGTCGAGAAGGTGGCGCCGACTTCGGCCACCGAGGGATCGCCGCATTTCAGCAGCACTTCCCACTTGCCCTTGGCAGCAGTGAAATCGCCACCGTCCTCGACGATCTCGATGATGTGGCCGAAGGCGTTTTCGGCGCGCGGGTTGGCGGCATCGACCTGATCCGTCTTGCGCTTCGAATTGTTGGTCAGCATGACGTAGACTTTGCCGGTCGTCGGATTGGGCTGGATATCCTCGGGGCGATCCATCTTGGTGGCGCCGAGCAGGTCGGCGGCGCGGCGCGTCTCGATCAGCACGTCGGCCTGGCTGGCAAAGCCGTTCTCCGCCGTCAGCGGGCCCTGGCCGAAGACGATGGGCAGCCATTCGATCGACCGGTCCTCGGCGAATTTGGCGACGTAGAGCGAGCCGTCGTCGAGAAGATCCATGTTGGCGGCGCGGTCCTCGGCGTTGAACTTGCCGGCGGTGACGAATTTGTAGACATAGTCGAAGCGCTCGTCGTCGCCGAGATAAAAGACGACACGGCCATCCTTGGCGACGATTGATTCAGCGCCCTCATGCTTGAAGCGGCCCATCGCAGTGCGCTTCCTCGGCACCGAGGTCGGGTCGTTGACGTCGACCTCAACGATCCAGCCGAAGCGGTTGGGCTCGTTCGGCTCCTTGCCGATGTCGAAGCGGTCATAATGCGCCGCCCATTCATAGGCGCCTTCGGGAATGCCCAAGCGCTTGTAGTTGGCGGCTTCCGCGTGACCGGCCGGCAGTTCGCCCGAGAAATAGCCGTGGATGTTTTCCTCGGCCATGACGTAGGTGCCCCAGGGCGTGACACCGCCGGCACAATTGTTGGCGGTGCCGAAGACCTTCGTGCCGGTCGGATCGGCACTGGTCTTGACGCGGTCATGTCCGGCGACCGGGCCGGACAGTGCCATCTCGGTGTTGGAGGTGATGCGGCGATTGAGCTTGCCGTCGCGCACCACCTGCCATTTGCCCGACTCCTTGCGGATCTCGACGATGGTGCCGCCGTGTGCTGCCATCTCGACATCGACCTGTTCCTTGCTCAAGGGCGCTATTTCGAGCGCTTTTTTGCCGTCCTTCTCGCCGACTTTCACGATGCCCGGGAACATCAGATGCGGATTGGTGTATTCGTGGTTGACCACCAGCAGGCCATGCTCGGCCGAGCCGTCGATCGGGATATAGCCGACATAGTCGTTGTTGTAGCCAAACTGTCTTTCCTGGGCCTGCGCCGACTGTTTTGTCGGATCGAAGTCCGGCGAATCGGCGAACAGCGGATCGCCCCAACGCAGCAGCACGTCGGCGTCGTAGCCGGCGGCGACATGATGCTTGTCGTCGACGCCGGCCTCGACCTCGTTGAAGCTGAAGGCCGAGCCGCCGGCGGCGCGGGCATCGTCGGCGAGGATCAGCGCGAGCGGGCTGACGGTGACGGCGATGGCGGTTGCCGCGAGCGATCCCTGCAGGAAACCACGGCGCGAGAAACGCGCGGCGATGATCTCGCCCATCGTCTGGTTGTCAGTGGGATTGGCTCCTGGCCCATCGTTTTCCTCAAGCAGACTGGTGCGGAAATGGGCATTTGGGGAAAGATGTCCGGTCGAGCGATGTTCAGTCATGGGGGCTTGCCTCTGGCTTCTTTGGGATGGCTGGAGCGTGTTGCTTGACTGACCGCCTATCGCCAGCAGATCACAGTTTGATGACGTTGCCGGCCAATTCCAGCCCCGATTTCATGTCCATGATCAGCTCCGCTTGACCGCGACCCGAGCTTCGGAAACAACATCTGCGGCAGGCGCGGAAGATCGCATCGAGAGGGACAAAAAAGTGAGTTTCTGGGGACTGGGGCAGCTTGGCATTTCGACGGTGATCTTCCTGCTGGCGGCGACGGCGGCCAAGCAATGGGGAATGGCGCCGAGCCTCGGCAAGATCGTTTTGACCCTGGCGCTCTATTCGGCGGGCAATCTTATCATGCTGAGGCTGATCCGTGAATTCGGCATGTCGGTGTCGTTCAGCCTGTCGGCGGTGATCCAGCTGGTATCGGTGAACGTGGTGGCACTGGTGTTCTTCGGCGAGCGCGTCGATGCCTTGCAGGCGACCGGCATCGCGCTCGCCGTCGCAGCGGTGGCGCTGATCACGCTCGGGCCCTATCTGCAAAAACTGTAACCGCGCATGACCCCGAAAATCGGAATCGATTTCGCGGGGGATCATGCGCCAGTCAAAATGCTACAGCGTACTTTGCGCGTCTAAAAGGACGCTCGGCGCTGTAGGACGATCGGGCCGATGAAGAATACCGCAAGCAAGCTGCTCAACTGGATCGAATTCCCGGTGCTGCTGGCCGGACTGGTCATCGCCGGCGGACTGTGGGGATTCGAGGAGCTGATGGAGGTGGCGCGAGACACCACGCCGCACGCCTTCGACACGGAAATCCTGCTCGCCTTTCGTGAAGCGGGCCAGCCCGACAATCCGATCGGACCGCCATGGCTGGAAGGGGCGATGCGCGACATCACCAGCCTCGGCAGCGCCATCGTGCTCGGGCTGATCACGGCGGCGGTGATTGTCTATCTGCTGCTGATCCACAGGCCGGGACCAGCATTTCTCGTCTTCGTAGCGGTGGCGGGCGGACAGGTCCTGTCAAGCACGCTGAAACTCGGAATCGACCGGCCGCGCCCCGATCTGGTCTCGCATCTCGCCGACGTGGCGTCGCTTTCGTTTCCGAGCGGCCATGCGATGCTGTCGGCGGTGACATATTTGACGCTGGGCAGCATGGCGTCGCGCTTCCTGCCTGGGCGAACGACGAAGATTTACGTGCTGTCGCTGGCGGTGCTGACGGCACTGCTGGTCGGTATCAGCCGCGTCTATCTCGGCGTCCACTGGCCGTCCGACGTGCTGGCTGGCTGGTGCGCCGGCTTCGCCTGGGCGATGCTGTGCTGGCTGGCCGCATGGGCGTTACAGCGCTGGCGCGGGCAGACCGACGGCGCCTGAACCGGCTGGTCAGAACGACGCTGCGTCGGTCAGCGTGCGGTCAAATCAGCGTGTTGGCGAGCTCATGCCCGCAACCTGCCAGCTGGAAAACCGTCGACACTAAGACCGTCGACCACATCAAAAGCCCTGAAAACTCTCAACTGTTAATCCCTTTGAATTTCGATTGCTGAAAATTGAAGACCGCCGTGGCTATTTCCGCCAGACGACGCGAAACGCGCGAGCTCTGCAAGACCCAGGCGGTTTTGGTGTGTGCATGCGTGACATGTGCATCATGATGGTTGAACCATCATAACGATGGTATTACACATGGAAATGCAGACTCAGACGGGAGTTCTTAGCCGATGATCACTGCCGCGCAGATGCGCGCCGCAAGGGCGCTGGCCGGCATCGATCAGAAGATGCTCGCCGAGCGCGCCGGGGTTTCGCTTCCAACCATTCAGCGCATGGAAGCAAGCGACGGCGTGGTCAGGGGCGTGGTCGATACGCTGATGAAGGTCATCCAGGCTCTCGATGAGGCCGGCGTGGAACAGATCGGCGAGAACCAGGCCAGCGAGCGCGGCGGCAGGGGCGTGCGCCTCAAGCCGGTCGTGCCGCAGAAGCCGCCAGGCTGAGCCGATAAAAGTCGCGACGGCGACCGCCGACAGTCCTGCCGACGATCCCGCCGCCTCCTTGGTTTTTATGCGTGCCCCAAACCGCTGTGCGCGGGCGCAACTGAAAAAAGCCCCCCGGGAGAGGTCTAAACCTCCTCCTTATTTGTCAACGATCTCGGGACGGATACCGATGCAAGCACCGCGTCAGCCGGCGGCGCCGGGCGCGCTGGCATCTTCGCGCGGCGCAGCGGCCAGATCGTCACGCACTTTGCGCGCGAGTTTCCTTGTCGAGCGCCTGGGGCTGTCGCCGAACAGATCGGCTGCCGCGGCGAGACAGGTCTTTTTCAGGCTTTTCTCCGAGCGCTTCAACAGCTTGCTCAGAAGCCGCATTTCCTGAGGAGAGCCGAGCGGCCGGTCGTCGGCATCGAGAAGCGTACGCAGGACGAACATATCATGCAGTTCGCCCAGTCTTTCGCCGAGTTCGTCGACCGCCTTGCGCCGGGCCTTGATCGGCGTCGGCCACAGCCTTCCGAGCAGCGACAGATGCATGCCGTGGGTCTTGGCCGCCTTGCGCAGATCATGGAAATCATCGGCCTCACCGCGGGAGCCTGCCTTGTCCAGCGCCTTTCTGGCACGACGCAGAGTGATGCGCGCGCCTTCGGCAAGCACATCGGCGGCCTGTTCGGGCTGGTCGGGCAAGGCCAGCGTATCGATCCGGCTGATACCCTCCTCGCAAGCGGCAATCGCGGCAGCTATCGCTGCGCCGAGGCCGGCTCCACCATGCAATTGGTGCTGGCGCGCGACGAGCGTGTCGCGAACGGCATCGAGACCGCCGTCGGCGCTTTGCTCGGGAAAGCTTGCCGCCAGCCGATCGATGGTTTCAACCAGCGCGGTTGCCTCGCGCGGACCGGCAAGCAGGGCAGCCACCTGTCGGTAACACTGATTCTCGGTCCCGCAAAATGTTTCGTCTCCGGAACGGACCAGGCGCAGCAAGGCGCGCACGTTCTTCAGCCGCTTGCGGCATTTGTGCAGCGCCTGCTCCGGCCTGTCATGCGCCGCGTCCAGATGGACGAGCGCCTTGCCGATCTCCTCGGCGAGGATGCGCCTGACCTCGCCGGTTAACGGCAGGCGCGGATCGATGCGATAGCTCATGCGGCGATCTCCGGAACCCCCTCGATGGCGAGCGACGCGTTGTAGAACCTCTGCTCGCCGGTGACTTCGCGGCCGAGCCAATCTGGCAGCATTTCGTCCTGCACGTCCTCGGGCGTCTCAAGCTCGGCGACCACCAGACCGCTAAGCGTCCCGCCGAAGACATCGACTTCATAGAGATGGCCGCGATGCCTAACATGGTGGCGTGTCTTCTCGATGACACGTCCGATGGCGAAGGCCAGCATCTCTTCCGCCTCCGCCAGCGGGATCGGATACTCGAATTCGTCACGTTCGCGGGCCTTGCTGCCGAATTTGAGCGTCAGCTTTGCCAAGGCGCCGTCGCTGATGCGCACGCGGACCGAGCGGTCGGGTGCGGCGGCGAGATAGAACTGGCGAATGCGGATGTCCGCCTCGACCAGATCCCGCCACTGCGCGCCGGAGACCAGGAACTTGCGCTCGATTTCCTTGACCATGGCTTCGCACTAAAGCGCGTGCGGCTGGAGATGGCAAGATGGAGATAGGCGGGGTTGACTTTAATCATTCGATTGATTAAATACTTGATATGAGCAAGCCGACAAACGCCAAAATTCCGCGTCGCGAGGTATCGCCCGCCGACATGACGCGCGCAGCACTTGTCCAGGCGGCGCTGACGCTGTTCGGACGGCAGGGTTTCGACGGCACCTCGACGCGCGAGATCGCGGCTGAGGCCAAGGCCAATATCGGCTCGATCGCCTATCATTTCGGCGGCAAGGAAGGACTTCGCGCGGCAGCGGCCGACTATATCGTCGACACCATCCAGGCCATTGCCGGCCAGGCGATCGGCGATCTGCAGGCGCCAAACGACCCTGAAGCGGCGCGGGCACAACTCTTCACCGCATTGGAGCGGATGGTGACCTTCATCGTGGCCAGGCCGGAGGCCGGTGAAATCGTGCAGTTCGTCCTGCGCGAACTTTCGCATCCTACGGCGGCACTCGACCGCATCTATGACGGCGTGTTCGAGCCGACGCATCGTAGGCTCTGCCTGATCTGGGAGCAGGCAACTGGCGAGCCGGCCGAAAGCGAGGCTACCCGACTCACCGTGTTCACGCTGATCGGCCAGGTCGTCTATTTTCGCATCGGCCGCGAAGCGGTGATGCGCCGCATGGGCTGGCGAGGGATCGGCGATGCCGAGGCCACCAAGATTGCGGCGGCGGTGACGGATAATCTTGGGGCGATATTGGCCGCCCGGAAGGATCGTAGGTCATGAGTTTCCTCTGCTCTTTGCCGCTCGCCGCCCTGCTTTTCAGTGCCTGCGCACCGGCGCCGCCGCTCGCCGTCGGCTATGTCGAAGGCGACTATGTGCTGCTCGCGCCGATCGAGGTGGCGCAGGTAGAGACGATTTCGGTAAGGCGCGGCGACAGCGTCGCGCCGGGTACGCCTGTGGTGACGCTGGAAAGCGCCGACGCAAAAATAGCCGTCGCACAGGCCGAGGCGGCTCTTGCCCAGGCCCAGGCGCAACTTGCCGACCTGCAGGTCGGCAAACGGCCGGAAGAGATTGAGGTGCTCAAGGCGCAGGTTGACATGGCCAAGGCGCAGGCCGCCGACGCCAAACGCAGATACACCCGCGCCAGTGATCTGTTCAAACGCGGCACCGGCACCCAGGCCGATTTTGACACCGCCTCGGCGACGCTGGAGACAGCCAACGCGCAGCTCGGCCAGGCGGAAGCCAATCTCGCTGTCGGCGGCCTGCCGGCACGGCCCGAGACGATCAAGGCCGCCGACAATAAGGTCAGGCAGGCGCAATCGGCGCTGGAGCAAGCGCGCTGGCGGCTGTCGAAGCGTGTGCTTGCGGCGCCGTCGCCGGGCCGTGTCAACGACGTGATCCGCAATCCGGGCGATATCGCCGGTCCGACCGCGCCTGTCATTTCGATGCTGCCGGACGGCGCCGTGAAGCTCAGCGTCTATGTTCCGGAAAACGCGTTCTCGTCGATAAAGGTCGGAACGCTGCTTAACGTCCATTGCGACGGCTGCGGGCCTGACGTGAAGGCGCGCGTCAGCTACGTGTCGCCGGACCCGGAATTCACGCCGCCGGTGATCTACTCGCTTGAGACCCGGCAGAAGCTGGTCTATCTGGTCGAGGCGCGGCCGGAGGGCGATGCCGGCGCGCTGCAACCGGGGCAGATCGTCGATGTCGATCTGGCGGATATCGGCAAATGAACGCCATCGATGTCCATGGCCTGGTCAAGCGTTTTGGTGACAAGACCGTCGTCGACCATGTGACGATGACGGTGGCCGAGGGCGAGATCGTCGGCTTCCTCGGCCCGAACGGCTCGGGCAAGACGACGACCATCCGCATCATGTGCGGCCTGCTGACGCCGGACGAGGGCGAAGGCACGGTGCTCGGCTTCGACATCCGCACCGACAGTCTGAGGATCAAGCGCGAAGTCGGCTACATGACGCAGAAATTCTCGTTCTATGAGGATCTGACCATAGCCGAGAATCTCGAATTCGTGGCGCGGCTTTATGGGTTGAAGCCGCTTAACGAGCATGTCGGCAGGACACTGGAGGATCTTGGCCTCACCTCGCGCAAGGACCAGCTGGCCGGTACGCTGTCCGGTGGCTGGAAGCAGCGGCTGGCACTGGCCGCCTGCATCATGCATCAGCCGAAATTGCTGCTGCTCGACGAGCCGACGGCGGGGGTCGATCCGAAAGCCAGGCGTGAATTCTGGGACGAGATCCATCGCCTGGCCAGCGGCGGGCTGACCGTGCTGGTCTCCACCCACTACATGGACGAGGCCGAGCGCTGCCACCGCATCGGCTACATCTCGTACGGCAAGATGCTGGCCACCGGCACGGTCGACGAGGTGGTCAGGAATGCCGGGCTGACGACCTTTGTGGTGCAAGGCCCGCAGCTTGACCAGGTTGCTGCCGCACTCAGCGGCCGCCCCGGCGTCGACCAGGTGGCGCCGTTCGGCGCGACGCTGCATGTCGTCGGCTCCGACAAGAAAGCGCTTCAGGCAGCACTCGCCGACGTCGAGAAGGAGCACAGGGGCGTGACGGTGACGCCGGGCGAGACCAGCCTGGAGGATGTGTTCATCCAGTTCATGTCCGGTTCGAAGGACAATATGGGATGAAAAACCGGATAGACAGCGTCTTTTCCTTCGCCAGGCTCGGCGCGCTGCTGATCAAGGAGTTCATCCAGATGCGGCGCGACCGCATCACCTTCGCCATGATGCTGGGCGTGCCGCTGATGCAGCTGGTGCTGTTCGGCTATGCCATCAACAACGATCCGAAGAGCCTGCCGGCAGCCCTGGTGGCGATGAGCAGCGATCCTTACACGCGGGCCATGGTTTCGGCGCTGCAAACCACCGGCTATTACAGGTTCGACCGTGTCGTGCAAAGTGCCGCCGAGGCGGAATTCCTGATGGCGCGCGGCGATGTCGCCTTCGTTGTCACCATCCCCGCGGATTTTGCCCGGCGGGTCGAGCGCGGCGACCAGCCGCAGATCCTGATCGAGGCTGACGCGACAGACCCAGCCGTCGCCAGCGGCGCCATCTCGACGCTCGGCACTGTCGCCAACCAGGCGCTGCTCCGGGCACGCGGCATGCAGGAGACGGCCGCCGAAGCTGCCCGGGGCCAGCTCGAAGTGGTGGTGCACCGGCGCTACAATCCGGAAGGCATCTCGCAATACAACATCGTGCCCGGCCTGCTCGGCGTCATCCTGCAGATGACGATGGTAATGATGACCTCGATCGCGCTAACGCGCGAGACCGAGCGCGGCACGATGGAAAACCTTCTGGCGATGCCGTCCAGTCCACTCGAGATCATGCTGGGCAAGGTGCTGCCCTATCTGGTGGTCGGCGCGGTACAAGTGGTGGTGGTGCTCGCGGCGGCGAAACTGCTGTTTGCCATTCCGTTCACCGGGTCGATGCCGCTGCTGCTGACGGCGGTCCTGATCTTCGTGCTGGCGCTGGTGCTGCTCGGCTATACCATTTCGACGATGGCGCGCACGCAGATGCAGGCGCTGCAGCTCACCTTCTTCTTCTTCCTGCCGTCGATCATGCTGTCCGGTTTCATGTTCCCCTATCGCGGCATGCCAGGCTGGGCCCAGGCTTTCGGCGAAATCCTGCCGTTGACGCATTTCCTGCGCATCATCCGCGCGGTGATGCTGAAGGGTGCCGAACTGCCGGCGGTCGCGACGGAAATCGGCTGGCTCGTCATGTTCGTAGCGCTGTTTGCCGGCGTCGCACTGGTGCGGTTCCGCCGAACGCTGGACTAGGATCAAAACTCAGTCAGGCCGGCTGCCGTCAAAAAGCCGACGCGTGGGACCATGCCGTTTGAAGTGGTCGGCGGAGCCGAGCACGCAACATGAGCGGACGTTGCCGGCCCCTGTCTAGCTTCGGCTGCGGTGGGCCTTTCCTTCATTCGCCAGATACTGGTGAACGAACGCGATCGCCATGCTGCCCTCTCCGACCGCTGACGCAACCCGCTTGACAGGACTCAAGCGTACGTCGCCGCAGGCAAAGACGCCGGGCGCACTGGTTTCGAGCAGATAGGGGTCGCGGTCGTGCGACCAGCCGCCGGCCTTCTTCACATCGTCCCCGGTTAGCACGTATCCGCGGGCATCGCGCACGACGTCGGCCGGCAACCACTCGGTCTCTGCGTTGGCGCCAATGAAAACGAAGAGCCCGCCGCAATCGTGCCGGCTCACCTCATTGCCGGCCTTGTCGAGAGTGTCGATCGCCGTCAGGTGAGTCTCGCCGTGCACAGCCTGGACTTCGGACCGAAGCTGGACTTTTACGTTCGATTTCGCCCTGAGCTGCTCGATAAGGTAGTGAGACATGCTGTCTGCAAGCGCCGGGCCGCGCACGAGCAGTGTCACGCTGCGCGCATGGCCCGAAAAATGCAGCGCTGCCTGGCCGGCCGAGTTGCCGGCGCCGATCAGGAAGACGTCCAGTCCATGTGTGGTGCTTGCCTCGCTGCGCGCGGCTCCATAATAGACGCCCTTGCCAATAAGGCGGTCGAACCCGTCGATGGCGAGACGACGCCATGTCACGCCTGTCGCAAGAATGAGGCTGCGCGCCCGCACGGCATCGGTACCGTCGAGAAACAGCTGGTGCGTCGCCGGATCGATGCCGGCGACGGAGCGGGTGACCAGGATTTCGGCGCCCAGCCGCCTCGCCTGCTGCAGCGCGCGGCTGGCCAGTTCGTCGCCGGAGATTCCGCTGGGAAAGCCGAGATAGTTTTCGATCCGCGACGATGTCCCCGCCTGTCCGCCGGGCGCCTCGCGCTCGACGACGATGGTGCGCAGCCCCTCGGATGCGCCGTAGACCGCCGCGGCAAGGCCGGCCGGCCCGCCGCCAATGATCGCGACATCGTATTCGGCGCCGCGCGGGCGCGTCTGCAGCCCGAGGCGCATGGCAAGATCGCGCACGGCGGGACTTTCCATGATCTCTCCGTCCGCCAGCCGGGCAACGGGACCATCGAGAGCCGGCTTGCCCATGGCAGACCAGAAAGCCTCGGCATCTGAGGTGTCGGGCAACAGCCAGGTGAATGAGATCTGGTTGCGGGCCAGAAACCGGCGCAGATCACCGCACGCCGTGTCCCAGCGATGGCCGACCAATGTCACGCGCGGCTTCTGCGGCTCGGCAGTGACGCTCTGCAGCCCGCCCATCCGCTCGCGGGCAAGCGCGCTGACCTTCTGGGCGACGTCCTTTGAAACCGCGGCGATGGAGTAGTACTGCTGAACCTCGATCCGCATCACGCGGGACGGCTCAGTGGCGCGGTACCCGCCCGGGAAACCCGAGCCCAGGGCAATCGGCACCTCACCGAATATCGTTCCCGGCAGCCGCCAGCCGAGCGTCCGCTCGACGCCGTCGAAGGTTTTTACGACTTCGATCCTGCCGGCGAGAACCGCAAACAGCGCTGCCTCTCCGCCCTCGTGAACTGCGAACTCTCCAGGGCTGAGATGGAGGTCGGCCGCTGTCCGCGCCAGCCGCTCCAGTTCGGCCGGCGGCAAACCCGAAAACAACGGGATTGCTCGCACTTCATCAACTGTCAGCATGGTCCCTCGCGGGAGCCAGTTAGCGTTGTTTTCCCGTTTTGATCAACAGAAAAAGGGGGGACTCTCGCCATGGCGGATAGGTCGTGAAACACCGCGCTTTGATAGCGCATCGGGTTGTGCCGATAGGCATGATCATTCGGATCGAGGTTCATGCGGGCTTCCCGGGACCGGCCGCAATTCAGGCGCTTCCAGTCCTTGGAAAGGATCGCGCCAGGCGTCGATTTCTTCAAGCTGACGATACCAGCGGCTGACAGAAGGATAATCATCGAGCGGCAATCTGGCGACATCGTTGAAGGGCAGAAACGTCGCCATTCGAAAGTCGGCATAGGAAACCGAATTTTCAACCAGCCATTCTCGCTCGGAAAGCTCGGCCTCAAGTGTTGCAGCGGCCGTGCGGAAGTCTCTCAACCCCTCCTCAACCCGGCCCTGATCGATCGGGCCGAGCCCATACCGCTGTTTGGTCCCGCGTTCGAAATGCACGACGTCGCAAGCTCTTGCGAAGTTCTCTTTCCCCCAACTGAGCCATCGGATCATCTCGGGTTCGTCATCGCCGGTGCGCCAGAGATCCGAATGCGCGTCGCGTGACAGCCGGCAGGCTATGGCATCGGTCTCCCAGAGGCTTTTTCCCGAGCCTACAAGTATGGGCAATGAAAGATTTGGATTCAGTGGGCGAAATCGCTCAGCCTGCCCCGGAGCGAAGGGGGAGGCGAATTTAAACTCGACCTTTGCGTCGAGATAACGTGCCACCGCGACCGCGAGGCGAGGATTGGGATTGCGGCTGAAGAACAGTTTCATTCCATGTCAGCCTTTTTGAATGGTGCTGGTTCGGTCGCCACCTAAGCCGCCGCCATGATCTCAGCGTAGGTGCCGAAATCGACATTACCGCCGGACAGCACCACGGCAATGCATTTGCCTGATAGCTCGATCTCGCCTGATGACAGTGCGGCCAGCCCGACGCTGCCGCCGGGCTCGACCACCAGCTTGAGATGGGCCATGGCGTCACGCATAGCCTGTGCCGCGGCCTTGTCGGAGACGGCAATGCCGCCGGCGAGATTCCTGCGGTTGATCTCGAAGGTGATCGCGCCCGGCTCGGCGGTGAGGAGCGCGTCGCAGATCGAAGTGTGGCCGGGTTCGATCGAAACCCGGGCACCTCTGGCCAGTGAACGACAGGTGTCGTCGAAATGTTCGGGTTCCACCGCCCAGACGGCCGTGCCCGGCGAGGCATCCTTGACCGCAATCGAGATGCCGCTGCTCAAGCCGCCGCCGCCGCAGGGAATGACGACCGCGTCGAGGCTCACGCCGAGCGCTTTCGCTTGCGCCATCAGTTCGAGGCCGATCGTGCCCTGGCCGGCGATGATGGCCGGATCGTCGAAAGGTGGGACCAGGACCATGCCGCGTTCGACGTACGGGCGAACCACCGTCATGCGGTCATCGCGGAAACGGTCGAACGGCACCACTTCCGCGCCCATTTTCCTGACATTGCCGACCTTCATCGCCGGCGCATCGGTGGGCATGGCGATGACCGCATTGACGCCAAACATCGCCGCCGAGGCGGCGACGCCTTGCGCGTGATTGCCCGACGAGAAGGCTACGACGCCACGGCTGCGCTCCTCATCGCCCAGCGACGACAGCTTGTTGTAGGCGCCGCGGAACTTGAACGAGCCGGTACGCTGCAGCGTCTCCGGCTTGAACAGGATCCTGGCGCCGAAGCGCTTGTTCAGCTCAGGCGATTCGATCAGCGGCGTTTCGACGATCAGGCCGGACAATCGCGCTGCTGCGGCGCGGATGTCGGCGATGCCGGGAAGGGTGGTCATGGCGAGGTCCTGCAGAAGTGAGATCGCCCATGGTGCACGGAAAACCAGGCCGCGCACCACTGGAAAAATGTGACCGTTACAATTCGTGGATTGCGAAAAGAGCGTGGTGCCTTCATCAGCGCCCCGACGTTTGGCCGAAGCCTCCCTAACTTCGTTATCCTAGGGCTCCGCTTCGCGTTCGCTCCGCCCTAGGGTGACGAAGTCAGGAGATCTTCGCCCGGCCGCTTCTTATCCCAAAAGCGTCCTTTTCCGTTTGGCGCCGCCCATCTTGCGCCAGGTGTTGAAGCGATGGGTGGCGGCGGCGAAGGAGATCTTCATCTGCTGGGCAACCGAATAGCGCGACTTGCCCTCGTCGAACATGCGGTAGCAACACTCGACGCCCTCCTCGGTCAGCTTGCCGTCGGGGGCCTTGTTGTGCGGGTTGGCCGGATCGAATTTTTCGACCTGCTGCTCGACCAGGCCTTTGAGGCGCTGCAAATCGGCCTCGATACCGGCGATCAGGTCGAGAACGGGTTTCGGGTCGAATGCATGCGTGGACTGTTTTGCCGGCATCTACGGATTCCTTTTTCTTGGCTTAGGTTCAGCTATATAGGTGAACATTCGCCAATAATTAAGGGGCAGAGAAGGATTCCCGGAGCTCCTAATTTTGGACGTTCGGCAGACGGGCGCGATTGACCAATGGCGCGCCAAACCCTAGTTTAGAATTATTCTAAACTAGGGTGAATTTCTCATGCTTTCCCGTGTTTTCGGTTTTGGCCGCCGTCCGTTCGAATCGCTCTCGGAGCAAGAGATCCTGGCGCTCGCCATTTCTTCCGAGGAAGACGACGGGCGTATCTATCGTGCCTATGCCGACGGGCTGGCGGATAGCTTTCCGCATTCGGCCAAAGTGTTCGAGGAGATGGCCGAGGAGGAGGACGGCCATCGCGACTCGCTGATCGAACTTCACCGCGAGCGTTTCGGCGAGCGCATTCCGCTGATCCGGCGCGAGCATGTGAGGGGCTATTACGATCGCAAGCCCGACTGGCTGGTCAGGCCACTCGGCATCGAGCATGTACGCAGCCAAGCCGAGGCGATGGAGCGGCAGGCGTACCTGTTCTACGTCGAGGCGGCGAAACGCACCAGCGACGCCTCGACACGAAAGCTGCTCGACGATCTGGCGGTGGCCGAACAGGGCCACGAGACGCTGGCGCAGCGGCTGGAGCAAAAGCATGTGCCGGGCGCGGTGAAGAACGAGGAAGAAGCGGCCGAGCAACGCCAGTTCATCCTGACCTATGTGCAGCCGGGCCTGGCCGGGCTGATGGACGGATCGGTGTCGACGCTGGCGCCGATCTTCGCCGCCGCGTTTGCCACGCATGACACATTCCAGACCTTCTTGGTCGGGCTTGCCGCCTCGATCGGCGCCGGCATCTCGATGGGCTTCACCGAGGTGGCTTCCGACGACGGCAAGCTGTCGGGCCGCGGCTCGCCGGTAAAACGCGGCATCACCACGGGCGTCATGACCGCGCTGGGCGGTCTCGGTCACGCCTTGCCCTACCTAATTCCGTATTTCTGGACCGCGACAATTCTCGCGGTGGTGGTGGTGTTCTTCGAACTATGGGCGATCGCCTTTGTGCAGAACCGTTATATGCAGACGCCGTTCTGGCGCGCCGCCTTTCAGGTGGTGCTGGGCGGCGGATTGGTGTTCGCGGCGGGCGTGCTGATAGGGAATGCTTAGAAAGCCCTACCCATGCAGCGCCCGGCTGTCCTCAGGCGCCTCTGCACGTTCGGTCAGGCCATAGTCGCGCACGACGTGGGCGATACGCAGACGGTAGCCGGCAAAGATGCCGCCACGGCCGGCCTTCTGAGCCCGCCTATGTTCCCCCGTGTTGCGCCAGGCCTTCACCGCCTCCTCGTCTCGCCAGAACGACAGCGACAGGATGCGGTTCGGGTCGGTGAGGCTCTGAAAGCGCTCGATCGACAGAAAACCGTCTATGCCGTCGAGCAGCGGGCGCAGGTCGGCGGCGAGGCCGAGATATGCGTCGCGCTTGCCCGCTGCCGGCTCGACCTCGAAGATGACGGCGATCATAGTTTCACCAGAGAGGCATGCGGCCCGGAGGCGAGTTTCAGGAACATGCGATCTTCCTTGAGGATAAATTTTTCACGCCGGGCGAATTCATAATTCGCCTTGCCGGCCGGGTCGGCGGCGAGCCTGGCACGGTAGGCTTCGTAAGCGGCGAGGCTGTCGATGTTGTAGGCGGCGTAGGCGGTGGTGGCCGAGCCTTCATGCGGCGCAAAATAGCCGATCAGATCGGCGCCGCAGCGCGGGATCGCCTGGCCCCAGATGCGGGCATACTCCTCGAACGCCGCCTTGCCGAACGGGTCGATCTCGTAGCGGATAAAGCAGGTGATGGTCATCTTTTGTCTCCTTGCTGAGTATGGTTCGTTGCGGCGACAGTTCGAGCGGGGTCGAAATATTCCGTGGATCGATGTGCTAAGCAATTTCACCGGTAGTCATGCTTGCCAGAAGGATTTCGCGCATTCGCGGCGAACGTCTTCCGGCGTCAGGCCAAGATCGCGCAAAAGATGCTCGTCAATCTCGGCAAGGTCGAGGCGCTGCAGATGGCGATCATACCAAGCCAGGAGCCGCAATCGGCACAAGACGATGAACGGAAACGGCCGGCGGCCGAAGCGGCTGTCGGGCACGGCGTTGGGGGCGGCTCTTGCGGTCATCTTCGTCTCCTTGATCTGAGCAGAGAATAGTGGTTATCTGACAAGAATGCTTCGATGGCGGACGAACTATGCGTGAAGGACCTGACATAGCCCGCATCGCCAGCCTGATCGGCGATCCAGCGCGGGCAAACATGCTGACCGCGCTGATGGGTGGCACGGCGCTGACAGCGAGCGAACTGGCGCTCGAGGCCGGCGTGTCGCTGCCGACCGCCAGCTCGCATCTGTCGAAACTGATGGAGGGTGGGCTGCTGACGCTGGCAAGCCAGGGGCGGCATCGCTACTACGGCCTCGCCGGGCCGCAGGTGGCCGGCATGATCGAGGCGATTACCGGCGTCGCCGCTGCGGTCGGGCCACAGCGGGTGCGGCCGGGCCCGCGCGACGCCGCCATGCGCGTGGCGCGGGTCTGCTACGACCACCTCGCCGGCGAGCAGGCCGTGGCGATGCTCGACCGTCTTGTCGCTAGACAAGTGCTCCTGCGCCACGACAAGGAGATCCGGCTCGGGCCGTCGGCCGCCTCGCATTTCGCCGCGATCGGCATCGACGTCGAGAGCAAGGCGCGACGACCGGTGTGCCGGGCCTGCCTCGACTGGAGCGTGCGGCGCTCACATCTGGCCGGCACGCTGGGTGCGGCCATTCTCGACAAGATTATCGCCGAGAAATGGGCGCGACGCGAGAAAGACAGCCGCGCTGTGATCTTTTCGCCGATGGGCAAGCAGGCGTTCGAGAAGGTGTTTCTCGGCTGAAAAACTGATCAGCCGCGCTTGAGCGGCTTGCCCTGCTTGAAAAAATCCGCCCAGGGATCGGCTTTCGCCAACTGCTTCAGCGTCGTCTTGTCGCCGATCGGAAAGGCGTTCGGCGCCAACCCGGCCTCGATCTCCGCCCAGGTCGCCGGCATTGAGACCGTAGCGCCTTTCTTGGCGCGCGACGAATAGGGTGCCACCGTGGTCGACCCGCGGCCATTGCGCAGATAGTCGACGAAGATCTTGCCGGTGCGCGCCTTCTTCGACAGCGTCGCTGTATACCGATCAGGGGCGGCCTGCTCGAGGGCGCGGGCGAAATCATGGGCGAAGTCCTTCACCTCATCCCAATCCGCCGACGGTTTCAGCGGCACGACGACATGGTAGCCCTTGCCGCCCGACGTCTTGACGAAATTCGGCAATGACAGCGCATCGAGCCGGCCGTGAATTTCGAGCGCCGCCGCGCGCACCGCTTTCACGTCGACGCCTTCGTCGGGATCGAGATCGAAGATGATCTGGTCCGGCTTGTCCAGTTCATCGATGGTGCAGCCCCAGATATGGATCTCGACCACGCCGAGCTGGACCAAGGCAGCGACACCGTCGATGTCGCGGATGAACAGTATCTCCTCGCCGTCCGTCGGATCCTTCATCTTGGCGATCTTGTCATGCATGCCGGCCGAGGCATGCTTCTGGAAGAAGCGTTGGCCGCCGACGCCGTCCGGCGCCCGCACAAGGCTGAGCGGCCGATCGATGACGAATTGTTGCATGCGCGGCCAGACCAAAGCGTAGTGATCGAGCAGGCCCTGCTTCGATACCTTCTCCTGCGGCCACAGAAGCTTGTCCGGATGAGAAAGTTTTACGACGGTGTTTGCCGCCTCCGTGGATTTGACAGAGGTGGATTTCTCGCCCTTGCCCCCAGCAGGCTTTGCCTTGGTGTCGGCAGGCTTTGCCTTGGCGTCGGCCTTGCCAGCGGGTGCCTTCGGTTTTTCCTCCACGACTTCCTCCGCCGGCTTGTCCTCGCGCAATCCCTGGAACGAGGCGTGGCGTATTATACGGTCGGACGTCCAGGTACGGAACTCCACTTCGCCGACAAGTTTGGGCTTCACCCAAACCACTCTTTTGCCCAGCCCTTTGCCCCTCGGTACCGCCCTATCGAAGGGCGAGGTTTTCGCCTTGAGCGCATCCAGCTTTTTCTTCAGGTCGTTGGTACTCTGCATCGAAAAGCCGGTGCCGACACGGCCGGCATAGTGCAGCTTGCCGCCCTCATGGTAGCCGACCAGCAAGGAGCGCAATCCACGCCCGGTCTTCTCCGACGGCAGGTAGCCGCCGATGACGAATTCCTGGCGCAGCGTGCATTTCGACTTCACCCAGGACAGACCGCGGCCGCTGCGATAGGGCGCGTCGGCGCGCTTGGAAACGATGCCTTCCAGCCCCATGCGGCAGGCGTGCTCCAGCATGACCTTGCCCGGTTCGGCAAAATGGTCGCTGAAGCGGACTGCCGAATTGTCTGGCTGTTTGCCAAGCAAGTCCTGCAAAGTCTGCTTGCGCTCGACCAGCGGCTCTGGGCGCAGGTCTTCGCCGTCGAGACGCATCAGGTCGAAGACGTAATAGAGAAAACGATCCGTGCGGCCGGCCGACAGGTCAGCCTGGAGCAGCGCGAAGGACGAGACGCCGCTGTCCGCCAGCACGACGATCTCGCCGTCGACGATGGCGTCGGTACATTTCAGACGCTTGAGTTCCGCAACAATCGCGCCGCCGATTTTGTCCGTCCAGTCGAGGCCGGTGCGGGTCAACAGCCGCACCTTTGTGCCGGCAAGCTGCGCCTGCATGCGATAGCCGTCGAATTTCACCTCATGCAGCCATTCCTTGCCGGGAGGGGCATCCCTCTGCAGTGTGGCGAGGCATGGTGCGATGAATTCGAGCTGCTTTGCCGCCTTGGCCTTCGCCTTGCTGGTGGGCCGTTTGTTCGAATGCCAGACCCTTGGCTTCTTGCCGTCGGCCGTCTTGCCTTCGCCGACCTCCTCGATCGTCAGGCCCGACTTCACCGACTTTGGCGCCTCCTGCAAAATGTCCTCGCCTGGGCGCGCGGCGGCATCGTCGGATTTGATCAGCAGCCAATTGTCGCGCGTTTTGCCGGGACGCGGCTTCAGCCGCACCAGATGCCAGAGACCGTTCAGCTTGTGGCCGTGCAACTCGAAGCTGATATGGCCCTTTTTCATCGCCTGGGCCGGATCGGTCTCCGGTTGCCATTTGCCTTCGTCCCAGACGATGACCGAGCCGCCGCCATATTCGCCCTTGGCAATGGTGCCCTCGAAGGACGCGTAGTCGATCGGGTGGTCCTCGACATGCACGGCGAACCGCTTTTCATGCGGATCGAGGCTCGGACCCCGTGTTATCGCCCAGCTCCACAGCACGCCGCCATGCTCTAGCCGAAGGTCGTAATGCAGCCGTGTCGCGGCGTGCTTGTGGACGACAAAGATGCCGCCAGCCTCACCTTTCCTGTTGCGAACGACCTTGCCGGCCGGCTCGGCGGTCTTCTTGAAATCGCGCTTGGCATGATACTGCTCAAGGCTGGCCATAACACGCGATCCTATAACGGTTTGGTGTGGCGCCGATTTGCTGTGACGGCTTCGGCTTGGCGACGCCGACACGAGGCCTTGAACGGATAGAAACAGTTTCAGTTCCGGCCCCGCGAAAAAGCGAGGCAAGCCGGGTTGCCCGGCATTGCCTGGATCGAGACTGCTATTCGGCGGCCTGAAGGTTGACCTTGGCTTCCGCAATCTCGGTAAGCTTGCGGTCGATCGCCTGCTCTTCCTTGATATTGTTGGCCAGGACATTGGCGCAGTCGGTGCGGCCAAGCTGCTTGGCCCAGGCGATCAACGTGCCGTAACGGGTTATTTCATAGTGCTCGACCGCCTGCGCGGATGCGATCAGGGCGGCGTCGAGAACGTCCTTGTCATCGATGTCGCCGCTGACTTCATCGGCTTCCTCGAGAATGCCGTCGATGGCCGGACAGTTGACCGTCTTGGCCTTCACGCCATGCAGTTCGAACACCTTCTCGACGCGCTCGATATGGCCCTTGGTCTGGCCGAGGTGCTTTTCAAGGCCGGCTTTCAGCTGCGGGTCGGTCGCCTTGTCGATCATCTTCGGCAGCGACTTCTCGATCTGTTTTTCGGCGTAATAGATATCGCGCAGCGTGTGGACGAAGAGGTCGTCCAGCGTCTTGATGTCTTTCGAAAAGAAACCCATGGCTTTTGCCTTTCCATTGTTCTTGCTGGTTTGGGGTTCCGGCGGCGGTTTCGCTCGGAAGCCGCAGCCTGCTGGGCCGGGTGGGTCCCGGCTCTGGGCGTCAACGTCCGGCGTTCGGACGGGTTCCTGACTTTCCCCAAGCAAGCAAGGAAATTTCGCGGCGCTGGCCAAGGCTGAAACAGAAACGCGTCCGAGCGACATCCAAACGAAACATATGTGATGCAAAAGTCACATCGACCGAAATGTCGACGAACTGCATGGAAAGACCCCGAATCAGCCGCATTGCGGCCACGAACCAAGGCCTTTTCGACCAGATATTAACATCGTGTTCACCGACTATTCACGCCTAGACGCTATGATCTCCGCAATTCGGAAGGGACATCCGAAATCGGGACAGGGACAGGTAAAATGAGCTTCTTGACGCACCTCATCGGCTACGCTGCCGCCATCCGCGAATTTGTCGCGCCGACCTACCGGCCGGAGCGCTATTACATGCGCGGCCCTGGCCCCGCTTGCGCACGCCGCAGCCATACGCTCGGCATCAGCGCACACTGATGACGACCATGGAAAGCCGTCACGACAGCCGGATCTGCAGGCCGGCCGCCGATCACCGTGCGACGACCTATCGCGTGGAACGTCGTGCGCTCGCCGACAGGCGGCGTGCGACAACACCAAGGTTCTGAGATTCTAGGGACTTTGATCTCGCAGCCGGCAAGCTTAGTGTCGTTTGACACCAAGCAGCCGGGACTCGCGTGACCACCCAGCCAGACAATCCTCCTGAAAAACCCGCCTTCGATGCAAGCCAGCCGTTGATCGTGTTCGACGGCGTTTGCGTGCTGTGCTCGGGCTTCGTGCGCATGGTGGTGGGGCTCGACCGCAAAAGCCGCTTCCGCTTCGCCACGGCGCAGTCACCGCTCGGTGAAGCACTGTTTCGAAATATGGACTGCGGACGGACAGCTACGAGACCAATCTGGCCCTCATCGACGGCGCCGCCTTCACCCGCCTGGACAGGTTCGTTGCCGCCATGGCCGAACGGGGCTGGCGGCGAAGTCGTTGCTCCTGCTGCCGCGCCCGCTCCGCAACTGGCTCTACGATCGCATTGCCAAGAACCGTTACGCGCTGTTCGGCAGGAAAGCGAGTTGCGAGATCCCTTCCGCCGAGTTGGAGGGGCGGCTGATTGGCTAGGCGCCGAGCTCCAGCAGGTTTTCGCTTTGCCCGATATAACGGGACCCTTAGCTTTTTGGGGGAGCCGCGATGAAGATCCTCATCGTCGGCGGCTATGGCAGCTTTGGCGGCCGGATCGTCGAACTGCTTGAAAACGAGCCGCGCCTAACCCTGATCGTCGCCGGGCGCTCGCTGGCTAGGGCCGATGCCTACTGCAAGAGCCGCGATCGTGCCGTCGCCCGGATCGTTCCTGCGCTGTTCGACCGCGACGGCGATATCGTCGAGCAACTTTCACCGCTGCGGCCCGATATACTGATCGATGCCAGCGGCCCGTTCCAGGCCTATGGCGAGGGCCGGTACCGCCTGATCGAGGCCTGCATGGACCAGGGCGTCAACTATCTCGACCTCGCCGACGGCTCGGATTTCGTCGCCGGCGTGTCTGCGTTCAATGAGGCGGCGCGAGAGGCTGGTCTTTTCGTGCTGTCCGGGGTCTCCAGTTTTCCGGTGCTGACGGCGGCGGCAGTGCGTCGCCTGTCTGCGGACATGGCTCGGGTCGACCGCATCCGCGGCGGCATCGCGCCGTCGCCGTTTGCCGGTGTCGGCGAAAACGTGATCCGCGCCATAGCCGGCTATGCCGGCCAGCCGGTCACGCTCGTGCGGAACGGTCGTTCAGCGCTAGGCCATCCGTTCACCGACCAGACGCGCTACACCATCGCGCCGCCGGGCCGCCTGCCACTGAGAAATACGCTGTTCTCGCTGGTCGACGTCCCCGACCTGCGCGCACTGGCAGAGCTTTGGCCGGAAGCGAAAACCATCTGGATGGGAGCTGGGCCGGTTCCCGAAGTGCTTCACCGCGCCTTGATCGGGCTTGCCTGGCTGGTGCGCGCGCGAACAGTCCGCTCGCTTTCGCCGCTGGCCCCGCTCATGCAGATGGCGACGAACCGGCTGCGCTGGGGCGAGCACCGCGGCGGCATGTTCGTCGAGGTGGCGGGATCGGACCAGACGGGCGTAGCGGTCACACGATCGTGGCACCTGCTGGCGGAGGGCAATGACGGGCCGCTGATCCCGTCGATGGCGGTCGAGGCGCTGGTCCGCAAGGCGCTGGATGGACATGAGGCGCCGCCTGGCGCGCGGGCTGCCGTGCACGATTTGGAGCTTGAGGATTATGAAGCGCTGTTTGCCAGCAAGACGATCTACACAGGTTTCAGAAACGAACCCGTTGATTTGGACACGCCGCTTTATGCCGCCTTGCTCGGCGACGCCTGGCTAAGCCTGCCGGACGAGATCCGCGCCATGCATGATGGCACGACGACAGCGGAAGGACGGGCGCGGGTCGAGCGCGGAGGTAATATCCTTGGCCGGCTAACGGCCTGGCTGGTCGGGTTTCCGAAGCCGTGCGCCGATATCCCTGTCCGTGTCCGGTTTGAACCCGGCAAGGATGGCGAAACCTGGACCCGGACATTCGGCGCGCACAGTTTTTCAAGCCGACAGTGCGCTGGCCGGGACCGGTCGCAGCGGCTGCTGTGCGAACGCTTCGGCCCGTTGACCTTCGCGATGGCGCTGGTCGCCGAAGATGGACGGCTGACGCTCGCCCTGCGTCGATGGAGCATTTGGGGTCTGCCGCTGCCGCTGTGGCTGTGCCCGCGCTCGACATCCTACGAAACCGTGGAAGACGGCCGGTTCCGCTTCCATGTCGAGATTTCACACCGCTTCACTGGAATCATCGTCCGTTATCGCGGCTGGCTCGAACCTTCGCAGGGCTCCAGCACGGTCGCATCGCCTGCCGCCTTGGCGAGTTCGCGGCAGCCCTGAACCGTGCAGAGCGTCCAGCCTTCACCTGTCGCGCCAGAGGCCGCGAGCACAAGGCGCCGCTGCGGCGCCATCTTTGGTTTATAGATCCACCAACCGTCTCGCAGCACCGAGCCTTCCGGCGGTTCCATGCCGGCGCCCGAGCCCTTGATCCGTGCCTCGACGATTTGCAAGCCGGACGGCATCACCTTCCAGTCTTCCTGCCAATGCGTCTTTTCCACCGAATGCGTCCAGGCGAGCGTGAAGGCGGCGACAGTGAGCGTCACCGTCTTGCCGGCGGCGAGGATACAGAGGCTCATGCGGTGCCGGTGGCTTGCCGCGCACGCCAGCAGTGCCAGCCGATCCAGGCGACAGAGAGCGCCCAGCCGGCTTCGTCGGTGACAGGCAGTGCGGCAACCAGCAGCACGCCGGCGGCGAAGGCGACGAGACGTTCCCACCAGGCCATGCGCCGGGCGAGGAACCCGACGGCGGCTGCGCCCCACATGGCAATGCCCATGCAGGCCTTGGCGACGATATAGGCGACCTCGACCGGATAACTGAACTGGGCGGCGATCGGACCGGGGTCCTGCAGCATCAGCGCCGGGGTATAGACCGCCATGAACGGCACGACGAAGCCGGCGACGGCAAGCTTGGTGGCCTGGATGCCGATCTTGAGGCCGCTCTCCTTGGCCATCGGCGCGGCGGCGAAGGCGGCCAGCGCCACCGGCGGAGTGAGGTCGGCCATGATGCCGAAATAGAAGACGAACATATGGCTGACCACCAGCGGCACGCCAAGCGACAGCAATGCCGGCCCGGCCAGCGACGAGGTGATGATGTAATTGGGGATCGTCGGGATGCCCATGCCGAGCACCAGGCAGGTCAGCATGGTCAGTACCAGCGACAGGAACAGATTGTTCTCGCCGATGGAGATGATCAAGCCGATGAAGGTGGAGGCGATGCCGGTGAGCGTCAAAGTGCCGATGACGATGCCGACGATGGCGCAGGCGATGCCGACCGGCAGCGCGTTCTTTGCTCCCTCGGCAAGCGAGTCTATGCATATCTGCAGCGTCTCGCGTCCGCCCCTGAATGTGACGCAGGCGACAATTAGCCCAGCGATCACAAAGCTGAGGATATTGACGCCGAACCTCATGAAAGAGGCGGCGGCAAGCCCGAGCGCCAGCCAGAAGACGATGCGGAACGCAAGCGGCCCGATCAGCGCCGCCAGCGGCGTGCCGAGGATGAGCACGATGGTCAGCGCCAGCCCCATGGTGCCGGCGAAGATCGGCGTATAGCCGGCAAACAGCAGATAGATAAGTGCGGCCAGCGGCAGCACCAGCGGCCAATGTCTTCTCACCGCGTCCCACGGATTGGGCAGGTCCGCCTTGGCCATGCCCTGCAGGCCGGCCTTGCCGGCCTCCAGGTAGACCTGCCAGAAGCAGGCGCCAAAATAGAGCAGCGCCGGGATTATCGCCGCCTTGACCACCTCGGCATAGGGAATGTTCAGTGTCTCAGCCATGATGAAGGCGACCGCGCCCATCACCGGCGGCATGATCTGGCCGCCCATCGACGAGGTCGCCTCGACGGCGCCGGCGAAGGCCGAACGAAAGCCGAAGCGCTTCATCAGCGGGATAGTGAACTGGCCGGAGGCAACCACATTGGCGACGCCGGAGCCGGAAATGGTGCCCATCAGCGCCGAGGACAGAACGCAGACCTGGGCCGGGCCGCCGCGCCAAGAGCCGACCAGGCCAAGGGCGAAATCGTTGAACAGCGCGATCATGCCGGCGCGTTCGAGAAAGGCGGCGAAGACGACGAAGATGAAGATATAGGCGGCCGAGACGTAGACCGGCGTGCCGTATATGCCTTCGGTGCCAAAGGCGAAGGTGTCGATGAGCTGGGCGAAATCATAGCCGCGATGGATGAAGGGCGGCGGCAGATGATTGCCGGCGAATGCGTAGGCGAAGAAGATCAAGGCGATCAGAGCAAGCGGCAGCCCCATCAGCCGCCGCGCTGCCTCGAAAACCAGCACGATCAGCACCGCGCCGACGATCAGGTCCGGCGTGGTGAGGAAGCCGGAGCGCCGGATGAGATCGGCATAGAACACCCAATTGTAGAGGCCGGTGGCGAAGCCGAGCAAGCCGAGCGTCCAGAACGCTGCTTTGGCCGGTGTGCTTGTGGCGCGCAGATTGGCGATCAGGCCAAAGCCGAGCAGCAGCAGAAAACCGACATGCATGGCGCGCACCACCTGGCTCGGCAGGCTGCCATAGGCGGCGATGTAGATCTGGAAGATGGAGAAGGCGATGGCGATGAGAAAGGCGGCCTTGCCGGCGAGCCCTTCGCCGAAACCCGGCGGCAGGCCTTCGACCGGGGCTTCGGCGGTGGGGGAAAGAACGGTCGGGGTTTCGGTCATTGGCGGGGTTCCTGGCGGGCGCCCTCCCCCTCGAGGGGAGAGTGCCGAGCGAAGCGAGGCGGGTGGGGTCGGTTCAGGGGCCGCGCACTGCCGCAACGACCCCGCCCGTCCATCCGCCTTCGGCGGCTGTCCACCCTCCCCTCAAGGGGGAGGGAGCGGCCCTACTTCACCAGCCCCTTTTCCTTGTAATACCGCTCGGCGCCGGGATGCAGCGGCACCGGCATGCCGTCGAGCGCCTTGGCGATGTCGATCGTCTTGGCGGCTGCATGGGCGGCGGCGAGCTGGTCGAGATTTTCGAACAACAGCTTGGTCATCTGATAGGCGGTCTCGTCGGAGACGTCGGCGTGGGTGATGAGGAAATTGCCGACGGCGGCGGTCGCGACATCCTCGGTCTGGCCCTCATAGGTGCCCTTGGGAATGGCCACCGAAAGATAGGGCGAGCCGATCTTGGCGACGTCCTCCGCCGGGACGGCGACGACGTTGATCGGCACCGACGTGGCGAGGTCGCGGATCGAGGCGACGCCGAGTCCGGCCGATTGCAGCGTGGCGTCGAGCTGGCGGTTTTTGATCAGCTCGACCGATTCGGCGAAGGGCAGATACTCGACCCGTCCGAGATCCTCGTATTTCAGCCCGGCGGCGGCGAAGATAGCGCGGGCGTTGAGCTCGGTGCCGGAGGCCGGCGCGCCGACCGACAGGCTCTTGCCCTTGAGGTCGGCGAGCGTCTTGATGCCGGACTCCTTGCTGGCAACGATCTGGATGTAGTTGGGATAGATCGCGGCGATGCCGCGCAGCTTGTCGAGCTTGCCCGGATAGCCGGCCTCGGTGTTGCCCTCGGCGGCCAGTTTGACGGCATCGCCGAGCGCGAAGGCGATCTCGCCCTTGCCCTGCTGCAGCAGGTTGAGGTTCTCGACCGAAGCTTTCGTCGCCTGCACCTGGGCGCGGGCGCCTTCGATGCCCTTGCCGTAGATTTCTGACAGCGCGACGCCGAGCGGGTAGTAGACACCCGAGGTGCCGCCGGTCAGCACGTTGATGAACTCCTGTGCCTTGGCCGGCACCGCGCCAAGGCCTAGCGACAGCGCCAGCGCGCCGGCGGCAACAACCTTCGTTCTGAAATTGAGCATCATGATTTCCTCCCTGAAATATCAGCGGCCGTACCGCCCTCGCCAGCACGAGCCGAGGCGAGTTTAGACAGCGGGTGGGAAATGCCAACCCGCAATAATATCCATTAGACGAACGGCTGAGTGTTGCCGCAACGCATGGCCGCTTGCGCGATGTGCGATCGGAGCCGAAAGATTTTCGCAGAGCCTGTCGAAATCGCGCGAGGCCGCGCGACATACGTTCGGCTCGCAACGATGCGGCCTTCGAAAATGGAGAAGACCATGCGATACATGCTTTTGATCTACGTGAACGAAGCCGCGATGGCGGCCGCGCCGACGGAGAAGACCTACGAGATCAGCGCAGCCTATGGCGCCTATACCGAGGCGTTGAAGAAGTCCGGCTCCTGGTTGGCCGGTGACCGGCTGAAGCCGACCCAAGCCGCGACCTCGGTGCGGATGGCCAACGGCAAGACCAACGTGCTCGACGGTCCCTATGCCGATACCAAGGAGCAGCTCGCCGGTTTCTACATGATCGAGGCTGAGGACGCCGACGCGGCGATTGCCTGGGCGGCGCGATGCCCAGCTGCCAGCACCGGCACGGTCGAGGTGCGGCCGATCTGGGAACAAACCATGTGATGACGAATGACCCGGAGGTCGCCCGGGCGGCAGCGGAAGCGGCCGCCCGCCAAAGCTATGGCAAGCTCATCGCCTTCCTCGCCGCCCGCACGCGCGACGTGGCCGGCGCCGAGGACGCGCTGGCCGACGCCTTTGCGGCGGCGCTGGAGCGCTGGCCGCAAACCGGCGTGCCGCAGAAGCCGGAAGCCTGGCTGCTGGCGGTGGCGCGCAGACGCCGCGTCGACGCGATCCGGCGGCGACTGACCAGCGAGGCGAGCCGCGACCATCTCAGGCTGATCGCCGAGGAGATGGAGGCCCGTATGATCGATGAAGACCTGCCCGATGAGCGGCTGCGGCTGATGTTTGCCTGTGCCCATCCGGCGATCGAGGCCGGCGTGCGCGCGCCGCTGATCCTGCAGGCCATTCTGGGCGTCGACGCAGCGACGATCGCCTCGGCCTTCCTGGTGTCACCGGCAACGATGGGCCAGCGCCTGGTGCGCGCCAAAAGCCGCATCCGCGAGACCGGCATTCCGTTCCGGGTGCCCGAAAGAACCGAGCTCGGCGAGCGGCTGGATGCGGTGCTGGAAGCGATCTACGCCGCGTTTGCCGAAGGCTGGTCCGACCCGGCCGGCACCGAAACCCGCCGCCGCAATCTCGCGACCGAAGGCATCTGGCTCGGCAGGCTGGTAGCCTCGCTGATGCCGGATGAGCCGGAAGCGCTTGGCCTGCTGGCGCTGATGCTGTTTGCCGAGGCACGGCGTGCGGCGCGGCGCAACGCCGCCGGAGACTATGTGCCTTTGGCCGAGCAGGAGCTTGCGCTGTGGGACGGGGCCTTGATTGACGAAGCGGAGACATTGCTGAAGCACGCCGCGGCCAAGGGCGTCGTCGGCCGCTATCAGCTCGAGGCAGCCGTGCAATCCGCCCATACGACAAGGCGGCTGACCAGCCGGACCGACTGGGCCGCGATCAAACAGCTCTATGATGCGCTGTCGGTGATTGCCGGCTCGCCGGTGGTATCGATCAACCGCGCGGTGGCCATCGCCGAGGCCGACGGCGCCGCGGCGGGATTGAGCGCACTTGATGGGCTTGGCGACGACAAACGGCTGCATGATTATCAGCCTTATTGGGCCGCCCGCGCGGGCCTCCTGGCCAGGCTCGGCAAAACCCGGGAAGCGGCCGAGGCCTATAACCGGGCGATCGGCCTCGAACGCGATCCGGCCGTGCGCCGGTTCCTGCAGGAACGGCGGGCGGGACTCGCAGCCGAAGAATGAGGTTCGGGAAAGGCCGGAGGTCAGACAAGATCCGATGTTTGGGAGCTAAGGCCGAGCGCAGGCGCCGCCCCTCATTGCCCTGTTCTGCAACGCTGGCGATTGGCGAGGCCGTCTATGAGAGCGCCCCTCGCCCCGTTTACGGGGAGAGGATGCCGGCAGGCAGGTGAGGGGCCGCGCCGGCTTCGACAATTAGCGGGCGATACGGAAGCGCAGGAAACCGCAACCGCAGACCGGCACAAATACCAATATGCCCTAAGCCCCCAGCCCTTCGAACAGGATCGTCGACAGATAGCGCTCGGCGAAGGATGGGATGACGACGACGAGGTTCTTGCCCTTGTTCTCCGGCCGCGAGCCGACGACGATCGCCGCCTGCAGCGCAGCGCCCGAGGAGATGCCGACCGGCACGCCTTCGAGGCGGGCGACGAGCCGCGCATTGGCGACTGAATCCTCGTTGGAGACCTTGACGATCTCGTCATAGATCGTCGTGTCGAGGATCTTTGGTGCGAAGCCGGCGCCAATGCCCTGGATCTTGTGCGGGCCGGGCTGGCCGCCCGACAGCACCGGCGAGGCTTCCGGCTCGACGGCGACGACATGCACGGAGGGCTTGCGTTGCTTCAGCACCTGGCCGACGCCGGTGATGGTGCCGCCGGTGCCGATGCCGGCGACGAAGATGTCGACTTCGCCTTGGGTGTCGTTCCAGATTTCCTCGGCCGTGGTGCGGCGGTGGATTTCCGGATTGGCCGGATTCTCGAACTGCTGCGGAATGATGGCGTCGGGCAGCGTCGCGGCCAGCTCGTCAGCCTTGGCGATGGCGCCCTTCATGCCTTTCGGCCCTTCGGTCAGCACCAGCTCAGCGCCGAGCAGCGCCAGCATCTTGCGACGCTCGACCGACATGGTTTCCGGCATGGTCAGGATCAGTTTGTAGCCCTTGGCGGCGGCGGCGAAGGCGAGCGCGATGCCGGTGTTGCCAGAGGTCGGCTCGATCAGCGTGGTCCTGCCGGGCGCAATCCTGCCCGATGCCTCAAGCGCCTCGATCATCGAGACGCCGATGCGATCCTTGACCGAGGCGATCGGATTGAAGAATTCGAGCTTGGCCAGCAGATTGGCAACGACGCCTTTTTCATTGGCGAACTTGTCGAGCCGCACCAGCGGCGTGTCGCCGATCGTCTCGGTGATCGAATTGTAGATGCGGCCGCGGCCGGGAACATGCGCGGTGGTGGCGGGCTTGTTCATTTGGTTTCGCTCCCAAGAGTTAGGCGGGCAAGAGTCAGGCAGCTAAGTCTCGACCAGGCAGGATAAAGCCTTCGGCCGCGCAAGATAGTCTGCCGTTTGAAAATATCCGAGTGGGTCGCATGCTGAAAACACACTCGCCCCGGAAAAGCATTCCAGCCGAGGCCAAAGTGGCCTATTGCCGGGCGGCGATCGCAGCCGCCGCGCCGGCCATGAAACCGGCGGCGGTGCGGTTCAGCGCCCTCAGCGCGCGCGGCGACTTCAGGAACCCGCGCGCTTTGGCCGCCAGCACCAGATAGGGCACCAGCACCACCAGGAGCACGACGAGCGTGAGCGCCACGAGGATGCCGTAGTCGGCGAGTGTGATGGTCTTCAGATCAACGATGGTCGGCGTGATGGCGAGATAGAAGATCATGGTCTTCGGATTGCCGAGCGTGACGGCGAGGCCCGCAATAAAGCTGGACACCAACCCGCCCCTGCCCTTCTTCGCCTCCACCGTTTCGGACGTGATGCCGCTCGTCCAGAAGCGCCAGCCAAGGAAGGCGAGATAGGCGACGCCCAGCCATTTGATCGCCAGGAAGGCCATGCCGAAGGTCTGCGCGACGAGAGCGAGGCCGAGCACCACGGCGGTGAGATAGGCGAGATCGCCGAGCATCAGTCCGAAGGACATGGCGAGCGCCGAGCGAAAGCCGGACCCGAGCGCACGCGCAATAAGCGCGGTCAGCCCCGGGCCAGGGATGGCGGCGGCGATACCGAGGGCCACGCTATAAGCGAGGAATCCGGTGAGGGTCATGGTTTCGGCCTTAGCGCATGACCCCGAAAATCGGAATCGACCTTTTAAGACTGACCTTGTCGCACAAAGGCGGGCAGGCGTGTACTCCCTGAGAGTCGGATTCGATTGCACCAGCGCCGCCGGCCAGGCGAACCCACCGATCAAGTTCCGCTTTGACCGGTCCAGCACACGGAGAGTTGAAGCAATCGACCGTTTGTCTTTCGGGCTCAGTTTCCGGCCGCGTAAAAATCATCATCCAGACGCTTTTCGAGCGCGACGAGATCGGCCGGCAACGGCAGGCCCATGGCGCGCATTTCCCTCAGCTTTTCGCGCAGCTGCTCCTGCACTTCATGCTGATCCTCAGGCTGGTTGATCATCTGCTCGAGCAACAGGCTGATCTGAGCCTTGAATGATTCCAGCGCCATTTTTTTCTCCTTGAGGTCCACCCAAAGCGCGTCGCGGTTGAGGGGTTCCTGCGACTCGCTTTGCTTTCTTGTTTTCATGCATGTCGTTATTCCAAAACCGCTGCTCAACCGAGGGCAGGCTTTTGGGCGACATGCATTACCGCAGCATGCGGGAAATAAGCTGCGCGGTATAGTCGACCATCGGCACGATGCGGGCGTAGTTCAGCCGGGTCGGGCCGATGACGCCGAGCGCGCCGATGACGCGGGCGTCCTTGTCGCGATAGGGCGCCACGACCAGCGACGAGCCGGACAGCGAAAACAGCTTGTTTTCCGAGCCGATGAAGATGCGCACACCGGAGCCTTCCTCGGCAAGGTCGAGAAGCTGGATCAGCCCGTCCTGCGTCTCCAGATCCTCAAACAAATGCCGCAGGAGCTCGATGTCGGCCTGCGCGGTGACATTTTCCAGCAGGTTGGCGCGGCCGCGCACGATGAGACGCGCCGGCAGGCCGCTCTCGGCGCCTGCCCAGACCGCAAGGCCCTTCTCGACCAGATCCTGAGACAGCGTGTCGAGGGCGGCCTTGGTCTCTTCCTTGATGCGGGCGATCTCGATCCGCGCCTCGGCCAGCGTGCGGCCACGGATATGGGCATTGAGGAAGTTTGACGCTTCATGCAATTGCGAGACGGTGATGCCGGCGGGCAGGTCGACGACGCGATTTTCGACGTCGCCGTTCTGCGACACCAGCACGGCCAGCGCCTTGTTCGGCTCGAGCTGGATGAACTCGATGTGCTTTAGCGGCACCTCGTTCTTGGCGGCAAGCACGAGGCCGGCGCCGCGCGACATCCCGGACAGCATCTGGCTGGCTTCGGTGAGCAGATGTTCCAGCGTCGCGCCCGAGCCGGAGGCGCGTACCTGCGCCTCGATGGTGCGGCGCTCCTCGTCGGAGAGGTCGCCAAGCTCCATAAAAGCATCGACGAAGAAGCGCAGGCCGGCCTGGGTCGGCAATCGGCCGGCCGAGATATGCGGCGCATAAATCAGGCCGAGATGCTCGAGATCGCTCATCACGTTGCGGATGGTGGCGGGCGACAGCGACGACGGCAGGATACGCGACAGGCTGCGTGAGCCGACCGGCTCGCCGTCCTTCAGATAAGAATCGACAATGCGCCGAAAGATGTCGCGCGAGCGCATGTCGAGCGACTGGAGTGCGGGCGATTGAAGCGCGGGCGACTGGAGCACTGCCGCCGACTGGGAACCGGGATCGACTGCCTTGGTCATTCGAGCCAAATACCTCCGGCCCAAAGATATAGACTTCGGCCACACCCGCGCAACCGGCCATTTTCCTTTGCGCCCTGCGCCCCATGCGGCTACAAGCCGGCCACGATTCCGAAAAAGATAGGAAAAAAGCCTGAATGCGCCCTTCTAAACGCCAATTCGACGAAATGCGCGCCATCTCCTTCGAGCGCGGCGTCTCCAAGCACGCGGAAGGTTCGTGCCTGGTGAAGTTCGGCGACACCCATGTGCTGTGCACGGCCAGCCTCGAGGAAAAAGTGCCGGGCTGGATGCGCAATTCCGGAAAGGGCTGGGTGACGGCGGAATACGGCATGCTGCCGCGCTCGACCGGCGAGCGCATGCGCCGCGAAGCTTCGGCCGGCAAGCAAGGCGGCCGCACACTCGAAATCCAGCGGCTGATCGGCCGTTCGCTGCGCGCCGTGGTCGATCTGCAGGCGCTCGGCGAGCAGCAGATCACCGTCGACTGCGACGTGATCCAGGCCGATGGCGGCACGCGCACCGCGTCGATCACCGGCGGCTGGGTGGCGCTCCATGACTGCCTGCGCTGGATGGAAGCCCGGCAGATGGCCAGCGTCGCCAAGGTGCTGAAGGACCATGTCGCGGCTATCTCCTGCGGCATCCATGACGGCCAGCCGGTCATCGACCTCGATTATCTCGAAGACTCCTCGGCCGGCACCGACGCCAACTTCGTCATGACCGGCAAGGGCGGCATCGTCGAGATCCAAGGCACGGCCGAGGGCGAGCCTTTCTCGGAAGAGCAGTTCACGGCGCTGATGGAATTGGCCAAGAAGGGCATTGCGCGACTGGTCAGCCTGCAGCAGATGGCCGTGGCGTAGCCCTAAAAATGCCGAGCTTGTCCGCCCCCCTCTGGCCTGCCGGCCATCTCCCCCTCAAGGGGGGAGATCGGATGTCATTTCGGCCTTCGCCAATCTCCAACATCGAAGGGTGCGCGACGACGCAGAAGCTGCCAATCTCCCCCCTTGAGGGGGAGATGGCCGGCAGGCCAGAGGGGGGTGCTTCGTGACTCCCTCTGCAATCCTGGAATCGGCACTATACGTCACAGACCTCGCTGCTGCGGAAACCTTCTACACCGGCGTGCTCGGGCTCGATCTGCTGGGCAAGGTCGACGGCAGGCATCTTTTCTTCCGTTGCGGGGACGGCGTGCTGCTCATCTTCAACGCCGAGGCGACCAAGGTGCCGCCGGCGCCCGATGCCAGACTGAAGGTGCCGCCGCACGGCACTGTCGGCGACGGCCATCTCTGCTTTGCGGCGAGTGCGGACGAGATCGTGCGCTGGAAGGCACATCTTGAGCAGAAGAAAATCGCCATCGAAAGCGAGTTCGAATGGCCGCAAGGCGGCCGCTCGATCTATATTCGCGACCCTTCCGGCAATTCGATCGAATTCGCCGAACCAAGAATCTGGGGCTTCTGATGCATTCGCTTGATGGGCACAGAATTGTCGTTGCTAGCCATAATGCCGGCAAATTGCGCGAATTCGCCGATCTGATGGCGCCATTCGGCATAGAAGCGAAGTCGGCCAAGGAATACGGCCTGCCGGAGCCGGACGAGACCGGCACCACCTTCGAGGAGAACGCCTATATCAAGGCTCTTGCCGCCGCCAAGGCGACAGGCCTGCCGGCATTATCGGACGACTCCGGCCTGTGTGTCGATGCGCTGGGCGGAGCGCCCGGCGTCTACACCGCCGATTGGGCCGAGGCGCCGGACGGTTCGCGCGATTTCGGCATGGCGATGCAGCGAGCGGAAGTGGCGTTGCAGGAAGTCGGCGCGGTCGCGCCTGCGCAGCGCAAGGGCCGCTTCGTCGCCGTCATCTGCCTGGCCTTTCCCGACGGCGCGGCCGAATATTTCCGAGGTGAGGTCGAGGGCACGCTGGTGTGGCCGCCGCGCGGCGAACTCGGCTTCGGCTACGACCCGGTGTTCGTGCCGGACGGTTTCGAAAAGACCTTCGGCGAGATGACCGCAGAGGAAAAACATGGCTGGAAGCCCGGCCAGCCGACGGCATTGTCGCATCGCGCCCGCGCCTTCCAGAAATTCGCGCAAGCCAGACTGGATTTGGCACGATCGGCTGTGAAATGACCATGCTGCTTGACCGCAGCCCCGGCTTCGGCGTCTACATCCACTGGCCGTTCTGCGCGGCCAAGTGCCCCTATTGCGACTTCAACAGCCATGTCCGCCACCAGCCGGTCGACCAGGAGCGTTTTGCGCGCGCCTTCGAGGCCGAGCTTGCGACGATGCGCCACCGCACCGGACCGCGCGAGGTGACCAGCATTTTTCTCGGCGGCGGCACACCGTCGCTGATGAAGCCGGAAACCGTGGCGACGGTGCTGGACGCGGTGGCGAAGAACTGGACGGTGCCCGCCGGCATCGAGGTGACGCTGGAAGCCAACCCCTCCTCGGTCGAGGCCGAGCGCTTTCGCGGCTACCGGGCGGCGGGCGTCAACCGCGTGTCGCTCGGCGTGCAGGCGCTGAACGACAAGGATCTGCGCTTCCTCGGCCGCCTGCACAATGTCGACGAAGCGCTGCATGCGATCGGCCTAGCACGTGAGATCTTTCCGCGGCTGTCGTTCGACCTGATCTACGCACGGCCCGGCCAGACACCTGAAGCGTGGCAGGCGGAGCTCGAACAGGCTATCAGCCACGCCGCCGACCATCTGTCGCTCTATCAGCTGACCATCGAGGAAGGCACGCCGTTCCACGCGCTGCATGCGGCCAAGAAATTCGCCGTTCCCGACAATGATCTTGCCGCCGATCTCTACGCGTTGACGCAGGAGATCACCGCCGCGCATGGACTTCCGGCCTACGAGATTTCCAACCACGCCAGGCCTGGTGCGGAAAGTCGGCACAATCTGACCTATTGGCGCTATGGCGAATATGTCGGCATCGGTCCCGGCGCGCATGGCCGCTTCGTCGAAAACGGCCGCCGCGTGGTGACGATCGCCGAAAGAATGCCGGAAACCTGGGCCAATCTGGTCGAGGCCAAGGGCCATGGCATCACTGGCGGCGAGACCCTGACGCGCTCGGAAGAGGCCGACGAGTTCCTGCTGATGGGGCTGAGGCTGACTGAGGGCATCGACCTCTCCCGTTACGAAGCGTTTTCCGGCCGCGGCCTCTCGACGGCACGGCTGTCAGTGCTGCAGGGCGAGGGGCTGGTCGAGCCGATCGGCAATGCCCGCCTGCGCGCCACTCCGGCCGGCATGATCGTGCTCGACGCCGTGGTGGCGGATCTGGCGCGGTAGAGCGCCATGCCTTCGTCATTAACGGGCGGAGCAGGAGTGCAGACCCTTTGATGGGGAAGGGGACAGCGCGCCCTCTGGGCCGAGGAATTAGGCGTCGTGTTTGTGGCGGCCCTTGGCGTGGTCTTTCTCGGCGTCCGCCTCACCGGAGCGTGCCGGCTTGGCGTCGCCCTTGTCGCGGCGGGCGCGGTGTTGATCGCTCATCGGGTGTGGGGGCGCTCCGTTGCGGGAGCTTTTCGTTTCAAGGCGGGTGATGAAAATGTCGAAGCGATTGGGCATCGTCTGGTCAGTGCTCCATCGTGCTGCCGGTGCCGGTCGAAGGCTTGATTTCCAGGTCGGTTGCCTTTGAAGGACGACGCTTTCGCGGCTTTTTGGCCAAGCCGGCGCCGGTTTTGGCAGGCTGACCCTTGTCCTTTCGCGCGGCAAAGCGCTTGCGCCCTGCATAGTAGGGTTCGAAAACGTCCTGTATCTTAAGACTGTCCATCCTGCTCCTCCCGAGATCAGGGGTAAATCCGCCGGGCATGGTTTCGTTCCGTACTGTGGCGAAGGCATGGCGAGTGCTTCACTTCGGCACGGGTTTTGCAACCGAGCGTGAGCCGTGCCAAACAGGGCCGAATGCATTCAAAGTGTCAGAGCCTATTCAAAGTGTCAGAGCCTGACGGGGGACACCGGTGACCGGCGAGTTGGCAAGACGCAGCTATGTGATCGGCCAGACCGAAATACCAGCCCGGCCGCTCGCGCCGGCGCTCTATCTGGTGGCGACGCCGATCGGCAATCTCGCCGATATCACATTACGCGCGCTTGAAACGCTCGCCGCCGCCGATATCGTTGCCTGCGAGGACACGCGTGTCAGCCGCGTGCTGCTCGACCGCTACGGCATCCGCCGCCGCACCACTGCCTATCACGAGCACAATGCCGCAGAGGCCGGCCCAAAACTGATCGCAGCCTTGCTGGCCGGGCAGAGCGTGGCGCTGATCTCGGACGCCGGCACGCCGCTGATCTCCGATCCCGGCTACCGGCTGGTCGGCGAAGCGCTCGACCAAGGCATTCGTGTCGTGCCGATCCCCGGCCCGTCGGCGCCGCTTGCGGCGCTGACGGCATCAGGCCTGCCCTCCGACGCCTTTCTGTTTGCCGGCTTCCTGCCGGTGAAGACTGGACAGCGGCTGGCGCGGCTGGAGGCGCTTAAAACCGTGCCGGCGACGCTGATCTTCTTCGAATCGCCGCGCCGGCTGGCCGAGACGCTCAGTGCCATGGTCGTGGCGCTAGGCGGTGAGCGCAGGGCCGCGATCGGCCGCGAGCTGACCAAGACCTTCGAGGAAATGCGGACTGGCACCTTGCAGTCGCTCGCCGATCATTACGCGGCGGCCGACACGCCGAAGGGCGAGATCGTCATCTGCGTCGGCCCGTTGGAAGCGACCGCCGACGAACCGGCCGACATCGACCGGCTGCTGCTTTCGCTTGCCGCCGAAATGCCGGCCTCCAAGGCGGCGGCGGAAGCCGCCAAGATGACCGGCGGCCAAAAGCAGGCGCTTTACCGGCGGCTGCTCGAACTCAAGGACACAGGGAAGAACCGGGACGCCGGGAAGGACGGCGATGGCTGAACGCCCGGTCGCCAGCCGCCAGCGGGCCTATCGGCGCGGCCACCGCAGTGAGTGGCTGGCGGCGGCGGCATTGATGGTAAAAGGCTACCGGATCCTGGCGCGCCGCCACCGCACGCGGTTCGGCGAGATCGACCTGATCGCGCGGCGCGGCGACTTGGTGCTGATCGTCGAGGTGAAAGCGCGCCGCACACTGATGGAAGCGATGGAGGCTATCGCTTACGAATCGGAGCGCCGCATCGAAAGCGCCGCCGATCTCTGGCTGTCGCGCCAATCCGACTATGGAAGATTGTCGGTTCGCTTCGACATGGTCGCGGTGCTGCCGTGGCGCTGGCCGGTGCATGTTGAGAATGTTTTTTACGGGCGGAATTAGGTGCGCCGTCCCCCAACGAACAGCGCTGCCAGGCCGACGGTGCCGACGGGGGCACCTATTGGGCCGTTTGCCAGTCGTGCTCCTTCACCGCCTTGGCAAAAGCCGAGACAACAGGTGAAGGCAAGCGGTCGGCCACTGAAACGAGCGACACCTCGCGTATGATTTCAGGGTCGACGACGGGCCTGTGACAGACACCGGGATGGCTGGCCGAGTACTCCGCGATGAAGCAGACGCCCATGCCCGCAGCGATCATCGCCAGAATCCAATCCTCGCGCTCGCTGCGGAAGGCGCTGCGGATATCGAAGCCGATATTCCGGCATAGCCCGTCTATGTGATCGCCATATTCGCAATTGATGCGCTCAAGATAGGCTTCGCCACGGACGTCGGTAAGATGAAGCGTATTGCGCATCTCGAAAGGATGGCCGGTCGAGAAGGCGAGCCCGAAGCGCTCCCGGTAAACAGGATCCGCCTTCAGACCATGGCCGAAGGGTTCGGGCCTGGCCAGCAGGGCGACGTCAAGCTTGCCCTCCATCAGAAGGTCGGTGAGATGGCTTGCCGGGCCCTCGATCACTGTCACTTCTATGCCTGGATAGCGCTCTCGAAAGATATTGAGGAAGCCGATGAAGCGCAGCGGGCCTATGGTGCACATCACACCGAGCGTCAGCGACGCGGTTTCCAGAGAGAGGAAGCTCCTGGCTGTCCTCTTCGCAGTCTCCGAACGCCGGAAAACTTCGTCCAGATGGGTCCGCATCAGACAGCCAAAATCGGTGAGCCGGACGCGAGTTTTCTCGCGGTGGAAAAGATGGCCGCCAAGTTCCGCCTCCAGCTTCTGTATGGCCCGCGTCAGCGCAGGTTGGCCGACGTGAACGAGGTCCGCCGCGCGATGAAAGTTGAGAGTCTCGCTGGCCGCCAGAAAATAGCGGATTTCGTGCATCTCCATGAAACGCCCCCTCGCCGATGTCTCGTGTGCATCGTCGCGATGATAATTCGGCATTATCCGCCGCCCTCACGCTCAAGTAAACTTCACCAGCCTTTATGGCAGCTTGGCCGCTGCTGGAGCCGATCTGAACCAGGATCGGGCGTCACCGAACGCGGTTGGAGAGCCCAAAGGGAGATTCCGATGCCTGAAGCGAGTCAGGAAAAGTTGGACGCATTCTTGGGGAAAATGGTCGGCGATCTCGGTGCGATCGCTACGGGCGCGGGGGTCTTGCTGGGCGACAGACTCGGCCTGTTCAAGGCATTGCGCGAAGGTGGCAAGATGACGGCGGCCGAACTTTCGACACGCACCGGCACCCAGGAACGCCTTGTAAGGGAGTGGCTTTCCGGGCAGGCGGCGGCGGGCTACGTCGACTACGATGAAGCCAAGGACGAGTTCTATCTCAACGCCGAGCAGGAGCTGGTGTTCGCCGATGAGGATAGCCCGGCCTTCATGGCTGGCGCATTCGAGGTCCTATCCGCGCTATGGCTCGACGAAGAAAAGGTGAGGCAGGCATTCCAGTCCGGTAAGGGCGTTGCATGGCACGATCATAGCGCGTGTCTGTTTCGCGGTACGGAACGGTTCTTCCGTCCAGGCTATAATGCCAATCTGATCGACTCCTGGCTGCCGGCCCTGGAGGGCGTAGTCGAGAAGCTCGAACGCGGCGTCGAGGTCGCGGATGTCGGATGCGGTCATGGCGCATCGACCGTGCTCATGGCACGTGCTTTCCCCAATTCGCGCTTCGTCGGCTTCGATTATCACGCCCCTTCGATCGAACGCGCCCGCAAGGCCGCCGAGGAAGCCGGCGTCGGCGCCAACACGCGCTTCGAGGTCGCGGCCGCCAAGACCTATCCCGGCACCTATGACCTCGTCGCTTTTTTCGATTGCCTTCACGACATGGGCGACCCGGCGGGCGCCGCCACCCATGTCCACGGGTCGCTCAAACCGGATGGCACGTGGATGATCGTCGAGCCGTTCGCGCATGATCATCTAGCGGCGAACCTCAATCCCGTCGGACGCGTCTACTATGCCGCTTCCACGTTCGTGTGCACGCCCGCGTCCCTGTCGCAGGAAGTCGGGCTCGGGCTTGGCGCCCAGGCCGGCGAGGCGAGGCTACGCCAGGTGGTGACCGGCGGCGGCTTCAAGCGATTCCGTCGCGCCACGGAGACGCCGTTCAACATGGTGCTGGAGGCCCGCCCCTAGCGCGGCCGTCGATAGAAATTGCAGCTCAAAGGGATCGGAGGAAGCTATCGCCCTCCATGATCGCCATTCTCGACAGGTTCCGTGATCTGCTTGAAGACCTCGGTGGCGATCTCGGCGTGACGGACCCGTCTCGGGGCTGGTTGTTGCGGGAGTGACTTAAGGAGCCCAATCAGCGATGGCTGAAGGGCGATAAACTAACTGTGCCGCCTTACCCCCAGACGAAAAGCGCCGCCAGGCCGACGGTGCCGATGACCAGCCGCCACCAGCCGAACAGCGAATAGCCGTGGCGCGAGACGTAGTTGAGCAGGAATCGCACGACGATAAGCGCCGCGACGAAGGCCGCCATGAAACCGGCGACGATTATGGGCAGATCGGCGCTGGTCAGCACATTGCGGTTCTTGAAAAGGTCGAAGGCGAAGGCGCCGACCATCGTCGGCATGGCGAGGAAGAAGGAGAATTCCGCAGCCGCCCGTTTGTCGACGCCCAGAAGCAGCGCGCCGACGATCGTCGAGCCGGAGCGCGATGTGCCGGGGATCAGCGAAAGGCACTGGAACAGTCCGATCTGCAGATAGAGCCTGAGCGGAAACCGCTCGACGTCATGGTAGAGCGGCTTCGGCTTGAACCGATCCACCCACAGCAGGACGACGCCGCCGATGATCAGCATGACGCAGATCAGCCTCGGCGATTCAAACAGCACCGTCTTGATGAAGCCATGCGCCAGGGCGCCGATGACGGCCGCCGGCAGGAAGGCGACGAGGATGCCGAGGACGAAATGCCGCGTCACCCGATCACGCGGCAGATCGACCAGCATCTGCCACAGTCGATGGAAATAGACGCTGAGGATCGCCAGTATGGCGCCGAGCTGGATCAGGATCTCGAAGGCCTTGCCGGTCGAATGGAAGCCGAGAAAATGGCCGGCAAGCAGGATATGGCCGGTCGACGAGACCGGAATGAACTCGGTCATGCCCTCGATCATGCCGAGCAGCAGCGCTTCGACGATGGTCTGGCTTTCCATGGAAACCTCGGAGTTCGAGTGAGGGCTTTGAAGAACGGCTTGCTTGTCATGGCGCGGAACTCCTCCTATAGGTCGCAGCACCTGACGGCCCTCAGAATCGGGGCGGCCAAGACTTACCGGCGCAGCCGGCGATTTGCCAGTGCGCTCTATTATCGCGGGACCATGCTGACGCTTTTCCACCACCCGATGTTCGCCACCTGCCGCTTCGTTCGCCTCGCTTTCGGCGAGTATGGCGAGGAGCTGGCGCTGATCGAGGAAAAGCCGTGGATGCGGCGCAAGGAGTTCCTGGCGCTGAACCCGGCCGGCACGCTGCCGATCCTGCTTGCCGAGGGCGACGTGCCGATCGTCGGCGCCATGGTCATCGCCGAATATCTCGACGAGACGCGCGGCGTGCTCAAGCGCGACAAGCGGCTGTTCGCCGAGGACCCGATGGGGCGGGCCGAAATCCGCCGGCTGACCGACTGGTATCTTAGCAAGGCCGATAGCGAGGTGACGCGGCATCTGGTGCGCGAGCGCGTGCTGAAGCCGGTCATGCCGGAAACGGCGGGCGGCGGTTCGCCTGATTCGGCGGCGATCCGTGCAGCGCGCGCCAATATCCGCCAGCACATGAAATACACCAACTGGCTGGCCGGCACACGCCATTGGCTGGCCGGCAACAAGGTCACCTATGCCGACCTCGCGGCTGCGGCTGCGCTGTCCGTGCTCGACTATCTCGGCGAGATTGACTGGCGTGAACATGCTGCCGCGCGCGAATGGTATGCACGGGTGAAATCACGGCCATCATTCCGGCCGCTATTGTCCGACCGGGTGCGCGGCCTTTCGCCGGTGTCACATTATGCGGACCTCGATTTCTAGAGCGCAAAACCTGCGCGCGCTGATCGACCGCGAGGCTCGGCGCGCCGGTTTCGATACCGCTGCCGTCACCACGCCAAATGCCATCCCGCAGGCGCCGGCCAGGCTGGCCGAATTCGTCGCCGACGGCTTTCACGGTTCGATGGGCTGGATCGCCGAGACGCTCGAGCGCCGCGGCGAGCCGACGGCACTTTGGCCTGAGGTTCGCTCGATCATCGTGCTGGCCATGAACTACGGGTCCGACCACGACCCGCGCGCGGTGCTGGCGAAGCGCGAGCGCGGCGCGATCTCCATCTATGCGCAGAACCGTGATTATCACGACGTCATGAAGGGCCGGCTGAAAGAGATCGCCGGCAAGATCGTGGCCCGCGCCGGCGGCGACGTTAAAGTGTTCGTCGATACTGCTCCGGTGATGGAAAAGCCGCTGGCTGAAGCCGCCGGCCTCGGCTGGCAAGGCAAGCACACCAATCTGGTCAGCCGCGAGCACGGCTCCTGGCTGTTTCTCGGCACCATCTTCACGACGGCCGAGCTTGTGCCCGATACGCCCGAGGACGACCATTGCGGCTCGTGCCGCGCCTGTCTCGACGCTTGTCCGACCGACGCCTTTCCGGCTCCCTACCGGCTCGATGCGCGACGCTGCATCTCCTATCTCACCATCGAGAACAAGGGCCCGATCCCGCATGAGTTCCGGGAAAAAATCGGCAACCGCATCTATGGCTGCGACGACTGTCTCGCCGCCTGCCCGTGGAACAAGTTTGCCCAGGCGGCATCCGAGGCAAAGCTCGTCGCCCGCGCGGACTTGCGCGAACCGCCGCTCGCCGATCTCTTAGCGCTCGATGACGCTGCTTTCCGGTCGTTCTTCACTGGTTCGCCGATCAAGCGGATCGGTCGCGACCGCTTTGTCCGCAATGTGCTGATCGCCGCCGGCAATTCCGGCGAACCCTCGCTCGGCAACGCCGTGTGCGCGCTGCTCAGCGATGCCTCGCCTCTGGTGCGTGGCGCGGCGGTATGGGCGCTGTCGCGGCTTGTGCCAGAGACCGAATTTGCCAAATGTGCGAGCTCTGCACTGAAAGCAGAAGGCGACGAGGCCGTGCGACGCGAATGGCGCCTGGCGCTGGCAAATCAAATCGAGGCGCATGCATGAGCGAGAAGCAGATCTTCATTTTCGGCGCCGGCTATTCGGGCAAGGCATTTGCCCGCGCCAACAGGGATGCCGGCACGATCCTTGGCACGACACGCGCGTCGGAGAAATTCGAAGCGCTGCTGCGGGCCGGAATCCAGCCGCTGCTTTTCGACGGCGCGCTGACACCCGAAATCAGCGACGCGCTCAAAAAAACAACCCATCTCGTCGTCTCGGTGGCGCCGGAAGAGGCCGGCGATCCAGTGCTGAATGCGGCGCGCGGGACAATCGCGGCGGAGATGCCGGCGCTCGAATGGATCGCCTATCTCTCCACCGTCGGCGTTTATGGCGACCACGGCGGCGGCTGGGTCGACGAGACCGCCGAATGCCGGCCGCTGTCGAAGCGCTCGATGCTGCGTGTCGCCGCCGAGCAGGACTGGCTGAAACTGGGTCGGGACATCGGCCGGCCGGTGGCGATCCTGCGGCTTTCCGGCATTTACGGGCCGGGCCGCAATGCCCTGGTCAATCTGGAAGACGGCACCGCGCGGCGGCTGGTCAAGCCGGGCCAGGTGTTCAACCGCATCCATTGCGACGACATTGCGGGGGCGCTCTGGCATCTGCTCAAGGACAATCGCGGCGGCATCTTCAACGTCACCGACGACCTGCCGGCGCCGCCGCAGGACGTCGTCGCCTATGCCGCGGGGCTGATGGGCGTCACACCGCCACCCGAAATTCCGTTCGAGACCGCCCAGCTTTCGCCGATGGCTCGGTCCTTCTATGGCGAGAACAAGCGTGTCGCCAACACGGCGATCAAGGCTGCCGGCTATCGCTTCCGCTTTCCCGACTACCGGGTGGCCTTCGACCATATGTGGGCTGAGGGCAACTGGCGCGACGGCGAGGCGCGCAGCCCGATGAAGCGGTCGTGATCGAAACCGCGCGCCGGGCGTGATATGATTCGACTAAATCGCAGAGGGGTTCTGCCTCATGAAAACGTTGAAGCGATCATTGCCCGGTAGAACGCTGCTGCTAAAGCGCGTCGCAACGCGCTTTAGATCTCTGTCGATGCATGTCGTTGTCCAAAAACCGCTGCGCACTTTTGGGCGACATGCATTAGCAGCGCTCGCCGTTCTCGCCCTGGCAGGGCTTGCAGCACGACCTGCAGCGGCCGAAGAGCTTGCGAAAAACCTGTTCGGCGCCAAAAAGCTGCCGGCCGTTGCTGCGCCGCAATCGATCGGCTTTTATTCCAAGGGCTGCTTTGCCGGCGGCGTCGCCATTCCCCTGGACGGCCCGAAATGGGAGGTGATGCGGCCTTCGCGCAACCGCCGCTGGGGCCATCCGACAATGATCGCGCTGATCGAGAAACTGTCGCGCGACGCCGCGGCCGACGGCTGGCCCGGCCTGCTGGTCGGCGACATTTCGCAGCCGCGCGGCGGCCCGATGCTGAGCGGCCATGCCTCGCACCAGATCGGCCTCGACGCCGACATCTGGCTGACGCCGATGCCCGACCGCAAGCTTTCGCTCGAGCAGCGCGAAAACATGAGCGCCACCTTGCTTGTCGATGAAAAGAACCACCTGGTGAAAGATGCGCTCTGGGTGCCGGCGCATATGCGGCTCCTGAAGCGCGCGGCAAGCTACGCGGAAGTCGAGCGCATCCTGGTCAATCCCGGCATCAAGAAGAAGCTCTGCGACACGGTGAAAGGCGACCGCGCATGGCTGCGCAAGGTCAGGCCGTTCTGGGGCCACGACTATCACTTCCACATCCGCATCGGCTGCCAGCCCGGCTCGCCCAATTGCAAAGCGCAGGAAAACACGGCGCCCGGCGACGGCTGCGACCAGTCGCTGGCCTGGTGGTTCACGGAGGAACCGTGGCGTCCCAACAAGAACCCGGATAGGCCGAAAGCGCGCGACCTGATGACCATGGCGAGCCTGCCCGCAGCATGCCAGGCGGTGCTCGATGGGCCAGATCCGGCTTCGGCGGAGGCGGTCACCTATTATGGCGACGGCGTGGCGGTCGCGGCTGCACCCGTTCTCACGACGGCGCCCGCGCCGGCGCGGGCATCCGCAAGCGGCGAGGCAGCGCTTCCGGCCTCGGTCAACGCCTTCGCGGCAACGCCGGAGATCGGCATTCCGCTGCCGCGGCCGCGACCGGGGAACTGAGGCCAGGATAATCGCCTCGACTTCCGCTGATGTTGGCGACGACCAACTGTTGGGGTCGGCGCCGCCCCTCATTGCCCTGCCCGTCCTCCGCAGCAGCTGCGGAGGGTGGACCGGGCATTTCTCCCCGTATAGTGACGAGGAGAAAGGGGCTGGCCGCTGCCTTGGCGCCGTTCTTGCATCGTTGGAGATTAGCGAACCATCGATGAAAGCGCCCCCTCTCCCCGTCACTATACGGGGAGAGGATGCCGGCAGGCAGGTGAGGGGCAGCGCCAACGCTGAATGGGGCAAGGACGAAATTCGGACCTGAAGTGATTGCACCGGAACTGACTCTGAAGCGACTTTCCCTTTCCCGGGTCATGCGCTAGTCAACGAAAGAACGGCGGAACGCCACTGGGAACCGGGACGGACGAGAGCATGCCAGGCGACGACGACACAGCGCTGCAGTTTCCGGTCCTGATCGGCGACATTGGCGGCACCAATGCGCGCTTTTCGATCGTGCTCGACGCGAACTCGGTACCAACCGAACCGCAGATCGTCCAGACCGCCAATTTCAACACGATCGACGAGGCGATCCAGGCGGCGGTGCTCGACCGCTCGTCGGTCCGGCCCAACTCCGCGGTGCTGGCGGTGGCCGGTCCGGTCGATAGCGACGAGATCCCGCTCACCAACTGTCCGTGGATCGTCAAGCCGCGAAAGATGTTTGCCAGCCTCGGCCTCAGCGACGTCGTGGTGCTCAATGATTTCGAGGCGCAGGCGCTGGCCGTCGTGGCGCTCGGCGAAGAGCATATGGAAAAGATCGGCGGCGATGCGCCGGAGCCCAATGCCGGACGGGTGGTGCTCGGTCCCGGAACCGGGCTTGGCGTCGCCGGCCTGGTCCACGCGCTGAACCACTGGATTCCGGTGCCCGGCGAGGGGGGACACATGGACATCGGGCCGCGCTCGCCGCGCGATTTCCAGGTCTTTCCGCATATTGAGAAGCTCGATGGCAGAATCTCCGGCGAACAGATTTTGTCCGGACGCGGCCTGGTCAATGCGTATCGGGCGGTGGCCAAGGCGGACGGCAAGCCGACGCCTTTCACCACGCCGGCCGAGGTCACCGCCGCGGCATTGGCCAAATCAGATCCGGTGGCCGAGGAAGCGCTGTCGATGTTCGTCACCTGCCTGGGGCGCACCGCCGGCGACCTTGCGCTGGTGTTCATGAGCCGCGGCGGCGTCTTCCTGACCGGCGGCATCGCGCAGAAAATCCTGCCGGCGCTGAAAACCGGCAATTTCCGCGCCGCCTTCGAGGACAAGGCGCCGCACAGCGAGCTGATGCGCACCATGCCCGTCTATGTGATCACCCATCCGCTGGCAGCGCTTTCCGGCCTTGCCGCCTATGCCAGAAACCCGTCGCTGTTCGGCGTCCAGACCGCCGGGCGGCGCTGGCGGGCCTAGATGACGACAGAAGCCGCGGCGAAGTTTTGCCGGCCTCTGCCATAGGCAAGCCGCCGCCGGGGCGCTAAGAGGATTGCCGAATTGGCCCGGCCGCGAAGCCGAACCGACATCACGGAACGATCCCGACTTGAACCAGTCGCCAAACCACCAAGCCAAAGCCCGGCCCGGCCAGATCGTGGCGGTGATCCGCCGCATCATCGCCGAGAATAGCCGCGACTATCGCTGGTATTATGTTCTGGCGGTTCTGTGCCTGGTGACGGTTGCGGCCACGACTGCCTTCACCGCCTGGATCATGAAGGATGTCGTCGACCAGATCTTCTATGAGCAGCGCGGCGATCTCATCGCGCTGATCTGTCTATCGATCCTGGGCGCCTTCATGCTGCGCGGGCTGGCCACCTACGGCCAGGCGGTGACGCTGGCCAGGATCGGCAACAATCTGGTGGCCCGATACCAACGCCGCATCTTCGCTCACCTGATGAAGCTCGGCATCGGTTTCTTCAACGACACGCGCTCGGGACGGCTGGCCTCCCAGATCAACGAGAATGTCAACGGCATCCGCGACCTGCTGTCGATGACGCTGACATCAGTGGCACGCGACGCCGTATCGCTCATCGCGCTGATCGGCGTCATGATCTGGCAGGATCCGATGCTCTCCTTGATGTCGCTGCTGATCGGACCGCCGCTGATCTACACCGTCGTCTACCTCACCCGCAGAATAAGGCGCGCCACGCGCGAAGCCGTGCAGATAAACTCGCGGCTGATCGGCGCCATGCAGGAAGCAACGCAAGGCATCGCCATCGTCAAGGCGTTTACGCTGGAGGACGAGCTGTCGCGCCGCGTCAGCGGCCTTGTCGACGGTGCCGAGCAACGGGCAAACCGCATCGCCCGCGTCTCGGAACGGTTGACGCCGATCTCCGAAATGCTGGCCGGCTTCGCCGTCGCCGGCGTCATCGCCTATTCAGGTTATCGGGCGGCCGTCGGCGGCCAGCCGCCTGGCGCCGTCTTTGCCTTCATCACCGCATTGCTGCTCGCCTACGACCCGGCCCGGCGGCTGGCGCGCATGCAGGTCGGCATGGAACGCGCGCTGGTCAATGCACGCATGATCTACGAGCTGCTCGACCTCGAGCCGCAGCAAGGCGACGCGGCCGGAGCGGCCGAAGCGAAGATCACCAGGGGCGAGGTGCGTTTCAACAATGTGTCGTTCGGCTATGTCGCCGACGCTCCGGTGCTGCAGGATCTCAGCTTCGTCGCCGCCGCCGGCAAGATGACGGCCATCGTCGGCGCCTCGGGCGCCGGCAAGTCGACGCTGGTGGCGCTTCTGCAGCGTTTCCACGATGTCGAAGCGGGCAGCATCGAGGTCGACGGCCAGGACATTTTAGAGGTGACTAAGCAGTCGCTGCGCTGCTCCATCGCCTATGTCTCGCAGCAGCCCTATCTGTTCGAAGGCACCATTCGCGACAATATCCGCTACGGGCGGCTGAGCGCCAGCGACGCCGAGATCGAACTGGCCGCACAACAGGCCGAGGCCGATGGCTTCATCCGCCAGCAGCCGCTAGGCTATGACACCCCTGTCGGTGAAGGCGGCCTGACGCTGTCGGGCGGCCAGCGCCAGCGCCTGTCGATCGCCCGCGCCATCGTGCGGCAGGCGCCGATCCTGCTGCTCGACGAGGCGACCTCGGCGCTCGACAACGAGGCCGAAGCGCGCGTCCAGCAGGCGCTGACCCAGGTTATGCAAGGGCGCACGACGATCGTCATAGCGCACCGGCTGTCGACGGTGGTCAATGCCGACCACATCATCGTGCTGGAACAGGGCCGGCTGGTCGAACAAGGCACGCATGCCTCGCTGATGGCCGACCCGCACAGCGTATATGCCCGGTTCCACCGGGTGCAGGGCAACAAGGGGCTGGGGCTTGTCGACGACGGCACGCCAATCCACACTCCGGTGCGGCGCGCGAAAAAAGCGATTGGGAGAAATTTATGAGCGGTACGGCCACAAACGACCTCCCCGTCAATGAAATGGGCCTGGTGGTGGTCGGCGCGGCCGGACGCATGGGCCAGGCGCTGATCCGCGCCATCCACACCGTACCGGGCGCACGCGTCGCCGGCGCGATCGAGCGGCCCGGCTCGCCACATCTCGGCAAGGATGCCGGCGAGCTTGCCGGCATCGGCATTATCGGCGTGGCGATCGGCGACGATCCGCTGCCGGCCTTCGCCAAGGCCGACGGCGTGCTCGATTTCACGAGCCCGACAGCAACAGTCGAATTCGCTGGCTACGCGGCGCAGGCGCGCATCGCCCATGTCATCGGCACCACCGGCTGCTCGGCCGACGACAATGCAAAGATAGCGGCGGCGGCGCGCCACGCGACGATCGTCAAGTCAGGCAATATGAGCCTCGGCGTCAATCTGCTGGCGGTGCTGGTGGAGCAGGCGGCGCGTGCGCTCGATGCCGACGATTTCGACATCGAGATCCTGGAAATGCATCACCGGCACAAGGTCGACGCGCCCTCGGGAACGGCGCTGCTGCTCGGTGAAGCCGCCGCCACCGGGCGCGGCATCGATCTTGACGGGAACAGCGTGCGGTCGCGTGACGGCCACACCGGCGTGCGAAAGGCGGGCTCGATCGGCTTCGCCACGCTGCGGGGCGGCTCGGTGGTCGGCGACCATTCCGTGGTGCTGGCCGGCACCGGCGAGCGCATCACGCTCGCTCATCATGCCGAGGACCGGGCGATCTTCGCCCGCGGCGCGGTCAAGGCCGCACTGTGGGCACGCGGCAGGAAGCCGGGACTGTATTCGATGCGGGACGTGCTCGGACTCGCCTGAGACGATCTGATCCACAAACTGAAGGAGCAAAAATGTCGGGAACTCTCGTGCTCGTGCGCCATGGCCAGAGCGAATGGAACCTGAAGAACCTTTTCACCGGCTGGCGCGATGTCGACCTGACCGAACTGGGCCACGCCGAGGCCAAGGAGGCGGGCGCCAAGCTGAAGGCGCGCGGCATGAAGTTCGACATCGCCTTCACGTCGTCGCTGATCAGGGCGCAGAAGACCTGCCAGCATATTCTCGACGCCGTCGGCCAGAGCGATCTCGAGACGATCCGCGACCAGGCGCTGAACGAGCGCGACTATGGCGACCTCTCCGGCCTCAACAAGGACGACGCGCGCCAGAAATGGGGCGAGGAGCAGGTGCATGTCTGGCGCCGCTCCTACGACGTGCCGCCGCCCGGTGGCGAAAGCCTGAAGGACACCGGCGCGCGCGTCTGGCCCTATTATCTGCACGACCTGCAGCCGCATGTGCTGCGCGGCGGCACCGTGCTGGTGGCGGCGCACGGCAATTCGCTGCGCGCGCTGATCATGGCGCTGGATGGCAAGTCGGGTGAGGAGATCGTCAGACTGGAGCTCGGCACCGGCGTGCCGGTCATCTACAAGCTCAACGCCGATTCGACCGTGGCTTCGAAGGAAGTGCTGGAGGGGTGAGCCGGCGCGCGGGCGTGTTTCTTGATTGAGCAAAAAAGCGCGTTGACACTCACCCCTTGCCCGCCTAAAGAGCCCGCACCAGCCCAGATGGCGGAATTGGTAGACGCGCACGGTTCAGGTCCGTGTTCCGCAAGGAGTGGAGGTTCGAGTCCTCTTCTGGGCACCATCATCTTGTAAGTACCTGATTTCATTCAGGTTCTGATTCGCTTTTTCAGTTCGGCCCTGTTGTAACAGTGACTGTTATAGTCGGGGCTCGAACAGGATGGCGACACTGCCCGAACGGATGATGACGCGCAGCGGCACTTTTTACTGTCGCATTTGGGTTCCTACGGACATTGCCCCTATATACGGGCGTCAAATCGTGGTCCGGTCCTTGCGCACAAAAGATCTGAAAACAGCCAAGTCGCGTCTCGCTCGCAAGAGCGTCGAACTGGAAAACCGGTTCGACGAAATTCGTGCTGAGCAGATCGCCTGCGACAACCACGGCGCTGCTGCGTCGCCGGACTCCCGAACTATCCGTGCCGGCTTCCGCGAGATCGCCCGCGAACACGCTATCGCGGCGAGCGATCATGAGTTCTGCCGCCGTGCGGAGCTCTTCAGCCAGGCGACCGCGGCTCCCTCTCGGTTCTGGCGCGGCGAGTTCGGAGCTCTGCCGGTGCCGGCCGACTTTGGGCACGGCGAACAGGATGCCTATACCTATTTCGACCACCTCGTTGCCGAAGGTGATCTCGAAAAGGTCATCGCCTTCGTCAATCGCTTTCGCCTTGGGAAGCGGATCGAGACGTTGCAGAGCATGCGGGCGACCGGAAACCTTGGCGAATTCGTCGCGATCGCCGAGAACCGCATTCCCGAAATCGGCCGTTCGGATGCGATCGCTCTTGGCCGATTGCTGCTTGAGAACGAACTCGACGCGCTTCGGGCAATCGCCGAGCGACAACCTGATCCTTCGCTGGGCGATCTTCGTGCAAGCAATTTTCGGCAGGCAGAGAACCCTGACGCGCCTACCTTGGGCAGTTCCCAGCCGACGGCACCAACCGCCATGCCGATCTCGCTCGACGAACTTTTCGAGCGCTGGGAGGCGGAAACCGATCCGAGCGCCAGCACACTGTCCAGCTGGCGCGGCATCATGCGCGACCTGAAATCATTCGTCGGGGACAAGGCGGACGACATTACTCGCATCGCCGCCGAGGATATCGTCGGCTGGAAAGACAAGCTCGTCAAAGCCAACAAGGCGGCGGCAACCATCTCGCGAGGCTATCTCGGCTGCGCCCGTGCGCTGTTCAGGTTTGCCGTGGCGAACAAGCTCGCGGCGTCCGATCCTTCCCAGGGAATCAAGGTCGCGCGCAAGACGAAGGCGGGCAAGAAGATGTTGGGCTATACCGGAGAGGAGGTGGCTCGGCTGCTGGATTTGGCGAGCGCCGCTCCGGAACCTTGGAAGAAGTGGCTTCCCTGGTTGGCTGCGGCCACGGGATCACGGATTGGCGAAGTGGCGCAGCTGCACGTCAGCCATGTGTTTGAGGAAGACGGATATCATGTCGTAAAGATCACGCCGGCAATCGATGCCGGTAGCATCAAGAATGCGGAAAGCGAAAGGACAGTGCCCATTCATCCGGCCCTGCTTGCAGCAGGCTTCCTGGAGTTCGTGCGAACGAAAGGGGAAGGTCCGCTCTTCTATGGCCGCTCGTCAGGTGATCCAAAGCGGAAGCATGCCTCGAAAGGCGTTGCCAACCGGCTGGCGACATGGATTCGAAAGAATGGGTTTTCCGATCGAGGCAAGGCGCCGAATCATGCGTTGAGGCACTGGTTCAAGACCGAAGCGTCAAGGGTTGGCATTTCTGACAGCGTGGCCGACGCCATTCAGGGCCACACCGACAGCAGTTCCTCGGGTGTCTACAGGCATATCGGCTTGGCCCTGATGGCATCAGCGCTCGAGAAGATCTAACTGCCACCGCGCCGCGGCTTGCCCTTAGACGCTTAGAGCTGCTGGAGCAAGCTCGTAACCTCCTGGTTGCGCCAAGAGCGGTTATCGCCGAACCACTACTCAGACGTCGCATTTGGGGGCCGACAAACCAACCCGCTGCGCGGGATGGGCGCGCGCGGTAGGGCTCGCGCTCGCCCGCGAACTGCTCGCCGTCGCGAGCCCACCGCCTGTGGCCCGTCCTTCCTTCCTCGGGGACTTTCGTACGCCTGCCGGCGCCCGAAACTCTTTCCTGCAACTGGCGCAATCCCCGAAAGTCCTGCGGAACCGTTGCGGAGGCCTTCACCTCGATACCGACGACCCGACCGCGTCGATCCTCGATCACGACGCCGACCTCGTCCTGATCCTTGGTCCGGTAGTGTGAGAAAGACACCCGTCGCTCTGACCACGATGCGAGCTTCAGGAATTTCCGACACCACGAAGCTCTCGAGAAAGCACCGAACCGCGATCGGTCCTACGTCCTTCATCTACGGCCGGTCACAAGATTGTCAACAATCTTTAAAAGTTTTGTTGACAGGTGATTGATTTGAGCCTTCACTCACAAAAGTCCGCGTATCGGTCGAGTTCTGTCGCAACAATGCGCGGCCTCCAAGGGGAAGAACAATGATCAACAGACGTTCAATAATCACATTCGCCGCGCTCGGCGCCGTCTCCGCGCTGGCAATCATGGCCGGCGGCACAATCACGGTGCACGCCGCCAACAAGGAACTCAAGATCGGCTTTGTCGGCGTGACGAGTGGCGCGGCCGCTGCGTGGGGCACATCCAACGTCCGCTCGATGCAGACACGCGCCGCCTGGATCAACGAAACCGGCGGTGTGAAGATTGGTGACGAGACCTATGACATCAAAATCGTCACCTTCGACGACCAGAAGGACCCGAAGCGGGCGATCGCCGGCATGGAGAAGATGGCCCAGGAGGGCATCCACTATGTCGTCGGTCCGAATGTCGACGACGGCGCGGCGGCGGTGCGTCCCGTGGCAGAATCCAAGGGCATCATCTATTTTCCCTACGCATTCCCGAAGGAACTCTACACCCCGCCGGCGTCCAACGCCGTGCTCGGCATGATCGCCAACTACCAGTCGGCTCCGGCGATTTACAAATATCTCATGGAAAACAGGGGCGTGAAAAAAGTTGCCTTTGTCGCCGCCAACGAATCCGATCCGCTGAGCCAGCGGGATGGCGGTGCTGCCGCGGCAAAGGCGCTCGGGCTCGAGGTTGTGGCTGCCACGGATGTCTACCAAAACGATACCCGCGATTTCACGCCGGTACTGACGCCGATCGTTTTGCAAAAACCGGACCTGCTGGTGCTTTCGGGTGTCGCGCCCGGCAATGCGCCGCTGCTGATCCGCGCCGCGCGCGAGCTCGGCTACGAAGGTCTGATCTCCACCGAAACGGCGCAGGATGCCAAGGTGCTGGAAGAGGGCGCGGGCGAGTTGGCCAACGGCTTCATCTCAGTCGGCGGCGCATCGACGCCCGAAATCGCGTCCGACACGATGAAGGAGTTCGTCGACCGCTATACGAAAATGTTCGGCGAATACAATGACGAGTCCAACACCAAGGTCTACGCGCTCGAATACATCATCGAGACGCTGAAGGCGAACCCGGCCGCGATCGACAATGTCCAGGAGTTCAAGAAGACGATCGACACTTTCTCGGCGCCCAATCCCTATCTGAAGGGCGATGCCAAGCTGACCTATGTCGGAATGACGTCGTTTGGCCAGAAGCGCCAGCTTTCGGTCCCGATGGTGGTCACGGAATACCGCGACGGCAAGTTCGAGACGCTCTTCGTCGCTCAAGTCGATTGACGCACTGCACTGAAGCGGATTGCCGCAGAGGCTCGTGCATTCGCCTTGAGCCTCTGAATGGCCGGGAACCATCCTGATGGAACAAGTCATCGCCAACGGGCTTTATCTTGGCGCGCAATACGCCTTGATCGCGCTCGGTCTGACCCTGATCTTCGCGCTGATGAACGTGCTTAACTTTGCCCATGGGCAGATGTACGTTCTCGGCGGCTTCGTCACCTACACCGTCTATGGCCAGCTCGGCATGCCTTTCGTCGTCGCGCTCGTCGCGTCCGGTATCACGCTGCTGGTCATTGGAGCGCTGGTCGAGAAATTCCTTTTCAGAACGGTGATTAGGCGAAGCGTGCGGGAGGAAAGTACGATGCTTCTCGCGGCGGCGGTCGCATTCTTCCTCGATGCCGTGATCCTCCTCCTGTTCGGTGAAAAGCAGCGCGGCGTGCCGAAGATCGTCAACGGCGTCTTCGTCTCCGACAGCCTCATAATGCCTTACGACCGGCTGCTGGTCGGCGCACTCGCCATACTGTTCATCGCCTCCTTCGTGCTTTTCATGCAGTACAGCAAGCCGGGACGCGCCATGCGGGCGCTGGCGCAGGACCGGGTCGCGGCGCAGCTGATGGGCGTCGAGGTCGACCGCTATTCGATGATCGGCTTTGCGCTCGGCGCCATGCTTGCCGGCATAGTCGGCGGGCTGCTGGTCGCCATCACCGGCGTCAATTCGGGCATCGGCGGGCCGATCTCGATCAAGGCGTTCTTGATGGTGATGATCGGCGGGGCCGGCGTGGTCAGCGGAGCGATCGCCGGCGGCTTCATCCTCGGCATGATGGAATCGGTCGGCCTGACGGTGCTACGCCAATATGGCGACGTCACTTATCTCGTCATCTTCGCCGCGCTGATGGTGTTCCTGAGCATCCGCCCGAACGGACTCATGGGCAAGCCGTGGGGATGATGGACATGAAGCGTACACGCAATATCCTCGCCGTCGCTGTCTTCCTGATGGTCGTACTCGTCGGCGTGCCCTGGCTGATCGAGGCGACCGGTCGGCTCGACCTCTACTACACGCTGACCTCGGTCGCGCTGCTCAGCATCGCCAGCGCCGGGGTGTGGGTGACTTTCTACATCGGCCGCATCAATATCGGCCAGGGCGCCTTCGCGCTTATGGGCGGCTATGTTTCGGCCATTCTTGTCGTCCAGTATGGTGTGTCGTTCTGGCTGACACTGCCGCTGGCTGGGCTATTCTGCGCCGCTGCAAGCGTGCTGATCGGACTGCCCATCCTCAGGCTTCGCGGCGTCTATTTCGCCATGGTCACGCTGGTTTTGACCGAAGTGGCGCGGCTGCTCGCGCTGGCACTGCCGATCACCAACGGAGCCAAGGGTATGGTCAGCATTCCGCTCCCCGGCGGCATCTCGATCTTCGGGCTGACCATCCTTCCGGATTTCGCGACGCTCGCCAATCCGCGTCCCGCCTTCTATCTGGTGTCGGTTGTGCTGATGGTGCTGTGCTTTGCGGCGCTCTACCGCCTAGTCCATTCGCGCATCGGCAAACTCTGCCAGTCGTTGCAGCAGAACGAGGAACTGGCCTCCTCTATCGGCGTCAACATCGCCTATCTGCGCGTTATCGCCTACGCCATCTCCTCATTCCTCGGCGGTCTCGGCGGTGCGATGTTCGTCGCCATCTCGCAGTCGATCTATCCGTCGAGCTTCACCGTCACCGACTCGGTGAACTTCATGCTGAACTGCTTCCTCGGCGGGCTCGGCCACGTCTTCGGGCCGATGATCGGCACCTTCGTGCTCTATTTCGGCTGGGATTTCCTGTTCGAGACCGGCGAGTTCCAGTTGCTGATCTTCTCTTCGGTGCTGATCGCGCTGATGCTGTTCCTTCCCAACGGCCTGCTCAGCCTCAGGCTGTTCGGCAAGAAGCAGGGCTAGGACCATGGCCGAGCTTCTCCAGATCAAGGCCGTGACCAAACGCTTCGGCGGGCTGGTCGCGGTCAACAATGTTTCCTTCGCGGTCCGCGAACGCGAAATCCTCTCCGTCATCGGCCCCAACGGCGCCGGCAAGTCGACGCTGTTCAAGCTGATTTCCTCTTTCCTCAATCCGACCTCGGGCGAAGTGCTGTTCCGAGGAGAGCGGATTTCAGGCCTGGCGCCGCATATCGTCGCCCGGAAGGGCGTGGTGCGCACGTTCCAGGAGACGACGATCTTCAAGGGCATGACGGTGCGCGACAATGTCATCATCGCGCATCACCTGCGTTCCAATGCCAGCCTTGCCGGCTTCTATCTCGGCACGAATACCGCACGGCGCGACGAGGACGAATTCGGCCGCTCGGCCGACGAGATCATCGACTTCCTCGATCTCGGCGCGCAACGGCATGAGATCGCCAGCACGCTGCCGCACGGCCATCTGCGCGCGCTCGGGATTGCCATCGGGCTCGCCACCAACCCGACCGTGCTTCTGCTCGACGAGCCCTTCGCCGGCATGAACCATGACGAAACCGTGCGCGCGGTGGAGATGGTGCGCGGCGTGCGGAAGCGCGGCGTGACTGTCCTGCTGGTCGAGCACGATATGCCCGCCGTCATGAACATTTCCGACCGCATCGTCGTCCTGAACTTCGGTGTGAAAATCGCCGAGGGAACGCCGAAGGAAATCCAGGAGAACGAAAAGGTCATCGAGGCCTATCTCGGCGCCGAAGATGAGACGATCGGATTTTAGCCATGAGCGAACTGCTGAAAGTCTCCGACGTCGAACTCTACTACGATCATGTCTATGCTTTGAAGGGCGTGTCGCTAAACGTCAACGAGGGCGAGACCGTCGCGCTGATCGGCGCGAACGGCGCGGGCAAATCCTCGATCCTGCGCGCCATCACTGGCCTGAAGAAAGTCCGCAGCGGCGAGATTCATTTCCGGGGCCACCGCATCGACGGAACGCGCCCGGACGAGCTGGTCAGGATGGGCATCGCCATGGTGCCGGAGGGTCGGCGCGTCTTTTCCTACATGACGGTGCGCGACAATCTGATGATGGGCGCCTTCACCCGCACCGACAAGTCCGAAATCGCCAGGACGCTGGACATGGTGCTCGGGCGATTTCCGCGCCTGAAGGAACGCTATTCCCAGACGGCGGGCACGATGAGCGGCGGCGAACAGCAGATGCTGGTGATCGGGCGGGCGCTGATGGCCAAACCGAAGCTTCTGCTGCTCGATGAACCCTCGCTCGGCATCGCGCCGAAGCTCGTCCAGGACATCGCCCGCTCCATCGTGGCGATCAATCGCGACGAAAAGGTCAGCGTTCTCTTGGTCGAGCAGAATTCGCGCATGGCGCTGCGCATCTCGCAGCGCGCCTACGCACTGACGACCGGAAAGATCGCGCTGGCCGGACATTCGGCTGAGCTGCTTGGCGACGACCGGGTCAAGAAACTCTATCTCGGCGGCGAAATATGAAAGCGCAAATGGACATACTCGTCGTCAATCCCAACACCACCGCGTCCATGACCGAAAAGATCGGCGAGGCGGCGCGCGGCGCGGCTTCGGCCGGCACCAGGATCATCGCCGTCAATCCGAAGGACGGGCCGCCGAGCGTCGAAGGCTATTTCGACGAGGTCTTCGCCATCCCGGGAATGATCGGCGAGATCCAGAGACATCCGGCGGCGAGCGCCTGCGTCATCGCCTGCTTTGACGACACCGGCCTCGACGCAGTACGCTGCGTTGGCGAGATGCCGGTGGTCGGCATCGGCGAAGCGGCGTTTCACATGGCGAGCCTGATTGCCGGCAAGTTCAGCGTGGTGACGACGCTGTCGCGTTCGGTGCCGGCGATTGAGCACAATCTGGTGCGCTACGGCCTCGCCAGCCGCTGCGCCAAGGTGCGGGCAAGCGACGTTCCCGTTCTGGAGCTCGAAGTGCCCGGCTCCAACGCCCGCCATCGAATTTCGGAGGAGATCGAGCGCGCCATCCGCGACGACCGGGCCGAAGCGATTGTGCTGGGATGCGCCGGCATGGCCGACCTCGCCGCCGCGCTCAGCCGCGAACATGGCCTTCCCGTGCTCGACGGCGTCGCCTGCGCGGTAAAACTCTGCGAGAGCCTCGTCGGCCTTGGCCTGTCGACCTCGAAGCGCGGCGGCTACCAGGTTCCACTCGAAAAATCCTTCGCCGGAATCTTTGCGCCCTTTTCGCCCACCGGCCGTGTATCCTGATGCGTGCAAAATTGTTGACATTCCCACACAGGATGTTCGATGTCCGGCCGGAAACGCGGTGTTCGCGCCGCTATGCGATCCGGCCGCCGGGACAATGAGACGATGGACCTGCTTGGACCAAAGACACGGGATGGCGACAAGCCGACGATGCGCTGGTTTCCGGTCTATGCCGGCCTGCGCGACGCCATCGTCAGCCACCGTCTCGCACCGGGCACAAAGCTGCCCGAGGACGAACTCGCCTCGATCTATTCGGTGAGCCGCGCGGTGATACGCGCGGCGCTGCAGGCGCTGTCGCATGACCGCTTGGCTCGGCTCGAGCCGAACCGCGGCGCGTTCGTCGCCCAGCCGACCAAGCAGGAAGCGCGCGAGGTGTTCGAAGCGCGGGCGCTGATCGAGCCCAAGGTCGCGGCGCTTGCCGCCGAAGTGGCAAAGCCGGCCGAGATCGCGCAACTGCGGCTTCATCTCCAAAAAGAGCACGAGGCCCTGCATGCCGGCCGCGACAGCGACGCCATAATGCTGTCGGCAAAATTCCATGTCGGCATCGCCGAAATCGCCGGCCATTCGATCCTGACCGGCTTCGTCAAAGACCTGTTGTCGCGGTCGTCGCTGATCATCGCGCTCTACTGGCGCCGCCGCGACACCACCTGCGAAAGCCACGCCCATCACGCCCTCGTCGATGCCATCGAAAAGCACGACGCAAAAAACGCGTCCGACCTGATGCGAAGTCATCTCATCGACCTTCTGTCGGGCCTTGATCTGTCGCTTGGCGAGAAGAAGCCCGAGAGCCTGTCGGACATCTTGCGCTGATCTCCGCTGTCAAACTCTTCGCCGGAGTTCGCCTATGTTCGCACCATGCTGGGCGTGCATAGCATGCATCGACCCATGAGGACTGCTTTTTCGTTCCTGCTGTCATAACAGTAGCGCTCGTTGAGTCCGCGGCGCTGCCCTCCAGCTGCACCTGCTCCTGCTGGGCCATAGAGTCCCTCCCGCACAACGGTCGGGCAACGCGCCCGATCAAAGCTTGACGCAGCGCATTCGCAGCAAGGATTGGGCAAACTGCCGGTTTTTCTTTTGGCCTTAGATACGACCTGATGCGATCGGTCGATGGCCCTCGCGAGAGGCCAGTTCCAGACTGCAATCTCATGCAACTTTGCGCGAACAAACATCGAACAACGTCATACCGACTTCGCTCACATGCTGCGGATCCGCTGTTCGTGATGGGCTCAGTTGCGCCAAGAGCGACCTTCCGAGCCGGAACCAAAACTGTCGCATTTGGCGCCGAGAGAGGACCGGCAGCCTCAGGTTTCATAACGAAGATATCAGACGTTCAACCTGCTGGGGCCAGGGTCGCGAACTGACCCTAAGCTGCCGTTTCACGGAACCACCTTGGAACTCCGGCTCGGCGGGACAGCGGACGTTCAGCCACATCCACGTCAGACCTTGCTAGGGAAATGACAAAAGCCCCGGAAGCAGTCGATCCGGGGTCGACCATGTCCTTGTCTGATCAGGGATTATGATGACATCGCTGCGTCGGCCGCCTCGGCGGCGCGCCGTCTCAGCAGGTCATGTTCCCGCCTGTTGCCCGCCAGCGTCGCGGCCGCTTCGAACGCGGCCCGCGCCTCCTCGTAACGGCCGAGCTTGTGGAGTAGGTCGCCGCGAACGCTCGGCAGCAGGTGATAGCCTTTGAGCGCCGGCTCGCGCGCAAGGCGGTCCACGATCACCAGCGCCACTTCTGGGCCCTCGGCCATGCCGACGGCAACCGCGCGGTTGAGGTCGATGATTGGCGAGCGCACGACAGCCGCCAGCTCCGCATAAAGTCCGGCGATGCGCGACCAGTCGGTATCGCCCGCCGTCCTCGCCTGGGCGTGGCAGGCGATAATCGTCGCCTGGAGGACGTAAATGCCGCCGGCTCCGCCTAATTCGCGTGCTCGCCCGAGCGCCTGCATCCCGCGCCGGATCTGGAGCTGGTCCCAGAGTGCGCGGTTCTGGTCCAGCATGAGGATTGGCTCGCCCCCTGCATCAGTACGCGCCGCCGTGCGCGAGGCGTTCAGCTCCATCAGAGCGAGCAGTCCATGGGCTTCGGGCTCGTGCGGCACGATGGAGGTGAGCACGCGGCCCATGCGAAGCGCTTCATTGCAGAGCTGGGGGCGCAGCCAGTCCTCGCCGCTCGCTGCGGTGTAGCCTTCGTTGAAGATGAGGTAGACGACCTCCAGCACCGAGGAGAGCCGCTTTGAGAGCTCCTCCCCGCTTGGGGTCTCGTAGGCCAGCCCCGATTCCGAAAGAGTCCGCTTCGCGCGCACGATGCGCTGGGCGATCGTCGCCTCCGGCAGCAGGAAGGCCCTGGCGATCTCCTCGGTTGTCAGGCCGCAGATCATCCGCAGTGCCAGCGCCGCGCGCGCCCCGTGCGACAGTCGCGGGTGACAGGCGGTGAAGATGAGCCGAAGCAGTTCATCGCCTATGTCGTCGTCCAGGGCCGAGTCGAGGTCGGGCATGGCCTGCTGCTCCTCCTCCATGTCCCAGGCGATAATGTTGTGCTTGCGCTCGAGCATCCGGCTGCGGCGCAGATGATCCAGGGCCCGGCGCTTGGCGGTCGCCATCAGCCAGGCGCCTGGTTTTTCTGGAACGCCTGTGGCGGGCCACCGCTCGAGGGCGGCCAGCAGGGCTTCCTGCGTCAAATCCTCGGCCAATGGCACATCGCGCAGCATCCTCGCCAGACTGGTGATCAGCCGGGGCTGCTCGATCCGCCACACGGCGAGGATCGTGCGATGGGCGTCGGCGACCGTCATGGCCGCCGACCACGTCTGCAGGAACGTCGCCTCAAGGGCCGGCAAACGCGCGGACCTCGCACGTGCCCTCCCAATCCGGCATGAAATCCTTGTGGAGCTGCATGAACTCGACCGCCGACGCCACAGCCTCTTCCTTGTTCCGGAACTCCATGATCGCGTAGCCCCCGATGACCTCCTTCGCCTCGACGAACGGGCCATCGATGACGCTGAGCTTCCCATCGGCGATGCGCACCTGCGCGCCCATCGTGACCGGCGTGAGCCCGCCCATGTCGACCATGCGGCCGGCCTTGATTTCCCGGTCGGCGAGCTTGTTCATCGCCTCGATGAGTTCCGCCGTTGGCGGTCCGGCGTGGGCGGAAGTGACGAACGACATGAAGCGCATTGAGAACTCCTCCTGAGGCGAGCCGCGGACGTGATGGCCGCTGAACAGTCTCGCTAATAAGTCGACGAACCAGCCCCCGGCGGATCGACATGCGCTTTGAATAAAATCACGCCCGGGCTCTAAAGACGATGGGCGAGTGAACAGGTCCGATTGACCAACCCCATCTAACCCCGACAACTCGTCCAGCGTCGTGAGTTGCGTTGCCGTGTCAATTTTGGCGGCTAGGAGGCTGCTTGCGCGTTCGCCAGCCATGTCGTGGATGCCCGCAGTACGGTGTGATCGATTGGCAGGCATGACATGGGCAGGGGCCCGAGGCGGATGAGCTGGCATTGGAATTCGAAACTGGCCGGCGTGATGGAATGAAACGCGAGACGGCCGAGCTAGCTCGCAGGGCGAGTGTCCGGCCAAGTCCTGGGTGAGTGTCGTGAAATGAGCGTGGGAAAGGCGCACTGGCCGGCAGTGGCGGTAAACGCGGCGGAAGCCGGTCGCCGCGGTTCGGCGATACGTATGGTTGTCGATAGCGCTTCCCCGGCGGGTCATTGCGCACAGCCAAGGATCAGCGGCGACACGGCGACAGCCGTGCCGCCGGTCTGTAGCGGGCTAATTGAGCCCCGCCTTGTCCAGGCCATACATTGCATCGGCGGAACCCGGCACGGTCTTGAAGCCGACGTTGAGGCGGTTCCACGAGTTGATCACCATGACAGCGAAGCTAAGATCGGAGATCTCCTTTTCCGACAGCTGCGTGCGGACGCGCTCATAGATCTCATCGGAAACGCCCTGGTCCGGCAGCTTGGTCAGGGCTTCCGTCCATGCGAGTGCGGCGCGCTCGCGTGGGGCGAACAGGGTCGAATCCCTCCACGCGGCCAAGTGGTAGAGGCGCAGTTCGCGCTCGCCGTGCATCTTTGCCTGCTTGACGTGCATATCGAGGCAGAAGGAGCAGCCGTTGAGCTGCGAAGCACGAATATTGACAAGATTGAGGATGGACTCCTCGATCGAGCTTGCACGGAGAGCCGTGACAACCCCGGTGAACTTCTTCACGAGTTCCGGAGATTGCTCGGCCCAGTTAACGCGAGGCCCATGCTTGGTCCCGGCCTGCGCCGTCGGTTTGGTGGCGATATTCATGAATGTCTCCTTGAAAGCGGTTTATCGCCTGCAATCATGCCGGGACGCGCCGGGCCGAGCCATCATGCGAGAGGCCATGTCGCCACTCGGCTGGTCTAGGCAGTATCATCCTGAGGGCTAGGCCAGGTACGCTTCGGCCACGCCTCATGGATTTCCATGAGGTGCAGCCGGGGGGGCGCCGAATTAGAGTGGGCCATGAGTTCGCCAGCCGAGATCATGAGTTCGCCAGCCCAGATATCGCGGAGACGTGCTACACGCAGCGTTGACAATACCCAGCCCTTCTTTGCCCGGCAGGAGAAACCGATGATGTCCGTCTGGTCGCGCCCGCAATTCCTTCATCTGGGGCTATTTTTTGCGGCGTATGTCTTGGGCTGCGGGTTCGCCCAGGCGCTCGCAATCGTCCCCGGAATAACGGTTTCCATTTGGCCTCCGGGCGGCGTTTTCATCGCGACGCTCATCCTCACCTCGCCTTACAGTTGGCCTTGGTGGATACTGGCTGGTTGCCTGGCGGAGATGTTCGCGCAGTTCGTGTGGTTCCACAGTCCGCTGCCTGCGGGCTTTCTGATCTATATCGGCAACGCCCTTGGCGCGGCTGCCGGCGCAACGCTTGTGAACCGGGCATGCGGGCGTCCGGTTCGGCTTGAAACTTTACAGGAAGTCCTCGCATTCGTCGTACTAGGCGCTGGAGTTGCGCCGCTCGTCAGCGCGACGGTCGGAAGCGCGACGCTTGGAATCGCAAACCTTCACGGCGGTATGGCCGCTGTTTTGGATTGGAGACGCCACCGGAATCCTGCTCGTAGCGCCACCGGCACTGGTCGTGATCCAGTATTGGCGCAGCAAAACCCGACTCTCTCCCGCGCAGCCGGTAGAAGCCAGCGTCCTGGGTCTGATCTTCCTTGGGGTCGCCGCGCTTTCCTTGAGCGACGTCTACCTGCCGACCCCCTACATCATCATGCCGCCCCTTCTTTGGGCCGCGGCGCGCTTCGAGTTCAGAGGCGCCGCCGTCGCCTTGACGCTCCTCGCCCTGATCACGATGGCACTTACGATATCTGGAGACAGCCAGTTTGTCGGCGCTCCCGAGTTCCAGAGACAAAGGCAGGTCATGCTGCAGCTTTTCCTGGCAATCTCGGCATTTTCGGCGCTCATCGTGGCGGCCATATCTCGGCAGCGTCAGCTGGCGCTGGTCACATCGCGCGACCGGGAGCGGGAGCTTTCGCAGCTTGTCGATATGGTTCCAAGCCACGTCTGGCGTCTCGCGCCCGACGGCGAGCCGATTTTCTTCAACAAGCGCATGGTCGATTTTCTCGGCCTGGACGTGGCGGATACGATCAAGCCGGGCATGAGCCGCATGACGGCGATGATAGAGGCCGGCGTCCATCCGGACGACAGAGCAGCGTTCTCGGACACGCTCCGCCATTGTCTCGCCACCGGCGAGGTCCTTGCGATGCGGTATCGCTTGCGCCGTCAAGACGGGGTCTACCGCTGGATGTCGAGCCGCGCCGAGCCGATGAGGGACCAGGACGGGCGCATCGTCCAGTGGTACGGGCTCTGTCACGACATAGACGATCAGATGCATGCCGAAGAGGCGCTGCGGCGGAGCGAGCGGCAGCTTCAGGAGACGATCGATGCCGTACCAGTCCGGATCTGGAGCGCAAAGCCTACGGGCGGGCCGGTCTACTTCAACAAGCGCTACCAGGACCATTTCCGCTCCGTCATCGCGGATTTCGAAGCTCTCGAGGAGCCGCGCATCGAGCAACTGCTGCAGGAGCTGATCCATCCCGAAGATGCTCCCGAGGTGCAGAACACTCTACGGAATTGCTTCGAAACCGGCGGCGTGTCCACGATGCGATTTCGTTGGCGCGAAGAGGACGGCGCGTATCGCTGGGCCGAGTGCAGGGTGGAGCCTCGCCGTGATGAAAACGGTGAGGTCACGGAATGGTATGGCGTTTCTCTCGACATCAACGATGAGGTGAGCGCGCAAGAAGCCTTGCGCGACCGGGAGCGCGAGCTCTCGCAGCTCGTGAACATGGTTCCCGTCCATATCAGACGTCTGACGCCGGAAGGCGAGCCGACCTTCTTCAACAAGCGCTTGCTCGACTTCTTCGGCTTGAACGACCTGGCCCAACTGGACAAGCCGGACATGAGCCGACTGGCGGCAGCCATAACGACCCTCGTCCATCCGGAAGATGCCGCACGTCTGCTGGAGACCGTCCGCCACTCCTTCGCCACCGGGGAGCCCTACTCCATGAAGTACCGTATGCGTCATGCGGATGGCGCGTATCGCTGGGTGGACGGCCGCGGGGAACCGGTGCGGGACCAAAACGGCGCGATCGTGCAATGGTACGCAATTTCCATCGACATCGATGGGGAAGTTCGGGCGCAGGAAGAGTTGCGTCTGGCGCAAGCAAGTTTAGCGCGTGCGAGCCAGGCAGCCAGCCTTGCCGAGCTCTCGGCATCCATAGCGCATGAGGTGAACCAACCACTGGCCGCAATCGTCGCCAACTCCAGTGCATGCCACCGCTGGCTTTCGGCCGAACCCCCAAACCTCGAGCGCGCGAAGATCACCGCCGAGCGCATCATCCGGGACGCCAATTCTGCAGCAGAGGTTGTCAGCCGAATCCGCGCCTTGTTCAGGCAATCCGTAGAGCCGAGGAATCGCACGAAGCTCGGTAGCATCATAGCCGAGGCGCGCGATCTTATGGCCGAGGAGGCGGCGCGGCGGCGCGTCTGCCTGGATGTCGATGTCGGAAGCAGCTTGCCGCTTCTCGCTCTCGACCGCGTACATATCCAGCAAGTCCTGGTGAACCTGATTCGAAACGGCATGGATGCGATGGACTCCATTGCGGGTGACCGGGTTCTTGGGGTGAGGGTCCGCCGCGTGGGCGATGTGGTCCAAACGGAGATCAGTGATCGCGGCGCGGGGGTCGTGTTTCCCGACAAGATATTCGAGCCGTTCTTCACGACGAAGGGGAACGGAATGGGCATGGGGCTCGCGATCAGCCGTTCGATCGTCGAATCGCATGGCGGACGCCTGTGGGCGGAGAAGAACGAACCACAGGGGGCGACGTTCGTCTTCACCTTGCCGATTGAAGTGAAAGCGGCGCCATGACCACAGATGACCATATCGTCTTCATCGTGGACGACGATGCGCGCCTGCGGGAGGCGCTGAGCGAGCTGCTGGATTCGCACGGTATGCGCGCCGCTGCGTTCGGCTCGGCCAGCGAGTACATCGGTGCAAACAAGCCGGACATCCCCGCATGCCTCATCCTCGACGTCGAGCTGCCCGACATCAACGGCCTGGATCTGCAGAGGCAGATATCAAAGGGAGATCATCCGCCGATCGTTTTCATAACAGGGCACGGCGACATCCCGTCCTCCGTCCAGGCGATCAAGCATGGCGCCGTGGACTTTCTCACCAAGCCTTTCAGTGATGCGGATCTCATGGCTGCAATCCAGGCGGCGCTCACTGAGGATCGGGAAAGGAGGTCCGCGCGTGCTGACCTGGTCGCGCTGATGCAACGCTATCTCGACCTGACGCCGCGCGAACGCGAGGTGCTGCCGCTCGTGGTGAGCGGCCTTCTCAACAAACAGGCAGCCGCTGAACTCGGAATCAGCGAGGTCACGCTGCAGATCCATAGAAGGAACGTGATGCAGAAAATGGCGGCGTCATCGCTCGCCGATCTCGTGCGTATCGCGCAGCGGCTGGAGATACCGATCACCCACTCGCGCCGAGCGGGAGGGAACCGGGCGTGACCAAGGGAAGACCTGTCGTGGCCGTTGTCGATGACGATCCAAGGCTACTCGAGTCGCTGGAGGATCTGCTGGAGTCCGCCGGCTATGCGGCCCGCAGCTTCTCGTCAGCGCGATCATTGCTCATCAACGGGCTGTCCGGCCTTGACGTGCTCATCACCGACATCGGGATGCCCGGCATGGACGGCTTCGAACTTTGTGATCTGGTGAAGAAGGTGCGCCCGGACCTGCCGGTGTTCCTGATCACCGGGCGCCACGAGATTGCCGATGCGGACAGAGCCCAGGGCGTCAGCGGGTGCTTCCGTAAGCCCTTCGATGCGAAGGTGATGCTGGCAGCCATCGGCAATGTATTACGCAATTCGAAAAATGGAGATGGGCATGAGAGTTGAGCAGCTGCCGCACTTACGGAGAACGGCACCGTTGTCATCGCAGCGCAGGAGCGAAGCGGAGCAGCCCCTCGTTATCATTGTGGATGACGATGTGTCTGTTCAGGAGGCGCTGTCGGAATTGATACTTTCCGCCGGGTTTCAACATGTCTGTTTCAGCTCGACGCGCGAATTGCTCGATGCCGACGTACTGGATCGGGCCGGTTGTCTGATCCTCGATGTGCGCATGCCGGGAGCGAGCGGTCTCGATCTGCAGCGGCATCTGGCCCAAACGGGCAACCCCAAGCCGGTCATTTTCCTGACCGGGCATGGCGACATTCCGATGACCGTCCAAGCGATGAAGGCCGGGGCTGTGGATTTTCTCACCAAGCCGGTGCGGGACCAAACGCTGCTTGACGCTGTTATTGCGGGCATTGCGATGGATGCCGCGCGGCGGGCGGAAGCTGCGGTCGTCAAGCGCAATGTCGAACGCTTTGAGACGCTGACGCCACGCGAGCGCGAGGTTCTGCGTCAGGTGGCGCGCGGGCGCCTCAACAAGCAGATCGCCTTCGACCTCGGCATCAGCGAGGTGACGGTAAAGCTGCACCGCGGCAACGTCATGCGCAAGATGGAGGCCGCTTCCATCGGTGAGCTGATCCGGGCATGGGAAACGCTGCCGGCCTCGATGCGCGAGCTGGGCCAAGCATAGTCGCGCTACGGCGGCGTGTGGCAGCGGGCGCTGCTTGGGGCGCTCGGCCGCCGGTTTTCACTCGTCGAACGGCGCGTTTGCCACCAGATCGTCTGAGGATGGAGCCCTATCCCTATAGCCGAATACGTAACGGTCGCCGAAGTCGCGTATAAAGTTGTCGTAGGTCGTCTCCGGCACATTCTCCGCGATATGGCAGAAGCATCGTGTCATGCGCCGCTTCATGTCCAGCCGGGGAAATTCCTTGAGGATCGGCGCGATCTCGCTGGGCGGAATAGTGTCATACTGAAGGCCGACCACGTCCAGGCAAATGCCGGCCGTGCAAAGAGCAACCTCCGCCTCCTTGTAGAGCCCGATCGACGGCGTCGAATTGAGCGCGACGCTGTCCCAGATCAACTGAGCCCGGCGCTCGTCGACTCCGCCCTGCCGCGCAAAGGTTCTTGCCAGATCGGCTCCCTCGACCTCGAAGCGGCGGGGTCCGTTGAAGCGCTCGTTGAGCGTGATGTCGTGCAGCAGGGTGCCCACTGCGACCACTTCTGGATCGTGACTGATATTTCGGATCTGTCCGATCCGCACGGCAAAGAGCCACGAACGAACCACATGGTTGAACAGATACCGCTCGCAACTGTTGCGCGCGTGATCGAGAGCTTGGCGCACGAGCGCCGTATCGGGGACGAGGACCCCTGCGAGCATTCGACTGAAAATTCCGTGCATGGGCAGAGTTCCTTGCGATTGGGGAAGCCGTTCGCTTCAGGTGAGCGCTAGGCCTCCATCGACGGTAATGACCTGTCCGGTCACCCAATCCGAAGCCGGATTCGCGAGCTGCACGATCCATCGGGCAACGTCATCCGGAGTGCCGCGTCGCTTGAGCGGAATCCGCTCGCGCTCTGCCACCTCGATCACCGCAGCATGTTCCGGAGAGAGGCCCATCATGCCGGTGAGCGCACCCGATTCAGTCGGGCCGGCCGCGACGGCGTTGACCCTTATGCCCTGCGGCGCGAGTTCCAGCGCCCAGCAGCGCGTCAGGTGCTCCAGCGCCGCCTTGCTGGCCGCATAGTGCGAGAGGTCAGCGCCCGGCTTGTGACCGAACGTGCTGGATATGTTGACAATAGAACCCTTTGTGGCTTCGAGATGCGGGAGCGCTGCGGCCGCAAGCAGGCTTGGACCGACCACGTTCACCGCAAGGATGCTGTTGATGCGTTCGGCGGTTGCGTCACGCAGCGGCAGAAGCGCCCCGGCGCCCGCATTGTTGACAAGGATGTCCAGCCGGCCCCAGCTATCGATTGCCTTCGCGATCGTATCAGGCGCATCGCCGGGGACCGCGACATCGGCGACGATGCCTGTGATGTCCTTGTGCAGGGCGGCCGTCTCCTTCAGGCTCTTCGGGCGGCGCGCTGTGATCAGGACTTTTGCGCCTTGTCTTGCGAGAGCGAGCGCCACTGCCCGACCTATGCCCGAGCTTCCGCCGGTTACGATGGCGACCTTGGCGCTGAACATCATCGTTCTGTTCCCTATGCGTACGAAACGTCTGTTTCGACCAGTTTGAGGAGCCCCTCTTCGCGCAAGGCGGCTTGCACCGCGGGGCGGCTCACCATCCGTCGGCGCAATGCGACGAACGCTTCGGGAGTGCGCACGTCGAACCGTTCAGCCCATAGGAGCATTACGAACAGATAGAAGTCGGCGACGCTGGGTGTTGCGCCGAACAGGAAGTCGCCAGCTCGGCTTTCCGCCAGATTGTCGAGCAGCCTGGAAATGGTCACCCTGGCTTGCGCCTTCTGGATATCGTTTCCTGTGTGCCACATCGGTTTGAAGGCGCGATGCACCTCAGTTGAGATGAAGGCCAGCGCTTCGAGAAGCCGTGTGCGTCCCAGCTCTCCCGAAACTCCAAGCGTCGGATATTTCGTGGCGAGCCAGTCGAGAATGGCGATGTTCTCGGTGAGAACCTCGCCGTCGTCGAGCACCAGGGCCGGGACATAACCCTTTGGCGTGACGTCGTTGAAGTCGGCCCCGGAAGCTGTCCGCTTCGTCTTGAGATCCACGCTCTCACGCTCGAATGTCGCGCCCGCTTCAAGCAGGGCGATGTGGTCCGCGAGGCTGCAGGCAAGTGGGCTATAGTACAGTTTCATGATAATGATCTTGATCGGTTTGTTGGGCGGCGGCCGGCTAGCGATAGCCAACGCCGGTGACGTAGTTGGACAGGATCCGCTCCTGGAGCTCTTCTTCCGCGAACAGCGCCTTCATCGCGTCGCGGATATCCAGGATGCCAAGAGGCTTGGCGCCGTCATTGACGACTGGAACATTCTGCAGGCTCCGGGCGGCCATGGTCTGCCAAACGTCACGAACATCATCCTTCGGACCGCATGTGATGACGGACTTGCTCATCAACGCCGATGCCGGCGGAGACGCGTGGTTCGGGCTGCTGAGATGGCGGATGAGATCGGATTTGCTTATGACGCCTTCCAGGCTTCCGGTCGCGTTGCACACCAGGACCAGCCCGACGCCTGGTCTGGAAAGCGGCAAGGCCGCGTCCTGGACAGTTGCATCGCGACTGACAACTGCCAGGCGGGAGGACGTCAATGCGTGCAGCCTCTCAACGAACATCGTTCATATCTCCTGAGCTTCCCCGATCGGCGCCGGTGTGCTTCGAAAAAAGCCGGAGCCGAAGCAAGCGCTCGTTTCATTCGTCGAGAGGGATCACCAGCTCCGTCTCGTTGGTATCGACGACGAACACGGCCAGCAGCCGGGCGGGTTCGGTCGCACTGGCGTTGGCACTGACGCTGTGGCGGTCGCCGGGAAACTCGGACCAGCTTTCGCCTGCACGATAGGTGACTTCAGGGCCATCATTGACTTGGCTCTTGATCGCCCCTTCGAGGACCGTCGCGTAGATAAAGGCGGACTTGGGATGGAGATGCGCTGGCGAAGTGTCGCCTGGTTCATATTCAACGAGCACGCCTCTCATGCTCTTGCCGGGCACGTTCGGAAGCGGCTGGTCGTAGACGAGCTTCACGTTCTTGCCGATCTCCGCGGCCTTGTCGGTGGCCGAATCTTCGGCCAGCGCTCCTGTCGCGATGAGGGCGAGAGCTGCGCTGCAAAGAATGGTCCTGATCATTGTCTTGGCTCCAGTTACGGTTGGGGATGGTTGGGTGGTCGCCGGCCGGAGGCGAGGACGGCCGGCGACAAGGCTCTCGCCTGAGGGCACGGCGTGAGCCTAGGACCTGATGAAGGTGAGCAAGTCGACGTTCACCACATCGGCATGCGTGGTACACATCCCGTGCGGAAAGCCCTCATAGATCTTGAGCGTGCCGTTCTTCAGAAGCTTTGCGGATAACGGCGCGGAATCGGCAATGGGCACGATCTGATCGTCCGTGCCGTGCATGACGAGTGTCGGCACGTGGATGATCTTGAGGTCGTCGGTGAAATCGGTTTCCGAAAAGGCCTTGATGCCGTCGTAGTGCGCCTTGGCGCTGCCCATCATGCCCTGCCGCCACCAGTTCTGGATGATGCCCGGGATCGCTTTCGCGCCCGGCCGATTGAAGCTGTAGAAGGGGCCCGACGGGAAATCGATGTAGAACTGCGCGCGGTTGTCGGCGAGCGACTTGCGCAGCCCGTCGAACACTTCGATCGGAAGGCCGCCAGGATTGGCCGGCGTCTTCACCATGATTGGCGGCACCGCGCCGATGAGGACGAGCTTCGCGGTGCGCCCGTTGCCGTGGCGGGCGACATAATGAGCGGCTTCGCCGCCGCCGGTCGAGTGGCCGATGTGGATTGCGTCCCTCAGGCCGAGATGCTCGACCACCGCCGCCGCGTCGGCAGCATAGTGATCCATATCGTGACCGTCGCTCACCTGCGCGGAACGGCCGTGCCCGCGCCGGTCATGGGCTATGGTGCGATATCCATGCCCGACGAAGAAAAGCATCTGCGTGTCCCAGTCGTCGGCGCTGAGCGGCCAGCCGTGGTGGAAGACGATCGGTTGAGCATCCTTCGGACCCCAGTCCTTGTAGTAGATCTCGGTGCCATCCTTGGTGGTGATAGTGCTCATATCTTTCGATCCTTCCTGAGGAATGGGTGAGTGCGACTCCTGGCCGGCTGTCCCTTGCCCGAGCGCGTATTTGGGCAGGCCGGTTGCAATGCCGGCGGCCGCTGCGCCGAGGAGGAGGGCTCGGCGACTTGCCTGAGGCGCAATGGGCAGCTTGTGGTCCATCGTCGTTTCCCTTGCGGGTTGTCTTCAGATGCCGCCGTTACGCCGCAACACCGCTTCGCCGAGACGGGGCGTGGTCGAACCAGTCTTCGAACGGCGTCGAACCGATGCGGGCGCCCGCGCCCGGGACAAGCGAGCGGTCGTCTAGCTCGGTCCCGAAATAGAGCGCATGAGGATCACCGATCACCTTCCTGGGATCGTTGGCGAGCTGCAGAAAACGCAAGACCAGTTCGTTCATGCGGAAGGGCTCGGGGCCGCCGATCTCCATCACGCCGTTAATCGGCTGGGAGAGCGCCATGTCAGCCATCACCTCTGCAACATCGTCTGCGGCGATGGGCTGGAAGTAGGCCGACGATACCGAGACCGTGTCGCCGACGGTTGCCGACTGCACAATGCCGCCAAGGAACTCGAAGAACTGGGTCGAGTGAACGATCGTGTAGGGAATTCCCGACTCCCTGATCAGCTTCTCCTGAGCCATCTTAGCGCGCAGGTAGCCGCTCCGGGGCAGGCGCTCCGCCCCGACTACCGAGAGCGCAATGTGATGCTTCACGCCGGCGGCCTTCTCCGCCGCGAGCAGGTTCTTTCCGGCTGTTTCGAAGAACTCGAGAACGGCCTTGTCCTCGAACGACGGCGAATTGGCGAGGTCGATGACAACCTCCGCCCCGGCAAGAGCCTTATCCAATCCTTCACCGGTGAAGGTGTTGACGCCGCCACTTGGCGACGCCGCCAACACGTCGTGGCCCTTCACGCTCAGCCTTGCGACGGTCTTGGAGCCGATAAGTCCGGTGCCACCGATGATTACGATTTTCATTTCATTCTCCTGTTCTGACTTCGAAAAGATCTACTTGGAACAACGCCGGCGGCTCTAACCGTGCCGGCCCTAAATTCCTCGATGAGAGCGACGCGCGTCCGCGACTCGCTCGACCGCCAGCGCAAGGGCTTGGCTCAAGCGACACTGTCTTCGCAGCCGTCCCTCGCTTGGCCCCAACCCAGGACCTCCGAGGCGCTGCCGTAGTAGCCGAAGCCAAAGCTGTCGGCCGTGCCATTGGTGGCGCAGGACGGAGGCGGTGTTCTCGAGGAATTCCCGAAGAGGTCTGCCAGCGTGGCCGGGATCATGAGGTGCCGCTGTTGTGAGGGCACGACGTTGCGGCGACGCCGCCACGACGTCGTGCCCCTGTTGACGCAACCTCTCGACGGTCGCTAACCGGATGTACCGAGTGCCGCCAATGACCACGATTTTCATGTCGATGTCTCCTGGGGGCTTGCACTTGTCGAATGCAGCCGGCGCGAGGCGGCCGGTTTCGTCACTGCGCCGATGCGGCTTCCTCTATGAGCAAGGCGATCGCTTCTGGACGCGAGACCATCAGCGCGTGCGACCCGCCCTCGACGACGATGGTCTTCACCGAATGCGCGCGCTCGGCCATGAACTTCATGACCGCCGGCGGGATATTCCGATCCGCCGAGCCGTAGATCGCGTAGGATGGAATTGTCTTCCAAGAAGGCGCGCCGGAGGGTTCTGCCAGGGCGGCGTCAGCCACCGGGCGTTGTGTCGCCGCCATCAGGCTGGCCTGCGCTGCCGGCACATCGGCCGCGAACTGCACGTGAAACTTTTCCGGCTGGATGTAGAGGTCCTGTCCTCCATCCGGCCGCGCCACCGGCAGGAGCGCCTCGCCAAGCGTGCTGCCTGGGAACTTCCCCGAAAGCGTGAGACTGGACTCGCCTTTGTCCGGGGCGAATCCGGCCACATAGACCAGCGCTTTCACATTGTTCTTCCCGTTGGCTGCCTCGGTGATGACCGGCCCGCCGTAAGAATGGCCTACCAGGACGACCGGTCCGCCGATGGATCCGATGACGGCCGATACGGCGGCCGCATCGCTTGCAACGCCGCGAAGTGGGTTGGCCGCCGCGATGGTCCGGAAACCGTCCCTGTTGAGCTCGGCGATGACGCCGTTCCAGCTCGACGATTCAGCAAAGGCCCCGTGCACCAGCACGATCGTCGGTTTTGCCTGATAGTCCGCGGCCTGCGTCGTTGCGCTGTCCGACACGCAACATGCGTAAACAAGGGCCAGAGCTCTGATGATCTTGTGCACGTGTCTTCTCCTGTGCGGCGGGTCGTCCGATACCGAGAAGAATGCGCCCACTTGGCGCGCGAAAATATTCGACGGACGGCTCGGTCAGGCGATCCGAAAGTCTAGGACGATGCACCCGGGGGAGTGGCAGCTGTAGCCGGTGGTCGGCGCACGGGTAGGTTCCCGGCATCGATCGAACGCATCGCCGGGGTAAGGCCTCCCAACAGCATCAGTCGTGTTGAATGAAAGGCCGGCGCCTTGAGCACGATTTCGGCGCCGGGTTCCAGCAATATCAATTCGGCTTCACGGAACGAGCCCGGCCGGCCGACGATCTCGACCTCGCCGGGGACGACACAGACCGCCCGCTCATGATGTTCGCGCTTGACCTGGTATCGCGCGCCGCTAGTCAGCACGATTTCGGCGAACACCATGTCGGAGAAGGTTCTTACCGGCGAGACCAAACCGTCCGAGGCTCCGGCGATCAAGGTGAATTCGACGCCTGGCACACGTCCTCGGTATCTCCGGCTCACTATAATGGGCAAAATCGGCGGCGGCTTCCTCATGCCTGCAAGGAAGGGCAACCCAGGCCTGAATGCCGAAAAATTGCTTCCGGACGCTCGAGCCTCCGGCGGCGTCCGCTCGGAATGGACGATCCCCGAACCGGCCGTCACCCAGCTGACCTCGCCAGGTCGGAGGGTTTGTACCTTGCCGAGACTGTCCGGTGGACGATCTCCCCATCGATCAGGTAGGTCACGGCCGCCAAGCCGATATGAGGATGCGGTCCCATGTCGAAGCCCGGCCGGTATCGAACACGGCTGGCCCCATCTGGTTGGAGGGCAATACGCGCCGTACCTTGAAACCGCTCACCGGTTCACTGGACACCGGCAAAACGATATCTGTGGCGCCGGATTGTCGGATGCTCATGGCTACCTCCCTTCATGTGCGACCGGTCTGCCGGCGCTTAAACCGCGCCGGAACGGTACTGGGTGAAAGATCGTCTGCATGGCTTTGAGCAGCGCGAATTTCGAATCCGTGTGCTCTTGTCCGGCGCCGTTGCTACCGCCGAGAGACACCCTGGCTGAGAGGACGGCCGCAAGGTCTTCGGCCATTTCGGGCCGGTCGAGCAGCAGGGGCGCGAAGCTTTGCTGGTCAATCTCGTAGGCCACGACGTGGTTCATTGCGCGCAAGGTCGAGGTCTCGCCGATGCCCGCGAGCAGGCCCGTCTCTCCGAAAAAGTCGCCGGGAGCGAGGTGGCCGATCTCCTGCGCATGGGCGTCACCTTCGCCGTGCTCTCGGACAATGATGCCCGTCCGAACAATCATGAGGGACGGCAGCATCTCTCCCTGTCGTGCTATGATGTCGCCTTTGCGATAGGTGCGCACCGCAACCGTTGCCGCGAGGGCTTCTTTTTCGTTGTCCGTCAACGCCGAGAATACTGGTATGGCATTTATAAGCTTGATCGGCGTGACTTCTGGGAGATTTCCCGTCTCTTCGCTCGGCAAGTCATTCATGAGAATCGCAGAGGAGGGTGGCGTCGCCAGCCGCAAACCCGCGGACTTGGAATGACGGTAGACGAGATCGAAGATTTCGTTCTTCGCCGGAATTCGCTGGCCAACATTTGCGACGCGAAAAAACAGATCGACCTCAATCGCCGTCGCATCCAGAGCTTTGATAGCGACCACCGGTGGGGGCTCCCTCAGTATTGTGTTGCTGCTTTGTAAGGCCGCGTTCATGACGTCCGCGACGATCGCCGGCATCTTGTTCGGCGCCAATCTTATCGTGACGGACAGCCCATGGCTCTCCTCAGGGCTGCTGACATTGGTCAGCCCGAGCTTCGCGAGGAAGCTGTTCGGCAGCGCCACCACGTTGTGGGCCAAAGTGAGTAGGTGGGTCGATCGCCAGTTGGTCTCGACAACGCGCCCTTCGGTTCCGTCGCTGAGAACGATCCAGTCCCCAAGCACATAAGGTCGGCCGAGGTTGAGCGCGATGCCCGAAAAGACGTCGCTCAGCGTATTCTGGAGCGCCAGTCCGAGTACGATGGCAAAGACGCCCGAGGTGGCGATCAGCGTTCCGATCGGCGCACCGAAGACAAAGGCCAGGATCGACAGCAGCATCCCAACGTAGACGCCGCCGACGACGAGGTCCTGCAGAAGGCGCGCCTCACGCGGCTTTCGCTCGAACACGAGATAGATGCGGACAAACCCGATCAGCGCCCAGGCGAGGTGAACCCACCACAGCAACTTGGCGGTCCCGATGAGGATTGCTCCCGCGGTTGTCTCTTTGCCCCATGCCGGCTCGTAGGGGACCACAGCTCCGTCAAGAAGCAGGACCGACATAGCGAGGAAGAATGCGATCTGGACAATCAGCCTGGTTGTGGAGAGCCGCCGCGGAATGACGTGCCACACGACTATGCCGGCAAGACCGACCAGCACCATGTAGAGAGGGGGAGCAGCATTCCACCAGCTCATGACCGGACCCGGATCCTCAAAAATCCTCACACAATCCTCGCCTCGGGGCACGGCGACCGGGCAGGTGATCGTTCGATGTTATTCCTTGCCTTTCGTCAGGACCGCTTCGGTTACCGAGTTCGGCAGCCAGCGCGGCGTTTCGATCACGCCCAGCAGCGGCATGACGACGAGAAAGAACGCGAAGTAGTAGAGGGTCGATACCTGCATGGCGGGGATGTACCAGCCTTCCGCTGGCTTGGACCCCAGCCAGCCAAGGAAGAGGGCGTTGATGACAAAGAGCCAGAAAAAACGCCTGTACCAGGGCCGGTAGACGGCCGAGCGTACCTTCGACGTGTCGAGCCAGGGCACGAAGAACAACACGGCGATGGCGCCGAACATGGCGAGCACGCCGCCGAGCTTCGAGTCGATCGGCCCGATGTTGAAGGTGACGGCGCGCAGGATCGCGTAGAAGGGCAGGAAGTACCACTCGGGCACGATATGCGCCGGCGTCTTCAGCGGGTCGGCGGCGGTGTAGTTGTCTGGATGCCCGAGATAGTTCGGCACGTAGAAGACGAAGTACGCAAAGGCGAGCAGGAACACCACGGCCCCGAGCACGTCTTTCATTGTGGTATGGGGTGTGAAGTCCACGACGTCGGTTTCCGACTTCACGTCGATGCCTGCCGGATTGGTCTGGCCGACGACGTGAAGCGCCCAGATGTGCAGGATGACGACGCCCGTCAGCATGAACGGTAGCAGGTAATGCAGCGCAAAGAAGCGGTTTAGAGTCGGATTGTCCACCGCAAAGCCGCCGAGCAGCAATTGCTGCACCCAGTCGCCGACCAGCGGGATAGCGCTGAAGAAGCCGGTGATGACGGTCGCGCCCCAGAACGACATTTGTCCCCAGGGCAGCACGTAACCCATGAACGCCGTCGCCATCATCAACAGAAGGTTGGTGCAGCCGAGAACCCACAGCAGTTCGCGGGGAGCCTTGCAGGAGCCGTAATAGAGGCCGCGGGAGATGTGGACGTAGACCGCGATGAAGAAGAACGACGCGCCGTTTGAATGCAGGTAGCGCAAGAGCCAGCCGGAATTCACGTCGCGCATGATCTTGTCGACGGAGTTGAAGGCCAGCGTCGTGTCGGCCGCGTAGTGCATGGCAAGCACCACGCCGGTAACGATCTGCGCTGCCAGCATCATCGAGAGGATGCCGCCGAACGAATAGGCGTAGTTCAGGTTGCGCGGGACCGGATAGATGATGAACTGACCATGCACCAGGCGCGGCACCGGCAGGCGGGCGTCGAACCAGCGTCCGATCCTGGTCTTGGGAATATAGGTGGAATGTCCACCGCTCATCGTGGTGTCTCTGGTTTTGAAATTGCCGGTATCGATATCGGCCGGCGCTCCTTGGCCAGCCGCTCAAGCATGCCAGCCTTTCCAGTGTTCGAACTATCATGCCGAGGACGCGTGCGTCCGATACGTTGGTCTATGGGTTCCTGACTGAAAGGCTGCGCCACACGGCAGAGGCGCAACCGTGCCGTCGCGCCTTCACGATTGGCAAAGCGCGCATGCGCGTGGGGGCGGACCGGTCGGCCTCCGGCTCCAGCGCGGCGCGGCCGCTCGTCGTGAACAACTGCGCCTCTTCCCATGAACATTGAACGTGCATCATTGGCCGCGACCAATCGCCCGAGGCCAAACGAGTGCCGTGTGGGCGTGGTGCCTTTCAGCGCCCGAGATTAGCGGGTTGTCGACGCCATTTCCGGCACTCGGCGGCATCGCCGCCGGCCTCCGACATCGACAAGTTGGTCGATGAAGCCATGAAGCACGGCAAGCGGTCGGTATTTCCAGGAAGCCCGCGGCCGAGTCAGGATTACGAAGACTGCGCGCGGCCGTCGCACGATGCCGGACGGGCGCTGGCGAGCGCCTCGTCAATGATGCGGCGGATAGTACGCGCGCAACGGCCGCACTGGGCGCTACAGCCGAGACAGCCATAGACCTGGCTGATCGAGCGCGTCCGCTCCACCTTGATGGCGGAGCGGACATCCTGATCGCTCAACACATTGCACGAACACACGATCATGGCGCGATGAGTCTCGACGGCGACCTGGTACGGCTCTGACCCGACAAGCGGGTCAGTAGTCCCAGACAACCGGCACGCAACGAAAGACATCGCCGTCGACCGCCACATGGCAGATAGACGGGAATGGCAGGTGAGTGGCCACCAGCGGCTCGCGGGTTGCCGCAAGCTCCCGCAGAAGATTGATGCGGACGCGGGCCGCCTCCTCAGGGTCGTGTTCGAAGCCGTTGTGCCAGTCGGGTTGGTCGAACCCGACCTGGAACACGGCGTCGCCGGCGAAGGTCAGCCGGTCGCCGCCGGACGCCAGGCGGACCACGCTGTGCCCGGGGGTGTGGCCGCCAGTGAGCGTGACGACCACCCCCGGCGCCACCTCGTGCTCCGTCTCAAACGGCCGCAACTGGCTGCGGTACTCGTTCACGAACCGCTTGGCCGCCCGCCGAAGCGCATCCGGGAACCCTGTTGGCATGGAGGCGCGGGAGAAATCGGGCGACTCCCAGAACTTGAGCTCGGCGGCCGCCACGTGAATCCGCAGATCCGGACGCAGCCGGTCCTTCACCCCGTCGATGAGCAGCCCGCCGATATGGTCCATGTGCATATGGGTCAGCACCACGTCGGTGACGGATGCGAGATCGATGCCGGCGGCCTCCAGTCGCGAGACCAACCGCCCGGCCCTCGGCAAGTGCAAGTCCGGGTCCATCCCCAGCCCGGCGTCCACGAGTATGGTCTGGCCGCCGCTGCGTACGACGACCACGTTCAGCGGCCACTCGAGCACGTCCGGCGGCAGGAACATGTCGTCCAGCCAGGCCGCCCGGACGGCCGGGTCGACGTTGTATGCCATAACCGGGGCTGGTATCGGCAGCACTCCATCGCTGACCACCAGCACGTCGATGTCGCCGACCTGCAGCGCGTAGCGCGACGGAACCAATTCGGGCGCCGGTCTACCGTTGCTGTGCTTGGCGTTCAGGCTGTCGGCGCAGTGCTGGATCGAGGGGTGTGAAATGTTGTCCAGGGTCATGTTTGTCTCCTGCTGACCACGGCCGTATCGGCCACCTCCGCCGCTGGCGCCCGTGGATTTGGCATGAGCCTCCATGGACCGCCACCTGGCGTCTACGGTGGAAGTTGCGCCGCCTCGGCCTGCGCCACCATCGGACGGAAGCACCGGTCAGGCGATGCGAAAGTCTATGGCAGACCCGTTGCGAGCATGGGTGATATCCCGCGAAAGTCGGAAGACGCCGCTTTGAGCAGCGAGCAACGGCTGTGCCTCTCGCCTGTTGGCAGTACACGCAGCGCGTAGGATCAGGATCAATCCTATACCGCGGTCTCAGTCGCCCACAGCCTTGATGCAGTCGACTGCGCGCGCGCCCTCAACATCGCGTTCTCCCCATGTCTCTGGTCTGCACGCTGGTCGACCGAGCAAATGAGGAACACGGGCATGTCGTGCACCGACAGACAGTCCAGCACGACTCGTGATGGCGCAACGCAATGGACGCCTTCCCACCGCCGGCGGGCAGGGTACCTGCATGTCCGATTGCGGCGGCGAAGCACGCGCAAGTGGCAAGCTCCGATCGACTGAGCGACACAATCCACGACCAGATCGACTGGAAAGGAGAAGCATCCCATGAGACGGACAGCTATGCTTGTTGCAATGAGCATTCTCGCCAGTCATGCAGCAGCAATCGAGAGGCACAACGTATCGCAAATGTCGCGCGAGGCGGTCGGTAGAGTCCGTCAATCGAAGCACCGATCCATCCTTCGATACCACTCAGCGCGCAGACAAATTGATGCTTTACGACATATACGTGCGTGATCATCGGACTTGCAAATCCGGCGAGGCGGCCGTGCCGACGCGCGTTCCGGCTAAGGACGGTCTATACAGAGTCCTCCGGTGACCCAGGACAGACCTTTGGCGGTCGCTCGGTGGTCGACTGCACCTCTGCGGACAATCGAAACCATGATGTTGCTTGAGATGCGATGCGCTCCAGGATCGGCACTGCCAACCGGCAAATCAGGCCGGGAGCCGCCACATTCGCACACGACCTGTACCACGCAATTCCGTTTCCGCGAGTGGATCGCAAGCAAAATTTGGTCCAAGCAGTTTGCGAGTTGCATCCGAAATACGGATTTCATCGGGCTCCGCTGACGTTTGGATACGTGCGGCGAGATTAACGGTCTCGCCCCACAGGTCATAGGCAAACCGCCTTTTGCCTATGACGCCCGCGACGATTGGTCCTGAGTGAATTCCAATTCTGAGTCTTATCGGTTCTCCTGCGAAGCGTTCGCGCTTAACCGCCTTCCGCAGTTCAAGTGCATAGTGCGCAAGGGCTTCTGCATGATCGGATCGTGCGGCGGGCAGGCCAGCGACCACCATCACACAATCGCCGATTGTCTTGATCTTTTCGCAGCCGTATCGTTCCGAGAGCAGATCCGCCGCCTTGAAGAAGTAATTTAAAATAGCGAGCGTTGTCTCGGCTCCGACGCTCCGCGCTCTTTCCGTAAAGCCGACGATGTCGGCAAAAAGCACACTCACCTCAGCGTGGTTGTCTGCAATTTGTTCGTCCGCTTTTAACCGCTCCGCGATCGACGCCGGAAGAATGTTGAGGAGTAGGCTTTCGGCGCGCTGGTATTCACGCGACAATCCCTCTTGGCTCTGCCTCAACGCCTCGTTCGTCAATTGTAATTTTTCGTTGAGTTGACGCTCCCTCTCTTGCAGGAGTGTCATTTCATAAGCCTTCTGTTGAAGCCGCTGCCTATTGTCGCGTTCGGCAGTGGCGTCAAGAAAGAGCAGCCATACGCTGGCATTGTCAGCAAAAAGATGAAGGTCCGCGACACGCCCGTTGGGCAGTTCGACCATGGCCATATGATATGGAAGCTCCGGGCAAGGCAGCAAACCTTCCATGAATTCAAGCTGCTCGGCTACGGGCTTGCCAATGCAAAGCGATGATAGGCCGTAATGTTTAACACTACCGCCCTTCTCAGCGATGCAAAGCTGGGCGTCAATTTTCAGATATGCGACAGAGTGCTCGTTGTAGAAGAAATCGTAAATCCAGCTTCTGACTTCTCTTGGCAACTCATGCATGGTCTATTTGGCAACCATCGAAGCAAGCTGACGAAACGCGTCATCAACATATTCACCCGAAAGCGCGCTTGTTAGATAGATTTGCCATCCAAGTTGCCTCAGTTCGTTAATCTCCCTATCCGATATTGCCCACCGATCGGCCAGATCGGATTTGTTGAACAGCAATACAAACGGCATAGCGCCGAATTCGGCCTCGGCCCTCTCGCGCAGCGTGAGCGCCACGGCAAGAGTAGCGGCGCGGGTTCCATCGACGACAAGCACGAGCCCGCTCGCACCTCGCACATAGCTGACGCGGAATGAGCCGATATCGTCTTCGCCGGCCAAATCCCACAAAATGAGATCCACGGTTTTGTCCGGGAATGCGACACTCTTCTTGTCGATTTTCACTCCCACCGTGGTCAAGTAGGTTTCTGAAAAGATGCTTTGCACAAACCTGCGAACCAGACTCGTCTTTCCGACAGCGAACCCGCCCAACATGCAGATCTTCTTTTGCAATATCCTGGGCTCCGCCTAGTGGAAGTTTACCGTAACCGAAACTCTGCGATTGGCGGAGCTCCCGGTTCGGCTATTTTCAGTCTCCGCTGGCTCAAAGGTGCCCGCGCCGCGAACCAAGAGCAATTCCGGATCGACGCCGCGCTTCTTGAGAAGCGCACGAACTGTCTCCGCGCGGGCGGCGCTGATCGACACGTTGGCCGTTTCACGGCCCGTCGCGTCCGAATGGCCGGTCAACATGAACTGTGCTGTTACGCCTGCCTTGCGGGCGTCCTTGGCCAATTCCTTCAACTGATTTGCCAATTTGTCGAGAACCGGCAGTTGTTCTGGTCCCGGTATAGCCTTGCCAGAATCGAAGAAAATGTCGACCGCTTGAATAGCCTCCCTCAAATGAGTGAGTTCCTGAGGGGTCAACTCACGCAGCTCGGAGATTTCTAGAGAGAGTCCGTCCGCGGACAGCTGTTGAGAGGCGACCCGCGCCCGGTTTATCCAGGCGGCAGGAGCTTCACCCACGACAACGATGCGATCCTCGATGATCATAAACCGAACCGATTTCGGCGGAGTCAGCGACGCCACCAGCCGCTTCAGCACGAACTTCGGATCAAGGCTCTGATAGAATTGCCACTGCGAATGAACGCGAGCAGGATCAACCCCTGTTCCGGACAGCAGAGCCTGCGGGTCGGCGGCCTGCGGGTCTCTCAGGCCGGAAATATAGAAATGTCCGCCCCTCGCCGTTTGTTGGGCGACGATGATTCCCGGTTGGGCCTCAAGTCGCGACACATAAGTCTGCCAGTGCTCCGCCGCGCGTGCTTCGGGGCTCACATCACGAACCTTGGAGATGTCGAATACCGGTCCACCTGCCGAAAGCTGTCGGGCCGCCGCGCGTGCCCGATCTATCCAGGTGTCGGGAGCCTCACCCTCGGCAACGATGCGATCCTCGACGATCGAAAGCCGAACCGATTTCGGCGGGGTCAGCGACGCCGTTAGCCGCTTCAGCACGAACTTCGGATCAAGGCTCTGATAGAATTGCCACTGCGAATGAACGCGGGCAGGATCAATCTCCGTTCCGGACAACAGCGACTGCGGGTCGGCGGCAAGCGGGTCTCTCAGGCCGGCAATATAGAATTGGCCATCGCGCACCTTTTGTTCGGCAACGATGATGCCCGGCTGGGTCTCCAGTCGCGACACATAGGCCTGCCAGCGCTCCGCCTCGCGTGCTTCGGGGCTCACATCACGGACCCTGGAGATGTCGAATACCGGTCCGCCTGCCGAAAGTTGTCGGGCCGCTGCGCGTGCCCGATCTATCCAGGTGTCTGGAGCCTCACCCTCGGCAACGATGCGATCCTCGACGATCAAAAGCCGAACCGATTTCGGCGGAACCAGCGACGCCGTTAGCCGCTTCAACACGAACTCCGGCTCAAGGCTCTGATAGAATTGCCACTGTGAATGAACGCGAGCAGGATCAACCCCTGTTCCGGACAGCAGAGCCTGCGGGTCGGCGGCCTGCGGGTCTCTCAGGCCGGAAATATAGAAATGTCCGCCCCTCGCCGTTTGTTGGGCGACGATGATTCCCGGTTGGGCCTCAAGTCGCGACACATAAGTCTGCCAGTGCTCCGCCGCGCGTGCTTCGGGGCTCACATCACGAACCTTGGAGATGTCGAATACCGGTCCACCTGCCGAAAGCTGTCGGGCCGCCGCGCGTGCCCGATCTATCCAGGTGTCGGGAGCCTCACCCTCGGCAACGATGCGATCCTCGACGATCGAAAGCCGAACCGATTTCGGCGGGGTCAGCGACGCCGTTAGCCGCTTCAGCACGAACTTCGGATCAAGGCTCTGATAGAATTGCCACTGCGAATGAACGCGGGCAGGATCAATCTCCGTTCCGGACAACAGCGACTGCGGGTCGGCGGCAAGCGGGTCTCTCAGGCCGGCAATATAGAATTGGCCATCGCGCACCTTTTGTTCGGCAACGATGATGCCCGGCTGGGTCTCCAGTCGCGACACATAGGCCTGCCAGCGCTGCCCGGATTGCCAGGAAAGAAAGAACCAACCGCCTGCCGGAATTAAAACCAGCAGGACTGCAGCCACCACCAGCCACGGAAATCCCTGGTTTGATTCCTCCTGCTTCAGTTCAACGCAGGTCTGCAACTGCGTCTCTACGCCGGCCAACTGCGAACTGTCGCCGTCAAACTGCTCTAAAGCCTGTGAGCATTCATCATGGATGCGAAGCAACACATCGCGAACTATTTCATGTAATTCCTCTGGCGGATTTCCCCGGATCACCGCAACCAAGGTCGCAAACGGTCCAACTTCCGACCAGAGACGAAGCTCCCCAAAACGGATAGTGTCCAGGCCGCTCTGTTCTTTCTCGTTAAATGAGTCTTTCACAAAATCTTGAATTGCACTAAGCATCGACGAAATGAGTTGAGGATCTTCACTCGTTGCATTATCGGCAGCTACATGCGCTATCAAAAGCCCGGAATTGCGGTTAATGAGAAAGACATGTTCTACACGATATACAAGAGAATGCTTAAGAACAACTTCTGAGAAGCTTGCACCCGTTCTCCAAGCTTCAAATCTCCACTTGAGCCCATGCCAGGTAAATATATGTCTTAAAGTTTCATTCAGCGACTGAAAGGTCTGATCGATCTTTTCCCCGATCGACTTGCGAATTGCCGGCAGAAACACCGGGTATAATATATCCGTAAGCGTACGCGGGCTCTTCTGGATGGACCGTTGCACGGCCCTCTCGACAGCTGGCGCAAGGGCCTCGCCGAGTTGCGCATGAGGCGCACGTGCGGCTGCACTGGGGAGAACACCCCCAACTGCAGCCGCAAGCTGCTCAGGTTCGTCGAGCAGGTGCGTAACGCGTGAAAGCTCCGAAATTTCGCGGCCGACCAGCAACTGGCGCAGCGTTTCCATGCGAGGATCGGCGGTTGGAACTCCGTGGAAACGCGCACGATAGTCCGGATCAACGTTCCGGGCAATTTCGACCAAAAGAGTAGCCAGAGCCTCGCGATCAATCTCTGTATCGTTCGAAGCTGCTCTTTGAGGAAGGCTGATTGGGTCGACGGTCGACGTCAAGTTCCGATCAACTCACTTTCCAACTACGTTCCGAGTTGCTCTTGCTGCCGGCGGGATCCTGATTTAGACATTTTGCAACCTCGACAAACAGGCCAGCCAAAAGATTTCGGTCGGTCTTTACGTTGCTGAGATCGGAAAACATTTTTTCCATTAGCATCTGCATGCTTTCATTCTTTTGCTTGATTTCCTCACGCAGCAATTGATCGCTTCGATTTATCCGGTCCGCGACTTCGCGCTCAAGCTCGCTCAATTGGTCCGACAACGCGCGCACCTGCTTTTCAAGCGCCTGATTTTGCTCGCGAAGATTCCGGTCAATCTCCTTGTCGGCCTCGGCTCGTGCATCTTTTTCGTTCCGCAATTGCGCCGCGAGCGATTCGACCTGCTTCTTTGCATTTGACTCGTACATTTCAAGATTGCGCTTGGCTTCGGATTCGACATCCTTGAAGCGCTGCAAGAACCGTTCTTCAAGCTTGGAAAAACGGCGGTCATAGTCCTGCATCTGGTTGCCGAACAGCAGATCACGTATCTTGTCGACACCTACAGCGTCGCCGGAGACCCCGCCCTCGCGAGCCTGGACCCCCATCAAGGCCAGCCCGTTTCCGTCTGCATTACTTGTCAGATTTCCGTCCGCTTTACTTGCTGAAGAAGCGGTATTCGAAGATTCCTTAGCCATCCTTATGCCCCTTCATTTGAGCACCTGCCACAGTGCAAAACTCAAAAACACCCAAGCATGTCAGCAAAATACCCGGCTCGCAAGCCGGAATCTTCTTGACTTAAACCAAATCGTGCGTCCCTTTTACATCTCTTGGACTAGCAGCAAATGCACGAGTTCCGATTGGTGTCGCTCTGGCATCTCTTTGTGATAGAAGCCATAACCGGCTAATCTAATCGACCATTGGACGCAATCTACTATCGAAATGGGTAATACAATGTCAGGCTATAGCTACTGGAGCGCAATTAAGTAGCGCAGATTCATTAGAAGTATCTAAATTAGCTGGTCTGGCGGTGCACATACTGTTTCGCACCCGGCTGTATACTGCGACGATCAGCTTCCGATGCCTGCCCAACGGTAGAAGGAAGGCCTTCTTTGGCACGGAGAATGGCTGTTCGAGAATGCACCTCGGAATCGAGGCGTTTCGGTCGATAGGAGGGGAGCAATAGTCCCAATAACTGCAGTCATTCACACCAAAGCTTCAGCGGGATTGCATTTATTGCGCCCCCGATTGCAAAAGACATCAGTTTGCCGTAGCTGTTGCACTCATACGGTGCCAGGGACCGTAGCTTGTGGTCATGGCGCCGACTCCGGGGATCGACATGAGTATGCGGCATGCTTGGCTTTGACGGGCATCTGCGACGACTGGCGCCCAAGCTCGGCGGCACGGATGCGAATGCTGCGCCAGGCTTCCAACATCGGCAGCACGACAGGAGCAAGCTCGCTCTGCAGCCAAATGGCGGCGTCGCGGCGGCTCGGAAGAGTTCGCAGAAGACTGCTTGGACGCAGCGTCCCTGAGGATCGTTTCCTTTGGCAGGAGATCGCCGGCTATGTATCGGGACTCTTGTTCTACCTTCGAACCAGGCGCGGGTAAGACGGCGTGGCGCATAATCCCTTGGTTTCAATCGTGGTTCCTGCGCACAACGCGGAGGTAACGCTGGCACGCGCACTCGATTGCCTTCTCGATCAGGAAATAATGGACTGGGAGGCGATCGTCGTCGACGACGCCTCCACGGACGCCACCGCCGCGATTGTCGCCGGTTATGTGGAGCACGATGCCCGGTTTCGGATGTTGAGTTCTTGCGCGTATAGCGCCGCCGGCGCGCGCAATAGCGGGATTTCGACAGCGCGCGGACGCTGGCTCATGTTCCTGGATGCGGACGATTGGGTGGACGCCAGCTTCCTTGCGAAAATGCTGGCCGCACTTGAAGCCGCGCCCGATGCGGTCGCCGCCTATTGCGGTTCCCGGCGCGTGATGCCCGATGGCGAACTCACCCCGTCGAGCATCCCGACGGAGGTTGCGATCCAGCCCTTCCAAACATTCGCCCGCCGGTGCGCCATCCGCACTCACGCGCTGCTCGTCGACCGGGAGACAATTGTCGAGTTGGGCGGTTTCGATGTGTCGCTGCGCACCTGCGAGGACTGGGATCTGTGGCAGCGCCTCGCACGTCTCGGCAAACGTTGGGTGATGGTCGACGAGCCGCTCGCTTTCTATCGGACCAGCCCCAACTCGCTCAGCCGCAATTCGACGCAGATGCTGGTAGATGCGGAAATAGTGATCGCCCGCGGCTTTTCTCCTGATCCCAGGGTCAAACAGCCAGCATCGGCTCACGCCAATGGAGCGATCGAGGCGAACGGCCGCACCGCTTCCGAAGCACTCGCGTGGTTCGCGTTGTGGAACGCCGCGTCCGATTGCGGCTGCGGCTCACGCTCGATCAACCCACAGTCCCTGCGCGCGCTCCCGGCAGGACGTAAGTGGGCGCGTGAGATCGCCAAGGTGGCCTTCGATGGCCTTATGGTAGGAAGCCTATCGGTGCCAGCGCAATTGGCTGCCAGGTGGGACAGGTTCGGCGGCTCCCTCACCGAGTTGATCATCGAACTCGGCAAGGTCTGGGACAATCCCGTCGCGGGTCGCCGCGTCCAGTATTACCTTGAGCAAATGCTTCTCGACGTCGACGATCTTGCCGCGCCGCGCAGGCTGGCGCGGACACTTGGAATTCGCGTCGACGCTCGAAATCCGGCCTCGACCGAACTTCCGGAAGGAATCGATCAAATTTATGCCTATCTGATGATGGATGGCCAGATCGAGGCTCTCGTGCAGTTCGGCGTACTCGGGAAAGTGACAAGGCGCCATTGGATCGAATTGACCCGGGATTTCGTGCCCCCTGAGCGGCTTATAGACAGTGCCACGCGGCTTGCGAGGCGATCGCCTGTACATGCCCCGCAACAGGGCGCCGGTGCCGACAAGTCAAACATGTTTGCAGCTGAGGCATTGTCGTCCATCGCGGGACGCCGGTCCGATCGGGACAGCCACTTCGGCAAACTCGCGCGGTTGGCCGCGGAAGCGCGGGGGCTGGTTCGGTCGAGCGCCGAAGCTACAGAGCCGCTTGCAGCGCCGCGCCGTGCATCGGCCGCGGATGGGCACGACAATGATCGCACGTCGTTCTGGAATCGCCGTTTCGCGACCGAGGATCCCTGGAACTACGGTTCGTCCTATGAGCAGGAAAAATATGAGCGGCAGCTCGAAATTCTGCCTGCCGGTCCGATCGGACGGACGCTTGAGCTGGCCTGCGCGGAGGGGCACTTCACGCGGCAGCTGGCGCCGCGAGTGGGCCATTTGACCGCAACCGACATCTCCGCCGTAGCCATCGGGCGAGCGCGCGCGCGATGCAGCGATCAGCCGAATGTTGAGTTCGGCGTACTGGATTTCTGCGCGGACACGCTGCCTGGTGAGATGGACCTGATCGTCTGTTCGGAAGTGCTCTACTACCTGGACGATCTCGCCGAGTTGCGGCGCATTGCCAAAAAAATCGTTGAGGCATTGGCGCCTGGCGGCAGTTTCATCAACGCACACGCATTCGTGCTACGTGACAATGTTGAAAGAACCGGCTTCGACTGGAACACATTCGGTGCACAAGCGATCTCAGAGACACTGTCAGCGACCGAAGGCCTCGTCCTCGATCAATCGATCCAGACCGAGCTCTATCGCATAGACCGCTTCCGCCGCCTGTCACCTGGAGATGTGGCGACGGAACCGACAATCGATTACGTCCCAATCCGCGCACCCATCGAAATCGGGGTCGCGCGAAACATCGTCTGGGGCGGGGCGCGGGCCTTGCGCCGCGACGTCGCACGTAGCGAGCGGCGGCAGCGTGTCCCTGTCCTCATGTATCACAGCGTCTCCGAGGATGGTCCGGCCGCGCTCGCCCGTTTTCGGCTCACGCCCGCCGCATTCCACAGCCAGATGGCATGGCTGCGCGCCAATGGCTTTCACGCGATTAGGTCCGAGCAGCTGGAATGGTTCATCGCCAACCGTCAACCTTTCGTTGGCCGCCCAGTGCTCATCACCTTCGATGACGGCTTCCAGAACTTTGCCGACCATGCCTGGCCGACCTTGCGCGCGAACGACCTGACCGCGGAAGTGTTCCTGGTGACGGACCTGGTGGGCGCAAGCGCACAGTGGGACGCCGACAGCGGTCCGCCGATACAGCTTATGGACGCCGGGACGGTGCGACGCCTCGCCGCCGAAGGTGCGTTCTTCGGAAGCCATCTGGCGACGCATCGCGCGATCGATGGTCTGTCGAGCTCTGACTTGGCCGCCGAGCTCCTGCGCTCTCATATGTTCATCGAACGGTGGACCGGTCGGCCAACCACGTCGTTCGCGGCACCCTTTTCTGTCACCGACCGACGGCTTGGCAGGCTGGCCAAGGAGTGCGGCTATCGAATCGGCTTCGGCGGCAGACACGGGCCGGCGGACCTCGATTGCGATCCCATCGACCTTCCGCGCATCGAGATTCGCGGGGATCGCTCGCTCGATGACTTTGTTGCCACCGTCGGGGCCGTACTCGAAGAGCGGTGAACTTGTCAGTGTCCCGCCCGTTTACCTCGTTCGCAAGTCTATTGGGCGACTTGGGTCACGGCTGACATCAGCTCCTGCGGGCTTGGCGCCCCAAACATGTATCGCCCACCCTCTGGAACTTCCGTGAAGCTCCAGCGGACGATCCCCTGCCGGTCGAGCAGGAATTGACCGACCAATTGTCCGTGTCCCGTTGCCATCATCTGCTCGTCGGCTTCGGTCACTTCGTACTTGTCCTTCTTGTTGAGAATTTCGGTGGCCGCAAAAGGATCCATCGGACCGGGCAACTCGCCTGGTATGTTGACCCGCATGTCCTTTGCCGCTGCCATCGAGACCTTGTACGGCCAGATCGTCTCGTTTTGGGTGAATTCGAGATTGGGCAGTCCAAAAGCACGATGTGAAGCGCGTTCAGGGTCGGAGGCCGCAAGCAGATTCGGCATCGGGTGGTAGCGGAAATAGAGACGCGCCCGTTCGATCGGCGTGTTGACCACCGTCAGGCTCTCCACGCCCTTTTCGCGCAGCTCCGGATCAAGCCGCGCCTGGGCGGCGATATAGCGCCGGCAAAACGCACAATGCAGACCTCGAAACAGGCCGACCAGCACCGGTTTTTGTCCGCGAAAGTCGTCAAGCGCGATCTTGCCTTCCTGGGTAATCGCGTCGAGTACCAAGTTCGGCGCACGGTCGCCCGGTTGAAGGGGTACCAAGTCACTACGCGCGGACATTTCCAACCTCCAACCCGGCTAGTCGAGAAAAGGCAGCACCACAAGCGCTTCCGGGTCGAGCCCGTGCTGGGCGCATATGCCCTGCGCCAGGGAAAAGTAGCGTTCGGCCTCGGCCAGATTGTCGAGGTCGAGATTAAGCGTTGCGAGACCATCATAGCACGGAAACAGCAGTTGGGGCTCGCCCGTTTCGCGGGCTACGTCCAGCGCTTCCTGGAACAAGCCAATCGCCAGTTCCGGACGGCCGTTGCACTGGTGGATCTGCCCAAGCACGATCAACGGCACCGGCAGGTGCTCGCGCTGGTCGAGCGCCCGGTCGATCTCGATGGCCTTCTCGGCAGCAGGCACGCCCTCCGTTGGACAGCGATCCGTGAAAGTACAACAAGCGACCGCCAGATTGGCGAGGAGGCGCGCCTGGAAACCCAAATCACCAATATGGCGCGCCACTTCAAGACCGCGCCGACAGACCTCCATCGCCTGTGCCGGATCGATGGTCGTGTAAAGCACGCCGAGATTGGTGTAGCCGCGGCAGGCCGCGCCCAGTAGACCGGCGGCTTCGGCCAATTCAATGCTACGCTCAACCTGACGCACCGCTTCACGGTTTCGCCCAAGGCGAGCCAGCGCAACAGCCTTGGTATTAAGTGCCTCGGCGGTCACAAGAGTGGCATCACACCCGACCTCAGAGACATGCTCCGTTGTCAGAGAGCGTACGCAATCCAGCGCCGCGTCTGCCCATTTTGCCGCGAGGGCGTGATCTCCGCTATGGAACGCCTGGCGGCCACGTTCTTGCCAGAGATGCGCCTGCTCGATCGGGGCATCCGCTCCATCGAGGAGCGCTGCCGCTTCAGCATAGCGGGATTCTGCGTCGTCCCGCTTGCCGACGTCCCAGAGCAGCCGACCGATCTTACGCAAAACTCGCGCCGACGCGACACGATTGGCTGACTCGCGGTATGCCTGCAACACCGTCTCGTAGTGGTGGTGCGCGATCTCGCGGCGGCCTACCGGGCCGCTCAAATCGGCAATGCGCTCTGCAATTGCCAGTTTGAGCGGTGTTTGCCCGATCGCGCCCAACGCAGTCAGTGCTCGCTCGTAGAAACGAAGGGCGTCGTCGTTGGCGTATATCATGCGAGCGCGATCGCCCGCCGCCTGCAGGTAACGCGCGCCCCTCTCCCGCTCGGCGCTCTGTGCGAAATGATGACCGAGCACGGTCAAATCCTCGAGCCGTTCCGGCTTGTCGCCGCACAGTTGCTCCAAGGCAGTACCGACCCGCCCGTGGATGTCGGTGCGACGTTGCAGGAGCATATTCTGGTAGATCACGTCCTGCAGCAATGTTTGCGTAAAGCGGTAGCTTTGCGACGAGACCGAGCCTGATCCGGCAACTTCCTCGATGATTTCCGCATCGCAAAGCAGTTCGCAGCCGGCTTCTAGCCGGCCGGGATCGGATGTCACGGCTTTCAGAAGTGTGGCATCGAACCGCGGGCCGATTACCGCGGCTTCCTGGGCCAACCGGCGCACCTCTTGGGGCAGCCGATCGACGCGAGCAAGCAACATTGCCTGGATAGTGGCGGGAATGTCGGTTGCGACTTCGCCTGCCACAGTCCGCCATCGCTGGCCCTCGCGCATCAGTACACCGCGATCGATAAGGCCGCGGACGATCTCCTCTAAAAAAAGGGGGTTGCCGCCCGCGCGCTCGAGGATCTGGTCAAGAAGCCCTCCTGCGGAGTTTACCCAGCTCTCGCCGAAAAGCGCCGCCAGCAGGCTGCGTCCGTCATCATTGTTGAGCGGCGAAAGCCTGAGCGCTGTGTGACTGACCCGACTTGAATCGAGCTGGCCGTTGTCCGGCGCCGGACGATGCGTGACCAGCAACATCAACCGCGTGCGTTCCAACCTGTCCATCACGAAACGGAGTGCCTCGAGCGACACGGCGTCGGCCCAGTGCAGGTCTTCGACGACAATCAACAGCGGCGACAACGCAAGCCGCCGTTCGACGATTGTGCGGACTGCGTAGAGAATTTGCCGCCGCAGCTGCTCGGGCTCGACATGCTGCAAGGTGGCATCGGGGTCGCCAAGGCCGAGCACATGGTAGAGCAAAGGCATCAGCCGCTTCGCCTCCTCGCCCTGCAGGCCGAGATCGGTAAGCAAGCCTGCGAGCTTCCCCCGCATTTCGTCCCCATTGTCGTTTTGCATCATCCCGGCAGCGCTGCGCACCACTGCGCCCAAGGCGCCAAATGATTGTTCGCCCAGCGGTGAGCACGTGGCCAGCCGCACGGCGACGTTGCGAAAACGATCCTCGTCGCCGACGCGGGCGACGAACTCCTTCACCAGCCGCGATTTCCCGATACCGGCTTCTCCGACGAGGCGGACAAGTTGGGCCGAGCCGCCGCACGCCTGGTCAAGGCTCGCCAGCATTCTATTGAGCTCCGCACCACGACCTATTATCGGCGCACTGAGGCCGAGCGCCTCGAGCCCACGCGCTGCACGCGGCGCCGCAAGCGGTGCATCCAGTCGATGGACGAGCACACTGCCAGCCTTGCCGCGAAACACGACATCACCTAGCGACTCGTAAGAGAAGGCATGCCGGGTCAGCCTGTGAGTGAGCTCGCCTACCAGCACCTCACCCGGTGCGGCAAGCGATTGCAGGCGTTGTGCCGTATTCACTGTGTCGCCGGTCACCGAATAGGATTTGGCGGTGCCGATGCCCAATCCGCCAGTAACGACCGGACCAGTGTTTATGCCGATATGGAGTAACAGAGGCGAGCCGGAGTGGGGGGTGCTTTCGCCGAGCCGCGCCGTCCGGGTGATCATGTCGAGAGCGGCGCGAAGCGCACGTTCCGGATCGTCCTCATGCGCGACCGGCGCACCGAACAAAGCGAGCAGTGCATCGCCGATGAATTTGTCGACGAAACCACCAAAGTTTCGCACGGCCGCCGTCAATTCCTTGAACAGTTCGTTCTGCAGCGCTTGCATGACCTCGGGGTCAAGCTGCTCGCTGAGTGTCGTGAAGCCGCAAAGGTCGGCGAACAGGACCGTTACCGTCCGGCGATCGGCGTCAGAGACGGGATACAGCCCTTCTTCGCTTTCGATGTTCGGAAGCAGCGACGGAGTTCGAGAAGGCGGCACAATGGCTCGGCTTGGTGTCGGAGCAGGCCGTTCGACGGCTTTTGCGGGCGCACCGAGGCTTGCCCCACATTTCGGACAGAACTCGAAATCAGGTGCGCAGGGGTAGCCGCAACTGACGCATGGCACGGGCTGGCGCCTGCCACACCTCGGACAGAAGGCGTAACCACCCTCAACCTCGAAACCGCAGCCCGAGCAGTCCATCGAACCAGACCTCACTAGGGGCCGTGGCGGCGTGATCTCGCTACGCACTTCACGGCCAGGCTATTCACAAGGATGCACCGATAGCCGTCGACCGGCAAGCGGCAGCGCAAATGGGCATCGAGCGATCCGTTTGGGTCCGGTGGCAGAGCGCTGCCGATCGAGGCGGAAGCCGTCGTCGAAATCCCGAAAGGCATCAGCGTCAAGGAAGCGGCCGGATCAGACGCCAGAGGCTCACCGATAGATCGCCGTCGCTTGCGCGGTTGCGCACCAGAAAATCAACCTGAAGTAAGGCTCAGCTCGCCTTGATCTCTGCCTGGCCGATCTTGCGCCATCGGGCGTTTTCGCGAACCAGCTTCAGGTCGTCGGTCGTCTCGGCAAATGTCTGCAAACGGTATTGCCGGAGCAGGTCCGGGAAGAGCGCCCCTTCCGGCAGGCCGGCAAGCTGCTCGCGGACCGAGATCTTTTCGTCGATGACCCGCATGCCCCAGGCATTTTCCCGAACCTGCAGCTCCGCAGCCAGATCGCGCTCTTCCGGCGCGTTTTCATCTAGCGCAGCCAGCAGGATCGAGTGGAAAAGCGCTACATAACCAATCTGTCTCAGGCCGCCCACAACCCGCACGCGCGGCAATATGGCAAGGACGAGGAACATCAGGAACAAGTTCGGCAGCAGCACGCCGTCCAGCAGCGCCTGCCTGAGATGCGGCCGCTCGAACGGGATGGAAAGACCATGCGACCTGCCAGGCTCGATCAGGTGCCCGTTCTCGAGGACGAGCTTGCGCACGCGCTCCTCGCGGATGCCCCAGAAATAGGCCGTGGCATTGGGCAGGAATCTGCCAAATGGGCTCGATGCGGCATCTTGCAAGGCACGTTCGAGACGCTGGCGCCTTGCGGGCTCAATGAGCAGCCTGGAAAGAAGGCTGCCGTCATATTCTAGATGCCGCGCCATGGCAGCCGCGGCCACCCGATCATCGATGAAAACCGGCAGGGCCATGCCGGAACGATCCCAATCGGCGACCAGATCTTCGTTGAGGGCTGTCAGCGCATCGGCGGCGGTTCCAAATACCTTGTCCTGGCTGGCAAGCAGTGTGCCCAGCCAGCGGCTGGCATCCGTTTCATCACCCACCGCCTCGAGCGCGCGCTTGTTGAGGGTGACGGGACCGGCCACGCAGGCGCTTTTGCGGCACAGTTTGTGGCGCCCCATGCCAAACAGGTTGACCTTGTCGTCACCGACATCGAGCCATCCCGGCCCCTCCCGGCCAATTGTCTCCATGGTCATCGTCGTTCCCATGAAGCCGAAGAAGGCCGACAGCCCGTTTTCGACCGCGCCGAGCCAGGCAAGCAGGAGGGCATCGAAGGTGATCCGGTCCATCAGAAGCAGGCAGTGCAGGCCGGACTGAATCACCGGTCTGTGCTCGAACTCTTCAAGGGTCTTGCCGATCTCTTCAGGCTGCATGATCACACCAAGGCGCTGATGCAGGACTTCGCGCAGGATCGAGCGGGCAGCGATCGCCGGGCCCGATGCAGGCCTTGCCACCGGCCGCCACAGATGGCGGGCGTAATCGGAAACCGGTGCATTCCAGTTCTGCTCGATGTCACGCACGACTTCGGGGCAGAGCAGCGACAGAACAGCCAGAACTTCCACCGGAGGCGTAGGGGTTGGGTCAAAGACGGCGGTCATTGGTCCCGTCTAGCCGCTTGCGGTGCAAACGCCAAGGGAGACCAGACTTGCTGGATCCGGCCCACACATAGATTGTTGACCGTATCCAACGGAGTTCTCCATGAGCAATCGTCTGTTCGCCGACTCGTCACGAATTGTTAGATTGGCTAAACAGTTAAGGCCAAACAGCGGATCTCAGAACCGCAGCCGGGCCATGCTCAGGAGGTCGTGGTACTGCCCGTCGGTAAAACCCGCCTTCACATGCCGGCCTTCGACCTCGAAGCCGTGGCTTGTGTAGAGACGGACGGCCGGTTCGTTGTCGGCATAGACGGTCAATTCGACCCGCTTCAGGGCGCGCCAGTTGTCGGCCACGTCAAGCAGCGCGCCGAGTATGGCAGAGCCGATACCCTTGCCGACAAAGGCATCGTCAAGGCCGATATTGATCTCGCCGATATGCGAACGGCGCGGCGAACCCTGCACGACCAGGCTGCCATGGCCGACGACCTTGCCGTCCAACTCGGCAACGATCCAGGTGGTTTCCTGGCCGGACTTAGCGATGCGCCGCTCCACCTGCTCCACCATCTCGAAGGGCATCCTCAGCGTGCCCCGGCGGAAGCCCGGCATGTTGAAGATAGCGCAAAGCGCCTCCGCATCGCTTAGCCGGACGGACCGGAGCTGCGGCTGGATTTTCTCCGAGGATGGCGAGGTCGTGCTGGTCATGGCGTTTCCCGGCGAAGGCAATCGGCCCGGCACGATGCACCAGACGTCACCTGAAAATCCAGCCGTCTCTGCAACCTATAATGCCGATTGCGAGCTAAAATACCGGGAGGCGGCGTAGAGTTTGAAGACGCCGCTGATGCCGATCCAGCCGAAAAGGGCAAGCCAGCACAATGTCCCGGTCGCCGTCCAGTCGATCCGGTGCACCGCAGCGTCGGTGATGACGACGCCAAGGATGGCAAGCAGGCCAATCAGAAACTGCGCCAAGCCGAGCACCAGCAGTTCCTCGCGCGGCGCGCTTCTCCAGACGAGATATATACCGCCCGCACCGGCGAGGAAGATGGCGCTGTAGACCTGAGCATGGAAGGCATCGATCGGCCATGGCCAGGTGCTGCCGAATGTCAGCGGAAACAGCAACAGGCCGACGCCATAGAGCCCAAGGATCGCCGATTCCACCGGCATGTAGCCGCGCCATACGGGGTTTAAGGTCACGCCTTTTGCAAAAAGACGGGCCCTGGCCCGCCACAGGAACAGCCCGGATACCGCGACCGAAGCGAGATAGACCAAAAACCAGAGCCAGGGCGCTTTGCGCTCGAAGTTGAAATAGCCGAGATTGATGAACGAAGCCACCGACACGATGGCGGTGAAGATGAAGGCCATGACGAGCACGAGCCGGCCAGGTGACCAGCGATTCCAGACCAGCAGCGCCGCCATCACGATCATTTCGGCGGTGTAGAAGCCGCCGAGGAAGCGGGCATTGAACGGCGTGACGGCCCAAGGCCAGCGCGGCTTGACCAGCACAGGCGCGAAAAACAGGCCGGCGCCGACTATCAGCACGATGATGACCACCACAGAGAAAAGGCGCAAGGCCGCGGGAAATGGCGGGTTGCTGGATGTCGGCATGGGAGAAAGTCCCAAAGATGAATGCCCCATGGACCATCATAGTGCCGCTTGCGGCCGGTGAAAATCCGCCGAATGGAAATTGAACTGTCACCAGGCTTATCCATTCGAATGGCCGTACGATCCGTTTCGCAGTAAGATGGAGCACTCGGAGCAAAGACGCCTCCGGGTCGCATTTTCTGGAGCCTGCACGATGAACGAAGCTCAGGATCTGTTCTCGCTTCTGCGGCAATCGACCGATGTCGATCCGCAGGCAATCGACGCGATCAAGCGAACCATCGCGGAGGGCAAGGACCGCGAACTTTGCCGCATCAATGCGCCAGCCTTCGCCAGCAAGCATGGCCTCGATGAGGAACGCGCCATAAGCGCTTTTCTCCATGCGGCACGGGTGGGTATCTTCGACATCTCCTGGAATGTTCTGTGCCCCGGCTGTGGCGGCGTGCTCGACACCAACGCCACGCTGAAAACCCTGCAGAAGGACGAATACACCTGCGCGCTGTGCTCCGAGGGCTATTCGCCGACCCTCGACGAGATGGTCGAGGTGACATTCACCGTCAGTCCCCGCGTGCGCAGAATTGCCGCCCACAATCCACACGAACTGCCGTTGATGGAATACTTCCGCCAGATCTACTGGGGGTCCGGTGTCGATCTGCCGGAAGAGGATTTCGCGAAAAAGATAGAAGCGTTCTCGCTGGAGGATATCGAGCTTGCCCCCGGTGAAAAGGCGGTTCTGCCCATACAGCTTCCGTCCGAATTCATCATCGTCTTCGAGCCGGTCACCCATTCAGTGCAGTTCATCGACGGGAAGGGCGAACCAACAAAAGAGCGCCGAAGCCTCTCTTTGGTCTTTGACCGCGACCATGTCCAGAACCAGACGCTGGAGATGCAACCCGGCCCGTTGCGCATTTCGCTGGAAAACAGGACCGACGCCCGCGTGCTGCCGACGGTCTTCATCGCCGGCCAGGAATTGCATGATTTCCTGGGCAAACGCCGGCCCTTCCTGACCGCCAAGCGCCTGCTCACCAACCAGACGTTCCGCGATCTCTATCGCACGGATACACTCGACATCAACCAGCGCCTGAAGATCACCAGCCTGACCTTCCTGTTCACCGACCTGCGCGGATCGACCGAGCTTTACGAGCGGGTGGGCGATCTTTCAGCCTTCGATCTCGTGCGCGTGCATTTCCAGGTTCTGCACGAGATCGTCGCGGCGGAGGCAGGCGCGGTGGTGAAGACGATCGGTGATGCGGTGATGGCGACCTTCGCGACGCCTGATCGTGCGATTGCTGCGGCCCTCAGGATGCGCGATGCCATGCGTGCGCTCAACGACAAAAGCGGGCGCGAGGATCTGCTGCTCAAGATCGGAGTCCATGCCGGCCCCTGCATCGCCGTGTCTATGAACGAGCGACAGGACTATTTCGGCCAGACGGTCAATATTGCTTCGCGGGTCCAGAACCTTGCCAACGCACAGGCGATCTTCGCCACTCGTGCGGTGGTCGACGACAATCTCACCGCCGATCTGTTGCACAGGAACGCGCTGACGCCCGTACCCCACGAGGTCTCGCTGCGCGGCATTGCGCGGGAGATAGCAGTATATACGATCCCCTGAAGATTTGGCCCCTGAAGATTTGAGTCGTCTCGGCTCCTCACACGCGCCTGCAGACAAAATAACGATCGGCGGGCACCGAAGGCGGTGGCGGGAGATATTGCAACAGCGGGTGATCGAGCGGCGTGCCGCTGACCGCGATGCCACCGACGCGAAGCAGGCGCGCGATCAGATCGGGAAGCCAGGTAGAGGTCACTGCATCGCGATCGTCATAGCCGGTGCCGATGTCGGCATGAACAAGAGCCGCGTCGATGCCAATGAACCTGCTCGCCGTCTCGCGTATTTCGCCGAGCACGAGGTTTTCAGCTTCGGGAATTGAGCTGGCGTGTGCGCCAAGTGCGCGGTCGAACACCACGATCCGGCGTCCGGGCAGGCGCTCGCGCAGATGGTGGAACGTCCGGCCATTACCGAGGCCGAGCTCAAGCACCAGCCCTTCCATCTTCGCCACCTCGGGGCAGACTTGATCGAGAATGTCGCGCTGTGCGGTCATCCTGCTGATGAAATTCTCGAGGCGAGTCATATGCGTTTGTGTGTCTGAACCAGCTCAAGAGATCGGCAATGCCCGCGACCAGAACGGTTCACGGGTGAACCCGAGGGCGACGTGTTAAACCCCGATCGCGTCTCGCCACATATAGAGGCGAACGATGAACACCGCAATAACCGCACAGGCTGCCGACAAGGATCATACTGGGTGGAGTCGGCGGCCCGGCGCGCGGCGGAATAGCGATCTCACTTGTAGGGGTCTGCGGCGTCCCGCAAGCCGTCGCCGAGGAAGTTGAACGCCAAGATGACGAGAATGACGGGGAGCATCGGCAAAAGCAGCCATGGATAGAACGCGATCACGCTGACGCTGCGCGCCTCGGTGAGCAGGATGCCCCAGCTGGTTATCGGCGCCCTCAGGCCGAGCCCGAGGAAGCTCAGCGCCGTCTCGCCCAGAATCATGCCGGGTACGGAGATCGTCGCCGTCGCGATCAGATGCGACATGAAGCCGGGAATGAGATGCCGCCCGATGATGCGGCTGCTTCTGGCGCCCATCAATTGCGCGGCCAGAACGTAATCCTCCTCGCGCAAGGCTAGAAGCTTTGAACGCACGGCCCGCGCCAGTCCAGTCCAGTCGAGCAGCCCGAGGATGACGGTGATGCCGAAATAGATCAGGATCGGACTCCAGGTTATCGGCATGATCGCCGCCAGAGCCAGCCATAGCGGAATGCTGGGGATCGATTGCAGAACTTCGATTATCCGTTGAACGATCAGGTCGAAGATACCGCCGTGATAGCCGGCCAGTCCGCCGATGACAATGCCGAGCAGGAAGCTGAAACTGATGCCGACGAGACCGATTGTCAGCGAAATGCGTGCGCCATAGATGATGCGCGAGAGCACATCGCGCCCCAGCCTGTCAGTGCCGGCTAGAAAGAGCTGGCCGTTTTCGGCAGGGCAGACAAAATGCCTGTCACCTTCGATCAGGCCCCAGAACTGATAACTGTCGCCCTTGCAGAAGAAACGGATCCGCTGAACATCATCCTGATTCTCGATGTAGTTCCGCTTGAGCGTGTCCATATCAAGTGTCATCTGGCGGCCATAGACGAACGGCCCGACGAGCTGGCCGTTGTGGAACAGGTGCACCCGCTGCGGCGGCGAATAGATGTAGTCCATGTTGCGCGTGTGCAGATTGTAGGGCGCCAGGAACTCGCAAATCAGTATCCCGAAATAAAGCGCTGCCAGGAATATGCCGGATATAACGGCAAGCCGGTGCATCCGGAATTTCCACCACATCAGCCGTAACTGCGACGCCTGAAAGACCTTCGACTGCTCCGGCGTCATCGCCTCGACCGACTGCAGGTCAATGGGCGCGGTGGAAACGTAGTGTTGAAGTGGAGCACCCGGAGCGGGCAGCGGCGAATGCGTGTTCATTTGGTGCTGCCGCCCTGCAAACGAATTCGTGGATCAAGCAGCGCCAGCGCCAGGTCGGAAATCAGGACACCGATGACCGTCAGGAAGGCGAGGAACATCAGGAACGACCCTGCCAGATACATGTCCTGGCTTTGCAGCGCCTTGATCAGCATCGGCCCGGTCGTTTCCAAAGACAGCACGATCGCCGTGATTTCGGCGCCGGAGATGATGGCCGGCAGGATAGAGCCGATGTCGGAAATGAAGAAATTGAGCGCCATGCGCAGCGGGTATTTGACCAGCGCCTTGAACGGATGAAGGCCTTTGGCGCGCGCGGTCACGACATATTGCTTGTGTAGCTCATCGAGCAGATTGGCGCGCAGCCGCCGGATCATGCTTGCCGTGCCCCCGGTGCCGATGATCAAGACCGGAATCCAGAGATGGGCGAGGATCGACTTCGCCTTGGCCCAGCTCATCGGCTCGCCGAGATATTGCTGGTCCATGAGATGGCCGATGGATGTGCCGAACCAGATGTTGGCGAAATACATCAGGATCAGCGCCAGCATGAAGTTGGGAATGGCAAGGCCGAGAAGGCCGAAGAAAGTCAGGCCGTAGTCGCCCCAGCTGTATTGATGCGTGGCGGAGTACATGCCGATCGGAAAGGCGATGAGCCAGGTGAAGATGATCGTGACGAAGGAAACCAGCACCGTCAGCCACATTCGGTCCCCGACGACGTCGCGGACCGGCAGCTCATATTCGAAGGAATAGCCGAAATCGCCCTGTAGCATTCCGCCGACCCAGTAGAAGTAGCGAATAACCGGTGGCTGGTCGAAACCATAGTCCTTGCGCATCATCTCGATGCGATCAGAATCCACCGCTTCGCCCTGAGCCCGAAGCTCGGCAACATAGCTGTCGAAATAGTCGCCTGGGGGAAGTTCGATGATCGTGAACACCAGCGCCGATATGACCAGCAGCGTTGGAACCATCACGGCGATGCGCCAGACAAAATATCGAAACACGCTCAGGACTCTCCAAGCCAGAATGTATCCGGCATGTAGACACCGAAATAGGCGGTCGGGTCGTAGCCGTAGAGCGCCTTGTCAGGCAGATTGCGCAGCCGCGAGGACGCCAGAACCGGCTGATGCGTTCCGTTCACGGTGCCGATCGAAAACACCTGATCGGTGTAGATCGACAGCATTGAATTCCAGATTTCGGCGCGCTCCGTGGCTTCGGTCGATGCGTTCCAGCGTTTGAGTAAAGCCATCAGCTCGATCACAGGCGGAAGATCGGGCGCCTCACCGACCTTGCCATGAGACAAGTAGTGAGCACCCCAGAGCGGCCATTGCAGCTGGTCGTCGATGGTGGGGGCCAGCTGGTACGGGTTCATGTCGGCGGTCGGCACGCCATTGTCGATGCCCGACCACATCGACATCATGATCTGGCCGCCAAGGGCGCGGCTGCGGAAGATATCGCGCTGCGAAGTCCGGATGAACAGGGCGATCCCGATCTTGCGCCAGTGATCGGTGATGAGTTCGAGCGCGTCGGTTTCCAGCGTGCTTTCGCCGGCCGTTTCCACTATGACCTGCGCAGAGCGTCCATCGGGAAGTATCCGCAGGCCGTCATCGTCACGCGTCTGAAGCCCGGCCTCGTCGAGCAGCGCATTGGCCTGGTCGGGATCATGGGCGACCCAGGCTTTCGCGAATTCCGGCCGGTAGAGCGGGCTCTCCGGCAGGACCGTATCGGCACTTTCCTGCGCCAGTCCGTAGAACACGGCCAAATTGATCTCGCGCCTGTCCACAGCGAGCGAAAGGGCGCGGCGCACGCGCACGTCACGAAGAAGGCCACGCCACACCTGGTCGGCACAATTCAGATTGGGCAGCAGCGCCAGCCGCGAACCCTGTGTGCGTTTCCAGAGATGCATCTTCACCGGGTAGCGCTTCTCCGCATCCTTCAGGAAGGAGTAGTCGGTGAAGTCAATTCCCATGCTTTGCAGGTCGCTCTCGCCCGCACCGGTCTTGGCGGAAATGATCGCCGGCGAGCTGACATTCATGACAATCCGGTCAACATAGGGCAGTTGCCGGCCATTCTCGTCTATTCGATGAAAGAACGGGTTGCGCTCGAAGACGAACTGCTCAGCCGGCGGCTTGGTCCGGTTCTGCCAGGGATCGAGCGTCGGCAGTTCCGGGTTCTCCGGGCGATACTGCCGCGACATGCGGATATGCAGGAGCGTCCATTTCCGGGCCCGGTTCTCCTTCATTAGGCCGGCGAGTCGGGATGGATCCTGGTATTTCTTGTGGAACTGCTTGAGATAGGCGGCCGGCAGAACAAGCGATAGCGGCGAAGCAGCAGCAAGCTTGGGCAGGAAGTCGGGATTGGGCGCATCCCAACTATAGCGGACCGTCGACGGATCGACGATCTCGAAACGTGGCGGCTTGCCGTCCGCCAGCAGGGCCGGGGCAAGCCCGCCTTGCGAAAGCTCATCGTTCAGCCAGACATCTTCCCAGCAATAGCGAAAATCCTCCGGCGTCAGCAGGCTACCGTCAGACCATTTATGCCCTTCCCGAATCTTGAAAGTGAAGACGCGATCATCCGCTACGTCGAAACTTTCGAGAATGTCGGGTTGCAAGTTAAGCTTTTCGTCATAGCCGACCAGGCGAGCATACCCGTAGATCGTCATCATTCGGATATCTTTCTGGCTGCCGATGATCGTGCGCAGCGTGCCGCCATACTGGCCGGGCTGCCGGCCCATCGCGGCGAGGTTCAACGCGCGCGGGCTCTTGGGCAAGCGTTCGGCGAGTGCCGGCAGCGCCCTGGCCTTCAGCTGCGGCTGAAGAAATTCCGGCTCCAGATCGCCGGCGCGCAACGTGCCCGGCAGAAATGCCGAAGCCATGAGTCCAAGGACGGTGCGCCGGCTGATCAATGGCGTAGCTCGCTGACATCGGCCGAACGTCGCGCCAGCACGAGGTGGCCGCCGCCAAGATCGAGCGGTGACAGCATATCCTCGTCGCTCTCGTCGCGGAATTGTGGTCCCCATGCGCTGGTGTCGGAAGCGCCGCTGAGCTTCAGCGTCTTGAAATCCATCGGCCTGTCGAGATCGGCGAAAGGTACTGCGGCGACCAGTGAGCGTGTGTAGGGGTGGACCGGTTTCCTGAGTAGAATTTCGCGCGGCGCAAGCTCGACGATACGCCCGCCGCACATCACCGCGATGCGGTCTGCCATGTAGTCCACCACCGCCAGGTTGTGGGATATGAACAGGTAGGTCAGGCCCAATTCCTTCTGCAGGTCCTTCAGAAGGTTCAGGATCTGCGCCTGGACAGAGACATCGAGCGCCGAAACCGGCTCGTCGCAGATCAGGAGCTCAGGCCCCAGAGCCAACGCGCGCGCGATGCCGATACGCTGACGCTGCCCGCCGGAGAAACTGTGCGGATAACGCTTGATGAAGCGCGGATCGAGCCCGATTGCCTGCATCAGGCTCTTGACCGTGGCGAGTCGGGACGCGGCATTGCCACGCTGATGGATTTCCAGCGGCTCGCTCAAGATGTTCTCCACCGTCATGCGAGGTGAAAGCGACGAAACCGGATCCTGGAAGACCATCTGGATTTTCGCGCGCAGCATGCGCAGGGCGTCACCCTCGGCTTCCAAGACGTCGATCGGTCCATCGCGGCCGTTGAAGATCAAAGAGCCGCCGCTAGGGGTGACAGCCCGCATGAGGATCTTGCTGACGGTGGTTTTGCCGGAGCCGCTTTCGCCGACCAGACCCAGGCACTCACCCCGCCTGATATCGAAGCTCACGCTGTCCACGGCGCGAACAGAGGTTTGATGATCCCCGCCGAACCATCCGGACTTGCGGGTGGTGAAGGTCTTTTTCAGATCCCTGACCGACAGCAGGATGTCGTCCGGCCCCTTCGATGCCGGCGCCGTCTGCTCGCCGAGCAGGTTCCCGACATTCACCGGCACCTCGCGGAGCGCCTTTAGCCTTTCGCCAGGCTTCAGGTCGAAATGCGGAACGGCTGCCATCAGGCCCTTCAGGTAAGGGTGACCTGGCCGGCGGAATATCGCCTCGACAGGTCCCGCTTCCATGATCTCGCCATGGTAGATGACCACCACCTCGTCGGCGACATTGGCGACCACGCCGAGGTCGTGCGTGATCAGTAGCATCGCCATGTTCAGCTTGGTCTGAAGCCCGCGCAGCAATTGCAGGATTTGCGCCTGGATGGTGACGTCCAACGCCGTCGTCGGCTCGTCGGCGATCAACAAGGCGGGCCGGCAGATAAGCGCCATGGCGATCATGGCGCGTTGACGCAATCCTCCCGAAAGTTCAAAGGGATACATGTCGTAGGCGCGCTTGGGATTGGGAAAGCCGACAAGGCCGAGCATTTCCTCGGTCCGCGCCTTGCGCTCTGCCCGAGCCATGGGCTTATGAATCTGCAGGGATTCGCTGACCTGGTTGCCGATTGTGTGCAGCGGCGACAGCGATGTCATCGGCTCCTGAAAGATCGTGCCGATGCGGCTGCCTCTCAACGCCCGGATATCGGGTCCGTCACGCGGCATCTGCAGGATATCCTGCGTCGTGCCGGGCTTTTCAGGATCGGAAAACAGAATACGGCCGCGAACATGGGCTGTCTTCGGCAAAATGCCCATCACTGCCTGGCTTATAACCGATTTTCCGGAACCGGACTCGCCCACAAGCGCGGTAACCTTGCCGGGCAGGACGCGAAGATTTGCACGCCTGACGGCATGCAACGGTCCCCCGATAAGGGCAAAAGAGATGCCAACATCCTCGATCCGCAGCAGATCAACATCCGAATTCATTCTCACACCAGCCCGACTCTGGCAGCCTGCCGGGCGGCAGACCCAGAAAGCGAGACTAGCGCATTGCCAGCCTAGAGCAACTTGGATTCGAATCGGTCGCCAGTTCCCTGGCGGAACCGGCGACCCGACTGCATACCAAAGGCGTTCGGATCAGATCGTGGCGGTTACTGGAGCTTTCTCGGGTCGCCCGCCGACAGCCGCGCGGCATCGAGATGAAGCAGCATGACCTGTTCGGCGTCCGATATTCGGTCGTAAATCGGCTCCAGCGCACCGTCCTCATCGAGTGCGAGAGCACCCGACAGATCGGGTGAAAGCACCGTCAGCTTCTGCTTGATGCCCGCCAGTTCCTCGTTGCCGAGCGTCAGCCAGCCGTTGGCGCCGCAATAGCCTGCGAAGTCCTTACTGGCGAGAACGCTGTGCGGATATTTCTTGGTCAGGGTCTGGAGGCGCTGGACCTCGTTTACAGCCGAGCCGAAGACAGAGAATGTTAGCCGGTCGGTAAGTCCGACATTGCCGAACATCACATTGCCGACATGCAGGCCGATGCCAAATTTTATGTCGCCCAATCCCTGCTCCTTTCTGCGCAGATTGAGATCCATCATGCGCGCGGTGGCCTTGTGCGTTGCCGCAAGAGCAGCCTGGCAGGCGGTCTCGGACTGCGCACGGTGCCTTTCGCAAGGGTAGACGGCAATGAAGCCATCACCTATGAAACTCATGATCTGCCCGCCTCTGCGATTGAAAGGTGCAGCAATGGCATCGAAAAACTGGTTCAGCGTATCGATGTAGATTTCGCGGCCGGAAGTTTCGGCAAGCCTTGTCGACCCGCGCATATCGGCCATGACCAGCGCGGCCCGGATTGTGTCGCCCTCGCCGCGCTTGATCTGGCCGTCCAGCACGCGCCTGCCGGCGTCGCCGCCGAGATAAGTGATCATCATGTTGTCGGCGAGCTTGGTGAGCACCGCCATCTTGGTTGCAATAGCGAGATGGTTCTGGATGCGCAGCAGCGCCGAAATCATGCTGTCGCTGAAGCCTGAAGCACTGTCGGTGGACCAGGACCCGATCATGCCCTGACTGGTATTGCCGCTGAAGGGATGGACGAAAGCCATGTAATCGGTCACGCCCATAAGCCTGAGGTCATCGAAAACAGGAAATTCCGACGGCACCGACGGGTCGAGCCGGCGCCTCAGATGGTCGAGCTTGTTGCTGAGCAGATGGTAGTATGGGCTGGTCAGGAATCTGTCAGAATGAACGCCGTCCTCTTTGCGGAAGCCTTCCACTTCCATGCCCTGGCCGCGAAGCCAGGTGAAGCCAAGCGCGTCATAAAGCGGATGAAGCATCGAAAAGCTCAAATGCACCCGCTTCAGCGGCAGGCCGGCAGCAGCCAGCCGTTCACAAAAGCCCTTTACCAATGTTTCCAGGTCGTTGCCCGCCAGCGCCGATTGGGTCAGCCAATCGGCAACCTTATCCATGAGAATGGTGGAAATTTCTGCTTGCGCTGTGCTCATGCTCTCTCGAGACCCGTCAAAGACGAGCCATTCTCCTTTTGATCCGCCACAACACGTCCGCTAACGACCCAAAGACAAGACCCTCGAAGTCAATGAAGCCGGCTTGGGCGGCAAAAGCCGGCGAAGGGACATTATGTGGCGAGGCTGCCGGCGGAGTGCAATCACGATCCTGACATCAGGCAAAAAATTCGCCGGCTCAGACGCCGTCAGGCCTTCACCACCGTCTCTCGGGCCAGCCCGAGGCGGCCAAAAACATTGCGTGTGTCGACGATCAGAAGAGCGTGATCAGCGATCACCTGATAGTCGATCGCGTCGTGGTCGGTTGCAACGACGACAGCATCGAAATCCTTCAAGACCGCCTCGGTCAATTCGACCGAGCGCCGCCCCTTGCTCGCCATATGCTCCCGTGTGGTCGGTATCTCGGTAACATGCGGATCGTGGAATTCCGCCTTGCCGCCCCATTCCTCGATGAGTTCAATGAGCCGCAATGAAGGGCTTTCGCGGATGTCGGGCACATTCTTCTTATAGGCGAGCCCGATGATGAGAATGCGCGAGCGGCTGAGCGCCTTGCCGCAGCGCCGGTCCAGCGCCTTCGCCAGTTCATCGACCGCATGACGCGGCATGGCCGTGTTGATCTCTGCCGCCAGCTCGATGAAGCGGGTCGGCAGTTCGTATTCGCGCGCCTTCCACGTCAGGTAGAAGGGATCGATCGGAACGCAGTGGCCGCCAAGTCCGGGGCCAGGATAGAAAGGCATGTAGCCGAAGGGCTTGCTCTTTGCCGCCTCGATCACCTCCAGATGTCGATCCCATCGCACCGAGCACGACCTTCAACTCGTTGACCAGGGCTATGTTGACCGAGCGGAAGATGTTTTCCGTCAGTTTGACCGCCTCGGCGGTCGCGGTGGTGGAAACCGGAACGACGGTCTTGACCACGCCCTGGTAGAAAGCCTGCACGAGTGTCGCCGCTTCAATGCCGTCGCCTGCCACGACCTTGGGGATCGTCGCGACTTCAAAGCTGCGGTTGCCGGGATCCTCGCGTTCGGGCGAGAAGCCGAGGAAGAAGTCTATCTTCGACTGCAAGCCGGTTTCTTCCAGTATGGGCTTGATCACGTCGTCGGTGATGCCGAGGTAGGTGGTCGATTCCAGCACGATCAGTTGGCCGAGGCGCAGATGCTTCGCGATGGTGCCTGCCGTGTTCCTGACAAAGGAGAGGTCCGGCTCACGGTTTTTCGTCAGCGGTGTCGGAACGCAGATGATGATGACATCGCAGACGGCCAGTTCGGCAAAATCCGCAGTGGCGCGGAACCGTCCGCTCGCCACCTGGCCGGCAAGGGCTGTCGACGTCACCGCCTCAATATAGGATTGGCCGTTGTTCAGGCTATCGACCTTCAGGGCTTCGATGTCGAAGCCGGAAACCGGGAAGCCGGCGCGTGCGATCGCAACCGCCAGCGGCAACCCGACATAACCCAGTCCGATCACGCCGACCTGCGCGGCGCGTGTCGAAATCCGGTTCAGAAGACGGTCATATGTCGATCGTGAGGCGTCCAAAAATCTGCTTTCCGTCAAGTCGGACAGCCCGTCCGCTCCCATGGCGAGGCTCACCTGGTCCCCAAGAACCCCGAGGCATATTGCGGAAAATCGATTTCCGCAAGCCGTCGTCAGACCGGCACCTTCGCCTTCAGGCTTGCGGCGGCCATCGCATAGCCGCCGGCGGCGCCATCGATGAAATGAACGTGATCGCGCTGCAGCGGCGAGGCGACGAGGCATGTCATCAAGGCCGATTTCTGGCGGTGCAGGCCATAGTTGCAGATGCCCGCCTCTTCCGCCTGTTTCAGCCGGTTTTCGATCCGTTGCAACACATCCGCGTCAACGTCGATAGTCATCTTCAAGCCGTCGTCGAACTTCCGGAAATCCGAATTGCTGGCCACGTCGCGTTTGTAGATCTTCGGATCGAAACTGCCGATCGTCCAGCCATATCTGTCGGTGACAACCGTAAGCGTCAGCAGGAACAATATCCACAGCTTCGACAGCCACCGCCATCCTGCCGGCGCCATGGCCCGCGCCTCGATATCGATGCCGGCGGGCGAAAAACTGTAGGCCGGCCCGTTCACCGGCAACGGGTGGCCATCGCGTTCCTGCCCGCCGGCAAGGGCGATGATGTCGGAAGCCAGAAACTGAAAACCGCGCAAGTCGCGCGACGCCCCCGGTATGGCTATGATCGAGACGATTTCGCCATGCCGGGCTTCGATCGGGTTCCAGCGGCAGGAGAGGCCGGTCAGATCCGGCCGCGCGCCGGCTGGCGCAGGATCGATGCGGTAGCGCCCCGCTTTCATCTCGGCTTCCGCCCAACTGCCGCCACCGCCGGCGAACATGGCATAGAAGACCGCTTCGGAGGCCCGGAACCTCGCCACGCGAACGTCGAGGCCTTGCGCTCTTATATCCTTTATCGGCACGATTGCGGCACGCAAGGTCAGGTCCAGTTCGTCCGCCACCCATCTCTGGACGGCCGCCAGCGCGTTGCGGGTGATCTCCAGCGCCGAGCCGGGAAACGCCACGAGCGCGCCGTCGCCGCCGAAGACAAAGGGAAGATCTTTCCGACCCAGCGCATTGAGCAGCGCCGAAATGACGCTGGCGCCGGCCATATTGACGGTTTTATAGCGCCCAGCCCCGATCGCCTTGGTCGAGCCGACGATGTCGGCGGTGGCCAGCGCCCAGCCATCCGGGAGAGGCCGATAGTTATCGATATCGGCAACGCTTTCGAATTTTGCGAAAACCGGCAAAGAAGCGACAAACGGGTCGGACGCGGCAGCTGTTTCCATAAGCATCAGATAGCACATTCCACTGCTTGAAGGTGAAGTCGATCATGCTTCGAAATTGACTCGCGCAGGCTTTCCGATGATAGGGTCCGGCGATGCGAATTGCCTTCTACGCGCCGCTGAAGTCGCCCAATCATCCCGTTGCCTCCGGCGACCGCCAGATGGCACGGATGCTGGTCAAGGCGCTGGAGCATGGAGGGCATAGCGTCGAACTAGCATCCGAATTGCGCTCCTATCTACGCGAACCGGAGTCGAAAAGTTTCGATGCGCTCAAGATCGAGGCCCGAGAGGAAGCCGCGCGGCTGGCAAAGCTTTGGGATTGTGACGGCAAGCCCGATCTCTGGTTCTCCTATCATCCCTATTACAAGGCGCCCGACCTGATCGGACCCGAGCTGGCGTCGGCCTTTGCTATCCCCTATGTGACAGCGGAAGCCTCCTATTCGAGGCGGCGCAACGTCGGTTTGTGGGCCGATACGCAAGCGTTGGTGGCGCGAGCCGTCGAACAGGCAGCGCTGAACATCTGCTTCACGCAAAGGGATCGTCAGGGACTGACGGATGCGATTCCCGACGCCGCTCTCGGTATGCTTTCGCCCTTCATCGACACATCGGTATTCCGGGAAATGCCGGCACGGGGTTGTCCGACGCGCCTCGTTACCGTCGCCATGATGCGCCCGGGCGACAAAGCCGAAAGCTATCGCATGCTGGCGCAGGCGCTCGGTCCGATCGGCCACCTGCCCTGGACCATGTCGGTCGTCGGGGATGGGCCTGCCCGTGACGAGGTCAAAGCGCAATTCGCCGGCTTGCCCGCCGACCGTATCGAATGGCTTGGCGCGATTGAGCCAGCCGCCGTGCCGAATGTCCTCTACAGTGGGGGAATTTACGTCTGGCCGGGTTACGGCGAGGCCTATGGCATTGCCTATCTTGAAGCACAGGCCGCCGGCCTTCCGGTGGTGGCACAGGACGTCGCCGGCGTGCCGGAGGTCGTGCGGGATGGCCAGACCGGGTTTCTCACCCCGCCGGGCGATGTGGCGGCGTTCGCTTCTGCCATTGAATGGCTTCTCGCCCGTAGCGACGAAAGAACCATCATGGCGGCGGAAGCCAGACGTTTCATCCTCGAAGAACGTTCCCTCGGTGCTGCAGTGGCGCGTCTGGTCGAACTTCTTGCGAAGATCCCGGTTTCATGACATCCGATCAGATCTGGCGGCCCTTGGTGGAAGAACTGGCGTGCCGGCAACGGGCGGACCGTAAGGCAGAGTTTTGGCTGCGCGACGACGACGCCGTGGATCCGACGCCTGCGCTTGATCGGCTGCTCGACCTCACCGGTGAATTCGCGGTTCCGGTCACTCTGGCCGTCATTCCGGCCATGACTGATGAGAAGCTTGCCGTCCAGCTTGACGAGGCGCCGCATGCCACGGTCGCCATCCATGGCTGGGCGCACCGAAATCATGCGCCCGAGCACCAGAAAAAGCAGGAGCTCGGCGCGCATCGGCCGCGCGAGGCGGTGCTCGATGATCTGGCTCGCGGGCTGACGCATGTAACCGACCTGCACGGCGCACGTGCCGTTCCGATGCTGGTGCCACCCTGGAACAGGATCGACGCCGGCTTGGTATCCGACCTTGGATCGATAGGATTTTCGGCATTGTCGGTCTATGGGCCGCCGATGCCGGCTTCACTTGCGGTCATCAACAGCAATGTCGACATCATGGATTGGCATGGCACGCGCGGCTGCCGCGACCATGGCCTATTGGTTCAGGCTATCATCGCGCAATTGCAGCATGCAATCGACGGCGGCGAACCGGTCGGCCTGCTCACCCACCATCTCGTACATGATGAATCGGCCTGGCTCTTCCTCGAACGGCTGTTCACAGTCACCGCACAGACTGAAGCCTGCGTATGGCTTCCGATCAGGACATTGATCGGGCGCAGCGCCGGTAGAGGAAAATAGCTCAGCGCTTTTTGCGCAATGAGACTGGAAATTTGAGCGTCTGGCCATCCCGCGCGGCAAAAGCGCCGGCAAACCTGTCTTTGGCCAGTTTCTCGATCTCGTCCAGTTCCGCGTCGGTCCGTGTCGGATCGTGGTGAAACAGCGCAAGCCCCCGCGCACCGGCCGCCTCACAGAGCTTGACGCCCTGTTGCCATGTCGAGTGCCCGTAACCGCGGCGGCGTTCCATTTCCTCCTCGGTGTAGGTGCAATCGTAAATGACGAGGTCGGCATTTTCGATCAGGCCGAGCACCGCCTGATCGAGTTTGTCCGGTTCGTGCTCAGTGTCTGTGATCACCGCCACGACGCGACCGCCCCATTCGACTCGGTAGCCTATGCAGCCGCCCGGATGGATAAGACTGCCGGTTCGGACCACCACCCCTTCGCGCGGCCGAAGCACGTCTCCGGATACGAAATCGCGATAGTCGAGGCTTGCCTTGCAGATCCCCAGTTTCACCGGAAACCACGGCGGCCGCATGAACTCATCGACCATCTGCCGGGTCGTCATGTGTCCTGCAAGATGCCCTGACCAAAGCGTAACCTTGACGCTCCGGTCATAGATCGGCGCAAAAGACGGTAGCCCGATGATGTGATCGTAATGGCAATGGGTGAAAAGCAGATCGAAATCGGTCACGGCCAACGCCTGAAGCGCCCCGCCGGCAGGCCGTAGGCCAGAGCCTGCGTCGAACAGAAGCGTATGCCTACCGCATCGCATCTCAATGCAGATTGTGTTGCCGCCATAGCGAGAGAATTCCGGCCCTGATACCGAAATGCTGCCGCGCACACCCCAAAACCTGACCAGGAAAACGTCGTCGTCCATGCTACCCCTTCGCCCATCCTAGCCAAACAACCGCTGCTAGGCGAGACAGGCTTTCTCCGGGTGACCTTCTCAGCAAGAGGACAGTCCCATCACGACGGCGAGGATCGAGCGCACGTCATACGTTATTTGGCGCTTCGTGCGTCGATCAGATCCGCGGTCGTATGGCTTAGGCGATCGGCAAGAACCCGCAATATCTCGATGGTCATTTCCGGGAACTCCCTCATAAGCCTCAGGAAATGATCCTTGCGGATTCTCAAGGCTTCCAGCGGACTTGCCGCTCTTACGGTGGCAGTGCGGGAGCTGTTGCACAATATGGCGATCTCGCCAACAATCGAATTTGGCTCCAGTTCGGCAACTTTTATCGGTCCGCTGTCGGAATCGACCAGAATATCCGCCCTGCCTGAAAGGATGACATAGGCGGCGTCTCCCTCGTCGCCCTGCCGGAAAAGGATTTGACCGGCGCTGTAGCTCACACGATCGGATGTGAACGCAAGCAGCTTGAGCTTTGTCGGCTCGATGGCAGAGAACAAGGGAACGCGTTGCAGCATTGCAACTTCATCCTTGAGCAGCATTGTCGCAAACCTTCCCAAAATTCGCGTTTGCCAGACTAGAGCAACGGACGCCCAGATGAAATGAATTCTGTTTCCGGGGTGGCGAGACGCCCTTCGCCGAATCCCTTGACCTTGCAGTAAATTCCCACCGGCAGAATGATCCCATCTGAATGTCCGTTGCCCTATGACAACAGTTCCTTGAAGATACCGTTCCCTGCCAAAAGTGTCTCGGGTGTTCCGTCTTCCACCAATTTACCCGAGTCGAAGACGATAACGCGATCGAACATCATCCCCATCGCCGGATTCGTCACGACCCACACAATTGCCGGCGAATGGTCGTCGCGCCTGGCTTCCTCGAGCACGTTTCGCAGCACCTTATCCTGCATGCGCTGGTCGAGCGCCGACAGCGGCCGGTTGAGAATGAGAAAATCAGGACGCTTGAGCAGGGCCCGGGCAACATCCAGCTTCTGTCGCTGTCCACCGGTCAGCCGCCTGCCGCCGGAGCCGACGTTGAAGTCCAGGCCGACATCCAGAAGTTCGGCATAAAGCCCCAGTTCGTCAAGAATGTCATAGACGATGGAGCGTATGCGGTCCGGCGCGTCGGGATGGTTGTTGCCCACACGCCCGAACAGGACATTATCCATGACGGTGGCCGCGGCAATGTATTTGGCAGGATCATACCGTTCGATCGCATTTTGCAGCTCGGGCGGCAGGTTTTCATAGAAGCGGTTGCGTGCAGCGACGATCTTGCTCATCAGCTCGTCGCTCAGCAGGCCGAAGCGGTGCCGGGGCTCGATATAGGCAAAGCTCAAGGTGACGATCATGGCGCGGTCGTTCTCCGAAACTGCCTCGTGGGGACGGTTCTTGAGCCGTTGCAGCAAGGTTTCGTAGGTGGGTATCTCCTCGGCGCTCATGAAGGCGAGCTGCTGGAAGAACGGGTGATCGGGCGGCAGGTCGGCAAACAGCTCGATCGCCTGTTCGGCGATCTCCATGCCCATTTCGTAGAGCGTGCGGTCGAGGCCGGCTTGCCTCAGCACAGAAGCAAAATAGGGATTGGCCGCTAGAGCCCTGTCGGCCAGTTCGGGGCCGGCGGCAGCGCCGAAGAGCAGGTTTTGGCCGATCGTTGCTTCCTTGTTGTAGGCTCCCGGTTCGAAAGGAACCACCAGTTCGCTCAGCCCTTCGTGTTCCAGCCGGGTTCGCAGCGCCGCACGCAGTTCGACGATCCGCCTGGCAAGCTCCGTGTGACGCGTGAGGTCGGCCGAAGAGCGCAAGCCAAGATCCAGAATGTCGCGCGATAGAACAACCGCGTCGAGCACCCGGCGCACGGCTTCAAAGAGGTCGTGCGGGCCGGTAGCGCCAGCGGAAGCATAGTTGATCCAGTCGCTGTGGATATCAAAATCCGGATTGCCCGACCGGCGCGCCTCGTTGATGTTCCAGCGGTGCTGGTCTGCTGCAGCACCGTCATAAGGCACCGATGTCAGCGGCGCATGCTTCAACCCATAGAGCAGGTTATCGCGGAGACTTGCCTGGAACAGGAAAACATCCGACGAGGCATAGGACATGCGCCGGCCGGTCACTGCTTCGGGGAGTTCAAGCAGGTCGTCGGCGCCCGAAGCGATCCTTCCGCTGTCCGGCCAGTTCAGCCGCGCGAAGGCTTCTGCAAGCGCCTCGGCTCCACCTGTTGCGGTACTGACCAGCGCCACCGTCTCACCCGGCTTGATCTGGAGGGAGATACGGTCGAGGAGCATTGCACCGCCATCGTCTGCTATGGACAGACTGATCGCCGACAGGGGGTTGGTCATCGGATCGGGATCGTCGATCGTCAATGCCCCGATTCTCGGCGCAATGAGACCCTCGGCGGTGAACTGTTCAACAACCTGCTGATATTTGACCTGGATATCCTGCCGCGCCTGATCCCAGTCGATCAGTTCTTTCATCGGTCCGGGCAGATCCTTGTAGGCGCCGATCACGGCCACGAGCTGACCGACGTCCAGCCGCCCCTGGATGACCAGATACCCGCCGATCATGTAAAACAGAAAGGGCGTGACCTGCGCGAGAAAATTGTTGAGGAACTTCACCATGAATTTCCATTGGTAAAGATCGAAGCGGATCTTAAAGATGAGCCCGAGCCGGGCAGCTATGTCGGCGCGCTCGTAGTTTGATGTGTCGTGGACGTGAACCGCGCCGATGCCGTCGACGATTTCGCCAACCCGGCCCGAAAGCGCGCGCGCCGTCAACTGCCGTTCGCGCCCGAGCACGATCAGCCGCCGCCGCATTCGCGGGATGAGCGCGATCTGGATCACCACGATCACGGCCGCTATCATTCCGAGCCAGAAGTTCTGGACCACGATGAACAGCATGGCCGTCAGCGCCTGGCCGCCGAGCAGCACCGGCTGCACGAAGGCATCGCCGATGAAGCCGCCCAGCGGCTCCACCTCGTCCTTCACCATGGTCGCCACTTCGGCGGATTTCACCCGCTTGAAGTAAAACGGCGGAAACCGCAGCACACGATCGATCAGATCGAAGCGGATACGCCGCAGCATGCGTTCGCCGAGGCGGCCCTTGTAGGTGTTGATGTAGAGTTTGAACAGGCCGTTGATGACGACTAGCAAGAGGAACACAAGGCTCAGGGCAAACAGCGTCGCCTTGCGGTCGAGCTGAAAACCGGAGAAGAACTGGACCTCTCCGATGAACGGCAGGTTATAGTGTAGCCTCATGAATGGCTGGGTCGCGCCCGGTTGCTCGAAGCCGCTACCTTGGATCGGGCCGTTGACGATCAGCTTCGGCAGGTCGAAGGACATGAAATACGGGATCATCGAAAGCACGACGATCATCAATATCCAGAGCTGCTGCTTCTTGGTGTGCGTCCAGATATAGCGGGCTATGCTGGGTTCCATATGGACCCCTCAGTTGGAGGGATGCAGGATGTAAAAGCACCTGCTGGCCAATGGCGTATCGGCAATTTCTTCGTCGCCAACGACAAGCTCGAAGCTGCAGCGCACGGAGATTGTCCTGCGCTCAACGATGGAAGGAACCTGCGAGGCGGCGCGATCCAGTTCCGGCGCATGGTCGATGATAACGTCATAGGCATTGTTGATCAGCGAAGAAAGCAGCTGGCCAAACGGTTCGCGGCTTCCGCAGTGTTTTGGCGAATAGAAGAGCAGCACGAGGCCGCCGCTGCGCCGCTGGTGCTGGCGGATGGACGCCGATGGTCCGGACAGATGCAACAGGCTCTCTCCGGCACCGGGCAATGGCGAAGCCGCTTGCAGCATAATCACGTCCGCGAATTAAACAGCCTTGCGGGAGGCAAGATTGCGTTGTGTCGCCCGAAATCCCAACATACAAGACCAATATGATGGATGTCACGCAACCACGCAATGCCGGCCTGGAATGGCACGAGCAAGCCTTGGACCTCACGCGGGGAATTGCTGCCTATGTCAACTGCCCGGTGGTGGCAGGGCTGGCCCGCGTCATCACCAAGCATCCGAAGGCCGATATCGCCAACGCCTTCAACCACAAGCAGGTCGCCTGCAAGATGTGGGCGCTCGACAGGCTGTTCGAAAGCTGCGGCGGCCGGTTCGGGCGCATATGGGTTCTGGGCGGATGGTACGGCGTATTGCCGGCGATGCTTTTCGACGACGCCCGCTTCGACATCGCGGCGGTCGATAGCATCGACATCGATCCCGAAGTCGCGCCGGTCGCCCGAACCCTCAACCGGGAAGCCGGCGACCGGTTCCGGGCGCTGACGGCAGATATGTACGCACTCGACTATGCGGCCGGGCGGCCCGACCTGGTGGTCAATACGAGCTGCGAACACATAGCCGATCTGCGCGCCTGGCTTGCTCTGCTTCCGCGGGGCACGACTGTACTGCTGCAATCGAACGATTATTTCAGCGAGCCGACGCACATCAACTGCGTGGCTTCACTTGCAGCCTTCGAAGCAATGGCGGCGCTACGGGAGGTGCGGTTCTCCGGCGAACTGCCAACAAAAAATTATACGCGCTTCATGCTGATTGGAACTGTTTAATGCGTTTCGCCCAAAAGCGCGTAGCGCGTCGCACGAATCTCGCCAGACGCGACGCGCGTTAGGATCTATCGTCTGTTTGATCATGAACTTTTCCGAAACCGGGCCCCACTTTTTAGGGACCATGTTCGATACCGCTCGCGCAGGATTTGCGCCGAGCGACGCGCGCCTTCCAGATCGAGACGATGCGCGGCTGGCGTCGGTCCCACAAGCGCCTGTTCGATCGCTTGCGCCAAACCTTCAGGCGTTAGGTCCTTTTCCATCAGCACCGTTGCAAGATCGAGTTCTTCGAGCATCAGGGTGCGAACCGTCTGTTCGGTTTCCCCGCCGCCTGCAAATGGAACGAGCAGAGAGCGACAACCCGCGCGCAGGACATCGCAGACCGTGTTGTAACCCGCCTGCGAGACTGACAGGCGGGCGCCGGTCAGCAGGCTGGCGAAATCCTCGCGGAACCGGAAGATGGACAGGACCGGCGAGGCATCGCGTGCGATCGCGTCAAACTCGTCTTTCGGCAGGTTTGGGCCGGTGATCAAACACCATTTCCAAGCGTTGTTGGCATTCCGCGCCGCTGCGATGGTGGAGCTGACAAGGCTCTTTCCGGCAGCCCCGCCGCCAACCGACACCAGAACGTCGAAGCGCTCGGAGGCCGCGGGCGGCGGCGGCGCGGCAACGAGCCCTGTGTAGGTGACCTCGGCCCTGATCGCCCCAGCCAGTGGAAATGTCTTGTCGATGGTTGCGAAAGCCGGATCGCCGTGGACCATAACAAGGTCGAAATGGCTGTTGATCAGATCGACCGTTTCCTCGTTCCGGCCCGGCTTGACGCGCTCCTGAAGGATATCACGGACGGACGTCGCCAGCAGCGGTCTGGGCGACATCGCGTCGATGGCCTCGATCAGCGGCAGGAGTTCGAAACGCATCTGCCGGCGTCCAAATGGAAACGCCTCGACAATGACGATATCAGGCCTGAAATCCCGGAATGCCTGGAGCAGCATCTCTGAACGCCATTTCTTGAAATCATCGTCGATGGGTTTGCCCTGCAGGTCGACAAGTCCGGAAAATCCTTCATCACCGGAGGTGACAGGTGGCAGGGTTACAGATTTTACACCCAGTCCCGGAAACCCCGCGATCGGCGCTCCGCCGGTCACGACGGTTACGTCAAACCCGTCATCGACCAGAGCCGCCGCAATGCGGCTAGCGCGCGCGAGATGGCCGATACCGAGCAGGTGCTGGACATAGAAGAAAGCGCGCAGCCGCTTCATTCGGCAGCCTGCCACTCCCGCTCGAACAGTTCTTTGAGCTGTCCAATGCTCGCCATATGATCGAAATTGCCGCGCACGCGCCGCTCTGCGGCGTCGCCGAGGCGGGCGCGCAACACGGGATCACGGATCAGGCGCTCCAGCGCCTGTGCCAGGGCAATTGGGTCTTCCGTCGGAACCAGCAGCCCGGTTTCATCCGGCGATAAAAGCTCCGGCACGCCGGAAATATCGGTCGATACGCAGGCAAGCCGCTGGCTAGCCGCCTCCACCAGAACATTCGGCAGACCGTCCCGGTCGCCATTTGCGGCGATCCTGCAGGCCAGGGCGAAGATATCGGCACAGCGGTAGTGCTCAAGCACCTCCTCCTGCGCAAGCGCGCCTTTCCAAGAGACGCGACCATCCAGGCCGAGCTTTTGCGCCAGCGCCTTGAACCGTTCCAGTTCCTCGCCGCCGCCGATATGCTCGAAACGCCACGCCAAATCACCAGGCAAGAGGGCAAGGGCCTCCAGCAAGGTATCGTAACCTTTCTTTTCAACGGCGCGCCCGACACTCAGAACGATAACCGGTTCGGCCGGCGCCGAGCCGTCATGCTGTTTTCGCGCCTCGCCGAAACCGCCGAAGCGATCAAGGTCTAGCCCATGATAGCTCAGATGCACAGACGAGTTGCCGTTAGCGAGTTTTTTCAGACGGTCGAAGCCGGCTTTCGTGCAAGTGACCGTCCAGCGCGCCGAGGAAAGCTTGCCAGCCAGATCCCAGTCCGCCGAAGTCCAGATGTCCTTGGCATGGGCCGAGCAGCTCCAGGGCAGGCCACGAAGCTGGCTGGCATAGCGCGTCACCGATGCCGGTGTGTGTGCGAAATGTGCATGCAGCCAGCTCGCGCCTTCCGGCCATTCGGCCGCCAGCACGAGCGCTTGCCCGAAGCGGCGCGCGCGATTGCGCGTAAAGTCGCGGCGGATATCGGTAGCCAGCGATCCGAGCGCGCGCCAGAAGCCCGGCCGCAGCAGATAAGCAAACAGCGAGCGAACCACGCGCAGCGGCTCTTCATGCAGATATTCCGGCAGATAATGGACGGGCGCTTTGATCTCGTCATGCACGGGGTGGCGTTTTGCGTCGGTCGGCCGCCTGAGCGAGACCAGTATCAGGTCGAACCCCGCACGCTCCAGACCGAGCAGTTCCTGCGCGATGAAGGTTTCCGACAGCCGCGGATAGCCCTTCAGAACCACGACGATCTTGCGATGTTGCAACTCAGTTGATGCCTTCAATGACCGAAAGGTGATGGCCGCCCCGCCGGTCGAGCAGTTCCGCGACGATTTCGGAAATGTGAGGCAGCCCTTCCAGCGTCAGATGCGGATGGCTCTGCGATGGGCCGGGCCGGTCCGGCAGCACCTCCAGTGCATTGGCAAACCGCTGGGAATCCTCGGCTTCTTCCGGCAAAAGCATCTCAATGAGGCCGAGTTCGGCTGCGCGCCGTGCTCGGATCAGTTGTTCCTCGCGGGGCTTGACGCGCGGCACGATCAGCGCCGGCTTGTCGAAAGACAGTATCTCGCAATAGGTGTTGTAACCGCCCATCGCCACTACCGCCTTGGCGCCGGCAATCAGCTCTTCCATGCGGTTGTCGAACTCGATGATCTTGATATAGGGGATCTTGGACCCCTTCTTGAGCAGCTTGTTGCGCTTGCGCGCCGGCATGTAAGGCCCAAGCACGATCAACGCCCTATGCTGCAATTGCGGATCCTGCTGATAGGCATCGATGACGCTGTGGATCAGATCGGCGCCGTCACCGCCGCCACCGGTGGTAACGAGGATATAGTCGCCCTCGGGCCGGTGGCCGGGCAACTCGTTCTTCTGCAGGCTCCGTTGCAGGAAACCGACGAACTTCATCTTTGCTCTGATAGCCGGCGGCACATCCAAGCCGGTCAACGGATCGTAGAAATCCGGCGGACCATAGGCCCAGATCTTGTCGTAGAACAGGCCTATCTTGCGCATCACATCCCTGCGTGCCCACTCTGCTTCGAGCAGATGCGGCGCGTCCATCACCTCGCGCAGGCCAAGCACGAGCGTGGTGCCCCGCGTCTTGAGGTAGGACAGCGTGTCCTCGATCTCACCGCGCAGGCCGAGCGGTTCCTTGTCGACGATGAAGATATCCGGCCGGAAGGTCTCGGCTGTGTGGCGGATGATCGACTGGCGCATCCTTAGCGTCTCATGCAGATCGATATCCTTTTCCAGCGAGGTGTATTCGCCGTTGCGCAACTTGATGACGCTGGGTATCTTCACGAAGTCGACACGGGCGCGGTAGTCGAAGGCGCCAGCGATAGTCGCACCCGAAATGATAAGCACCTGAAGTCCGCGGAAATCCTCAACCAGCGAATGCGCGATCGTCCGGCAGCGCTGCAAGTGGCCGAGCCCGAACGTGTCGTGGCTGTACATGAGAATTCGAGCATTTTGTGCGTGCTGGGTCATTGTTGAAAGTCTTTTAGAATTCTCGGCTTGAGGACCGTCGGTGACCCGCACGAAACCATCCTCGCGAATCTACCGACCTGTTTTGAAACATGAGGGCGCAATTTTCAATTCGTATTACCTAAGAGGGTGCATATGCTGAAACCAGGAAGCTGCGTCTACTTAGCGGCCTGCTTGCCACGTGGTCCAGAAGAACCTGCATCATTTCACTGGTATTGACCATCTCGGATTCTCGGCGGCCTTGACCGCCACCGCGGACATCCTAAACATTGGCGGCCGCGTTTTGAGCATCTTCCCATACGGAATGTCATCGCGTAGCGTGCTGGGGCGGCATGTGACGGCGCTCTCTTTGGCGAATGCACTGCCGCACCTTCAGCAGTTGCCGTCGGCAGATGGGGGCTGGTGTCACATCCCGGTGCTTGCCGTGACAGATTGTTCCCGTCCCGGTTAGTTTCAGCACCGAAGCGAGGGGGAAGAAAATGCACAACCGATTTCGGCAGTGCCTGCGCAGAATGTCGCTGGCCGCATTGACGATGCTGGCGGCCCCGGTCCACGCGGCTGATCTCGTCATTGCGATGCCGAACTGGCCGTCGGGCCAGGCGACGGCAAACATTCTCAAGGTCAGCCTGAAGGAACATTTCGGGCTCGATGCCGATGTGCGCGAGATGGGGACTCTTATCGCCTTTGCCGGCCTCGATTCGGGCGAGGTGGATATTCATCCCGAAATCTGGCTGCCCAATCTCGACAATCTGGTGAAGAAGTATGTCGACGGTGCCGGCACGGTAGCCATCAGTCCCATCGGTGTGCCGGCATGGCAAGGCATATGCGCTACCCGCGAAACTGCCGACAAGTTTGGGATTCGTGACATTTCGGACCTCACCGACCGTCGCAAAACCGCCGCGTTGGACACTGATCGGGACGGACGTGGGGAACTCTGGATTGGCGCTGAGGGTTGGTCCTCCACAGCGATCGAGCGTGTCCGCGCCAACAGCTATGGCTATGCCAAGACAATGACATTGCTGGAGACGCCGGAGGATGTCGGAATGGCGGCTGTCGATGCCGCGGTTGCCACGGCTCATCCGATGGTGTTTGCCTGCTATGCGCCGCATCACGTGTTTAAACTGCACGACATTGTCCGGCTAACCGAGCCGCCTTTTGACCCGGCAAAGTGGAAGATCGTGCTGCCTTCCGAGGACCCGCTCTGGGTCTCGAAGTCCAGCGCGCCGGTGTCATGGGATACCGCGCATTTCCATATCGCTTACGCCACCTCGCTGCGCAAGAAACATCCGAAGGTGGTCGAGTTCCTGGAACAGGTCGACCTCAAGCCCGAGGACGTCACGAAGATGAGTTATGCGCTCCAGGTGGAGCGTCAGGATCCTTACGAATACGCCAAACAATGGGTTGCCGCGCAGGGCGCTCGGGTGCACGGGTGGGCAAATCCATGACCGGAAAGCTGATGATCGCGGGACGCGCCGCTCTCCAGCGGAAATCCCTTACGGCAATTGTCGCGGTAGCGTTCGGTCTTGTCGCGGTGGCGGCGCTGGCTGCGGGAACACAGGTTTTCGATCCGAAAACCCGCAAATGGGTGGACTACGACCGTACCAAGGCGCGCAAATACTATGCCGCGCATAATGAAGTGCCAGAGGCGTTTCGCCCGCAGATGGTCAAGTTCCGCACCGCGGAAGTGCCGGGTACAATCATCATCGATGGCAACCAGCATTTTCTCTACCTTGTGCAGCCGGGTCAGCGGGCCATGCGCTACGGTATCGGGGTGGGCCGGGAAGGGTTTGGATGGGCCGGCATCGTGCGCGTCGGCCGCATGGCGGAATGGCCGACCTGGACACCGCCGGCCGAAATGATCGCTCGTGATCCGAATGCGGTCAAACATGCGGGAGGCATGCCGGGAGGGCCTGACAACCCGCTCGGCGCCAGGGCGCTCTATCTGTATGAGCGTGACCAGGACACGATCTATCGGATTCACGGCACCCCGGAGCCGTGGACGATCGGGCTCGACGTGTCATCAGGGTGCATCCGGATGAGGAACGACGACATCACCGATCTCGCATCCCGCGTCAAGGTTGGGGCCAAGGTCATCGTTCTCATGCAGGGGGCGGCACTTTACAAGGGTGTGTGAAGGCGGGGTGTGTGAAGCGGCATTCGGAGAGGGACAAGCAATGTCGGCAAAACGTGCAGTGAGAACTTCGATCCGGGCAATAGCAATTGGATTCCTGGTGGGGCCCTTGAGCGCTTGCGTCAGCGCGCCGCCGCCGCCTCCTCAGGACCAGATGTCCAGGACCCAGGTCGAAACGGCCCCGGCGGACCTTCAGCTGCTTTGCGCCGATGCGGTCGCCAAGGCGAGCGGCGCCGATAGCACCAAAATACTTCCGGTTTCATCGAGCAAGCTCGATTCCAAAACCTATCAGGTCGAACTCGATGCCAGCGGCAAAAAGACAAGCTGCCTTGTCGATACGGACGGCAATGTCAAATCCGTTCAGCCCACCTGATCCGCTCTGGCCGAGGAATTTTGCGACGATCTGACGATTGCCGCGAACCTGGCGTCGGTTTCGGGCGTGACGATGTCGGTGGCGACCAGCTGTGGTGAAGGGTTCAGAAACCCCGAGAAAAGCCCGGCCGACCGCAGCTTGCCTCAAACCAGCGCCATCATCGTCATTGGCACATTCGGGCATTGGCTGTACCATTCCTAGGCCGGTCATCGATGCGGCGTGTTCCGGCAAGGGAGAAACGTCCATGTTACGATCAATTTCGCTTGCGGTTTTCCTGGCGGTCATTCCTGCGACAGCCTTTGCAAATAAATGCCCGACCATCATGGCCGCGATCGACGCAGCGTTACCGACCGCGACCCTCTCCGAGGCCGACATGACCAAAGTCAAAGAACTGCGCGCCCAAGGCGAGAAATTGCACGCCGCCGGTGATCATGCAGGGTCGGAGGCTGCCCTCAACCAAGCCAAGACCATGCTCGGCATATAGTTGCAACGAACGCGGCTTTCTTGGTCGATTTTCTTGGCCGATTGCCGGGCTTTTGTTCGGTTGTCGGCCGGCGAGGATCGCGGTCATGACAGCTTGAAGCAGGCCCGGGCTGGGTTGGATCACCCCAGCCCAATCCGCTTGGCGCCTTGCCGGAACAGGGCTGCGGCGTCCGGCTCGAAGCGGAAGGTGCCGATGAAATCATCGGCACAGTAGTTCGGCAGCGTCTTGCGCAGCGCGGAGGAAAAATTTCGCGCTTCGTCAAGCCGCCCCGCCAGCGCAAGGCAGTGGGCTGCGATCGCCAGGATGATGGCATGGGCGTTGGGACGGGCGGCTGCCTTCAGCGCCCATTCGGCGGCCTCGTCGAACTGGCCGAGGCGGACATGCGCCATCGCCCGAGCGCCGAGCATGCCGAACAGCAGCGGATCGAATGGGCTCAGATGGCGCGAGTGATCGGATGAACCGATCGCCGCTTTTGGGTCACCCGACTGCGAGTGTACAAACGAAAGCGCGTAGTGCCGAGCGCAAAGTTCGGGCTGAGATCCACAGCCCGTTCCAGCTCGATGAGGGAGCCATCTTGCTCGCCGCGCAGCCACAGAGCCCTGCCCATGGCCCAATGCGCGGCCGGATTGTGATCGTCGACCAAAAGACTTTGGCCGGCGGCCTCGAAGGCGAGCGCGCTTTCCTGGTCGCGGTCTCCCCAGCGCTGAAAGGCGTTTTGCCAATGGGTGAAGGACAGGCCGGCATAGGCGCGGGCGAAGGTCGGATCCAGCTTCAGCGCCATGTCGAAGAAATGGCGGGCCTGTTCGTTTTCCGTGCGGGTGAAGCGATACATGTGCCAGAGACCGCGGTGATAGGCCTCCCAGGCATTCAGCGAGCTGGGGGCTTTCAGCATGGCGCGGTTGCGCTCGACCATCTCGATCTCGGCAGAGATCGACGAGACAATGCTGTTGCCGATATCGTCGAGGACGGCAAAGATATCGTCGGGCTTGCGTTCGAACGTCTCGGCCCAGACGATCCTGGCCGTGCGCACCTCGACCAGTTCGACGCTGACCACGACTCGGCCTGGCTGGCTGCGCACCGTCCCGGTGGTCACATAATCGACGTTCAGCCGCCGACCAGCGTCTTCCGGCGCGATGTTTTTTTCGGCCAGCGCAAAGACGGAACCGCGGGCGATGACGAAGAAGTCCCTGAGCTTGGCCAGGCGGGTGATAATGTCGTGGGTCAGGCCGTCGGCCAATCCACCGCGAGAGGGGCCACCGCGAGAGGGGCAGCCGCGAGGGTCGTCGACAGCCGCTTCCTCGACAAACGGCATTATCGCGAGCGAGGCCTTGCACGATGCAGCAACACCGGAATCGGGGAGCATAATTTCCGCTTGCGGGACCACGGGCACGAGTGCCGGTCGCGCCCAGAGCGTCGCGGTCGGACGTTCGCCGCGGATCGCCTGCCATGCCTCACGAACGGATCCAAAATCCAGATCCTCCGAGGCAAACAGCTGCGCCGCAGAAGCGAGATGTTCCTCGCACGCGGCGATCTGACCGCGCTGCGCCAGCCTTGTCAGAAGAGCCAGATGCGCACGCTCGTCGAACGGAGCGAGTTCCACCCATTTCTCCAGATGCGCGGACATTTCGTCGGCATCCGCCGGGAGCTTGCTGACGAGATGTTCCAGGATGGCGGCATGCCAGGCGCTGAAGCGGCGGCGCTGAGCGATCAGCCAGCTGTTGAAATGCGGGCTGCGGTCGATCTCCAGCCCGTCGAGGAAATCGCCAACGAACATTCCGGACAGGGCCTGCAGCCGCTGCAGATCGAGCGTCTCGATGCCCTTGGCGGTGGCCGAGGCGATGTCAACGGCGTCAACGCAAACGCCTTCTAGATCAAGGGCGATCGTGTCGCCTGATGTTTCGATCCTATGGCGATCCGGTTCGTCGAGAATGCCCCTGAGCTTGCTAAGGCACCAGCGAAGCTCGCTCCGCGGGTCATTCGGCACATCCCACAGCAGCTCGCACAGGCGGCTGCGGCCGACGGCATGCGGCGCGAGCGCCAGATAGGCGAAGAGCGCGCGCACCTTGCGCGATGCCGGCAGCTGCACTGTGGCGCCGTCGCGGATGATCGTCAGCGGTCCGAGCAGCCGCACGGACAGCCCGGCCGTTGCGCCGTTCAGGCTCGATCGAGCGGATTCCACGTGCATTTCCACGCTTGCTCCCACGCTGGCCAGTTGTCCTCTGTTCTACCATCGAAAGCGATAGAGTGCATCCGGCAACGAATTTCCGCGCCGGCTGCTGGCATCGCCCTTTTCCGGGCCACATGCCGGCAAAGCAACCGTACTGCGGCAAGGTCTCGAAACCTCGCCGCCCAAACCGCCGGTTTGTAACCGGCTCGTGTCAACAATAACTCGTGACAACAACAAAAAGAGGAGAGCAGACATGTTGCAGCGACAGAAAATCAGAACCACGGCCGGGCGCGGCCGCCTGTTCGACAGCATTATCGACACTGTCGGCGATACGCCGGTGATCAGGGTCAACAATCTCGGCCCCGATCATGTGACGATCTATGTGAAGGCCGAGTTCTTCAATCCGGCGGCGTCGGTGAAAGACCGGCTGGCGCTCAACATCATCGAGGAGGGCGAGCGCAGCGGCGCCTTGAAGCCGGGCCAGACCGTCGTCGAGGCGACCAGCGGCAACACCGGCATCGGGCTGGCCATGGTCTGCGCGCAGAAGGGTTATCCGCTGGTGGTGACGATGGCCGACAGTTTCTCCATCGAGCGCCGCAAGCTGATGCGCATGCTGGGCGCCAAGGTGGTGCTGACGCCGCGCGCCCAGAAGGGTTTTGGCATGTACAACAAGGCGGTGGAACTCGCCGAGGCCAATGGCTGGTTCCTGGCCCGCCAGTTCGAGACCAAGGCCAATGCCGCCATTCACGAGGCGACGACGGCGCGCGAGATCATCAACGACTTCGCCGGATCGCGGCTCGACTGCTTCGTCACCGGCTATGGAACCGGCGGCACCGTCGTCGGTGTTGGGCGCGTGCTGCGCCGGGAGCGTCCGGAGATCCGGATCGTGCTGGCCGAGCCGGCCAATGCCCAGCTCATCGGCAGCGGCAAGGCGCAGGAGCGCGGCGCCGACGGCGCGCCCGCCGCCAGCCATCCGGCGTTCGAGCCGCACCCGATCCAGGGCTGGACCCCGGATTTCATTCCGGACGTGCTGCAGGAGGCGGTCGACGCCAGCCTCTATGACGAGGTCGTGCCTGTTCCCGGGCCCGAGGGCATCAAATGGGCCAAGGCGCTGGCGCAAAAGGAAGGGATTTTCACCGGCATCTCCGGCGGAGCGACCTTTGCCGTGGCACGCCAGATCGCGGAAAAAGCTGCACCCGGCTCGGTGATCCTGTGCATGCTTCCCGACACCGGCGAACGCTACATGACGACGCCGCTGTTCGACGGCATCGAAGCCGAGATGGACGCGGAGGAGATCGCGCTGTCGCGCTCGACGCCTGGCTGCCAGTTCCCGGCCGAATAATTGCGCATCGGGAGCAACGCGGATGGACGCCATGCTGAAGGCCGTCGGCACTGCCAGTACGGTTGCCGAAGAAACGCTCGATCCGGTCGACTGGGCCGATGTGCAGGCGCTGTCGCACCGGATCGTCGACGATGCCATCGACTATCTGCGCGATGTCCGGGAACGCCCGGTGTGGCAGGACATGCCGGCGGAGGTGAAAGGCTTCTTCGCGGCACCCCTGCCGCAATCGCCTCAACCGCTTGCCCAAGTCTATGGCGAGGTCGTCGAGAACGTGATGGCCTACCCCATGGGCAACATCCATCCGCGCTTCTGGTCCTGGTACATGGGGTCGAGCAATTTCACCGGGGCGCTCGGCGATTTCCTGGCGGCGGTCCAGGGCTCCAACCTCGGCGGCGGCAACCATGCCGCCGCGCTGATGGACAGCCAGGTCGTCGACTGGTGCAAGCAGATGATGGGTTTTTCGCAATCGGCCAGCGGGACGCTGGTCAGCGGCGGCTCGATGGCCAACATCATCGGGCTGACCGTGGCACGCAACGCTAGGGCAGGCATCGACGTGCGCGAGCATGGCGTTGCCGCCATCGAGAAGCCGCTGCGTTTCTATGGCTCGGATCAGCTTCACTCCTGCCATCGCAAGGCGATGGAGGCGCTTGGCCTCGGCAATCGGGCGCTGCGCCGCATCCCGACCGATGCCGGATTGCGGATTGACATCGGCGCCTTGCGGGCGGCGATCGCCGAGGACCGCAAGGCGGGTTTTCGGCCGGCCTGCGTGATCGGCACGGCCGGCACGGTGAACACCGGAGCGATCGACGATCTGCAGGCGCTTGCAAGGCTGGCGGCGCAAGAGGACCTCTGGTTCCATGTCGACGGCTGCATCGGCGCGCTCATCGCCATTGCGCCGGAAAATTCCCATCGCGTTGCCGGCATCGAGCAGGCCCACTCCATCGCGCTCGATCCGCACAAATGGCTGCATGCTCCGTTCGAGGTCGGCTGCGTGCTGATCCGAGATGCCTCGGCGCATCGCAATACGTTCGCGGTGACGCCGGAATATCTGGAATCGACGCCGCGCGGCCTCGCCTCCGGACAATGGCTGCATGATTTTGGCCTGCAGACGTCACGCGGTTTCAGGGCGCTGAAAGTGTGGATGGCGCTGAAGGAGCACGGTATTGAGAAGTTCGGCCGCCTGATCGACCAGAACATCGCGCAGGGCCACACGCTCGGCACGCTGATCGAGGCCGAGCCGCTGCTGGAACTGGTCGCGCCGCCGAGCATAAACATCGTCTGTTTTCGCTACCGCGGCGACGGGCTGACGGGAGAGCGGCAGAAGGCACTCAACACCGAGATCATGCTGAGGCTGCAGGAAGAAGGCATCGCCGCCCTTTCGGATACGACGGTGCACGGCCAGCATTGCCTCAGGGTGGCGATCAACAACCACCGCACCCGGCGCGAGGATCTGGACTTGCTGGTGCGGGAATCGGTGCGCCTCGGACAGGAGATTTCAAAATCGGGCGCCGCTCGCTGATCCGTGTGGCGCGATGATCGCCAATGCTCCGAGATTGGGGGGAAAGCGGCTTCATTCCAGCTTGGGTTCCTCTCCCCCACGAGAGTGGGGGAGAGGTGGCTCGGCGAAGCCGAGACGGAGAGGGGGAACCGCGCTCTACGAAAGCCCCCTCTCCGGCCGCTTCGCGGCCACCTCTCCCCCGTTTCGCGTGGGCGAAGAACCAGGTCTTGAGAGGCTGGAGGGACGGCACCCGCGTTCACGCCTCGAGCCAAACCTTGTCGAAATGCTGCTCCAGCGACTGGTGCTGCTCGCAGCCATGCACGCCCTTGCGGAACGTCCGATAAACCGAGCGCCAGTAGGGCTGGATGATGATGCCGGAGTCGCGCAGGTTCTGCTCGATCTTGGCCATGATCTCGCGGCGCTCGCCGGCGTCGGGTGTGGCCAGCGCCTTGTCGAGCAAGGCGTCGAACTCTGGATTGGCGTAGGCGGTCTCGTTCCAGGCGGCGCCGGATCTGTAGGCCAGGGCCAGCACCTGGACGCCCAGCGGCCGGCCGAGCCACTCGGTGCAGGAGAAGGGATATTTGCTCCAGTCGTTCCAGAACGTCGCCGCCGGCAGCACGGTTCGTTTGACCTTCAGCCCGGCGTCGCGCATCTGCGCGGCGATGGCGTCGCCGGTGTTCTTCTGCCAGTCGACATCGACGGAGATGAGGTCGTATTCGTGGTCGGATTTGCCGGCCTCGGCAAGCAGCGCCTTGGCTTGATCGATATTGCGGACGGCCGGGCCAATATCGGCGTATTCGGCGTGCATCGGGCCGACATGGTGGTTCTCGGCCGGCTTGCCGCGGTCGTCCATGCCGATCTTCAGGATTGCGGCGTTGTCGACGGCGAGCTGGGCGGCGCGCCGCACCCTGATGTCGTCATAGGGCGGATTGCCGACGTTGAAACGCGCGACGATGGTCGAGCCGGTGGCAAGCTCCGAATTGCTTAGCTCCATGGCATCGGTTTGCGAAACCGTATCGGCGGCGGTTTCGTGGTTGGTGTCGATCTCGCCCGATTCAAATGCCGAAAACATCGCATTGGGATCGGAGCCGTAGTCGACCCATTGGATGCCGTCGAGCCAGAAGTCGCCTTTCCACCACGGCTTGTCCTTGCGGCGGACCTCGGCGCCGACTTCGGCGTCCCATGCCACCAGCTCGCAAGGTCCTGTGGTGATCGCCAGCGCCTTCAGCGGATCGCCGTCGCCATCGTAGCTGCGATGCATGATCAGCGCCGGATAGTCGGTCATGCCGGCAATCAGCGAAACGTCGGGCTTCGGCAAATTGAGCCGGACGGTAAAGTCGTCGACACGCTCGATGCCGCCGTCGACCGGTTTCTTGGTGGCGGCGTCGACCAGCGCGCCCATGCGCTCGGCGACCGAATTGCCGGCAACGCTTGCATCGCACCAGCGCATCAGGTTGTGGACGACGTCGTCGGCGTTGAAAGTGTCGCCGTTCGACCAGGTGATGCCCTTGCGGACGTGCAGCGTGAGCACGCGAGCGTCATCACTGGTCTCCCAGCTCTCAAGCAGCCACGGCTCGAAGGTGAAATCGCGGTTCCAGCGCACCAGATATTCGTTGCACTGGCGGGCGACGTTGGACATTTCGACGCCGTCGAAGGTGCGCGGGTCCTTCCAGCCCTTGACGTTCATGGCGACGCGCAAGACGCCGCCGCGCTTCGGCTCCTGCGCCCTGGCCGGGGAGGGCGCAAGGCCGCCAAGCGCCAGCGCGCCGGCGGCGCTGACGCCAAGTGCTGCCATGGTGGCGAGATATTCGCGCCGGTTCATGCCGCCCTTCTTGAAGCCGTCGGCGACGGGCTCGGCCTGCGGATGCAACGCTCTGTCGGTCAACATGAATTTCATCGTCGAATCCTCCCTGCCGGCGCCCGGTCGACCGCGTCGCGGGGGCGGATGCGGCCGCCGGGCGCCTTTGTCCATGGGCAATGATAGTGTGGGATTTAGCGGGAAAGTGTTCGGGTTTCCGCAGCTGTTGTGCGCTGTTCCGCAGAGGTGAAGAGTGGGATGCTTGTAAGGCCCCCTCATCCGGCCCTTCGGGCCACCTTCTCTCCCCGGCGGGGAGAAGAGGCTGGCACCGGCGTGGGCGATCTCTTCTCCCCTCGGGGAGAAGGTGGCCGCGAAGCGGCCGGATGAGGGGGCCTTCGCGGGTTCCCTACAACCAGTCGCCCTTGCCGAGCGTGGCGATGGCGGCGACGATGCGGGTGAACGCTTCGCCGGCCCGCGGCACGGTTTTGCGGGCGCGCAGGAAACTGTGCACGAGGCGCTGCTCCTCGTACCACCAGGCGCGGCCGCCGGCGGCAAGGATGCGGTCGCGATAGGCCTCGCCGTCCGATGACAGCGGATCGCATTGCGCTGTGACGATGACCGTCGGCGGCAGGCCGGAGAAGTCGCTGTCGTGCAGCGGCAGGAAGGTCGGGTCGTCCGGCGACTGTGCCTTGCCGGAGCGGACCTGGCGATAGAATTCGATGTCGCTGAGGGTGAGCAGCGGCGCCTCGGCGTGCTCAACATAGGAGCCGGCGCTCTCGTCACCGCCCAGCTCGGGGTAGACCAGCACCTGGCCAATTGCGCGGCGAGGATGGCGGCGCGCCGCGTGCGCGACCGCGGCGGCAAGATTGCCGCCGGCGCTCTCGCCGCACAGCACAACCGGCAGCCCGCTTGTCGCCGCCCATTCGAACACCGCCAGCGCATCGTCGAAGGCGGCCGGATGCAGATGTTCGGGCGCCAGCCGGTAGTCGGCGGATAAGACCGCAAAGCCGGTGCCGGCGCAGATCTCGGCGCAGATGTCGTCATGGCTGTCGAGGCCGCCAAGCACAAAGCCGCCGCCGTGATAATAGACGACCAGCGCCTGCGGCGCCTTGCCCGCCAGCTGGTAGCGCCTGATCGGGATCGCGTGGCCGCCGGCAACAACCGTGCCGTCGCTGGCTTCAACGCCTGCGGGAGTGCCCGCGTGAAACGCCCGGCACATCGCGTTGTAGACCGACCGCTGCTTGTCGACCGGCAGGTCGATTTCGGGCGGATACCATGCGTTGACCCGGTCGATATAGGCCCACAGCGCCGGATCGAGCAGCGTCGCGTATTTTTCCCGTTTTGCTTTTTCGGTTTTTTCGGCGCCGCTGACCATCGCCATCCGATCCCACCTGGAAGCATCAGAGCTCGTCGTAGAGCCGGGCCGCATTTTCATAGGTGAAGCGCAAAGGCACGGAACCTTGGACCTGCCATGCATCGACCGTCTCGCCTGCCATCAGCCGGCAGGCGCCGTCGGTGGTGGTCACGGCGCCGCCATAGAGCCGGTTGGCAAGGTTGAGGATTGCGGTCTGGTGCATTGCCGTGCTGCCGCTGCCGCAGGCATCCTTGACCAGCAGCACCCGAAAGCCTGATGACACCGCATCCCTAACGGTGGCGTCGATGCAGGCCTCGGTCCACACGCCGGCAACGACCAGCCACTCGATCCCTTCGGCCTTGAGCCGCCCCGCGGCGGGGCCTGCACCGAAGGCGCTGGCCTCGGTCTTGACCAGCATCATCTCGCCGGCGACCGGCGCCACTTCCGGACAGATCGCCGTCAGCGGATCGTCCTTGTCGGAGAAGGCCGACCTGCCATTCGCATCGACCGGATGGAACCGCCGCGCCTCCCTGGTGAGATCGACGATATAGGCCGAATGGTAGAGCAGCACATCGTTGACCCGCGCCGCCGCCTGCAGGCGCTGGACGTTGGCCAGAATGTCGGCAAAACCCTCGACCAGATAACGCTTGTCCTGCCGATGCTCCTCCTGGAGGTCGACGAACACCGCGGCCACCGTGCCGCGTTTGATCGAGACCGGGCTCTTCATTCGGATACCTGAACTTCGTCATTCCAGGGCGAATCAGCCGCGAAGCGGCGTCGCGAAGACCCTGGAATCCATGCCGTTACCTCTAGTGAAGAATGCAGCGGAACAGAGTTCTGCACCGTCTCGAAGCCTAGATGTAACGGCATGGATCCTAGGGTCTGCGCCGCGTCGCTGCGCTCCTTGCTCCGCCCTAGGATGACGAAAGCATGAGCGCTGCGGTTAGTCCCGAAGATTTGCGATACCGCACCGCGACCAGTGGTGGATGCTGGGATCAAACCTGTTTCTCCAGAAAATCGTCCTCATAGGGAAAGCGCGACAGAAGTTCGGTGCCGGTCTCGGTGACCAGGATCTCGTCCTCGAGCTTGACACCCTCGCGTCCGCCTTTCTCGCCAATATAGCTTTCGACGCTCACCACCATGCCGGGTACGACAAAACCGTCGCGGCCATAGGTCTCGTAGTCCATGGCGTGCGCGATGAACGGCGTCTCGCCATGCATGCCGACGCCGTGCATGACAGACGTATAGCGCTGGTCGACGAAGCGATCCGGGATATTCCAGGCCTTTTCGGCAATCTCGCGAAACGCCATGCCCGGCCTGACGATCGAGATGTTGTGCTGAACCTGATCGTGGGCCATGCGGTAGAGCGACTTCTGATAATCCGTCGGCTTGCCCGGCCCGCAGCGGAACGTGCGCGAGAAGTCCGAATAATAGCCGTAGCAGCCGATCGTATCGGTATCCAGCGCCAAAAGTTCGCCCGGCCTGATCTTGCGGCCGCTGGCCTCGTTGAACCATGGGTTGGTGCGCTGGCCCGAGGTCAGCAGGCGGGTTTCGATGAACTCGCCGCCTTGCCGGATCACCTCGTGATACATGATGGCGAACAGATCGTTTTCGGAAACGCCGGGCTTGATTGACTCGCGCACCGCATAGACGGCGGCCTCGGCGCCGGCCATCGACACCTGCAGGCATTTTATTTCCTCCGGCGTCTTCACTGCCCGCACGGCCAAGATTTCACCTTGGCAATCCCGGACCTCGCAGCCGCGCTTTTCCAGCGCCAGCGCCTGCAGATGGCCGCAGCGGTCGAGGCCGAGCTTCATCGAGCCGCCGCCATGCGCCTTGAGCAGTTCGGCGATCTCGTCGGCGAAGGGACCCGCGGTTTCGTCGTCGCGGCCCGAAACGGAAGACCAGACCAGCTTGGACGAACGCGCCTCGTCGATCGTGTCGAGCACCATCGAGACATGGTAGCTCTGCGGATACTCGAACAGCACGATCGGCCCTTCGGTGGGGATGAAGAAATAGCGTGTCGAGTTGCGCAGAAAATAGCCGAACATGTTGCGCGAGCCGGTGGCATAGCGCTGGTTGTAGGGATCGAATAGCACGACGGCGCCATAACCGGCCTCGCGCATCCAGGCGCGCAGCTTGGCTAGCCGCCCCTTGCGCAGCGCGTCCGCATCGATGAAGGACGGCTCGGTGTCTGACAGCCACATGCCGCCTGCCGGATCGGACGCCGCCGGGTGGCGCATGCGGTCTTTGAAATCCACGTCCTCGGTGCTGTCGGGGTCAAAAACGACGATGCTCATGGGCGCCTCCTGGAAGCATGTCGCCCAAAAGCCTGCCCTGGGCTCGACCCGCGGATGCGCAGCGGTTTGGGATCACGACATGCATAAACAAGCCCTGAACATAGCCGCGCGTCGGGAAAGGCTTGTGCGGGATGCCGCAAATGTCGTGCAGAATACCGCAGCTGCTTGGGATCTCATCTAACCTGGCGGCAAGCAGGCAGCATCATGGCGAGCGCAGGAACAGATTGCTCGGAAGTCGGGGGAGGAGTATTCTTTGTTTGCCGGCGCCATGCCGCAAAAACCTCCGAACGAAAACTGACTGACTTCAAACATCGCGTCGGGCGCGGCACCTGAATTGTACAGGCAGCCTCGGCGTGAATTCCGGTTGCTTGGTGCAATTCGATGGATCGGGAACAGCAGCATGTTCGCCGCTGCAAATAGTGGGTGGGGATAATCAATGATTTGAACAGAAAACTGTCACTTCAGGGAGGAAATCATGCAGGATACAGCCACCGAAGCCTTTGCCGGGACCATGCGCGGTCCAGTCATAGGCCGAAAAGACCCCGACTATAATGAGGTGCGGAGCCTCTACAACGGCATGATCGACAAATATCCACAGTTGATCGCGCGGTGCGTGGACGCCGCCGACGTTGCCACGGCGGTAAAATTCGCGCGCGAGAACGATCTCCGTGTCGCCATCCGCGGCGGGGGTCACAACGGACCCGGTCTCGGCAGCGTCGACGACGGCCTGATGATCGACATGTCGATGATGAAGGGCGTGCGTGTCGATCCGGCTGAGCGCACCGTTCGCGTTGGCCCGGGTTGCACCCAGGGCGATGTCGACCACGCGACACATGTCTACGGGCTGGCGGTGCCCGCCGGCATCGTTTCCACCACCGGGATAGCCGGCCTTACATTGGGCGGCGGCACGGGCTACCTGACCCGCAAACATGGCCTGACCATCGACAATTTGCTCGAAGCCGATGTCGTGCTCGCCGACGGCAGCATCATCACCGCCAATGCGACCGAGAACGCTGACCTTTACTGGGCCCTGCGCGGCGGCGGCGGCAATTTCGGCATTGTGACGAGCTTCCTGTTCCAGGCTCATCCCGTGAGCATGGTTTATGCCGGTCCGATCTTCTGGGATCTCGAAGATGCCGCGCCCGTCATGCGCGCCTACCGGGATTTCCTGCCCGATGCGCCGGAGGAACTCGGGAGTTTCGTCGGACTGAAAACCGTTCCGCCGGTGGACCCTTTCCCAGCGGAACACCAGGGCAAACGCGCCTGCGCCATCATCTCCTGCTACAATGGACCCGCGGAAAAGGGCGAGGCGCTCATGGGCGAGTTGCTTGGCCGGCTGCCGGCGCCGCTCTTCAACTGGATGGGCGCCATGCCATTCCCGGCATTGCAGTCGATGTTCGACCCATTTTTCCCAAAGGGCCTGCAATGGTATTGGCGCGGTGACTTCGTCAAGGAACTGACGGACGAGGCGATCGACGTCCATATCGCGCAGGCGAGGAAGCTGCCGAGCGCGCTCTCGCTCATGCACCTCTATCCGATCGACGGTGCGGTGCGGCGTGCGGGCAGGAACGACACAGCCTGGAACACCCGTGACGCGACATGGTCGATGGTCATTGCCGGCATCGATGCCAACCCGCAAAAGGCAGGTGAGATCACGCGCTGGACCAAGGGCTATTGGGAAGCCATCCACCCCTATTCGGACAGGGGCGGATATGTGAACTTCATGATGGATGACGAGGACAAAAGCCGGCTTAAGGCCACCTATGGCGATAATTACGACCGCCTTGTTTCCCTGAAAGGCAAATACGACCCGACCAATTTCTTCCGGGTCAACCAGAACATCAGGCCGAGCTGACACCTGAAGCGCGTCGCGTTTGAACGGATTTGATGCGACGCGCTTTAAGTTCTTGTTTTTATGCATGTCTCTATCGCAAAACCGCGGCGCACTTTTGCGGACACGCATTAGCGTCGCGGGAGGTCGCAGGCATGGCGTGGCACGGGCGGAAGGTCAACGTCCTCCCGTGTCGGGCGCTGGCCGCAACTAATGCCTGCGCGCCACCTTCGGCGCGTGGCCATGCTCCTCCCTGAACGCCCGCGCAAAGCTCGACATCGAAGCAAAACCGCAGGCGAGCGCCACGTCGCGCACCATCAGCGTCGAATGCGCCAGGAGATCGGCGGCGCGCTTCAGCCGCAGGCGGCGGTAATAGCCGTTGGGCGAGATGCTGAGCTCGGAGCGGAAGTTTCGTTCGAGCTTGTCGGAGGAGACGCCGAGCTTTTCCGCCAGATCCGCCATGCCGAGCCGCTCCTCGACCGCATCCTCCATGATGGCGATGGCCGACAGCACCAGCTCGTTCTGGACGCCGGTGCGTAACCGCAGCGGCATCAGCTTGCGGTCGACACTGGAGCGCAGCGGGCTGTGCACGAACCACTCGGCGACGCCGGCCGCGAGTTCGGCGCCAAAATCGTTGGTGATGATCTCCAGCATCATGTCGAGGCTGCCGACGCCGCCGGCCGAAGTGAAGCGCTTGCGGTCGATGACGTAGAGATCGCGCCTCAGCTCGATATCGGGAAATGCTTCGGTGAAGGCGGCCTGGCTTGTCCAGTGCAAGGTGCAGGCATGGCCGTCGAGCAGGCCGGCCCGCGCCAGGAAGAAGGCGGCGTCCGCCACCGCGCCGATATGGGCGCCGCCGCGCAGGCTCCTGCGTATCCAGCTCACGGCATCGTCGGCGACAAGATGATCGGCATCACCGCCCGAACAGACGACGATGCAGTCGACCTTCGGCGCATCGCCGGCAAAAAAGCCGGGCTGGATAACGACGCCGTTCGAGGCCTCGACCGGTCCCTTGGCGGCGCCGACGATGATCCAGCGGTAGCAGTCCCGCTTCGCCAGCACGTTGGCCGCGCGCAGCGGCTCAATGACCGAACTGAACGCCATCATCGGAAAGCCGGAGAAGACCAGCACCGCGAAGGTGAGGGGGCCTTCGGTTGCCGGTGGTTGGTGGCGCTCGCGAATGGTCATGCTTCAATCGTGCCTGTCGGCAATTGCAGGAAAGACCACAATTCCGCCGGATGCCACTCAGGTCAACGGGCGGTGGTGGGTCAGTTTGAAATTGTCACCGCGCCTAGGCGTTGTCGCCTATCGGGCCGAACTCCTAAATGCTTGCCGAAGCATTGGAGATAGTGGCGGGCGCTCTGCGCGTCCCATACAAACAGCAGGTTTAGGTAGCTACAATTAGCTTCTTGACCTGTTCACGGTCTTCCGGCGACCATTGCTTCGGGTCTTCCCCATGAGCGATCGCGCCGTGAAGTTCGACATGCTTCATCACTTCCGCCTCGGTCTCTGCCGTGAACGTCGCTGGACAGGCCTCGTTTCCCGGATAGTTCCTGCAACGATACGAGTAAGCCATGACTTTCCCTCCCAGGTTGCCCGATAGCAAAGCGAGGGTACGTCGCCTTTGTCAATTCACAGTTGGATGCGCCGGTCAGCCGGGAAATTTCAAACTGACGCCCCTATCCAACAGGGCACGGACCCCCTCAACCCGCCAGCGCCTGATCCAAATCCGCAATCAGATCGTCGCCATCCTCGATTCCGGCCGACAACCGCACCAGCGAATCGGAAATCCCAATCTCAGCCCGCTTTTTCGCCGGGATCGAGCCGTGTGTCATCAGCGCCGGGTGCTCGATCAGGCTTTCGACGCCGCCGAGGCTTTCGGCCAGGGTGAACAGTTGCGTATGTTCGAGGCCTCGACCGGCCCCTCGGCGGCGCCGACGATGATCCAGCGATAGCAGTCCCGCTTGGCCAGGACGTTGGCCGCACGCAGCGGCTCGATGACCGAACTGAACGCCATCATCGGAAAACCGGGGAAGACCAGCACCGCGAAGGTCAGCGGGGCGTCTGTAGGCTTTGGTGGGTCGCGCGGGTTCATGGGGCAGCGGTGCTCGTCGACAATTGCACGAAGCACAATTCTGCCGGACGCGCGTCAGGTCAACTGGTAGTCGGTGCTGATCCGCAAGGCTCGTTGCAAAAGCAAGGCGTCGATGCGCGGATATCGAGCCCACGAGCGGTAATGCGCTACAGCCCCGAGATATCAGGCTTTCCCTGGACGACGAAAGCTTCGAGCATCGCCCAGCAATTGTCGCGCAGGTAGGTTTCGGTCCCGGCGAGCCTGTCGCGCCATTTCGGCAGAAGCCCATCATGCATCTGGGAGACCAGGATCTGCTCATAATCCTGATGGAGGTCCCAGGCCGTTCTTCCGGCGAGCCTCGGCGGATGCTGCGTTAGGAAGGCGGGGAAAGATAGGCTCGCATAGGCCAGTTCCGCCGCGTTGACGAGGTCCTTTACCAGTTCGGCCTGCGTCTCGACATCCTGGCGGTTGCCGGGACGGTCGATGTGGCCGGCGACAAGCGTTTCGAAATCGTAGGCAAGAACTTTGCGATGCGCCTCGACAAAGCCCGGAATGTCGATGGCAATGCCGAGATTCTTATAGGGCATCCAGCCGGGATAGACGACGTCGATGAACATGAGGGTCTTTTGGCGAGGCGCGAAGATAAAGATGTTGTCGATCGAATGGTTGATGCCCCCATACGCCAGTTCGAGGCGCTGGTTTCCCTGTTCGAGCGTGTAGGCCGTGTCGAAGGTTACGGTTGGGGCCGGACGTCGCGGGTCTTTCCGCGAAGCGAGCAGTTCGGCCGTCCGGGCGTTGGCGACGATCGTGACGTCCTTTGCGAACAGATGCGCACCGGCAATATGGTCGACATGTTCGTGACTGTAGACCAGATGCGTCACCGGCTTGTCTGTGACTTCAGCAATGGCCTTGAAGTAATTCTCCCCAAGCGTGGGTGGCGCATCGCAGGCAACCACCCCGGCCGACGAGACCATGAACATTGTGCTGTACGCACCGTCCGTAACCCAATAGAGCCCGTCGCCAATCTGCTGGACGAGGTAGCCCTTGCCAGGATCGACCAGAGGGCCCGTGCCGGACGCCGCGATGGTGCCGCCGGCCGCGAGCGCCGGATGAAGTCCACATCCGCAAAACCCGGCCTGCGCGACCGTGGCTGCGGCCACACATTGCAGGAAGTGGCGGCGGCCTCGATCGGTGCCGCCTTTGCTCGGTGCGCCGCGACCCGGCAAGTCCTCAGCTTCGGCTATTTCGGACATGCGGCTCCGCTCGTCATCCAGCTTTCGGCATCCTTCGTGAATTCCTCATAGGGGACGGGCGGGGTCGTTCGTGCCTTCCCGGTCCGGTCGACGCCTGGCGACCAGGCCCATCTGACGAGGGCCGATCTGAGATGATCGATGACCTGGCCGCCATTGCGGTTTCCGTTGTGTTGTGGATCCTTCAGGTGTTCGCAAAGCTCATGTTGGGAAAGGCCGTCCCAACCCATGGTGAGGGGCGCGAGCCGCCACTCGTCGTTGGCGCCGGGAACGCCGCTGGCTGCGTTGTTCGATCGTCCGTGACAGGTGGAACAGGGCAGGCCGGCCGCACCGTCATCCGCGGGTCCACGCTTTACATGGAACATGTGTCGATGCCGGTCGTCGCCCTGGCGCGGAAAGTCCGTCAGGGTGTGGCAATTCTGACAGCGAGGGCTGGCCATGACGCGGGCAATCGTGTCGAAGGCGTCGGCCGACGACGTGCTGTCGCCCTTCGTTTGCGGCCACAGCGGCGGCACGAAGGCCAAGGCTGCCATCACGCCGAGCGTCACGCCGGCGAGTGCTCGCGACTGAAGCGGACGGCCAATCATCACGCACCGCGCACGGCGCGATGCACCGCGGCGCGGATGCGGGCATAGGTGCCGCAGCGGCACAGATTGGTGATTGCCGCATCGATGTCGTCATCGGTTGGATGCGGCCTATCTTTAAGCAGCGCGGCGGCGGCCATGATCATGCCGGATTGACAATAGCCGCATTGTGGAACCTGTTCCGCAATCCAGGCCTGCTGCAAGGGATGCGCGCGATCGTCCGATAGCCCCTCAATCGTTGTAACCTGCTTGTCTTCCGCGTCAGCGAGCGAAAAGGAACAGGAGCGTACTGGCTGGCCATCGACGTGCACTGTACAGGCGCCGCAGGCAGCGATGCCGCAGCCGAATTTGGTGCCGGTCAGCCCGAGGTGGTCGCGCAAGGCCCATAGCAGCGGCATGTCCGGATCGGCGTCGACCGTGACCGCACTCCCATTGACTGAAAATCTCGTCATTGTATGGCTCCCGTCAGACCAACTGATAGCCGCTGCGCGAAATCGGCAGGGTCCGGATGCGCTCGCCAGTCGCGGCGAACACGGCATTGCCGAAAGCGGCCTGCGTCGGCACCGGACCAATCTCGCCGACGCCGGTCGGCTTGCCGCCGCTCTCGACGAATTGTGTCGTGATGACAGGGGTTTCCGACAGGTGCAGCGGATCGAATTGGTCGAAGTTCGTCTGCTGGATCTCACCGTCCGCGAAGGTGACTTCCGTGCGCAGTCCGGAAAGGCCCCAGACCACGCCGCCTTCGATGTTGGACGTGGCAATGCCCGGGTCGAGCGTCTGGCCGACATCGACGGCGCTCCAGACATGGTGACACTTGATGTCCCTGTCCTTGACGGAGATTTCGACGACTTGCGCGATATAGCCGCCGAACGCATTGGCGAGCGCCAGGCCGCGGAACCGTCCGGCCGGCAGAGCATTCGACCAGCCGCACAATGTGCCGACAGCTTTCAGCACCGCGACCGCACGAGGGTCGGAAGCGGCAAGCGTCAGCCGATAGGAAAGCGGGTCGTCCTTGGCGCGGTGCGCCAATTCGTCGACAACACTTTCCAGGACAAAGTTGTTCGGCCCGTGGCCGGTTGTGCGCCAAACGGAAACGGCAATCGGCGTGTCGACGCGATGCTGCTCGACGGCGTAGTTTTGAATGGCATAAGGCGTCTTTGTCAGACCTTCGACCGCCATGCTGTCATAGGCTGCCGGCGGCATGATCGGCCGCGCCCAGTCGCCCTCTGCCTTGATGGCGCCGCGCGGGAAAATGTAGAGCATGTGGGAAGGCGAGACGACACGATGCGTCATGGCCACCGGCAGGCCGTCATTGCCGAGAGACGCCTTCACCGCATGAAGCATTGGCGGGCGGTAGGCGTCGTAGCGAAAATCTTCTTCCCGGCTCCAGATGACCTTGACAGGGCGGCCAGCGGCCTTTGCAACGATGATAGCGATCTTGGCGAAATCCGCGAGCAGCCGCCGGCCGAAGCCGCCACCGAGCAACGTCCTATGGATAATGATCTGGTCGTCCGCGAGGCCCGTCACCTGCCTGGCGACGGCATGGGTGATCTCGACGCCCTGTGTCGGAATCCATAACTCGCACCGGTCCTGCGTCACATGGGCCGTGCAGTTCATCGGCTCCATTGTCGCATGCGCCTGGGCGGGAATTTCGAATGTGACCTCCAGCACGTCGTTCGCAGCCGCAAGAGCGGCAGAGGTATCACCCGCTTTGACCATTGTGTCGAACGGGGCGGATTTCAGCAGCGCGACGTATTCGGCCTTCTGGCCATCGGTTGAATATCCGGCGAGCGGACCAGGCGTGAATGAAAGATTGGCCCGATCGAGAGCCTGCTTCGCCGTCCAGTAGTCATTGGCAACGACGGCGAGGCCGGATGGAATTTCGACGACGGCAAGCACGCCACGTTCGGCCTTGATCGCCGCTGCATCGAATGCCGCGAGCGATCCTCCTTGCGAAGGGGCCCGGCGGATGGCGGCCACCACCATGCCAGGCACTTTCACATCGATGCCGAAGATGGCTGATCCATCGACCTTCGGGGGTATGTCGACGCGCGGCTGCGGCTTGCCGATCAGGTCCGAGCTGCTTGCCGGCTTGATCTGGGGATCTTTCGGGACCTCAAGCCTCGCCGCGTCCGCAGCAACCGAGCCAAAGGTCAGCATCCGGCCTGTCGGATCATGGTGGATGCGGCCCTTGTCGACGCGAAGACTGGCGGCCGCAACATCCAGACGCGCCGCGGCTGCCTCGACGAGCATCTCGCGCGCGGCAGCGCCGACGGTCCGCATGATCGGGAAGAAGGTCGGGATCGATTCACTGTTGCCGGTGAACATCCACTGATATTGCGGATGCCGGTATGCGGGATCGAAATCGGACCATTCCAGCCTTACCCGCGACCAGTCGGCGCCGAGCTCGTCCGCGAGCGCCAGGGGAAGGGTGGTTTGGATGCCCTGTCCCATTTCCGACTGGGACAGCACTATCGTCACTTGATCGTCCGGATCGATGCGCAGCCAGGCATTCACGAATTTGTCCGGGGATGCGGCCTGCGCTTTCACGGTCAAGTTCGCCGATAAGACTAGCGCGCCGGCCATGCCCAGGAACTGCCTTCGATCCAGTGATCCGGGCTTTGTCGCAACTGGGGTGCGCATCATGTTCAGCAATTCCCTTCCAAGCTCCACAGGCCATGGCAGTACCGGCGTCTAGCCATCGATCATAGGATTTGCCATTATTTGATCAACTGAAATCTCTAGATATGCGATATGAATGAAGTTGATATCGCTGGAACAGGTGATCGCGTGGCGAAGAGGAGATGCAGTTGATGCGCAAAGCCAATACCGATCAGCTGAAGCTGCGCCGGCTGGACTTCACCATGCTAGCAATCTTCCGCGATCTCGTACGGCTGCAGAAAACCACGCTTGTCGCGGCAGCGCTGGGCGTAAGTCAGTCCGCCGTCAGCCATGCGCTCGCGCGGCTGCGGGAGCTGTTCGACGATCCCCTGTTCATCAGGCGTCCGAACGGGCTGGAGCCGACGCCTCGCGCCTCACAGCTTCTTCCGCAGATTGAAATCATTCTTCGGCTTGCCCACGCGGCGCTCGACGTTCCCACGCATTTCGAACCTGAAACATCATCACGCACCTTCAGGCTCGCGGGCAACGACCTGGTTGGCGCCGTGATTGCCCCTCCGCTGATAGGGATGCTGCGCGCCGAAGCACCTGGATGCCGGGTCGCGTTTCAATTCGCTGTCGGAGCCGAAAGCCTGAACGCCCTGCGCACGAACGAAATGGAGATGGCGATTGGGCGCTTCTGGGATTTGCCGGATGAATTCCAGGCGATGCCGGTCTTCGATGAGGACTTTGTCGTCGTGGTCAGGAAAGACCATCCCGTTGCGCACGGTCCGATATCGCTCGACCACTACCTGGCACTCGATCACGTGCTTGTCTCATTCAGAGGCGGCTTTCATGGCATGGTCGATCAGGCTTTGAAAAAGCGCCGGCTCCGGCGGCGGGTCGTCGCGAGCGTTCCAATGTTCATGACCGCCATGGGCGTTGTCGCGAATAGCGATCTCTCGTCAACGGTTCCGGCCAGACTCGCCGCCAAATACGCCAATCAATTCGGGCTTGCGGTGCTTGAACCGCCGCTCGCTGTCGATCCCTTCACGTTCACCCTCGTGCGGCATGTAAGATCGGCATCAGATATTGGCCTGGATTGGTTGTCGGAAAAGATAATCGAGTGCGCCGGCTTGCCGCGGACCGGCAGCACAATCAGGCAAGGCAAAGCGAATGGCGCCGACAGTGATAAACCCGATCAATGACAGGCGCCGGCGAAGTTCAGTTGCTTGAAATGCGGCGCAGGTCAACGGACTAACCGCATGAACGCCCCTCAGCTCGCCAGCGCCTGATCCAGATCCGCAATCAGATCGTCACCATCCTCGATCCCGGCCGACAACCGCACCAGCGAATCGGAAATCCCGATCTCGGCCCGCTTCCCGGCCGGGATCGAGCCGTGTGTCATCAGCGCCGGGTGCTCGATCAGGCTTTCGACGCCGCCGAGGCTTTCGGCCAGCGTGAACAGTTGCGTGTGTTCGAGGAAGCGTTTTGTGCCGGCGAGGTCGCGGTCGAGCTCGACTGTGATCATGCCGCCGAAGGCGTGCATCTGCCGCCTGGCGATGGCGTGCTGCGGGTGGCTGGGGAGACCGGGATAGATGACGCGGCGGATGTCGGGACGGCTTTCCAGCCAGTGCGCGATCTTCTGGCCGTTCGACGAATGGCGCTCCATCCTGAGCGCCAGCGTCTTGAGGCCGCGCAGCGCGAGAAAGCTGTCGAACGGCCCGGAAATGGCGCCAATCGCGTTCTGCAGGAATTTCAGCCGGTCGGCCAGATCCTTGTTGTCGCCGACCACGGCGACGCCGCCGACCATGTCGGAATGGCCGTTGAGGTATTTCGTCGTCGAATGGACTGATATGTCGATGCCGACCTCCAGCGGCCGCTGCAGATAGGGGCTGCAGAAGGTGTTGTCGGCAACCGAGATTACGCCCTTGCGCTTGGCCAGCGCGGCGACCGCCTCGAGGTCGACGACACGCAGCAGCGGGTTCGTCGGCGTCTCGACCCAGAGCATTTTGGTTTCCGGGCGGATCGCCGCCTCGACCGCGGCCAGATCGGTGAAGTCGACGAAGTCGATCTGGAGGTTGGCCGAGCGCTTGCGCACCCGCTCGAGCAGCCGGAAGGTGCCGCCATAGATGTCGTCGGTGGCGACGACATGGGCGCCGGAATCGAGCAGTTCGAAAATGGTGGCGATCGCCGCCAGCCCCGAGGCGAAGGCGAAGGCGGCTGCGCCGCTTTCGAGGTCGGCCACGGCGCGCTCGAAGGCAAAGCGGGTCGGGTTCTGGCTGCGGGCATATTCAAAACCCTTGTGCACGCCCGGGCTCTGCTGGCCATAGGTCGAGGTCGCATAGATCGGCACCATCACCGCACCCGTCGTCGGGTCGTGGCTCTGGCCGCCATGGATCGTGCGCGTCGAGAAGGCCAGGCGATTCCTGCCCGATACGGTGGCTTTGATGGTCATCGGGCGCGCCTCAGATGGTTGATCAGGTCGATGCGGGTTATCAGGCCAATGAATTCGTCGCCATCGAAGACGATGGCGACTTCGTTGCGGTCGAACACCGGCAGTAGCGCGTCCAGCGTCTGGCTGGCCTGCAGCGTGTGCAAATTGGAGGTCATCGCCGTGCGGACCGGGGCCTTAAAACGGTCCCAGCGGCTGTCATAGGGGCCTTCGACGTGGGCGAGGATATCGCTTTCGTCGACGATGCCGACCAGCTTGCCGTCGTCCAGCACCGGCAGTTGCGAGACATCCGAACGGCGCATGCGGCCATAGGCGTTGAGCAGGCTTTCGTCCGGGCCGACAGACACGATGTCGCCGGTGCGTAGCGTGCGCATCACCAGATCGCGCAGATCGCCATGCTGCTCCTGCTCGGCCAACCCTTGCTCGGCCAGCCAGAAGTCGTCGAATACTTTCGACAGGTACTTGTTGCCGCTGTCGCAGACGAAGGTGACGACCCGTTTCGGCACGGTCTGCTCGCGGCAATAGCGAAGCGCGGTCGAAAGCAGCGTGCCGGACGACGAGCCGGCGAGGATGCCTTCCCGCGAAAGCAGGTCGCGCACGGCCAGCATGCTCTGCTTGTCGGTGATGGAGTAGGCCTTCTTGACCAGAGACAGATCGGCATTGGGCGGGACGAAATCCTCGCCGATACCTTCCACGGTCCAACTTCCGGCCTCTATCATCTTGCCGGTCTTGATCAAGGGCGCCAGCACCGAGCCGACCGGATCGGCGAGAATCATCTCGGTCTTCGGCGAGACCTTTGCGAAATAGCGGCCAAGCCCGGTCAGCGTGCCGCCGGAGCCGACGCCGACGACCACGGCATCGACGTCGCCATCGAGCTGTTGAAAGATTTCCGGACCGGTCGTGGTTTCATGGGCGAGCGGATTGGCCGGGTTGGCGAACTGGTTGGCATAGAAGGCGCCGGGCAGCTCGGCGGCGATCTTTTCGGCCATGTCCTGGTAATATTCCGCATGGCCCTTGCCGACGTCGGAACGGGTCATGCGGACTTCGGCGCCGAGGGCGCGCAGATGCTGGATCTTTTCGCGCGACATCTTGTCGGGCACGACGAGAATGATGCGGTAGCCCTTGGGGATGCCGACCTGGGCGAGGCCAAGACCGGTGTTGCCGGCGGTCGCCTCGACGATGGTGCCGCCGCGCTTCAGCTTGCCCTGCTTTTCGGCGGCGGCAATCATCGACAGCGCGATGCGGTCCTTGATCGAGCCGCCGGGGTTCTGGCTTTCAAGCTTGATGAACAGCCGGCACTTGCCGATGTCGAATTTGGTCAGCTCGACGACCGGCGTCTGCCCGATCAGGTCAAGAACTGATGCATAGGGCGGACGCAGGCGGGACATTGCCCTGTCTGAGGATGGGGCCTCGTCCGAATGGGCACTGCCCGAGGGGGACCTGTCGGGTGCGGCGATCTTATGCTTGCTCATATCAGATGCTCCATGGTCAAGCGACCGCCTTGGGCAGGCTGTCAGCCTATCTTCTTTTCCAGCCGTTTGCAGTCTGAAAGAAGATAGATCGTGCCAATCCATTGGCCAGACGGGGAATGGGATTCCGGCTTTCGCTGCCGGTGGTCCCAACCCAAATGCCTTCTGCCTGCAGCGATCCTTCCCACCCCCCTCCGGCATCAACAGGTTCTGCCTCACCCCAGCAACCGCTTGCCCAGCCGCGCGCACTGGACGCGAATATCCGGAATGGCGTCGATCTCGAAGAAGGTGCCGCGCGTCAGTGGCCCGACCGCGAGAATCTTGGCCGATACGGTGCCGTCGCTGGCGATGACCTCGCAATTGTCTGATACGTCGAGGCCAAGGCGCAGCGGGTCCGGCCGCGCCAGCCCGCGATCGACCAGCGATCGCACCACGCTGTTCGTGGTGGTAGAGATATCCCTGGCGATGCCGGTGCAGTCGTAGATGCGGGCGACTTCGAACGTCTCGATGTTTTGCGTGTGGCGCGACTGGACCTGCACGCTGAAATCGTCACCCGCGGTGATTCCGACGACGCGCCCGGCGACCAGCCGGATGCAGCCCGATTGAACCGCCTCGGTGACGCGGCCATAGACTTCCGGCGCCATGCGATGGCGGTGGATATCCCACCACGCCTTGGTGTGCTCGACGAAGCGGCGCTTGGCCGAAGACGGCCAGTTCTGCCAGATCTTCTGGTTGAACGGCCTGAGACCGTCGACGACGTCGCGCCAGTCGATGCCGGCCTTCTGGTTTTCCCGGATCAGATCGCGGAACCAGCCGACAAAGTAGGAAAGCTGGGTGCCGAGCGGAATGTCGGCGACGTCGAGCTTGATCGGATTGCCCTTGCGATGCGGCGAAGGCAGCAGGCCGCGCCGCGACACCGCCACGATCTCACCGCGATGGCCGCGCTGTTCGAGCGACAGGAAGGTATCGACCATGCTCAAGCCGGTGCCCAGCACCAGGACTCGGGCTTCGGGGTCCAGCGCGGTGTCGGCCTCTGATCCCATCCTGATCGCGTGGCCCTGGCCGGCGCCCGGCTCCTCGTCATGCCCGGTCGCCAGCACGGCAAGATGGGCGACGACGCTGGTGCCGTTGGCCAGCGTCACCTCGACCCCGGACGCAGTCGGCGAGATCGACCGGCTCTCCTGACGGATCAGCCGAAGACGCCCGGTCTCGCGAGCCTCGAGCTCGTCCAGCAGCTCCTTCAGATAGCGGGCATAGACGCTGCGCGGCGCATAGACCGGCGCCTGCTCTGGAGTTGCCAGGCCGCGTTCAAGCAGCCAGCGCCAGAAATTGCCGGGGTCGTCGGCATAGGCGCTCATGCCGGCCGCGCTGACATTCAGCACATGCGCCGACAGCAGCGTGGAATAGGCGATGCCCTGTCCGAAATGCGGACGCTTTTCGATAAGCGTGACGCGGAGATCGGGATTGGGCGACTTCAGGAGATGCGCGGCAAGGACGACGCCGCTGGCGCCGCCGCCGACAATAATGATCGAATTCGGGACGATCGAATTTGCGCGGCCGGTCATGCGCGCACCAATTGCCTTAGGAGCCGTCGGTTCCGGCTCAGGCCTGGATTTTCAACGCAGCCGAAAGGTCGTCGTCGCCGGCGATATCGCGCATCTCGGCGAGGCTGCGCTGATCCAGCACCTCGGCGATCGCTTGCCGGACCTCCAGCATCAGATGTCGGACTTGGCATGTCGCCTCGTTGCAGTCTTCACAGCGCTGATATCGGGTGCGGCTGGCGCAGGGGATGGGGGCCAGTGGCCCGTCGAGCACGCGCACCACATGGCCGATCTTGATTTCATCCGCCGGCCGCGCCAGGCGATAGCCGCCCTCCTTGCCCTTGCGGCTCTGGACAAAACCGGCGTTGCGCAGCTCGACCAGGATGGCATCGAGAAATTTCTTCGGAATGTTGTTTCCGGTGGCGATATCGCCAACGAAGGCGAGCTGTCCAACCGGCAGCCGCGCGAGATGGACGAGCGCCTTGAGGCCGTACTTGCCCTTTTTCGTGAGCATAGACCGAACGTTTCTCTGTTGTGCGATGGCGCAGGGCCACCGGTTGTGAAACGCCTGGCGTGCGTCTCCACCGCGTCCAAGCTTACATGACACATAAATTCTAGTGACATGATATACAAGCCGAGCACCGTTGATTTTGTTTCGTTTTTAAGCCCGCTGCCGCCATTTTGACGGACGTTTTGCGCCATTGAGGGCATAGAGGCAGCTGGGCAGTCAGCGCGTCGGCGTTGAAGGCCGATGCACCGCCGGCGATCGATATGGAGGCTGCCGTCGCTCATCGTCCTCTCCAATTTCTGCAATGTCGATAAGACTACTATACTTAACCGCGAATACAGGGATCAGTTTTCAAATCCTCGGCCATCCGCAGCATGGATTTGCCTGAGGAGGATGCAAAGCGAGAAATGCTTGTTTGCAGCCGGTTGCCCGAAACGCGGTGAAGGGTACCCGGCCTGATCAGCGATCCATTTCAATGTGAATGTCAGGCCAGTATCAATGTCAGGGGCGCGAACGGTTCGCCCACACCAATCCGCCCAGCCCGACCAGCGCGGTGACGATGCCGATATAGAGCCATTGCGACTGGCCGGTCATGAAGCTGCCTCCGACCAGGCCGACGCCCTGCAGCGACCAGAGCGCGCCGATGGCGAGCACGATCAACGCCAGCAGATTTTTGATCAATCTCATCGTCGGAATTTCGTTCCCAAGTCGATCCTCAATTCAGCCATGACCGCCGCGGCAAAGCGAAAGGAAGCGACCCGATCGTATTCGCTTCTGCTTGTATATCGACGTCGGATATCGGGACGAAGACCATCGGGATACGCGGCAACGCCGAATAACCCTCTGACAAAGTGTTTCCCACCGACTCCAAACGTGTTCTGTAGTCATGGAACCGCCAGATGACTGCCGCATTTCATGCCACATTCGATCCGTAACGGCCGGGTTGTCAAACGGAGCCATTTGCCGCAGATGAAGAAACCAAACCAGACCGCGCTTGTCGCGGTGACGATCGCGGCTGGCCTGATGGTCGGCGCCTCCCCTGCCGCCGCTCAATGCGGCCGCGCCTCCTGGTACGCACTGCACTCGAAGACCGCTTCCGGCGAGCGCATGAACCCGTCGGCACTGACCGCCGCGCACCGCACCTTGCCTTTTGGCACAAAGCTGAAGGTCACCAACCGCAACAATGGCCGCAGCGTCGTCGTGCGCATCAATGACCGCGGCCCGTTCATCAAGGGACGCGTGATCGACCTGTCGAAGGGCGCCGCCAGACGGCTCGGCTTCATCAGTTCGGGCCATACCGCTGTGTGCACCGACCGCGTGTGATGCCACGCGTCTGAGATTATGCTGTAGCGATTGCCCGTTGCCGGCCTTCGCATTCGCACAATAAGCCGGCTCCCGCCGTTCAAAGCCGGTTTTCAACAGCTTAAACGAAAGTATGAGCATAAATCACTTCACTTGACGTATTGCATCGCAGCAGTTTGTTGTTAACCTCCGCGCGAGAGATTCAAGGCTCGACGCTGCTGTCGTCCCTTCGGTCGCAGCAGCGGGGGTTCTCGATGTTCTACCAGTTCTACGAATTTAACCACGCCGCCGTGCAGCCGGCCCGGCTCTATGCCGATGCGGTGCGGATGTTCTACACCAATCCGCTCAATCCATTCACGCACACGTCGTGGGGCCGCTCGGTCGCGGCAACCGCCGAATTGTTCGAGCGCACGACGCGCCGCTACAGCAAGCCGCGATTCGGCCTGACCAAGACCGTGGTCGACTGGAAAAGCGTCGATGTCACCGAAAAGACCGTGTGGTCGCGGCCGTTCTGCAATCTCCTCCGATTCGAGCGGGCGGTTTCCGCCGGCCGCCGGCCTGATCCGAAGCTGCTGATCGTGGCGCCGATGTCGGGCCACTATGCAACGCTCCTGCGCGGCACGGTCGAGGCGATGCTGCCCCATGCCGACGTCCACATCACCGACTGGGTCGACGCCCGCATGGTACCGCTCAGCGAGGGCAGCTTCGACCTCGACGACTACATCGACTACATTGTCGACATGCTGCATGCGCTGGGGCCCGACACCCACGTCATGGCGGTGTGCCAGCCTTCGGTGCCGGTGCTGGCGGCGGTGGCACTGATGGAAACGCGCGGCGACCCGTTCGTTCCCTCGACAATGACGCTGATGGGCGGGCCGATCGACACCCGCCGCAATCCGACCGCGGTCAACCTTCTGGCCGAGGAGAAGGGCGTCGACTGGTTCCGCGACAACGTCATCATGCAGGCGCCGTGGCCGGTACCGGCCTTCGGCCGCGAGGTCTATCCCGGCTTCCTGCAGCTTTCGGGCTTCATGAGCATGAATCTCGACCGCCACATCATCGCCCATAAGGACTTCTTCATGCATCTGGTGAAGAATGATGGCGACAATGCCGAGAAGCACCGCGACTTCTACGACGAATATATGGCGGTGATGGATCTGACGGCGGAGTTCTACCTGCAGACGGTCGACACCGTGTTTGTCCGCCACGCCTTGCCCAAGGGCGAAATGACGCATCGCGGCGTGGCCATCGATCCCTCCGATATCCGTAATGTCGCCCTGTTCACGGTCGAGGGCGAGAACGACGACATTTCCGGCCTCGGCCAGACCCAGGCCGCGCACGACCTCTGCGTCAACATCCCGGCGGACAGGCACGCTCACTATATGCAGCCGGCGGTCGGCCATTACGGCGTCTTCAACGGCTCGCGCTTCCGCTCCGAAATCGTGCCGCGCATCATCGACTTCATCACCAGTTATGGCCGCCAGACCCGCGTTGCGGTGAAGCCGAAGCTGGTCCGCATCGCCAGCAAGTAAGGGAGCGGCCGGTGGAACGGCGGTCTCGTGTCCGCTCAGTCGATCTGTTGCACAATAGCCGCTGTTTCGGCCGCGCGGGTAACCATGTCGCAAAACTGGCCGTTGGTATAATTGACAGGGACTGTCAATCGCCCTTAACCTTTCGTTAACAACAAGGGACGAGGGGGACAATGATTTCCTCACCACTGGCGAGAACGCTACGCGTGTGCGCACTGTTTGGGCTGGCACTTGCGGCAGGCTGGTCGACGACGGCATCGGCGGCCGGACCAATGGCAACCGGCGGGCCGACATCGCAGCCGATCGGCCACTATGATTTCTGCAAAACCAGTCCGGCCGAATGCTCGATCCACCCGGGCCATCTCGCCCCCGCCACCATGACCGGTGCGCTCTGGCGCAAGATCCTCAGCGTCAATGCCAGGGTCAACACCGCCGTCAAGCCAATAAGCGACATCGACATCTATGGCAGGGACGAGGTCTGGGCCTATCCCGTCAAGGGCGTTGGCGACTGTGAGGACTATGTCCTGGAAAAGCGCCGCGAATTGAATCGCTTGGGCCTGTCCTACGCCAATCTTCTGATGACCGTCGTGCGCAAGCCGGACGGCGAGGGCCATGCCGTGCTGACGGTGCGCACAAGCAAGGGCGACTACATCCTCGACAATCTGGACGGAAAGGTCCGCTCATGGGACCGGACCGGCTACCGCTTCCTCAAGCGACAAGCGATCGACAATACCGGCCGCTGGGTCTCGATCCGTGATGGCCAGCCGGTTCTGGTCGGCGCGGTCCAGTAGCAGGCCGTCACTTTGGCTGCTTCAGCGCGGCGCGGATCGATGCGGTGATGCGGCGAAGCGCCGCTTCGTCGAGTTTTTCGATGTTTTCGGCCAAAACATTGGCAAGCTCGGTGGCGGCGGGGCTGAGGCCCGACGTGTCGAGCTTCACCCGTGGGTGCGAGGTCTCGGCCAGCCGTGCGAGTTCCTCGGCATCGTCCCATATGACGTTGAAATAGCCGATGATCTTCTGGATCAGCGTCCAGGTCGGCGCGCCGCGGCGACCATGCTCCAGCGCCGACAGATAGGCGGCGCTGACGCCGATCGCCTCGGCCATGGCCTTCTGACTGACGCCGCGTTCGCTTCGCAGGGCGCGAAGCTTTTCGCCGAACGGAGTCACAAGTGCATCCTCATGGGGTGCATTCTCATGTGCGTGCGCGCCGCAGGCGGACGTAGAGCGCGCCCGAGCCGCCATGGTTGCGGGCAGCATGGTCGTGGCTGGAGACGAGCGGCCTGAATGCGGGTGTCGACAGCCAGGCCGGCACGGCGCGCCGCAGGATGCCGTCGCCGCCCGACGAGGAGCCTTTGCCGGTGATGACCAGCACGTAGCGAATGCCGCCGGCGTGCGCCCGGTGCAGGAAGGAAAACAGCAGCGAATAGGCTTCGTCCTGGCTCAGGCCATGCAGGTCGACGCGGCCTTCGATCGGCAGCCGGCCCTTCGACAGCTTTTCCAGCGTCGGTTCGTCGAGTGCATGCGAAACATGCTGCGTCTTGGCTTTCGCCGCCGCAGCCGGAGCCATCGCCTGGACACGCGGCGGTGGCTTCGTGTCATCAGCGATGCCCGGGCCGATGTCCGGACTGTCGATGGCGGACTTGCCCTTCAGCGGCTTGGCGGTGCGCGCCACCAGGTTCCACAGGACCCGGTCGTCCTCGCTCAGCCTGTCGATGCGCCGGGTCATCGCCCCGCTCCCGGTACAAGCGGACGCGGTATCAGCGCGTAGAAATCGGCAGGATTGCGGATAACGCCGGCGATCTCGCCGGCCGCATGTCCCGTTCCGGCGAACAGGTCGCCACGGGCTGGCCCGATAATGGCAGAGCCGGTGTCCTGCGCGATCATCAGCCGCCGGAACGGCTTGTTGCCGAAAGCGGTCAGCGACGGCCCATCGATGTAGAACGGCGTCCCGAATGTATGCAGCAGACGGTCGACAGCGACGGAACGGCCCGGTGTCAGCGGCACTTTGGCGGCAGCGATCGGCCCGAGTTCCGGGTCGTCGACAGCCGCCTCGCTGACCGAAGTCTCGCGGAAAAAAATATAGGAGCGGTTGCGCCACAGGATCTCGTCGATGCGATCCGGATGCGCCTGGAACCAGGCGCGGACCGACTGCATGGTCACCGCTTCGAGCGGGATTTCGCCTGTCTCGCTCAGTATCTTGCCCGGTCCGGTAAAGCGCTGGCCGGATTTGGCGGCATAGGTGACGCGGCAAAGCCGGCCGTCGGTCATGGTGAGCCGCGCAGAACCTTGTACGTGGATGAAGAAGGCGTCGACCTTGTCGCCGAGCCAGGCGATTTCCAAACCCTTGCCAGCCAAACCCTTGCCAGCAAGCGCGCCGCGCTCGATCTCGCCGCGGTCGAAATACTCGACCGGTCCGTTCGGCGTGGCGCGGCCGAAGGCGAGATAGGGATCCATGCCGTGCGGCCGGTTGGCGTCGTCGATGTCGACGAGATCGGCCGGACGCGACAGCAGCGGCACCGCAAATCGTTCGGTTCGCACCGGCGAGGCGTCGACCACGGGTTCATAGAAGCCGGTGACGAGGCCGGCGCCGCCGCTTTCGGCTCCTATGTGCGCCGGGATGAAATGCCGCTCGAAGAAGGCGCGGGCTTCGCGCCGGTCGGTTGGCGACACGGTGCGGGCTGCAGCGTAGACTTCGGTGAAGGCATTGAAGTCGACGCCGAGCCCGCCGGAGCGATAGGGTTTCGTCATGACATGAAAAGCCGAGCGCCGGAAAGCGGCGAACGCTGCCAGATGGTCGTCCTCGTCCCAACCGGGCAGATCGTCAAAGGATTTTTCGCTGAACGCCTGAGAAAGCGACACGACAGACCCCGCCGTGGTCCGGGCTCAGTCTTCTTCTTCGGTGGCGACGAGCTTCCAGTTCGGGTCGCGCGAGCGCGTATCGCGGGCAAAGGTCCAGACATCCTTGACCTCGGCGACGGTTTCGGGATCGCCGTCGATGACGGCGCCGGCCTTGTCGCGCGTCGCCGAAATCAGTTCGCTGACGATGCGCAGCGTGATATGCGCCTCGCTGCCCTTCATCTCGGCGGAAACGATGTCGGCCTTGTCGATGCCGACGAAGGAGGACTGGATCTTTTCCGATTTCGCCTCGCGGTCGCCGATGGCCGCGACAAAGCCGTCATAGACCTCGCGCGACAACAGGTTCTTCAGCGTCTTGCGATCGCCATCGGCATAGGCCATGACGATCATCTCATAGGCCATCTTGGCGCCGTCGACGAAGGTCTTCGGGTCGAATGCCGGATCATTGTCCTTGATCGTGCGCAGGCCCTTGTTGAGATCGGTGTCAGGCTTGGCGAAGGCGTCAATCGCCGCATAGGCGTCGCTTGCCGGCTCTCCCGGCGCTCGCTTGCGCGGCAGCGAGACCACATTCTCGGGCTTCTGGGCGTCCTCGCGCGTGCGGCCCGCCGTATAGGGATCGAACGGCGGGCGTTCGCTGCCGGTGCGGCGGCCGAGCACATTGCGCAGCTGGAAAAAGATCACAACCGCCGCAACCAGAAAGAAAATCGTGCCGAAGTCGAAGAATCCCATATCTTCCGCCAATCAATCCCTACTCCGGCCGGACCGCCCGGCCAGGCAATGGCTGCGGTCGCATAGCGTTCAACATCCAAAGCATATAGAACGCAAGCTGCAATCATTCAAATTAAAGGCAGCCATACCTATCTAAAAGGTTCAGTGCCAGCGGCGATTGCTCGCCGGCCGGCAAAACATCGAAACGATCGGTCAAGATTTGCGCATTTCGCTGCTTCCTCTGTTCATCCTCGCGCTTCCGCTTCTGGAGATCGCCGGTTTCGTCATTGTCGGCCGCCAGGTCGGCGCGCTGGCGACGGTCGGCCTGGTGCTGGCTTCGAGCATCGCCGGCGCTCTGTTGTTGCGATACCAGGGTTTCGGCGTCATGACCCGGGTCCGCGCCGAAATGGACGCGGGACGTGATCCAAGCCGCCAGCTCGCGCACGGCGCCATGATCGTTCTGGCCGCGATCCTGCTCATCATTCCCGGCTTCATCACGGACATTTTCGGCATTCTGCTGTTCCTGCCGCCGGTCCGCGACCTCGCCTGGCGCCTGTTGAAAGGCCGCATCGTGCTGGCCACCAGTTTCGGCACCGGCGGATTCGGGGCCCGGCAACGCGACAAGACCATCGACCTCGACGACAGCGACTATTCGCGCGGCGACGAGCGCGGCCCGGATCACAATTCCCCCTGGCGCCGCCTCAAGGATGAGTAGGTCGCCTTTAAGGACGAGCAGGTCGCCAAACCTTGTCTTGTCATGCCGACCATGGTAGCGAACGCCCGATTTCAATCCGGTCAGCAACGCTGCCGAGGCAAAAGGACAAAGGCTTATGGCCAGCAAAGACGACGCGCCGACCGGCGCGGCCAGTGGCAACGGCGACGCGACGCAGCCTTCGCTCAACGTGCTTGCCCAATATGTGAAAGACCTTTCGTTCGAAAGCCCCGGCGCGCCGAACTCGCTGCGCGGCCGCGACAAGGCCCCCGGCATCGCCATCAACGTCAATGTCAACGCCAACCCGCTTTCGGACAAGCAGTTCGACGTCAATCTGACGCTGAACGCCAAGGCGTCCTTCGATAAGGAAGTGCTGTTCAACGTCGAGCTGGTCTATGGCGGCGTGTTCGCCATCAGCGGCTTCCCGCAGGAGCACATGCTGCCGCTGCTGTTCATCGAATGCCCGCGGCTGCTGTTCCCGTTCGCCAGGCAGATCATCGCCGAGGCCACCCGCAATGGCGGCTTCCCGCCGCTGATGCTCGACCCAATCGATTTCGCGCAGATGTTCCAGCAGAAGCTGGCCGAGGACCAGGCCGCCGGCAAGGCCAAGGCGAGCTGAGGCGATTGCTCGGTGACGTTTGAAAAACCCGGCCTCGCGCCGGGTTTTTTCTTTGGGACGCCGGAGGGACAGCGCCCCCTCTGTCCTGCCGGACATCTCCCCCACAAGGGGGGAGATCGGACTTCACACCGGCTTTCTCCAATCGCCAACCTTGCCGGAGTGAGCGGAGCGCCGAAACTGCCAATCTCCCCCCTCGTGGGGGAGATGTCCGGCAGGACAGAGGGGGCGCGAAGGATCGCTACGGGTCGGCTGATCCTGAACGCTGCATTCTTCGGCTGAGGTAACGGCATGGATCCAGGGGTCTGCGCCGCGTCGCTCCTTGCTCCGCCCTAGGATGACGAAGTGGAGGGGCGTTTTCGGCCAATCTCGAAGATTTGCATATCGACGCCACTGCCGATCGGCACCCGTCAAAATCACTATGCCGCGGAACTCGCTTCGGGGGCGACGCGCAGCCAGAGCGCCTTTTCGCCTAATGTGCCGACCATGCTCGTGTGCGCGCTGCGCTCTGCGTCGGTCAGGCGAGACGGCAGCGCAATCGGCCTCACGCCGATGCTGATGTCAATATCGTCGACATTTCTTCTGCCGCCGGCCGGCGCCGTGGCACTGTCGAGGATGAGCGCCGCCTGCTTGCCGCCGATGAGCTCGATATAGACCTCGGCCAGCAATTCCGAATCGAGCAACGCGCCGTGCTTGGTTCGGCGAGCATTGTCGATGCCATAGCGCCGGCACAGCGCGTCCAGCGAATTGGGGCCCATCGGATGCTTGCGGCGCGCCAGCGCCAGCGTGTCGACGACAAGTCCGGGATCAACGACCGGGTGGCCAAGCCGACCGAACTCGACATTGAGGAAAGCGATATCGAAAGTGGCATTGTGGGCGACCAGCTTGGCGCCGTCGATGAAGGCAAGAAACTCCTCGGCGATGTCGCTGAAGGTCGGCTTGCCCATGAGGTCGGCGGCGCTGATGCCATGAACGGCCTGCGCCTCCGCATGAATCGGTCGTCCTTGCGGATTGATGTAATGGTGGAAGGTGCGGCCGGTCGGGAACCGATTGACCAACTCGATGCAGCCAAGCTCGATGACGCGGTCATCACGGAAATCGAGACCGGTGGTTTCCGTATCGAAGATGATCTCGCGCATCGAATCAGTCCGTTGGTTCCGGCGTTATTTCAGCCGAATCATGATGGGAACAAATTGGCAACATATTACGCCGGACGCAAGCGGCGTTAAGCAGGCTTGCCGGCTTTATCCCCGACCAGTTCGGCGACAATCGCATTAACCGCCGCGCGCGCCGCATCAAAACCTTGTCCGGTGTCGATGACGAAATCGGCGGCCTTACGCTTTTCGGCGTCGGGAACCTGCCTGGCCAGGATCGACGCCAGTTTCTCCTCGCTCATGCCCGGCCGCGCCAGCACCCGGGCGCGCTGGACGTCGGGCGAGGCGGTGACGACGACGACCTTGTCGACGCGGTCGCGGCCGCCGGTTTCGAACAGCAGCGGGATGTCGAGAACGACAAGCGGTACGCCGGCAGCGCGGCTCCTGGCCAGGAAGGCGTCGGCGTCGGCGCGGACCAGCGGGTGGATGATCGCTTCCAGTCGTTTCAGCGCGGCTGCATCGCCGAGCACCCGCTCGGCCAGCTTGGTGCGGTCGACCGACCCGGATTTTGTCGTTCCGGGAAAAGCCGCCTCGACCAGCGGAGCGGCCTTGCCGACGTAGAGGCGATGTACCACCTCATCCGAATCGTGGACGGGCACGCCGGCTTCGGCAAACATCTTTGCCGTCGTCGACTTGCCCATGCCGATCGATCCGGTGAGGCCGAGCACGATCATGCTTTTCATTCCCTGGTCATTGCTTGGGCGCCAAGATCGGCGACAATCATCTGCCGCAATTCGGCAGTGACCTGCGGCCTGATGCCGAACCAGCGCTCGAAGCCGGGCACCGCCTGGTGCAAAAGCATGCCGAGCCCGTCGATGGTCTTCAGGCCCCGTGCTCTGGCTGCGGCCAGTAATGGCGTTTCCAACGGCACATAGACAATGTCGGTGACGATGGCATGGTGCGGCAGCCTGGCCGGATCGGCGGACAGGCCTTCATTGCCGTGCATGCCGAGCGCTGACGTGTTGACCAGCAGGCCGGCATCGGCAAGCAGCTCGCCGGTCGCGGCCGTGCTGTGGGCCGAGACCCCGCCGAAGCGGTGGCGCAGCTCCTCGGCTCGGGCGAGCGTCCGGTTGACGATGCGGATATCGTCAACCCCGCGCTGCTTCAGCGCATGGATGACCGCGCGCGAGGCGCCGCCGGCGCCGAGCACCACGGCCGGGCCATTGTCTGCCCAGCCCGGCGCATGCTCGTCGAGATTGGCGGCAAAGCCATGGGCGTCGGTGTTGCCGCCCCACAGTTTTCCGCCCTCGAACCAGAGCGTATTGACCGCGCCGATCTGTTCGGCCGCATCGTCGCGGCGCGCCGCCAGCGCGAAGGCGGCCTCCTTGTGCGGGATGGTGACGTTGCCGCCACGGTAGCCATTCGCCGCGAGCGTTTTGACAAATTCGGCAAAAGCCTCCGGCGCGACGTCGATCGCCCGGTAGCTGCCGTCGACACCGTACTTCGCCAGCCAATAGCCATGGATCTTCGGCGACCGGGAATGCGCTACCGGGTGGCCGGTGACGAAGGCCTTTTTCGCGGCCTCAGCCATCGATGGCGCCGAGGTCACGCAGCTTGGCCAGGACGGGCAGAAGCGGCAGGCCGACAATGGTGAAATAGTCGCCTTCTATTCTTTCGAACAGCTGGATGCCCTCGCCTTCGATCTGGTAGGCGCCGACGCTGGACAGCGCCTTGGCGCCGACTCGCGCCAGATGGCGGCCGATGAAGGCGGGCTCGAGCTTTCGCATGGTCAGGCTGGCGATGCCGACATGCCGCCACAGGGCCGCGCCGTCGCGGGCCAGCACGACGGCGCTGTTGAGTTGATGGGTCTTTCCCGATAGCGCCAAGAGATGGCGGCGCGCGGCTTCCATGTCGGCTGGCTTGTGGAACACTTCGTCGGCGAGCGACAGCGTCTGGTCGCAGCCGAGCACAAGGGCGCCGAGCTTTCGCTCACTGACCTCGGTGGCCTTGGCCTCGGCAAGCACCAGTGCGACGTCCTCGGGCGAGATACCGCTGCCCTGCAAGGGCGCTTCGAGCGCGCGCTCGTCGACTTCCGCCGGAACCGCCTCGACCGCCACGCCGGCATGGACAAGCAGCGCCTTGCGAAACGAGCTGCTCGAGGCAAGGATGATTTTTTCGGCCATTTTTTATCGCCCGATTCCTGACGCTCACTAGGGTGTGTCGAGATTCAGGTCAGGCCGAGCCGAAAATGGTGGCTTCCGAGAACCGGAGCGGAGCGTACTTTTCGTACGTGAGCACCGGAAGCGCAGGAAGCCGCCGTTTGCAGGCCGGCATCACCTGAATATCACACGCCCTAGCGCGTCTTGCCGCGCAGGGCAACGATAGCCGCCGCCGTCTCCTCGATCGAGCGGCGGCTGACGTCGATCATCGGCCAGCCATGCCGGGTGCAGATCTTGCGGGCATAGGCAAGCTCTTCGCTGATCGCGGCGCGGTCGACATAGTCGGTAGGCTCATAGGCGCTGGTGTTGCCGAGGATGCGGTTCTGGCGAACCTGCGAGATGCGCTCGGCGGTGGCGATGAGCCCGACGATCAGCGGCTTCGCGGCGTTGACCAGGCTTTCCGGCACCGGCACGCCGAGCACGATCGGGATATTGGCGGTCTTGATGCCGCGATTGGCGAGATAGATGCTGGTCGGCGTCTTCGAGGTGCGCGAAATGCCGACGAGCACAATGTCGGCATCGTCCATATTGGCCGGCAGCTGTCCGTCATCATGCTCCATGGTGAAGTTGAGCGCGTCGATGCGGCGAAAATATTCGGCGTCGAGGACATGTTGGGCGCCGACGCGGCGGCCGGCCGGCGTGCCGAGATAGGACTGGAACACGGTCAGCACCGGTTCCAGCACGGAGACGCAAGGCAGGCCCATTGCCGCGCAGCGTTCGTCGATGCCGCGGGCGAGGTTCTGGTCGACGACCGTATAAAGGATGATGCCCGGCTCCTCCTCTATGTCCTCGAACACTTTCGTCACCTGCTTTTCGGTGCGGATGAGCGGGTAGATATGCTCGATGGCGCGCGCATCCTTATATTGCGCGGAAGCCGCGCGCCCGGCCGCCAGCAGCGTTTCACCGGTGGCATCGGAAATCAGGTGAAGGTGAAAGAAGCTCTGGGGTTTGTTCACAGGGGTTCGTTCCAAGCTGTGGGCCGATGTGGATAAGGTCGGTCGGAAAGATCGGCCGGTTCGGGGCGACTGTATCAGATGCCAGTTTGTCCACAATTCGATGCGCTGTCGGCTTCGTCGGGCGGCTGGGGACAAGTTCGGGGACGTGCTTTTTTGACTAGGCGTTATCCACAGGTCCGTTTTCTTTGCGCGGGCGGCAACGCATTGTTCCCAGTTGGAAATTTCCAACTGTCCCCAAAGTCCTCCTATCCCGCAGAAGAAGCACGCGACAATATGCTGGCTGGCCTTTTCCGGGGCAAAGCGGGACAGGAAACAACCACCGATACCAACAGACTCTTAGAATCATAAGATTCCTAGAAATAGAATATTTAATTATAGAGAAGCCTGGAGAGGCGAGTGCTGAATGCCTGAAAACCGGATCATGCTGGACGTGTTGAAGGGCAAGGCTGCGTTTCCGCCGCCGATCTGGATGATGCGCCAGGCTGGCCGCTATCTGCCGGAATATCGGGAGACACGCAGGCGGGCCGGGTCATTCCTCGATCTTTGCTACGATCCCGATCTTGCCGTGGAAGTGACACTGCAGCCGATCGAACGCTTCGGCTTCGACGCATCGATCCTGTTTTCCGATATCCTTGTCGTGCCGCATGCGCTGGGCCGCGACGTGCGCTTCGAAGAGGGACGCGGGCCGCTGTTGACGCCGATCTCGGCAACGGAGATTGCGGCTCTCGACGGCGAAACGTTTCACGTGAATCTCGAACCGGTCTATGAGACGGTCAGACGTTTGCGGGCAAAGCTGCCAGATGAAACGACGCTGATCGGCTTCTGCGGCGCGCCGTGGACGGTGGCGACCTATATGATCGCCGGCCACGGCACCTCAGATCAGGCGCCGGCGCGGCTGTTTGCCTATCGCGAGCCGGCGGCTTTCCTGCAGCTGCTGAACGTCCTTGCCGATCATTCGGCCGCCTATCTGATCCGCCAGATCGAAGCCGGCGCCGATGTGGTGCAGATCTTTGACTCGTGGTCCGGCGTGCTCGATGAAGTTTCATTCGAGGTCTTTTGCGTCGGGCCGGTGGCGGAGATCGTCAGGCAGGTTCGGGCCGTCCATCCCAATGTTCCGATTATCGGCTTTCCCAAGGGCGCCGGCGCCCACTATCGCAGCTATCGCAAAAAAACCGGCGTGACGGGGCTGGGGCTCGACTGGACCGTGCCGTTGACGACGGCGAAGGAACTGCAGCGCGGTGGCGCCGTACAGGGCAATCTCGATCCGTTGCGGCTGGTGGCCGGCGGCAAGGCGCTAGCCGACGGCGTCGACGCAATCCTGAAAGCATTGGGCGATGGGCCGCTGATCTTCAATCTCGGCCATGGCATCACGCCGGAGACGCCGATCGCGCATGTCGAGGCGATGGTGAAGATGGTGCGGGCACGTCGATGACCGACACGAATAACGCCAACAGTGGTGCGGACAGCAGCGGGGCGGGAGCGATGCGTCGAGCAGCGATCGCCATCGTCATCTTCCTCGTCCTGGCTGGGCTTCTGTTCCTGTTCGGGCCGGATGATTTCTATCCCTGGGCAAAGGCGATCCATGTCATCGCCGTCATCTCCTGGATGGCGGGCATGCTCTATCTGCCGCGGCTGCTGGTCTATCATGCCGACGCCGAGAAAGGCTCCGCCCAGTCGGAAACCTTCAAGGTGATGGAGCGCCGGCTGCTACGCGGCATCATCAATCCGGCCATGATCATCACCTGGGTATTCGGCCTCTGGCTGGCCTGGAAAGGCTTTGCTTTTCAGGGCGGATGGCTGCATGCCAAGATCGCCGCGGTGCTCGGGCTCTCCGCCGTTCATGGCTATCTGGCAGGCGCGGTCCGCAAATTCGCCGAGGACCGCAACGAAAAGCCCGCGAAGCACTGGCGGATCGTCAACGAGATCCCCACATTGCTGATGATCGTCGTCGTCGTGCTGGTCATCGTGAAGCCGTTCTGACGCCGCCGCATCGGCCAGAAATCGGAATCGATTTTCGGAAAGTACGATGCGGGACTCGAAAAGTCTTACAGCGTCCCTTTGCGCGTCAAGAGAGACGCGCAGCGGCCACAAAAGGCGGCTTGCTCTTTTAGTCGACCGACGATAAAAGACGGGTCTTCCTTCCCGTCATGCGCCGCCCATTCATCGCTTCGGCCGCGCCCGGCATTTGTCGCATCCCGCCGATATTTTCCCCATGCTTACTCACTCAGAGTCCGTCTAATGATGCAAGAAATGAAACTCACCGAGTTCAAGAACAAGAAACCGCCAGAGCTGATTGCCTATGCCGAATCGCTCGAGGTCGAGAACGCCAGTGTGATGCGCAAGCAGGAGCTGATGTTCGCGATCCTGAAGCGGCTGGCGACCCAGGATATCGAGATCATCGGTGACGGCGTCGTCGAAGTGCTGCAGGACGGATTTGGCTTCCTGCGCTCGGCCAACGCCAATTATCTGCCGGGTCCGGACGATATCTACATCTCGCCGTCGCAGATCCGCCGGTTCTCGCTGAAGACCGGCGACACGGTCGAAGGCCCGATCCGCAGCCCGAAAGAGGGCGAGCGCTATTTCGCGCTGCTCAAGGTCAACACGATCAATTTCGACGACCCGGAAAAGATCCGCCACAAGATCCATTTCGACAATCTAACGCCGCTTTATCCGACCTCGCGGCTGAAGATGGAAATGGATGTTCCGACCTCGAAGGACATTTCGGCCCGCGTCATCGACCTGGTGGCGCCGCTCGGTAAAGGCCAGCGCGCCCTGATCGTGGCGCAGCCGCGCACCGGCAAGACGGTGCTCTTACAGAACATCGCCCACTCGATCACCACCAATCATCCGGAATGCTATCTGATCGTGCTCTTGATCGACGAGCGGCCGGAAGAAGTCACCGACATGCAGCGTTCGGTGAAGGGCGAGGTCGTCTCCTCGACCTTCGACGAACCGGCGGTGCGCCACGTCCAGGTCGCCGAAATGGTGATCGAGAAGGCCAAGCGCCTTGTCGAGCACGGGCGCGACGTCGTCATTCTGCTGGATTCGATCACCCGCCTCGGCCGTGCCTACAACACCGTGGTGCCGTCATCCGGCAAGGTGCTGACCGGCGGTGTCGACGCCAATGCGCTGCAGCGGCCGAAGCGCTTCTTCGGTGCCGCCCGCAACATCGAGGAAGGCGGCTCGCTGACCATCATCGCCACCGCGCTAATCGACACCGGCAGCCGTATGGACGAGGTCATCTTCGAAGAGTTCAAGGGTACCGGCAACTCGGAGATCGTGCTCGACCGCAAGGTCGCGGACAAGCGCATTTATCCGGCCATGGACATCCTCAAGTCCGGCACCCGCAAGGAAGACCTGCTGGTCGCCCGCCAGGATCTGCAGAAGATCTTCGTGCTGCGCCGCATCCTGGCGCCGATGGGCACCACCGACGCCATCGAGTTCCTGATCGACAAGCTCAAGCAGACCAAGACCAACGCGGATTTCTTCGATTCGATGAATACGTAAGGGGTTGGACAGCGCTGCCCCTTCCTGCCTTCTCCCACAAGGGGAGAAGGAGAACCGCGCACCCCCTCACCTATCCGCGCCGCAACCGCCGCTCGAGCTCCTCAGTGTCCGTTATCACCGGCAGGCAGACCTGCCCGGTGCACAGCCAGGCGCCGGGCTCGGTCGTTGGCGGCAGAACGCCGCCTGGGAGCATCGGCAGGTTTGTCGCCGAACCGACCGGCACGATAGTGTCGATCCGGCGCGGGTCCGGATTTCGATTCGCGACCGGAACAAGCCCCGGATTCTCCGGGTTCTCCACCAGCACCAGCTTCAACGGCTCGATCGCCAAGGCACAGGCGTTGACGACACCCGCTTGGCCATAGGCCTGGTGCGCCGCACGGCCGGCCGCGTGTTCGGCGATCCTCAAGGTCTTTTCCTGCAATTCGAGATCGCCCGAAAGCGAAGACAATCGAACCAGAGCCTCGATGATCTGGCCGGCCGCTGACGGAATGGCCTCGTCGACATCGCCCCTGATGCGGATCGGCACGTCGCTGCTGTCCGACGCGGTGAGATAGTAGCCGATGTTGTTCTCATCGCTATGCCATTGATCGAGCTGCGCGATGAATTGGCCGGCCAGCTTGGCATAACTCGATGTGCCGGTAGCCTCGAACAATGAGATCGCGGCGTTGGTCATGGCGGCGTAATCGCTCGACAGCGCCGGAAAAAGCTTCTTTGCGCCAAGCATCGAATGCGGCAGCCGGCCGTCTCGACCAGCGCTGGCAATGGCAGCAAAGGCCTGTTCCGCCGCCTCGATCCAGTCGATCCGTTTCAGAGCGCGCCCGGCTTCGGCGAGAGCCGCGATCACCAGGCCGTTCCAATCGGTCAGGATTTTGCCGTCACGCCCGGGTCTGACGCGCTGCTCCCGGGCTGCCAGCAATTTTTCTTTCAGCGGGATGAGCCGGTCGCGATCGGCGACGCTTTGCTTTTGCTGGGCCTCAGTCTGGTGGATGATCGGCTTGCCCTCCCAGCCATGCGGGCCGGAAAGCGTGAAGTATTTGACAAATAAGGCTGATTCGTCGCCGAGAGCGGTTTCGATCTCATCCCTGCTCCAGGTGTAGAACAACCCCTCTTCGCCCTCGCTGTCGGCGTCGAGGCTGGCAGCGAAGGCACCGCCATCGACGCGCATCTCGCGCAAGAGCCAGTCGATCGTCTCTTCGATTCGCCCCCGGAACAATTCATTGCCGGTCGCCGCATAAGCCCAGTTGCACAGCCGGACGAGCTGGGCGTTGTCGTAGAGCATCTTTTCGAAATGTGGCACCAGCCATTCGGCATCGGTGGAGTAGCGGCTCAGCCCGCCGCCGATATGGTCGTAGATGCCGCCAGCCAGCATCTTTTCGAGGCTGAGCAGGACGGCGTCGCGATGGGCTGTGGCGCCGTCGCGCAGCCAGGACAGCCAGAGCGTCTGCATGAACGGCGCATTGGGGAATTTGGGCGCGCCGCGCAGGCCGCCCAGATCCCGGTCGATCATGCCGTCGATACCGTTGGCGAGCGTGGCGAGCGTGTCGCGATCGAGCACGGCCTTGGCATGCGTGCCCGCCAGCCGCGCCTTGACATGCGTGGTCAGGCCGTCGGCGCTTTGGTTAACGCTTTCTTTCTTCTCGCGCCACGCCTTGTCGACCGCCTCCAGCACCTGGACGAAGCCAGGGCGACCGTAACGTGCCTCGCGCGGAAAATAGGTGCCGCCCCAGAAAGGTTTTCCGTCCGGTGTCAGGAACATGGTCAGCGGCCATCCGCCCTGCTCGCCCATCGAGGACAGTGCGGCCATATAGATCTGGTCGATGTCCGGCCGCTCCTCGCGATCGACCTTGATATTGACGAAGAGACGGTTCATGACGGCGGCGACGTCGTCGTTCTCGAAGCTTTCGTGGGCCATGACATGGCACCAGTGACAGGCCGCGTAGCCGACCGAGAGCAGGATTGGCCGCTCGAGCGCCCTTGCCTCGGCAAGCGACGCCGGCGACCATGCCCGCCAATGCACCGGGTTGCCGCTATGCTGCTGCAGGTAGGGGCTGGCCTCTTCGGCAAGTAGATTTTGCGCGGGCAATGTCACGGTTGATAACTCGGCAATTGTCAATGAACAAGCGAAGCTAGGGCGGTTGTGCTGGGTCGGCAAATGATTTCCGGTGATTCCATAGTTGCCCTGTCGAGCGGCCGCCTGCCCGCCGGTGTTGCCGTGATCCGCATTTCCGGCTCGAAGAGTCGATTCGTCGTCGAAACGATTGCCGGTTCGATTGTTCAGAACCGTGTTGCCGCATATCGCAAGTTCAGGGCGCCCGACGGATCGGTGCTCGACAGCGGCCTGGTCGTCTTTTTTGCCGGGCCCAACAGCTTTACCGGCGAGGACATCGCCGAATTCCATGTCCATGGCGGGCGTGCCGTGGTGGCGAAGATGCTGGAAACGATCGCCGGCTTTGACGGCGTCAGGCATGCCGAGCCGGGCGAGTTCACCCGCCGTGCGTTTCTCAACGGCAAGGTCGATCTGGTCGAGACCGAGGCGCTGGCCGATCTCGTCAATGCCGAGACGGAGGCGCAGCGGCGCTTTGCCGTGCAGAATGCCGAAGGCGCGCAGAGCGAGCTCTATGTCAACTGGCGCCGTCGGCTTATTCATGCACGGGCGATGATCGAGGCCGAGATCGATTTTGCCGACGAAGACGATGTGCCGGGTTCCGTTGCGGAGACGGTCTGGTCGGACGTCCGCGCGATGATCGACGAGATCGAACGTCATGTCCAAGGGTTCCGGGCCGCCGAGATCATCCGCGACGGGTTCGAGGTCGTCATCCTCGGCGCACCGAATGCCGGCAAATCCAGCCTGTTCAACGCTCTGGCCCGGCGCGAGGCGGCGATCGTCACCGAAGAGCCCGGCACCACCCGCGATCTGCTCGAAGTGGTGCTGGATCTGGAGGGGATGCGGGTAAGAGTAACCGACACCGCCGGCTTGCGTGAGACACCCGGCAGGATCGAGGCGATCGGTATCGAAAGGGCGAGGAGCAAGGCCGGCACTGCCGATTTGTTGCTGGTGTTGGAGGATATGATGGAGCCGGTCCCCATCGGCGTAGTTCCAGCCGATGTCCCGTCATTGAGGATCGGGACGAAGGTCGATTTGCTGCGGGATGAATCGCTTGTGGCGCGCTACGACGTGGTAATCTCGACCAGGGACGGGACAGGGCAGGCGGAATTGCTGGCGGAGATCGGCCGTCGCGCCGCCGCGCAGATCGGCGAGGCCGGTGACGTCCTGCCGTCGCGGCTGCGGCACGTCGAACTCCTCAATGAGACGAAGCGCTTCCTGCTTGCGGCAGTGGCAGGGGATGAGCGCGGGCAGGAGTTGCGGGCCGAGGAATTGCGGCTGGCAGCGGATAGGCTTGGCCGCATCATTGGAGCGGTCGATGTCGAGGACATGCTGGACGTTATTTTCTCGCAGTTCTGCATTGGCAAGTGACTCACGTGAAACACTTGGGGAGGTTGGGCGGCCTCGGATGATTCACGTGAAACACCACGCGATTAGCTCGAAGGCATTGTTTCACGTGAAACGATTCGCTGGGCAATCGCTTCATTCTTCCGGGGCGATGTGCGGCTCTTCCTTCTCCCCTTGTGGGAGAAGGTGTCGCCGAAGGCGACGGATGAGGGGTGTTCCAGCTTGGCAAAGTCGGCACTCCGGCCAGCACCCCTCTTCCGTCTCGGCGCTGCGCGCCAATCCACCTTCTCCCACAAGGGGAGAAGGCAAGAGGGGCGGCGCCGACTTTGGCCGTCTCAGCATGGGTTTGTCCCTGCTACATATCCGAAGAGATTACCCGCCAATCGACGGTGTTCTTGACAGCGCGTGCCTCCGGGCACATGTGTCGGTCCACTTGAATTCGGGATTCTAAAATGACCGATCATTATGATGTGGTTGTGGTGGGTGGCGGCCATGCTGGTTGCGAGGCGGCCAGCGCGGCCTCGCGCGCTGGCGCGAGGACGGCGCTGGTGACGCTGCGCTTCGAGACGATCGGCGTCATGTCGTGCAATCCGGCGATCGGCGGGCTTGGCAAGGGGCATCTGGTTCGCGAGATCGACGCTATGGACGGGCTGATGGGGCGCGTCGCCGATGCGGCCGGCATCCAGTTCCGTTTGCTCAACCGCCGCAAGGGCCCGGCAGTTCGCGGGCCGCGGACGCAAGCGGACAGAAAACTCTATCGGCTCGCCATGCAGGCGGCGATTCGCGAGCAGGCCGGTCTCGACGTGGTCGAGGGCGAGGTTCTGGATTTCGAAATCGACAATGGACGCATAGCGGCCGTGCTGCTGGCGGATGGTCGCAGACTTGCTTGCTGCGCCGTGGTGCTGACGACCGGCACCTTTCTGCGCGGGCTGATCCATATCGGCGAGAAGAAGATCGTTGCCGGCCGCATGAACGAGCAGGCCAGCATCGGCCTGTCGGCCACGATGAGCCGCGCCGGCTTCAAGCTTGGGCGGTTGAAGACCGGCACGCCGCCACGGTTGGACGGGCGGACGATCGATTGGGCGTCGCTGGAGAGTCAGGCGGCCGATGACAATCCCGTGCCGTTTTCGCTGATGACCGACCGCATCGACAACCCGCAGATCCATTGCGGCATCACGCGAACGACCGCGGCGACGCATGAGCTGATTCGCGCCAATCTGAGCCGTTCCGCAATGTATTCCGGCTCTATCGAAGGCGTTGGGCCGCGTTACTGCCCGTCGATCGAGGACAAGATCGTCAAGTTCGGCGACCGCGAGGGCCACCAGATTTTCCTTGAGCCGGAAGGGCTGGACGACGACACCGTCTACCCGAACGGCATTTCGACTTCGCTGCCGGAGGACGTACAGCTCGACATTCTAAAAACCATTCCTGGCCTTGAGCGTGTCACCATGCTGCAGCCGGGTTACGCCATCGAATATGACCATGTCGATCCGCGCGAGCTCAAGCCGACGCTGGAAACCAAGCGAATCTCCGGTCTTTTTCTGGCAGGGCAGATCAACGGCACCACTGGTTACGAGGAGGCCGGCGCGCAAGGGCTGCTGGCCGGCCTCAACGCCGCGCGGCAGGCTCCGGCGAGCGACCAGATCGTGCTCAGTCGCACCGAGGCCTATATCGGCGTCATGGTCGACGACCTGACCAGCCGCGGCATCGCCGAACCTTACCGGATGTTCACCTCGCGGGCCGAGTTCCGGCTGTCGCTGCGGGCCGACAACGCCGATGAGCGGCTCACGCCGCTGGCGATGAAGTTCGGGATTGCCTCGCAGGAGCGGATGCAACGGTTTAGCGACGTCGTGCAGGACCTTGAAAAGGCGAGGGACCTTGCGCTTGGCACGACCATGACCCCCAACGAAGCGGCGCGCCATGGGCTCGAGATCAACAGGGACGGTGTGCGCCGCTCCGCCTATGAGTTGCTGGCCTATCCCGGCGTCGATGTCGGTTGGCTGGCCCGAATCGCTCCGCAGTTTGCAGCAATCGACGCCAAGACGGCCGAGCGCCTCGAAACGGAAGCGAGATATTCGGTCTATCTCGATCGCCAGGAAGCTGACGTCACGCAGATCAGGCATGAGGAGAGCCGGCTGATCCCGGATTCACTCGATTTCGCCTCTGTTCCAGGCCTTTCCAATGAGCTGAAGCAGAAGATGCTGGCGCGTCAGCCGCGCTCGATCGCCGATGCGCAGCGTATGGAAGGCATGACGCCGGCTGCACTGGCCATCATTGTCGCGCATGTCCGCAACGCCGAGGCTGCTGCACGAAGGAATGTTGCGTGAGCGCTGCCTCATGGGCGAGCCTGCAAGAGGCTGCCGGTCCAGTTTCACGTGAAACATTCGAACGCCTGGTAGAGTTCGAGACGGTCTTTCAGAAATGGAACCGCCGGATAAACCTGGCGGCGCAGTCGACGCAGGACGATGTCTGGCGCCGCCACATCCTCGACAGCGCGCAGCTGGCGCGAATCAAACCAGAGGCGAAGCGCTGGATCGATCTCGGCTCTGGCGGCGGTTTTCCCGGCCTTGTGCTTGCGTTCCTGCTCGCCGAGCGCGACGGCGCCAGTATCGATCTGGTTGAAAGCAATCGGAAAAAAGCATCGTTCCTGCAAGCGGTCGTCGGCCAATTCAACCTGCCCGCCAGGGTCGTCGCGCGTCGCATCGACGACGCCTATCCGTTTGTTTCAACACCTCAAATCGTCACTGCCAGAGCGCTGGCGTCGCTACCGGTCTTGCTCAAACTGTCGGCGCCGTGGCTGACGGCCGGCGCGCGCGGCCTGTTCCACAAAGGCCGGGATTACCGTGCCGAACTGGCAGAAAGCGCTCAACGATGGTCGTTCGATCTGGTAGAACATGCCAGCGCGACCGACGCTCATGGCGTCATCCTCGAACTGTCTGATTTGCGCCAACTGACTTAGATCGGCGACCTCGGAATGAATTTCTGGCATAGACCCATGATGAAGAATGGCCCCCGAATCATCACCGTAGCCAACCAGAAGGGCGGCGTCGGCAAGACGACGACGGCCATCAATCTGGCCACGGCGCTGGCCGCGATCGGCGAGCGGGTGCTGATCGTCGATCTTGATCCGCAAGGCAATGCCAGCACCGGCCTCGGCATCGACCGGCGCGACCGCACCGTTTCCTCCTATGACGTGCTGACTGGCGAGCTCGATCTGGAGGCGGCGGCGATCCCGACGGCGGTGCCGGGCCTGTCGATCGTGCCGTCGACGCTCGACCTGCTCGGCATCGAAATGGAGATCGCGTCGGCGCCGGACCGGGTGCTGCGGCTGCGCAACGCCTTACGCGCCTCGGCTGATCGATCGGCCAATTTTGGCTATGTGCTGATCGATTGTCCGCCGTCGCTCAATCTTCTGACGCTGAACTCGATGGCGGCGGCCGATTCGGTGCTGGTGCCGCTGCAATGCGAGTTCTTCGCGCTCGAAGGCTTGAGCCAGCTGCTGGAGACGGTCGAGCAGGTTCGCCGCTCGATCAATCCCGAGCTGACGATCCAGGGCATCGTGCTAACCATGTTCGACGGGCGCAACAATCTCGCCAACCAGGTGGTGCAGGACGTGCGGGCGCATATGGGCGACAAGGTCTATGAAACCGTGATCCCGCGCAATGTGCGTGTCTCCGAGGCGCCGTCCTACGGCAAGCCGGCGATCCTCTACGACCTCAAATGCTCCGGCAGCCAGGCCTATCTGCAGCTTGCCTCCGAGGTGATCCGCCGCGAGCGCAAACTGCGCGCCGCCTAGAAGCCGATTCGATACCGAAACGATCTGGACAGATGATGAGTGAAGACCTTTCGAGAAAAAGACTGGGGCGGGGACTGGCGGCGCTGATCGGCGAAATCGATCGGCCGGCAGCGCCGGAAAAGCAGGGCATGAATGCCGACGGCAAGGTGCCGATCGAGTTCCTGAGCCCGAACCCAAAGAATCCGCGCCGGCATTTTGGCGACGCCGACCTGACCGATCTTGCCCAGTCGATCCGTGAACATGGCGTGGTGCAGCCGGTGGTGGCACGGCCATCGCCGACGCAAGCTGGCCGCTACGAGATCATCGCCGGCGAGCGGCGCTGGCGCGCGGCGCAGCGCGCCGGGCTGACCGAGATCCCGATCATCGTGCGCGATGTCAACGATCGCACCGCGCTCGAACTGGCGATCATCGAAAACGTCCAGCGCACCGACCTCAACCCGGTCGAGGAGGCGATGGGCTACCAGCAGCTGATCGACGATCACGGCTACACCCAGGCCGATCTCGGCCAGGTGATCGGCAAGAGCCGCAGCCACGTCGCCAACACGCTCAGGCTGCTGAAGCTGCCGGACGTGATTCGCGACATGCTGGTCGATGGCGCGCTGTCGGCCGGCCACGCCCGCACATTGGTGACGGCGCAGGATCCGGCGGGCCTGGCCAAGCGGATCGTCGAGGACGGGCTTTCGGTGCGCCAGGCCGAAGCGCTGGCGCAGATGCCGACCGGCGCTCCAACGGTAAAGCGACAGCCTGCAGCACCGGCACAGAAGGATGCCGATACGTTGGCGCTGGAAAAGCTGATGACCGGCACGATCGGCATGATCGTCACGATCGAGCACAAGGAGCGCGGCGGCGTGATCAGCGTCGCTTACCGGACGCTGGAGCAGCTCGATGAGCTTTGCCGGCGGTTGAAGCAGGAGCGGTGATTAGCCGGCAATGGCCTCGGGGTCTGCTTGTTTTAGGCGAGGACAGGCGACCTCATAGCCTACCTGCTCCAGCGTTTCCGCCGCCCCTCACCTGCCTGCCGGCATCCTCTCCCCGTATAGCGACGGGAGAGGGGGCTGTCATCGAGGGTTTCGCCAATCACCAACGTTGCAGAAAAGGTGCCGAGGCTGCGGTCAGCCTCTTTCTCCCCGTTTACGGGGAGAAATGCCCGGCAGGGCAATGAGGGGCGGCGCAAGCATCGACAACTGCTAGCCTCCAAATTGGAGTTTTGTCTGGGCTGGACGCTCTCACTGAAGATTAATGACTATTGTGGCGGCAATCGCGAAGATGGCGAAGCCCACGAGTATCAGTTTGAATATAATAACGAAGTAGCCTGAGATACTGACGAGAAACTCATCCCTTCGTTTGAGTTCTTCGGAATCAGTAGTCGGATTAAGATCGCCATAACGAAATGCGAGCTTGATTCGCTCTGACAGATTGAGCTTTGGTTTCTTCGTTTCCACGAGGCCCCTACAAGCCGTTACCTCGGAGCAGCCGGGCGCTTTCCACAGCAATGCCGAGCAGCGCCTGCCGTGCCAGCGCGACCGAGAGGTCCGGCCGGCGCCGCGTCTGCAGGACCGCCGTCTGCAGCCTGGTCAAAGCGCGGCCAAGCGCCTCGCTGTTCCAGCGTTCGAGGGCGTTCTCCACCAACTTGCGCCGCGAGAAAAAAACCGGCGGGCGCGCCGCGGCAACGACCGCCGCGGCGTTGCGGCCGCCGGTGTCCATCAAGCCGCGCATCGCCTGGATCGCCTGCAGCTGCCGCATCGCCGAGGAAAGCACCAGAAAAGCCTGGCCGCCGGACTGGCAGTGGCGGGTGAAGGCCATGTCGAAATCGCCGACCTTGCCTTCGAGCACGGCATCGACGGCGTCGTCGAAGGACAGACCGGAGACGTCGCCCGATGTCGCCTTGACGTCGTCGAGGCCGATTTCGGCCTGACCGTGGGCATAAAGCACCAGCTTTTCGATCTCGCCGCGGGAGGCCAGCCGGTCACCACCGAGGTTACGGCGCAGCGCCTGACGGGCCTCCAGCGTCATCGACATGCCGGCCTTGCGCAATTCGTCGTCGATGACCGCATCGATGTCCCGGGCCTCGTCGGCGTAGCACGGCAAGGCCATGGCAATGTCTGCCGCCTCGACGATGGAACGCAACCCGACGCCTTTCTTCAGGTCGCCGGCCTCGATCAGAATGATGGCGTCACGCGGCGGCTCTGATGTCAGCGCCTTGACGTCATCGGCAAGCGCCTTCTGGCCCGAGGCATTGCGCACCCAGAGCAGGCGCCGGTCCGAAAACATCGGCACGGTGCGCGCCTCGTCGAGCAGGCGGCCCTCGTCGTGGTCGACTTCCGAACCGTCCAGCCTGACCACCGAGAACGGATCGTCGAGCGGCAGTCCGGTTTTGCCGGCAAAGGCCTTCGCCCGCTCGGCGACGAGCCCGCGATCGGGCCCGTAAAGCAGGACGATCGAGATGCGCGGGTCCGGCCGCGCCAACCACGAATCGACTTCGTAACCTTTCTTCTGTGCCATGGGTTCTGGTTAGCATGATGCGGGTGCGGGGTGAACGGCGCACCCCTCCTTTCCTTCTCCCCCTTGTGGGAGAAGGTGGATTGGCGCGTAGCGCCAAGACGGTTGAGGGGTGCTGGACGGAGTGCCGTCCTTGCCAAGCTGGAACACCCTCATCCGTCGCCTTCGGCGACACCTTCTCCCACAAGGGGAGAAGGAAAGGGGCGCCGCGCGAGGCCTCAATCCGACGCATTGTCTTATCTGGCGGGAAACCCGGCGCAATCATGCGCCAAATTGCGCATGGCGGCGGAAGATCGACAAGAAATTTCGCCGACATATCTTCATCTTGGCAAGTGCTGGCTGGCGCGTCGCTGGCCTGAAGCCCTGCCCGACGAATTGGCACTGGTCTGGCGGTGTGCAAATATCGCGCCGGGCAACATGGGAGGACGAAGGTCATGGCCGAAACAGGAATGTTGCGCTTCCATGTGCCGGAACCCGAGGTGCGGCCGGGCGGGACGCCGGATTTCTCTGATGTGACCATCCCCAAGGCCGGCTCGGTGCCGCGCCCGGAGATCGACGTCGATCCGCGCACCATCCGCGACATGGCGTTCTCGATCATCCGCGTGCTGAACCGCGCCGGCGAAGCCGTCGGTCCGTGGGCCGGCCTGCTTTCCGACGACGAGTTGCTGGAAGGGCTGCGCCATATGATGAAGCTGCGCAGCTTCGACGCGCGCATGCAGATGGCGCAGCGCCAGGGCAAGACCTCTTTCTACATGCAGCATCTCGGCGAAGAGGCGGTGAGTTGCGCCTTCCGCAAGGCGCTGGCGTCGGGCGACATGAACTTTCCGACCTATCGGCAGGCCGGGCTGCTCATCGCCGACGGCTATCCGATGGTCACAATGATGAACCAGATCTATTCGAACGAGGCCGATCCGCTGAAGGGGCGGCAGCTGCCGATCATGTATTCGTCGAAGGAGCACGGCTTCTTCTCGATCTCCGGAAATCTGGCAACGCAATATATCCAAGCGGTCGGCTGGGCGATGGCTTCGGCGATCAGCAATGATTCGAAGATCGCCGCCGCCTGGATCGGCGATGGTTCGACGGCCGAGTCCGATTTCCATTCGGCGCTGGTGTTCGCCTCGACCTACAAGGCGCCGGTCGTGCTCAATGTCGTCAACAACCAGTGGGCGATCTCGACTTTTCAGGGCATCGCCCGGGGCGGCTCCGGCACTTTCGCCGCCCGCGGTCTTGGTTTCGGCATTCCCTCGCTGCGGGTCGACGGCAACGATTATCTGGCCGTCCATGCCGTGGCTAAATGGGCGGCCGAGCGCGCGCGGAAAAATCTCGGGCCGACGCTGATCGAATATGTCACCTACCGCGTCGGCGCGCATTCGAGCTCGGACGATCCGTCGGCCTACCGGCCGAAGGCCGAGTCCGACGCATGGCCGCTCGGCGACCCGATCGTCAGGCTGAAAAACCACCTCATCCAGCGCGGCGTCTGGTCGGACGAACGCCACACTCAGGCCGAGGCGGAAATCCTCGAAACGGTGATCGCAGCGCAAAGGGAGGCCGAGCGCCACGGCACGCTGCATGCCGGCGGCAAGCCCTCGGCGCGCGACATGTTCGAGGGAGTCTATGCCGAGATGCCGCCGCATCTCAGGCGCCAACGCCAGCAGGCAGGGGTCTGACCATGCCAAGGCGGACCATGATCGAAGCGATCCGCGACGCCATGGACGTGTCGATGGCGCGCGACGAACGCGTCATCGTGTTCGGCGAGGATGTCGGCTTCTTCGGCGGCGTCTTCCGCTGCACACAGGGCCTACAGGCGAAATACGGCAAGAGCCGCTGCTTCGATGCGCCGATCAGCGAATCCGGCATTGTCGGCTCGGCCATCGGCATGGCCGCCTACGGCCTGAAACCTTGCGTCGAGGTGCAGTTTGCCGACTATGTTTATCCGGCCTATGACCAGATCGTCTCGGAGGCGGCGCGGCTGCGCTACCGCTCGAACGGCGATTTCACCTGCCCGATCGTGGTCAGGATGCCGACCGGCGGCGGCATTTTTGGCGGCCAGACCCACAGCCAGAGCCCGGAGGCTCTATTCACGCATGTCTCCGGCCTGAAGGTCGTCGTGCCGTCCAACCCGAACGACGCCAAGGGTCTTTTGATCGCGGCGATAGAGGATCCCGACCCGGTGATCTTCCTGGAGCCGAAGCGGCTCTACAACGGTCCGTTCGACGGCCATCACGAGCGCCCGGTGACGCCGTGGTCGAAGCATGAGCTCGGCGAGGTCGCGGACGGGCATTACACGGTCCCGCTCGGCAAGGCGGTGATCCGCCGGCCGGGTGCCGATGTCACCGTGCTTGCCTATGGCACGATGGTCTATGTCGCGCAGGCGGCGGCCGAGGAGACCGGCATCGACGCCGAGATCGTCGATCTGAGGACGCTGCTGCCGCTCGATCTCGAGACGATCGTCGGCTCGGTGAAAAAGACGGGCCGCTGCGTGGTCGTGCACGAGGCGACGCTGACATCCGGGTTCGGTGCCGAACTTTCGGCGCTGGTACAGGAGAACTGCTTCTATCATCTGGAAGCGCCGGTGGCGCGGGTCGCCGGCTGGGACACGCCCTATCCGCATGCGCAGGAGTGGGACTATTTTCCTGGTCCGGCCAGGCTCGGCCGAGCGCTCGTTGAAACGATGGAGGCCTGACGACGATGGGCGAATATGTGATCAAGCTGCCCGATGTCGGCGAAGGCGTCGCCGAGGCCGAGCTCGTCGAATGGCAGGTCAAGGTCGGCGATCTCGTGCGCGAGGACGCGGTGCTGGCCGCCGTGATGACCGACAAGGCGACGGTCGAGATTCCCTCGCCGGTCGATGGCGAGATCCTCTGGCTGGGCGCCGAGATCGGCGACACGGTGGCGATCGGTTCGCCCATCGTCAGGTTGAAAGTGGCCGGCGAGGGCAATGTGGGGGAGGGTACGACATCGTTAGAGGGTGAGGCGAAAGCTACCGGCGCTACCCCCACCCCTAGCCCCTCCCCACAAGGGGGAGGGGGACGCGCTTCGGCTCCCAAGGCTGATGCCAAATCTGTCGCGCGCCCGTCCGCAAAAGTCTCCGCGCGTGAGGATGAATCTGCCATGGCGACGGAATCCCCCTCCCCCTTGTGGGGAGGGGCTAGGGGTGGGGGTACTGCGGTCGGTGGTAGTACTGCGCCCGTCGCCGCGCCGCGTCCCGAAGGCGAAAAGCCGCTGGCGTCGCCGGCCATCCGCCTCAGGGCAAAAGAGGCTGGCGTCGACCTTCGGCAGGTAGCGGGCAGCGGCCCGGCCGGACGTGTCCAGCATGAGGACATCGACGCCTTCCTGGCACGCGGACCGCAACTTGCGAAGGTCTCCGGCCTCGCCCGCAACGAGGCCGTCGAAGACATCAAGATCCTCGGGCTCAGGCGAAAGATCGCCGAGAAGATGACGCTGGCCAAGTCTCGCATCCCGCACATCACCTATGTCGAGGAGATCGACGTTACTGCGCTCGAGGATTTGCGCGCGGCGCTCAACAAGGAGAAGCGCAGCGGCGCGGAAAGGCCGAAGCTGACGCTGCTGCCGTTCCTGATGCGGGCGATGGTCAAGGCGATCGCCGACCAGCCCAATATCAACGCGCTGTTCGATGACGAGGGCGGCATCGTCCACCAGCATGGCGGCGTCCATGTCGGCATCGCCGCGCAGACGCCTTCTGGGCTGGTGGTGCCGGTGGTCAAGCACGCCGAGGCGCGCGACATCTGGGACTGCGCCGCCGAGCTCAACCGGCTCGCTGAGGCGGCCAGATCCGGCACTGCGACGCGCGACGAGCTCTCGGGATCGACCATCACCATCACCTCGCTCGGCGCCATGGGCGGCGTGGCGACGACGCCGGTGATCAATCATCCGGAAGTGGCGATCCTCGGCGTCAACAAGATGATGGTGCGGCCGGTATGGGACGGCACCCAATTTATTCCGCGCAAGATGATGAACCTGTCCTCCAGCTTCGACCACCGGGTGATCGACGGCTGGGATGCCGCAGTGTTTATTCAACGGATCAAGACGCTGCTGGAAACCCCGGCGCTGATTTTTGTGGATTGATGAGATGAGAACGGTCGCAAAGGCCCCCTCACCCGGCCTCCGCTTCGCTACGGCCACCCTCTCCCCGAGGGGAGAGGAGGTCTCCAGCGCCGGCGCCAGCCTCTTCTCCCCGGTGGGGAGAAGGTGGCCGCGAAGCGGCCGGATGACGGGGCCTTTCTTCGCCAAAAAGAGCATATCGACATGAAGGAAATATCCTGCAAGCTGCTCGTCATCGGCGCCGGGCCCGGCGGCTATGTCTGTGCCATCCGCGCCGGCCAGCTCGGCATCGATACGGTTATCGTCGAGTTCGGCAAGCCGGGCGGAACCTGCCTCAATGTCGGCTGCATTCCGTCCAAGGCGCTGATCCATGCGGCCGAAGAGTTCGAAAAGGCGTCGCACATGGCCGGCGGCAAGAGCCCGCTTGGCATTTCAGTCGCAACACCATCCATTGATCTCGAAACGACCGTCGCCTGGAAGGACGGCATTGTTAGCCGGCTGAACAGCGGCGTCGCCGGCCTGCTCAAGAGGGCCGGGGTCAAGACCGTGCATGGCTGGGCGAAATTCCGTGACGGCAAGACTGTCGAGGTCGAGACAGAGACCGGTACACAGGTCGTCCGCGCCGAGACGGTGGTGATCGCCACCGGCTCGGCGTCGGTCGAGCTGCCGTCACTGCCGTTCGGTGGGCCGGTGATCTCGTCCACCGAAGCGCTGGGGCTGAGCGAAGTGCCGGAAAGGCTTGCCGTCGTTGGTGGCGGCTATATCGGGCTCGAGCTCGGCATCGCCTTCGCCAAGATGGGCGCCAGGGTGACCGTGGTCGAGGCTTTGCCGCGCGTACTGGCGCAGTATGATGCCGAACTGACCCGGCCGGTGGTGAAACGGCTCACTGAGCTCGGCATCGAGGTGCTCGTGAACGCCAAGGCCAAGGGGTTGTCGACCAAGCGCGATGCGCTGCTGATCGAGACGGCCACCGGCAAGAATGGCAAGATCGCTGCCGACAGGATTCTGGTCACCGTCGGGCGCAAGCCGGTGATCGAAGACTGGGGGCTGGAGCAGATCGACCTCGACATGGCGGGGAAATTCATCCGCATCGACGACCAGTGCCGCACCTCGATGCGCGGCATCTTTGCCATTGGCGACGTCACCGGCGAGCCGATGCTGGCGCACCGGGCGATGGCGCAAGGCGAAATGGTCGCCGAGATCGTCGCCGGCCACAAGCGCAGCTGGGACAAACGCTGCATTCCCGCCATCTGCTTCACCGATCCGGAACTGGTCACCGCAGGCCTGTCGCCGGAGGAGGCAAAGGGGCTCGGCGGTGAGATCAAGGTCGGGCTGTTTCCTTTTGCCGCCAATGGCCGGGCAATGACCAAAATGGGTGAAGATGGATTTGTCCGGGTTGTTGCCCGCGCGGACAACCATCTGGTGCTCGGCATCCAGGCGGTCGGCCAGGGCGTGTCGGAACTGTCGGCGGCGTTCGGCCTGGCGCTGGAGATGGGCGCGCGGCTGGAGGACATCGCCGGCACCATCCATGCACATCCGACACAAGGCGAGGGTTTTCAGGAAGCCGCGCTGAAGGCGCTTGGGCACGCGCTGCATGTTTGAGGGCAGGTGATCTCCCCCCTTGAGGGGGAGATGGCCGGCAGGCCAGAGGGGGTCGGTTCGACTGGATGCGACCTCCCTTGCGACAGATGGAGGTTAGCGCTCTACGCGAGGCGACCCCCTCTGTCGCCTTCGGCGACATCTCCCCCTCGAGGGGGGAGATTACACAGCTCACCCCGCCAGCCGGCTAACCATCTCGTGCTGCGCATAGGCGTGGCCGAAGCGGTTGGCAAGGAAGGCATCGAGCGCGATGTCCTCCTGCTTGATGAAACCCTTCGCCGGCAAGGTGCCGTCGGCCAGCATGTCGAGCACCGCGCAGATGGCTGAGCCCGTGGTGATCTGGATGGCGCTACGCACCGTATCGCCGACACGCCTGGCATAGATCTTGTTGGCGTAGGTCTCCTGCAGCAGGCGGCCGTTCTTGCGGCCGCTGACGGTGACGAAGACGATGACCACGTCCTGCAGCGTTGCCGGCAGGGCGCTCTCAAAAATGTCCTTCAGCACGTCGCGGCGGTGGCGCAGGCCGAGATCGTTGAGCAGCGCCTTCATGATCGCGGCGTGGCCAGGGTAGCGGATGGTGCGATAGTTCAGCGTGCGCACCTTGCCCTTCAGCGTTTCGGCCAGAGTGCCGAGCCCTCCGGACGTGTTGAACGCCTCGTAGGTGACGCCGTCGAGCGAGAATTCCTCGCGCTCCTCCAACGGCGGCACTTCGATCAGTTCGCCTTCGACGATCGCCTCGCAAGGCTCGCAATATTCGTTGATGACGCCGTCCGTGCTCCAGGTCAGATTGTAGTTCAGCGCATTCGAGGGGTACTGCGGCAGCGCCCCAACCCGCATGCGCACGCTCTCCAGCGTGTCGAAGCGGCTGGCGAGATCGTTGGCGACGATCGAGATGAAACCCGGCGCCAGCCCGCATTGCGGGATGAAGGCGCTGTTGGCGGAGCGCGCCAGTTGCTTGACGCGTCGGGTCGCGACGACGTCCTCGGTCAGGTCGAGATAATGCACGCCGGCGCTGGCCGCCGCTTCGGCGATGCGCGTGGTCAGATGGAAGGGCGCTGCGCTGAGCACCGCGAACTTGCCGGCCAGGGCCGCTTCGAGCGTTCCGGCGGCTTCGATGTCGAGTTCCAGCGTCTCGACCGTGGCAGGCAATTCGGCTGCGCTGAGCTGTGCGGCCGAGCGGTCGACGAGGGTGACCTGATAGTCGCCCGTGGACGCCAGCATCTCGGCGATGGTCGAGCCGATCTTGCCGGCGCCGACAACTATGATTTTCTTCATGACCGGTTCCCTCGCCTTACATTTGCTCAAGACGATAGAATCGCAGCTTGCCTGTCGAAAGGAAGCGTGGAATTGTTCGAAACGAAGTGTCAGATTGCTCAGTATGCCGATGAGGTTCGTCGAAAGTGCTTAGCAACGCCGAACAGGCCCTGCTCTCCCTGCTGCGCGTGAATGCGCGCGCCTCGACAGCCGAGCTGGCGCGGCGGCTGGGCGTGTCGCGGACAACGGTGCAGAGCCGGATCGAGCGGCTGGAGCAGCGCGGCATCATCACCGGCTATGGCGTCAGGCTTTCGCCGGATTACGAACAGGGACTGGTGCGGGCGCATGTCCTGCTCACCGTCACGCCCAAGCTCGCCGACAAGGTGGTGCGCAGCCTGCAGGCGCTGCCGCCGGTGCGGACGCTGCATTCGGTGAGCGGCAATTTCGACATGATCGTCATCGTCGACGCGCCGTCGATCAGGGATCTCGACACGCTTCTCGACCAGATCGGCGCGATGGACGGGGTCGAGCGGACATCGTCTTCGATCATCCTGTCGACGCGGATTGATCGGTGACTGGCTTGGCGGGAGCATTGGGCCGCTTCCCTCCCAGGGCGAAGCAAAAACTCTTAGGGTCCCTTCCAAATGCTGCTGTCGAGCGGAACCTTTCGGGGCGTCGGCGGGACAGCGCCCCGTCTGTCCTGCCGGACATCTCCCACTTGGGGGGAGATCGGCAGTTTCGGCACTCCGCTCACACCTCCGATGCTCCTGTAATAAAGCAACATGAATTCTAAAAAATGTTGCTTTCCAACACGGCCTGTATGAGAATCGCCGGGAGGCATAGCCTTCCGCCGGGAACGGGCAAACCGGCGCAGCGAAGAGCCCGCGCGGAGCTTCGCGGCGATTGCCGGACAGCACGGCAACGCACCAATGCTTTTTGAAGGAGAACAGACCTTGCCCAAGCAGTGTTTTGGAACATCGCATGTGCCGCTGTCGCCGGCAGTCCGGGCCGGCGATATGGTCTATATCTCGGGCCAGGTGCCGGTTGGCAGCGACGGCGTGGTGGTCATGGGCGGTATCGTAGAACAGACCGAGCAGGTACTTTCGAATGTGCAGGCAGCCCTGGCGCTGGCCGGCTGCACCATGGACGACGTGGTCAAGACGACAGTCTGGCTCGAGGACGCGCGCGACTTCGGCGCCTTCAATGCCGTTTATGCCAGGCATTTTGCAAAGGATCCGCCGGCGCGGACAACCGTCGAGTCGCGGCTGATGATCGACATCAAGATCGAGGTCGAGGCTGTCGCCTACAGACCGGTTTGACGAAAAGACACAACGGAGCCGGACGCCGATGCAATTTGATCTCCTCCTGAAGGGCGGCCGCCTCATCGATCCGGCGTCCGGCCTCGATGCGCAACGCGATCTGGCCATCGCCGGTGGCCGCATCGCCGCGATCGATGCCGACATTCCCTTCGATCGCGCCGCGCGCGTCATCGATGCCACCGGCTCCATCGTCGCGCCCGGCCTCATCGATCTGCACAGCCACGTCTATTGGGGCGGCACCTCGCTCGGCGTCGATGCCGACCGCCTCGCCGCAAAAAGCGGCACCACCACGTTCATCGACGCGGGAAGTGCTGGGGCCGGCAACTTCCTCGGCTTTCGCCGCCATGTCATCGAGCGCTCGAAAGTCCGCATCCTGGCCTATGTCAACATTTCCTTTGCCGGGATTTTCGGCTTCTCGCAGACCGTTTCGGTTGGCGAGTGCAGTGATCTCCGGCTCTGCGAACCGCGCGAGACGGTGGCGGCGGTGCGCGAGCACGCAGACATGATTGTCGGCGTAAAAGTCCGCTCGGGTCGCCATGCCGGCGGCAGCAGCGGCATCGCGCCGGTCGATCTGGCGCTCGAGGCCGCCGACCAGGCCGGCCTGCCGCTGATGGCGCATATCGACGAGCCGCCGCCGGGCCGCTCGGAAGTGCTGCCGCGCCTGCGCAAGGGCGATATTCTCACCCATTGCTTCCGGCCGTTTCCCAACGCGCCGATCTTCGCATCCGGCGCGGTGCGGCCCGACATGCGGCTGGCGCGCGAGCGCGGCGTCATCTTCGATATCGGCCACGGCATGGGCTCGTTCGATTTCGAGGTCGCCAAAGCGATGCTCAAGGAGGGGCTGGCGCCTGATGTGATCAGCAGCGACGTGCATCTCTACTGCGTCGACGGACCGGCCTTCGACATTCTGGTGTGCATGTCGAAACTGCTGGCGCTCGGCATGCCGCTGGTCGAGGTTTTGCGCGCGGCAACACAGCGGCCGGCCGAGGCGATCGCAAGGCCCGAGCTTGGCGCGCTGGCAGTCGGTGCCGTCGGCGACATCGCGGTGCTGCGGCTGCGCCCGGGCAGTTTCACCTTCGTCGATGCGGTCGGCGCCTCGCTGGTCGCCGAGCAGAGGCTGGTCTCGGACGGCATTGTGATTGGCGGCATCTGGTGGCCGAACGAGGCGGCTAACGATTTTGGCGATACCGAACGCTTCGAAGCGCATGCGCACGAGACGCATGTCGATGTTGCTGTCCGGCATTTCGGGCGTGGGTGATCTCCCCCCTTGAGGGCCCTTGAGGGGGAGATGTTCGCCGAAGGCGACAGAGGGGGTCGGTTCGACCGGGCTCGCCTTGCAACGGATGGAGGTTGGCGCTCGACATGCGGCGACCCCCTTTGGCCTGCCCTCTTTGCCAGAACTTGGCATCTCCCCCTCAAGGGGGGAGATCACAGCTTCACCCCGGCGCCCCATAAACCGGCGTCGCAACGCCTTCCATGCGCGCCTTGATCTGCAGCGCGACGAATTTCGAGTAAAAACGCGACAGTGCGAGATTGCCGCCGTGGAACCATAGTGTTTCCTGCGCCGTCGGCTTCCACATGTTGCGCAATTCACCTTGCCATGGGCCTGGGTCGCCTCTGGTGCCCGAGCCGAGCCCCCAGCACGGGCCGACCTTGTCGGCGACCTCGCGCGAGACGATCACCGCCACGGTCTCGTTCATCGACTGATAGCCGGTGCAGGAGATGATCGCGTCGGCCGCCAGTTCGGTGCCGTCGTCGAACAGGATCCCAGTCGGCGTCAGCGACTTGATCTCGACGCCGCTGCGGACGCCGATCTCGCCGTCGATGATCAGATCTGAGGCGCCTACGTCGATGTAGTAGCCCGAGCCGGTGCGGTAGGCCTTCATCAGCAGCCCGGTCTCGTCGTCGCCGAAATCGATGGCGAAGCCGGCGCCGCGCAAGCGGTCGTAGAAGGCCGCGTCGCGCGCCTTGATCACGCCGTAGAGCGTCCGCTGGCTTTGCGGCAGCAGCGCGAACGGCGTCGAGGCGACGATCATGTCGGCCTTCTCGGTGGTGATGCCGCGGGCCAGCGCCTTCTCCGAAAAAATCTCGAAGCCGACCTCCATCAGCGTGTCGGATTTGACCACCGTCGTCGGCGAGCGCTGGATCATGGTCACCTCAGCGCCGCTCTCCCAGAGATCGACGGCGACATCGTGGCCCGAGCTTGCCGCGCCGATGACGGCGACCGCCTTGCCACGGAATTTTTCGCCGCTGGAATACTGGCTGGAATGCAGGATCTCGCCCTGGAACGCCGTGGCGCCCGGTAGGTCGATCTGCCTCGGCGGGCCATAGGCGCCGGTTGCGAAGACGATGTGCCTGGGTTTGAGCGTGATGCGCTCGCCGGCGCGATCGACCTCGACCGTCCAGATTTTTTCGGCTTCGTCGTAGGACGCGCGGACGCATGTCGTGGAGGTCCAGTAATTGAGCTCCATGACGCGCGTGTACATTTCCAACCAGTCGCCCATCTTGTCCTTGGGCGTGAACACCGGCCAGTTTTCCGGAAACGGGATGTAGGGCAGATGGTCGTACCAGACCGGGTCGTGCAGCACGAGCGAGCGATAGCGGTTGCGCCAGGAATCGCCGGCTTGAGCGTTCTTCTCGATGACGATGGCCGGCACGCCGAGCTGCCGCAGCCGCGCACCTAGCATGATGCCGCCCTGGCCGCCGCCGATGACCAGGCAGTAGGGCTGCTGGCCGGCGCCGAGATCACGCATCTCGCGCGCCCTCGCCTCTGCCCAAGTCTCGCGGTCCGGATCGGCCTTGTGGCGGACACCCAGCGGCCGCGCCGGCCCCTTGCGCTCCTCAAAACCCTTAAGATCGCTCATCGCCGTGAACAGCGTCCGGCATCGGCCGTCCTGCAGGCGCATGATGCCCCGGCCCCACGCCGATGACGTCTCGAAGGTGAACCAGGCCTCGACGATGCCTTCGTCCGAGCTTGCCTCGCCACTGAGCTGCCAGGCAGTCGGCTTGGTCGTAGCCAGTGTGGCTTCCAGCATGTCGCGGATCGCCGCGCGGCCTTCCATCGTCCTGATGTTCCAGGTGAAGGTCAGCAGGTCGCGCCAGTAGCAATCCTCGACGAACAGGTTGGTCGCGGCCGCTGCGTCGCCCGTCTCGAGCGCGCGGGAGAGGGAGGAAAACCAGGTGGCCGCCTGTTTCGATGGTTCCATGTCGAGCATCTGTTTTTTCTCCTTCAAGTCGCCGCCGCCCGGTCTTCCTTCTCCCCTTGTGGGAGAAGGTGTCGCCGAAGGCGACGGATGAGCATCTGTGTTTGTTGTCAAGGGGCGATTGGGCTCCAGAAGCGGTCTTGGGCGATGAGTGCGTTGGCCATGACGACGAGCTTTCGCATGACGGCGACGAGGATGACCTTTGCGGCCTTTCCGGCGTTGCGCAGGCGTGCGGCGAAGGCGGCAAGGTCCTTGTTGTAGCGGCTTGCCGACAGCGCCGCCATGTAGAGGACGTTTCTGACAGCCTTGCGTCCGCCTTTGATTGCACGGCGGCCCTGACGCGGCCCGCTGTCGTGGGCGACGGGGGCGAGGCCGGTCAGCATGGCCGCCTGTTTGGCGTTGAGCGTGCCCATCTCGGCGAGACCGACCAGCAGCGCGGTGGCCGTGATCGGGCCAATGCCCGGGATCGACACCAAGATGGCGTGGCGGCGGGCAAGGGCGGGGTCGGCCGAGATCAGGCGAGCGGTTTCGGTTTCGAGACGGACGAGGTGGCGTTCGATCATCCGCAGTCTGCGCTTGAGTTCGGCGCGCAGAAAGGGGCTTTGGAGTGTCGCCAAGCGGTTGATGAGCGCGGTGCGTTCGGCACTGGCGGCACCGCGCACGCCGACGATTTCCTGCAATGCTTCCATCGCAAGCGAAGCCGGTACCGTCTCGGCCGGTTCGAGTGCGACCCCCATCAAGGCCAGCAGCCTGGCGTCGATCCTATCGGTCTTGGCGAGCTGGCCGCAGGCTTCGGCAAAGAGCCGAGCGCGCAGCGGGTTGACGACGGCCACGGCCAATCCCGCCTCGTGCAGCGAGCGTTGCGCCGCCCGATGGTATTTGGACGTCGCCTCCAGGACCACCCGCCTCACCGCAAGCTCGCCGAGCAGGCGCTTCAGCCGCCGCAGTCCGCCACTGTCATTGGCGACGCGGAAGCTCTTGCCGGCCGGATGGACGTAGACATCCAGCCACTCTTTACACACGTCGATGCCGGCATAGACTGGCGGCGTCGCATTCGGTTCGGACAATACCTTGCCTTGCATGCGGGACTTGCTCCCCATCATCTGTTCAGGACCAATGTGAGAACGAATGGACCTTGCTCATCCGCGGCTCACACCAAGGGGCGTACGGTCCCATCCGTCCACTCCCCGGCGGACGGCCATCCGTCGGGGAGTACAGCTATCTTGCACAAATAGCCGCAATCCGAACATGCAAGGGGTATTCCAGCTTGGCGCTACGCGCCAATCCACCGCCCGGGGCGAGTCACGGGCCTCGCCCGCCCTTCACAAGGGGAGAACGAGAGCCGCGCCTCTCAGTCCCCCAGCGGCTCCATCTCTTTGCCCGTCCTGTGGATCTGGGCGTTGTATTTGATGCGGCGGACCGTTTCGCGAGCCGAGCCGTCAAGTTTGTAGGCGGCCGCCACCGCCATCAGGTCGATCGCGGCCAGAAAGGCAAACCGCGAGGCGGTCGGCTTCAGCGTGTCGGGATATTCGGGCACCGCCACCGTCAGCCTGACGTCGCAGGCGCGGGCAAGGTCGGTGTCGGGCGCGGTCACGCCGATCGCGTTGGCGCGGTAGTGCTTGGCCAGTTCGACGGCCTCGATCACTTCGCGGGTGCGTCCGGTCGCCGAAATGGCGATCACCAGATCGCTGGGCTTCAAGGTCGAGGCGGTCATCCGCATCAGATACGGGTCGCACTGGGCGCTGACGGTGATGCCGTAGCGGAACAGCCGGTACTGGGTCTCCTGCGCCAGCGCCGAGGAGCTGCCGCCGAGGCCGAACACCGTAACCTGGCGCGCCTTGGCGATGAGCTCGGCCGCCTTCACCAGCTGTGCCGGATCAAGCTGCCGTTCGGCCTCCTGCAGCGCCCGGCGTGCTTCGCCGAACACGGCATTCCAGAACGGCATGCCGTTGTCGCCGCTGGTGGGCGGCGGCTTGCTCAGATAGAGCGCGCCGACGACGAGGCTCTGCGCCAGCTTCAGCTTGAAATCGCGCACGCCCTCGCAGCCAATGGCCCGGCAGAACCGGGTCACGGTGGGTTCGCTGACCTGGGCGCGCTGGGCAAGTGCTGCGTTGGAAGCGTCGACCGCGAATCTGACATCGTCGAGCACGACATCGGCGACGCGCCGCTCCGCCGGGCGCAATTCACCGTAAGAGTCCTTGACCAGCGAGATGATGTCGGGGATGCGCCTGACATGATCGCGCCCATCGGGTTCGTCGCCCGAGGTCAATCGTACATGGCCTTCAGCTTCGGTCATGAATCTTTCCCCTGCAGTTCGTAGAACTCGACCTCTACCATGTTCGCGCATCGCTTGCCTGCTCGCCTCACGCGGCCGGTTTCCGAAGTATGTAGGAAAGCAACAAGCTTTTCAAGAAATAGAAAGCTCAGTTAAAACAAACACATGCTGCTGAGAATAGCGATCTTGCCAGCGAGAGCCGCGGTCGCCGCTTGGCAGTAAAGTAGGAGAGTTACAGGCTGATTTCTGCGGGATGACCGACTGGAACCGCAGACCGAAGGTGAGCTGGTAGGTAGGGCAGAGCCGCAGCGTTGCGCCGCCCCGTCTTCCCTTCTCCCCTTGTGGGAGAACGTGTCGCCGAAGGCGACGGATGAGGGGTGCTCCAGCTTGGCACCGACGGCACTCCGTCCAGCACCCCTCTTCCGTCTCGGCGCTGCGCGCCGATCCACCTTCTCCCACAAGGGGAGAAGGTGGAAGGAAGCTCAGCCCGTGCGGCGCGCGGGATGCTGGTCCGAACCGCCATCCAGCCACGCGATGTCGTCAGGCGAAAGCGCAATGTCGAGCGCCTGCAGGCTGTCCTCCAGTTCGTCGAGCGTGCGTGGTCCGATCAGCGGGACGGACGGGAACGGCTGGGCCAGGACATAGGCGAGCGCGACATGGATCGGGCTCTTGCCCAGCCTGTTGGCGAGCTCGATCGCCTGGTCGCGGCGGCCGAAATTTTTTTCCGAGTACCAGACCCGGACCAGCTCTTCATTGTCGCGCTGGTCGCGCCCGGCGCGACCGGTGAAGAAACCCCGGCCCTGGCTCGACCAGGCGAAATTGGGCATCTGCCGGGCGGTCAGCCAGGCCTTCCATTCATCGCTCGACGATGTGACGCAACCCGGCCAGATCGGCACCAGCATTTCGGCCAGCGAAAAATTGTTCGAAAGCGCGCCAGGCTTTTGCTTGCCGGTCCGCTCGGCATAGGCAATGGCCTCGTCCATGCGTTCCCTCGTCCAGTTCGAGCCGCCGAACGGACCGCGGATGCGGCCAGCCCTGAACTCCCTGTCCATTGCGTCGACGAATTCGTCGACCGGCACGTCCGGATCGTCGCGGTGCATGAAATAGACGTCGACATGATCGGTCTGCAGCCGGTCGAGCGACTGGGTGAGCTGCTTGCCGATCACATCGGGATAGCAGAGCGGGGTGTGCGCGCCCTTGCCGATGACCACAGATTGCTCACGCACGCCGCGGTTCTTCAACCACTGGCCGAGCAGCGTTTCGGTGTAGCCGCTGCCATAGATGAAGGCCGTGTCGAAGACGTTGCCGCCGGCTTCGAAATAGGCATCGAGCAGGATCATCCCCGAGGAGAACGTGCGAAAATCCTCGAAGCCGAGCGCCAGGCACGAGGCCGGCGGCGGCAGGCCTGGAATTTCGCGCTTCGGGATGGTGGTACCGCCGGAGCGCAGCCGCCGGCCGGAGATGGTGTTGACGCGTTTTTCGGGCTTCTCGATCTCGTATTCGAGCCCGATGGCGGCACGCCATTTGTCGAGCACGCGCAGATTGCCGAGGCTGTCGGCCCAGCCCATGCCCGGCCAGGCAAACTCCTGCTTTCCGGCCACGATCGCCTCACCGGCGGCGTCGGCCTCGAAAGCGTAGAGCCAGCGGTCTTCCCTGACCTCGACCACCTCCTCACCGCCCGGACGGATGATGCGAATCTCGCCGGTGCCGCCTTCCCTGCCGCTCGCATACCAGAAATCCGCGACCTCGATGCGGCCCTTGGTGCCAAGGATGCGCAGGACATTGTCCTGCGCCAGCGAAATGCCGCAGGAGACTTCGGCGACGATGCCGCTGGGAAAATGCAGCAGCGCCGAAGCCCATTCGTCGACGCCGGACTGACCAAGATGTGCAGCACCCGCCACCTTGTCCGGCTCGGCGAAGGGTTTTCCCAATGCTGCCCCGGCAATCAGCCGCGCCATCGAAACGGGATAGCCGCCGACATCCAGAATGCCGCCGCCGGCGAGATCGTTCGCGTAGAGCCGGTGTTCCGGCATGAAATCAGGCATGGCGAAGCCGAAGCTCGACTTCACCATGCGCACCTCGCCGATCGCGCCGGACCTGATCAGTTCGACCAGCTTTGCCGTCTGCGGATGCAGCCGGTACATGAAGGCTTCGCCGAGAAAGGTGCCGGCCTTGCGCGCTGCATGGATCATCGCGTCCGCCTCGAAGGCGGTCAGCCCCATCGGCTTTTCGCAAAGCACATGCTTTCCGGCCTCGGCCGCCCTGATCGCCCATTCGGCGTGGCTCGGGTGAGGTGTCGAAATACAGACCGCATCGACGTCCGGATCCGCGAGCAGAGCCTCGTAGCCGTCGAGGATGCGGGCACCGGGGAAGTTATCGGCAAGGCCTGATTTGCCGGGATTGCGTGCGCCGAGCGCAACCAGTGTGCCGGTATGCGAATGGGCCACACCGCCGGCAAAGGCCTTGGCGATGGTGCCGGGCCCGAGAATGCCCCAGTGGATCTTTCGTGGTTCGGACGTCATTTCAAATCTCCTTGGGGACGCCTCGGCGTCGCGAGTTGGTAAAAGAAAAATTGCGTGTCTTAGTTTTGTGCATGTCGTTGTCCCAAACCGCTGCGCATCCTCGGTTCACGCCCGAGGGCATGCTTTTGGGCGACATGCATTAGCGAATGCGTGCACCTGATTTGTCGAAGAGAAGCGACCGGCCGGCCTTGATCGACACCGCCATGTGGTCGCCATTCGCCCGCTGCCGCGATGCCTCGCGCTCGATAATCAGTTCCTCTGGCCCGGCATTGGCATAGATGTAGCTCACCGATCCGAGGTGCTCGGCGACGTCGGCCTTGACAGCAATGTCGCAATCGCCTTCGCCGGCCTCGAAGAAATGCTCCGGCCGGACGCCGAGCACGACCTCGGCACCGACCGCAGGCGGGGCACCCGAAAGCGGCTTCCGCAGTTTGGCGCCACAATGGTTGGCGAGTTCGACGGTTATTGCGCCGTCGTCGTTTCCGACCACGTTCGCCGCCATAAAATTCATCTTCGGCGAGCCGACGAAACCGGCGACGAAGCGGTTGGCGGGGTCGTCATAGAGATCGAGCGGCGCGCCGATCTGCTCGATATTGCCGGCGTTGAGCACCACGATCCTGTCGGCCAGCGTCATCGCTTCGGTCTGGTCGTGCGTCACATAGATCATGGTGACGCCGAGCTCCTTGTGCAGGCGCGAGATCTCGACCCGCATCTGCACCCTGAGCTCGGCGTCGAGATTGCTCAGCGGCTCGTCGAACAGGAACACTTGCGGCTCGCGCACGATGGCGCGGCCGATAGCGACGCGCTGGCGCTGGCCGCCCGACAATTGCCGCGGGCGCCGCTTCATCAGCTCGGCGATGCGCAGGATTTCGGAGGCCCGCTTCACCCGCCGCTCGGTGTCGGCTTTCGGGTTGCCGTTCATCCTCAGCCCGAAGCTCAGATTCTGCTCGACGCTCATATGCGGATAGAGCGCGTAGGACTGGAACACCATGGCGATGCCGCGGTCGGCCGGCTCGACATCGTTCACCAGTTTGCCGCCGATGGCGATCTCGCCGCCGCTGATGTCCTCGAGCCCGGCGATCATCCTCAGCAGCGTGGATTTTCCGCAGCCGGAAGGGCCGACGAAGACGACGAATTCGCCGTCATTGACGTCGATGTTCGCGCCGTGAACGATCTCGAAGACGCCGAAGCGCTTGACGACATTCTTGAGTGTAACCGCTGCCATGCTGATCCTATTTGATGGCGCCGGCGGCAATGCCGGCGACGAAATGGCGCTGCAAGAGCACGAACACGACGAGCATCGGCACGGTGAGCATCACGGCGCCCGCCATGATGCCGCCCCACGACACTTTGGTGAGGCCGATCAGCGTGCCGAGCGCTACCGGCGCCGTCATCGCACCGGGCTTGGAATTGATCAGCAGCGGCCAGAGGTAGTTGTTCCAGGAGGCAAGGAACAGGATGATGGCGAGCGCCGCCAGCATCGGCCGCGCCAGCGGTAGTGCTACGAACAGGAAGATCCGCCACTCCTTGACCCCCTCGACCCGAGCGGCGTCGAACAGATCGCCCGGCATCATCGAGAAGCTCTGCCGCATGAACAGCACGCCGAGCGAATTGAAGAGCGGCGGCACGATCAGCGCCACCCACGTATTGGCGAGCTTGAAGTCGCGCGCCACCATGATGAATTGCGGGATCAGCACGACCGCATAGGGAAGCGTGATGGTGCCGAGGATGATCGCGACGACCACGCCCTTGCCGAAGAACTGGTAGCGCGCCAGCGCCCAGCCGGCCATCGAGGTGAGCAGCACCGACAGGAACGTGTAGGTGACCGCCACCGACACGGAGATGCCGATGGCGCCGATGAAATTCGTGTCGCGCTGCAAATTGTTGACATTGTCGAGGAAACTGCCGTGCGGCAAAAGCTCGATGCTGGGACTGAAGATGCCTCTGTCGGGCATGGTCGAGAAGATTACCATCATCCACAGCGGAAACAGCCAGATCAGCGCCAGCGGCGTCAGGAACAGATGCAGCGCGATGCTGCGTCCCAATCTGGCGGAGGAACGGCGCGAAGAGGAACGCGAGCTCATTTCGGGTCCCTCGTCAGCCACAGTTGCACCAGCGAGATGGCGATCGCCAGCCCGGCCATGGTGTAGGCGATGGCCGAGGCGTAACCGAAATTGAGCGACCTGAAACCCTGGCGGTAAAGCAGCAGCCCGAGCGTTTCGGTGCCGCCGCCCGGTCCGCCGCGTTCGGTGATCAGGAACGGTTCGGTGAACAGCTGCATGGTGCCGATGATCGACAGCACGGCGCAGAACACGATGATCGGCTTGAGCAGCGGCAGGGTGATGTAGAAGAACTGCTTGAGCTTGCTGACGCGGTCCAGCGTCGCGGCCTCGTAGACATCCTGGGGGATGGACTGCAGGCCGGCGAGCAGGATGATGGCGTTGTAGCCGGCCCAGCGCCAGGTCACCGCGATCATGATGACCGCCATCGCCGGCGTGACGTTGGAAAACCAGTCGATACGGGGCAGGCCGACGCTGTTCAGCAGCTTGTTGATGATGCCGTAATCGAGGTTGAACATCAGCCGGAACACCGCCGAATAGGCGACTTCGCCGACCACGACAGGAGCGAAGAAGGCGAAGCGGAACAGGCCTCGGGCCTTGAGCAGCGGCGAATTGAGCAGCACGGCCATCACGATCGCCAAAGTGATCATCACCGGCACTTGGATGACGAGGATGAGCAAAGTGTTTTTCAACGCGTTGAAGAAAGCCGGGTCGCCGATCAGCCGGCCCCAGTTGAAGGTCGGCGCGAACCGCCACGGCACGGTGCGCGTCGCCTGGAAGGAGATCAGGAAGGAGCTGATGATCGGCCATAGCCAGAAAATCGAGAAGATCAGCAAATAGGGCGCGAGGAAGCGATAGGCCGTGGCGTTCTGATAGCGCATCATTGCCTCCTTCGTTTCCCGTTTCTAAGTTTACCGGCCCACTGTCGAGGTCGGCCTTGTTCTTGCCTTCTCCCCTTGTGGGAGAAGGTGGATTGGCGCGCAGAGCCAAGACGGTTGAGGGGTGCTGGACGGAATGCCGTCCTGCCAAGCTGGAACACCCCTCATCCGTCGCCTTCGGCGACACCTTCTCCCACAAGGGGAGAAGGGAGAGCGGCGCTCAGCTCACTCTTCGACCGGCAGGCCGGTCGCCGAGGCGATCTGGCTTGCGGCATCGTCGAGCGCCGCCTTGGCATCGGGATAGCCGCCGCCCAGATATTTGGTCTGCACCGCGCGGACGATGATTTCCGCGTCGCTCTGGAACGGCGTGCCGCGGCTGGGGACGACCTTGGGCAAGGTGCCGAGAATATCCTTCCACACCGCCTGGCCGCCCCAATAGGGCTGGCCTTCGGAGACATAGGGGTCATCGAGGGCCGAGATCAGCGACGGCACGAGGCCAAAACCCTTCAGCATCGCTATCTGGCCCTCATTGGTCGCAAGCGAGTATTTCAGGTAGGCGTAGGCGGCCTCCTTGTTGTTGGACACCGAGGTGATGGCGAGCGAGGAGCCGCCGAGATTGGCGGCGCGCGGGCCATCGGCGGTGAGGCTCGGCATCAGATAGACGCCCCACTTGCCGCTCCCGTCGGGCGACTCGGTGCGTATGGTGCCCTCATACCAGCCGCCATACATCTGGCTGGCGACAGTACCGGCGGTGTTGTTGGTGATCTTGGTGCTCCAGTCGGCCGAGGTGATGATGCCGGCGTCATTCATCTCCTTGATCTTGGTCATCGACGCCACACAGGCCGGCTGATTGACGGTGATCGACTGCCCATCGGCGGCGAAATAGGCGCAGCCCTGCTCGTTGGCGATCATGCGGAAGAATTCGGAGTCGCCGTTGAAATCTGCATTGGTCATCTTCACACCAGGATTGGCCTCCTGGATCTTCTTGCCGGCGGCAATGAAATCGTCCCAGGTCTTGATCGAGGTTGGATCGACGCCGGCCTTCTCGTAGAAATCGCGGCGGTAGAACATCGCCACCGGGCCGGAATCCCATGGCATCGCATAGGCCTTGTCTTCCACTTCGAGTTCGGTGCGCTTGAAGTCGGGGAATTTCGCCTGGTCTTCGGCCGTATAGCCGAGCGTATGGAGGTCGACGAAGCAGTCCGGGAACTGGCTCCAGTAGTTCTCGGCCTCGCCGTTCTCGATCGTCACGATGTCAGGCAGCCCCTCGCCGCCGGCGGCGCAGCCTGCAATCGACTTGTCGTACGTCGGGTTGTTGCCGAGATCCTGGACCGTGACCTTGATATCGGGGAACTGCTTGTTGAAACCTTCTATGGTGGCCTTCAGCGACGAAGCGGCGACGTTCCAGCTCCAGATCGTGATTTCGCCGGATTGCGCAAAGGCCGGGGCAGAGCCCAGGGCAAGCGCGAGCGCGGCGCAGGTCAGTATGGTGCGCATTGAAATCCTCCCATTTCATTTGCTCTCTCATCGCGAGCGTGCCTAGACTAGGCACTGGGGAAGGCTTGTCCGCGACAAAAGGAATAAAAAATTGGCGGAAAGTAAGATGCCGGAAAGGCCGTTTTATCAGCCTGGCGCTAGCAGCGTGGAGGGTCTGCCGCTGCTGCTGCAGATGTTTCACACCCAGCCTCTGGTGATGCTGAAGCCGCATTGGCATGCCCAGGTCGAGGTGAATTTCATCGTCCGCGGCGCCGTGCACTACCGCATGGATGAGCACGAGATCTCGCTTTCGGCCGGCGACATGTGCCTGTTCTGGGGCGGCCTGCCGCACCAGATGGACGATGCGTCGGAGGACGCCGTCTATGCCGGCGCGCATCTGCCGCTGGTGCACTTCTTCCGGCTGCACCTGCCCGCGGACGTCCGCAACCGGCTGATGACGGGCGCGACATTGGTGACCAATGCCACCGACCGGTCCGACAGCGACAATTTCGAGCGCTGGAACCGCTACGTCCGGTCAGGCGATCCGGGCAAAGCCGAGCACGCCGTCAACGAACTGCTGCTGCGGCTGGAGCGGGTGCGCTTCGAACCTTACCGGCTGGTACCCGAAACTCCGATCGAGCAGGAAACAGGCAGCCCCTTCGATCAGCAATCCCTGCGCAATGTCGGGCGCATGTGCGACTTCATCGCGGAGAATTTCCTATACGACATCGACTGCGTGGACATCGCGGCGGCGGCCGACATCCATCCCAAATACGCCATGAGCATTTTTAAGAAATCGACCGGCATGACGCTCAACGAATATGTCAACCTGTTGCGGCTCAGCTACGCGCAGGCGCTGCTGATGCATCAGGACGCCAACGTGCTGCGCGTCGCCATGGACTCCGGCTTCGGCTCGCTCAGCGCCTTCAACAAGTCGTTCCGCAAACTGGCCGGCATGTCGCCTTCGGATTTTCGCAGAGGTGCAGGCGCCAGATAGTCCCAGTGAATCAGATAGTCCAAGTCAAATAGAGCCACGCCGGTCGATGCCGGCGCTACAACGCCCTGCGCCGGTTGAAATGCCGTCACGGGTTGAGCTATCAGCAGCGGATGAGGCTCAAAGAATTTTTTTACCTGCTTGGATTGAAGCCAAGAACACGCGTTTACGGCCACTCGATACAGGTCATCGATCTCCCGAAAGACGGGAAGATTGAATTCGCTCGATGGAAGAACCCGCGCGGGGCAGATCTCGATCTCGCCCAGGGCGAGGTCGATGATCTCCGGACGTTCCTGAGCGATGGCGACGTGGCGATCGATGTTGGCGCCCAGGTCGGCGACAGCACGGTACCGATAGCGCTCGCCTGCGGACCGCAGGGCCTGGTCCTCGCTTTCGAGCCGAACCCTTATACCTTCACGATCCTCGGCGCCAATGCCGCGCTCAATCCTTCCCGATTGAACATTTTTCCGATTCCCTACGCGGCAACGCCGGAAGATGGGTCGTTCGTCTTCGACTACGGCAACCCGGAGTTCGAGAACGGCGGCGACCACACCGGGGTGTCGCGGTGGCAGCACGGCAGCGCTTTCAGTATCCCGGTCGAGGGGCGGCGGATCGAACCGTTGATCCGTGCCCGGCTTGGCCAGCGCATCAAGCGCCTGCGCTACATCAAGACCGACGTGGAGTCGCACGACCTGTCGGTTTTGATCTCGATCGGCGCGCTGATCGACGAATGCCGGCCCTACATCAAGTCCGAGGTCAATCACAATCTTTCGGTGGACGAGCGGCTGCGGATGCACCGGTTCTTTGCCGACAAGGGCTACGACGTCCACCTGGCTGGGCCGACAACGCTATTCGGTCCGAAGCTCAACGAAAACGACCTCGGCAGCAGGAAGAATTTCGACATGTTCGCGGTTCCCCGCTAACGCCGCCGGTCCTTCCAGTGCGTCGCCTTGGAGGACGGTAGAGGCAGGCGCTGCGCCTCAGGTCAGCATATCCCCGCCGAGCCTGCCCGCCTCGCGAAGCCGCCTTCCGAGCCCGGCACCAAAACGGCCGCGGTTGGGGCCAGTTGAGCGCCCACGCAAAAACGCACCACCGGCCGAAGCCGGTGGCGCTCTCTGGATCAGTCTGTAGGGGCAGGACCGTCCAGGGATCCCTGAGGATCGGGCTCAAATGTCGGCTCTTCCTTGACCCAGGGCATCGGCCGAACAGATGAAAGAGCCCGCCAACGGGCTAAGAATCTCGATGGTGCGGTGCGCCGCCGCGCAGCGGACGGATTTGCAATTCTATTCGGCTGCGTCAGGAATTTCGCCGGAGGTGTCGTCGGAAGACTCTACCGGGTCATCCGCGGCCGTTCTTGCCAGGAACTTGTCCAAGGCTGCCTGCAAGGACAGGGTGGCCTGCGGCGAGGCCGGCGTCGTCGAAACGACAGCCATCGCATGGGCAATTCCCCGAGTGGACTTATCCCTGGCCGCCGCAGACGTTGCGGCTCCGTGTCCCTGCGATCCGGCCGCGGCCGAGTTGCCGCCGTTGCCGTTGCTTGCTCCGTTACCCTTCCCGCCGCCATTGCCGCCGGGGCCGGCGAGGACTGGAGACGCGATAAGGGCGAGAGCGGCGACCGTTGCGAACAGACTGGTTCGAGTTTTCATAATTCCTCCTTCGAGCCGCCCTCCCGCCAGGATGATTCCGGACTATAAATATGAGGACTCTCTAATATGATGGTCCACTGCTTAGCCAGTTTGGTTTAAATGCACCTGTCCGCAAGGGACCTTGGTCCGAAATTGAAAGGCAAAGGTCCTAACTCTATTGGGGGTATTCCGAGCGGCGAACAAAGCGCCTGCAGGCCACAGGCAGCCGGCAAGCGACAAACTCGCTTCGTCTGCTGGGTGATGCCGTGCTGCCCAAAAACGAAAAAGCCGCGGCGAACCGCGGCTTTTCGATGCTTGATTCCCCTTGGGAAATTGGAGCGGGTGAAGCGATTCGAACGCTCGACCCCAACCTTGGCAAGGTTGTGCTCTACCCCTGAGCTACACCCGCTCGCGCGGCTTTTGGGCCGCAAGCCGCGCCTATATGGCTGAAGGGCGCGGCGATTGCAACAGGGAAATCGCAGGTTTTTTGGCCGCACCGGCGACGTAAACGAGCCTTCCCTAGCGCGGATAGGAACGCAATCGGCAGCCTTGCTGCGCAACGGCCTTGTCTCGGCCGCGTCATTGGCCGTAAACGGCATGATCCAAACCGCGACAACAAGAAGTCCCACAAGAAACAACATGCCGAAAACCGAAGCCGAGCTTTTCGCCTTTCTCGCCGATCTCGGGATCGAGGTCTCGACCTTGCGTCATCCGCCGCTGTTCACGGTCGCCGATTCGCAGGCGCTGCGTGGAGAAATTGCCGGCGGGCACACCAAGAATCTTTTCCTCAAGGACAAGAAAGACAATTTCTTCCTGGTCAGCGTCGGCGAGGAGGCGGTGGTCGATCTCAAGCAGATCCACAATGTCATCGGCGCCGCCGGGCGCGTGTCCTTCGGCAAGCCGGAGATGCTGATGGAGCTTCTCGGCGTCGTTCCGGGGGCGGTCACGGTGTTCGGCTTGATCAACGATACGGAGTTGCGGGTCAAGGTCGTTCTCGACCAGGAGTTGATGAGCCATTCGGTCATCAATGCCCATCCGCTGACCAATGAGGCAACGACATCGATCGCCGCCGCCGCCCTCGTCAAATTCGTCGAGGCAACCGGGCATGATGCTGTTATCTTGAAAGTCACAGCATGATCGCCACATGGATGACGATAAACCGACTTCCGACTGGGGATAAGGACGTTGCGCCGGGTCGGTGGCCGGCGGCGCGACCGAAAGGATGACGAGATGAGCGACAACAATCCATTTGGCAGCAGTGGCGGACAGTATGCCACCTCGGTGCAGTATGGCGGCACTGACGCCACCCCCGCGAAAGTCGCGCTTGGCGAGCCGCCTGTCGCCGTCGACGTCATCAAGGATACCACGACCGCCACATTTGCCGCCGACGTCATCCACGAATCGCGCCGTCAGCCGGTGCTGGTCGATTTCTGGGCGCCATGGTGCGGACCCTGCAAGCAACTGACGCCGCTGCTGGAAAAGGCGGTCACGGCCGCCGGCGGCAAGGTCAAGCTGGTCAAGATGAACATCGACGACCATCCTTCGATCGCCGGACAGCTCGGCATCCAGTCGATACCGGCAGTCATCGCCTTCAAGGACGGCCAGCCGGTCGACGGCTTCATGGGCGCCATTCCCGAGAGCCAGATCGCCGCGTTCATCCAGAAGGTCGGCGGCAAGAACAACGGTGCGCCGCAGGTGGCCGAGGCACTTGCCGCGGCCGCAGAGGCGCGCGCCGCCGGCGATGTGCAGACCGCGGCGGACATCTACGACGCGATCCTGGAACAGGCGCCGGAGACAATCGAGGCCATTGCCGGGCTGGGCGATCTGCTGTTCGAGGCCGGCGATGCCGAGGGCGCCGAAGCCGTGCTGGCGCGGGCGCCGGAAGCAAAAAAGGATGCGCCGCCGCTCGCCGCGCTGCGCGCCAAGATGGCGCTTGCCGCGCAGGCACAAGCACTTGGCAATCCGGCCGAGCTCGAGCGGCGCCTGGCTGAGAACCCCGGGGACCACCAAGCACGGTTCGATCTTGCCATGATCCAGAACGCCAACGGCGAGCGCATGGCCGCTGCCGACAATTTGCTGGCGATCGTCAAAGCCGATCGCTCGTGGAACGACGACGGCGCCAAGACGCAATTGCTGCAGTTCTTCGAGGCATGGGGCATGACCGACGAAGCAACGTTGGCGGCGCGGCGCAAATTGTCGTCGCTGCTGTTCTCCTGAGCGCGCATCAAGCTGTTTTTGCTTGATGGCCTTGCGGTCGGCGGCGGCTGCGCCAGATTAGGGCGAGAGATCAGGCCGTCGGTTCTCTCGCTTGTGCCGATCGGGGAGGATCGGGATTTGATGCGCTTCTTGAGGAAGCGAGCGGAGGTTCGAAGTGCAGGCGGGAAACGCGCATTACCGGCTCGATACGGATTTGCCGTCGACGGTGCCGATCTTCCCGCTTGAAGGCGCATTGCTGTTGCCGGGTGGCCGCATGCCGCTCAACATTTTTGAGCCGCGCTATCTGGAGATGGTGGATGAGGCCATCGCCGGATCGCGGCTGATCGGCGTCATACAGCCCAGCCTCGACGGCGCGCGGCGTGCCGACGGCGAACCGGAGCTTTGCAACGTCGGCTGCGCCGGACGCATTATCGCGCTTTCCGAGAGCGGCGACGGCCGTTACCTGATTTCGCTGCAAGGTGTGTGCCGGTTCCGCATCGTGCAGGAACTCGCGGTCAAGACGCCCTTCCGCCAGTGCCGGTTTGCGCCCTTTCTCACCGATCTCGACGAAGATCAGGCAGAGGCCGGGATCGACCGGCCGGCGCTGCTCAAGGCGTTTCGCGCCTATTTGCAGGCCAACGATCTTGAAGCCGACTGGGAAAGCGTCAGCCGCGCCGAAAATGCCATGCTGGTCAATGCGCTATCGATGATGGCTCCCTACGGGCCGGCCGAGAAACAGGCGCTGCTCGAAGCGGCGGATTTGAAGACACGCGCCGAAACGCTGATCGCCATCACCGAAATGGCGCTGGCACGCGAAAACGAGGATTTCGGGTCGAGTCTGCAATAGGCAAGGTAGAAGGACGCAGGGATTAGCCCAATTGCGGAAGTCGGCGCCGCCCCTCATCCCCCTGCCGGGACCTTCTCCCCGTATAGTGACGGGGAGAAGGGGCTGGTGGCGGGGCTCGGCACCCGTCCTGCAACGCTGGTGATTGGCGAAACCGCTGATGGCAGCGTCAACGCCCGAAGACTGAGGGCGAACGCGAAAGCTGAAGTGATTGCCCCAAAGAAGGACAGACCAAAATGGTGGATGGGCGTGACGGAACGAAGGCCAATGTCGACCCGAAACTGCTGGAATTGCTGGCCTGCCCGCTGACCAAGGGCCCGCTTACCTGGGATCCGGAGCGCAACGAGCTCATCTCGAGGGTCGCACGGCTTGCCTATCCGGTGCGTGACGGCATCCCGATCATGCTGCCTTCGGAGGCGCGCGCGATCCCCTTCGAGGAAGGATTGCCCCCGCCGCGCCTGGGCGGACCGTCCTGAACGGTGTAAGGCCTATTGAAAATTGCGCCCCTTGGGCAGCACCTTCTCCGCCTTTCCCGACAGCGCCGCGAGATCCCGCTGGACCGGCGCGGCTTGTGGAGAACGTGCGTCTGCCGGACGCTCATTGACAGGCTGGCCGGTACCGGCCTCCTCCAAAAGCACGGACAGCCAGGGCGTCAGATCCTCGACCTTCTCGGCAACGATATGGATGACGTCCGATTCCGACTGCAGTTTGCCGGTGACACGGACCAGCCGCGCGCCCATGACAATGGGCCGGTAGCGGTTGAAGGTTCTTTCCCAGAAAATGACGTTGGCGACGGCCTGCTCGTCTTCCAGCGTCAGGAAAATCGCTTTGGCGTTACCCGGTCGCTGCCGCACCAAAACAAGGCCGGCGACCGAAACGCGCTTGCCGTCCCGAACCTGGCCGAGGCGCGCATTGGGCGTGACGCCGGAACGGTCCAGCCGCTGGCGCAGAAAGGCCAACGGATGCGCCTTCAGCGACAGGCCGAGCGAACGGTAGTCGTGGATGACATGCTCGCCGAGCGGCATTGTCGGCAGCCTGGTCTCGGGCTCGAGATCGCGCAAGCGGATCCCCGGCCGGTCGAACAGCGGCAGGGTCTCGGCGGCACTCCTGCCGTCGAGCGCGCGGACCGCCCATAGGGCGTCGCGGCGGTCGAGGCCGAGCGAACGGAAAGCGTCGGCTTGCGCCAGCTTCTCGATCTCGTCGACATAGAGGCCTGAGCGAAGCCAGACATCGCGAACGGTTGCGTAGCCGTCGCCGCGTCTGGCGACAAACACCTCCATGCGCTCCTTCGACAGGCCCTTGACCTGGCGGAAACCCAGCCGGACGGCATGATTGGTCCGGATGACGCCGCGCATCTGGGCATGGCGGTCGAGGACGCAGGCCGGGTCGAAAGGCGCTTCCTCCAATGCGCAGTCCCAACCGGAAAAATTGACGTCAACCTCGCGGATTTCGACGCCGTGGTCGCGCGCGTCGCGGACAAGCTGAGCCGGCTGATAGAATCCCATCGGCTGGGAATTCAGGATCGCGGCGCAGAACACATCGGGATAGAAGGTCTTGAACCAGCAGGAGGCATAGACCAGCAGGGCGAAGGAGGCGGCATGGCTTTCGGGAAAGCCGTATTCGCCGAACCCCTCGATCTGCTTGAAGCAGCGCTCGGCGAAGTCCTTTTCGTAACCCCGCAAAACCATGCCGTCGACCATCCGCTTGTGATAATTGCCGATCGTGCCGGTGCGCTTGAAAGTGGCCATGGCGCGGCGCAGTTCATCGGCCTCGCCCGGCCTGAAGCCGCCGGCGACGATGGCGATCTTCATCGCCTGTTCCTGGAACAGCGGCACGCCCAGCGTCCTGCCGAGTATCTCTTCCAGCTCCGGCTTGGGATATTCGGGCTTTTCCTTGCCTTGCCGGCGGCGCAGATAGGGGTGGACCATGTCGCCCTGGATTGGGCCCGGCCGCACGATCGCCACCTCGATGACGAGGTCATAAAAGGTGCGTGGCCTGAGGCGCGGCAGCATCGACATCTGGGCGCGGGATTCGATCTGGAAGACGCCGATCGTGTCGGCGCGGCAGATCATGTCGTAGACATGTTTGTCCTCGGCAGGGAGGGTGGCCAGCACATAGGGCTGGCCATAGTCATCCCGCGCATCGGGATAATGATCCTGGAGCAGGGTGAAGGCGCGCTGCAGGCAGGTCAGCATGCCGAGGGCCAACACGTCGACCTTGAGGATTTTCACCGCGTCGAGATCGTCCTTGTCCCACTCGACCATCTTGCGCTCGTCCATCGCCGTCTTGATGATGGGCACGATCTCGTCGAGCCGATCCCTGGTGATGACGAAGCCGCCGACATGCTGCGACAGATGACGGGGAAAGCCCATGATCTCGTTGGCGCATTCGATAACCTGCCTTGTCACTGGATCGGTCTGATCGAGGCCGCCGGCCCTGGTTTCCTTTTCGCCGAGCTCCGAGGTCGACCAACCCCAGATCGAGCTGGACAGCGCACTCCTGACATCGTCCGACAGGCCCATCGCCTTGGCCACTTCGCGCATCGCCGACCGGCCCCGGTAGCTGACGACGGCCGCGGCAAGCGCGGTACGCTTGGCGCTGTATTTCGAGTAGATGTACTGGATGACCTCTTCGCGCTTTTCATGCTCGAAATCGACATCGATGTCGGGTGGCTCGTTTCTTTCCTCGGAAATGAAGCGCTCGAAAAGCGAATCGATCCGCTCAGGCCCCACTTCGGTGATGCCGATGCAATAGCAGACCACCGAGTTGGCCGCGGAGCCGCGTCCCTGGCAAAGTATGCCCTGGCTGCGGGCAAATTTGACGATGTCGTAGACAGTCAGGAAATAGCGCGCGTAGTTCAGGCGCTCGATCAAAGCGAGCTCCTCTCGGATGCGCTTCGTCACATCGGCGGGAACGCCTGAGGGATATCGTATCGCCGCTCCCTCTCGAGCCAGCCGTTCCAGTTCGGCCTGTGGCCCGAGGCCGGATTCCGTCGGTTCGTCGGGATAGTTGTATTGGAGGTCACTGAGAGAGAAGCTCAATTCTCCGGCAAAGCGCAGCGTTTCCGCCAGTGCCTGCGGATGCCTGCGGAAAAGCCGTGCCATCTCCATTGGCGGCTTCAAATGGCGCTCGGCATTGGCCGCCAGTTCCAGACCCGCTTCGGCAACAGGTACGTTGAGGCGGATCGCCGTCAGCACGTCCTGCAACCGGCGCCGTTCGGACGTATGGTAGAGAACGTCATTGGTCGCCATCAGCGGAATACCAGATAGCTCAGCCATGGCAGCCGCCTGCTCGATCCGGAAGCGGTCGTTGCCATGATAATCCGGCGAAACGGCAAGTCGCAAAGCCCTGCCGAAGCGATCTTTGAGCCGGCTAAGCAGTTCAAGAGGATATTGTGCCGGCGCCGACAGATCCGGCAGAATCGCAAGCGACATGCGGTCGCCCCATTCGAAAAGGTCGTCGCGATAGAGGAGCGGTGCGCCCTTTTCGCTTTCGTCGCGCATATTGGCTTGCGTCAGCATGCGGCACAGATGGCCCCAGCCCTTGCGGTCCTGCGGGTAGGCGAGAACGTCGGGCGTGCCGTCGCAAAAAACCAGGCGGCAGCCGGGATGATAGGAAAGACCTTCCACCTTGGCCTGCTGCCAGGCGCGCACGACGCCGGCCACCGTGTTGCGGTCGGCAAGCCCGATCGACGAAAATCCCAGGAACTTTGCCGCGATCACCAGCTCCTCCGGTTTCGAGGCGCCGCGCAGGAACGAGAAATTCGACTGGATGCGGAATTCGGCATAGGGGATGACCGTCAGCGCGTTCATGCGAAGACCCCATGCATGAACCAGCGCGGCGCGGCGTGCGAGGCGCCGTAGAGACCCTGGCGGTAGAGCCAGTAACGGCGGCCGTCGCTATCCTCGATGCGGAAATAATCCCGGGTCGCTTCCTGCCCCGGTGCTTCCCGCCACCATTCCGGGGCGATGCGTTCGGGCCCTTCGGCGCGCGCGACCCGGTATAGCGCGCGCCGCCAGCGGAAGTTCATCGGCGGTCCCTCCGGCATTTCGGTGGCCGGCACCTCGATCGGTTCGGGCGAACGGAACAGCCGGATCGGCCGTTCGGGCCGAAAGACAGGCTTGGAGGAAGTGTCTTGTATCTTGCCCGGCTTCTTCGGCGGAGAGACCCTTTGCGGCGCCTCCGCATAGGGAAGCATGGCGACGGCGCGCTCCGGCAGATGACTCTCGACGGCGACCGGTTTCAAAACCGCGCTGTCGCCGAGCCGGGCGCGGATGCGGTCGGCGAAAAGGGCGATGTCGGCGCCGTCATCGCTCGTCTCTCCGGTCAAGTCGGCCTGCTGCATGTCGAAGGCCGCGGCCGACAGGACCGAGAGGCGCACGAGATCGAAGCCATAGCCGGCATCGATGTCCTGTTCGAGCGCGGCAAGCCTTTCGTGAAACAATTTCTGGATCAGCAGCGGCTCGCGCAACGGCCGCGAGGTGCCGACGGCGATGCGGCTGACGGCGCCGTCGACGCGGAAAAGCAGCAGCGCCAGCCTTCTTGCGCCCTCGCCGCGGCGCTCGAGGTCCGCCTTCAAAGTCGTCGCCAGCATTTTCACCAGCCGCTCTATTTCGTCGGTCAGCATGATGGGTTCTGCGAGATGGCGTTCGACCGAAAGCGGCGCCACCGGCAGGCGCGGCGACACCGCCTCGTCGAGGCGGCCGAGCGCCTGGTCGAGGCGCAAAAGCAGCGAGACACCGAAGCGGCGGGCGAGCGGCGCGCGCGGTGCTGCCATGACGGCGCCCGCCGTGCGCAGGCCGACGCTTTCCAGGCTGGCGCGGATATCAGGCTCGATGCGCAGCGCCGCCAGCGGCAAAGGTGCGAGAAGCGCTTCCTCCTCGCCACCGGGGACGATGCGGTCACTGGCAAACCGCGCCGCCGCCCAGGCTGCACCAGGTGTGGCGGCAAGGCCGGCGCGGACATCGAAACCCTGATGGAAAAAGCGCGACAGGATGTCGTCCAGCATCGACCGTTCGCCGCCGAAAAGATGGGTGCAGCCGGTGACGTCGAGGAACAGGCCATCGGCTGCGTCGAGCGCCACCAGCGGGGTGTAGCGGTCGCACCAGTCGGCAAGGCTTTCGAGCAGGCGGCGGTCGGCCTCGGGATCGGCTTCCACCACGTCGACCGAGGGGTGCATGGCGCGCGCGTCGGCTATGCCCATGCCGCGCTTCAGGTGAAGCGCCTCAGCCCGCTCGTCGAGGGCGGCGATGCGCTGCGCGTTCCCCTGGCGATGGCTGATCACCAGGGGCAGGTGATCCGACGGCCGGGAACGCCAGGACCGCCCCAGACGCTGCCGCAGGATCCTTTCCGCGGCGAGATGCGGAAACCACAGGGACAGGATTCGCTGCCCGTTCTTCCCCGGTCCTTCTTTCCTCGAAACTGCGTTCATCGGGGTTCCACTCCAGTGTGAATTGTCCTGGCAAGGCCGTGCGGCTCTTGCCGATGCTGACGGTGAAGGCGGGGCGGCCGATCGAGCCGGCGAGCGGCCCGGCGATCGTCTCGCGTGGTGCCGACGGCGCCGCCGACAGGACGAGGCGGACGGGTGCCGCCGTCGGCTCGGATTCGCCGGCCTGGCGCAGCAGGAACACCGGCCGGCCGGCATTCTGTGCCCGGGCGTGCAGCCGCCGCGTCGCGGTGAGGTCCAGCCGCTGCGGACTGCCGCGGATTTCGAGGATGACGGCGGCGAGCGCTGTCATCCGGGCGGCCTCCTCGGCGGTCCACAGCGCATCGAGGAGCCTTGGCGCCTCGGAAAACAGCAATTGCTCCAGCTCGATGCCGAAAAGGGCGTGAAGCCCCCTGGCATAGGGAAAGCCGGCCTCCCGGAAGATTTCCGCGGTGCCGATCCACAGGACCGGCAGTCGCGGCTCCTGTTTGAGGATCAGGCTGACGAGCGACAGGGCGAAGCCGGCGACGGCCCCGGCATCGCGGGTCGCGGCGCCATGGATCTCGCTCAGCGCCGCCTTCGGCAGGCCGCCGCCGAGCGCAGTATCGAGAGCTTCGGCGCCGGTGCGCAGAAACGCATCGGGCGGCGCCACGGCGAGGCCGCGGCGGACGATTGTCAGATCGTGGGGCGTGACATCAGCTGTTGGATTCCGGGGCGCATCAACGGGGGCTGCGCCGGCCGGCGCCTCCAGGCGCTCGGGCAGCGTTCCCTCGATCTTCGCGATCTGGCGGCGCAGGGCAAAAACAGTCTCCCGCGCCACGGCGCTTGTCGCCATGACGGTCAGCTTCCACTCACAATTGTTCCTGTTATGTTCTCTAGGATTCCAGAGGGCGACCGAAGAGTCAAGCGGAGTCTTGGGGAATTTATTCCTGTCCTCGCGTAGGCGGCAACCCGCCCATTTGCCGAGCCCGGCTCGAAAGCCTATATGCCGGGATCGGAAGGACAAAGCATGGCCCGCATCTACAAGACCCGCACCTGGCACGACCAGCTTTCGCCGTCGATGGAGGAAATGGAGTTCCTGGCGCTGGAGGCTTACGCCCATCTGCCGGAGGAGTTTCGCAAGCTGACCGGCGAGATCGTCATCCAGATCGCCGAATTTCCGACCGACGAGATCATGGACGATCTGTCGCTGGAAACGCCTTTCGACCTGCTCGGCCTGTTCGAGGGGCGCGGCATTGCCGAGCGCTGGAATCCGCAGACCGGCGAGGGGCCGAACCGCGTCACGCTCTACCGCCGCGCCATCCTCGACTACTGGGCCGAGAACGAGGAGACGCTGGGCGACATCGTCACCCATGTGCTGATCCACGAGATCGGCCACCATTTCGGCCTGTCGGACGACGATATGGAGCGGATCGAAGAGGCGGCGGAGTAGGCTGTGTTGATATTCAGGTGATGCCGGCCTGCGAACGGCAGTTCCCTGCGCTTCCGGTGCTCACGTACCCAAAAGTACGCTCCGCTCCGGTTCTCGGGAAACCACCCAGTCTGGTCGCTTCGCGCCCGTCTTCGACTCCGGCGCGGCCTGACCTGAATCTCAACACACCCTGCGTCGGAGCTTTGCAAAATCTACCAGTCGCTGAGCTTGGTGTTGGGCCCGTATTCCTGACCCTCGATATCCTTTACCACGGCCTGGCCGCAGCGCATGGCCTTGGCCTCCATGTCGTAGGAATAGGTCGGCGAGCCGAACAGGTGCCAGCCCTTGTTCAGCGCTGCCGTCACCTTGTGGCAGAAGCTGGAATCGTCCGGACCGGACAGAAAGCGGTAGAGTTTCATTTTTCATTCCTGTCGTGAGTTGCCAATCATGCCCCGATGGCGGCCGCCTTCGCCAGCAGTTTTTCGGCCTGCGCCAGATGCAGCCGTTCGACCATTTTTCCATTCAGCGCGATGACACCCTTGCCGGCATTTTCGGCAAGCGCGAAGGCATCTTTTACCGAGCGTGCCTCGGCCACCGCTTCGGCAGATGGCGCGAAGGCCCGGTTCGCGGCATCGATTTGAGCCGGGTGGATCAGCGACTTGCCGTCGAACCCCATGGCGGCCGCTTCCCCGCATTCGCGCGCAAAAGCGTCCAGATCGCGAAAATCATTGAAGACACCATCGAGCAGGTCGAGGCCGCCGGCGCGCGCGGCGAGCACCATCTGCATCAGCCACGGTGTGAGGTAGCGCCGGTCGGCGAGAGTGCCGGTCTCCTTGACCAGATCGTTCGTTCCGGCAACGAAACAAACCAGCCGCGAGCCCGGATCGCGGCCAAGCTCGGCGATCGGTCCGATGTTGAGCAGAGCCTTGGGCGTTTCGATCATCGCCCATAGTTTCACCTCGTCGGGTCCGAAATTGTCGTCGAGGACGTCGCCGGCTTCCAGAACGTCGCGCGGTGTGTCGACCTTGGGCAGCAGGATGGCGTCGGGCTCGCAGCGTGCCGCAGCCAGCAAATCGTCGGCGCCCCATTCGCTGGAGAGCGGGTTGATGCGCACGGCCATCTCGCAGCGCCGGCCGGGGCGACTGGCGAAGATGCCGGCCAGTTTTTCCCGCGCGGAGACCTTGTCGGCCGGGGCGACGGCATCTTCGAGATCGATGATGACAGCATCGCAGGCCAGCGACGAGATCTTGGCCAGAGCCTTGTCGTTCGAGGCCGGGACGTAAAGCACCGAGCGGCGCGGGCGATAGGTTTCAGTCATCTCAGATCTATGCCGCCTGCGGCCGGTCGAGGCAAGCGGTCTTCACCTGCATAAAAACTGCACAAAAGTCCCGAAAATTTCCTCGGATCCGCCCCGCCGCCTGCATTTCGATCGGCGACATACGCCGCATGCAAGAGCGAGAAAAGCCCCGTTGGTCCCTGCCGTACCGCCTCCGCAATGACGGTTGGTGGCTCGTCGATCCACCCCGGCCGCACGGTTCGGCGACCCTCTTCCCCTTCATCCGCAAATCTCCGCCCCCCGGCCGGATCAAAGCCGCTGAGAAAATCCGATCATGACATCGTTGCTTACGGCCGCGCCGAGCTATTGCGCGCGATTCGGCGTTGCCGTCCTGCTTGCCGCGCTGGCGGATTTCTTCTTCTATGGGCAGCCCGTCGGCATCACGTTTTTCCTGTTCGGCATCACGCTTGCCGCCGCAGCCGCGGCCATCCAGCCGTCGGCGCTCAGCGCCCGCGGCCTGTGGTCCGCTGCCTTGCTTGTCGGGCTGCTGCCGCTTATCGAAAATGTCAGTGCGCTGTCGGTCGCGATCGGGCTTGCGGCGACGGCCGTCTTTGCGCTTTCGCTGGTCGGCCGGCTGCGGCGCGGCGCTGCCCGCATTGCCGGCCAGGTCGCGCTGTTCCTGCTCGCAGCACCCTTCCGGTTCGTCCACGATTTCTTCCGCTGGCGCAAGGCGGCACGGCGGTTCGGTCGGCGGCGTATCCACCTGGCGGCGATCGCCGTCTGGATCATGCCGCTGACCCTGGGCGCAGTGTTTCTCGCGCTGTTCGGCGCCGCCAATCCGGTCATCGAATACTGGTTGTCGCTGATCGATCTCCTCGCACTGCTCGACTTCATCGAGCTGCCGCGGCTGGCCTTCTGGCTGTTCGCGCTTGCCGGCGTCTGGGTCTTTCTGCGCCCGCGGCTGCCGCGCCTTTTGCGCCGCATTGCGCATCTTGCGTTGCCTATCCCCCTCGGGGTGACGACCACAAGAGCCGCCGCCAAGCCGGTCGAGGACATCGTCTTCGGCAAGGCCGCCATTCTTCGTGCGCTGGTCGTCTTCAACATCCTGTTCGCGGTGCAGACCGCACTCGACGCCACCTATCTGTGGGGCGGCATCGCCCTTCCCGACGGGCTGACCTATGCCGCCTATGCACATCGCGGCGCCTATCCCTTGATCGTCACCGCCCTGCTGGCCGCGGGTTTCGTGCTGGCGGCGTTGCGGCCGGGCAGCACGACCTCCGGCGATCCGTTCATCCGCCGGCTGGTCTATGTCTGGGTGGCGCAGAACATCGTTCTGGTCGTCTCCTCAATCCTGCGGCTCGACCTCTATATCGGCATCTATGCGCTGACCTACTGGCGCGTCGCCGCCTTTGTCTGGATGGGGCTGGTGGCGGCGGGCCTCGCCCTGATCATCGCCCGCATCGCGCTCGGAAAATCCAATGAATGGCTGCTTTCCGCCAATCTTCTGACGCTATCGGCGACGCTTTATGCCTGCTCGTTCATCAACTTTGCCGCACTGATCGCCAACTACAATGTCGACCGTTCGTACGAGATGAGAGGTCCCGGCACCCGCCTCGATATACGTTATGCCCGCTCGCTCGGCCCCGACGCGCTGCCCGCCCTCGACCGCTTCTTCGACCAACAAAAGAAGACATTCCTCACCGATCTCCGAGACCCAGCCGACGCCGTGACCGAAGCCCACTACCGCGCCGAGCAAAGAAACTGGCGCGCGTGGAGCTTTCGCGACTGGCGGCTTCTGCGCTACCTCGACAGGAGAGGGTCGCTCGTGGTTCCTGACGGATACGAATCTCACGCGCCGGGTCCCTGATTGATGCCGTATAACATCCTAGTCGCCGACGACGATCCGCACATCCGCGAAATCATCTGCTTCGCGCTCGAAAAGGCCGGCATGAAAACGGTTGCAGTAGCCGACGGCGCCGGCGCATTGCAGGCGATCGAACGCCGCGCGCCCGATCTTGTCGTGCTCGACATCGGCATGCCGGAGATGGACGGGCTGGAGGTCTGCCGGCGGCTGCGGCACACATCCGATGTGCCGGTGCTGTTCCTGTCCGCGCGTGATGAAGAAATCGACCGCATCCTCGGGCTCGAAATGGGTGGCGACGACTATGTCACCAAGCCTTTCAGCCCGCGCGAACTGGTCGCCCGCGTCAATGTCATCTTGCGGCGCGCTCGCCCGACAAAGGCCGAACAGGCCGACGACAGGCAATTCTCGCACGGCAGACTGGCTTTGCTGCCGGCCAGCCACGCCGCCAGCTTCGACGGCAGGCCGCTGGTGCTGACCTCGATCGAATTCGCCATCCTGAAAGGGTTTCTGGAACGCCCGGCGCATGTGCTTGACCGCGACATGGTGATGGCCAGTGCTTATGCCGCTAACATCCATGTCGCCGACCGCACCGTCGACAGCCATATCCGCAACATCCGCGCCAAGCTGGCGGCGGCCGGCTGCACGGATGCGATCGAGACCGTGCATGGCGTCGGCTTCCGGCTGGGCAGGTGCGGCGCGTGACGGCGCAGAAATGGCGGCCGCGCCTCGCCACGGTCGTTGTTGCCATCCTGATCATGGTGATGGCGCTGCCGCTGGTCGGCCTGTTCTTCTTCCGGCTCTACGAGAACCAGCTGATCCGCCAGACCGAGGCCGAGCTGATTGCGCAAGGTGCCGCCCTTGGCGCCATCTATGCGCAAGACGTCCGCGCCGCGGGCATCCCGGCCGAGAGGTTCGGCGCGGCCGTGCCTGCCGACAGAGACAATCCGGACTCTCCCTACCGGCCGATCGAGCCAAGCCTCGATCTCGCCTCCGACAGGGTTCTGGCGACACGGCCTGCGGCGACGGCCGCCACCGTCGATCCCGCCTTCACGGCGATCGGCGCTCGCCTGTCGGGCATTCTTGCCGAGACGCAGAAAACCACGCTTGCCGGCTTCCGGCTGCTCGACCCAAAAGGCGTCGTCATCGCCGGACGCGAAGAGGTCGGCCTGTCGCTCGGCGCCGTCGGCGAGGTTCGCGCAGCACTTGCCGGCCGCTATGCCAGCGCGCTCCGGCAGAGGGTTCCGAACCAGCCGTCACCATCGCTCTATTCGGTCAGCCGCGGCACGAGAGTCCGCGTCTTCGTCGCCATGCCGGTCGCGGTCGACGGCAAGGTCGCCGGCGTGGTCTATCTGTCGCGAACGCCGAACAACATCGTCAAGCATCTCTATAGCGAGCGCGGCAAGGTGGTGCTGGCGGCGATCGCCGTCCTCGGCGGTACGCTGCTCATCGGCCTGATCTTCCTGCGCACCGTCAGCCGGCCGATCTACGCGCTGATGGAACGGACAAAGCGCATCGCTGCTGGCGACCGCGAAGCCATCAGGCCGCTCGATCATCACGGCACGCGCGAGATGGCAGCGCTTTCCGACGCCTTCCTCGACATGGCCGAAAAGCTGCATGCGCGGTCGGACAGCATCCAGACCTTCGCCACCCATGTCTCGCACGAGCTCAAATCGCCGCTGACGGCGATCCAGGGTGCGGCCGAATTGCTGCGCGATTCGGGTAGCGCAATGGACGAGGCCGAGCGGCGGCGCTTTTCCAACAACATCGTCACCGATGCGGGGCGGCTCAATTTGCTGGTGCGCCGTCTGCTCGACCTGGCGCGCGCCGAAAATCTTGCGCCCAGCGGCGAAAGCACGTCGGTTGGCGCCGCGCTGGCACTGCTGCTGGCCGAGGACAGGCTGGCGGTGCGCGTCGAGGCGGGCGGCGATATCGGTCTGCGCATCTCGGCCGAGAATGCAGCCATCGTGCTCGCCAATCTCATCGACAATTCGGCCCGCTATGGCGCGACGCTCGTTTCGATCACGGCGGCGAGCGCGGACGGCAAGGCGACGATCCTGGTGAGCGACGACGGCGCCGGCATTTCGCCCAGCAACCGGGGGCGGATCTTCGAGCCGTTCTTCACCACGCGCCGCGATTCAGACGGCACCGGCATGGGCCTCGGCATCGTGCTGGCCCTCCTGAAAGCGCATGATGGCACGATCCGGCTGGTTGACTCCGAGCGCGGCACGCGCTTCGAGATCATCCTGCCGGCTGTGTGAATTGGAGCCTGATCCGAAAACCGGCTTTCGGCATCATGCTCTGGAACTGGAGAATCGAAAAAGTGCGCTACGACGTCGTCATCATCGGTGGAGCCATCGTCGGCTCCTCGATCGCCTATTATCTGCGCGAGGAAGGCTTTTCGGGCTCGATCGCGCTGGTCGAGCGCGACCCGCAATTCGCCCATGCGGCAACGACGCTGTCCTGCGCTTCGATCCGCCAGCAGTTTTCGATTCCCGAAAACATCCGCCTGTCACAGTTCACGTTGAAACTGTTCCGGCGACTGACGGAAGAATTCGGGGCCGACGCCGATATCGGCTTTCGCGAAGGCGGCTATCTCATCCTTGCCGGCGAGAACGGGTTGCCTATCCTCAAGGCCAACCACGAGACGCAGTTGGCCGAGGGCGCCGACATCGTGCTTGAGGATGCGGAGGCGCTCGTCCGCCGGTTTCCGTGGCTGTCGACGGAGGGCATCACCGCCGGCGCCTACGGCCGCACGGGCGAGGGCTGGTTCGACGCGCATGCCATGCTGATGCTGTTCCGCAAGGCCCTGCGGGACAAAAACATCGATTTCATCACCGCTGATGTGACCGGTATCGAACGGCAGGGCGACCGCGTCACCGGGGTAAACCTCGACAACGGCGAGCGGCTCGACGCCGGCATCGTCGCCAACGCCGCCGGGCCAAATGCCGGCAAGGTTTCCGCAATGGCCGGACTGGCGCTGCCGGTGGAGCCGCGCAAGCGCAATGTCTTCATCTTCGAGGCGCGCGAGAAATATGATGACATGCCGCTGCTGGTCGATCCCTCAGGTATCTATGTCAGGCCGGAAGGCTCGGTCTATATCACCGGCGGTGCCGAGCCGGAAGAGGACGACGGCCCTGCCGATCCCAGCGATTTCGAGCCCGACTGGCCGCTGTTCGAAGAGGTGATCTGGCCGGTGCTGGCGACCCGCATTCCCGCCTTCGAGGCGATCAAGCCGACGCGCGCCTGGGCCGGCCATTACGACTACAACACGCTCGACCAGAACGCGGTGATCGGCCCGCATCCGCAGGTCAGGAATTTTCTCTTCGCCAACGGTTTTTCCGGCCACGGCCTGCAGCAGGCGCCGGCCGTCGGCAAGGCGCTGGCCGAGCTGATCGTGCATGGCGGCTACCGCACGGTGGACTGCTCGGCGTTGGGGTATGAGCGCGTCGCCGAGGGGCGGGCTTTCAGGGAATTGAATGTGATCTAGCCAAGAAGGACTGGCGCCGCGACGATCCTTTAGATGCTGGAGGGACAGCGCCCGGACAGCGCCCCCTCTGTCCGGCAGGACAGAGGGGGGCGCGAAGGATCGCGACAGGCGAGCCGTCAGCGCTCGCGGCCGAACCAGAACGCGTCGGCCATGCGCGCCATGCCGATCCGTTCGTAGAAGCCGACGGCGTCGGGCACGGAAATCAGTGAGATGGCGACGGACGGCCCGAGCTGCCGCCGCGCTTCGTCAAGCAGGCCCTTGCCGACGCCGAGCCCCTGCGCCGATTTGCAAACGGCGAGCTCGGAAATATAGCATACCCACGAGAAGTCGGTGATGCCTCGGGCGAGGCCAATCAGCGGCTTGCCAGGCGCATCGAGGCGCGCCGTCAACACCAGATCTGCATTGGCAAGCATCGCCTTCAGACGAACGTCGTCATCGATGGGCCGAGTGACACCGAGGCCGGATTCCACCAGCACGCGGCGGAACTCGGCTGCGTCGAGGGTCGGTTCGCTGGCGTAGAGGACTTTGGGACGTGTTGTCATGCCGGCCAAGGTGCACCATAGGGGGGCAACTTTGAAGCGGCCTGTGCTCCAGGACCAGGGCCAGCCCAAAACAGCCGCCTTTTATTTGCCCGCAGCTTTGTGTAAACCGGGCGCCAACACATCCCCGCAGCGAAAAGAAGACGGGCAAAGACCATGGAAAAATTCACCAAGCTCACCGGCGTTGCCGCGCCGATGCCGATCGTCAATGTCGATACCGACATGATCATCCCCAAGGATTATCTCAAGACGATCAAGCGCACCGGGCTCGGCAGCGGGCTGTTCGCCGAAATGCGCTACAAGGACGACGGTTCGGAAAATCCGGACTTCGTGCTCAACAAGCCGGCCTATCGCAAGGCGCAGATCCTGGTCGCCGGCGACAATTTCGGCTGCGGCTCTTCGCGCGAGCACGCGCCGTGGGCGCTGCTCGATTTCGGCATCCGTTGCGTCATCTCGACCTCGTTCGCCGACATTTTCTACAACAACTGCTTCAAGAACGGCATCCTGCCGATCACCGTCAGCCCCGAGGATCTGGAGAAGCTGATGGACGACGCCTCGCGCGGTTCCAACGCAACGGTGTCGGTCGACCTCGAAGCCAAGGAAATCCGCGGACCGGACGGCGGCGTGGTCAAGTTCGACCTCGACGACTTCAAGCGGCACTGCCTGCTCAACGGGCTCGACGATATCGGCCTGACCATGGAGAAGGCCGACGCTATCGCCTCGTTCGAGAAGAAGAACGCCGCTGAGCGCCCCTGGGCCTGAGCGGTACGATGACCCGGCCGCGACAGGCCGGGTTCGTGGCGGCTGAACTGAGGGACAGTCATGACACGTTCGCTTCTTGCCGGCGCCTGCGCGCTGGCGTGGATTCTGATGCCGGTGGCTGGCGCGCATGCACAGACCGACATGGTGCTCGTGCCGGCTGACAATGCGTCCGGCCGGGCCGCCGACCTGGGCGCGTCGAGCAATGCGGCCCTAGCCGACGATGACAGCCAAGCACCGGTCCCGTTCGAGAGTGGGCAGCTGACCATCACCCAGCAGGAAGAGTATGGCGAGAAGGTGCTGGCCTATGACGGCAAGCAGCTGGCCAGCAATTACAAGGTGTCCTTCGACAAGATCGTCAAGGTCGGCGGGGTCAACGTCGCGCTGGTCGATGTCGGCGATGGCGGCAACCAGTGCGGCCCGGCCACGGTGATCGTCTGGAAGCCAGAAGGCGGCACCATCCAGAGCATCACGGTCGAGCAGGATGAATGCGGCGCACCGCCGGCTGCGATCTCCGACAGCGCCATCTATTTCGTGCCCTATCTGCTGCCGGGCGTTTCCAAGCCGGCGCTGCAATGGTCGCCGACGGACGGGCTGACGATTTCCGGCAATCTCACCTATATGCCGGAGCCCGGCACTGACTGGAAAGACGTCGATCCGTCGAAATACGACAACATCGTCGCCGCTTTCCACAACGAGGCCGTCTACAGGCTGGCCGAGACGCTGCTCGGCAAGGAGATGCCCGAGATGGCGACCAGCCTGCTGGTCGGCGGCGGCACCGAGAAAACCGCCTCGGGCGCCTTCTATGCCAGCGGCTGCGTGCCGCACAATTGCGGTGGCAATGACGGCTTCATGGCGGTCGACCCGGCCAACCACAAGCTCTATTTCGCCCGCCGGGGCGACAAGCCCGAGCCGGACGCGTGGCCAGCTGTGAACACGTGGCCCGCCGAGGTCAGGGAAGCGATGGACAAGGCGCTCGGCTCGCCGAATTAGCTTCTCTGCTTCGCGCCTTCGTTCCCGAGGCGGGGCCGAGCGGCGGCAGTCGTAACCCTAAAGCGCGTTGCGTCTGAAAGGATTCACGCAACGCGCTTTAAGTTCTTGTTTTTATGCATTTCGCTGTCCCAAAACCGCTGCGCACTTTTGGGCGACATGCATTAGAGCATCAACAAAAAGGCCCGGCGCATGGCCGGGTTTTCCGTCGAATAGAGATTTCCATCAGTCGCCATCGATCGCCGTGGCCATGCGGGCGATGGCCTGTTGATAGACGCTCGCGGAATTCCAGCCAGCAATTGCGCCCATATTCGCCTGCGCGCTCCCGCCGGCCCGCCAACCATGACCCTTGAGGAAGTTGGCGGTGGAAGCCAACGCAGTGCTCTTGTCGCGCAGATTTTTGTTGCCGACTCCATACTTCAAAACATTTCCGGGCAGGAACTGCGTGTGGCCAATCTCGCCATGCGCGGCACCGACCGACGACGCGCTCAACGCGCCGCGATCAACCAGCTTCAGGGCTGCAATGGCATGCGGATAAAAGAACTCCGGGCGGCGGCAATCATAGGCAAGCGTTAAAATGGCAGAGACCGTATTCTGGTTGCCCATGGAGGAACCGAAGCCGGTCTCCATGCCCCAGATGGCGAGCAACACACCCGGCGACACGCCGTAGGTTCCCTCGATCTTGTCGAACAGCGCCGCGTTCGACTTCTTCAGCGAACGGCCCTTGGAAATGATGGTGGATGCGCCACGGCGCTTCATGAAAGCTTCCACCGAGCCGCTGAAAGCCTTGTGGATAGCGCGGTCGGCGGCGATCGTCCTTTTTGCGTAGGTCGCGTTAGCCAGTGCGGCCAGACCCTTCGAGCCTACACCGTTGGCACTAGCCTCCGAGGCGAACTCAGCCTTCCACGCTTCGAAGCCCGCGCCAGTATTGCCGCACTGGGCGGCCTGTGCAGCTGTTGCCGCCGCAAGCATCATCGATGCTGCCGCCGCTAAAATCTTTCCCTTGGCAAAAAATGCCATGTTTCTCTCCTGGTTGCCTGGATCTTGTCCCAAATACGAATTTGCCAGCGAAACGCCCGCTTGTCACCGTTGGAGCGACGTGCGCCCAGTTGGACGCAGTACGCTCCAACACTTTACAATCAGCGCATCGTGCTTTCCGACAATCGAAACCGATTTTCGAGCCGCCGCGCTAAGAAGTCGTTTACGCATCGCCACCGCAGCGCTGGCGAATGCCGGAGAACTTGCTTACGATCAAGCAATTATTGTGGCGGGGGCTAGAATATTCATGGAAGACGTTGACGTCGTGGTCATCGGCGCCGGTTCGGCGGGACTTTCCGCCGCCAAGACCCTGCGTGCGGCCGGCCTTTCCTTCAAGCTGCTCGAAGCGATGAACCGTATCGGCGGCCGCGCCTGGACCAGCGATCAGCATTTCGGCGTTCCTTTCGACATCGGCTGCGCCTGGCTGCACGCGGCCGACCGCAATCCCTATTTTGCCGAGGCGCAAGCCGCCCGCTGGACGCTTCATCATCACGACATGAATGTCGACCATCTCTATTATCGCAACCGAAAGGCGAGCGAGGACGAAGAGGCAGCAATGAAGGCGGCCGATATCAGGCTGTTCGAGCTGCTGGCGGCGCATGAGGTCAAGCCCGGCGACGACGACCGTCTTTCGGCGTTGCTCGCCAGGGGCCATGCGCCGCGCGCCGCCGCCACCTTTGCCGGACCGATGGACTTCGGTGCCGACGAGGACGAGATATCGATCCGCGACTTTCAGGCCGCCGCCGATCTCGAGCCGAACTATTTCACCAAGGAGGGGTTCGGCGCGCTGGTCGCCCGTTTCGGCGTCGACGTGCCGGTCGAGCTGTCGACGCCGGTGCGGAAAATCCTCTGGGACGTGCCCGGCGTCGCCTGCGTCACCGATCGCGGCACCATCCGCGCCAAGGCGGCCATCGTCACCGCCTCGCCGGCGGTGCTCGCCTTCGAGGAGGTCGAATTCGCGCCGGCGCTGCCCGACACGCATTTCGCTGCCTTCTTCGACCTGCCGATGGGCATGCTGACCAAGCTGCCGGTTGAAATCACGGGCACAAGGCTCGGGCTGGCGCCCTTCGACGACCTGCTGATCGAGCGGCTGGCCAGGCACGACATCTACTTCCTTTGCTTTCCCTTCGACCTCGACCTGATGGTCGGCTTCGTCGGCGGCGATTTTGCCTGGGAGATGTCGGCGGCGGGCGAGGCGGCAGGCGTCGACTTCGTCGTCGACCGGCTGTGCGCCATCTTCGGCGGTGACGTGCGAAAACATGTCGGGCGCGCCATGATGACCAATTGGGGCGGCGAGCGGTTCGTGCGCGGCGCCTATGCGGCGGCCCGACCCGGCCGTTCGCAGGCGCGCGCCACGCTGATGCAGCCGGTGGCGGAAAAAATCTTCTTCGCCGGCGAGCATCTGGCCGGTCCGCTGATGCAAACCTGCGGCGGCGCCAGGCTATCGGGCGAGGCGGTGGCGAGAACGGTCGCCGCCCAGCTTGCGGCAAAATAGCAACGGCAGGAACGCCGGCCGCCGACAGGCGTTTGGGCGATATGCCGCTCCGCACTATATCCGGGCTGATGATTTGAGACCTGGTGATTTGAGATTGGTATGAAGCTCTTCGATTGCCCGCATTGCGGCCACCGCCTCTATTTCGAGAACGCCCAGTGCCTGAACTGCGCCAGCTCCGTGCTCTACGATCCCGGGCATGCGCGCTTCGTGTTGTCAGGCGCCGGCGGCGTTTTCCAGTGCACCAATGCCGACGAGTGCGCCTGCAACTGGATGGCTGAACCTGGCCATGCCTTCTGCCGCGCCTGCGTGCTGAACCAGTTGATCCCGGACCTTTCGGTCGAGGGCAACCGCCGTCGCTGGATCCGCGTCGAAGCGGCAAAGAAGCGGGCAATCTATTCGCTGCTCGCCGCCGGACTGCCGGTCGCACCCAAGCAGAACGCCGGCGACGAGGCCGGCCTCGCCTTCGACTTCCTCGCCGATCCGATCGGCGGTCCGGGTGGCGAGCGTATCCTGACCGGCCATGACAACGGCCTGATCACACTCAATGTCGCCGAGGCGGACTCGGCCGAGCGCGAAAGACGGCGCGTCGAGATGGGCGAGAACTACCGCACTTTGCTCGGCCATTTCCGCCACGAGCTCGGCCACTATTTCTGGGACCGCCTGATCCGCGACGACCCGCAACGGCTTGCCGCCTTCCGTGCATTGTTCGGCGACGAGCGCACCGATTATGAGCAGGCGCTGAAGGCCTACCATGCCAATGGCGCGCCGCCCGATTGGCAGCAGGACCACATTTCCGCCTATGCCACGTCCCATCCCTGGGAGGACTGGGCTGAGACATGGGCACACCATCTGCACATCACCGATACGCTGGAGATGGTGCATGCGCTGAATTTCCCGCTCGGCCGGCTGGAAACCGTGGAGGCCAATGACCTGTCGCGGGACGACACCGGCGGCGAGCTGCAACCGGCGCCGTCGGAACCTGCCGCCGTTCCCGAACCGTTCGAAAAGATCCTGGCCCGCTGGCTGGTGCTGTCGGAAGCGTCGAACTCGATCAACCGCTGCATGGGCCTGCCGGACCTCTATCCCTTCGTCATCTCGGAGCTGACGGCACAGAAGCTGGCCTTCGTCCATGAACTCCTGACTGGTGTAGTGAAAGAAACCGGAACAAAACGTGAGCCGGCCGAGGCGTTTTAGCCGGAACGCATGAGGCCTTGCTTCGTTTTCGTTCGCGAGGGACCATCAACACGGAGCGAAACCATGAAGCGCATACTGTTTCCTGCTGTCGCCGGAGCGCTTGTCGCCATGTCGGGCACGGCCTTGGCCGATACCGCCGTCTCGGCTGTCGCCGATCTCAACATTCGCGCCGGCCCAGGCCCGCAATACCCGGTCATCGGCGTGCTCGCCGCCGGCCAGTCGGCAACGCTCGATGGCTGCATCCAAAACAGCAAATGGTGCACCATAGCCGAGGCCAATGGCCAGGGCTGGATCTATTCCGACTATGTGACGGCCGATTTCGGCGGCAACGAGGTCGTCCTGACCCGGCGCCCGGCCGACGCAGACATTACCATCGTCGAAGCGCCCGCCGACGTCGACGATCCCGACACCTATACCGGAGCGATCGTCGCTGGCGAGCCGATCGAGCCGATCAGGCGGCCGCCGGCCGAAATCCGCACCTATATCGAGACCAACCGGGTCGACCCGGTCTATCTCGAGGGCGAGGTGGTTACGGGCGCGACCTTGCCCGACACCGTCGAGTTGCGTGAGATTCCGGACTACGACTACCGCTATGTCTATGTGAACGGTCAGCCGGCACTGGTCGATCCCGGCACCCGACGCATCATGTACGTCGAGCGCTGACATCAGCGAGCAATCAGGCGGCCGCCCGGCAAGAGCCAACGTCGGCCGCCTCTGTCCGATATCGTTAACCTGAGCTTCGTGCTGGAGCGGCGTGCCCGCCGCTCCAGCCTTTTGTTCGAGCATCGGATTTTCCCAAAACCGGTTCCACTTTTGGGTCCGATGCTCTAGATCATGCGACCCGATGCATCAGGCAAGGAACCCGCGTGATATCAGACCCTGCCGCCTTCGAGCATTATCGGCGCTCTCCCAACGCCAAGACGACCCTGCCGCGGCTCCTGCTCGGAACGGCGATCGTCGTCCTGTTCTGGGTCGCGACAACCATCGCCGTGCTGTTCGGCGGCGCCTATCTTTTTGTTATCTGGCAGGCATCGTCTGGCACCCCGATGGAAGGAGGGGCGGTGCAGAATTTCTTGGCCTCGCCCGCCGGGATCCTCGCCGCGCTCGCCTCGTTCGCCGGAATCTGGCTCGGCCTGTGGGGTGCCATGCGCTGGGTCCATCGCGAACCGCTGATGGCGCTGATCGGCACCAGCCACCGCGTTTCGCGCTCGGGATTTCTTAGGGGATTGGCCGCGGTGCTGATCACATCGCTGCTCTCCGAAATCCTGCTCTATCTCTTGCAGCCCGACATTGCGCGCGGTGCGATCGGCCTGTCGTCCTGGCTGCTGTTCCTGATCCCGATCGCTGCGCTGGCCCTGCTGCAGACCTCGTCCGAAGAGGTGCTGTTTCGCGGCTATCTTCTCAGGGGCCTGGCCAACCGGTTTCAAAACCCCTTCATCTGGGCATTGCTGCCAGCGCTTCTGTTCACTTCGATGCATTGGAGCCCAAGCTCGACGGTCGCCATCAACGCTTGCGTGCTGGCCTCGATCGCTGCTTTTGCGCTGCTCCTGACGCTTATGGTCTATGCCACGGGCAACCTCGGCGCGGCCTTCGGCGCCCACCTCGGCAACAATCTGACCGGCTTCCTGCTGATTTCGCATCAGCGAAGCTACAATTCCTTCGCCCTGTTCAACGCCATGCCGCTCGAAGGCCCCGGCTGGACGACGCTTGATGCCGTCCTCATCGCGGCGATCGGCATCGTCTGCAGCCTGTTGACTGTTCTGCTGCTGCTGCATCCGCGCTCGCCGCTGAAGGTCGAGCCGGATAAGTCGGAGTCGGGAGAAAACGCCTGATGTCACTATGCGGGGAGATGTGCCCGGCAGGGCGATGAGGGGCAGCGCAAACCTGAAGCGATTGGCCATCGCTTTTTGTCCGCGCCTTGACTCCGCGGCCGATTTCCTGTCTACACGCCGCGAATTCCGCGACGAGTATCCCTCCGAGCAAGCCGACCGGGACGCCGAAGCCTCTTTGAGGTGACGTGCTGTAAATCGATCCTGGAGGCCAACATCCGGCAGCGCTGTGCGCCCCCGGGTGCTTTTTGGCTTTGGGCTTTTGCCCGGGCTGGCTTTGTTTGGGCTGGCTTTGAGTTGGATACTGGGCGCGAACGCATTACCTCTCGGATCGAACCCGAACCGAGATTGAAGGAAGACAGATGTTTGAATCCCTTCAGGAGCGCCTTGGCTCCATCCTGAACGGCCTTACCGGCCGCGGTGCCCTGTCCGAGGCCGATGTCTCGGCGGCGCTGCGCGAGGTGCGCCGTGCGCTGCTCGAGGCCGACGTGGCGCTGGAAGTGGTGCGTTCCTTCACCGACAAGGTGCGCGAGAAAGCCGTCGGCGCCGCCGTGCTGAAGTCGATCAAGCCCGGCCAGATGGTCGTAAAGATCGTCCATGACGAGCTAGTCGAGATGCTGGGCGCCGAGGGCGTCGCCATCGACCTCAATGCGCCGGCTCCGGTCGTCATCATGATGGTCGGCCTGCAGGGCTCCGGCAAGACGACGACATCGGCCAAGATCGCCAAGCGCCTCACCGAGCGTCAGAACAAGAAGGTCCTGATGGCCTCGCTCGACACGCGGCGCCCCGCCGCGCAGGAGCAGCTCCGTCAGCTCGGCGAGCAGGTCAAGGTCGCCACGCTGCCGATCGTCGAGGGCCAGACGCCGGTCGACATCGCCCGCCGCGCCGTGCAGGCGGCAAAGCTCGGCGGCCATGACGTGGTCATCCTCGACACCGCCGGCCGCACCCATATCGACGAGCCGCTGATGGTCGAGATGGCCGACATCAAGAAGGTGTCGTCGCCGCACGAAATCCTTTTGGTCGCCGATTCGCTGACCGGCCAGGACGCCGTCAATCTGGCGAAAAGCTTCGATGAGCGCGTCGGCATCACCGGCCTGGTGCTGACCCGCATGGACGGCGACGGCCGTGGTGGTGCAGCACTTTCCATGCGCGCCGTCACCGGCAAGCCGATCAAGCTGATCGGCACCGGCGAGAAAATGGACGGGCTGGAGGAATTCCATCCCAAGCGCATCGCCGACCGCATCCTTGGCATGGGCGACATCATCAGCCTGGTCGAAAAGGCTGCCGAAAACATCGACGCCGAGCAGGCGGCGGCGATGGCCAAGAAGATGCAGTCGGGCAAGTTCGACCTGAACGACCTTGCCGGCCAGCTTCAGCAGATGTCGAAGATGGGCGGCATGGGCGGCATCATGGGCATGATGCCGGGCATGGGCAAGATGAAGGACCAGATGGCTGCCGCCGGTCTCGACGACAAGATGTTCGGCCGCCAGCTCGCCATCATCTCGTCCATGACCAAGGCCGAGCGCGCCAACCCCGATATTCTGAAGCACTCGCGCAAGAAGCGCATCGCCGCCGGCTCCGGCACCGATGCGGCCGAGATCAACAAGCTCCTGAAGATGCATCGCGGCATGGCGGACATGATGAAGGCGATGGGCGGCAAGGGCAAAGGCGGTGGCCTGATGCGCGGCATGATGGGCGGCCTGGCCCAGAAGATGGGCCTCGGCGGCATGGGAGGCATGGGTGGCCCGGGCGGCATGATGGGCGGCGGCATGCCGGACCTGTCCAAGATGGACCCCAAGCAACTCGAAGCCTTGCAGAAGCAGGCGCAGGCAGCCGGTCTCGGCGGCATGAAGGGCCTGCCCGCTGGCCTTCCAGGTGGCGGTGGCCTGCCTGGGCTGCCCGGCGGCATGAAGCTTCCTGGTTTGCCGGGATCTGGCGGCGGTCTGCCAATGCTTGGCAAGAACGGCCCCGGCAAGAAGAAGTGAGGGCGCGATGAACGAAGAAAAGGACATGGCCGACGCACGTGCGGCGCTGGTCGACTACCGCGCCTCGATCGACAACATCGACGCAGCGCTCATCCACATGCTGGCCGAGCGTTTCCGCTGCACCAAGGCGGTCGGCGAACTGAAGGCGTCGCATGGCCTGCCACCGGCCGATCCGGCACGCGAGCAGCAGCAGATCGCCCGCCTTCGCCAACTGGCGAAGGACGCCCATCTCGACCCGGATTTCGCGGAGAAATTCCTGAACTTCGTCGTCCGTGAAGTGATCCGGCATCATGAGCATATCGCCGCATCCAACGGCGTAACGAAAACCGGCTGAGGACCAGTGCATGTCGCCCAAAAGTGCGCAGCGGTTTTGGGACAACGACATGCATAAAGACAACAGTCATAACCCCGATCAACGAAAATCAGAATTTTAGGAGAAAGAACATGCCACTGAAAATCCGACTGTCCCGTGCGGGCTCGAAGAAGCGTCCCTATTACCACGTCGTCGTCGCCGACGCCCGTTCGCCGCGCGACGGCCGTTTCATCGAGTCGCTCGGCTCGTGGAACCCACTGCTGCCCAAGGACGGCGAGCGGGTCAAGGTCGACGCCGACCGCGTCAAGCATTGGCTTTCGCACGGCGCCCAGCCGACCGACCGCGTGCTGCGCTTCCTCGATGAGGCCGGCATCGCCAAGCGTGAGACCCGCTCCAACCCGAAGAAGGCCGAGCCCGGCAAGAAGGCGCAGGAACGCGCCGCACTTCTGAGGAAGGCGCAGGACGATGCAGCCGCCGCTGTTGCCGCCGCGGCCGCCGCGCCGGCCGAGGCGGAAGCCGCGACCGCCGAATAGTCGACCTTTATCGGTCATGAAGACGGCGGGCCATTGCCCGCCGTTGTCTTTTCAGGGCATGCCCGTGAGGGAGGCCGCGCCTGTTCAATAGCCCTGCGGGCAACGGGCGATGTATACGCGGCCATAGCGATCCCGGTAGCGGCAGCGGCCGGGTTCGGTAGCACGACCGATCAGTGCGCCGGCGAGGGCGCCGACAGCACCACCGACCACCGCACCTTCAACTGCGTCATCGGCCACTGCAGCACCGACCGCCGCGCCACCCAGGCCACCGACCGCAGCGCCCTGTTCTGTCCGGGAACAGGCTGCGAGCGAGGTTGCCAGTACCATCAGGATTACCAGTTTCTTCATCGTCGTTCCTCTCAACCGGGGGTTTCCGTCCTCGCCGCCACATCTTCTAACTCGCAACCGGGCGATTTGATCCAAAGACAAAGAAGAAGGGCGGCGGCAGACGGCGCCTTCTCTGGCGGCGTGACCGCCATCGAACGGCTTTTGAAGTCGCCGCTATCGATTGAACTGGATCAGCGATCGCATCCTGGGGTTGCGCAGGAAAAGGCCACCCCACAAGATGAAGCCGAGATAGACGCCGAACAGTGTGTGCGAAAACAGCGGGCTGCCGATACGTATGTGCGTCGCGATGGCGCCACCGAGGTAGGCGGTGAGCAGGATGGCGCCAAGCACCGAGGTGCGCGGCACCGCATAGAGCGCGGTCGAGACCAGTCCGATGATGCCGAGCATGCGCGAGACATTGGGATCGGCCGGCCAGCCGAGCTGCACCATGGTCTGGGTGACGACATCGAGCGGCGGCAGCTTGATAACGCCGTCGAAGATCATGAACAGCACGATGAGGGCGCTGAGCCCTCGGCCGGTCCACAGCGCGCCCGGCGTGACGGATGCTGTTTGAGACATGGTCATTGGTCCTCCGGTTGTTTCGAGCCCTCTTGGCGAGGGTCGAACCAAGGACGCGGCGTGAGGCGGCGATCCGACACGTCTACGATCTTTTGAGCGCACGGCGCTGCCATGCGCGTGGGAACAAACCCTAGGAAAAATAGTATTTGTCGGCGGGGATCATTTTTGGCGGCGCCTCGCCGAGCGCCTCGAACACCGAGATTTCACAGACGCGGCACAGGCCGTCGAGGGCGAGGTCGTTGGCCTCGGTGCCGAACGGGTCCTCAAGTTCCTCCGAGAGCGCGTCGAGGCCGAAGAAGGTGTAGGCAATCAGCGCCGTGAAAAGCGGCGTCGCCCAGCCGGCAGTCGAGGCGAGCCCAAACGGCAGCAGCAGGCAGAAGATATAGGCGGTGCGCTGCAGGAGCAGCGTGTAGGCAAACGGAAGCGGTGTTCCCATAATGCGCTCGCAGCCGGCCTGCGCTGCGGCGATTTCAGCCAGGCGCTCGTCGAGGATGCGGTAGCCCATGACGTCGATCGCCCCGGCCCTGTATAGTGCGGCGGCTCGCTCGCCCATCCGCCGCACCATGGCGTCGGGCGCGTTGGCCGCCTTGGCGGCACTTTCGGCTTCGTCGCCGATGAACGCGCGTGCGTCCGACGTTGCGTCCACCCGCCGAAGCAGGCCGCGCAGGAAGTGGCAGAAGGCGATCGCCTCCATCAGCAGGCCGCGCAGTTCCGCCCGGTTTTCGATCAGCCCGGTGCTGGCGCGCGCCAGATTACGAATGTCGAAGACAAGCTGGCCCCACAGCTTGCGCGCTTCCCACCAGCGGTCATAGGCGGCATTGTTGCGGAAACCGAGATAGATCGACAGCGCCACACCGAGCAAGGCGAACGGCGCGGGGCCGGCATTGCCGAAGTCGAGCTTCAGTGCCCTGACCGCCAGCACCACCAGCGCGCCATAGACGCCGAAGCCGAAGATCTGCGGCAGGATGCGCGGCACCACCGAGCCGCGCATGATGAAGAACAGATGCAAGAATCCCGGGCGCGGGCGAACGATCATCGAAACCCCTTTCACGGACCGGCAATGATCCTGATCGGTTCCATTGTGTGACGCAACACACGCATAAGCCCAGCCGGCAGCGACATGGCGATGTCGTCTTGCCGGCCTGGGGCCGAGCACGTTATCGAAAATCCGCAAGACATTCGGGAGCAAATCGATGGCCGGCGAGACCGATCTGAAGAAACTGCTGGCAACGATGACGCCGGAATTGCGTCCCGGCATCCACGTCTTCGCCACATTGCCGCGCGATGCGCCCGTACCGGACGCCTTTGAGCCAGTGATGCTGTTTCGCGAGCGCGAGGGGACGACGGTGATCGCGCTAGAGGAGGAAGCCGAGGCCGCTGGCCTGGAGATCGTGTTTCGCTGCCGCATGGTGACGCTGAACATCCATTCGTCGCTGGAGGCGGTAGGCTTCCTCGCCGCCATCACCACGCGTCTTGCCGCCGCCGGCATGGGCGTCAATCCGGTCTCGGCTTTCTACCACGACCATCTGTTCGTCCCGGCCGACCGGGCGGAGGAGGCGGTCGCGATACTGACGAAGCTGGCGGAAGAGAATCGTGGGTGAGGCGGGCGCCTTGTGTCTGGAAATGTGGGCGCTGCCCTTCATCCCCCTGCCGGGACCTTCTCCCCGTAAAACGGGGAGAAGGGGCTAACCGGCCGAAGGCCGAGCCCGCGACTGCGGGCCGCCGGTTGTTCGGCGCCCCCCGCGGAGTGCCCGCCGCGGCAGCGGCGATACGGCCCGTGAGCGAAAACTATGCCGCCTTCTTCTTCGGCTGGATCAGCCCGCGCTCGATCAGCAATTCGGCGATCTGCACGGCGTTGAGTGCCGCGCCTTTGCGCAGATTGTCGGAGACGATCCACATCGACAGGCCATTGTCGATGGTCGAATCCTCGCGGATGCGCGAGATGAAGGTGGCGTCCTCGCCGGCCGAGTCCAGCGGCGTGATGTAGCCGCCGTCCTCGCGCTTGTCGAGAACCTGGCAGCCCGGCGCTTCGCGCAGGATCTCACGTGCTTCCTCGGCGGTGATCGGCTTTTCGAACTCGATGTTGACCGCTTCCGAATGGCCGATGAACACCGGCACGCGCACGCAGGTCGCCGTCAGCTTGATCTTGGGGTCGAGCATCTTCTTGGTCTCGGCGACCATCTTCCACTCTTCCTTGGTGAAGCCGTCGTCGAGAAAGACGTCGATATGCGGGATGACGTTGAAGGCGATGCGCTTGGTGAACTTCTTGACGTCGACCTGGTCGGCGACGAAAACGGCGCGGGTCTGCGTGAACAACTCGTCCATGCCTTCCTTGCCGGCGCCGGAGACCGATTGATACGTGGCGACGACGACGCGCTTGATGGTGGCGAAGTCATGCAGCGGCTTCAGCGCCACGACCAGCTGCGCCGTCGAGCAGTTCGGATTGGCGATGATGTTCTTGCGCGTGAACAGCGAAATCGCGTCCGGGTTCACTTCCGGCACGATCAGCGGCACGTCCTGGTCGTAGCGGAAAGCCGACGAATTATCGATGACGACGCAGCCCTGCTTGCCGATCTTCGGCGACCATTCCTTAGAGACGTTGCCGCCGGCCGACATGATGCAGATGTCGGTGTCGGAAAAATCATATTGGTCGAGCGCCTTGACCTTCAGCGTGCGGTCGCCGAACGACACTTCCGTGCCCTGGCTGCGCCGCGAGGCCAGCGCCACCACCTCGCTCACCGGAAAGCCGCGCTCTTCCAGTATGTTGAGCATTTCCCGGCCCACATTGCCCGTGGCGCCGACGATTGCAACCTTGAAACTCATCGAAATCTCCTGTCCTCTCCGCTCGGTTTTTGGAGAAAACCCGCCGGCCGAAGCGGGTTTCAACCCCCGGGCCGGACCCGGGAGAGGGTGGTTAGGCCAAGGGAATCAGACCGTTTTAGTGGTCGTTTTAGCCGTGGTTTTGCTGGAACGAGGAGACGCGCCGACACGCCCGGCCCAATGGTTCGCATTGCGGCCGGGGAAGTCGAATGCAAGAAGCGCCATCAAAAGGCCGCGCATCGAAACTATCCCGTTCGGTGCCGGCTTTTACGCGGTTTGCGCAAAGAGTCAATCGCGACCCGGCGAGGCGGCTTGCCCTGTACAATGACGGCGGCGCGAAGTACGAACGATTGGATCGTTTGGCTCGTGGCGCTCGAGCGTTTGCCGACGGATGACCCATTGCCGGGCATAAAAGAATCCGAATTCCGAAAGAAGCATATGTCCAATTTCGAAGCACTTGTCCCCGCGCTGGCAAAGGCGCTGGAAAAACGCGGCTATGTCGAGCTGACACCGGTGCAGAAGGCGGTTCTCGAGCTCGGGCAGGCCGATGCGCTGGTTTCGGCGCAGACCGGCTCCGGCAAGACCGTCGCCTTCGGGCTCGCCCTGGCGCCGACCCTTCTCGATGGCGCCGAGCGCTTTTCCCACGCCGCCGCACCACTGGCGCTGGCCGTCGCGCCGACGCGCGAGCTCGCTTTGCAGGTAACGCGCGAGCTCGAATGGCTCTATGAACTGACCGGCGCAGCGATAGCGTCCTGCGTCGGCGGCATGGACATGCGCACCGAGCGACGCACGCTGGAACGCGGCGCCCACATCGTCGTCGGCACGCCTGGCCGGCTACGCGACCACATCACCCGCAGCTCGCTCGACATATCTGATCTGAAGGCGGTCGTCCTCGACGAGGCCGACGAGATGCTCGATCTCGGCTTTCGCGAGGATCTGGAATTCATCCTCGACGCTGCCCCTGCCGAGCGTCGCACGCTGATGTTTTCGGCCACCGTGCCGCGCTCCATCGCCACGCTGGCCAAAGGCTATCAGCGCGATGCGGTGCGCATCTCGGCCGCCGGTGAGGAAAAGCAGCATCTCGACATCGAATACCGGGCGCTGAGCGTGGCCCAAGCCGACCGGGAAAACGCCATCATCAACGTGCTGCGCTATTACGAGGCGAAGAACGCACTGGTGTTCTGCAACACGCGCGCCGCCGTCAATCACCTGACCGCGCGCTTCAACAACCGCAACTTTTCCGTGGTGGCGCTTTCGGGCGAGCTGAGCCAGAACGAGCGCAGCCACGCGCTGCAGGCGATGCGCGACGGCCGCGCAAAAGTCTGCATCGCCACCGACGTGGCGGCGCGCGGCATCGATCTGCCCAATCTCGAACTGGTGATCCACGCCGACCTGCCGACCAATCCGGAGACACTTCTGCACCGAAGCGGGCGGACCGGACGGGCGGGACGCAAAGGCGTCAGCGCGCTGATCGTGCCCAACAATGCCCGCAGGCGCACCGAACGGCTGCTGCAAAGTGCCGGTCTTGCGGCGACATGGGCAAGCCCGCCTTCGGCCGACGACGTGCTGCGCCGCGACGACGAGCGCATCCTCGCCGACCCGGTCTTCAGCGAGCCTGTGACGGATGATGAGCGCGGCTTCGTCAGCACGCTTCTCGACCAACGTGGCGCCGAACTGGTGGCGGCGGCCTTTGTGCGGATGTGCCGCTCCAGCCGCTCGGCGCCCGAGGATCTCCTTGACGTCGCACCGTTCACGCCGTCAGGCGACAGGCCCTCTGGCGATCGATCCGCCCGTCGCGACGAGGCGCCAAGCCGCCGCGACGATTTCGGCGACAGCGTCTGGTTCTCGCTGTCGGTGGGGCGCCGGCAGAATGCCGAGCCGCGCTGGCTGATCCCGATGCTGTGCCGGACCGGCGGCATCAGCAAGCGCGAGATCGGCGCCATCAAGATGCAGCCGGAGGAAACCTTCGTGCAGATCGCGGCGGATTGGGCCGACCGGTTTCTCCAGGCGATCGGCCCCGACCGCAAGCTGCAGAACAACATCGCGGTGAAGCGGCTGGACGGCACGCCCGACCTGTCGCGGGCCGGCTATCAGGAGCCACGGCCGGACAAGAAGCCACACCGTGGCAAGCGGACATTCGACCAGAACGCGCCCAAATTCGAGAAGCGCGCACCGTCAGCCGATCAGCGCCCTGCCGCGTTCGAGGCAAAGCCCTGGGCCGGGAAGGCGGGCAAACCGAAATTCGACAAGGCCGGACCCGCCAAGAACAAGAAATCGAAGAAGCGGCCGGCCTGAATTATGCGATCTTGACAGGTGGCCAAAGAACGCCGCGGAAAACGAAAGCTGTAGCAAGGTCCTGCACGTCGCTTCGCTCCTGCCGCCCCGGGGATGACGAAGGCATGGTGGCGCGACATGCCCACAGCTCCATTTCGCACGCACCCCTTGCGGTCTGCCGCAACTTTGAACAGTCTGGCCAGCGGGACGAGGGGCAGGACATGCGCGGCGAAGTGCTTCACTATGACGAGGACCACGGCTTCGGTTTCATCACCGGAGCCGACGGCAACCGCTACACGTTCGCGCGCGAGGATCTGCGCCGAGAGGCGACGATAGGCAGGGGCACAGCCATCGAGTTCCAGCCGGCTGGCGGACGGGCACGCGACGTTTTTTCGGTCCGCGCCCAAACCGCCAGTCCGACGGACGCATCCGTCGCCCCGTCTCAGGCCGGCAATGCGCCCGGGGCGCCGCAACATTTCGGCCGGTCCGCTGAAAGTCGTCCCGCCGCGGCTACCGGATTGTGGGATTATTTCTGGCGGGGCCTGACTGAAAATTACTTCAACTTCGCCGGTCGTGCCCGCCGCAAGGAATATTGGGGCTTTTGCCTGTTCTGGACGATCGCGCTGATTGTGGTCTTAGGCATTGGCCTCTTCATCGACGACGCCATGGGCAATATTGACGAATTGCCGGCAGTGACGGTCGGTCTTTGCGGTACGTTTGTGCTGGCGACGATCCCGCCATGGATCGGACTGAACGTGCGTCGCTTGCACGACATCGGCCTGACCGGCTGGCTTTTTCTGGCGGTGCTCATCCCAACCATCGGCTGGCTGATCATCCTGGTCTTCGCGCTGATCCCAACGCAGGCCCGTGAAAACCAGTGGGGTCCAGTGCGGGCGGGCGTCAGGGCCTAGCTGCTCGACACAGTGATTTTGAGGGGCTGGAAGGCGGGCGGACTTCGACCGCCACAGGCTCAGCCCAGGAACTTGGCAATGATCGCGTCGCCCATCTGAGTGGTGCCGACCTCGGTCATGCCCTCGGAAAGAATATCCCTTGTGCGCAAGCCCTGGTCGAGCACGGCGGCGATGGCGCTTTCCAGACGGTCGGCCTCGGCCACCATGCCGAAGGAATAGCGCATGCACATGGCGAAGGAGGCGATCATGGCGATCGGGTTGGCGATGCCCTTGCCTGATATGTCGGGCGCGGAGCCATGCACCGGCTCGTAGAGCGCCTTGCGCTTTTTCGTCTTGGCATCCGGCGCGCCGAGCGACGCCGACGGCAGCATGCCGATCGAGCCGGTCAGCATGGCGGCGATGTCGGACAGCATGTCGCCGAACAGATTGTCGGTGACGATGACATCGAACTGCTTGGGCCAGCGCACCAGCTGCATGCCGCCGGCATCGGCCAGCATGTGGTCGAGCTTGACGTCGGCATATCTGGCCTTGTGAGTCTGCGTGACGACCTCGTTCCACAACACGCCTGATTTCATCACATTGCGCTTTTCCATCGAGGTGACGTGGTTCTTGCGGGTGCGCGCCAATTCGAACGCAACTCCCGAAATGCGCTCGATCTCGAACGTGTCGTAGACCTGCGTGTCGATGCCGCGTTTTTGGCCATTGCCGAGATCGATGATCTGCTTCGGCTCGCCGAAATATACGCCGCCGGTGAGTTCGCGCACGATCAGAATGTCGAGTCCTTCGACCACCTCTTGCTTGAGCGAGGACGACGCCGCCAGCGCCGGATAGCAGATGGCCGGCCTGAGATTGGCGAACAGCTCCATGTCCTTGCGCAGCCGCAGCAGTCCGGCTTCCGGGCGCACTTCATAAGGCACCGCATCCCATTTCGGCCCGCCGACGGCGCCGAACAGCACCGCGTCGGCAGCCATCGCCTTGGCCATATCGGCATCGGAAATCGCCGCGCCATGCGCGTCATAGGCGCAGCCGCCGACCAGCCCCTCATCGGTGACGAAACCACTGCCGAGCTTGTCGTTCATGGCGGCGATCAGCTTCTTCACCTCGGCCATCGCCTCGGGGCCGATGCCGTCGCCGGCGAGCAGGAGAAGATTTTTCGAAGCCATTAGAACCGTCCTAACTGTGGCGCATGACCCCGAAATCGGCATCGATTTCGGAAAGATCATGCGCAGAACCAAAATTCTACAGGGTCGTTTGCGTCCAAAAGGACGCGCGGCGCTGTAGAGCCGCGGCCTTGCTAAACGCCAAGCGGGCTATGCGCAAGCGTTTGGTTCAGAGCATCTTTGGCGATGCTTGACGCCCGCCGACGTCGCGCAAGCTTCTGCACCGCCGCCGCGCTCAGGCCGTGCGCTTGAGTGCCGTCACTTCGATCTCGACCTTCATTTCCGGCTTATTGAGCTGGCAGACGATCATCGTCGCCGCTGGCCTGATGTCGCCAAAGGCCTCGCCGAGGATCGGAAAGACGATATCCACGAAAGCCGCGTCGGTGATGTAAAAATGCGCCCGCACCACATCGGCCATCTCGAAGCCGCCATCCTGCAACGCCTTGGCGATCGTCGCCAGGCAATTGCGCGTCTGCCCCTCGACCGTCTCCGGCATCGACATGGTCGCATAGTCGTAGCCAGTCGTTCCGGAAACGAAACACCAGTCGCCTTGTACCACGGCGCGCGAATATCCGGCGGCCTTCTCGAACGGCGAGCCGGTGGAGATCAGTTTTCGCATGGTTCCCTCGCATATTCCTTAGGCAATATTGAGCTGAAGAAGTGCCTTCCGGCCATGGGCCAGGCGGGACAAATCGACAGTGCAAAACCGTGATAGGCAGGCATGTCGGCCCTGCGTTCGATCGCAGCGAGGTCGAGCGAGGCGGCTCGAACTACTCAAGGCCCCACCAGCGGAACAGGCATCGGCCAACGCAGTGGTCTCCGTCCCGGAAGCCGAGCGGCAGCGAACGTCGATTGTTTTCAGCGGCGATTTCATGGCAGGGCGCAAGGACATTCGAGATTGGCCGAAACATCCTCCACTTCGTCATCCTAGGGCGAAGCAAGGAGCGAAGCGACGCGGCGCAGACCCTTGGATCCATGCCGTTACCTCGCGGCAGTGCTCCTGCGGAACCGAACGCTACCACCCCGTTCCGCGAAAAAGCTCGACCCATTCTGGATTGGTCTTCTCGATCAGTTCGATCTTCCATTGGCGCAGTGGTGGATACAAGCGCCGTTCTGAGCCGCAGCATTCTACGGCTGAAGTCACGGAATGGATCCCAGGGTCTGCGCTCCGCTTCGCGTCGCTCCGCCCTAGGATGACGAAGGCGTGGTGGCCTGTGGCTAATCGCCAACGTTGGAGATTGGCGGCTGGGGGCAGGCCGGTCACCAATGACTGCCTACCGTCCCCTGGAGGCTCAGTCAAAAGAGCCAAATCCCTCCGTGCAGAGAAACTGGCTAGCTTTTTCGACTACGCGCCGCCAGTGTCCGCAGCCTCAGCGCATTGAGGCGGATGAAGCCTTCGGCGTCCTTCTGGTCGTAGGCGCCACGGTCGTCCTCGAAGGTGACCAGCGCGTCGGAATAGAGCGTCTTTTTCGACTTGCGGCCGGTGACGATAACGTTGCCCTTGTAGAGCTTCAGCCGCACCGTGCCTTCGACATCTTCCTGGCTCTTGTCGATCATCGCCTGCAGCATCAGGCGCTCGGGCGCGAACCAGAAGCCGTTGTAGATCAGCTCGGCGTAGCGCGGCATGAACTCGTCCTTGAGGTGAGCGGCGCCACGGTCCAAGGTGATCGATTCGATCGCCCGGTGGGCTGATATCAGGATGGTGCCGCCGGGGGTCTCGTAGACGCCGCGCGATTTCATCCCGACGAAACGGTTCTCGACAAGGTCGAGCCGGCCGATGCCGTTGTCGCGGCCGAGATCGTTGAGCGCGGCCAGCATCGTCGCCGGCGCCAGTTTTTTGCCGTCGAGCGCGATCGGATCGCCCTTCAGGAATTCGATTTCGATCTCGGTGACCTTGTCCGGCGCATCCATCGGCGAGATGGTGCGCTGATGGACGAATTCCGGCGGCTCGCTCCACGGGTCTTCCAGCACTTTGCCCTCGGAAGACGAATGCAGCAGGTTGGCGTCGACCGAAAACGGCGCGTCGCCCCTCTTGTCCTTCGGCACCGGGATCTGGTGCTGCTCGGCGAAGTTGATCAGGTCGGTGCGCGACTTGAACGACCAGTCGCGCCATGGCGCGATGACCTTGATGTCGGGGTTGAGCGCATAGGCCGAGAGCTCGAAGCGGACCTGGTCGTTGCCCTTGCCGGTGGCGCCGTGCGCAACCGCGTCGGCGCCGGTTTCTTTTGCGATCTCGACCAGGTGCTTCGAGATCAGCGGCCGGGCGATCGAGGTGCCAAGCAAATACGTGCCTTCATAGACAGCATTGGCGCGGAACATCGGGAAGACGAAGTCGGAGACGAATTCCTCACGGACATCAACGATGCGGATGTCCTTGATGCCCATCATCTCGGCCTTGCGCCGCGCCGGCTCCAACTCGCCGCCCTGGCCGAGATCGGCGGTGAAGGTGATGACTTCGGCGCCAAGCTCGGTCTGCAGCCATTTCAGGATGATGGAAGTGTCGAGGCCGCCGGAATAGGCGAGCACGACCTTCTTGACGGCTTTTGCTTTTGACAGGCTGGGGGACATATTGGCGGTTCCGCGACAAGGGTTCTCGCCGGGCGAGGTATCACGGGCTTTCCGGGCTGCGCAAGAGACGAACGGTGTTCAGGCCGTCGGTGAAGCTGCCGATCTCCGCGCAAGCGGGGAGATCGGATGTCGCTGCGGCCTTCGCCAACTACCAACGGCGCCGACATCGACCTTTCGACCCGGCTGGACCAGACGCTTTGCTAGCGAGAAGCTGGCGCCGGCTTGGCGCCTGCGATATAGGCTCCACCTGTTTATCCAGGGCCCGCCCATGTCCTTCATTCCCGACACCACGACGCTGATCCAGTTCGCCATTGCCACCGTGATCCTGGCGATCACACCCGGGCCTGACATGACACTGTTCGTGTCGCGCACGCTGAGCCATGGCCGCGCCACCGGCTTTGCCTCGATGGCCGGTGCACTGTGCGGCACACTGATCCACACCACGCTGGTCGTGGTCGGCATCTCGGCGCTGATCGTCGCCTCGCCGATGTCCTTCCTGGCCCTGAAGATCTTCGGCGCCGGCTATCTCGTTTTCCTGGCCTGGCAGGCGATCACCAAGGGGTCGGCCTTTTCACCCGAGAAGAAGAGCGGGCCGGAGATTTCGCTGTTCCGCGCTTGGGCGGCAGGGCTCGGTGTCAATCTGCTCAACCCGAAGATCATCCTGTTCTTCATGACCTTCCTGCCGCAATTTGTCTCGGCGCATGATCCGAACGCGCCTGGAAAGCTGTTCTTCCTCGGCGCGATGTTCGTCATTTTGTCGATCCCGGTAACAGCGCCAATGGTCTTTGCAGCAGAAAAATTCTCCGCGGCGATGAAGACCAGCCCGCGGGTGACGCGCGTCGTCGATTATCTGTTCGCCGGGGTGTTTTCGGCCTTCGCGCTTAAGATCCTGACCGCCCAGGCGAAGTAGGCGCGGACCTTCCGGCTTGACGCCAGCTTCCGGCCGAGCGCCCGGCGCTTAGCCAGTAGAAAATGCCGCCGACCATGCCGCAGCCGATCACGGCAGCGACGACGCGCGGATCGGTGATCTCGAAATTGGCATCGGCGGTCTGGTAGGCGAAGCCGAGGAAGACCGCCGCGACCACCGCGCCCGCCAGCGCATAGAACAGCCAGTCGCGCCGTCCGAGGATTTCCGAGACGAGAATGGCGATGGCTGCCGGCATGAAGGCGAAATAGGCGACGAACAGGGCAACGAAGGGGATAGAAAAATACAGCGAAGCCGTCGCCGTGGGGTGCGCGTGCTCCGGCGTATAGCCCAGCGACGCCAGAAACATGATATTGAGGAAGGCGCTGGCGGCCAGCGCGGCGACGACATAGCCGATCAGGATGACGGCGAAGCGGACGAGATAGGCAATGAGACGGGTCACGCCTCGCCGTGCCCCGCGATCATCATCGCTTCCAGCGCCAGCCGGTCGACCTTGCGCATGCGCTCGGACTCCGACTTGAGCTGGCCGCAGGCGGCGAGAATATCGCGGCCGCGCGGCGTGCGGATCGGCGAGGCATAGCCGGCATTGTTGATGTAGTCGGCGAATTTCTCGATCGTCTCCCAGTCAGAGCACTGGTAGTTGGTGCCCGGCCACGGGTTGAACGGGATCAGATTGATCTTGGCCGGAATGCCCTTGAGCAGCTTGATAAGCCCCTTGGCGTCCTCGATCGAATCGTTGACGTCCTTCAGCATCACATATTCGAAGGTGATGCGCCGGGCATTCGACAGGCCGGGATAGGCGCGGCAGGCGGCGATCAGCTCTTTCAACGGATATTTCTTGTTGATCGGCACCAAAAGGTCGCGCAAATCGTCATTGGTGGCGTGCAGCGAGATCGCCAGCATGACGCCGATCTCCTCGCCAGTGCGGAAGATTTCCGGCACGACGCCGGAGGTCGACAGCGTGATGCGTCTTTTCGACAGGGAAAGCCCGTCGCCGTCGGACGCGATCAGCAGCGCCTTCTTCACCGCCTCGAAATTGTAGAGCGGCTCGCCCATGCCCATCATGACGACGTTGGACACTTTCCGGCCCTCGGCCGGCACGATGGCGCCATCGGGCGTGTCGCGGTCGGGGAAATCGCCGAGCCGGTCGCGGGCGGTCAAAAGCTGGGCGAGGATTTCTTCTGATGTCAGGTTGCGCACCAGCTTCTGCGTGCCGGTGTGACAGAAGGAGCAGCTCAGCGTGCAGCCGACCTGCGACGAGATGCAGAGCGTGCCGCGGCCTTCTTCGGGAATGTAGACGGTCTCGATCTCGACCGGCCGGCCGGCGCCGCGCGGCGGAAAACGAAACAGCCATTTGCGCGTGCCGTCAGAGGAAATCTGCTCCTCGACGATCTCGGGTCTGGCGACGGTGAAATGCTTGTCGAGCTCGGCGCGCAAATCCTTGGAGATGTTGAACATGCCGGCAAAGTCGGAGACGCCGCGCACATACATCCAGTGCCAGAGCTGCTGGGCGCGCATCTTGGCCTGGCGCTCCGGCACGATGCCTGATGCAACCAGGGCAGCGCCAAGCTCGGCCCGGGTCAGGCCGATCAGCGACGGTTTTTCGGCCGGCGTGGCGCGGGCGCGCAACGCGTCACGGGCGCCTTCGGCGGTGAGGTCGAATGAAAGGGTCATTGTTGCGCCAATATAAGCGATTTGCGGCCGATTACAGCATCGTGCTGGAAATGAAGCGCGGCGCATAGCACAGGTTGACGGCGGAGTCATGGGTGGCGGCGGTGCAAGGCTCGCCGCAATGTGCCGGCCAGCGGCGTTTTAAAAAGCAAAAAGCCGGGCTTGCGGCCCGGCCCTTACTCAAACTCCGCTTCGCCTATGGCTATTTGCACTTGGCGATGGACGACAGCGCCGCCGAAATGCCTTTCAGCGAAAAGACATAGGTGGTGGTGTTGCCGCGGCCGGACTTGGCCTGCACCTTCATGTCGCTGCCGGTTTTCATCGCGGCGATCAGCACCGGCTCCTCGGCGGCGTTCTCGACCCAGGCCGACTTGCCGCGGGTGAACATCGAAAAGCTCTTGCCGTCGATGGTGATGGTGGCCTTGGAGTTTTCCTGGAAATTGTAGCCGGCGATGAATTGCGGCTCGTAGGACACCTGCTGTCCCGGCCGCTGGCTGACGAAGAAGAACATGTCGCCATGGTCAAGCGTCGGGGGCTGCTTGTCGGTCGGCACGGTCAACACATAGCAAACCTTGCCGCCCGACGCCTGGTAGCTGTAGGTGCCCCAGGCATTGTGCTGGCCGATCTTGGTCGCCGACTGCGCCAGAGCCGGCGCTGTCATGGCCACCAGTGCCAGGCTCGAAATTGTAGCAATCAATCCGCGCATCGCTTTTCCCATATATGGTGCGGAGGCAGGCCGGCTCGGCGTCCTGCCCGTCGCTTCATTTTGATTTAATCTGGGTTACCAAACGGTGAATTTCCCTTGGGAAAAGGACATCCACCCTAGGAAACCGCCGCCATCCTTGCGCCCGTCGCTCTAAAAGCGGCAGTTGCAACGTCCCTTTCGCGACTTGGAGGCCACGAAAGCGGCAAGAGTTTGACTTTTCTGCCTTATCGCCGGCTCAGCTGTTGTCGGCAATCGCCTGCTTGGCGGCGAGCCGATGCGCTGATGTGATGTGGGCTTTGACGGTGGTGATCGCGGCGGTCAGCACCGCGATGTCGTCGGTAAAGCCCAGTCCGAAGACGAAGTCGGGGATGACGTCCGTCGGCAGCACGAAATAGCCGAGCGCCGCCACCAGGATGCCCTTGGCGCGCAGTGGCGTGTTCTTGTCCATGGCGCAGTAGTAGGCGGCGACCAGCTCTTCCATGAACGGGATCTGCCGGGCAGCCCTCTTGGCCGTGCGCCAGAATTTCTCCCGCACTTCGCTCTCCTCGCCCGGCTTGCCGCTAAAGCCGAAGAAATCAAAACCTGATTTTTGCGCCATCAGTCTCTCCTAAGGAGGCTACGCATGTCGTTCCACGCGCGCCTGCCAGCGGAAAATGTGGTGAAAGCAGTGCCCCACTACAAGATGCCGATGTCTCGACGCAGCGATTCTGACAGCTTGGAAAGGACCGGCAGCGAACGTCGAAGGGAACCAGCGAGTTCAACCGCCGAAATAGCGGTCCATCGTCTTGGCCAGTTCAAAATCGAGCGTCGTCAGGCCGCCGGCATCATGGGTGTTCAGCGTCACGTTCACGGTCTTGTAGACATTCGACCAGTCGGGATGATGGTCAATCTTCTCCGCCGCCAGGGCGACACGGGTCATGAAGGCGAAGGCTTCGGAAAAACTCCTGAAGGTGAAGGTGCGAGCGATCTAGCCGCCGTCCCTGGCCAGCGACCAGCGGTCGAGCCCGGCCAGCGCCTCGACGACCGCCTCCTTGCTCAGTTTCTCTCTCGTCATTGCCGTTTCCCGTGCTATCTGGATTCGCAGTCTTCAGCATAGTGCCGGATCGATGAGCGCAAAGCCGATAAAATCCATTCTTTTCGTCTGTCTCGGCAATATCTGCCGCTCACCGTTGGCGGAGGGCGTGTTGCGCGTTGTCCTGGCGGAGCGCGGTCTCGATCGGGATATCCTGCTTGATTCGGCCGGAACCAGCGACTGGGAAGCCGGTTCGGCGCCCGACCCGCGCTCGATGTCGATCGCAGAGCGGCACGGCATCGATATTTCCAGACAGCGGGCGCGCAAGCTGACGCAGGACGATTTTTCGCGTTTCGACCTCATTCTCGCCATGGACCGATCGAATCTCCGGGATCTGAAAGCGCTGGTGCCTGCCGCCATGCGCGACCGTGTCCATCTGTTCCTGGAGTTCGCGGAGGGAAGGGCGAGCGACGTGCCGGACCCTTATCACGAGGGGCCGGAGGCGTTTGCCTCGGTCTACCGCATGATCCGCGAAGCGTCGGAGGCGCTGGCGACGCGGCTCGAGGCACGGCTGTCGGCACCCGACAGCGGCCAGGCCTCCTCGACGATGTAGGGTCCGCCGCCGACCGAATCGCGCGACGACATCAGGACGAAGCGGCTGACACGGAAAGGTAGCGTCGAAAAATTGCCGCGTGCCGAAAGATACTGGGCGACGTCGAGCGGGCTCGAATTGCGTAAGCGGGCCAAGGTCACATGCGGCATGAACTTGCGCGGATCAGCGGGGATGCCGAGGCGCTGGCAGATGCGCTCGATCTCGGCTTGCAGTGCCGAAAGGTCGGGCGAGGCGGAGACGCCGGCCCACACCGCATGCGGTTTCTTCTGGCCGAAGGCGCCGACGCCGGACAGCGTCAGCGGGAAGGACGGGCGGTGGACGCGGTCGAGTGCGTTGGCGATATCGTCGGCGACATGGCCCTCGACATCGCCGATGAAACGTAGCGTCATGTGGTAGTTCTCGACGTCGATCCAGCGGGCCCCGGGCAGGCCGCCCCGGAGCAGGGACAGCGAAAGGGCGGCGTCACGCGGAATTTCGAGGGCGGTGAAAAGACGTGGCATGGGAAGCCTCCTGTCCTCGAATCGAACTCTTGTCGCTAGCGAATCATTGATAATCGAACGGGGCAAGCGGTTTATTGGTCGCAGCCCTGCCTAAAATTCAAATCGTCCCGGCGGAACGCGCAGCCTCATCCAGTCCTTCAAGAGTTGTCCTGAACCATGGCAATGGCCTTTTCGACATCCGGCAAAATGCGCTCGACCATAAGGTCGACGCCTTGCGCATTCGGGTGCAGACCGTCGAGTTGCAAAGCCGGCTCGCCGGCCACGCCGTCGAGAAAGAACGGATAGAGCGGGACGCCGTATTTTTCCGCCAGTTTCGGAAAGATCGCGTCAAAGCCGTTCTGGTAGTCGGCGCCGAGATTGGGTGCGGCGCGCATGCCGGCCAGCAGCACCGCGATCTTGCGCTGCTTCAGCTTCGCCAGCATGGCGTCCAGATTCTTTTGCGTGATGGCGGGAGAAACGCCGCGCAGCATGTCGTTGGCGCCGAGCTCGAGGATGACGAGCTGAGTGCCGTCCGGCACCGACCAGTCGAGCCGCGACAGGCCGCCACTCGACGTGTCGCCGGAGACGCCGGCATTGGTGACGGTCACGTCGTGGCCCTTGGCGCGAAGTGCTGCCTCAAGTTTTTGGGTGAAGCCTTCGTCCGGTCCGAGGCCAAAGCCCGCCATCAGACTGTCGCCGAAACCGACGATCTTGAAGGGCTCGGCGCGCGCCGACGAAATGGCGCCGCAAAATCCGAGGAAAACGATCAAGGCTGCGGCAAGAGTGTGTTTGAAAGCCATGCGGCAGGCCCCATATGACCGAGAACATTATACCAGCGGATTCTGGCCACCCCTTTCCCATATAGGACGATTTTATTTTGACAGAAACCGTCATCGCGCTGAAAAATGTATCGCTGACGCTCGGCGAAGGCGCGTCTTCCGTCCAAGTGCTGAAAGGCGTCAGCCTCGATGTGGCCGATGGCGAGGCGACCGGCATCGTCGGGCCGTCGGGCTCGGGAAAGTCGACGCTGCTGATGATTTTGGCTGGGTTGGAAAGGGTCGATTCGGGTACGGTACGAATTGCCGGAGAATTGCTGAACGGCAGGAGCGAAGACCAGATCGCATCGTTTCGAGGGCGAAACATTGGCATCGTCTTCCAGTCCTTCCACCTCATCCCCAATATGACGGCGCTCGAAAATGTCGCAGTGCCGCTGGAACTTGCCGGCCATGCCGATCCGTTCGGGGTGGCGGCGCGGGAGCTGGAGGCGGTGGGCTTGAGTGACCGCATCACCCACTATCCCGGCGAATTGTCCGGCGGCGAACAGCAGCGTGTGGCGATCGCCCGGGCGCTGGCGCCTTCGCCGCGCATCCTGATCGCCGACGAGCCGACCGGCAATCTCGACCAGACCACGGGACGGCAGGTCGCCGATCTTCTGTTCGCTAAGGCTGCCGAGCGCGGCATGACGCTGGTGCTGGTCACCCACGATCCGGCGCTTGCCGCACGCTGCTCCCGGCAGGTATCGATGCGGTCGGGCCGGATCGAGGGCGCGCCATTGCGTAAAGTGACGGCGTAGCGCAAATGGCTGACAAGATCCCCTCATCCGGCCCTTCGGGCCACCTTCTCCCCGGCGGGGAGAAGAGGCTGGCGCCGGCGTTGGCGACCTCTTCTCCGCTCGGGGAGAAGGTGGACGCCCACGGGTCTTGCCTTCGGCAAGCCCGAGGACAGGCTCCGCGGCCGGATGAAGCGGCCACTTGGGCGCGCACCTTTTCACTCGCCTTCCGCTTTTCGCTGCGCGAGATGCGCGGTGGGCTGTCCGGCTTCCTGATCTTCCTTGCCTGCATCGCGCTCGGCGTCGCGGCGATCGGCGGCGTCAATTCGGTGGCCCGGGCGATTACCGCCGGTGTCGCCAACGAGGGCCAGTCGCTGCTCGGCGGCGATCTTCGTTTCCAACTCAATCAGCGCGCCGCGACGCAAGCCGAGCACGTCTTTCTTGACGGGCTGGGCACGGTCTCGCACAGCGCCAACATGCGTTCGATGGCTCGGCTCGAGGACGGTTCCGATCAGGCGCTGGTCGAGGCCAAGGCGGTCGATGGAGCCTATCCGCTCTATGGCGCGCTGGAGACCGAGCCGGCGCTGTCGAAGCAGGAATTGTTCGGCGAAAAATCCGGTGTTTTCGGCGCTGCAGCACCCGACCTTTTGTTCGAGCGGCTGAACCTTGGGGTCGGCGACCGGCTGAAGCTGGGCAGCGCCACCTTCGAACTGCGCGCCAGGCTCGTCAACGAACCGGACGCGGTGTCCGACGGCTTCGGCTTTGCGCCGCGGCTGATGATCTCGACGGACGGGCTTGCCGCTTCCGGTTTGATCCAGCCCGGCAGCCTGGTCGAGAACGCCTACAAGGTCCGCCTGCCCGGAGGCACCGGCGAGGCGGGCATAAAAGCCATTCAGGATCAGGCGGCGGAGGATTTTCCCGAGTCCGGCTGGTCGATCCGCACGCGCAGCAACGCAGCACCGGCGTTGTCCTCCAACATCGAACGGTTTTCGCAGTTCCTGACGCTGGTCGGGCTGACGGCGCTGGTGGTCGGCGGCGTCGGCGTCGCCAATGCGGTGCGCGCCTATCTCGACGGCAAGCGCGGCGTCATCGCCACCTTCAAGAGCCTGGGGGCTTCGGGCGGTTTCGTCTTTACCGTCTATCTGGTGCAGATCCTGATGATCGCCGGGCTCGGCATCACGGTCGGCCTTGTGCTTGGCGCGCTGATGCCGTTTGCGGCGAGCGCGGTACTCCAGTCGGTCATTCCGGTGCCTGCGGAAGGTGGGTTCTATCCCGGCGCACTCGGCATGGCGGCGCTGTTCGGGCTGCTGGTGACGCTGGCTTTCGCCTTGCTGCCGCTCGGCCGTGCGCGCGACGTGCCGGCGACGGCGCTGTTTCGCGAGATGGGTTTTGAGGGCCGCGGTTTTCCGCGCCCGCTCTACACGGCGGCGGCGCTCGGCATCGCGCTGCTCCTGGCGGCGCTGGCCATTCTGTTTTCCGGCGACCGCTATATCGCCTCGATCTTCGTCGGCGCCACCATTTTTGCTTTCCTGGTGCTACGCATCGTCGGCGCGCTGGTGCAGTGGGCCGCTAAAAAGAGCCCGCGCGTTGGCTCGACGGTGCTCAGGCTCGCCATCGGCAACATCCATCGGCCAGGTGCCTTGACGCCGTCGGTGGTGCTGTCGCTGGGGCTGGGATTGACGCTTCTGGTGACGCTGGCGCTGATCGACGGCAATCTCAGGCGGCAGATTTCCGGCAGCCTGCCGGAACGGGCGCCGAACTTCTTCTTCGTCGACATCCAGAGCAGCGACGTCGACGCGTTCTCTGCCCTGGTCGGCAGGCAAGCGCCGAAGGGCACGCTGGTCAAGGTGCCGATGCTGCGCGGCCGGGTGATGGCGCTGAACGGCGTCGACGTCGACAAGGCTAGGGTTGCGCCGGAAGGGGCCTGGGTGCTGCGCGGCGATCGCGGGCTGACCTACGAGGCCAGTATTCCCGCGAATGCGACGCTGACCGAAGGCTCCTGGTGGCCGGACAACTATGCCGGCGAGCCGCTGGTGTCATTTTCGGCCGAGGAAGGCGCAGAGATCGGGCTGAAGCTCGGCGACACCATCACCGTCAACGTGCTTGGCCGCAACGTGACGGCGAAGATCGCCAATTTCCGCCAGGTCGAATGGGAGACGATGGGCATCAATTTCGTCATGGTGTTCTCGCCCAGCACGTTTGCCGGCGCGCCGCATAGCTGGCTGGCGACGCTGACCGACAAGGGCGCGTCGCCGGCCGACGATGCCCGTCTTCTTAACGCCGTCACCCGTGCCTTTCCGGCGGTGACGACAGTCAGGGTCAAGGACGCGCTCGACATCGTCAACCGGCTGGTGGCGCAACTCGGCACTGCGATCAGGGCCGCGGCCGGCGTGGCGCTGATCGCCTCGGTGCTGGTGCTGGCCGGCGCGCTGGCCGCCGGCAACCGCGCCCGCATCCACGATGCAGTGGTGCTGAAGACGCTGGGCGCTACCAGGAAGACGCTGATCGCGGCCTTTTCGCTGGAATACATGCTAATCGGCCTCGCCACCGCGATCTTCGCGCTGGCGGCAGGCGGGATTGCGGCGTGGTTCGTTGTCGCGCGCGTCATGACGCTGCCGTCGCATTTCATGCCCGATGTGGCGGTGGCAACCATCATCTTTGCGCTGGTGGTCACGGTCGGCATTGGCCTCGCCGGCACCTGGCGGGTGCTGGGCCACAAGGCGGCGCCGGTGCTGCGCAATCTCTGATCGGCAGGCATCTGCAGGCTCAACGCGACCAGGATTCGGTTAAATCTTGTTAATGTTGGGCTTCGGAAGGCCGATAAATCCGGATTTTCGTGTCTTCACGAAGCATTACGCCCGGTTACGGTCTTGTTCTTGGCGCCAATAACCATCATATTTCGCCGCAGGCATGCTGGAGCCCCGCCAGCGGCGCCGCGGTCCAAATGGGCCGGACACCGGACGGGGCAGAAGCAATATGAGGATTTCCATGGCTGAACCCGTTCGCAATTATCAGACGCGTGCCGTGCCCGGCGCCGGCGTCGATGCTGCTATCGACCAGGGCCTGCGCGCCTATATGATCAAGGTCTACAATCTGATGGGGCTTGGCCTCCTCATCACCGGCCTCGCCGCGGTCGGAACGATCATGCTGGCCACCACCACTGATCCGGCTTCGGCGGTCGCCACGCTGCCGAATGGCGACATGCTGACCTCCTTCGGCTACGCGATCTTTGGTTCGCCGCTGAAATGGCTGGTGATCTTTGCCCCGCTGGCAGCGGTGATGTTCCTGTCGTTCCGTGTCCAGTCGATGAGCGTTTCGGCCGCGCAGACGACGTTCTGGGTCTATGCCGGCCTCGTCGGCCTGTCTCTGTCGTCGATCTTCCTGGTCTACACCACCGCCAGTATCTCGCAGACCTTCTTCGCCACCGCCGCCGCCTTTGGCGGACTGTCGCTCTACGGCTACACGACCAAGCGCGACCTTTCCGCGTTCGGTTCGTTCCTGGTCATGGGCCTGGTTGGTCTGATCATCGCGATGGTGATCAACATCTTCCTGCAGTCGTCGGCGCTTTCCTTCGCCGTTTCGGCGATCGGCGTGCTGATCTTCTCGGGTCTCACCGCCTACGACACGCAGAACATCAAGGAGATGTATTTCGAGGGCGATGAGACTGATGTCGCCGGCCGCAAGGCGATCATGGGCGCTCTGAGGCTCTATCTCGACTTCATCAACTTGTTCATGTTCCTGCTGCAGTTCATGGGCGACCGCCGATAGAGCCGGGTCCATCCCGATAAAGTCGGGATGGAGCTCTATCTTTTTGTTTGACCATGATCTTTTCCGAAAACCGGTTCCCACTTTTCGGGATCATGGTTTAAGGCAAGTCCCTGGACCAGTGAGTTTGGAAAGGGCGGCCCAACGGCCGCCCTTTTCTTCTGCCCCGGTCTTTGATGAAATGGCCGGCAGATGATTGACGTGCATAAATTATGAGCAGCATCACAATACGCGCCGCGACTTCGGCCGATCTCGATCGGATCACGGATATCTATGCCGACGCGGTGACCCATGGCACGGCGAGCTACGAGCTGGAACCACCTGATCGCGCCGAGATGGGCCAACGCTTCGATAGTCTGATGGCGGGTGGCTTTCCCTATCTGGTGGCGGAAAAAGACGGCATTGTGCTCGGCTATGCGTATGCCGGCGCCTTCCGGCCGCGGCCTGCGTACCGTTTTGTCGTCGAGGACTCCGTCTATGTCGCGCCCGAGGCCAAGGGCCATGGCATCGGGCTCAAGCTAATGCAAGGGCTGATCGAGGCGGCCAAGGCGGCGGGCTTCCGCCAGATCATCGCGGTAATCGGCGACGGTCGGCCGGACAGTGCCTCGGTGCGGCTGCATGAAAAGCTCGGCTTTCGTCATTCGGGCCGCCTGGAAGGCTCCGGCTACAAGCACGGACGCTGGCTCGACACGGTGTTCATGCAACTGCCGATCAATGACGGAGCTCTGGTTCCGCCCGATCCCAACTCGTTGCCGGAACGGAGATTCCGCCAGCAGCAATAAGTAGTTAGGCCTCGACCAGCTTCAGCGTGCGGTCGAAAACGCCGAGCACGCGGCCAAGTTCCTGGCCGCGCTTGAGAATGCGGCCGCCGGCGGCAATGACGGCGAATGCGCCTTGCCGGCGCGCCAGCTTCGGATCCTTGACGATCTGGAACAGCGGCACCTCGCTGGTGCGACGGAAGACGGAAAAGACGGCGCGGTCGGTGAGCTGGTCGATGGCGTAGTCGCGCCATTCATTGGCGGCGACCATGCGCCCGTAAAGCCTCAGGATCTGGTCCAATTCACGCCGGTCGAACCGCACCGGCTGGTCGAGGCGTTCGTGTCTTGCCTCATGCAGCGGGATCAGTATTGCGGATGCGTCCCCATCCTCCGTCCCGCTGCCGTGATCAGTCATGCCTCGATCCCTTCGAATGAATCTCACGCCAACCAAAGTTGGCGCTTTCGCCGTGGAATTGCAAGCCCAGCCGAACAAGGCGGCGCCGCACCGTTTCCCCGGTGTCCAGTCACGTTTATAAAACGCCCGTTGGAATTGGTGATGCTTCGCCACAATTCGGCCTTCTTTTATCCGCGCTAATGCCCCAATGTCCGACGAATTTACGGGTGTTGCCTGAGACGGTTCGGTCCGGCACTGGCTCGTAAACCCCAAGCCCCCCGCCCACGGGTCTGCGTCGGATCGAACCAACCTCGGTTTTTCCTTGGGAAAAATCGGGTGCGACGATCCCAAAACCTAAATGACCGGCGTCAGAAGCAAGCTGACGTCGGTTTTTTAATGTCCGGGTGATGCGCGCGGCCTTCCCTTCTCCGCTTGTGGGAGAAGGTGCCCTCGCCCACGGGTCTTGCCTTCGGCAAGCCCGAGGACAGGCTCCGCGAGGTCGGATGAGGGGTGTTCCAGCTTGGCAATTTGCTTGAAATCGCCGCCGCCTCATTCCTTCCAGCACCCCCTCATCCGTCTCGACGCTGCGCGCCGATCCACACCCGGGGCGAGTCGCGGGCCTCGCCCGCCCTTTGGGCCCCACAAGGGGAGAAGGAGAGGTCCCCGCTCAAGGCTTGTGGATCAAGGCGGCGCCGAGGATGGGACCCGGCATGCCGTCCTTGCCCACCGATTGCAGCAGCACGGCGCAGCCGCCTTTCTTGGTAATCACGCTCATCGGCAATTCGTAGCGCTGCGCCTTGCCGTGCCACATGCCGGCGGTCTGGATGCCGGAGACGGCGTTCCAGTAAGTCATGCTGCGGCCGGTGTTTTCGCCCTTGCCGATCTTGATCGTCTGCGGCGGGTCGAAATAGACGATGACGACATGGGCATCGCTGGGGCCGGTCCCGGCATCGCCGGCGTCGATGATGACGCGGTCGCTGGTCCGGCTGACCTTGATGCTGACCCGCATGCCTTCGCCGGATCTTTCCATGCGGGCGAGCGCGCCGTCGACTTCCTTGCGGCGGGCGCCGTTGACATGGCTGCGGCCATTGATGACGGCCTGCGGCGTATAGACCGAGCGGCTGCCGAAGGCGCGCATATACTCATATTGCCGCTCGGTGTTCTCCTTGCGGCTCAGCGTGTCCTTCCAACCGAGATAATCCCAGTAGTCGACATGATAGGCGAGCGCGACGATGTTCTCCTTGGTGGCAAGCTCGGCGAAGAATTCATCGGCCGGCAGGCAGGAACTGCAACCCTGGCTGGTGAAGAGCTCGACCACGCCCAAAGGTTTGTCAGCCTGGGGCTTGTCGGCCTCGCCGGCAAGCGCATTGCCGGCAAGTCCAGCGCCGGCAAACACCGAGAGGGCCAGCGCCAATGCCGCAAGCCGCAATGGTCTTCGAGGTGTCATAGCCGTTTCGACTCCCGCCGGTGATGGCCGGCTTTATTCTGATTGGCGAAATATGTGGCAGAAGCGGCAGTCAACGGGAAGTCACGTTGCGGTGAAATTTTACCGCTGTAACCAACTGCAAGGGCGCAATGGACGGGCTACACTTCAGGGTAGATACCGATTCGGGCGACAATCAGCATGTGGCAAACTCTCCTGACGCCGGTCGACCTGTACTGCGAGCGGGTCGGGCCGGGGCTCTGGGCCGAGCCGGTCAACGCACTGACCAATCTGGCTTTTCTTGTCGCCGGCCTGTGGGGTGTCCGGGAGGTGCGCCGGCGTGGCACCGGCATCTTCGCCGAAGTGCTGGCCTGGTGGGTGGTGGCGATCGGCATCGGCTCGGCGCTGTTCCACACCTTTGCCAACCACGGCACGGTCTGGGCCGACGTGCTGCCGATCGCCGGGTTCACGCTGGCCTACACGCTGTTCAACCTGCGCCGGTTCCTCGGCATGAAATGGGGCAAGACGGTCGCCATCTTCGTCGCCTTCTATGCCGTCACCGGGTTGTTGACCTGGGCCGTGCCGGACTGGCTGCGCCAGGCATCGAACGGCACGACCGGCTATCTGCCGCCCTTCCTGGCGCTCGCCTTCTTCGGCGTCATAGTGGCGGCGAGCGGCAACCGCGCCGGCTGGTACAATCTGGCGGGCTCGGCGATCTTCGTCGTGTCGGTTATCTTCAGGATTATCGATCCGCTGGTCTGCGGCAGCTTCCCGCTCGGCACGCATTTCCTGTGGCACATCCTCAATGGGCTGATGCTCGGCGTGCTGCTGGCGGCGGCGGCGCGTTTCGGTAGGGGAATAGGGGAATGGGGGAATAGGGGAATAGGGGAATAGGGGAATAGGGGAATAGGGGAATAGGTATTGTCTTCCCTACTCCCTTACTGCCCTACTCCCGTACTCCCCTCTCTATGCTGCCAGGTCGCGCAGCACATATTGCAGGATGCCGCCGTTCTTGAAGTAGTCGAGCTCGTCCAGCGTATCGATGCGACAGATGATCGGAATGTTCTTCACCGTGCCGTCGCCATAGGTGATTTTCGCGACCATCTTCTGGCGCGGCTTGATGGCGCTCAGTCCGTCGATCTCGACCAGTTCGTCGCCCTTGAGGTTGAGCGAGGCCCATGAGGTGCCCTGCTCGAAGACGAAGGGGATGACCCCCATGCCGACCAGGTTCGAGCGGTGGATGCGCTCGAATGACTGAGAGATGACGGCGCGAACACCCAACAGCTTGGTGCCCTTGGCCGCCCAGTCGCGCGACGAGCCGTTGCCGTATTCGACACCGGCGAAGATGACCAGCGGCACGCCTTCCTTCTTGTACTCCATGGCGGCGTCGTAGATCGATCTCTCTTCCTTCGACGGATAGTGGATGGTGTAGCCGCCTTCGCGACCGTTCTCGCCCAGCATGTGGTTGCGGATGCGGATGTTGGCGAAAGTGCCGCGCATCATCACCTCGTGATTGCCGCGCCGCGTGCCGTACTGGTTGAAGTCGGCGACGCCGACGCCATGGTCGGTAAGATACTTGCCGGCCGGCGAGGCCGCCTTGATCGAGCCGGCCGGAGAGATGTGGTCGGTCGTGATCTTGTCGCCGAACAGGCCGAGCACGCGGGCGCCCTTGATGTCGCCGATTGTGCCGAAGCCTGATGTCATGCCGGCGAAGTAGGGCGGGTTCTGCACATAGGTCGAATGGTCGTCCCAGGCGTAGGTCTGGCCTTCCGGCGCCTTGACGTTCTGCCAGTATTCGTCGCCCTTGAAGACGTCGGCATATTTGCGGGCGAACAGTTCGCGCGTCACGTTCTTCTCGATGAACTCCTGGATCTCGACCGAGCTCGGCCAGATGTCCCGGAGGTAGACCGGGTTGCCGTCACGGTCCTCGCCGAGCGGCTCGGAGGTCAGATCCTTGGTCACGGTCCCGGCCAGCGCGTGGGCGACGACCAGCGGCGGCGAAGCGAGGTAGTTCGCCTGCACGTCGGGCGAGACGCGGCCTTCGAAATTGCGGTTGCCGGACAAGACCGCGGCAGCGATCAAACCTTTATCGTTGATGGTCTTGGAGATCGGCGCCGGCAACGGGCCGGAATTGCCGATGCAGGTGGTGCAGCCGAAGCCGACCAGGTTGAAGCCGATCTGGTCGAGTTCCTTCTGCAGGCCGGACTTCTCCAGATATTCGGCGACGACCTGGCTGCCCGGCGCCAGCGATGTCTTGACCCATGGCTTCTGCTTGAGCCCGAGCCGGTTGGCGTTGCGCGCCAGCAGCCCGGCGCCGATCAGCACGCTCGGGTTCGAGGTGTTGGTGCAGGAGGTGATGGCGGCGATCACGACATCGCCATGGCCGAGATCATAGTTGGTGCCTTCGACGGCGTAGCGCTTCTCGATTTCGGCGGCCTTCCGGTATTCGGTCTCCATCGCCTTGGCGAAGCCGGCCGGAATGTCTTCCAGTGCGACCCGGCCTTCCGGACGCTTGGGGCCGGCCATCGACGGCACGACATCGCCGAGATCGAGCTCGAGCAGGTCGGTGAAGACCGGGTCGGCCGAGCCGGTATCGCGCCACATGCCTTGCGCCTTGGCGTATGCCTCGACCAGCGCGATGCGGTTTTCCTCGCGGCCGGACATGGTGAGGTAGCGTATGGTTTCGCCGTCGACGGGGAAGAAGCCGCAGGTGGCGCCATATTCGGGCGCCATGTTGCCGATGGTGGCGCGGTCGGCCAGCGTCATGTTGGACAGACCCGGACCGAAGAACTCGACGAACTTGCCGACGACGCCCTTCTTGCGCAGCATCTGGGTGACGGTGAGCACGAGATCGGTGGCGGTGACGCCTTCCCTCAGTCTGCCGGTGAGGCGGAAGCCGATGACTTCGGGCAACAGCATGGAGACGGGCTGGCCGAGCATCGCGGCCTCGGCCTCGATGCCGCCGACGCCCCAGCCGAGCACGCCAAGGCCGTTGATCATGGTGGTGTGCGAATCGGTGCCGACGCAGGTGTCGGGATAGGCGGTGGTTTCGCCGCCTTCAGTGTTGGTCCACACGACCTGGCCGAGATATTCGAGATTGACCTGGTGGCAGATGCCGGTGCCGGGCGGCACGACGCGGAAATTGCGGAAGGCCTGCTGGCCCCATTTCAGGAATTTGTAGCGCTCCTCGTTGCGCTCGTATTCAAGCTCGACATTCCTGGCGAAAGCCAGCGGCGTGCCGAACTCATCGACGATGACCGAGTGGTCGATGACCAGGTCGACCGGCACCAGCGGATTGATCTTTTGCGGGTCGCCGCCGAGCGAAGCCATGGCGTCGCGCATGGCGGCCAGGTCGACCACGGCCGGAACCCCGGTAAAATCCTGCATCAGCACACGGGCCGGGCGATAGGCAATCTCGACGCCGGCGGTGCCCCTGTCGGTCAGCCAGCCGGCGACCGCCTGGATGCTCTCTTTGGTGACGGAACGGCCGTCCTCGTTGCGCAGCAGGTTCTCCAGCAGCACCTTCATCGAATAGGGCAACTGGCCGATGCCGGTGAGGCCGTTCTTCTCGGCCTCGACAAGATCGTAATAAACATAGTCGGTGCCGCCCGCGGTCAGCGTGCGACGGCAATTGAAACTATCGAGGGATTTTGACACGTGCGATCCGTCCTTGTCTGTTCAGCCTGAACGGGAACGGACGCCGATGGGCATGCAATCACGCGCAAAGGTGCGGGTACGGCCATTTCCGCTGTCCGTTCCCAGCCAACCCGAGCCGTTCAAGGCGGCGCGTGCGCTGGTTCGGCGCTAATTCGCTTCCCGTGCCGACCGCTGGCACGGATGACCCGGATATAGAGAATTTCCTGGAATAGTTCTAGACAGTCGAACGGCTATTTTGTGCGATGCGGCAGCTGCCGTGGCGCGGTGTTTTCGGGACGGGCAAGGAATGCGGCTGATCGCCGAAAATCTGGGCGGCGAACGCGGCGGCGAGACGATTTTTTCCGGCATCGGTTTTGCCCTGGAAAAAGGCCAGGCGTTGATCGTCACCGGGCCGAACGGCGCGGGGAAATCGACGCTGCTCAGGGTAGTTGCCGGGCTGCTGCCGGTGGCGGCAGGCCGTTTGCTTCTCGAAGGTGGCGCTGAGGATTTTCCGTCGGTAGCCTCGGCCTGCCATTATCTCGGCCACCAGAACGCGATGAAGACGGCGCTGAGCGTGGCGGAAAATCTGCGCTTCTGGCGCGATTTTTTGGGCGCAGATTTTTTGAGCGCTGAACAGGCGCTGGAAACGGTCGGGCTTGATGGTATCGGCCATCTGCCGTTCGGCTATCTCTCCGCCGGGCAACGTCGCCGCGCGGCGATCGCAAAATTGCTGGTCAGCCGGCGACCGCTGTGGCTGCTCGACGAGCCGACGGCCGGGCTGGACAAGGCTTCGGAAGAGCGATTCGCCGTGCTGATGCGGAAGCATCTTGAAGACGGGGGGATCGTTGTGGCGGCCACGCATCTGCCGCTGGGGCTTGGGGGGGCGCAAGAATTGAGGATGACCGGTTGATGTCGGCGCTCCCGCCCACCCCCCTCTGTCCTGCCGGACATCTCCCCCGCAAGGGGGGAGATCGGCGGTTTCGTCGCTGCGCTCATCTTTCAAGGATGGAGATTGGCGAAAGCCGAAGTGCCATCCAATCTCCCCCCTTGCGGGGGAGATGCCAAGTGGTGGCAAAGAGGGCAGGACAGAGGGGGGTGCCTGGGCAAAGGCATCTCACACCATGCTAGCCCTCTTCCTGCGCGATATCCGCCTGAGTATCCGGGCCGGCGGCGGGGCGCTGACCGGAGTGATCTTCTTTCTCGCGGTGATCGCCACGATCCCCTTCGGCGTTGGGCCGGACCTCAATCTGCTAGCCCGAATCGGCCCGGCGATCCTGTGGATCGGCGCGTTGCTCGCTTGCCTGCTCGGTCTCGACCGATTGTTCCAGGCCGACCGGGAGGACGGCTCGCTCGATCTGCTGGTGCTCGGCGACGAACGGCAGATGCTGGCGCTGACCGTGCTGACGAAATGCCTGGCGCATTGGGCGGGAAGCGTGCTGCCGCTGGTCATCGCGGCGCCCTTGCTGGGCCTGTTCATGAATATGGAGCCGATCGGCATCGGCGCCACGGCGCTGACCCTTCTGGTCGGCACGCCGGCGATCACCTTCATCGGCGCTGCCGGTGCGGCGGTGGCGGTGGCGCTACCGCGCGGCGGGCTGATGATCTCGGTGCTGGTGCTGCCGCTTACCATTCCCGTGCTGATCTTCGGCGTCTCGGCAAGCTATGGCGCGGTGGCCAACCCCGATCCGTTCCTGCAGCCTTTCCTCATTCTCGCCGCGCTGACCTTGTTTCTTGCCGTGCTGGGGCCGGTTGCGGCAGCGCTGGCGCTGCGTCATGGGGCGGACTAAATTAGACGGCCGCCTGACGTCAAAGGCTGCGGCGCTGCCGTCGATTGCGAAGCCGATGGCGCAAGGTTAAGGGAAGGCATGTTCGAACGAAGCGGAATGGTCCGGTTGAAAGTTTTTGCGCCGGCGGAGCTACCCATATGAGCGTACACGCCCTTTATGTGACCGCTGCCTATGCCATCACGGCCGTGGTTCTGGCCGGGCTGATCGGCTGGATCCTGTTCGACCAGCGTGCACGCAAGAGGGACCTCGCCGAACTGGAAGCTTCCGGCGTGCGGCGGCGCTCCGACAAGGCGGGGAAATCATGAGCATGGAGACGGAAACGCCGGCGCGCGGGCGGCGCCTGATCGTGCTGTTGCCGTTGCTGATTTTCCTCGGGCTGGCGGGGCTGTTCCTGACGCAGCTGTTGTCCGGTCGCGACACTTCGGAAGTGCCATCGGCGCTGATCGGCCTGCCGGCGCCGCAGACCAATCTGCCGGCGCTGGAGGGCATGAATTTGCCGGGGCTCGATTCCAAGCAGTTCGCCGGCAATGTCACGCTGGTCAACGTCTTCGCGTCGTGGTGCGGGCCATGCCGCGACGAACATCCGGTGCTGCTGGCGTTGTCGCAGGACAAGCGCTTCGTCATCGCCGCGCTCAACTACAAGGACCAGCCGGAAAACGCCCGCAGGTTCCTCGGCAATCTCGGCAACCCGTTCCAGGCGATCGGCGTCGACGCGGCGGGGCGCGCAGCAATCGACTGGGGCGTCTACGGCGTGCCGGAAACCTTCGTCATCGGCAAGGACGGCAAGATCGCCTACAAACATGTCGGCCCGCTGACGCCAGGCTCGGCACAGACGCTGCTTTTGCCGGAGATCGAGAAGGCGCTGGCCGCGCCCGGCTGAGACACCGGAAACGCGATGGACGAACGAGACATCCGCGAACATCTTCTGGCTCAGGCGAAAGCCTGCGATGGACTTGGCTCGCCCTTCACCGCGAATTTATGCCGTGCGCTGGCCAAGGTTCTCGACGCAAACACCAGGGCCGGGCAGGCGGTGCTCGGCTGGCCGGGCGACGCGCGCGCCGACGGCCTCGCATTGCGGCTCTGCGGCGCGCTGCATGGGTTGGTCCTGACGGGTGCCAGTGAGCAGCTGGCACTGATCTATCCGCCCAACCAGACACGCGAATCCGAGATCGCGGCGGTGCTGCCGGAGGTAATTGCGCGGTCCGACGATCAGATCATCGCCGGCCTCGCCGGCGCGCCGCAGACCAATGAAATCGCCCGGTCGGCGATGCTGCTGCCTGGATTTCTGACGGTGGCGCGGGAAACCGGCCTGCCGCTGGATCTGTGCGAGATCGGCGCCAGCGCCGGGCTCAATCTCCTGTTCGACAGCTTTCACTACCTTTACCGCGATGCCGAGTGGGGAGACCCGGCCTCCCCCGTGCGGTTGGCACCGGAGGTGCGCGGCCTCGCTGTGCCGCTTGGTGGAGCGATCGACGTCCGCCATCGCGCCGGCTGCGACATCGCGCCGATCGATGTTGCCGACGCAGCGGCGCGCTTACGGCTTCGGTCTTACGTCTGGGCCGATCAGGCAGCGCGGCTGGCCCGGCTCGACGCCGCGCTGTCACTTGCCCAAAAGTTTCCACCGCTACTTGTCAAAGCGGACGCGGCGGATTTTATCGAGAAGGCACTGGCCACGCGGCAGCAGGGCGGCACCTTCGTGCTCTATCATTCGACCATGTGGCAATACCTGCCGCAGGCGACCAAGGATGCCATCACCGCCACCCTGGAGCAGGCGGGCAGACAGGCCACGGCGGCTGCGCCTATCGCAAGGCTGAGGATGGAGCCGCGCGATCCCACAAAGCCATGGGCGGTGCTCAGCCTCACTCTATGGCCCGGCGGCGAGACACGCCGCCTGGCCCGTTGCGATTACCACGGCCGCTGGATCGAATGGATCGGCTAAGCCGATCAAACAGTTCTGGTTGCGCATGATCTCGTCCGAAAAGTCTGCAACTTTTTGCTGCGCTGACCTTCGGTTCGGGATCATGCGTTCGCCTCAGCCGTAGATCTGCTTGTGGACCTGGTAGAGCATTTCGCTGCGGTCGGCGCGCATGTCGGCCAGATCGCGGCTGGAAAAAGAGTCGATTTCGGCGATGAGGCGGTTGTATTGCCGGCGCTTGGCGATGCTGGTGCGAGCGCGGCTCATGAGGTTGTCGAGAATCATAGCGAGGTTCCTTCTGCGCCGCATTGTTGCGGCAGGTTGTTCCTCCCTGATCGATACGCAGCATGACATAGTTATGATGCACTGCAAAAAGAAGATGTTGCAATGCACCATTGCGCTGGACGCATAGCCGGTTAACCGCGCATGAGCGCCATCAATTTGGGCCCTATCATTTGAGCGAGGTCGGCCTTGCCGCGTTTTGCTCCGATGTCTCAAGATGCGGTGAGGCCGACATCAACGATCTTGCCATATTGATCGCCGGCTGGCTTGATCGCGCCGGCACTAGCGATTTTGCATGAACGGGAGGAAACCATGGCCGCCGAAGACTACGAAATTCTCGATCCGCGTTTTGCGCGGCTGTTCAACAGCAATGCGCAGGTGGACAAGCTGTTCACCGGATGCCGGTGGGCGGAAGGGCCGGCCTGGTTTGCGGCCGGCCGTTATGTGGTGTGGTCCGACATCCCCAACAACCGCATGCTGCGCTACGACGAGACCGACGGCAGTGTCAGCGTGTTCCGGCAGCCGTCCGGCAATTCCAACGGCAATACCGTCGACCGGCAGGGCCGGCTGGTCACTTGCGAGCATTCGGGCCGCCGGGTCAGCCGCACCGAGCATGACGGCTCGATCACCACCATCGCCGACAAATGGCGCGGCAAGCGGCTGAACTCGCCCAACGATGCGGTTGTCAAGTCCGACGGTTCGATCTGGTTCACCGACCCGACCTACGGCATCGATACGGATTATGAGGGCGACAAGGCCGAGAGTGAGATCGGCGCCTGCCATGTCTACCGGGCCGATCCCGGAACCGGCGAGATCGACGCGGTGATCACCGACATGGTCAGGCCCAACGGGCTCGCCTTCTCGCTCGACGAGAGCAAGCTCTATGTCGTCGATACCGGCCGCACCCATGGCACGCAGTACCCGGCGCATATGCGGGTGTTCAATATCGACGAGGGTGGCAAGAAGGTCTCCGGCGGAAAGGTCTTCGCCGACTGCACGGCCGGCCTGTTCGATGGTTTCAGGCTCGACGATCAAGGGCGGATCTGGACCAGCGCCGCCGACGGCATCCATTGCTACGATCCCGACGGGACGCTGATCGGCAAAATCAAGGTGCCGGAAGTCGTCGCCAATTGCGTGTTCGGCGGCAACAAACTGAACTGCCTCTACATCGCCGGCACGACCTCGCTCTACATGGTCCGGCTGATGGTCAACGGCGCCAAGACATTTTGAGCGGCCGTCAAGCAACATCCAGGGAGGCCTCCATGCCATTCGTGAACATCCGCCTCGTCAAGGAGGTGATTGCCGATGACCCCTCGGGCAAGAAAGCGGCGATCGCTGCCCAGGTGACCGCGGCGATCGTCGGTGCCACCGGCCTGACCAGCAACGATGTCTGGGTGGTCTTCGAGGAGGTCAATGCGCGCGACTGGTTCGTCGGTGAGACCGATGTCGAGACGCTGAGACGGAAGGGCTAATCTCCCGACGGGCACGGCAGCGGCGCGGAAGTTTGCAAGAGGCCTGCGGGACAGCGCCCCCCTCTGCCCTACCGGGCATCTCCCCCTCAAGGCCCCTTGGGGGAGATCGGCAGCTTCGTCGCCTAGCCCGTCTTTCAACAATGGAGGTTGGCGAAAGCGGATGACGGCCAATCTCCCTCCTTGTGGGGGAGATGCCAAGTGGTGGCAAAGAGGGCAGGACAGAGGGGGCGCGAAGGATCGCCGATGCTCGGTTCGCGTTCGCTCCGCTCCGGGACAACGAAAGCACGGTGGCCGCCACTTAACGCGAGCGGATGAAGTCGGCGAAGGCCGAAATGGCGCTGCGCATCGCCAGCCGGTTTGCCGGTTCCGCCAGGATTTCCTCCACCTCCGGAGGCTTCTTGCCGAGCAGGGCGATTTCGAGCGCAGCTTCCTCATAGAGCGCGAAAGACATGGTGCGCATGATCTCGGCCAGAGCCGCGCGGGCAAACAGCGAGCGCGGCGAGGCGTGCACCAGCATGGCCGGCTTGGCGACAGCGGCGTCGCGTGAGACCAGCCAGTCGAGCGCGTTCTTCAGCCCGCCCGGCACACCATGGGCGTATTCCGGGCAGGAGACGATGACGCCGTCGGCACTGGTTACGGCATCGATCAGCACTGAGGCTTCCGGCGGTGTCCGTTCGCCTTCGTCATCCGGATTGAAGATCGGCAAGCGGCCTAGCCCGTCATAGGCGGCGACGCGGCAACCAGTCGGCGCATTTTGCGCCAAGGCCACGGTCAACGCCGAATTGGTTGAGGCGGCCCGCAGGCTGCCAGAGATGGCCAGGATGTTGAGCAAGGGTGATGCCAGTCTGGAATCGCGTCGGGAAAAGCCTACCACATCGTCTGCTTGTAGCTTTCGTCCAGCCAGCGGTCGGTCGCCTCGACGGTCTCGGCGAGCGCCAGCTGGTCGCGCAGGATCTGGCCGAGCGTCGGCAGCGTCGCACGGTCGTACCAGGTTTCGGGCCTCCACAGATCGGAGCGCATGAAAGCCTTGGCGCAATGCATGTAGGCGGCCTTGACCGTCACCAGGACGACGCTTTGCGGTTCCTTGCCGTCAACGGCGAGTCGCTCGCGCAAAGCCGCATCGACGGTGATGCGGGCGTCGCCGTTGACGCGCAGCGTCTCGTTCATGCCCGGGATGAGGAAGAGCAGCCCGACCGAGGGGTTGAGAAGAATGTTCTCCAGGGTGTCGAGCCGGTTGTTGCCGGGCCGGTCGGGGATGGCGATGGTCTTCTCATCGAGCACGGCGGCAAAGCCCGGTTTGTCGCCCTTCGGCGTCACATCGGCATTGCCGGTGCCGTCGGAGGAGCCGATCAGCACGAAGGGGCTTTTGCCGATGAAGGAACGGCTGTGGCCATCCAACGCCGTCAGTTCCTTGCGGATCGAGCCGTCGGTCGGCCGAGGCGTCTTGTAGATCGTTCTCAGCTCTTCGCGCGTGGTGACGAATTCCATGCCCTCTCCCTAACCGTTACTTGCCGGCCTTCTCTTCGTTTCCGGTCTTGCCTTCAAGCGAATGGCGCATGATCAGCGGCATCTGGCTGAAGGTGAAAAGAAGCGTGATCGGCATGATTCCCCATACCTTGAAGGTAACCCAGGCGTCGGTGGAGAAATTCCGCCAGACCACTTCGTTGACAAGGGCCAGGAACAGGAAAAACAGGCCCCAGCGGAAGGTTAGTTTCTTCCAGCCCTCGGCATCGAGGCTGAACGCCGAATCGAAGACATAGCCGAGCAGCGACTTGCCGAAGAACAGGCCGCCGAGCAGCACGCCGCCGAACAGCATGTTGACGATGGTCGGCTTCATCTTGATGAAGATGTCGTCCTGCAGGTAGAGCGTCAGCGCGCCGAAGACGAAGACGACGACGCCCGACACCATCGGCATGATCGGCAAGGTGCGGGTGAGCAGCCAGGACGCGATCAGCGCGATCGCGGTCGCGGCCATGAACAGGCCGGTGGCGACGAAGATCGGCCCGCCGAGCTCAGCCAGCGCCGGAAATTTCTGCGATAGCCATGCGCCGCGGGCGTTGGCGAAGAAGAACACCATAAGCGGGCCGAGCTCCAGCACCAGCTTGAGCAGCGGATTGACGCCTTCCTTCTTCTGTTTCTGCGGGTCGGACGGGTCGCGTTCGAGGATGCGCGGGTTCATAGGCTTTCCTTCTTGCGCAAGATCCTGTCCAAGAAGTCTGCAACTTCTTGGGATCATGCTTGTTATGCCACTCCAGCGATCGCCCTGGCGAACTCGCTTGCGGAGAAAGGTTCGAGGTCGTCGACCTGTTCGCCGACGCCGATGAAATAGACCGGCAATTTGTGCTTTGCCGCGATCGCCACCAGAATACCGCCGCGTGCCGTGCCGTCCAGCTTGGTCATCACCAGGCCGTTGACGCCGGCGACATTGCGGAAAATCTCGACCTGGTTGAGTGCGTTCTGGCCGGTGGTGGCGTCGACCGTCTGCAGCACGGTGTGCGGCGCCTCCGGATCGAGTTTGCCCAGCACCCGGACGATCTTTTCCAGCTCCGCCATCAGCTCGGTCTTGTTCTGCAGCCGCCCGGCGGTGTCGATGATCAGCACGTCGGAGCCGGCTTGCCTGGCCTGTTCGAACGCGTCGTAGGCAAGACCTGCCGCATCGGCGCCAAGCTTGGAGGCGATGACCGGCGACTTGGTGCGCTCGCCCCAGATCTTCAACTGCTCTATTGCCGCGGCGCGGAATGTGTCGCCGGCTGCGAGCATCACCGACAGGCCGCCGTCGGTCAGCTTTGCCGCCAGCTTGCCGATGGTCGTGGTCTTGCCTGTGCCATTGACGCCGACGACAAGGATGACATGCGGCTTGTGGCTGAGGTCAAGCTCCAGCGGCATGGCGACATGGGTCAGCACCTTCTCCACCTCGCTCGCCATGATGGCGCGGACTTCCGTCTCGGAGACGTCCTTGCCGTAGCGGCTGGCGGCCAGCGAATCGGTGATGCGCAACGCCGTCTCCATGCCGAGATCGGCCCGGATCAGCACGTCCTCCAGATCCTGCAGCGTGTCCTCGTCGAGCTTGCGCTTGGTGAAGACGCCGGCGATGTTGCCGGACAGTTCCCGGGAAGAGCGGGCAAGCCCCTCCTTCATGCGCTGGAACCAGGAGCGTTTCGGTCCCGGTCCCGGCGCCTTCTGCGGCTCCGCTTTCTGCTCGACCTTCTTGGTTACAGTGACCTTGCCGGGGGCCGGCTTTGGCTCCGGCGGTGGTTGCGGAACGGCCTCCGGCTCGGGTGCGATCTCGGCAAGCACCGGCTTCGCCTCGATCGGCGCCGGCTGGCGAATGGGGGGCGGGATTTCGGCCGGCGGCGCCTCAGGCTCGGGCGCAGTTGAGGGGGCCTCGGCGGGCGGTGCCGGCATTTCGACGGACTCCGGCTCCGGCTGTTTTTCCGGCTGGAACGGGGCGATTTCTGGCGGCTGCGGCTCGGGCTCAAGAATTTCCTGCGGCTCTGGTGCAGGAACTGGCTCAGCGATGACGGGAGCGGCCGGGATTTCTTCGGGCTCCGGCTCCGGCGGCCGCAGTTCCTCGACCGGAGCAGGCTCTGTCTGGATTTCTGGCTCGGGCGGAACGGTAGGAGCGGGCTCGGGCTTTGGCTCCTCGACCGAAGCCTGCTCCGGCTGGATTTGTGGCTCGGGGGAAATGATCGGAGCGGGCTCGGCCTCTTCAACAGGCGCCGGTAGCGGCGCAGGCGGTGCTTCCGCCTCGACCGGTGGCGGAGGCGCAGCTTCTGCCTCGGGCCGGGGCTCTTCGCGTTTCAAAAATTCCGGAACGGCCTGCTCCGTCGCCGGTTTCAGCGCCTCCAGAGCGTCCCATTTGATCGGCGGCAGCGGCGTGGTCTCGTCGATCCGCTCCTCGACCACTTCCTTCTTGCCGAACGAAAATATCTTCTTGAGAAAACCAGCCATGTTTTTGCGTCTCAGGCGGCGCGGGCGGCAAGCGGCGCCGCGATCAGTCTGATACCGTCATGGCCGACGATATCAGCCTCAACGATTTCGCCCGGCGCGCCGGCAGAGATCGCGGCAAGCGTGAAGCCTTCGGTGCGGCCGAGCCCATCGCGCTCGACCAGGATCGACTGGCGCGTTCCGGTGAGCGAGGAAAGGTGGCCGCGGTAAGCGGCGTCGCCGGCGGCGCGCAGCCGTGCCGCGCGCTGCTTGACCACCTCGCGGCGAAGCTGCGGCATGCGCGCGGCGGGCGTGCCTTCGCGTGGCGAGAACGGAAAAACGTGGAGATGCGTCAGCCCGCATTCCTCGACGATCTCCAGCGATTTTTCGAACATCGCGTCCGTCTCGGTCGGAAAACCGGCGATGATGTCGGCGCCGAAGACGATGCCGGGACGCAGTTTGCGCAAATCCTCGCAAAAGCGGATCGACTGATCCCGGTTGTGCCGGCGCTTCATCCGCTTCAGGATCATGTCGTCACCCGCCTGCAGCGACAAATGCAGATGCGGCATCAGCCTGGGCTCGGTGGCGATGGCGTCGAGCAGATCGTCGTCGGCCTCGATCGAATCGATCGAGGAGAGGCGCAGGCGTTTTAGGCTAGGCACCTGCTTCAGGATTGTCTTGACCAATTTGCCGAGTCTCGGGCTGCCAGGCAGGTCGGCGCCGAAACTGGTCATGTCGACGCCGGTCAGCACGATCTCGGCATAACCATTGCCGCTCAGCCGCTCGACCTGCTCGACCACGGCCCCCATCGGCACCGAGCGCGAATTGCCGCGGCCGTAGGGGATGATGCAGAAGGTGCAGCGGTGGTCGCAGCCGTTCTGCACCTGGACAAAAGCCCGCGCCCGGCCCTCGATGGCGTCGACCATGTGGCCGGCCGTCTCGCGTACCGAAAAGATATCGTTGACGCGAGCCTTCTCGGTATCGTTGACGCCGAAATCCGGCAGCGCGCGATAGGAATGCGCCTTCAGCTTCTCTTCATTGCCGAGGACGAGATCGACCTCGTCCATGGCGACGAAACTCTGCGGCTCGGTCTGCGCGGCGCAGCCGGTGACGATGATGCGGGTGGCCGGGTTCTCGCGGCGGGCCTTGCGGATCGACTGTTTTGCCTGGCGCACCGCCTCGCCGGTGACGGCGCAGGTGTTGAAGATGATGGCGCCGCCTTCCAGCGCGCCAAGGCCGGCGCTTTCCGCCTCTCGCCGCATCACCTCGGATTCGTAGGTGTTCAGCCGGCAGCCGAAGGTGACGACGTCAACACCTTTAGGAAGAGTGGGGCCCCTGGAAAGAGCGGGACCCTTCTTGGCAAGAGGAGCCATCAGGCGGCGCTTTCGGTGTCGCGGGCCCACACCCCGGTCGACGGATCGAAGCTGCCGGAAAATTCCCATTCGGCGGCGCCGGTGAGGATGACGTGGTCGTCGCCGCGCCATTCGACATGCAAGGAGCCGCCGCCGGGCGTCACCAAGGAGACACTGCTTCCGGTCCGCCTGGTGCGCGCGGCGGCGACGACGGCGGCACAAGCCGCCGTACCGCAGGCCTTGGTTAGGCCGGCGCCGCGCTCCCAGGTGCGGATGACCATCGTCTCGGGCGAGGTCACCCGTGCGATGGTGATGTTGGCGCGTTCGGGGAAGATCGGGTGATTTTCGAGCAGCGGGCCGAAGCGGTCGAGCTCATAGGACCAGACGTCGCGGTCGACCCAGAAGATAGCGTGCGGATTGCCCATCGACACGACCGAGGGCGAGTGCAGAACAGGCGCGTCGATCGGGCCGATCTGCAGCTCGATCATGCGGGTATCGCGGAATTCCTCGGCCAGCGGAATATCTTGCCAGCCAAAACGCGGCTTGCCCATGTCGACCGAGATCAGCCCGTCGGCATGTTCTTCGGCGTTGAGGATGCCGGCGACGGTCTCGAAGGCGAATGTCTTCTGGCCGGTCTCGGCGGCAAGTGCCTGCACCACGCAGCGCATGCCGTTGCCGCAGGCCTGCGCGCCGGTTCCGTCGGAATTCAGGATGTCGATGAAAAAGGCGGTGCCCGGAGTCCTGGCGTCGTAGATCGCCATGATCTGATCGAATTTCGTCGCCGCATCGGCATTGAGCGCAAGGGCGGCAGCCGGCGTCACCCGATCGGCGCGACCGCGCATGTCGGCAACGATGATCTCGTTGCCGATGCCGTTCATCTTGGCGAAGGGGGCAGTACTTGCCATGGATCGAAAGGTCTCATGCCGGTTTGGCGCCTATATGGCGGATACCGGCCGAAATTACCAGTGTGCGGACGTCAGAGGGACGTGCGTCCACTTGGACGCACAAAGTACGCTCTGACACTTTGAACCCGCGCATCGTGCTTTCCGAAAATCGATTCCGATTTTCGGGCCGATGCGTCTACGCCACCGCGAAGACGCCGAGCATGACCAGCAGGAAGATAATCAGCACGATGCCGATGAGGATACGGGCGCCGGTGGCGGCGGCCCCGGCCAGCGCCGGCATGCCGAGCAGGCTCGCCGCGGCCGCGATGATCAGAAGAATCATGATCCATTTGATCAGGAGAAAAACCTCGCAGCCGGCGGTTGTGGATCTGCCTACAAACGCGTCTGCGATGGCTTGGGTTCCAATTCCTTGGATTCTGCTAGGGCCAGCGACCGAAAGCTGGCAACATGGTAGCGGGCATGGCCGCCTCGCCGACGATAAGAAAGTCGGCACTCGTATGGTTGGGTTTTGACGGCTCGATAAGTCTTTAATCAATGGCTGAACGTTGCGATACGATCATCATCGGTAGCGGCCAGGCGGGGCTCGCCATGAGCTACTATCTTCAGCAGCATGAACGAAAGCATGTGGTGTTGGAACGCGCTCGTATTGCCGAACGCTGGCGGACGGAGCGTTGGGATTCGCTTCGATTTCAATTCATCAACCAGTCGATTGAGCTTCCTGGGCTTTCTTATCAGGCCCCTGAGCCGGAAGGGTTTGCCCATCACACCGCAATCTCGCAATTCATCGAGGACTATGCAGCAAAAATTGCAGCTCCGGTTCGCCAGGGTGTCGAAGTCACGAGGCTCTGGCAGAGGGATGCCGGCGATTATGCATTGGACACAAACGCCGGCAGCATGACAGCCCGCCATGTCATTGTGGCGACGGGCCCGTTCCAGCGTTCGATGGTTCCGGCTGCCGCCAGGAATTTGCCTCGATCCGTTTATCAGGTTCACGCTTCGAAGTACCGCGGCCCCGACGAGCTTCTCCCCGGAGCGGTGCTTGTGGTGGGCAGCGGCGCATCTGGAAGCCAGATAGCCGATGAACTCCAGCAATCCGGGCGCAAGGTCTATCTTTCGTTCAGCCCCCATCGTCGGGTGCCTCGGCGCTATCGCGGCAAGGATGTTTTGTGGTGGTTCGACAAAATGGGACGTTTCGAGATCACCATCGACAGTTTCCCGGAGCGGCGGTATCCCCCCTCGACGGTCGTAACCGGCGTCAACGGCGGCTACGATATGAACGTCCGCCGCTTCGCCCGCGACGGCGGAACGGTGCTGGGACGTGTGCTCGGATGCGCCGATGGAAAACTGTCGATTGCCGACGATGCCTGCCAGATTTTGGCTGAAGCCGACAAGTCTTATGACGATTTTGTTTCCGCTGCGGAGACGTTGGCAGACAAACGTGAAGTCTCAGACCACATTCGCGACAGCGATGAACTTTCACTAACTCCAATCCCGGCGGAAATCGGCGATGCCCGGTCAGTCGATATTGCCGGCGAGAACGTCAGCTCGGTTGTCTGGGGAACGGGATATCTCTTCGACTACAACTGGATGGATTTGCCAATTTTCGATGCGCGCGGTGCACCCGTTCAACAGCGTGGCGTGACAGCGTTTCCTGGCTTGTATTTTCTTGGCCTCCATTGGATGCACACCTTTGGCTCCGGCCTTCTCTCGTACGTAGGTCGCGACGCCGCCTATATAGCCAGGCACATGGAAGCCTTGGGATTCCCTGCGCGGCGAAGCCGGTCGACTGTCTAGACCGCCGGCACGTCCCAGACCTCGCCGGGACGCAGGGCGCGAAAGCGTTCGCGAGGGACGCCCTGGTCATCCAAGGCCTCGCCCAGCTTTCTGGCCGGCTCGTCGATCGGCTCGTTGGTGAGCCGGAACGTGCCCCAGTGGCAGCCGGCAGCATGGGCGGCGTTGCACAAAAGCATGCCTTGCACCGCCTCCTCCGGATTCTGGTGGTGTGGCGCCATGAACCAGCGCGGCTCGTAGGCGCCGATCGGCAGGATGGCGAGGCGGAAGCCGCCGTGCCTTTCGGCCATCAGCCGGTAGTTGATGCCCTCGTGGAAACCGGTGTCGCCGGCGAAATAGACCTTTCCGCCTGGCGTCTCGACCACAAAACCCGCCCACAGCGCCATGCGCCGGTCGCGGGTGCCGCGCGCCGACCAGTGGTGCACCGGCTCGACATGGACGGCGACGTCCTTGCCGATATCGACCCGCTCGCCCCAGTCATGCGCGGAAAGCCGCATGCCGGGAACGCCATCGTCGATGATGGCGTCGTTGCCGAGCGGCGTCAGCACCAGCGGGTCGTGCTTCGTCTTCAGCCGCTTCAGCGTGGCGAGGTCGAGATGGTCGTAGTGGTTGTGGCTGACCAATACGAGGTCGATCGGCGGCAGGTTGGAAAAGGCGATGCCCGGCGGATTGACCCGTTTCGGCCCGGCAAAGGAGAGCGGCGAGACGCGCCGCGACCAGACCGGGTCGGTGAGAATGTTCAGGCCGGCTGTCTGGATGAACAGCGAGGAATGGCCGACCATGGTCAGCCTCAGTTCGGAGCCGTCGATCCGTTTGGCCGGTGTCGCCTGATGAAACGGACTTGGATTCGCCGCCGGCCATTTCGAGCGTTCGCCGCCCAACTGCCACTTCAAAAGATCGGAAAAGCGGGCAGGCAGCTTGCCGTTGGGATTGAAGAACAAGGTGCCGTCGAAATGATCGCTCGGCGGGCCGCTGTAATAGCGATTGGCGGCTCTTTTTCTCGCAGCCAAGGTTTCGCCTCCGGCAGGGTTCCGTTTCATCAGAGATAGGACCGGACCCGGCTGGCGCAAGCATTTGGCGGCCGAATGCCAGGAGCACGCCTGTCCAGCAAAACAGCTGCGCGCCTCTGTCAGACCTACAGGGCAGGCTTTTAGGCTGCATGTATTTTGTGGTAAAATTGCAACAGATGCTGCCGCAAAAAGTATTTTAACCATATCGGGTTGAAATTTCGCCACCTTCTCCATCTTGGTGATGGGAGATTGTGCGGACGGCAGCCCGAGCCGGATCCGACGGAGGTTTGAAATGAATTTTTCGAAAACCGGTCTGCTGGCCGTATCGCTTGCCGCGCTCGTTGCGAGCGGCTGTTCAACGTCACGATTCTCGTCGATGGACCAGCAGCCGTCGCCGCTTGAGGCCGCGCCCTCCGGCACGGTGACCGCAAATCAGCTGCCGCCGCCGGCGGCGCCCGGCACTGCCGACCCGTCGAAATTTCCAACGGCGCCGCAAGGTTCCGAGGTGGCTTCGCTGCCACCGGGCGGGACGGCTCCGGCCGGGGCTGCGGATCTTACCGCCTCCAGCGTCGCCGGCGTGTGGAAGGCCAGCGTCTCCGGCCAGAGCTGCCAGGTGGCGACGCCACAGACCAAATTCGGCGCCGGCTACCGGGCCGGGCCGCTGCATTGCCCGGCGCCGATCAACGGCATTAAGTCCTGGAACGTCGCCGGCAAGCAGTTGACGCTGTACGACGAGAATGGCGGCACGCTGGCACGGCTCTATTCCTCGGGCGGAGAGAAATTCGACGGCCAAACTTCCAACGGCCTGCCGATCTCGCTTACAAGAGGCTGACCCGCCCCATTTATTTTTACGCAAATCCGACGGAAAACCGAGACATACTTTTCTTGGAATTGCTCTAGAACGACGTGACCGATGCATCTGCGTGACGGCCTTCAGACCCATGCGACCGTCCGGCAGCGCCACGACCATCTGGTTGTGTCAGGCCTGATCGACCGCGATCCGGCGCAGGAGCGGATCGTCGCGGCACTCGACCGGCTGATCGATGAGATCTCGGCAAAGCGGCTGGCGCACAAATCGAGCGCGCTGGGCTGGCTGTTCGCCCGTAAGCGCGAGACGCGCGAGCCCGTCAAGGGCCTCTACATCCATGGCGGCGTCGGCCGCGGCAAGACCATGCTGATGGACATGTTCTTCGAGCTGGTGCCGGTCAGGCGCAAGCGCCGTGTGCATTTCAACGACTTCATGGCCGATGTGCAGGACCGTATCCAGAAGCACCGGCAGGCGCGCAAAGAGGGCACCGTCAGGGAAGACGACCCGATCGCGCCGGTGGCCCGCACGTTGGCCGAGGAAGCCTGGGTGCTTTGCTTCGACGAGTTTTCCGTCACCGACATCGCCGATGCGATGATCCTGTCCCGGCTGTTCTCGGCGCTGTTTGCCAACGGCGTCGTGCTGGTCGCCACGTCCAATGTCGCGCCGCAGGATCTCTACCGCGACGGCTTGAACCGCAAGCTTTTCCTGCCCTTCATCGGCATCCTGGAGCGGCATGCGCAGGTGCTGGCGCTGGACGCCGACAAGGACTATCGGCTGGACAAGCTCAGCCGCCTGCCAGTCTATGTCACCCCCGCCGATGCCGCCGCCGATGCTGTTCTCGACGAGGCCTGGGAAGTGATGACGCATGGCAGGCCGGCGGCCGAGGCTATGCTGACGGTAAAGGGCCGGCAGGTCGTGGTGCCGCGTGCCGCCGGCGAAGCGGCGCGGTTTTCCTTTGCCGATCTTTGCGAAAAACCGCTCGGCGCCCGCGATTTCCTGGCGATTGCCGGCCGCTTCTCGACCGTCTTCATCGATCATGTGCCGGTGCTCGGCGAAGGCATGCGCAACGAGGCCAAGCGCTTCATCCTGCTGATCGACACTCTATACGACCATCATGTGCGGCTGGTAATGAGCGCCGCTGCACCGCCACCGCAGCTGTATACGGCCAAGCGCGGCGCCGAGGTGTTCGAGTTCGAGCGCACAGCGTCACGGCTGATCGAGATGCAGAGCCATGAATGGCTTGAGGACTGGGTGGAGAGGCAGAAGGCGACGCTGACCGAAGCGCAGCAGGCTCGGGCCTGAAGATAGTCTCCGGAAGGTCGCGATCCTTCGCGCCCCCCTCTGTCCTGCCGGACATCTCCCCCACAAGAGCCACAAGAGGGGAGATTGGCCGTCATCTTTCGCCAGCCAATCTCCAACGTCGCAGGCGTGAGCGGAGCGTCGAAGCTGCTGATCTCCCCCCATGTGGGGGAGATGTCCGGCAGGACAGAGGGGGGCGCTGTCCCGCCGGCGCCTATAGTCGATACACATACATCACGAACGCCTCCGCCGGCCCGTGCGGCTCATTCCGCGCCTCATAAAGTGCGCGCGCCGCGACATTGTGCGGCTCGGTGCCGACCCACGCCTCCTCGCAGCCATGCTCCCGGCCGAGCTCAAACATGGCGTCGAGCATGTTCGTCGCTATGCCCTGGCGCTGGAAGGCCGGCGCCACGCCGACTTCGTCGATGTAGAGTTCGCTCACCTTGTCCGGGTGGCGGTGGATGACGGCCGCGCATTGGCCGACGACTATGCCATCGGCCAATGCCACAATCATGAAATGACCTGATGAGGCGAGATAGGCGGCAAGGCGATCGGGCGTGACCGGCTCGTCGAACACGTCCTCGGCGACCCGCATCACAAGGGTGTCATCGCCGGGAAACAGCCTTCTTATTTCCATCTTCATTGCGTAACTTTCCCAAGTCGGCTCAATTCTTTTGACGCTTACGTAATTCCCGTTGTTTCTAACCGATTGAAATTGTTCACTCCAAAATAATCGTTTGAATTTCTTCCGCGCTGGGGCTATTGGGGGCGGCGAAAATTCGCGGCTTCCCCGCAGCATTCCGGCCCGCTTCTTCGACGCCGTCATGGCGCCGTCACAGTCTAAAGGGACAACATCCTCACATGGCACGCAACAAGATAGCGCTCATCGGCTCGGGCATGATCGGCGGCACGCTCGCCCACATGATCGGCCTCAAGGATCTCGGCGACGTTGTGCTGTTCGATATCGCCGAGGGCATCCCGCAAGGCAAGGGGCTGGATATCGCGCAGTCGTCGCCGGTCGATGGCTTCGACTCCAGGCTGGTCGGCGTCAACGATTATGCCGGCATCGAGGGCGCCGACGTCTGCATCGTCACCGCCGGCGTGCCGCGTAAGCCCGGCATGAGCCGCGACGACCTTCTCGGCATCAATCTGAAGGTCATGGAGCAGGTTGGCGCGGGTCTCAAGAAATACGCGCCGAAAGCCTTCGTCATCTGCATCACCAACCCGCTCGACGCCATGGTCTGGGCGCTGCAGAAGTTCTCCGGACTGCCGAAGAGCCATGTCGTCGGCATGGCCGGTGTGCTGGACAGTTCGCGCTTCCGCTACTTCCTGGCCGAGGAGTTCAAGGTGTCGGTCGAGGATGTCACCGCCTTCGTGCTCGGCGGCCATGGCGATTCCATGGTGCCGATGATCCGCTATTCGACGGTCGCCGGCATCCCGCTGCCCGACCTCATCAAGATGGGCTGGACCTCGAAGGAAAAGCTCGACCAGATCGTGCAGCGCACCCGAGACGGCGGCGCCGAGATCGTCGGCCTGCTCAAGACCGGCTCGGCCTTCTACGCACCGGCCGCCTCGGCGATCGCCATGGCCGAAGCCTATCTCAAGGACAAGAAGCGCGTGCTGCCCTGTGCTGCGCATCTCTCCGGCCAGTATGGTGTCAAGAACACCTATGTCGGCGTGCCGGTGGTGATCGGCGCCGGCGGCGTCGAGCGCGTCATCGAGATCGAGCTCGGCAAGGCCGAGCAGAAGATGTTCGACAGTTCGGTGGCGGCGGTGCAGGGCCTGTGCGAGGCCTGCGTCAAGATCGCTCCGCAACTCGCCGCCAAGTGACCCGCCGCCAATTGACCCGGAGATATCTAGCATGAACATCCATGAATATCAGGGCAAGGCGCTGCTGAAGGGCTTTGGCGCACCGGTGGCCGAAGGCGTGCCGGTGTTTAGGGCAAGCGAGGCGGAAGCCGCCGCCAAGGCGTTGCCCGGCCCGCTCTATGTGGTGAAGAGCCAGATCCATGCCGGCGGCCGCGGCAAGGGCAAGTTTAGGGAACTCGGCCCCGACGCCAAGGGCGGCGTCAGGCTGGCGAAGTCGGTGGCCGAAGTGGTCGCTAACGCCAAGGAAATGCTTGGCCACACTCTGGTCACCAAGCAGACCGGCCCGGCGGGCAAGCAGGTCAACCGCCTCTATATCGAGGACGGCGCCGACATCGAGCGCGAACTCTATCTGTCGCTGCTGGTCGACCGCTCCGTCGGCCGCATCGCCTTCGTCGTTTCGACCGAGGGCGGCATGGACATCGAGGCGGTCGCCCATGACACGCCGGAAAAGATCATCACCCTCGCCATCGACCCGGAAAAGGGTGTGACGGCGGCTGATTTGAAAGAACTCAACGGCGCGCTGAAGCTTGACGGCGACGCCGCCAAGGACGGCGAGACGCTGTTCCCGATCCTCTACAAAGCCTTTCTCGAGAAGGACATGAGCCTGCTCGAGGTCAACCCGCTGATCGTCATGAAGAACGGCCGGCTGCGCGTGCTCGACGCAAAAGTGTCGTTCGATAATAACGCGTTGTTTCGCCATCCCGACGTGATGGAGCTGCGCGACATCACCGAAGAGGACGAGAAGGAGATCGAGGCGTCGAAACACGACCTCGCCTATGTCGCGCTCGACGGCAATATCGGCTGCATGGTCAATGGCGCCGGCCTCGCCATGGCGACGATGGACATCATCAAGCTCTATGGCGCCGAACCGGCCAACTTCCTTGATGTCGGCGGCGGTGCGTCGAAGGAGAAGGTGACGGCGGCGTTCAAGATCATCACCAAGGATCCGGCGGTCAGGGGCATCCTGATCAACATTTTTGGCGGCATCATGAAGTGCGACATCATCGCCGAGGGCGTGATCGCAGCAGTCAAGGAAGTCGGGCTGCAAGTGCCGCTGGTGGTGCGGCTGGAAGGCACCAATGCCGAACTCGGCAAGAAGATCATCAACGACAGCGGGCTCAACGTCGTCTCGGCCGACGACCTCGACGATGCCGCGAAGAAAATCGTGGCGGCGGTGAAGGGCTGAGCCTGATGGGCCAACCAGTTTCTCCGTTGATCGGTGGCTTGGCCCTCATGGGAATGGGACTTGTTTGGCTTTGTGTGGTTGCCTTAGTCATAGCCGGGTGGGGCGATGAAAAAAAGGCGATAAAGTACGGTCTGTTTCTGCCTGGGCAGTTTGAATTTCAGAGGCAATTTCGACCGGTCTTCGTTGGAATTGCTCTTTGGGTATTCAGGCCAATCGCGTGGACCATGTTGGTGGGCGGTCTTTGCACGTCTCTTTACGGTGTGTTTGAAAAATTTCAGGTTTGGGTCCAATCGTAATGCCTCCGCACAAGATAAACCTGGTCGAGGCGGCGGATCAGAAGATCAAAAAGGTCTTTGATCCGCATATCGCCGGTGACGTCAACGATGCCCAGGTCAAGATCGCCAAGTTCGGCGATGTCTTCGACTGGCACGCGCATGACAATGAGGACGAGGCGTTCCTGGTGCTGCGCGGCCGCATTGCCATCGATTTCCGCGACGGCACGGTGGAACTTGGCAGCGGCGAATTCATCGTGGTGCCGCGGTCGGTCGAGCACCGGCCGCGCTCGCTGAGCGAGGAGCCGGTGGTGCTGATGTTCGAGCCTGCGACGACGCTCAACACCGGCAACGCCAAAAGCGACCTCACCGTCGCCGATCTCAAGCGGCTCTGACCTGACGATGACCGCGCAGCCTTCCTCCATCAACGGTTTGTAAAAAGGACCACCATGTCCATTCTCGTCGACAAGAATACCAAGGTCCTCGTGCAGGGCCTGACCGGCAAGACCGGCACGTTCCATACGGAGCAGGCGCTGGCCTATCACGGGACAAAAATGGTCGGCGGCATCCATCCCAAGAAGGGTGGTGAGACGTGGACCGGCGCCAAGGGCGAGACGCTGCCGATCTTTTCCACCGTCGCTGAAGGCAAGGCGAAGACCGGCGCCAATGCGTCTGTCGTCTATGTGCCGCCGGCGGGCGCCGCGGAGGCGATCCTGGAAGCGATCGAAGCCGAGATCCCGCTGATCGTCTGCATCACCGAGGGCATCCCGGTGATCGACATGATCAAGGTCAAGGCGCGGCTCGACCGCTCGACATCGCGGCTCATCGGCCCCAATTGCCCCGGCGTCCTGACCCCCAACGAATGCAAGATCGGCATCATGCCCGGCAACATCTTCCGCAAGGGCTCGGTCGGCGTTGTTTCCCGCTCGGGAACGCTTACCTATGAGGCTGTGTTCCAGACCACCAATGTCGGCCTCGGCCAGACCACCGCCGTCGGCATCGGTGGCGACCCCGTCAAAGGCACGGAGTTCATCGACGTGCTGGAGATGTTCCTCGCCGACGACGAGACCCAGTCGATCATCATGATCGGCGAGATCGGCGGCTCGGCCGAGGAAGACGCCGCGCAGTTCCTCAAGGACGAAGCCAAGCGTGGCCGCAAGAAGCCGATGGCCGGTTTCATCGCCGGGCGCACGGCCCCGGCCGGCCGCACCATGGGTCATGCGGGAGCGGTCATTTCCGGTGGCAAGGGCGGCGCGGAAGACAAGATCGCGGCGATGGAATCGGCCGGGATCAAGGTATCGCCGTCGCCAGCACGGCTGGGCACGACGCTGGTCGAAGCGATCAAAGGTTAAGGGAGTAGGGCAGTATGGGAGTAGGGGAATAGGAAGAACGGGACGAGTGGCGACAATTGCCACTTTCCCTACTGCCCTACTACCCTATTCCCTTACTCCCCTTCGGAAAAGGAGACGGAGCCAGGCTCCGCGGAAAAAAATGGCAAGACACGATCAGGCCAACGACCAATTTTCGCTTACCTCTTTCCTCTATGGCGGCAATGCCGATTATATCGACGCGCTCTACGCCGCCTATGAGGACGATCCCTCTTCGGTCGACCCCGAATGGCAGGATTTCTTCGCGGCGCTGAAGGACGACGCCGGCGATGTCCGCAAGAATGCCAAGGGCGCCTCATGGGCCAAGCCCTCGTGGCCGCTGCAGGCCAATGGCGAATTGGTGTCGGCGCTCGACGGTGATTGGGGCATCGTCGAGAAGCACATCGAGAAGAAGGTCCAGCACAAGGCGGTGATGAACGGGGTCACCCTTTCGGACGCCGACGTGCATCAGGCGACGCGCGATTCCGTGCGCGCCATCATGATGATCCGCGCCTACCGCATGCGTGGCCACCTGCACGCCAATCTCGATCCGCTCGGCATCGCCAAGCCGCTCGAGGATTACAACGAGCTGTCGCCGGAAAATTACGGCTTCACCGCCGCCGATTACGATCGCCCGATCTTCCTCGACAATGTGCTCGGGCTCGAATTCGGCACCATCCGTCAGATGCTCGACATATTGACCCGCACCTATTGCTCGACGCTCGGCGTCGAGTTCATGCATATTTCCGATCCCGAGGAGAAGGCCTGGATCCAGGCGCGCATCGAGGGCACCGACAAGGAGATCTCCTTCACCGCCACCGGCAAGAAGGCGATCCTGCAGAAGCTGGTCGAGGCCGAGGGCTTCGAGCAGTTCATCGACGTCAAGTACAAGGGCACCAAACGCTTCGGCCTCGACGGCGCAGAGGCGTTGATCCCGGCGCTGGAGCAGATCGTCAAGCGCGGCGGCCAGCTCGGCATGAAGGAGATCGTGCTCGGCATGGCGCATCGCGGCCGGCTGAACGTGCTCTCCCAGGTGATGGCCAAGCCGCACCGCGCCATCTTCCACGAGTTCAAGGGTGGCTCTGCCGCGCCCGACGAGGTCGAGGGCTCGGGCGACGTGAAGTACCATCTCGGTGCTTCGTCGGACCGCGAGTTCGACGGCAACAAGGTGCACCTGTCGCTGACCGCCAATCCCTCGCATCTGGAAATCGTCGATCCGGTGGTAATGGGCAAGGCGCGGGCCAAGCAGGACTCGCTGTTCGGCCGCAGCCGCGAGGAGATCGTGCCACTGGAAGAGCGCGCCAAGGTGCTGCCGCTGCTCCTGCATGGCGACGCCGCCTTTGCCGGCCAGGGCGTGATTGCCGAGATCCTCGGCCTGTCGGGGCTGCGCGGCCACCGCGTCGCCGGCACGCTGCATTTCATCATCAACAACCAGATAGGCTTCACCACCAATCCGCGCTTCTCGCGCTCGTCGCCCTATCCTTCGGATGTGGCCAAGATGATCGAGGCGCCGATCTTCCACGTCAATGGCGACGATCCGGAAGCCGTGGTCCATGCCACCAAGGTGGCGATCGAATTCCGCATGAAGTTCCACAAGCCTGTCGTGGTCGACATGTTCTGCTATCGCCGCTTCGGCCACAACGAAGGCGACGAGCCGGCCTTCACCCAGCCGATCATGTATAGCAGCATCCGCAGCCACAAGACGACGGTGCAGATCTATGCCGACCGGCTGATCGCCGAAGGCCACCTCACCCAGGCCGAATTCGACAAGCTCAAGGCCGACTGGCGGGCACATCTCGAGCAGGAATTCGAGGTCGGCCAGCATTACAAGCCCAACAAGGCCGACTGGCTGGATGGCGCCTGGTCCGGTCTGCGCACGGCCGACAACCAGGACGAACAGCGGCGCGGCAAGACCGCCGTGCCGGTCAAGACGCTGAAGGAGATCGGCAAGAAGCTGACCGAGGTGCCGAAGGATTTTGCGGCCCACAAGACGATCATGCGGTTTCTCGAGAACCGCCGCCAGGCGATCGAGTCGGGCGAGGGCATCGACTGGTCGACGGCCGAGGCTCTGGCCTTCGGCGCCATCCTGCTCGACGGCAATCCGGTCCGGCTGTCCGGACAGGATTCGGAACGCGGCACGTTCTCGCAACGCCACTCCGTGCTCTACGACCAGCGCGACGAGACACGCTATATCCCGCTCAACAATCTGTCGGCGGCGCAGGCCGGCTTCGAGGTCATCAACTCGATGCTGTCGGAAGAGGCCGTGCTCGGCTTTGAATACGGCTACAGCCTGGCCGAGCCGAAGGCGCTGACGCTTTGGGAAGCCCAGTTCGGCGATTTCGCCAACGGCGCCCAGGTGGTGTTCGACCAGTTCATCTCGTCGGGCGAGCGCAAATGGCTCAGAATGTCGGGCCTCGTCTGCCTGCTGCCGCATGGCTATGAAGGCCAGGGGCCGGAACATTCGTCGGCCAGGCTCGAGCGCTTCCTGCAGCTTTGCGCCGAAGACAACATGCAAGTGGCCTACTGCACGACGCCGGCCAACTACTTCCACATCCTGCGGCGGCAGTTGAAGCGGGATTTCCGCAAGCCGCTGATCCTGATGACGCCGAAGTCGCTGCTGCGCCACAAGCGGGCGGTGTCGACGCTGCCGGAGATGTCGGGCGAAAGCGCGTTCCACCGGCTGTTGTGGGACGATGCCCAGCAGCTCCCCGGCCAGGCGATCAAGCTCACCAAGGATTCGAAGATCCGCCGTGTCGTGCTCTGCTCGGGCAAGGTCTATTACGACCTCTACGAGGAGCGCGAGAAGCGCGGCATCAACGACATCTATCTGCTGCGCGTCGAACAGCTCTATCCGTTCCCGGCCAAGGCGCTGATCACCGAACTGTCACGCTTTCGCAATGCCGAGATGGTGTGGTGCCAGGAGGAGCCCAAGAATATGGGCGCCTGGTCGTTCATCGATCCCTATCTGGAATGGGTGCTGGCGCATATCGATGCCAAGCATCAGCGGGTGCGCTATACCGGCCGGCCGGCCGCCGCGTCGCCGGCGACCGGATTGATGTCGAAGCATCTCGCCCAGCTTGCCGCCTTGCTCGAAGACGCGCTCGGTGAATAGAACAGAGCCGGGCGAATAGAACAGAACCGACAGAAAAACGGACAGGCACAATGGCTACCGAAATCCGCGTCCCCACTCTTGGCGAATCCGTCACCGAGGCGACCATCGGCAAATGGTTCAAGAAGGTGGGCGACGCGATCGCCACCGACGAGCCGCTGGTCGAACTCGAGACCGACAAGGTAACGGTGGAAGTGCCGGCCGCATCCGCAGGAACGCTTAGCGAGATCGCGGTCAAGGAGGGCGAGACGGTCGAGGTCGGCGCTTTGCTCGGCATGATTTCGGCGGGCGACGGGGCAAAAGCGGCAGCACCCGCGAAGGCGTCAACTCCAGAACCGAAACAGGACGCGGTATCGCAGGCCTCGGCGCCGACCGCCGCATCGACTGTCAAGCAAGCCGCGGCCGAGACCGCCAAGATCGCCGGCGATGCCGGGCCGATCGAGGCCCGCACGATGCCGCCGGCGCCGGCGGCGGCGAAGCTGCTGGCCGAGAGCAATCTCGCGGTCGACCAGGTCTCGGGTTCCGGCAAGCGCGGCCAGGTGCTGAAGGGCGACGTGCTCGACGCAATCGCCAGGGGCGCGCCGTCGCAACCGGCCGAGACGCCGAAGGCGCCTGCACCGGTCGCTGCCCGTGCGCCGTCCTCGGCCGATGACGCGTCGCGCGAAGAGCGCGTGCGCATGACCAAGCTGCGGCAGACCATCGCGCGCCGCCTCAAGGAAGCGCAGTCGACCGCCGCCATGCTGACCACCTTCAACGAGGTGGACATGAGCGCGGTGATGGCGCTCAGGACCAAATACAAGGACGTGTTCGAGAAGAAGCACGGCGTGAAGCTGGGCTTCATGGGCTTCTTCACCAAGGCCGTCACCCATGCGCTGAAGGAAATCCCTTCGGTCAACGCCGAGATCGACGGCACCGACATCATCTTCAAGAACTACGCCCATATCGGCGTCGCCGTCGGCACCGAAAAAGGCCTCGTCGTCCCGGTGGTGCGCGACGCCGACCAGATGTCGATCGCCGAGATCGAGAAGGACATCGGCAGGTTGGGCATCGCTGCGCGTGACGGCAAGCTTTCCGTGGCGGATATGCAAGGAGGCACGTTTACGATTTCTAACGGCGGCGTCTACGGCTCGCTGATGTCGACGCCGATCCTCAACGCGCCGCAGTCGGGCATCCTGGGCATGCACAAGATCCAGGAGCGGCCGGTGGTGGTTGGCGGCCAGATCGTGATCCGGCCGATGATGTATCTGGCGCTCTCCTACGATCACCGCATCGTCGACGGCAAGGAAGCGGTGACCTTCCTGGTCCGGGTCAAGGAAAGCCTGGAGGATCCGGAGCGGCTGGTGCTCGACCTCTAGGGGCCGGTCGAGGTGAGCCGGGGAATGGATCTGCGCCACCGAATGATGACCAGTTCCGCGCATTTCCGGTCCAGGGTGTTTTTCGCAGCTGTGCTCGCGGCCGGCGTTGCGCAGACGGGATCGGCAGCCTTTGCCGCCTGCCCGCTCGAGCTCGCCGTCTATGGCGATGCCGAAGGTGCGGCCGAGATCGATTTCAGGCCGACCGGGGGATCGGCTGTTGTCACCAACACGTTCAAGATGGTGCTCGATAATGGCGTCGTGCTCGACGGCATCGTCATGTGGACGCAAGGCGTAGCGCGGCCGCATGGCTCGCTAATGTACAAATGCCCGACAGGCGATGTCACCGGCGACGAGCTCGCCGCCTGCACGCTGTGGGAGGGGGTCGTCTACAGTGCTGATGACAAGGGCAACATCGCTCTGCTGCCGGCCGAGGGCGTGGACGCGCCGAAGACCCTGATCTTTCCCGACCTCGGACCGTCGCTGCAGAGGTCGACCGCCTATGGCGCCAACGGGTTTTCAAAGGTGCCGTGGGATGTTTTTTCGTTGAAGGGCTGTCAGGAATGAGCGTGGCCAAAAAAGTGCTGCTGGTGACCGGCGGCAGCCGCGGCATCGGCGCTGCCACATCCAGGCTTGCCGCCAGGGCCGGATACCGCGTCGCGATCAACTATGCATCGAACGAGGCTGCCGCCGCAGCACTTGTCGGGGCGCTCGAGCAGGATGGCGGCGAAGCGCTGGCCATCAAGGGCGACGTCGGCAGCGAGGCCGATATTCAGGCGATGTTCGAGAGGATTGATCGCGCCTGCGGCCCGCTCGATGCGCTCGTCAACAATGCTGGCGTGGTCGACCGGAGAGCGCGTGTCGACGAAATGAGCGGGGCAAGGCTGGAGCGCATGATGCGCATCAATGTCATTGGCGCCATGCTCTGTGCCCGCGAAGCGGTGAAGCGCATGTCGACCAGCCATGGCGGCAAGGGTGGCGCCATCGTGAATGTTTCCTCAATTGCCGCAAGAATTGGCGGGCCGGGCGAATATGTCGACTACGCCGCCTCGAAGGGCGCCATCGATTCGTTCACGATTGGCCTGGCGCGCGAAGTGGCCGGCGAAGGCATCCGCGTCAACGCCGTCAGTCCAGGGATCATCGACACCGAAATTCACGCCTCCGGCGGGCAGCCGGATCGGGTCGACAGGATGCGTCACCTCGTACCCATGCAAAGGGCGGGAACCGCCGAAGAGGTCGCCGCGGCAATTCTCTGGCTCCTGTCGGACGGGGCGTCCTTTACGACAGGCGCGAATTTGGAAGTGGGCGGCGGCCGCTAATCCCAGCCAAGGCTGAGTACCAGACCAGAAGGATAAATCATGGCTTATGACGTCGTTATCATCGGATCGGGACCGGGCGGCTATGTCTGCGCCATCAAGGCGGCGCAGCTCGGCCTGAAGACGGCGGTGGTCGAGAAGAACCCGACCTTCGGCGGCACCTGCCTCAATATCGGCTGCATCCCGTCCAAGGCGCTGCTCCATGCCTCCGAGATATTTTCCGAGGCCGGCCATTCCTTCGATACGTTGGGCGTCGAAATCAGCGCGCCCAAGCTCAACCTGGAAAAGATGATGGCGCACAAGGACGCGACAGTGGCGTCCAACGTCAACGGCGTCGCCTTCCTGTTCAAGAAGAACAAGATCGACAGCTTTCGCGGCACCGGCAAGGTCCTGTCCGCCGGAAAAGTGTCGGTGACCGGCGAGGGCGGCAAGGTCGAGGAGATCGAGACCAGGAACATCGTCATCGCCACCGGCTCCGACGTCACGGGCATCCCGGGGGTCAAGGTCGACATCGACGAGAAGGTGATCATGTCCTCGACCGGCGCGCTGTCGCTGGACAAGGTGCCGGGCCATCTGGTGGTGGTCGGCGGCGGCGTCATCGGGCTGGAGCTCGGCTCGGTATGGGCGCGGCTCGGTGCCAAGGTGACCGTCGTCGAGTTCCTCGACGCCATACTGGGTGGCATGGACGGCGAGGTCGCCAAACAATTCCAGCGCATGCTGTCCAAGCAAGGCATCGAATTCAGGCTCGGCGCCAAGGTGACCGGTGTCGCCAAGGCCAAGAAGGGCGCCACCGTCACCTTCGAGCCGGTCAAGGGCGGCGCGGCCGAGACGATCGAGGCGGATGCGGTGCTGATAGCGACGGGACGCCGGGCCTATTCGGACAGTCTCGGGCTGAAGGAGGCCGGGGTCGAGGTCGACGAGCGCGGCCGGGTCAAGGCGGACGGCCATCTCAAGACCAATGTACCCGGCATCTACGCCATCGGCGACGTCATCGCCGGGCCGATGCTCGCCCACAAGGCGGAGGACGAGGGGGTGGCGGTGGCCGAGATCATTGCCGGCCAGGCCGGCCATGTGAATTACGAGGTGATTCCGAACGTCGTCTACACCAATCCGGAAATCGCCTCGGTCGGCAAGACCGAGGAAGAGCTGAAGGCGGCAGGCATCGACTACAAGGCCGGCAAGTTTCCGTTCAGCGCCAATGGCCGGGCGCGCGCCATGCTGCACACCGACGGCTTCGTCAAGATCCTGGCGGACAAGCAGAGCGACCGCGTGCTCGGCGTCCACATTGTCGGCTTCGGCGCCGGCGAGATGATCCACGAGGCGGCGGTGCTGATGGAGTTCGGCGGCTCGTCGGAAGATCTTGCCCGCACCTGCCACGCCCATCCGACGATGTCGGAAGCGGTGAAGGAAGCGGCACTGGCGACCTTCTTCAAGCCGATCCACATGTAGGCCTTCCCAAGCTACTCCGGCAGCCATCTGACGGCTCAAAGCAAAACGGCCCGCTTTTCAGCGGGCCGTTCATATTTGGAGTCAGCAGCCGATCACTGCGGGGCTGGTGCGGGCGCCGGGGCAGGCGCTGGCTCTGCAGGCGCCGGAGCAGGTGCTGGGGCAGGCGCCGGAGCAGGCTCTGCGGGTGCCGGAGCTGGCGCAGGCTCTGCAGGTGCCGGGGCTGGCGCAGGCTCTGCCGGAGCAGGCGTCGGTTCCGCGGGCGCTGGCGCCGGGGCCGGCGTGGTTGCGGCCGGCGGTTCAGCAGGCGCTGGCGCCTCACCGCTTCTTCCAAAAACATAGTAAGCGACAATAGCCAGAATAACGACAACCAGGGCAATCAGCCAGCCGGTGCTGCCGCCACCCGACTTGGGAGGGGGCGTCGGAGTGGTGTACGGGTCGTTTGGATTCGCCATAAAAGTCTCCTCCGTGGGATGAAAAGTATCAATCAACACACATCAACGCGCAATCGTCGAACAGGTTTCACGCTAGGGGTCGAAAACGCCGAAAACAGGGCAATCTTCGCCGAGAATCGTTTGTCCGCACGCACTTTACTCGCAAAATTCGCAGCAATCGAGCCAAAACAAACCTTTCGACCTTCTTGTACTGAGACAAGCTTTTCGTGATTCGGGAAAGGCATCGCCCCGAATCACGTCTTGCCGGGTTTGCAACTCGACCGTGCAACTCAGTCGACGGCAGTGACGGTGTAGCCGGCCTTGCGGAAATCTTCGACCAGGCCTTCCGCGCCCGGAAGGTGCAAGGCGCCGACCGCCATGAAGGCGTTGCCCTTGGCGAGGATCGGCCCGGCATGATCGATCATCACCTTGTTGCGGCGGGTGATCATGGTTTCCTCGAAGGCGGCATAGCCCGCCGAATCGTCTTCGCCGCCGGGGAGGACGGCACGAAACAGCGGCCAGAGCATGCCGATGTCGCCGCGCTGGTAAAGCACGATCATGGTTTCGTTGACGTCGTTCACCCTGTTGCCGAGCTTCAATGTGTCGACGAGGCCCTTCATGTGAAAAGCGAGCGGCAGCGAGGCCATGGCGCGAAGCTGGTCGGCGACGGTCTCCAACCCATCGACGGCCTTGCCTGAGGCTTTGGCGTCCTGCGCGAGCTTGATGTCGAGCACCGGCGCGCCGCCGGCCTGGCGGGCCAGTTCACAGGCCGGGAGCGCGACCATGGTCGACAGCATCCACGGTTTCATCTTGGCGACGCTCGCCGGCGGGATGCCGCGCGCGTCGAGCGCCTTGTTCACCGCCGCCGCATCGTCCGGCGACAGCAGCGAGGACAGCGTGGTGCTGTCGGTGAACATCATCAGCTCCGGCTCTTTCAGGAACGCCGCCATCATCTTCTGCTGATCGAGCACCTCCGTGGTCTCGATGACGACAGTGTCGGCGGCGTCAAAGGCCTTTTGCGCGGCGGGCGGCAGCGTGGTCACGCGCGGGTCGGTCATGTGCATGGTGCCGAACAGGAAGGACGGCCTTTCGCCCGCCTTTTCCAGTTTCCACAACAGGCCCTTGCCGTTCAGTGTTGCGGCCGCTTCCGTCTCGATCTTGCGGTAGGTGGCGGGGTCGTCCTTCTGCAAGGTCGACAGCATGTCGGCACCGGCGCAGACCGGGGTTTCGGCGCGCGCCTTGCCGGCGGCGAGCAGCGCGATGATGAGGAAAGAGAGAAAAAACAGGACGTTGAGCGCCACGAGCAGCTTCAACGACGCAAGGGCCGTGCGGTCGGCGATGGCAATGACGCGTTTCATGGTCCGCTTTTTAGAGACAAAGAACGGCGAAACGGTTAACCGGCGCAGCAAAATTGTCTCGGACATCGTTCGACGGCTGATATCCTGGCTGCAACTTTGCGAAATCATGCGTCGATTACGCCCGCGGATGGGCCGCTTCATAGACTTCGAGCAGCCTCGCGGTGTCGACGCCGGTATAGATCTGCGTCGTCGACAGGCTGGCGTGGCCCAACAATTCCTGGATGGTGCGCAGGTCGCCGCCGCGCCCAAGCAGATGCGTGGCGAAGGAATGGCGCAAGGCGTGCGGCGTGGCGGTGTCGGGCAGATTGAGCGCCGAGCGCAGCTTGGCCATGTCGCGCTGGACGATGGCCGGGTTGAGCGGGCCGCCGCGGGCGCCGCGAAACAGCAGGCCCTTCGGGTCGAGATGATAGGGGCAGAGCCGGCGGTATTCGGCAATCGCCCGCAGCGCGATCGGCAGCACCGGCACCAGCCGGGTCTTGCCGCCCTTGCCGGTGACGCGCAGCACCGTTTCATCAGGCGACGACAGATCGGCGCCGGACAGGCCGAGCGCCTCGGAAATGCGCAGGCCCGAGCCGTAGAGCAGCGTCAGCACGGCGCCGTTGCGGGCAGCCATCCACGGTTCCTCCGCCAGCTGGCCCTCCACCGAAACGACGTGTTTCGCATCGCTTGCCGTCAGCGGCTTGGGCAGCGACTTCGGCTGCCGCGGAGCGCGCAGTGCCGCAGCACCCGCCGCATTGGCGAGGCCGCGCCGCTCCAGAAAGCGCAGCAGCGAGCGGATGCCGGCGAGCCCGCGTCCGAGCGTGCGGGCGCCGGCGCCTCCGGCGCGGCGGGCGGCGAGAAAGCCGCGCAGATCGGCCGGGCGCAGATCGGCGATATCCGAAATGCCGGGCGAACCGCCGCAATGGCCTGTCAGGAAGTGCAGGAACTGGCGCGTGTCGCGCTCATAGGCTTCCACGGTTTCCGGCGACAGCCGGCGTTCGCGCGCCAGCATCTTCAGCCAGCTCTCGCGGGCCGCCTGAAGGTCTGGTCTGGCCGGGATAAGGAATTCCTGCATCGCGCTCTTCCGATATTTCGTTCTTCCAATTCTGGGCCATCTTCCGGCAGGCGGGTTAGGAAGCGGTGAAGAGCCGCGTCATTGAAATGACAAGAGGGTGGAGCTAGAGCAAGGCCAAAGGATTTTTCCACCGATGACCAAACCGCAAAACCCCGTCCAGATGGCCGTGATCGGCGCCGCCCACGGCATCAAGGGCGAATTGCGCGTGAAGACCTTCACCGGCGATCCGTTGGCGCTGGCCGACTATGGGCCGCTCTATGCCAGGGATGGCCGCGCCTTCCAGATCGTCGACATCAGGCCGGCCAATAACGTTGTGGTGGTGCGCTTCAAGGGCATCAGCGACCGCAACGCCGCCGAGGCGCTCGTCGGCACGGAATTGTTCGTCGATCGCTCGATGCTGCCGGACGACGGCGAAGAGGACGAATTCTATCATGCCGATCTCGTCGGTCTAACGGTCCGGGACGATACCGGTGCTGACATCGGCAAGGTCGTCGCCGTGCATAATTTCGGCGGCGGCGACATTCTCGACGTGACGCTGGCGGGGCGCAAAGGCGTGCTGATCCCGTTCACGCAGGCCGCCGTGCCTGACTTGTCGATCAAAGACGGCTTCGTCCGCATCGATCCGGCGGCGGCGGGCTTGATCGATGACGAAGACGGCGATGCTCCCGGCCGCGACGGTTTCGACCCGAAGGGCAGGCCGCGCGGACCGAAGGACGCCGGGGGCAACCGGTGAGTTTTTCCGCCTCGGTGCTGACGCTCTATCCGGAGATGTTTCCCGGCGCGCTCGGCCTGTCGCTGGCCGGCCGGGCGCTGGAGGCCGGCACATGGTCGCTGGAAGCGATCCAGATCCGCGATTTCGCCACCGATCGCCACCGCACCGTCGACGACACGCCGGCCGGCGGCGGCGCCGGCATGGTGATGCGCGCCGACGTTTTGGCCAAGGCGATCGACCATACCTCGCCACCGGGCGATCCACGGCCACGGCTGCTAATGAGTCCGCGTGGAAAACCGCTGACGCAGGTGCGTGTGCGCGAACTGGCCGCCGGGCCGGGTATCGTCATCGTCTGCGGACGCTTCGAAGGCGTCGACCAGCGGGTTATCGAGGCGCGGGGGCTGGAGGAGGTCTCGGTCGGCGACTTCATCCTGTCCGGCGGCGAGCCGGCAGCGCTGGTGCTGCTCGACGCCGTGGTGCGGCTGTTGCCCGGCGTGATGGGCAATGCGGTGTCGGGCGATGAAGAGAGCTTTGAAAACGGCCTGCTCGAACATCCGCACTACACGCGGCCGCAGGAATTCGAGGGCCGGCAAATCCCCGAGGTTCTCACCTCGGGCAATCACAAGAAGATCGCCGCATGGCGGCGCGCCGAGTCGGAAAGACTGACTAGGGAGCGGCGGCCGGACCTGTTAGCTGCTCACCCCCTGGTGAAATAGTAAAAGGCCAGGAACACGCCGACCCCGACGACGAAGCCGCGCACGGCAATTTGCGGCACGCGTTTGGCGATCCAGACGCCGGCATAGCCGCCCAGCGCGCCGCCCGGTATCATGACGATCGCCTGCCGCCAGGCGATGACGTCGCCGGAGACGAAGACCAGGATGGATACCGCCGCGATGACCACTGCCAGCATGTTCTTCAGCGCGTTCAGGCGGTGATAGTCGCCGGCCTGGGTGAGGCCGAGCGTCGCCAGCATCATGACGCCCATACCGGCGCCGAAGAAGCCGCCATAGACGGCGGTGGCGAACTGCGCGAGGGAACCGACCAGCGAACCCACCGCGGCCTCACGCTCCGGCTTGGGCGCCGGTCTCAGCCACGGCCCGGCGGCGAACAGCGCGGTTGCCGCCAGCAACAGCCAGGGCACCAGGGCGCGGAACGACGGATTGTCGAGCGCCAGAAGGATGAGCGCACCGGCCAGCGCACCGAAAGCCGAGATAAGGCCGAGCAGCAACGCCGTGCGCCAGAAATGCTTGATGTCGGACCAGTAGGCGAGCGTCGAGGTGATGTAGCCGGGAAACTGTGTCAGCGACGAGGTGGCGTTGGCGACGATCGGCGGCAAGCCGACCAGCGACATGGCGCCGAAGGTTATGAACGTCCCGCCGCCGGCTATGGCGTTGACGGCACCTGAGAGAAAGCCCGCGAAAAAGAGCAGCGCCGCATCGAGAACTGGCATGGAGGGGTATTGCCGCCGGAGGAAAGTCACATTTTACCCGGCTTAAAAAGCTTGGGCCTTAGACGCAACCCCTGCGCTGAAAGATTGCAATGTCGGCCAACGACCAAAAAAGACACGGCGAAGGCGTGACAAAGCGTCGAAATAGCTGTATGTGCGCGCCGAACCGGAAGAACAATCTGCCGGACCCGTCAACAATGACGGTGTAGTCGCCCCTGCCCGATGTTCTCGAACCCCAGATGGTCTCGAACAAAGGGCATAGCCGAGCGGTCGATGCAACTGCAAGGCGAGTGTCGGACGCTCTGACTGTCGGAAGAACAAGAAGTGGATTTGTAGAGATGGATATCCTCCGTCAGCTCGAGGCCGAACAGGCCGCCAAGATCGAAGCCAAGCGCAAGCTTCCCGAATTCCAGCCCGGCGATACCGTGCGCGTCCAGGTCCGCGTGACCGAAGGCACCCGCACCCGCGTCCAGGCCTATGAGGGCGTCGTCATCGCCCGCGCCGGCGCCGGTTTCCAGGAGAATTTCACCGTTCGCAAGATTTCCTATGGCGAAGGCGTGGAGCGCGTGTTCCCAGTCTATTCGCCGATGGTCGAGGGCGTCGAGATCGTACGCCGCGGCAAGGTGCGCCGCGCCAAGCTTTACTACCTGCGCGATCGTCGCGGCAAATCGGCCCGCATTTCGGAAAACACCGGCGTGCGCGCCCGCAAGCTGAACGATGAGGAGCGCGATGCGCTGAACGCCGAGAAGGCCCGCATCGAGGCCGAGAAGGTTGCCGCCGCCCAGGCGCTGGCCGCCGAGAAGGCGGCGCAGGACGCCGCCGAGAAGAAGGCTGCCGACGAGGCCGCCAAGGCCGCGGAAGCGGCTGTCGCCGAATAACGCGTCTTCAAAACCCATGTTTCGAAAAGGCGGCTTCGGCCGCCTTTTTGTTTCGCGGGATGGATTCGATTTTGCCGGGCCGCGTTGGTACGCAATCGAAACGGATCGTTCCGTAATCGTTTGGTGAAAGCATGGGAATTCATTTTCGCGCAAAGCGGCGCATCAAGCCGGCTTGCAAGGCGCTTGCGGAAAGCTAAAGTCGGCGCCGGATTTTCCTGCAAGCCTCGACCATGTCGAGGCCGTTCAATTTCTCGGGGTGTACCATGACCAAATCGAAACTGCTGTTGGCCGGCCTGTTGGCTCTGATACTTGCGCCGGTCGCCGCCCTGGCGCAGGCGCTGCCCGATCTCGGCGGCAAGAAGGTGGTGGTGGTGACGGAGAACGCCTATCCGCCATTGCAGTTCATCGACGCCAAGACCGGCAAGCAGATCGGCTGGGAATATGACGCGATGAACGAGATCGCCAAGCGGCTCAATTTCCAGGTCGAGTACCAGAACACCTCTTGGGACGCGATGATCCAGGCGGTTTCCGACAACCAGTACAACATCGGCATGACCGGTATCACCATCAAGGACGACCGCAAGCAGAAGGTCGATTTCTCCGACCCCTACATGCGCTCGGAACAGTTCATGCTGGTGCGCGGCGATGAGAAGCGCTTCACCGACGCCAAGACGTTTGGCGCCTTCAAGGATGGGCTGATCGGCGCGCAGGCCGGCACCACCCCCTTCTACACCGCCGTCTACAGCGTGCTCGACGGCAATGAGCAGAACCCGCGCATCAAACTGTTCGAGACGTTCGGCGCGACGGTGCAGGCGCTGAAGACCGGCGACGTCGATGTCGTGCTGACCGACGGCACTGCCGGCAAGGGCTATGTCGAGGCGTCCAATGGCGGGCTGAAGCTGATCGGCGGACCGCTCGGCACCGAGGATTTTGGCTTCATCTTCCCCAAGGGCTCTGATCTGGTGAAACCGGTCAACGCGGCGATCGCCGCACTGAAGGCCGACGGCACGCTCGACGCGCTCAACAAGAAATGGTTCCTTGATTACAAGATGGGGCAGTGATTTCCTTTGTGGCGCGCTTTTCGTGACGATCGTGCGCCGGGATTCGCGCTGACTCTGCGCCAAGGCACCCCCCTCTGTCCTGCCGGACATCTCCCCCTCAAGGGGGGAGATCGGCATTCGCCAATTTTCAGCGTTGCAGAATGGGCGGCGACGTCAAGGCTGCCAATCTCCCCCCTTGAGGGGGAGATGTCCGGCAGGACAGAGGGGGGCCACTTGGCTCGACGTTGTTTCGTCGGCGCGCCTTGATGGCAACGCCAGCATCGTCAACCTCCAAAACCGACTTCCCCTGGTGGCTTGCCGTGGCGGCGGCGCTCGCCGTGGCCGCTGCCATCTTCATTGCGGCAAGCGACCTCTACGCCCAGGTTTTCGCGACCGTCGCCACGGGCATCGGCATCACCGTCTTCGTCACAATGGTCGCCTTCGCGCTGGCCTCGGCAATCGGGCTCGGCATTGCGCTGATGGGACTGTCGGGGTCGCGCTGGCTGCGCCAGATTGCCCGCTTCTATGTCGAGATCATCCGCGGCGTGCCGATGCTGGTGCTGTTGTTCTGGATCGCCTTTGCCGGGGCGCCGGCCTTCGTCGCGGCGTGGAACGCGCTGACCGCGCCATTGCAAAATGCGGGTCTCTTCGCAGAACTGCTGGTGCGCGACGTGTCGTTGCTGTGGCGCGCCATCATGGCGCTGACCATCGGCTACTCCGCTTTCATCTCGGAGGTCTTCCGCGCCGGCATCCAGGCAGTGGAGAAGGGCCAGATCGAGGCGGCGAAGGCGCTGGGGCTGACGCGCACGCAGCGTTTCCGGCTGATCGTATTTCCGCAGGCGATCCGCACCATCCTGCCGCCGCTCGGCAATGATTTCGTCGCCATGGTCAAGGATTCCTCGCTGGTCTCGGTGCTCGGCGTCGCCGACATCACCCAGATGGGCAAGATCTACGCCGCCGGGTCGTTCCGCTTCTTCGAGACCTATTCGATCGTCGCCTATATCTATCTTATCCTGACGGTCGGCCTGTCGCTGGCCTTGCGGGCGCTGGAGCAACGGCTGCGCCGCCAGCATGAGGAATAGCCGGCAGGCGAAGACGGCGCTACGATTGCAGCCAATGCATTTTGGAGGGTCAGGCCCATGATCATCGACAAAGCCAATGCGGCCTTGGAGTCCGTCTATACGGCCGACACGCCGGAAGCGCTGGCGCAAGCCTATGCCGCATGGGCTGCGACCTATGACAGCGAAACCGCCTCGCTCGGCTATCTCCTGCCGTTCCTGATCGCCGCCTGGGTGGCGCGCCATGTGCCATCAGGCGAGGGGCCGCTGCTCGACGCCGGCTGCGGCACCGGCCTGTCGGGACCATCGCTCAAAGCGCTCGGCTATCAGGACATCGCCGGGCTCGACCTGTCGGATGAAATGCTCGACATCGCCGGCAGCCGCCAGGCCTACAGCGAGCTGAAACAGGCGATGCTTGGCGGTCCGCTGCCTTGGCCGGACGGGTATTTCCGGGCCTTCTTCTCGACCGGCGTGTTCACCATCAGCCACGCGCCGGCCTCCGGCCTGCATGAACTGGTGCGGATCACCAAGAGGGGCGGCCACGCCATCTTCACCGTTCGCGACCAAGTGTTTGAGAGCGGCGGCTTTCGTGACGTCCTTGCCGAGCTGGAGCGCGACAAAAAATGGCGGTCGGTCGAGGAAAGCCCGTGGTTCCGCTGCTATGCAATCGCCGAGCCCGAGGCGCTGGTGAAGACATTTGTGTTTGAGGTGGTTTAAGTGGCGCTTCTTCCTTCTCCCCTTGTGGGAGAAGGTGGCCGAGCCCACGGGTCTTGCCTCCGGCAAGCCCGAGGACAGGCTCCGCTCGGTCGGATGAGCGGTGTTCCAGCTTGGCACCAACCGCACTCCGTCCAACACCCCTCAACCGTTTCGGCGCTGCGCGCCGATCCACCTTCTCCCACAAGGGGAGAAGGCAGAGCCGCGCCAGGCAGCCGCGATTGCCGAAAAGCCAAAAGATTGATATGAGCCACGCCATGGAACAGCTTTTTGGCGATCCGGCTTACAAGGGCTTCGTGCTGCAGGACAGAAAACGCCTGCCGTCGCGATTCTCGGCGCGCGTTTCCGGCGCTCTGACCAGCCGACTTCGCTAGGCCGTGTTCGCCGGCTAGCCGGCGCTTGTCCTTTCCCATTTTTATCGACGGATTTACGCACATGAGCGCACCGCGCACCCTCTACGACAAGATATTCGACGACCATGTCGTCGACCGCCAGGACGACGGCACCTGCCTGCTCTACATCGACCGTCATCTCGTCCATGAAGTGACCAGCCCGCAAGCCTTCGAAGGCCTGCGCATGACCGGCAGAAAGGTCCGGCATCCGGAAAAGACGCTGGCCGTGGTCGACCACAATGTGTCGACCTCGCCGGAGCGCAAGTTCGGCATCAAGAACGAGGAAAGCCGCATCCAGGTCGAGGCGCTGGCCAAGAACGCCAAGGATTTCGGCGTCGAATATTATTCCGAGAAGGATATCCGCCAGGGCATCGTCCATATCATCGGTCCTGAGCAGGGCTTTACGCTGCCCGGCATGACCATCGTCTGCGGCGACAGCCACACCTCGACGCACGGCGCTTTCGGCGCATTGGCGCATGGCATCGGCACCTCGGAAGTCGAGCATGTGCTGGCCACGCAGACGCTGATCCAGCGCAAGGCCAAGAACATGCTGGTGCGCGTCGACGGCGTACTGCCGGAAGGCGTCACCGCCAAGGACATCATTTTGGCGATCATCGGCGAGATCGGCACTGCCGGCGGCACCGGCTATGTCATCGAATATGCCGGCGAAGCGATCCGCGCGCTGTCCATGGAAGGCCGCATGACCATCTGCAACATGTCGATCGAGGGCGGCGCCCGTGCCGGCCTGATCGCGCCTGACTCGACGACCTTCGCCTATGTCAAGGACAAGCCGCGTGCCCCCAAGGGCGAGGCGTGGGATGCGGCGCTCGCTTACTGGAAGACGCTGCAGTCCGACGAGGGCGCGCATTTCGACAAGGTGGTCGTGCTCGACGCGGCGAAATTGCCGCCGATCGTCTCCTGGGGCTCTTCGCCCGAGGACGTCGTCTCGGTTCAGGGCATCGTGCCGAACCCCGACGATATCGCCGATGAGAACAAGCGCACCTCCAAGCAGCGCGCGCTCGACTATATGGGGCTGACGCCGGGTACCAGGATCACCGATATCGCGCTCGACCGCGTCTTCATCGGCTCCTGCACCAACGGCCGCATCGAAGATCTGCGCGCCGTCGCCAAGGTGGTCGAGGGCAAGAAAGTCAGCCCGCATGTCGATGCGATGATCGTGCCGGGCTCCGGTCTGGTCAAGGAGCAGGCGGAAGCAGAAGGTCTCGACAAGATCTTTGTCGCCGCCGGCTTCGATTGGCGTGAGCCGGGCTGCTCGATGTGCCTTGCCATGAATGACGATCGGCTGAAGCCGCATGAACGCTGCGCCTCGACCTCGAACCGCAATTTCGAGGGCCGTCAGGGCTTCAAGGGCCGTACCCATCTGGTGTCGCCGGCCATGGCGGCGGCGGCGGCGATCGCCGGCCATTTCGTCGACATCCGTGAGTGGAAATAAACGCAGGGCTGCCACAGTCCGTATATGAAAGCATGCCAGGCCCGAGCCGCAACGCGTTTCGGGCCCTTTCTTTCAGCCGGGGCGCCTAACGAATTCGTGGAATTGCTCACGGCGGCCGGGTTGATCCTTTGCCACCACGAGCGCCAGCTGGCGTTCGTCGAAAAGCTTGAACCATTCGTCCCATTCGACCAGTTCGTAGCCGCCGGCGTTGGCCGGGCGTTCGGCCTGATCCTGGTCCTGATAAGCGTGCTGGCCGAAAACCAGCCTCAGCATGGCTTGGGTGCCTGTTTCGGGCGATACATCGACGATTGCCGGAAATCCGGCGCGTGACGCGGCCCATGAGCGAATTGCCTCGTGATCGGTCAGCATGATCGTATCGGCCATGAAAGCGTCTCCATCGATTGCTGCTGGAAAACGCCGGCCGCGGTTTCAAGTTCCGTGCAGCAGCTTCATGGGCGACCATGTCCGACTCTGCTTAACCGCTTGTTTGGGCTTCCGCTCTAAGGTCTTCTCTACGGAAGCGTGGGGGCACGGTCCTTTGGACACCGGTCTGCTGATAGGGTTGCTCAACCCGATGATCGCGCTTGTGCTCGGCGCGGTGTTTCTCGTGCTGTGGTTCTATCAGCGTCACCGCCCCTATCTGGCCGTGCTGGCCGCCAGCTACTGGCTTTCGGCGGCCGGTTTCCTGTTGCAGTATTTCACGCTGCCCATCGGCATGGCGCCGACCAAGCTGCTCTCCAACATCTGCTTCACCATCGCCGCCTGTGGTCTCGCCGGCGCGATCGTGACACGTTATGGACGGCGCGTGCCCTTTGCTGCGATTGGCGTTCTGGCGAGCGGCGGCCTGACCGCTTTTTGCTGGTTCATGTTCATCCAGCCGGATCTCACCTGGCGGATCCTGGTGATGAATTTCGCTTTCGGCGGCCTCAGCCTGGTTGTCGCCGCCGAACTGCGCGTGGTGCGCGACAGCGGGCCGACGGAAATGATACTGTTCGTGCTGTCGCTGCTTTCCGGGCTGAACTTCTTCGTGCGCACCCTCGTCATCGTCATCGCGCATGGACCTTACCAAAGCTATGACGGGTTCTATGCCTCGTCCTACTGGACGACGGCGCTGCTGTCGCATGCGCTGTTGTCGCTGCTCATCGCGCTTTGCCTGTTCTGCGCGGCTGCACTCGATGTGATGAAAGCGCTGAAGGCCGAAGCGTATACCGACCCGTTGTCGGGCCTGCTCAACCGCCGCGGCTTCGAGGAGCGCGCCACGCTTCTCCTGCAGCACTGCGCCACCGCCAAACTTCCGGTCGCGCTAGTGCTCGCCGACCTCGATCATTTCAAGGCGCTCAACGATCTGCACGGTCATGCGGCGGGCGATCGCGTGATCGCCGACTTCGCCGCCAAGCTTCTATCGGCTGCCGGCACCAGCGGCGTCGCCGGCCGCATCGGTGGCGAGGAGTTCGCAGTGCTTTTGCCGCTGAGCGACCTTGGCGCGGCAAGGCTGTTTGCCGAAGCCATTCGCGCGCTCTATTCGGCGGGCAGCGTCGACGGGCTCCCGTCCGGCACAAGAGTGACCGCGAGCTTCGGCGTGACGGCCCGCACCGGCGAGGAAGGGCTGGAGCCGCTGATGCGCCGCGCCGACGAGGCGCTTTACAAAGCCAAACGAAACGGCCGCGACAGCGTGCGCCTGTCCTATGACCAGTCGGAAACGGTGTTCGTTGTGGAACCGCTCAAAGCTGGCTGATCGCATCCGCGCCCGGGCTCGCGTTAACGTCTTTTTCGCCCGTTTGTGATTTGCTGGCGCAGGGAGTGCGAAAAACCACATGGGCGGCGGTGCAGAGTTCATCCTTGCAATCAACCTGCTCGTGGCCGGCCTGCTGGCGGCTGCCTTCATGACCATCTCGTTCAACGATGCGGCGCGCGCGCCGGCGCGCTGGCTGGTTTTCGGTTATCTGCTCGGGATGGCCTATTTCGCCATCGAGTTCAGCATTCCGGTCTTCGACAATGCGCGACCCGCGGTCGTCGCGGGCTTCGCCGTTTTCCTTGGCGCCACCATCGCCTTCAATGGCGGGCTTGCCCATAAATACGGTGTGGCGCCGCCCTGGGCGCCGATGTTCGTCTTCCTGTTTGCGGCCACCGTGGCCGTGTATTTCGTGCAGGACCTGCCGCGCCAGTCGCTTGCCCGCATGATGGCCTACCAGTTTCCCTATGCGGCCATGCAGTTCGTAGGCGTCGCCATCGTCTGGTCGTCCAGGCAAAGACGCGACTGGCTCGACCGTGCGCTGATGGCCGTTCTGGCGGCCAGCGCCCTGCAATTCGTGAGCAAGCCGTTCATCGCCCATGCATTGGGCGGCTGGGGTGTCAATCCGCAGGCCTATCTGCACAGCAACTACGCTCTGGTGTCGCAATCACTAGGCACTGTATTCGGCATGACAATCGCGCTTCTCATTCTGGTCATTGTGGTCCGTGACGTGCTCGCCGAGGCGACATCGAAGTCGGAGACGGACACGCTATCAAGGCTGCTCAACCGGGGCGGCTTCGAACGTCATGCCGAGCTCGCGATGCGTGACGCGGTGCGCAAGGGTATTCCGGTCGCCCTGGTCATCGCCGACCTCGATCATTTCAAGAGCATCAACGACAGTTTCGGCCACGCGTCCGGCGACCGGGTCATCGAGGCCTTTGCCGGCTTCCTGCGTGATGCGGCCGCCGATCACCACGTCGCCGGCCGCATCGGTGGTGAGGAATTCGCCATCATCCTGCCGGGAACCAACCTCGCCGCCGCGCGGCTCTTCGCCGAAGGCACGAGCAGCGCTTTCGGGGCCCTGCCGATAGACTGTCTGCCGGCGCACCATCGTTGCACCGCCAGCTTCGGCGTTGCCGAGCTTCACCCGGCCGAAGGGTTTTCCGACCTGCTGCAGCGCGCCGATGAAGCGCTCTATCAAGCGAAGGGCAGCGGACGCAATTGCGTGCGCATCTCGATAGGGTCGATCGCCTCCCGGCAGACGGCTGTCGCCAACGCCGGGCCGAAGATCAGCGGCAGGGGCTGAGCTCGGGCATCTCGCCGTCGGAAAGCCCGTACATATAGCTGCGGCCCTTCACGAAAACCGGCGGCCGGTAGCAGTCGCGGCTGCTGACGTCATCCGCGTCGTTTTCATAGATGATTTTGGGCTGGCCGGCGCCGGTGTAGTCCGACAGCTCCTTGGCCAGGTTGCCGTCGCCAACGAGGATGCGCTTGTAACCGGCGGCGCTCTCGATGACGAGATTTCCGAAGGAATCGGCGTAGACGCGGTCGCGCGTCCCGGCGAGTGCCGGTGCTGCGAAGCCGATGGCCACCGCCACCAGGATGAGCGCCGGGAGGCGCGATCTGCCTGAATTCGAACGCATGGCGTCCCCCATTTGTCAGAGGCGAGTCTTGCTCGAATCACAAATTAACCTTTTCTTAACCTTTGTTAAGATGCCGGCCCCCTGCTGGCAGCCAGATCTCGGCAAACATGGTTAATATCCGGCGCCTGCGCTGCGGCCATCATTCGGCCATGCTTGCCCGCACCATCGCGTGGCGCGGGTAATCTCGGCAAACCACCGCGGCTGGATTGACGCGTAGGGAGGCAGCATATGGCGTTAGGCCGGACGTTTCGGATAACGCCTGCGCTTTTCCCATTGCTGATCACTGCTGCCTGCGTGTCGCAGACCAATGCGCCGAATACCGGAAATCCGCTCGCCGATTCGCCGCAGCCGCGCACCGCGACCTACACTTGCGCCGATGGCGCCAGGATCACCATCGAAAATCTCGGCACCTCGGTTCGCGTGCTTGGCCCGGACGGCGCCAGCGAGGACCTGCCGGCCTCACCAGCCAATCAAAATAGCCGCTTCGGCGAGGCGCATGACGCAATCGTGATCGACGGGCGCGACGCGCTGGTGATGAAGGGCGGGAAGACGCCGCTGACCTGCAAGCGCTAATCGGGTGCATTGATATTCAGGTGAGGCCGGCCTGCAACTGGCAGCCTCCTCCGCTTACCTACAGCGCCGTGCGCCCTCTTGGGCGCGCAAAGGACGCAGTAGAACTTTGATTTTGCGCATGACCGCGGGGTCATGCGCGGGCTCACGTACGGAAATGTACGCTCCGCTCCGGTTCTCGTAAGCTACCATTTTCGACTCGGCCTGACCTGAATCTCAACACACCCTGGACGCCCAAGCCGGGCAGATATGCCGCAGTGCAGCGAACATTGCGCCGGCTTTGGGTCGCGCCCTAATCGATTGAAGCGAAAACGGGCTATTCAGTCAGACTAAATTACGTTTTCGAAACGATTTTCCGGCTTTGACGCGGTGCAAAAAGAGCATTAGAAACCGGCTGTCCGAAGTCGCATCCGGAAGCGGTAACGCCGCATTTCCACCTGAGGCTCCAGAGACACCGAACTGGGGGAGCCATGAGCAAATCACCAGCCACCCGCGAATTTGCCAGACGTGAACGGCCGCTTTCGCCGCATCTGACCGTCTATCGACCGCCGATCACGATGACGATGTCGATCATCCATCGCATCACCGGTGGGGCGCTCTATTTCGGCACGCTGCTCGTCGCGCTGTGGCTGATGGCGGCGGCGAGCTCGCAATCCACCTTCGATGCCGTCAACTGGGCCTTCGGCTCGTGGCTGGGGCGGCTGGTGCTGTTCGGCTACACCTGGGCGCTGATGCACCACATGCTGGGCGGCGTGCGCCATCTTATCTGGGACACCGGGGCAGGTCTTGAAAAGGATACGGCCTCGAGGATCGCCTGGGCGACGCTGGCCGGCTCGATTGTACTGACGCTGCTGATCTGGATCGCCGGCTATATGGCGCGGGGAGCCTGATCGTGAGCCACCACAACACCGACATGCGCACGCCGCTGGCGAAAGTCCGCGGCCTCGGCTCCGCCCGCGAAGGCACGGAGCATTTCTGGCGCCAGCGCCTGACGGCGGTCGCCAACATCCCGCTGATCCTGTTTTTCGTCGGCTTCCTGATCGCGTTGAACGGCGCCGGCTATGCGGAAGTGCGCGCCGCGCTTGCCAACCCGTTCGTGGCGCTGGTCCTGGCCCTGGTGCTGTTGTCCGGGCTCTATCATATGCGGCTCGGCATGCAGGCGATCATCGAGGACTATGTGCATGGCGAGGGCATGAGACTGGCGCTGCTGGCGCTCAACACATTCTTTCCCGTAGTGGTCGGCGTCGCATCGATCTTCGCCCTGCTCAAACTGGCATTTGGAGGCTGAGTTTTGGCCAAGGACGCGAAAAACGCCAACACGGCGTCCGCCTATAGCTATGTCGACCACAAATTCGACGTCGTGGTGGTCGGCGCCGGCGGCGCCGGCCTGCGCGCCACGCTCGGCATGGCCGAACAGGGCCTGCGCACCGCCTGCATCACCAAGGTTTTCCCGACGCGGTCGCATACGGTGGCGGCGCAGGGCGGCATCGCCGCTTCGCTCGCCAATATGGGCCCCGACAACTGGCAGTGGCACCTCTTCGACACGGTCAAGGGTTCGGATTGGCTCGGTGACACCGACGCACAGGAATACATGGTTCGCGAGGCGCCGGCGGCGGTCTACGAGCTTGAGCATTACGGCGTTCCCTTCAGCCGCACGGAGGACGGGAAAATCTACCAGCGGCCGTTCGGCGGCATGATGATGAATTTCGGCGAGGGACCGCCGGTCCAGCGCACCTGTGCCGCCGCCGACCGTACCGGCCACGCCATGCTGCACACGCTCTACGGCCAATCGCTGAAGCACAATGCGCAGTTCTTCATCGAGTATTTCGCGCTCGACCTGATGATGGAGCCGGACGGCACCTGCACCGGCGTCGTCGCCTGGAACCTCGACGACGGCACCATCCACCGTTTTTCGGCAAAAATGGTGGTGCTGGCGACCGGCGGCTATGGCCGCGCCTATTTCTCGGCGACCTCGGCGCACACATGCACCGGCGACGGCGGCGGCATGGCAGCGCGGGCCGGGCTGCCGCTGCAGGATATGGAGTTCGTGCAGTTCCACCCGACCGGCATCTACGGCGCCGGCTGCCTGATCACCGAGGGCGCGCGCGGCGAGGGCGGCTATCTCGTCAATTCCGAAGGCGAGCGCTTCATGGAACGCTACGCGCCATCGGCCAAGGACCTTGCCTCGCGCGACGTGGTCTCGCGCTGCATGACGCTGGAGATCCGCGAAGGGCGCGGCGTCGGACCGAGGAAGGACCATATTTTTCTCCACCTCGACCACCTCGATCCGGCCGTTTTGCACGAGAGACTTCCGGGGATTTCGGAGTCAGCAAAAATCTTTGCCGGCGTCGATCTGACCAAAGAGCCGATCCCGGTACTGCCGACGGTCCACTACAATATGGGCGGCGTGCCGACCAATTACTGGGGCGAGGTGCTCAACCCCACTGCCTTGAACCCGGACCAGGTGTCGCCCGGGCTGATGGCGGTCGGCGAAGCCGGCTGCGCTTCCGTGCATGGCGCCAACCGGCTGGGCTCGAATTCGCTGATCGATCTGGTGGTGTTTGGCCGCGCGGCGGCGATCCGAGCCGGCAAGGTGATCGACCGCAACGCGGCGATCCCGTCGCCCAATGAGGCCTCGGTCGAGAAGACCATGGACCGCTTCGACCGGCTGCGTCATGCCAACGGCTCGACGCCGACCGCCGTGCTGCGGGAAAAAATGCAGAAGGCGATGCAGGACGATGCGGCGGTGTTCCGCACGCAGGAATCGCTGGAAAGCGGCTGCAAGCGCATTTCGCAGATCTGGGGCGAGCTCAAGGACGTAAAAGTGTTCGATCGCTCGATGATCTGGAACTCCGACCTGGTAGAGACGCTGGAGCTGGAAAATCTGATGGCCAACGCCATCACCACGGTCTACGGCGCCGAAGCGCGCAAGGAGAGCCGCGGCGCGCATGCGCGGGAAGATTTTTCGGCGCGCGACGATGCGAACTGGCGCAAGCACACGCTGGCCCGGCTCAGCGACGCCGGCGAGGTGACGCTCAGCTATCGGCCGGTGCACACCGAGCCGCTGCTTAGGGAAGCAGACGGCGGCATCAATCCGGCCAAAATCGCGCCCAAGGCCAGGGTGTATTGACGATGGCCGCCGTGAACGGGACTTGGTCCGGGCTGAAGCTCGTCATCCGAAAGGACCTGAGGTAATGGTCGAACTCACGCTTCCCAAGAACTCGAAGATCAACGTCGGGAAAACCTGGCCAAAGCCGGAAGGCGCGACCAATCTGCGCGAGTACCGCATCTACCGCTGGTCGCCGGACGATGACGAGAACCCGCGCATGGACACCTATTTCGTCGACATGGACGATTGCGGGCCGATGGTGCTCGACGCGCTGCTCTACATCAAGAACAAGATCGACCCGACGCTGACGCTGCGCCGCTCCTGCCGCGAGGGCATTTGCGGCTCCTGCGCCATGAATATCGACGGTTCCAACACGCTCGCCTGCACCAAGGGCTGCGACGACATTTCCGGCGCGATCAAGGTCTACCCGCTGCCGCATATGCCGGTGGTCAAGGACCTAGTGCCCGACCTCACCAATTTCTACGCCCAGCACGCTTCGATCGAGCCATGGTTGAAGACGGTGTCGCCCGAGCCGGCCAAGGAATGGCTGCAGAGCCACGAGGACCGCGAAAAGCTCGACGGGCTGTATGAATGCATCTTGTGCGCGTGCTGTTCGACCTCATGCCCGAGCTACTGGTGGAACGGCGACCGCTATCTCGGCCCGGCGACGCTGTTGCAGGCCTATCGCTGGCTGATCGATTCCCGGGACGAGGCCACGGGCGAACGGCTCGACAACCTCGAAGACCCGTTCCGGCTCTATCGCTGCCACACTATCATGAACTGCGCCCAGACCTGTCCCAAGGGCCTCAATCCGGCCAAGGCGATCGCCGAGATCAAGAAGATGATGGTGGAGAGAAGGGTGTAGCGGCGGACGGGGTTGCTGCAGGGATCATCTCGTCGGTAGTGATCCTTCGCGCCCCCCTCTGTCCTGCCGGACATCTCCCCCACAAGGAGGGAGATTGGCAGCTTCACCGACCTCGCCCCGTCTGCAATGTTGGAGATTGGCGAAAGCCGAGGTGACATCCAATCTCCCCCCAAGTGGGGGGGCGCTGTCCCGCCAGCTTCAAAGGATAGCCGACCAATGACCGACACCGAACTGCCCATCCTCTCTCCCGTCGAAGTGCGCGTGCTCGGTTGCCTGATCGAAAAGAGGGAACTGACGCCCGATATCTACCCGCTGACGCTCAATGCAGCGCATGCCGCCGCCAACCAGAAGACGGCGCGCGAGCCGGTGATGTCGGTTGAGCTTGTCGAGGTGAGACGAGCACTTGGCCAGCTCGAGCACAAGGGCCTGGTCAGGCAGGTCTTTGCCTCGCGCGTCGAGCGTTACGAGCATGTCGTTGCGCAGCGCTTTTCGCTGACTTCGGCGCAGATCGCTCTGCTTGGGCTGCTGTTGCTGCGCGGTCCGCAGACCGCGCATGAATTGCTGGCGCGCAGCGAGCGCATGGCGCGGTTACCCTCCATCGACGAGCTTCGCAGCAATCTCGACCTGTTGATCGGCCGCAAGCCGCCGCTCGTTCAGCAGATCGATCGTGGTCCCGGCCAGCGTGAGGACCGCTATGTGCATCTCTTGGGCGGGCCGGTGCAGACGCCAGCGGTGGCTGCAACGCCCCTGCAATCACCGTCGCCGGCTTCGGACCTCGAAGCGCGCGTGCAGGCTCTCGAGGAAGAGGTCGCACAATTGCGCGCACGAATTGACGCGCTGACCGGCGAAGCAAGCTAACGACCTTTTTGAGGCGTCGGATGGACAGCACCCCCGTCTGTCCTGCAGGACAGAGGGGGTGTTAAGGATCACCGACGCCCCACAAATGAAAACGCCAGCCCTGGAGCCGGCGTTTATCACCTCATGCCATCTGCTCAGCCGAGCTTGGCGTCGAGCGAAACCTTGATGGCGCCGAGCGCCTTCGAAACCGGACACCCGGCCTTGGCCTGTTCGGCCAGCTCCTGGAATTTCGCGGCATCGATGCCCGGCACCTTGCCGACCAGCGTGAGCGCGCTGCCGGTGATGCCGGTGCCTGGAACCAGCGTCACCACGGCCTTGGCGTCGAGTTCGGTGGCGGGGGTGCCGTTCTCGGCCAGGACATGCGAAAGCTGCATGGCAAAGCAACCGGCATGCGCCGCCGCGATCAGTTCCTCCGGATTGGTGCCGGATTTGCCGCTCTCGTCCTCGAAGCGCATCTTGAACGAGTAAGGCGTGCCTTTCAGAGTCCCGCTCTGCGTGTCGAGCGTGCCCTTGCCCTCTTTCAGATTGCCTTTCCAGACAGCGTTTGCGGTGCGGTCCATGAATTCCTCCTTGATGTGGTGGCTGAGCCGTGATCGGCGTCTGATCGACTATAGCGCGCGTGGGCACGAAGGCCACCCGTGCTTTCGCGTCAATGGCGACGCGTTAAAAAAATCCACGTGCAAAAATGTCGACTTCCATCCGCCTCGGTCGTCCTGCGGGCGGCCCCTGATTTCGTGGCCGGATGGAGGATCACATGAATAGTCTGTTTTCTGCTCACTGGAGGCACACCGGCCGAAAGGCTGCTGGACAGAAGCCGACTGGTTGCATCAGTCACCTTCCGGTTTCGGTCGACTGCTTGTGGCAGTCGCCATCATCGGGGTTACGGTGTCACTTGTCGATCATGCGGCGCTCAAAAGCCCGGCTGAGACCTTGGTTGCCAACGGTTCGTCACAACAAGGAAGATGAGAGATGAAATACGTTTGCCTAGTCTATGGTGAGGAAAAAGACCTTTATGCAATGAGCCCGGAGAGGCTGGCCAAGCTCGACGCCGACTCGCTGGCCTATGACAAATCGGTGGAGCAAAGCGGTCGGCTGATCATCGCGCAAGCGCTGCAGTCGGTGAAGACCGCGAAAACCGTGCGCCGGCGCAAGGGCAAGCGGCTGATCACAGACGGCCCTTTCGCCGAGACCAAGGAGCAATTGCTCGGCTTCGTCATGATCGAGGCCGGGGATATCGACGAGGCGCTGGAGATTGCCGGCGGCATCCCGCTGGCCGAAATCGGCACGATCGAGGTCAGGGCGATCTACAACGTGCCGGGGTCCTAGCGATTATTCTGTTTTGCGTCCGGCTGAATCAAATTTCTTCGGCGCGCGCAATTTTTGCGTGTTGAAGCGAGGCAGCACTTCTCCTATCGTCGCCGCGGTTTGGGGATCACGGGCATGCATATACTGATTGCTGCAATTGGGCTGTTGGGAGCGGCGGCATTCTGGTGGTATCGGATGAAGGCCATGAACGATGCGGCGCGCGAGGTCGCGGAGGTCGTCGGGCGTGTCCAAGGGAACATTCGCCGCAAGAGACTGCGCAAGCAGGCAGCGCTCTCACCGCTGACGGCGATCGACGATCCGGTCGTGGCGGCCGCGACGTTGATCACCGCCATCGTTTCCGAGAACGGCCCTGTCCTGCCGCAGCGCGAAGCCGCGATTCGGTCGGTGATTTCGGAGATTGCGAACGACAAGAAGACCGATGAGGCCGTGGTCTACGCCAAATGGGCGGCGTCACAGATCGACGATGCCACGATCGTCATCGACAAGCTGGCGCCGTTCCTGCGCGAACGTCTGGATGTGACTGAGCGAAACGATTTGCTGCAGATGGTGAACCGCGCGGCGCAGGCTGGTGAACAGCCCCTGAAGATATCCGACCAGCGGGTACTGCGGCTGCGGCAGAAGCTGGGCTTCGAGGTCAACTGAACGAAATTGCCTGACGCTCAATATTGGTTTGCCGCCCTTCCGGGTTCAGATCGCCTCGCCCTTGAGCAGTTTCGGCGTGTTGCCGGACAGTCCGGACGCCTGGCGGATGAAGAAATCCTTCAAGCGCGGCATGCGTTCGACGAGGCCGAGGCCGATGTCGCGGACGGCCCGCAACGGGCCGATGTCGTTGGAAAACAGCCGGTTCAGGACATCGGTGGTGATGCCCATCTGCAGCGTGTCGAAACGCCGCCACTGCTGGTAGCGCTCGAGCACGTCGAGCGCGCCGATATCCTGGCCGAGCCGGTCGGCCTCGACCACCACCTCGGCGAGAGCCGCCACATCCTTGAAGCCGAGATTCAGGCCCTGGCCGGCGATCGGGTGGATGCCGTGGGCGGCGTCGCCGGCGAGGGCAATGCGCGGCGCGACGAAGGCGCGGGCAAGCGTCAGGCCGAGCGGCCAGGCGCGTGGCCTGTCGGCGACGTGAATTTCGCCGAGCTTCAGGCCAAACCGCTGTTCCAGCTCGTGCTCGAAGACGAGGTCGTCGCTGTCGACCAGTTTTTCGGCATCTTCCGACCGCTCGACCCAGACGATCGACGAGCGGTTGGTCCCGTCCTTGTCCGGCTTGAGCGGCAGCGTGGCGAAGGGGCCGGCTGGCAGAAAATGCTCTTCGGCGCGGCCGTTGTGCGGCCGTTCATGGGCGACAGTGCAGACGATGCCGGACTGGCCGTACTCCCATTTCACCGTCTTGATGCCGGCCATGTCGCGCAGCTTCGAGTTGACGCCGTCGGCGGCGACCAGCAGCCGCGCCTTCAGCGTCGCGCCGTCGGCAAGATGCACGGTGATGCCGGCGCCGTTCACGTCGAAGGCACTGACTGCGACGCCTTCGATGATGTCGATGCCGAGTTTTTCAGCGCGCCGGCGCAAGGCGCCATTCAAATCCCTGTTGGCGACCATATGCGCAAAAGCTTCGCCGGGCGCGACCTCGCCATCGAAAGTGAGAAACACCGGGCGCACCGGATCGGAAGTGCGCGAATCGGTGACGATCATCTCGGTGATCGCCTGCGCCTCGGGCGCGATTTCGGCCCAGACGCCGAGCTGGTCGAGCATGCGGCAAGCGGCAGCGGCGATGGCCGAGGCGCGGCCGTCCTTTTGCCAGACACCGGCGGGCGCGGCGTCGACGACAGCGACCGCCAGGCTTGGTCGTGCCTGTTTCAGCGATACCGCGGCGGCAAGGCCGACATAGCCGGCGCCGGCGACCAAGATATCGAGCGAGGTTCGGTTTTTTGCATCCGCCTTGCGGTCCACCATGGCAATTCCTTTCCGGCCAAAATTCCCTTCCGGCCTTGACTGCCCGTCATTCCTGTCGGAAAGCAATAACACTTCTACGGCGAGGGCGCGAAACATGACGGCGGCCATGGACGAGCTTCTCGGCATTCTCGACCTCGAGCAGCTGGAACACAACCTGTACCGAGGTCGCAGCCCCAAACTCGACTGGCAGCGTGTCTTCGGTGGCCAGACCATCGCCCAGGCGCTGGTCGCCGCCCAGCGAACGGTGGAGCCCGAACGCCACGTGCATTCGCTGCACGGCTATTTCATGCGGCCCGGCGACACCAAGGTGCCGATCATCTACCAGGTCGACCGCATCCGCGACGGCGGCTCCTTCACCACGCGCCGTGTCGTGGCTGTCCAGCACGGCCAGGCGATCTTTTCGCTGGAAGCCTCGTTCCAGCAGGAAGAGGTCGGGCTCGAGCATCAGGTGCCGATGCCGCAGGACGTGCCGGCGCCCGACACATTGCTGTCGCAGCGCGAACTGATTGGCAAGTTCGGCGAGGCCGTGCCCGACGGCATCAGGCGCTACTGGGAGCGTGACCGGCCGATCGAGATGAAGCCGGTGATGCTGGAGCATTACACCAGCCGGGAAAAGCTGGAGCCGAAGCAGAACATCTGGATCCGCACGACCGGCCCGGTTCCGGCCGATCGCGCCACGCAGGCGGCAGTGCTTGCCTATCTTTCCGACATGACGCTGCTCGATACCTCGACCTTTGCGCATGGCCGCGCCATTTTCGATAGCGACATCCAGGCGGCGAGCCTCGATCATGCCATGTGGTTCCACCGCAGCCATCCGCTCGACGACTGGATGCTGTACACGCAGGACAGCCCGTCGACGCAAGGGTCGCGGGGGTTCACTCGCGGGTCGCTGTTTGCCCGCGACGGCACGTTGATCGCCTCGGTTGCCCAGGAAGGCCTGATCAGGCTGAAGCGGCCGCCTGCCGAATAGGCAATTTTGAAAAATTGCCTATTTTTTAATCAGCTGTGCTGCTGCGACTATGAACAGTCAGCCGACAAACCTTCCCCAATTCCTTATTTAACAACAGGTTAACACCCTGCTTCGGCAATTGGCACGGAGCTTGAATCCTAGCGGGCACTCTCCGGCTCTCATGGGGATCGGCGAAGTCGTACAAACGCGGGGACCCGCAACAGCAAAGGGTGAAACCTTATGAAAATCGTGATGGCAATCATCAAGCCGTTCAAGCTCGACGAGGTGCGCGAAGCGCTCACCGCAGTCGGCATCCAGGGCCTGACCGTCACCGAAGTCAAAGGCTACGGGCGGCAGAAGGGACACACGGAAATCTATCGCGGGGCGGAATACGCGGTCAGCTTCCTGCCGAAGATCAAGATCGAAGTCGCGGTCGGCCTGGACATGGTCGACAAGGCCGTCGAAGCCATCACCGCGGCGGCCAAGACCGGTCAGATCGGCGACGGCAAGATCTTCGTCTTCGGCATCGACCAGGCGGTGCGCATTCGCACCGGCGAAACAGACACCGACGCGCTTTGAGCTGCGGACACGTATTCCAATGGAGAGTTCAATGAATATTCCTTCTACTTTGAAGTCGGCGGCGCGCACCGCGCTGCTGGGCTCGCTCGCTATCGCAGCACTGGGCACGGTCGCCGCATTCGCGCAGGAAGCGGCACCGGCAGCGCCAGCCGCGCCGGCCTTTACCGTCGACAAGGGCGACACGACGTGGATGATGATTTCCACCATCCTGGTGCTGTTGATGACCATTCCCGGCCTTGCCCTTTTCTACGGCGGCCTGGTTCGCGCCAAAAATATGCTGTCGGTGCTGATGCAGGTCTTCACCATCACCAGCGTGGTCATGATCGTCTGGGTTTTCTACGGCTACAGCCTTGCCTTCACCCCAGGCAACGCCTTCGTCGGCGGCCTTTCCAAGATGTTTCTTGCCGGGGTCGACGTGACGACGGTGTCGGAAACCTTCACCAAGGGCGTCGCCATTCCTGAACTGGTGTTCGTCCTCTTCCAGATGACTTTCGCCTGCATCACGCCCGCCCTGATCGTCGGCGCCTTCGCCGAACGCGTCAAGTTTTCTGCCGTGATCCTTTTCACCATCCTGTGGGTCACATTCGTCTACTTCCCGATCGCGCATATGGTCTGGTTCTGGGGTGGCCCGAGCGCTTATAGCGACCCGTCGGGGCTCATCTTCGGCTTCGGCGCCATCGACTTCGCCGGCGGCACCGTCGTTCACATCAATGCGGGCATCGCCGGCCTTGTCGGGGCGCTCATGATCGGCAAGCGCATTGGCTACAACAAGGACGTCATGGCGCCGCACTCCATGACGCTGACCATGGTCGGCGCTTCGCTGCTGTGGGTCGGCTGGTTCGGCTTCAACGCCGGTTCGAACCTCGAAGCCAACGCCTATGCGGTGCTGGCCATGGTCAACACCTTCGTCGCCACGGCGGCGGCGGCGGTGACCTGGATCGTGCTTGAAACGCTGCTGCGCGGCAAGGCGTCCATGCTTGGTGCGGTTTCGGGCGCTGTTACCGGCCTTGTCGCCGTCACGCCCGCCGCCGGTTTTGCCGGACCGATGGGCGCCATCGTGCTCGGCATCGTCGCCACCTGTGTCTGCTACTTCTTCGTCTCGGTAGTGAAGAACAAGTTCGGCTACGACGACAGCCTCGATGTCTTCGGCATTCACTGCATCGGCGGCATCATCGGCGCACTCGGCACCGGCATCCTGGTCAATCCCGCCCTCGGCGGCGCTGGCATCGTCGATTATTCGACAGCCGACTTCGCCGCCGGCTATGCCGGCACGGCGACCCAGCTGTGGTCGCAGTTCAAGGGTGTCCTGGTAACCGTGCTGTGGTCGGGTATCGGCAGCGCCATCCTCTACAAGATCGTCGATATGATCGTAGGCTTGCGCCCGACAGCCGATGCAGAGCGTGAAGGGCTCGACCTCACCGCGCATGGCGAAGCGGCCTATCACCCGTAAGTCATGTCTGGGGCGGCCTTGGCCGCCCCGCATTCTCCCATCCCGTCGTGACGCTCCTGCAAGGGCTCACGCATTGAGGCCCGGATCCGTTCCGGGCCTCCTTTTGTTGTGGGACGCCGTGCCGGTGGCGGTTCAGGCTCGATCACAATCGTTTGATCGGGCGCTTGATGTCCTTAGTCGATGAAACATCGGCCGTGCTGGTTCCGAACTGTGGTGGCGGTCGTCGTTCGGGCGCTCGTGAAAACAACAGGGAAGGAAACCAGTCATGAACATCAAGAACATCTACCTCGGAGCGCTTGCTCTTTCCATGATCAGCGGAGCGGCATTTGCCGGCGCTCTCGACTCACCCGACAACATGGCGCCGTTCTACACAGACTCCAGCATGAAGACCATGAAGCCGATGGCGGAATTCAAGACCACCTTCATGTCGATGCCGAAGGAAAAGCAGGAAGCCATGAAGAAAGAATGCAATGACGCGGCGATGAGCAAGCCGTATGCCGAGTTCTGCGCGAACGTGCAGGCGCTCGGCGGCGCCAACTAGCGCATGACCCCGAACGCATGACCCGAACTTGGGTTCGGAAAGGATCATGCTCCAATCAAATTAGTGTTAGCGCGGCCGTCTAATGGGACGCGCGGCGCCCTAAGGTCTGGCGATCAGGCTGAGCCTGATCGACCTGCCGATCCAAAATGATGGCGGGCCGGCGTGCCCGCCATTTCTGTGACCGCTTTTCCACCCGGGAGTTGCCGGCACGCCCATGGTTAATGCGGCCTTAACCTTCCCGCCGCTAGTCTGGCATCCGAATCTGCCGGAGTGCGTCATGCGTCCGGCCAGTCCATGACAGACGGGGAACGACGAATGCGTTCAGGGGCTTCAGCACCGCTCGCGCTGGCCGATACGGGGTACGGCATCCGGGCGTTCGCGCGGCGTCAGGTCGGTCGGCTGGTCGGCGCCGGCCTGTTTGCGCTGGTCGCCTTCGGTATCGCCAGCCTCGCCACCTGGAACGTCGCCGACCCAAGCTTCTCCCACGCCACCGATAATATCGTCACCAACGCCATGGGCTATGTGGGCGCTGTCTTCTCCGACCTTGCCATGCAGTTCTTCGGCCTTGCAGCCGTCGCGGCGCTGGTGCCGGCGGTGGTCTGGGGATTTCTGCTGTTTTCGGCGCGCGGCGTCGACAGGCTGCCGAAGCGCGGGCTCGCCTGGTTCGGCTACGCGGTGCTTGCCGCGGCCATCGCCGGCTGCGTGGTGCCGCCGAAGACCTGGCCGCTGCCGACCGGTCTCGGCGGCGTGTTCGGCGACATGGTGCTCCAGATTCCCGGTCTCGTCGTCGGCGGCTACCCGACAGGTCTCATCGCCAGCGTGCTCGCCGTGCTTCTCGCCGCCCCGGCACTGTGGCTGTTTGCCTATGGCTCGGCGCTGATTGCGCGCCAGAACGGTTTCGCCGTCCTGGAGCAACCGGCTGCACCCGATCCGAGGGACCAGGACGACCTGCTTTTCGACAATGACGAGGACGAAGGCGACGAGGGCATTCTGGCGCTTGGCGCGATCACGCATTGGTGGCTGTCGTTGCGTGCCTATCTCCGCCGCCGCGCCGCGCGCCGCCGGGAACGCGACGATTTCGAACCGGAGATGGAACCGCGCGCCAGCGCCTGGCGCCGCGCTGCCGAGAGGGTCGAATCGGCCGAGTTCGCCGAAGCGCGGATGAGCCCCGATGGCCGCGCCCGCGTCGAGCCGGAATTCTTCGCCGCCATGGTCAACGACCGCAGCGCCTCGCTCGATCCCGACGACGCCGATGTTTTTGACGATGACGACGACATGGATTTTGCGCCGGAGCCCGTGGGCCAGCGCAGCACTGCGCCCAATGCGAAGGTGCAGCCGTTCCGCTCCGATGCGGCCACACGCGTCGCGGCGCCGGCGCCCCGACCCGTTCCGGGCGCTCGTGTCCAGCGCGAAGCCCAGACCTCGCTGATCGGCTCCGAACAATTCGAAATGCCGTCGCTGCATTTCCTGTCCGAACCGAAGAACGTCGTGCGCGACGCCAGCCTGTCCAAGGACGCGCTCGAGCAGAATGCCCGTCTGCTCGAGGGCGTGCTGGAGGATTTCGGCGTCAAGGGCGAGATCATCCATGTCCGCCCCGGCCCGGTCGTCACGCTTTACGAGCTGGAGCCGGCGCCCGGCATCAAATCGTCGCGGGTCATCGGCCTGTCCGACGACATCGCCCGCTCGATGAGCGCGATCGCCTGCCGCGTCGCGGTGGTGCCCGGCCGCAACGCCATCGGCATCGAGCTGCCGAACGCCAAGCGCGAGACCGTCTATCTCAGGGAAATCATGGCCAGCCGCGATTTCGAGACCACCAAGGCCAAGCTGGCGCTGGCGCTCGGCAAAACCATCAATGGCGAGGCGGTCATCGTCGACATCGCCAAGATGCCGCACGTGCTGGTCGCCGGCACCACCGGTTCGGGCAAGTCTGTCGCCATCAACACCATGATCCTGTCGCTGCTCTACCGGCTGACGCCGCAGGACTGCCGACTGATCATGATCGACCCGAAAATGCTGGAGCTCTCGGTCTATGACGGCATCCCGCATCTTCTGACGCCTGTCGTCACCGACCCGAAGAAGGCGGTAGTGGCGCTGAAATGGACCGTGCGCGAGATGGAGGACCGCTACCGCAAGATGTCCAAGGTCGGCGTCCGCAACATCGACGGTTTCAACGCGCGGGTGCAGCAGGCGGAGAAGAAAGGCGAGAAAATCTCGCGCACCGTGCAGACCGGCTTTGACCGCCAGACCGGCGAAGCGGTCTACGAGACCGAAAACCTCGATCTCGAGCCGATGCCCTACATCGTCGTCATTATCGACGAGATGGCCGATTTGATGATGGTCGCCGGCAAGGACATCGAAGGCGCGGTGCAGCGTCTGGCGCAGATGGCGCGCGCCGCCGGCATCCACGTCATCATGGCGACGCAGCGGCCGTCGGTCGACGTCATCACCGGCACGATCAAGGCCAACTTCCCGACCCGCATCTCCTTCCAGGTGACGTCGAAGATCGACAGCCGCACCATTCTGGGCGAGCAGGGCGCCGAACAGCTGCTTGGCATGGGCGACATGCTCTACATGGCCGGTGGCGGCCGCATCCAGCGCGTACACGGCCCCTTTGTTTCCGATGACGAGGTCGAGAAGATCGTCGCTCATCTGAAGCTGCAGGGCGTGCCGGAATATCTCGACGCCATCACCGAGGATGACGATGAGGACGACGACGAGCCGTCGGGCAAGGGGGGTTCGGGCGGTGGCGGCGGCAATTTCGAGGATTCCGACGATCCCTACGATCAGGCCGTTGCCGTGGTGCTGCGCGACGGCAAGGCCTCGACCAGCTACATCCAGCGCCGGCTCGGCATCGGCTACAACCGCGCCGCCTCGATCATCGAGAAGATGGAGAAGGAAGGCATTGTCGGCCCGGCCAACCATGCCGGAAAACGCGAGATTCTGGTGCCGACGGAGGACGACAATTTCTGATCCGCCCCGGCACCAACCGATAGGATTTTCGCGGCTGCAACCTGACGGCGGCAACTTTGAACCTTCTGGCGCGTTTGCAACGACCAAGCGCTGTTCGGCCGCCAAACTTAAGCCCAACTGGGGGGCCAAACACTGCGACAACAGATAAACCAGACGAAAGTGACCGGCATGAAAAACTCTTCTTTTGCCACGATCAGCGACTTTGCCCCGACCCGCCGCCAGCTGCTTGGCCTCGGCCTGGTCCTGGCAGGTGCTGCGGCGATCAACGTCGTGCCCGGGGTCCAGTTGCTGGCGTCGGCGCAAGCGGCGGTGCCACCCACCGCGCAGAAGATCGCCGACCATTTTTCCTCGGTCAAATCGATGGCCGGCGAATTCGTGCAGTTCGGACCCAAGGGCGAGCAGACCGGCGGCAAGTTCTTTCTGGAACGGCCGGGCAAGATCCGCTTCAACTATGACGGGACGTCGAATTTCAGGGTGATTTCCGACGGCAAGTCGGTGGTCATCCTCAACAAGCGGCTGAAAACGTCCGATCTCTACCCGTTGTCGAAAACGCCGCTCAAGCTGCTCCTCGACAACAAGATCGATCTCTCCGGCGGCCGCGTCAAAAGCGTCAAGGAAGAGAACGACGTCACCACCATCCAACTCGCCGACAAATCGGTGTTCGGCAGTTCGAAGATCACCATGATGTTCGATCCGAAAACCTACGAATTGCGCCAATGGACGATCACCGATGCGCAAGGCAAGGACACGACGGTGATGATCTTCAACGTCAGGGAAGGCGTAAGCTTCGCCCCCGACACCTTTGCCATCGACTATACGGCGAACCGCGAGCTGAACACCAAGTCGCGGTAGGATCCGCTGTTATTCAGGTGAGGCCGGCCTGCGAATGGCGGGTTCCTGCGCTTCCGGTGCTCACGTACTTTAAGTACGCTCCGCTCCGGTTCTCGGAACCCACCATTCTCGACTCGGCCTGACCTGAATCTCAGCGAACCCTGGTGCCAGCCCGGGCCGCGCTCCGCGCGCGGCCGGCTTGTTTTTGCGGTGCGCGGCTGGCAGTAGTTTCCGGGATTGACTTTCCGTCGGAGCCATCTGGCGGACCTTGCGCTGTCCCGGAATCCCAAACATGCCCTTTTCCATCGCTACCTGGAACATCAATTCCGTCCGCCTGCGCATGCCGCTCGTCGAACGCCTGCTTGTCGAACAGGCACCGGACGTGCTCTGCCTGCAGGAAACCAAAGTTCCCGACGAGCTGTTTCCCGAGGCGGCCTTTCGCAAGCTCGGCTACGAGCACATCGTGTTCCACGGCCAGAAGGGCTATCACGGCGTGGCGACGGTGGCGCGCCGGCCGCTCGAAGTGGTCGAAAAGCGCCGCTTCTGCGAGATCGAGGACTGCCGGCATCTGTCGGTCACCGTGCGGGCCGGCGGCAAGGCGATCCTGCTGCACAATTTCTATGTGCCGGCCGGCGGCGACGAGCCCGATCCGGAGATCAACCGCAAGTTCAGGCACAAGCTGGATTTCGTCGCCGAAATGAACGCCATCCGTGCCGAGCACGACGAAATGTCCGGCTCGATCCTGGTCGGCGACCTCAACATCGCGCCGCTCGAGCACGATGTCTGGTCGCACAAGCAGCTCCTGAAAGTGGTCAGCCATACGCCGGTCGAGACGGAAAGTTTCGAGGCGATGCGGCTCGCCGGCAACTGGGTCGACCTGATGCGGCTCAACGTGCCTTATGAGCAGAAGCTCTACACCTGGTGGAGCTATCGCGCGCAGGATTGGGAAGCGTCGGATCGCGGCCGGCGGCTCGACCATGTCTGGTCGTCGCCAAACCTGGTGCCGAGCTTTGCCGGCTACGAAATCCTGCGGCCGGCGCGCGGCTGGGAACGGCCTTCGGACCATGTGCCGGTGATCGCGCGGTTCGACCTGGATTAGGTGTATCGATATTCAGATGAGGCCGGCCTGCGAATGGTGGTCTCCTGCGCTTCCGGTGCTCACGTACCCAAAAGTACGCTCCGCTCCGGTTCTCGGACCCCACCATTCTGGTCGCTTCGCGCCCGTCTTCGACTCCGGCTCGGCCTGATCTGAATCTCGACACACCTCAACCCTTGCCGCCCTGATCCGATTGGCTTTCACGGTCTGTTGGTTGCGAGTGCGAGTTGAAAAGCATCCGGTTCAGTTGTCGAAACGCGGCGCCAGTTTCTCGATGCGGCGGATCAATGCCTGAAAATCCTCCGAGATACGCTGGTGCAGATGGACCGCGACCTCGGGATACTCCTCCAGAATGCGGCGAAACATCTTGCGGCTGAGCCGCAGCACTTCCGAATCGATTTCGGCGGATGCGCTGGTCAGCCGGTTGGTGTCGGCGATCAGCGCCAGTTCGCTCAGCATGGTACCGGGGCCGGCCGTTCCTATCGGCACGCGGGCGCCATCCTGCTCGCGATAGAGGACGATGCGCCCACTGACCACGATATAGGCACAATCGGCCTCGTCGTCCTCGCGGTAAAGCTTGTGGTCGGCCTGCAGGCTGGTGGTTTCCGCGCCAAAGGCGAGCAGACGCAACTGTTCCTGCGTGAAGCCCTCGAAGAGCCTCACGGCGGACAGGATGCGGATGTCGTCATCCAACGCCATCTAGCTATGTCCCCGAACGGCCAGTCCAATCCCTCCCTTAGAGCGCCGAGTCTCCTTTCGACGCGCAAAGGACGCTCGAACGCTTTGAACTTGACCCACCGTGCTTTCCAAAAATCGAACCCGATTTTTGGGCCGATGCGTCAGCGAGTTCGATCCAGAACCACCTCCAGTCTCAGGATCGTACCCCGAAAGCGGCCCCTGCCCCGACCGCTGATTGAATGATTAAATGTTTAAGGAACCAGCTTGTAGCCGCCGCTTTCTGTCACAAGAATTTCTGCATTGGAAGGATCGCGCTCGATCTTCTGGCGCAGCCGATAGACATGGGTTTCCAGCGTGTGCGTGGTGACGCCGGAATTGTAGCCCCAGACCTCCTCGAGCAGCACGTCGCGCGTCACCACCTTCTGGTCGGCGCGATAGAGATACTTGATGATCGAGGCTTCCTTTTCGGTCAACCGCACCTTGGCGCCGCGCTGGTCGATCAGAAGCTTCTGGCTGGGCTTGAAAGTGTAGGGGCCGACCGAAAAGGTGGCGTCTTCGCTCTGCTCATGCTGGCGAAGCTGGGCACGGATGCGGGCCAAGAGAACCGCGAAGCGGAACGGCTTGGTCACATAGTCGTTGGCGCCGGCTTCGAGGCCGAGAATCGTGTCGGAATCGGTGTCGTGTCCCGTCAGCATAATGATGGGCGACTTGTAGCCGCCCTTGCGTAGTATCTTCACCGCCTCCCGGCCATCCATGTCGGGCAGGCCGACATCCATGATGAGCAGATCGATGAGGCCGCCGCGGGCCGTGGCGACGCCTTTGGCGGCGGTTGATTCCTGCAGGACATCGAATTCCTCATAGAGAGACAATTGCTCAACGAGCGTGCCGCGCAGGTCGTCATCGTCATCGACGATCAGAATGGTGCGTGAAGTCATGGATCAATCCGTTGTTTTGAAAAGAAAATTCAGTTGACCGCTGCCTGTTTATGCGGAAGCTGACCGGCACAACAGCCGATCACAATGATTTGTTCCGTGGCACGATCATACAAGAAAAAACGCGCGTGCAATGAGGCGAGCGCATTTTTGCGAAAAGGGCTTCGTGTTCTCACGGTGCGTGCCCGGCCCGGCCACGCCAGCCAGGGGCTCCTGCAGGCTGGCAAACTGGTGTTTTCCTGTGCGCTGGGACGCGGCGGCATATCGGCCGGCAAACGCGAAGGCGATGGCGCCACGCCGCTTGGTTCGATGCGGATCCTGTCGGGATATTTCCGTAACGATCATTTCTCCGGCGGCCGCAATACCCGGCTGGCGATGACGCCGATCGGTCCCGATCTCGGCTGGTGCGAAGTGCCTGAGGACCGCAACTACAACCGTCCGGTCAAGATTCCGTATGGCGCCAGCCACGAGCGGATGCTGCGCGCCGACCGGCTCTATGATGCCTGCCTGGTGCTCGACTGGAACATTTCGCCGCGTCGCCGCGGGCGCGGCAGCGCGATCTTCTTTCACCTGGCGCGCCCCGGCTTCACGCCGACGCAAGGCTGCGTCGCGGTGACGGCACGCACCATGGCCCGGCTGCTGCCGCTGCTGTCGGACCGCACGGTGATGAGGGTGGTGAGGTAGGGCAGTAGGGCAGTAGGGCAGTAGGGGAATAAGAAAGTGTCAGCAGGATTGCGCAGACGCGCCGCTTAGCTTCCCCTACTCCCCTACGTCCGCGGCCTCTGCCAGCCGATGTCGAGCAGACCCAACCGGCCGAGTTCCCGGTCCATCACGTGCGCGACATCCTTGCGTTCGGCGCCGATGTCGCGCAATTGGCGGTCCGGAAGATCCTCGACTTTTTCATGCGGGAGGTTGACCGCAACTTTCGCATGGCGAAACCAGTCAAGCGTCGTGCGCAGCCAGGCCGGGCGGATGGTTTCAGAGCTCAGAGCAATGTGAGACATGGTGCAATCCGCTTCTCCGGATTTCAAATCCGGCTTGATGTTTGTTCGATGGTCACATCATGACGGATTGAAATTAAAACGAGAAACGAGTAGTTTTCTCTACATCTTCAAGTTTTGTTTGAGGATTGGAAATGCTCGACCGGCCTCTTCTCGTCCTACTCTGATAGCTCGCCTGCTGCCCGGAACCCGTGCACTGAGGACGCTGGAGGCGGCGGCCCGGCACCTCAATTTCACCCGCGCCGCAGACGAGCTCGGCCTGACGCCGGCCGCGGTCAGCCACCAGATCAAGGAAATCGAGGATCAGCTCGGCATCGTGCTGTTCACGCGCACCAGCCGCACGATTCGGCTGACGGAGGCGGGCGCGGTGCTGTTCGAGGCTTCGACCGACGCGCTCGACCTGCTTGGCCGGGCCGTCTCACGGGCGCACAAGATGGCGCGCGGAACGGCGCTGCTGAAAGTGACCCTCGACGCCCAGTTCGCGACAAAATGGCTTATGCGGCGCGTCGATGATTTTCGCAAGCAGCGGTCGGGCATCGAGCTCCGCTTCGACATTGCCTCCGAATTGCGCGATTTCGACCTGGACGACGTCGATGTCGGCATCCGATTCGGCGCGGGAAAATATCCGGGCCTTTGCACCCACCGGCTGTTCGAAAATGTCATCATACCTGTGTGCAGCCCCAGCCTGCTGGCCTCCGGCCCCCCGCTGCGCGAGCCACGCGATCTCTTCCATCACACGCTCGCCCATATCGAGTGGGCGCGACAAGGCGTGACCTGGCCGAATTGGCGGATGTGGATGGCGGCGGCCGGCGTCGACGATTTCGACGACAGCCGGACAATCGTGTTCAACACCTCGACCGACGCCGTACAGGCCGCGCTCGACGGCAATGCCGTCGCACTCGCCGATTTTGCCATGGTGGCAAACGACCTTTCCGAGGGCCGGCTGATCCGGCCCTTCGAACTTGGCATCAAGGTTCCGCCCGACTTCGCCTATCATCTGGTCTATCCCATCGCCTCGGCCAACGACCCCAGGATCGTGGCGTTCAGGGATTGGCTCCTGAACGAAGTTCACAACCCGCAGCCGGACCCGACGCTTGGATGAGCTTTAGGTCGCTCTGAGTGGCCAGTCGGCGGTCGTCGACTAAAGCGACGCGCTTTAGTCGTTGTTTTTATGCATGTCGTTATCGCAAAACCGCTGCACACTTTTGCGCGACATGCATTATTTCATGGCGGCAGGGTCAGCCGGCGACTTCCGCCGCGCCGAACCAGCCGATCACCGCGCCGATGATCAGCAGCACGCCAAGCCAGTGGCCGCAGTCGATGATGGTCAGATCCCAGCCGAAACCTTGGTAGCGATGATTGACGGATAGCGTGGTGGCGACGAATCCGAGCCAGAGAACGAAGCCGAAGACGAGCCCGGCAACGAGGCTCGGTTCGCCACCGGTCATCGCTCCAATGACCAGAGACATGACGAGCGCCATGACAAGTTCCGCGATGAAGCTGATGACGAAGGGCAGCGGCGATTTACTCATGGTCGCCGGATCAAGCTTGGCGGCCTTGAGCCACGGCTTGCTCAGGCCCATGTATCAGGCAGCGCCGAACAACCACGCCACCACGGCGGCGATGATCACGGCCAGCCAGTTCACTGCTGAAAAATCCATGATCTCCCTCCTAGGAAGCATGTCGCCCAAAAGCACGCCCCCGGGCCCGAACCGGGGGTGCCCAGCGGTTTTGGGACGACGACATGCGTATTCTCAAAATCGATGCGTGATGGAACGCCCGTTCGGCGGCGCCGTCAAGCAAACCGCCAGACGGTCGTGCGCTTGACCAGGGCATCTTCCAGCGCCCGGGTTACCGCCACTTCATAGACGGCAAGCGGTTCCAGCCCCGTCTTCGGCAGATAGGAGCGGCCGGGATCGCCAACGAGGATGTCGGCGCCGCGCGCCTTCAGCGTCGCGAACCATGGCATAAGCCGGTCGGCGAAGGATTTATCGTAGAAGACGTCGCCGGCCAGAACCACATCCCAACCCGCATCGGTTCCGATGCAGTCCGAGCCGAGGAACTTTATCCCGACATCATTGGCCTCGGCGTTGAGGCGGATCGCGGTTGCGCAGAACGGGTCGATGTCGGCGGCGATCACCTCTGCCGCGCCGGCCCTCGCCGCCGCAATGGCGACAAGGCCGGAACCGGAGGCAAAGTCGAGCACGCGCTTGCCCTGCACATCAGCCGGATTGTCGAGGATGTAGCGGGCAAGGCCTTGGCCGCCGGCCCAGGCGAAGGCCCAGAAAGGCGGCGGCAGGCCGATTTCGGCCAGTTCGTCCTCGGTCCGCTGCCACAATTCATGCGCCTCGTCGGCCAGATGCAGCAGGATCTCCGGCACATGCGGCGGCGCCATCAGCGCCGTGTTGTCGAGGATGAAGCTTTTCGCGCTGTTTGGCGTCAGCGCCGTCACGGAGCCGGCGTCAGGCCGCCCATGCGGCAGACCTCTTTCCATTCGGCCGGCGTCACCGGCTGTACGGAAAGCCGTCCGAGCCGGACCAGTGCCATCTCGGCAAGCTTGGGATTGGCCTTGACCTGCTCCAGCGTCACCGGCTTCGGCACATCCTTGACGGCGCGGATATCGACGCATTCCCAGCGCGGATCGTCAGTAGTGGTGTCCTGATGGGCCAGCGCGCAGACCTCGACGATGCCGACCACATCGAGCCCGTCGTTGGAGTGATAGAAGAAGCCGAGATCGCCGATCTGCATCGCCTTCATGTTGTTGCGCGCCGCATAGTTGCGCACGCCGTCCCACTGCGTGCCGGCCTTGCCCTTCGCCTTGAGGTCCTCGAAGGAGAAGACCGAGGGTTCGGATTTGAACAGCCAGTAGTTCATCGTTTTTGCTCCTCCCGGCGGCTGGAAATCAGCCACAGCGCCGCGCGTCTTTCAGACGCGCAAAGGACGCTGTGGCAATTTGATTTTGCGCATGATCCTTTCCGAAAATCGATTCCGATTTTCGGGGTCATGCGCTCGCCGGCTTGTTGAAGGTCCAATTCCATTGCCGGATTTCGACGCTTTCGAACAGCCCGGCCTTGGCGTAGGGGTCTGCTGCCGATAGCGCCTCTGCCGCGGCCAGATCGGGCGCCTCGACCACGACGAGGCTGCCGTTCGGCTTGCCGTCGGTGTCGAGGAACGGACCGGCGAAGGCCAGCTTCTTCTCGCCGTTCAATCCTTCCAGGAAGGCAACATGCTCGGGCCGCGTATCCAGCCGCACCTGCAGGCGTCCGGCCCTGTCCTTGCAAATCAAAGCAAACAGCATCTTTCCATCTCCGGATCGTTCGAGGTTACACGTCGCTTTCGGTCTTCAGCGGCCTTGTCATCAGCGCCGACACAGCCTGCCGGATGGTGATCGTGCCGTCCAGTATGGCGGCGACGGCGGCGATGATCGGCGCGTCGATCTTGCGTTCGGTGGCGATGCGGGCGGCGATCGCCGCCGTCGGCACGCCTTCGGCCAAGCGCAGCCCGGCAAGCGGCTTGCCTTGCCCCAGCGCCAGCCCGTAGGCGAAATTGCGCGACTGGGCGGACGAGCAGGTCAGCAGCAGATCGCCGAGCCCGGAAAGCCCCATCAGCGTTTCGGGCCTGGCGCCGAAGGCAGCACCGATGCGGCGCAATTCGACAAAGCCTCGCGTCACCATGGCGGCCTGGGCGCTGGCGCCGAGCCCAGCGCCGGTGACCGCGCCGGCGGCAATGGCGAAGACGTTCTTCAGCGCACCGCCGATCTCGACGCCGATGAGATCGTCGCTCGAATAGCAGCGCAGGTTCTGCGCCGAGAAGCGGGCGGCAAGATCGGCCGCCAGACCCTCGTTGCGGGCGGCGACCACCACGGCCGTCGGCAGACCCCTAGCGACGTCGGTGGCGAAGCTCGGGCCGGACAGGGCGGCGACCGGATTTTTAGGCAGGATCTCGTCGACGATCGCCGACAGCAAAGCGCCGGTGTCACGCTCGATGCCCTTGGCGCAGAGGACCAGCGGGACATCTTTGGGCATATGGGTTTTCGCGGTGGTCAGCATGGCGCGCAGTGACTGCGCCGGCGCCACCGCCAGCACGCAGTCGGCGCCGTCGAGCGCGGCCTCGATGTCGTTTGTCGCCACGATGCCGGCCTGGAGCGCGATGCCCGGCAGATAGCGCGGATTTTCGCCACGGTCGATCGCGGCGACGGTCTCCGGGTCGCGCGCATAGAGGCGGACGAAATGACCGGCTCGCAACATGGCCAGCGCCAGCGCCGTGCCCCAGGCACCGCCGCCGAGCACGGCAATGCGCCAGCCGCTTGGCGCCTTGTGCTCGCTGCCGGTCATGCCTTGGCCCCACGCCGGCCCGAACCGACCATCGGGGCAGAGATGCTGTCCAGCGGCCAGCGCGAGCGCGGCACGAAATCGGCGGCGTTTTCACCCGCGATGCCGGCGCGCAGCCGTTCGATGCCGGCCCAGGCGATCATCGCGGCATTGTCGGTGCAGAGTTTGAGCGGCGGCGCGACAAAAGCAAAGCCGGCTTTCTCGCACAGGGCTTCGAGCGTCGTCTTGATCGTCCGGTTGGCGGCGACGCCGCCGGCAACAACGAGCGCAGGCTTCAGTTCGCCTGGAAATTCCTGACGGAATCGGTTCAGCGCCCTCGCAACACGATCGTCCAGCGCATCCGCCACCGCCGCCTGGAACGAGGCGCAGATGTCGGCGACGTCCTGGTCGCTCAATGGGGCGATGGCCGTCGCCGCCTGGCGCACGGCGGTCTTCAGCCCGGAAAAGGAGAAATCGGGCTGCGCCGAGCCTTTCATTGGCCGCGGGAAGGCGAAGCGCGCGGCGTCGCCGGTCGCCGCCGCCTTCTCGACGTTCGGTCCACCGGGATAGGGCAGGCCGAGCATCTTGGCCGTCTTGTCGAAGGCTTCGCCGAGCGCATCGTCGATGGTCGTCGCCCAGCGCTGGTAGTCGCCGACGCCGCGCACCGCGACGATCTGCGTGTGACCGCCGGAAACCAGCAGCAACAAGTAGGGAAAGTCGAGCCCGTCGGTCAGCCGCGCGGTCAGCGCATGGCCTTCGAGGTGGTTGATTGCGATCAGCGGCTTGTTTGCGGCCGCGGCAATGGCTTTCGCCGTCATCAGCCCGACGATCAGCCCGCCGACCAGGCCGGGGCCGGCAGTCGCGGCGATTGCGTCGATGTCGGCGAGTTCGACGCCCGAATCGGCGAGCGCTGCCTCGATGATGCCGTCCAGCGCCTCGACATGGGCGCGCGCGGCGATTTCCGGCACGACGCCGCCAAAGGCGGCATGCTCCTCGATCTGGCTGAGCACGATATCTGACAGGATTTTGGGTGCGCCGCCGGCGTCCAGCGCTACCACGCTGGCGGCGGTCTCGTCGCAACTCGTCTCAATGCCCAGAACGCGGATCAATTCGTCGCCATCCCTAGAGATTGTGCAACCAGCCTTTCCCCGTTAGGAGAAAGCCGGGAAAACGGCCTCAATCTGCCGGGGGTTATCACGGACGGCGCGCCATGCAAACAACGTTGAAAATCGGAACACGCGGCAGCCCGCTGGCGCTGGCGCAGGCGCATGAAACGCAGGCGCGGCTGATGGCGGCGCACGGCATGCCGGTTGAGGCGTTCGAGGTGGTCGTCATCTCGACCAGCGGCGACCGCATCCAGGACCGGCCGCTGGCGGAAGCCGGCGGCAAGGGGCTGTTCACCAAGGAGATCGAGGACGCGCTGCTGGCGCGCCGCATCGATATCGCAGTGCATTCGTCGAAGGACATGCCGACGGTGTTGCCCGACGGGCTGGAACTGGCCGCCTTCCTGCCGCGCGAGGATGCCCGCGATGCTTTCGTCGGCAAGGCGGCGAAAACGATCGCCGGATTGCCGCACGGCGCGAAGGTCGGCTCGTCGTCGCTCAGGCGCCAGGCACTGATCCGGCGGATGCGGCCGGACCTCGACGTGGTGATGTTCCGCGGCAATGTGCAGACACGGCTGCGCAAGCTCGACGAGGGCGTCGCCGACGGTACCATCCTCGCCTATGCCGGGCTGAAGCGGCTCGGGCTCGAAAATGTCGTCACCGACCTGATGCCGCTCGACACCTTTCCGCCGGCGCCTGGGCAAGGCGCGATCTGCATCGAAAGCCGCATCGGCGATCGCGATGTGGAAAAGATGCTGACGGCAATCCACGACGTGCCGACCGGGCAGGCGCTGGCCTGCGAACGCGCCTTCCTTGCGGCGCTCGACGGGTCGTGCCGCACGCCAATCGCCGGCCATGCGACGATAACGGGCGGAACGGTTTTCTTCGCCGGGCTGATCATCTCGCCGGACGGCAGGCAATCCCATGAGGTCAGGGCGGAAGGCCCGGCGCAGGATGCCGCGCGCATCGGCGAACACGCGGCCAGGACCGTGCGGGCAAAGGCCGGCGAAAAATTCTTCGACGGCTGGGCCTGACATGGTTCGCGTCCTGGTGACGAGGCCGGAACCGGGCGCCTCGCGCACGGCACAGCGGCTGCGAGACCAGGGCTATCAGCCGATCCTGCTGCCATTGACCGAAACGGTGGCTCTGCCGGTCGATGCGGACGGGATCGCAATCAGTGCCGCCGCCGTTGCGGTCACCAGCGCCAATGCTGTGCGCCATGCGCCGAAGGAAATCATCGCGGCGCTGGCCGCCTTGCCCTGCCATGCAGTCGGCAGACGGACAGCGGAATCGGCCCGCACGGCGGGATTCCTGTCCGTCAGCGAAGGCCCCGGCGATGCCGAGGCGCTGGCCGATGCGCTTGCCGGCGGCTTCATGGCAAAGACGATCATCTATCTGTGCGGACGGGTGCGGTTTCCGGCGTTCGAGGCGCGGCTGAAGGCCGCGGATGTCCACGTCCGCGCCATCGAGACCTACGACACCGTTGCGCCAAGCTATTTGGACGCTGCAATCCTTGCGCGCCTGTCCGGCCAGCCGGTTGAAGCGGTGCTGCTCTATTCGGCCAAGGCGGCGGCAGCGATGCAGGCCCTGACCGAACGGCCGGCGCTGCGCGATCTTTTTGAAGAGACATGGTTTTTCGCGCTATCCGGACGTATTGCCGCAGCCTTGGAAACTGTCGCCTCAGGAAAGCTCCGCGTTGCGCCGGATCCCAGCGAGGAGGCACTGCTGGAGCTTTTGCGGACGTGGCGTTGACCCCGTGTCATCACGCCGCCCCTTTTCACCGCTTGGTGATGTGCTAGACCCTTCCTGAACCATCCCGAAGCGAATTTTGCGGAGCCCAAGCATGGTCAAGACGCCGAAGATGCGGCATTCAAAAAGCCGTCGCGAGCCGGTGACCATCGAGCTCGAACCGGGCGCTGTCTCGCGCGTTGCCGACGAGGATGCCGCCAACGGGCGGACCGACGAGGCGAAGGCGGAGGAAGCGGCAAACGCGTCGCAGCCGGAAGCGCCTGAAGAACCCGTGCATGCCGATCAGACCGACATCGAGCCGTGGGAACATGCCGACGCGGCCCCGCCGGCCGGCTCGGAAGAGCCGGCAGAGGGCGGCGCCAAAGGTCCCGGAGGACCCAAACCGACTTATCCGGCCGGCTCGGAGGCATCGGCGAACCGGGCCTTCGACTACAGTTTCGACGACGCATCCGCCAAGACCGGCAGCGGGACCGATGAAGCGCCGAAAGAAACCCAGACAGGAAATGAAGACATGGCAGCGCGGCCGAAGCGTGGCGGCATCAACGGCATCGCTGCCGGCATTATCGGCGGCGTCATCGCGCTCGCTGCCGCTGGAGGGCTGCAGTTTGCGGGCCTGCTCGGCGCGCCAGGAGCTGGCGATGTCTCCTCGGGCGGCGTGTCGCTCGATGGCGTCAATGGCGAAATCGCTTCGCTGAAGAGCGAGATCGCCGGGCTCAAGGACACAGCCGGCAACAGTGATGCGTCGGCCAAGGTGGACGGGCTGGCGTCGGCGCTGGATCAGGTCAAGACGGATGTCGCGGCGCTGAAATCGGCGGTCGAGCAGGGCGGAGCAGGCGACACTGCCGGGCTTGCAGCGCTTGGCGACAAGGTCAGGCAGATCGAGACGGCGGTCGCTGCGCTTGGCCAGGCCGGCAATACGGCGCCGGTCGATCTCGGGCCGGTCAACGAAAGGCTGGCCGGGCTCGACGCGGCGATAAAATCCGCGGGTGAGACGGCGACGGCACAGGACCGCCGGCTTGCGGCGCTGGAACAGTCGGTGGCGCAGCTTTCCGGCAAGGTCGAAGCACAGGCCGGGCAGCCGAAGGTTGCGCTCGCCATCGCCGCATCGGCGCTGAAGGCAGCCCTCGACCGCGGTGCGCCATTCGCCGCCGAACTCGAAACCTTTGCGGCGATTTCACCGGATGCGCCAGAGATCGCAGGCTTACGTGCCTACGCCGAAAAGGGCGTTCCGACCCGTGCGGAGATCGCCGCCGAAATGCCTGCCGCCGCCAATGCCATGGTCGCTGCCTCCGAGCCCGTCGACCAGAATGCCGGCTTCCTGCAAAGCCTGCTGTCGAGCGCCGAATCGCTGGTCAAGGTCAGGCCGATCGGTGCCGTCGAAGGCGCTGGTGCTCCGGAAACCGTCGCCCGCGTGGAGGTGGCGGTCAACCAGGGCGACTACGCCAAGGCGCTCAGCGAATACGATACGCTGCCCGAGGCGGTGAAGGCTGCCGGCGCCGATTTTGCCGGCAAATTGAAGGCGCGGACCGAGGTCGAGAAGCAGGTCGACGCGCTGATATCAGGTGCGATGAAGGCGTGAGGAAAACCCGATGATTCGCATTCTGCTTTTCCTCGCCGTCGTTTTCGCGCTCGGCCTGGGTTTCGCCTGGTTGGCCGACCGGCCGGGCGAGATGGTCGTCACCTTCAGCGGCTATCAGTACCAGGTCAGCCTGATGGTGGCGGCGGTGGCGGTTGTCGCCGTGGTTGCCGCGGTGATGATCGTCTGGTGGCTGCTCAAGGCGCTGTGGAACAGTCCCTACACCATCTCGCGTTATTTCCGCGTGCGCCGTCGCGATCGTGGCTATCAGGCACTGTCGACCGGCATGATCGCCGCCGGCGCCGGTGACGGGGCGCTTGCCCGCAAGAAGACCAAGGAAGCGGCAAAGCTGATCCGCTCCGACCAGGAGCCGCTGATCCAATTGCTGGAGGCGCAAGCCTCGCTGCTCGAAGGCGACCACGAGGGTGCGCGCGAAAAGTTCGAGACCATGCTCGACGATCCGGAAATGCGGCTGCTCGGCCTGCGTGGTCTTTATCTCGAGGCCGAGCGCCTCGGCGATCGCAACGCAGCGCGGCACTATGCCGGCCGCGCCGCGGTGATGGCGCCGCAGCTGGCCTGGGCCGCCGAATCGACGCTGGAAGACCTGACCGGACGCGGCGACTGGGATGGCGCGCTGAAACTGGTCGACGCGCAGAAATCGACGCGCCAGATCGAGCGCGACGCCGCCAACCGGCGTCGCGCCGTGCTGCTCACCGCAAAGGCGCAGTCGCTGATCGACAGCGATCCCAATGCCGCCAAAACCACTGCTCTCGAGGCCAACCGGCTGCGGCCGGATTTCGCCCCGGCGGCGGTCGTCGCAGCCAAACTGCTGTTCAGGCAGAACGACGTGCGCAAGGGCGCGAAGATACTCGAAGCGGCGTGGAAAGCCGAGCCGCATCCGGAGATCGCCGAGCTTTACACACACGCTCGGCCGGGCGATGCCGTGCTCGACCGCCTGAACCGGGCGAAGAACCTGCAGGAGATGAAGAAGAACCACGCCGAATCCTCGCTGGCGGTGGCGCGCGCCGCGCTCGACGCGCAGGACTTTTCAACCGCCCGTAAAGAGGCCGAGGCGGCCATTCGCATGGATCGCCGCGAAGGCGCCTATCTGCTTCTGGCCGACATCGAGGAGGCCGAGACCGGCGATCAGGGCAAGGTGCGGCAGCTTTTGTCCAAGGCAGTGCGTGCTCCGCGCGATCCGGCCTGGGTTGCCGACGGCGTCGTCTCCGAACGCTGGGCGCCGGTGTCGCCGATCACCGGCAAGCTCGACGCCTTCGAGTGGCGGGCGCCGATGGAGCGGCTCGGCCAGCTCATCGACAGTGACGAGGACGCGCCGGACGCCGCGGTGCCGACCATTGCGGCGCCCATCAAGCCGGCAAAGGAAAATGTGATCGAGCTGAACCCCGCTGGTTCGGCCGAAAGACCGGCCACCGCGACGGCATCGGAAAGCGGCGAAGACGATGTTACGCCGGTCACCGCGACGGATGCGGAAGCCGTCGAACCGGCGGAGGAACTGGCCCGGCTGCCCGACGACCCCGGCGTCGATCCGGACGACGAAGACCAAAAATCACCACGCAAATTTCGATTGTTCTGATTTGGCTGAGCTTGCTAGTTTTGGCCGATGGGAAGTAAGAATCACATGTTCGAACGCGTTCTGTCGTTTCTGAAGGACCTGCCGGCAGCTGGCAGCGCCCGCAACGACGCCGATGATCCGCGCGTTGCCGCTTCCGCCCTTCTCTACCATGTGATGAGTGCCGACGGCGTGCGTCAGGATGCCGAATGGGAGCGGTTCAAGGCAGTTCTGGCGGAAAGCTATTCGATCAGCGGCGACGAACTCGACGCGCTTGCCGCTGCCGGCGAGCGGGCCGACAATGAGGCAATCGACCTCTACGCCTTCACCAGCGTGTTGAAGCGCCAGCTCGATCCAGACGCGCGAAAAGCCTTCATCGGCCTGATGTGGGAGATCGTCTATGCCGATGGCGAATTGCACGAACTCGAGGACAATATCGTCTGGCGGGTCGCCGAGCTGATGGATGTCGAACGCCATGACCGCGTCGAGGCACGCCGCAAGGCGGCCGCCGAAGCGCCGGGCGCCACTGGAACGTCGAGCGACGAATAGACGGGATCCCGATGCCATCCATGCCGAGGCCGAGACCAAAAATCCTGATCGTGCTGCATCAGGAGAGTTCGAGCCCCGGGCGCGTCGGCCACATGCTTATCGAAGAAGGCTTCGACCTCGATCTCCGCTGCCCGCCGCTCGGCGACACCTTGCCGGAAACACTGGACGGTCACGCCGGAACCGTGGTGTTCGGCGGACCGATGAGCGCCAATGACGAGGACGATTTTGTCCGCCGCGAGACCGACTGGCTGAAAGTTCCGCTCAGGGAGAACCGGCCGTTGCTCGGCATCTGCCTCGGCGCGCAGATGCTGGTCAACCACCTTGGCGGCAAGGTCGAGGGTCATGGCGAGGGGCTGGTTGAGATCGGCTGGTATCCGCTGAAGGCGACGGAGGACGGCAAGAAGCTGATGCACTGGCCTGAGATGGTCTACCAGTTTCACCGCGAGGGCTTCTCGCTGCCGAAGGACGCGACGCTGCTGGCGACGGCCGAAACCTATCCCAACCAGGCCTTTCGTTATGGCGACAATGCCTGGGGCATCCAGTTCCATGGCGAACTGACCAGGGCGATGATGCAGCGCTGGGTCGTTCGCGGCGCGCATCGCTTCGAGTTGCCCGGCGCGCAGCCCGGCCGCGACCATCTCGGCGGCCGGCTGATCTGGGACATGCATCTCAAACGCTGGCTCGGCGAATTCCTGCAGACGATTTTCGGCAAGCCCGCACTGTCCTGATGTCGTGCGACAGCAGTCTGCTGTGGCCTGCCGGTTCGACCGAAGCAGGACGTCGATGTCGACGTCAGACCGGCAGCCCGTTCTGCTTTCGCAGGCTCTTGTCGAATGCGGATGCCGGGACGAAACGGCGCAGGAAACTGACCTGGCGCGCCATTTTTCCCGCCGCATAGCGCCTCTTCGGAGCGGGATCGGTCGCAGCCTTCAAGACCGTCTCGGCTACGATTTCGGGAGCATCGCCTGTTTCGATCGCTTTGCGCAGGATCACATCCATGCCAGCGCGCGCAGCGTCATAGATATCAAGCAACTGGTCCGGCCTGGCGAGATTTTCCTCAAACGACGTCCGGGTATAGGCGGGCTCGACCAGCACGACGCGAATTCCGAAAGGGCGCAGTTCGTGGTCGAGCGATTCGGAATAACCTTCGATGGCATGTTTGGTCGACGCATAGAGCGCGGAATAGGGTGCTGGGATTAACCCCAATACTGAACTCAAATTGACGATCCTGCCGGTTCCTTGACGGCGCATTGTCGGCAGGACCGCGTTGGTCACGCGGAGCACGCCGAAGACGTTCACGTCGAACAGCGCCCGAGCCTGAGTGGTCGAGGACTCCTCTGCGCCGCCGAGCAGGCCGATGCCGGCATTGTTGACGAGCAGGTCGATACGCCCGGCCTCGGCCAACACGTCATCGACCAGTTTCGCCACCGACGCGTCATCGGTGACGTCGCAGGTCAGCATGGTAACGCCGTCGGATCGTTCGGCGATCGCGCGACGGCTGGTGCCGAACACGCGAAAGCCGGCGGTTTGCAAAGCAATGGCCGTTGCGCGCCCGATGCCGGTGGATGCCCCTGTCACCAGGGCGACGCCAGGATTGGTCTTGTTCATGGAAATCACTTCTTTCTTTGTGTTGGATTGGCGGCTGCAGGCATGCGCGCCAAATGGAGATGTGGCGCACGCCCCGGCGATCCGATGAGCGGCATTACTCGGCAAGGGCCCCAGTTCGCTGGTTGGACACCGACCCCAACTCGGTGACGGTAAGTTTGTCGCCGGCGCGCGAAATCTCGAGGCTTTGCTCAGGTTCGCCCAATTTCCGCGGCACGGATATCGTAGCCGACTGTCCTTCGGCGAGCGTGGCCGAGAAGCGCACCGGGAGCCCGGCCTCACCATCGGCTATCGTTGCGATCACCCGATAGCCGTCATTTTCGTCGGTGTAGTGCAACACGCCGCGAAAACCGCCGAGATCGATACTCTCCCCGGCCATGACCGACAGCTCGCCGGCATGCAACGGAGACGCGGCCAGGAAGAATGCCGCCACGCCACCGATGAGGTTGATCATTGCGACGCTCCGTTTGGATGATGCCGATTTCGGCTGGCCCGCGGCGACATGATGTGCCGATTGCACGCGCTGACGGTTGCGTTCCGGATGGGGGACGCCAAGGTTGGTCCTGTTCATGGAATTCACTCCTTTCTTTGTGCTGGATTGCATTTCAAAAGGATGTTACTATCATTTCGATATGAAGTCACTATCAAAATGATATGAACATGAAAAATCTTTGCGATGCCTCTTGCCCGATCGCCCGCGGCCTGACCTGCGTCGGCGATGCGTGGCGCATGTTGATCCTTCGCGACGCGAGCCTGGGCCTCACCCGCTTCGATGAATTCCGGAAAAGTCTGGGCATCGCCCCAACCATCCTGACCCGGCGGCTGGCGACGCTGACGGAGGAGGGACTTCTGGAAAAGCGACGCTACTCGGAGCGGCCTCCGCGCGATGAGTACGTGCTGACCGCCGCCGGACGCGATTTCTTGCCGGTGCTGATCTTACTGGGTGCGTGGGGACGCCAGTACCGTGGCGAAGGCAGGTTGGCGCGATATATCGACGCTGAGACAGGAGCAGAAATCGAGCCGGTGGCCGTGGATGCCGTCACAGGGGCAAAGATCGGCACCCGCGCGATTCGCGTTGCTACACCCGAATAGCATCCTTCCCGATCGATGAGTGCTGAGACGTGGCGGGGTCATTCGGAGTTCGCGGGCCGCGCCTGGATCAGTATGCCCTGGATCAGTTTCGCCCGTTGAGGTGGCGCACCTTGCGCAGTTGCGGGAACAGCACCGCCCACAGCCCGGCGACAACGACTGCCCCGACGCCGCCGATCACCACCGCGGGCACGGTGCCGATCAATGCCGCCATGGTGCCGGCGCGAAATTCGCCGAGCTCGTTGGAGGCGCCGACGAAAACCTGATTGACGGCGTTGACGCGGCCGCGCACCTGGTCCGGCGTCCACAGCTGGATCAGCGTCTCTCTGATGTAGACGCTGAACATATCAGTGGCGCCGAGCAAGGCGAGCGCTGCGATCGACAGCCAGGTGATGGTGGAGAGGCCGAACAGCACGGTAGAGGCGCCGAACAGCGCGACGAAGCCGAGCATGACCACGCCGGCATGGTTGCGGATCGGATGTCCGGCCAGCCAGATGGCAACGCAGATGGCGCCGATGCCCGGTGCCGAGCGCAACAGTCCCAGACCCCATGGGCCGAGTTCGAGGATGTCGCGCGCGTAGACCGGTAGCAGTGCCGTGGCGCCGGACAAAAGCACGGCGAACAAATCGAGCGAAATGGCGCCGAGCACGATCTTTTCGCTCCAGATATAGCCGAAGCCGGCAAACAGGGTCTGCATCGTCGGCCTGTCGGTTTCGCTGCGCTGGGCAGGCTTCGGGATAGTAAAGACCAGCACCGCGGCGACAAACATCAGAACGGCTGCGGTGCCGTATGCCGCTTCCGCCGAAAGCCCGTAGAGCAAGCCACCGGCGACCGGTCCGACGACGGTCGCCGTCTGCCAGGCTGACGAATTCCAGGCGATCGCGTTGCCGAAATCCTCAGGTGGCACGAGGTTGGCGAACAGTGACGCTGCCGCCGGTCCGAAGAAGGCGCGCGCGATGCCGAACATGGCGAGCACGCCGAAGATCAACCCCGGCCCGCTAAGGCCGCGCAGCGTCAGCAGCAGCAACACCAACGCGCAGATCGCCTCCAGCAGTGCGGTCAGCGCCATGATCAGGCGGCGGCCGAAACGGTCGGCGACCACCCCGGTGACCAACACCAGCAGCAGTGAAGGCAAGAACTGGACAATGCCGACAAGGCCGAGATCGAATGGATCGCGGGTCAGGTCGTACACCTGCCAGCCGACGGCGACGGATACGATCTGGGCGGCGAATGTGGAGAGGAAGCGTGCCGCCCAATAACTCAGGAAGGGTTTGTGGCGGAAGGCGGCATAGCGCCGGTCGGGCGATGTCTGTTCGGCTGTCATTGTGAATGGCCCCGACGAGATTGTGTATCGGCCGGCGGGGCTCTTCCACGAAGGGCGCTGGTCCAACCACAGCGCTTTTAGCGCAGTTCGGTGCGGGGCGCGCGCAAAAATCGGCTCTGGATCGAGGATTTCCGGGCTACCATGCTAATTGCATGGGGGCAAACGCGCTCGGCGGAGGTGGAGAGGCTATTGGGCGCGCAGGTCGAGTTCCTTCGCGCGCTCTCTGACTCGCCAATCTTTGAAGCTTGCGTTTGCCGGGCTTCGAACGACGTGTCAGACCGTGGCTTTGGGCTTCCTGGCCTTCTTGACCGGCGCCGGCGGGGCGGCCTTGCGGCCAAGGCCGATCGCCTTCGCCAGTTGCGAGCGCGAGGCCGCATAATTGGGGGCAACCATCGGATAGTCGGCAGGCAAGCCCCATTTGGCGCGGTAGGCATCCGGCGTCAGCCCGAAATGAACGCCGATATGGCGCTTCAGGGATTTGAACTTCTTGCCGTCTTCGAGGCAGATGATGTAGTCCGGCGTCACCGATTTCTTAGGATTGACGGCGGGGATCAGCGGCGCTGCCACCGGAGCGGCGGGTTGTCCGAGTCCACTTATCGACGCGCTGACGCTGGCGATGAGATCGCCGAGGCCGGAAGCGGGCAAGCGGTTCTTCTCGACGTAAGCGGACACGATGTGAGCGGTCAGCTCGAGAAGGTCGATGTCCTTGCGGGCCTTGTTGCTGTCGTCGGTCAATCTATTTTCTCCGTTAGTGGGGTCGCAGAATTCCTAGTCGGCAAATCTGCGTAACGCAATGACGCCGCACCACGCCACACATTATTTTGAATAACAATACTAACGCCCGGGCCAGATCAACAGGTCTGATCCCAAACCATTATAATATCAGATAATCAGGGATTTGTCGCGCCACAGTCGAAATCCCCCTTCGAAGGCGCGTGTGTTGTCGCCGCGCCTGCAACCGGCAGGCAATTCGTCTAACTCGTCGACATTGCCGCCGCCGATGACCACATAGTCAGGCTGCATGGCGGCGCGCAGCCGCTCGACGACGTCGAAGACGTGTTTGCGCCACTTCTTCTTGCCGCGCTTTTCAAGACCGCGTTCGCCGACATAGTCCTCGAAGCTGCCGCCCTTCTTGTAGGGAAGATGCGCGAGTTCCATCGGCTGGGCGACGTTGTCAACGATCATCGCAGCACCCAGGCCTGTTCCCAGACCCAGGAACAGCATGCGCCCGCTTTCATAGCTGCCGACTGCCTGCATCAGCGCGTCATTGACGATTTTCACCGGTTTACCGAACTGCGTTGCAAAGTTGCATCCGACCCAGCCCTTGCCGAGATTGGCGGGGTCGGTCAGCGGCCTGTTGTGGTGCACCGGGCCGGGATAACCCATCGAGACGACGTCGTAGGGCAAGCCATCGGCGAGCGTCTGCACGGCCGCGATCATCTGCTGCGGCGTCAGGCCGGGTCCGGAATCGGCCCTGCGCTCCTCGCCGCCGGCGCTGGTGAGGATCTTGACGTGGGAGCCGCCAATATCGATCGCAAGCACGATGTTTTCGCTATCCGGTGCCGACTTCTTCGCCGTTTTGGCCATTGCGTCGCCTCTCGAGATCATTTCGCCGGATTGATCCAGCCGTTTGGTGGTCCGAATCCGGCCATCGCATCGGCAGGACCCCATGTCCCCGGCTCATAAAGCTGCGGCGGCGTGGTGTCGCCAAGCACCGGGCCGACGATCCGCCAGGCGAGTTCGCTGGCGTCCTGGCGGGTGAACAACTGGCCGTTGCCGTTCATGGCGTCGCCGATCAGCCGCTCATAGGGCGGCATGTCGCCCTTGCTGTCGTCGAGCGCGGTGAGTTCGACCTGCTCGCCGATCATATCGTCACCGGCGGCTTTGCGTTGGGCGCCAATCGAGATCGCTACCTGTGGGTCAATGCGGAAGCGCACATAGTTTGCGTCGCCCGGTTTGATCGGGTCGAAGACGTCGAGCGGCGGCCGCTTCAGCCGGACAATGACCTCGGTGGCGTGCACCGGCATTGATTTGCCGGCGCGGATGAAGAAGGGCACGTCCTGCCAGCGCCAGGTGTCGACGAAAAACCGCACCGCCGCGAACGTCTCGACCGGCGAGTTTGGCGCGACGCCCGGCTCGCTGAGATAGCCTTTGAATTGGCCGCGCACGACATCGTCTTTGGTCAGCGTCCGGATCGCCCGCAGCACCTGTACCTTCTCGTCGATCAGATCGTCGGCCGAGCGACCAACGGGCGGCTCCATGGCAAGCAGCAGCAGGATGTTGAGCAGGTGGTTCTCGATGACGTCGCGGATGCAGCCGACCTCGTCGTAGAAGCGGCCACGGCCCTCGACACCGAAATTCTCGGCCATGGTGATCTGGACGCTCTCGACGAAATTGCGATTCCAGATCGGCTCGAGGAAGGAATTGGCGAAGCGGAAATAGAGCAGGTTCTGAATCGCCTCCTTGCCGAGATAATGGTCGATGCGAAAGATCGACTGTTCGTCGAACACCAGGTGCAGGACCCGGTTCAGCCAGCGCGCCGATTGCAGATTGTGGCCGAAAGGCTTTTCCACCATCAGGCGCGCGCCCTGGGCCGCGCCCGACTGTTCCAGCCCCTGGATGACCGTCTCGAACATGGTCGGCGGCACCGCGAGATAGTGCAGCGGGTGCTGCGCGGTTCCGAGCGCGCTTTTCAGCTTCTCGAATGTCGCGGCGCTACGGTAGTCGCCGCTGACATAGCGAAGCAGCGAGGTTAGTTTCGCGAAGATCTTTTCGTCGACCTTGCCGATAGCCTTGACGATGCCGTCGCGGGCGCGCGCCTGCAGCTGTTTCAGGTCCCAGGCCTCGAAAGCGACGCCGATCACCGGCTCGATCAGCGTTCCCTTGGCGACCATGGCGTAAAGTGCCGGGAAGATCTTCTTGTGGGCGAGGTCGCCGGTCGCCCCGAAAAGCACCAGCGTGTCGGACCGTTCCTGGTTCATGAGCGCGCCTTCCTTGTCACGAGCCGGTCTTCGGCTTTTCCACATGGCCGCCGAAGGCATAGCGCATGGCGGACAGGAGCTTGTCGGCGAATTCGGATTCGCCTTGCGAGGAGAACCGGTCGAACAGGGCCGAGGACAGAACTGGCGCCGGCACGCCGGTGTCGATCGCCGCCTTCAGCGTCCAGCGGCCTTCGCCGGAATCCGAAACCCGTCCGCCAAACTGCGTCAGGGCCGAGTCGGCCTTCAACGCGCCGGCCGTCAGATCGAGCAGCCATGAGCCGATGACGCTGCCATGCCGCCAGACCTCGGCAACCTGGGCGATATCGATGTCGAACTGGTAGTATTGAGGGTTTTCCAATGGACTGGTTTCAGCGTCGGCCGTCCGCTGTCCCTTGCCTGCATTCGCCGACCTCAGGATGTTCATGCCCTCGGCATAGGCGGCCATGACACCGTACTCGATGCCGTTGTGGACCATCTTGACGAAATGGCCGGCGCCGCTCGGTCCGCAGTGGAGATAGCCGAAGGGGGCAGTTCCTGCATCCTTCCCAGGGGCGGGCACCCCGGCGTCGGCGCCCGGCGCCAGGGTGGCGAAGACCGGATCGAGATGCTGGACCGCGCTGTCGGGGCCGCCGATCATCAGGCAATAGCCGCGCTCGAGGCCCCAGACTCCGCCGCTGGTGCCGACATCGACGTAGTTCAGGCCTTTCAATGCCAGGCGCGCTGCATGGTCGACAGCCTCGTGATAATAGGAATTGCCGCCGTCGATGATGATGTCGCCCGGCTCCATCAGGTCGGCCACCTGGTCGACGATCCGGCTGGTGATCGCCGCCGGCAGCATTAGCCAGGCGCTGCGCGGCTTGGTCAGCTTGCCGACGAACTCCTCCATCGAAGCCGCTCCGATCGCGCCAGCCGTCACAAGGGCGGCGACGCTGGCCGGGTTGATGTCGTAGACCACGCATTCGTGGCCATCGCGCAGCAGGCGCCGCACCATGTTGGCGCCCATCCTGCCCAGTCCCATCATTCCGATCTGCATGTTTCTCGTCCTGGTTGTTGAGGGATAGAAGATCTATTGGTTATCCAGCTTGTCGATACCGATGGAAAAGTCGACCTTCTCCCAACAGCCGGCATCGGGCCAGAAAAAAGTAAAGACGATCGTATTGCCCGGTGGAATATCGGCAACGGGCAGGTCCGTGAGATGGATGCCGAAGGCATTCTCGGTCGTCTCGGCATCATGGACGGTTGCCCAACCGTCGCTGCTCCAATGCACCACCGCCCGGGCCGGCAGCTCGAGGCGCAGCATCTTGCCAGCGGGCATGGTGCGGAGCTTGTGGTTGAAGCGCCATGTCCGGCGCGGCGCCACGGTCCTGTCCTCGATGTAGCGCTTCACGCCTTGCGGCGGCATGTCGAAGACCGCGCCGTCGCTGAGCGAACGCAGCAGCTTGATATGCTCCGAATGCGCCCAGACCAGCGGCATGGCGCTGCCCGTCGGTCCACCGTGCCGCAGTTCGCGTTCCGGCATGTCGGGACCATCCCAGACCTGCTCGGGCAGCAGGCCGCCAGGCCCGGCTGAGGCTTCGAACGTCTCGAGCAGGCTCGCCGCTTTGTCCTTGCGCCCAGCCGCCAGTTCGTAGTGGGCGCGCTCGCCGACCAGCAACGGCCAGGGCCGGCCCTGGCCGGTTCCATCGAAGGGCGCGCCGTCGGCGTGCTCGCCATAGCCGTCGCCGGTATAGCGATACCAGACAGGCCCCTGCGGCAGGTCGCAGCGCAGCCGCGCGTCGATGACCTTGACCGTGTCGACGATGCGCGGATCGTCGGCGGCCCTGAGGCCGAAGCGGACGAGCGCCAGCGCATCCGGGCTGACGATCGCCTCGGCCGGCCGGTCCGCGTCGCCGGGCGGCCGGTTCTTGATCGGCACATAACCATCCTTCGGCGAGGCCGCACCGGCGGTGTCGGGCGGAGCGATGCGGACGTAATAGCCTTCGACGCGGACCTCCTGGCAGAGTGGTGTGCCGGTGACATAGGTCCAGCGCTCGATCTGGTCGTTCCAGACATCGGCGGTTTCACGCAGATAATTTGCCGGCTCTCCCTTGCCGCAAACGTCGAACATGTCCGCCGCGGCCAGCAGAGCGGCGACCTCGACGGCCAGCGTGAACGGGCTGTAGCCGGCATCCTCTTCCCAGCGGTCTTCGCCGGTGACCGGACCGTTGCGCACGACGTAGGAAGCGGCGCGCTCGACCATCGGCATGAAGGAGCGCAACGCGGCGTCTGCCAGATGCCCAGCCCGGCGCAGCGCGTCTGCGAGCAGCAGTGGAAACGCGCATTCGTCCATCTGGATGCCCGGCCAATAGGCTGATCCGTCGAGCCAGGCGTTCTGCGGCCAATGCCCATCCGGCTGCTGGATCGAGCGGAGATAGGCGAGGATCTCAAGCGCTTGCGCCGGATCGCCGGCGGCGAGGAAGCCGCCCGCGGTTTCGACCAGGTCGCGCGGCCAGACCAGATGATAGCCGCCGAGATCGTCGTCGCCCATGCTGAAGCCCCAGGGAATCGACAGGCTGGCGACGGCCGCTCCGGTGGATGAGCGGTGTGTCGCCAGAACCGCCGTGCTGACGCGATAGGTGTTTATCCCTGCTATATGCCGGTCCAACGGCAGCAAGCTAGCCTGCCAATCCCGCCATTTCTCGACATACGATTTGGCCGCGGGCTCAAAACTCCACTTCAGGCTGGCCGAGGCATTTTCCGCCGCCTCCTGCGGCGTCGTTCCGAAACCCAGCGCCAGCAACGCCTTCTGGTTCGCAGCCGAAAAGCCGATCTCGCCGGTCAGCGCGACATTGCCGTCCTCGGCCCTGCGGCAGGCCGGGTCGAGCCGGCCGCCGCGACGGAGCTGCTGCCAGCCGTCGGAGACACCGACATAGCCGGCAGAGCATGCTCCCCAGGGCAGCGACGAGGCGAGCGCCAGGCAGACGCCACGTCCCGATGCAAACAGGACAGGCTTTCCCTCGTAGTCGGCGACCCAGGCGGTGTTGGCCATGCCGGCGTTGACCAGATGCGGCGCCAGCAGTGCGTAGACACGGTGGTCGGCCACCGCACCTCTCAGCAGCGTGAAGCTGATTTCCTGCAGCAAAGCGGGACGTTCCGGATCCGTAACGATGCACTTTTCGACCCGGTAGGTGCCATCGGCGGCGGTGTTGACCAGTCCGTAGGCGGGCACTCCATCCTCGAACGGCTCAACGCTGTGCACGGCATCGCGCTTCTCTTCCGAGAAATAACCGCCGGGGCCGGTGACGACCAGCCCCATGTCTCGGGTGCAGGCGCTGTCGAGGCCGGGATAATAGACCTCGTTGAGAATGCCGTGGCTGATCGTGAACCAGATAGGGCAGGCCGGAGACAGCGCGGTTCCGACCCCGCTCTTGGCGCTTGACGTCCAGCGCGCCGGAATTCCGGGTGCGCCCAGCGCATCAGTCGGCGTCGCTGCCATCTCGATTTAGGTCTCCCTGCCCCACCCCTAGACCAGGAGCCGAAGCCTTTTCAATCATGGCACCGCAAGTTGATCGTCAAACCGCTACCGATCGCTGTTGACAAGTGCGCCCATCTAAATTTGTCTGACAATATTGAAACGAGGGTCGTCATAACAGCCACCAGCAGCCAACAACAACCAGCAATCCATGGGAGGATAACACATGAAGAAGATACTCGTCTTGAGTGCCCTGGCGGCGATGCTTGCGTCAGGCGCCGCGCTTGCCGACACCAGCGACAAGAAGATCGCCTTTTCCAATAATTATGCCGGCAATTCGTGGCGACAGGCGATGCTCGACAGCTATGCCATCGTCACCAAGAAGGCGGTCGCCGACGGGGTGGTCGCAGCCGCGGACATCTTCACGACGGCCGACAAGGAGGTGCCGACCCAGGCAGCCCAGGTGCAGAACCTGATCCTGCAAGGCTATGACGCCATCGTCATCAACGCCGCCTCGCCGGACGCGCTCAACGGCGCCATCAAGCAGGCCTGCGACGCCGGCATCGTCGTCGTCTCCTTCGACGGCATCGTCACCGAGCCCTGCGCCTACCGCGTGGTCGTCGACTTCAAGGACATGGGCAGGCAGGAAGTCGAGCAGATGGCCAAATTCCAGCCCAAGGGCGGCAATCTGCTGGAAATCCGCGGCCTTGCCGGCACCTCGATCGATGACGCCATCCATGCCGGAATTCTGGAAGGCGTCGCCGCTCATCCCGAATTCAAGATCGTCGGTTCGGTAACTGGCGACTGGGATCAGACCACAGCACAGAAGGCGGTCGCGACGATCCTGCCATCGCTGCCGGAAATCGTCGGCGTCGTCGATCAGGGCGGCGACGGCTATGGCGCGGCGCAAGCCTTCGCCGCAGCCGGCAAACCACGTCCGACCATCATCATGGGCAACCGTCAGGACGAGCTGCAATGGTGGAAGGAACAGAAGGACAAGGACGGCTACCAGACCTGGTCGGCGTCCATCGCGCCGGGCGTATCGTCGCTGGCCTTCTGGGTGGCGCAGCAGGTGCTCGACGGCCGCACTGACGTCCCGCATGATCTCTTGGTGCCCTACCTCGCCTTCACCCAGGATGATTTCGAGGCTGCGCTGCCGAAAATCCCTAAGGGTGGTGTCGCCAGCCACGAATACACGCAGGAAGACGCCATCGCGGCGATCAAAGCCAACATCAAGTGAGCGTGGCACGTTGCCAGCTGCATCGCCAACCGGATATCGCTAGGGATGCCTAGGGGTAACGCAGACATCGTCAGGCTGGACGGCGCCGAAAAACATTTCGGCGCCGCCAATGTCGACATCATCAGACTGGACGGCACCGAAAAACGTTTCGGCGCCGTCAGGGCGCTTGCCGGCGTCGATTTCCACGTTGGGGCCGGCGAGTGCGTCGGCCTCGTCGGCCATAATGGCGCCGGCAAGTCGACGCTCATGCATATGGTGGCGGGCACGCTCGTACCCGACAGCGGGCGGATCGCGGTGCGCGGCGCCATCGAGGACAATTATTCGGTGCCACGCGCGCAGCAGCTCGGCATACGCTGCGTGTTCCAGGAACTCTCGCTCTGCCCGAACCTCAGCGTTGCCGAGAACACGCGTATCAACCACCCGACGCTGCGCGGCCTCAGCTGGCGCGGCAAGGCGGCCGATCTCATCACGGCCAAACTCAACGAGATATTCCCGGGCCACAGCATCTCCGCCTCCGATATCGCCAGCGACCTTTCCATTGGCAGACGGCAGATGGTCGAGGTGGCGCGTGCCTTCACGGTGACGCAGGATCCGCTCGAACTGGTCATCCTCGACGAGCCGACATCCTCGCTCGACGCGCACACGGCCGGCCAGTTGCTGGCCTTCGTCAGGCGCTTTGTCGCCGGGGGTAAGAGCTGCATCCTGATCTCGCATCTTCTGGGCGAGGTGCTCGGAAATGCCGACCGCATCGTGGTAATGCGCGACGGCAAGGTCGTTGCGTCGGATGCGGCGAAGGCTTTCGATCGCAACAGGCTGGTGACGACCATGGGTGGAGCGGAAGCGCGTGAGAAGATCGCCGCCGAAATCGCGACCCAAAAGCCGGAGACCGGCCCGTTGCGGGTCCGAGCCCGCCCGGCGCGGCAAGAGGACGGCAACGAACTTGTGGCGCATGCGGGCGAGATCATCGGCCTTGCCGGGCTTGCCGGCCATGGACAGACCGATCTGCTGCTGGCGATCTTCGCCGCCGCGGCGCGCTCTAAAACCGGCATCGAGGTCACCGCGCCGGTGGCGCTGGTGGCCGGCGACCGCCAGTCTGACGGGATTTTTCCACAATGGTCGATTGCGCAAAACATCGGCATCCGCTCGCTGGCGCGATTGCGCAACGGCCTCTTGATCTCGCCGCAACGCGAAGCCGAACTCGCAACCTTTTGGCAAAGGAAAATCGGCATCCGCACGCCCGACATCAACAACAACATCTTCTCGCTGTCCGGCGGCAACCAGCAGAAGGCCTTGTTTGCCCGGGCGCTCGGTTCCGACGCGAAGATCGTGCTGATGGACGACCCGATGCGCGGCGTCGATATCGGCACCAAGCTCGAAGTCTACGACCTCGTGCGCGAAGAGGCTGGCCGCGGCCGCACCTTCCTCTGGTACACCACGGAAACCGAAGAGCTCGACAATTGCCACAACATCTATGTCTTCAAGAATGGCCGGATCGTCGCCAACCTTGGTCGCGACGAGCTGACCGAGGAAAAGATCATCCAGTCCTCGTTCGGCGACGCGGCCTGAGATGACGGCAGCGCCCGTCGAGACCGGTCTCAAGAGTGCTTCCGAGCGCAGCGCGCTGGCGCGGGCGCGTCTGTTGCGCGGCCTGCTGCCGGCATTGTCACTGGTGCTGGTGCTGCTGGCGATCGCCTGGCTCAACCCGCGCGCCATCAGCTATTTCGGCTTCAGCCTAATGCTCAACCTGGCGATCCCGATTGCCCTGGCGACGATCGCGCAGATGTTCGTCATCGCCGGCAACGAGCTGGACCTGTCGATCGGCACTTTCGTCGGTTTCGTCGGCTGCGTCACGGCGACGTGGCTGAAGGACGCGCCGCTGGTCGGCGTCTTGATCCTGCTCGGGTCGATCGGCGTCTATGCGCTGCTCGGCGCGCTGATCCATCTGCGCAATCTGCCTTCAATCGTCGTGACGCTCGGCATGAGTTTTGTCTGGCAGGGTCTGGCCATCCTCATCCTGCCGAAGCCCGGCGGCAAGGCGCCGGACTGGCTGCTATCGCTCATGGCCTTCAAGCCGCCTTTCATTCCCTTTCCGATCATAGCGGCGCTGCTGATCGCCGCGATCGTCCATTTCGGGCTGATGCGCACCTCCTACGGCGTGATCCTGCGCGGCTCCGGCGGCAATGCCGCGGCTCTCAGCCGCGCCGGCTGGTCGTTGCTCAAGACCAAGATCGTGCTGTTCGCATTGACCGGCCTGTTCGGCGTTTTGTCCGGCATGGCCCTGATCGGCATCACCACCTCGGCTGATGCCAATATCGGCAACGGCTATACGCTGCTTTCGATAGCCGGCGTCATCCTCGGCGGCGGCGAATTTGTCGGCGGCCGGGTATCGCCAATCGGCGCGGTGATCGGCGCGCTGACGCTGGCGCTCGCCGCCTCGCCGCTGCTGACCTTCATGCACATTCCGCCCGATTGGCAGGTGGCCGCCAATGGCGCCATCCTCATCATCGTGCTGGCGGCCCGGGTACTGATCAGCCGCAGGGAGAGGTGAGCGATGGCCTCGTTGCGGTTGCTGCTCGCCAAACCCTGGATCTGGTCCTTCATCGGCGCGCTGCTGGTTTGGCTGGCGACGATCACCTTCACCGGCGGATATGGCGGCGGCGGCATGATCACGGCGGCACTTTCGCTTGCCGTCTTTACCGTCATCGTCGGTGTCGGCCAGATGTTCGTCATCACGCTCGGGCCGGGCAATGTCGACCTGTCGCTGCCCGCCAATATCGGCCTCGCCAGTGCCGTCGCCATGAAGGTGATGGACGGCAATGACCAGATGATCGCCGTCGGGCTGCTGGCGGCGCTGGCCTGCGGCATGGCGATCGGCGCCGCCAACTATCTCTTGATCTGGGCGCTGCGCATTCCGCCGATCATCGCCACGCTGTCGGCGAGCTTCATCATCCAGTCGATCGACATCAGCTATGGCCGCGGTTTGCAGATCAAGCCGCCTCCGGGCTTTGCCAATTTCACCAACTGGCAGATTCTTGGCGTTCCGGTGCTGGCGATCCTCACCGTGCTGTTCACTATCGGCGCTGCAATCGCGCTGCAGCGCATGATCTATGGCCGTTCGGTGCTGGCGATCGGCCAGAACATTCGCGCCGCGTGGCTTGCCGGCATCAATGTCAGCCGCATCCGCTTCCTCACCTACACGCTGTCGGGCGCGCTCGGCGGCCTCGACGGGGCGCTGCTCGCCGGCTATTTCCGCGGCGCCAATGTCGATATCGGCAATGAGTACCTACTGGCCTCTATCGCCGTGGTCGTCATCGGCGGCACGTCGGTGGCCGGCGGCAAGGCCAATGTGCCGGGCGTCTGGGGCGCGGCGCTGTTCCTGGTGCTGCTCTTGACCATGCTCAACACGTTCGGCGTCAGCGCCGGCGTCCGGCTGCTGCTGACCGGACTGATCATCGTCGGCGTCATCACCGCCGCGGGCGGCCAGAAGGCGTTGCGCTGATCACACCTTCGTCATCCTCGGGTCTGCGCCGCGTCGCGTCGCTCCTTGCTCCGCCCAGGATGACGATCGCTGCGGCGGCGAGGTCTTCCGCGAAAACATCCGGTTCCCATCCGGCATCGGCCCTGTAAATCGTTCGGCCGATATCATTGCGAGAGAATTGCGTGTAGCAATTTCGTCAGCGTTACCAGGGATGGCCGACGTCGCGGTCGTGAACATCGACAACCCGCCGCTCAACGCGCTGCTGGCACAAACGGACCGGCAAGGATGTTTTCAAGCCGGCGCCCCTGCTCCGGCAAATGGCAGCATCCGGCTCCTGGGAAGGCGTTGTCAGCTAAATTGCCTGAGCGAGGCCATTTTCGAAATCGTGGATTACCGAATCCGAGCGTCCATGATCTCGACGAAACGCGCGAAGAGACCCGCCTGCGACTTGATCTTGAGCTTGCGATAGATGTTGCGGCGATGAACCTTTACGGTTCCCGGTACGATGCGCATCGCCCTGGCTATCGATTCCGTGGAATGCCCCTGAAGCACCAGATCGACAACATGCTTTTCGCGCGGCGTGAGCGAAAGGCTCTTCCAGATATGAGCACGTTCGAATTCGTTGACTGTAGCCATCGCCTCGTCATGCTTCGTCTCTGCCGGTTTGTCGGCCGGAAGACCAGGCCAGCGCAGCCTGACGAAGCTGATCACCGCCGGCGCCATGTCGCGCAGTAGCCTGGTATCGGCGGTTCCGAAGGGTCCCGAAGCGTGCAGTCGCATCAGCGAGACCACCAGCGCGTCCTTTCCCGACAGCGGCACGAAGAAACCGACCTCCTCGGCCAGCTTGGTCTGGCTATAGTAGGAGCGGTAATATTCGCTGGCATAGAAGCGATCCGGCGCCAGTTCGCGCATGCGCCAAAAACCTTCCTTGCGCTCGACCGCCGCGTGGTGGAACGGGTCGAGCAGATAAGGCCCTTCCTGATAGAGCGCGACGAAGACGTGGCTTTCGGTTGGGGAGAACGTCTCGAACAGCAGCGGCGGGCGCGACGCACCGCGATAGCCGAAGATCACACAGTGATCGAAGCTGACATGCTGCCGGAGCCAGGCGACCATCGCCTTGCCGAAAAGCTCGCCGCTCGTCTCCCGTGTCGCAGCGATGAGCGTAGCGAGCTGGTTGTATTCGTCGCTGCGCGATACGCTCAATCCATACCCCTTTAAACGATAAAATAGACCAAATATACCACCCGCGAGGTATATACTAGCCGGCATTGGCTCTGATAGCGTTTCGAGATTGTCTTGTTGCTGGAGCCGCAGCTTTGACCGCAGTACCCGATATCGAGTTTCGCGGGGTCACCAAACGCTACGGCAGCGTGACCGCGGTCAGCGGCATCGATCTTGCCATCCCGCCGTCTGCCTTTGTCGCCTTGCTCGGGCCATCCGGCTGCGGCAAGACAACCTGCCTGCGCATGATCGGGGGCTTCGAACGGCCGAGCGAAGGCGGAGTCTTCATCCGCGGCCGCGATATGGCCGGCACGCCGCCCTATCGGCGGCCGGTCAACATGGTGTTCCAGCAATATGCGCTGTTTCCGCATCTGGATGTCGAGGACAACATCGCCTACGGGCTGCGCCAGGCGCGGCCGCGGCTGGCGTCGCGGGAGATCAGCCTGAGAGCAGGCGAGGCGCTCGCCATGGTGCGGCTTGCCAGCTACGGCCGCCGCAAGATCCACGAGCTTTCCGGCGGCCAGCAGCAGCGTGTCGCCCTGGCGCGCGCGCTGGTCAACAAGCCGGCGGTGCTGCTGCTCGACGAGCCCCTGGCGGCGCTCGACAAGAAGCTGCGCACAGACATGCAGATAGAATTGCAGAACCTGCAGCGCGAGATCGGCATCACCTTCGTCCTTGTTACGCACGACCAGGAAGAAGCCCTGTCGATGAGCGATTTCGTCTGCGTCATGAATGGCGGGCGCATCGTCCAGCTCGGACAGCCGAACGAGATCTATGACGAGCCCGCCGACCTGTTCGTCGCCGACTTCGTCGGCAAGACCAACCTGTTGAGCGGCAAGGTCGCCGGGCATTCGGGCAACCTCGTCGAGGTGGCGCTCGCCGACGGTACCGTCATTGCCGCGCGCAAGCGGACTTCGCTGCGGCAGGACGAAGCCGTTTCGGTCAGCCTGCGTCCTGAATCTTTAAGCCTCGGCGCGCCGGGAAGCGGCCGGCTCAACGGCATTGTCCGCAACCGGATCTTTCTGGGCTCGACCGCGGAATACGCGATCGAGGTTGGGGGTATCGGAACGCTGCTCGCCAAGGCCGATCACCTGATCGGCAGTGGAAATCTCTTCAAGCCGGGTGAACCCGTCGCCATCGGCTTTACAGCCGGAACGCCGCTCGCGTTTCCGGAACCCAAGAACAACGGGACCAACCAGAGGGAAAACAGACATGTCGAAATCATATCGTGACGGACTGCCGATAAGCCCCGAAAAATTCGTCGATCAATTGATGCGCCTCAAGCGCGGTTCCATCGGCCGCCGCGAGTTTCTCGGCCTCACCGGTCTTGGCATCGCAACGGCGGTGATGGCCCGCGAGCTAGGCATCATACCGTCGCCGGCCTTCGCCCAGGAGGGTCTTGGCGACCGCATGTCGATCGCCACCTGGCCCAATTATCACGACCCGGCAACATTCGAGAATTTCAAGGCCGAGACGGGCGTCGCCGTCGAGGTCAATGTGTTCGGGTCAAACGAGGAGATGCTGGCCAAGCTGCAGGCTGGCGCCTCGGGCTGGAGCCTCTTCGTTCCGACGAACTACACCATCTCCACCTACAAGAAGCTCGACATCATCGAAGCGCTCGACATGGCCAAGCTTGCCAATTTCGACGGCTCGCAACAGGACCTGCGCTTCACCTCGGAAGGCACGATCGACGGCGTAACCTACGCGGTGCCGAAGAATTGGGGCACCACCGGATTTGCCGTCAATACCGAGAAGCTCACCAAGCCGATGACGAGCTGGAAGGAATTCTGGGACACGGCCATGGCGGAGGGCGACGGCCGGACCATGGTTCACGACTACCAGCTCACTACGATCGGCAATGCGCTGAAATATTTCGGCTTCTCGTTCAACTCGCTGAAGCAGGACGAGCTCGCCAAGGCGGAGGAATTGCTGCTGAAGGTCAAGCCGCATCTGCTTGCGGTTTCCAGCGACTATCAGCCGTCGATGCGTGCCGGCGACGCCTGGATGACGATGTGCTGGACCAATGACGGGGCTCAGCTTCACCGCGACATTCCCGAGATCGCCTATGTGCTTGGCAAGGAGGGCGGCGAGATCTGGACCGACTTCTACGCCATTCCGAAGGATGCGCCCAACAAGCCCGCCGGCTATGCCCTTCTCAACTACCTGATGGACCCGAAAGTCGCGGTCAAGGAGCATCTGGCCAACGGTGCACCCTCCACCGATGCGCGGGTCAATGCGCTGCTGCCCAAGGAAGTGCTGGACAATCCGATCCTCTACCCGGCGGCCGATCTGCTGAAGCCGCTGGAATTCGGTGCGGCTGCGACGCTGACCGATCCGGGCCGGGCCGAACTGATGGCACGCTTCAAGTCGGCTTGAACCGGGCGGGCCATAGGTCCGATGCAGGCAACTCACCCGGCGGGCAGATGTCCGCCGGCACCCGGGCGGGTTTCAATGCGCAGCAATGTCCTTCATCACAATCTCCTGACTGCGCTGTTGCTCGGTCCAGCAGCGGCGTGGCTGGTGGTGTTTCTGGTCTTGCCGTTCGTCGCGATCGCTGTCTTCAGCGTCGGCGAGCGGGCGCCGGAAGGCGGCTATCAGGCCGCTTTCACCTTGGCGCAATATGCCAATCTTCCGGCGCGGGCGACCGCCTTCTGGAACACGATGGTGTTGGCGCCGGCGGGCGCATTGGCCTGTCTTTTCGTCGCCTATCCGGTCGCCTATTACCTCGCTTTGCGCGCGCCGGAGCGGTGGCGGTTGATCCTGCTTGCGCTCGTCGTCATCCCGTTCTGGACTAGCCTGCTGATGCGTACCTACGCCTGGATGTACGTTCTGGGTGGGCGCGGCATCCCGGCGTTGCTGACCTATGTCGGGTTCGAAGATGTGCGGCTGATCAACACGCCGGGCGCGGTCCTGCTCGGCATCGTCTATGGCTATCTGCCGCTGATGATCCTGCCGATCTATGTCAGCCTCGAGCGGCTCGATCGCCGACTGCTGGAAGCCTCCGCCGATCTCGGCGCAATGCCGATCTCGACATTCCTTGGCGTGACGCTGCGGCTGTCGCTGCCGGGTGTGATGACCGGCTTCTCACTGGTGATGATCCTACTGCTCGGCGAATATCTGATCCCGACACTGCTCGGCGGCGGCAAGGTGTTCTTCATCGGCAACGCGCTGGTCGATCTGTTCCTGCAATCACGCAACTGGCCGTTCGGATCGGCAATCGCGATCACGCTGGTTCTGGTCTCGGTGGTGGTGCTGATTGTCGCCAACCGCATTTCGACCCGGCTTTCCGGCGCGCGCCGGGTGGACCTGATCTGATGCGCGCCTTCGTCGTTGCGGTCTTTGCCTTCCTGTACCTGCCGATCGCGCTTGTGGTGCTGTTCTCCTTCAATGCCGGTCGCCACGCCAGCGAATTCACCGGCTTTTCGGTGCAGTGGTACGGCAAGGCGCTGTCGAACCCGTTCCTGGTCGAAGCGCTGAAGAATAGCCTGTTCATCGCCACCACCAGCGCCTTGCTCGCGGCGCTGTGCGGCACGGCGGCGGCGCTTGGCCTGGCGCGTGTCGGCGCGCGGACACGGGCCGTATTCGATGCGCTTTTGGGTGCTGCGATCGTCGTCCCGGGCGTCGTCATCGGCATCTCGACGCTGGTCGCGCTCGTCCAGCTATTTGGGGTCGTCAATCCGTTTCTCGCGTCGCTGTGGCCGAACGACCAGCCGCCACGCCTGGCGCTCGGCTACGGCTCGATCATCGCCGCGCACGGCCTGTTTTCGATGGCGCTGGTGGCGATGATCGTCGGCACACGCCTCGGCAGCCTCGACCGCAATCTGGTCGAGGCCTCGAGTGATCTTTACGCCACCCCGCTGACGACCTTCCGCAGCATCGTGTTGCCGCAGATCATGCCGGCGGTGATCGCCGGCTTCCTGCTCGCCTTCACCTTCTCCTTCGACGATTTCATCGTCGCCTTCTTCGTCGCCGGCGCACAGACGACGTTGCCGATCTATGTCTTTGCCTCGATCCGGCGCGGGGTCACGCCGGAAATCAATGCCATCGCGACGATCGTCCTCGTCGCCTCCGTTCTGCTTGTGGTGCTTGCCCAATGGCAATTGCGCCGACGCAACCCATCAAACTGAAAGTCGCATCATGATTCTGAAAGATCGCATTGCCGTGGTGACGGGCGCCGGCTCGGGCATCGGGCGCGCCGGTGCCATGGTCATGGCCAGGGAAGGCGCGGTGGTGGTGGTCGCCGACAGGGATCAGCCTGCGGGCGAAGCCACGGCTTCCGGCATCCGAGCAGCCGGCGGCCGGGCCGAAGCGGTCGCGACCGATGTTGGCCAGGACGCGGCGGTCGAGCAACTCATTGCGGACACACTGGGCAAACATGGCCGGATCGATATCCTGCACAACCATGCCGGGGTCCAGGTCGGCGGCACGCTGACCGAAGTCGGCATCGACGGCATGGATGCCTCCTGGCGGATCAACGTACGGGCGCAGTTCCTCGCGGCCAGGCTCGTCATGCCATCGATGATCGAACAGGGCGGCGGTGTCATCTTGAACACCGCCTCGAATTCGGGTGTGTTCTACGACCGCGAGATGATCGCCTACGCAACCTCAAAACATGCCGTGGTGGCGATGACCCGGCAGATGTCGCTCGACTATGCCAAGCACAATGTCCGCGTCAACGCGCTCTGCCCGGGCTGGGTCGACACGCCCTTCAACGAGCCGTTCATCGCCCAGATGGGCGGGCGGGACGCGATCGAACGCTACGTTCGCACCAAGATTCCCATGCAGCGCTGGGCCAGCGCGGAAGAAATAGCCGAGGCGATCCTGTTCCTCGTCTCCGATCGCTCGTCCTTCATGACCGGCCAAGCGCTGGTGATCGACGGCGGCGAGAGCATCGGCTGACGTAGCCGTTCATATCTCATACATGCTTGCGGCCGCCGGCTTCGCGGAACCAGCTGTCGGGATAGGGATACCACCAGCCCTGGATCGCTGGCTTGTGGTCGATGATCACCATCTTCGAGCGGCGGAAGGCATCGAGCCCCTGGCGTCCCAGTTCGCGGCCAAGGCCCGACGCCTTCCAGCCACCGAACGGCAGCGCGTCATTGTCGATCAGCGGATTGTTGACCCAGACTATGCCGGCTTCGAGCCGCTCCGCAGCCTCATGCGCTTCAGCGAGATCGGTGGTGAAGACCGAGGCGCCGAGTCCGAACGGGCTGTCATTGGCAAGCGCTATTGCCTCGTCGAAATCCTTGACCCGGCAGATCGCGGCGACCGGTCCGAAACACTCTTCGCGCACGATCGCCATGTCGGGGGTCACGCCGGTCAGGATCGTCGGCTCGTAGAACCAGCCGACATTATGCGCCGGCGGAATGCGCCCGCCGGTGACGGCCTTGGCGCCGCTGCGGATCGCATCATCGACCAGCCGCATGACTTTCGCCCGCGCCGCCTCGCTGACCAGCGGTCCGATCTCGGTCTTGTCCAGCCCGTTGCCGATGCGCAGCGCCCGTGTCTTCTGCGCAAACAGCTCGACAAAACGGTCGTGAACGGCATCGACGACGAAAAAGCGTTCGGCCGAGGTGCAGACCTGGCCGGTGAGATGGAACGCGGCGGTGACGCTGCCGGCCGCCGCCACCTCGAGCGGGGCGTGTTGGCTGATGATCAGCGGATCGCTGCCGCCGGCCTCGATAACGCAAGGCTTCATGCGTTCGGCGCAAGCGACGGCTACAGCCTTGCCGGCGGCGACCGAGCCGGTGAAGGCGACCGCATGCGTGCGGTCCGAAGCGATCAGCGCCTGCGCGGTAGCCGCACCACCCGGCAGGCAGGAAACCAGGCCCTCCGGCAGTGAGCGGAACACCGTCATGTACTCCAGCGTCGACAGTGTCGTCGCTTCGGCCGGCTTGATCACGCAGGCATTGCCGGCGGCAAGCGAGGCGGCAACGGTCCAGCACATCAACAGGATCGGGAAATTGTAGGGCATGATGTGCACGGACGTGCCGTAAGGCTCGTAGCGCGCATATTGAAACGAACCGGCCTGCGTGGTGCCGGCAATCTTGCCGGCGTCGTCACGCGCGATTTCGGCGTAGTAGCGGAAGATCGGCGCGCAGTTGGCGATCTCGCCGATCGCTTCCGGATAGGGCTTGCCCATCTCGCGCACCATCAGCTCGGCGCAGCGCGTGAAGTCGGCCGCCTCGATGGCGTTGGCGACTGCGTGCAGATGCCTGGCATGGCTCTTGGCGTCGAGTTTTTTCCACGCCGCCTGCGCCTTGGTCGCCGCGGTCAGCACGGCGTCGACCTCGGCATCGCTGGCTGCGGTAACCGCGCCGACGGTTTCCAGCGTCGCCGGATCGATCACCGGCTTTGCCGCACCGGTCATCGGTCGATAATCGGGATTGACGAAGAAGGTCGGCCGGTCAGGTGAAAAATCCATTCTGTCCTCCCGTGTGCACGGAGCCTTTTTGAGAATTCGCCCTGCCGAGACAGATGACGTGGTTTTCGAGAACCGAAGCGGAGCGGACGTTGGAGTCCGTGAGCATCGGAAGCGGAGAAAACCACGTCAGGTGTCCGGCAGAGGTAGAATTATCGAGAAGGCTCAGCGGATCATGTAGACCTTCTTGACGGTCTCGTGGACGGTGCAGACGCCCTTCCAGTCCTGCGGAAAGAACGCTGCGGTGTCCGGTTCGATGTCGATCACCTCGCCGGATTCGTGGACATAGGTGCAGCGGCCCTCGAGGAAATGGCAGAACTCGTCGCGGGTGACGTGGCAGTGCCATTTGCCCGGCGTGCAGACCCACAGCCCACATTCGGAGCGGCCCTCAGGTCCCTTGTGCAGCAATTTGCCGGAGGTGCGGGATTCTCCCTCGATCATGGTAGGGATGACGCCCCAGTCGACGAGGTCGGTGAGGGCGAGCGGCGATTTCATGATCTGTGTCGGCATGTCGTAGAGCTCCAGTGGCTGGCTTCAGGCCAGCATGTAAATGTTGCGGATGGTCTCGTGGACGGTGCATTCGCCCGCCCAGCCGGCCGGGAACATGACCACCGTGGCGGCGGAGACGTCTATCACCTCGCCGTCGTCCGATCGGTAGGTCGCGCGGCCGGCAACGAAATGGCACAATTCGTCGCGCGGGATCGCCAGCCGCCAGCGGCCGGGCGTGCAGACCCAGATGCCGGATTCCGGCTGGTTGTTCGGCCCCTTGTGGACGAGCCTGCCGGTGGAGTGCGAAGCGCCTTCCAGCGCATCCGGCTGTGCGCCCCAGTCGACGAGGTCGGTGCGGGTCGAGGCTTGGTGGAGATGTGGCACAGAGGAGGTCATGCGGGTGCTCCGCTGGTGCGGCGCATGACTTCGCGATGATCTCGCTCTACGGCGCCCCCCTCTGTCCTGCCGGACATCTCCCCCTCCAGGGGGGAGATCGGACTGCCGCTAGGCCTTCGCCAATTGCCAACGGGTACTGTGAGAAGCCGTCGGCGAAACTGCCAATCTCCCCCCTTGAGGGGGAGATGGCCGGCAGGCCAGAGGTGGGTGCCTTGGCTCGGCACGTCAAGCATCGCGCTCATAGAAGTTGTTCCAGCAGCCCCGCTGCCTTCTCCGGGCCGTTCTGCGCCCGCATCTGCGCCGACGTCTTCGCCAGCTTGGCCTTGATTGCCGGGTCGGTCAGGCAGATTTCGATCCTGGCGATCAGCTCGGCGTCGGTCCAGTCGTAGCGCGGCATGCCGAAGCCGTGGCCGGTCTCCTCGACCCGCGTCGCGTTGTCGTGGCCATCCCAGACATAGGGCATGATGATCGCCGGCTTGCCGAAGTAGAGACACTCGGTGAACGAATTGTTGCCGCCATGGTGGATTACAGCGTCGACCTGCGGGATGACCGAGGGTTGCGGGAACCAGCTCTCGACGATGACGTTTTCGGGCACTTGCGCGTACTGGTCCTTGTAGCCGCCTACATTGACCAGCGCCCGGTAGCGCGTCTTGCCCAGCGTCGCGATGATGCGCTTCAGCAGGTCGACATCGCCGGCGCCAAGACTGCCGAAGGAAACATAGAGCAGCGGCCCGTCATTGTTTTTCGCGAAGGTCGGCACGGTGTAGGGCTTCTCCTGCCGCACGCAGCCTTCCAGATACTGGAACTTTGCCGGGTCGAGCGGACGGCGGCGCTTGAACTTTGCCGCCTCGGGATAGAGCAGCAGGTTGAGGTAGGGCGAGGCCTCGAAGAACTGGCCGATCGGATAAGGCGCTTCGTTGTTCGCTTTCAAAAATGCATTGAAGTCGTCATGGATCGGCTTGATGACGGCGTTGAAATGGTTGCGGTAGCGCTCATGACAGGCGTGGTCGTTCTCGCCGCAGCCGGACAGATGCGGCGGGATATCCTCGTCCTCGATCTCGTTTTCCGAGCAGGAGATGACGCGCACCCACGGCTTGCCATACTGCTTGATCGCCGGAAACAGGATGACGTTGTCGACGCAGATGACATCGGGCTTGATCGTCGCAAGCACGCCAGGCAGATCCTTCTCAGCCCATTTGGCGCTGTCGACGATCGCAGTCCAGCAGTCCTTCACGTAGTTGTCGATCTGGTCGTAGGGCGACTTGCGGAAGTTCGGGATATGGCCGTTGATGAAGTCTTCCCAGAACTTGGCCATCTGCTCGGGCGGCATCGGCTCGGACAGGTTCACCGGATGAGCCTCGAAGCCGTAGCCCTTGTAGACGTCGACGAAGCCGGGGTCCGACAGGAATACCGCTCTGTGGCCGCGCGCCTCGACCGCCTGGGCGATGCCGACGGAATTGAGCGCCGGGCCATAGGCCGCTTCCGGAAAAAACGCGATCGTCTTCTGCGCCATGAAAGTTCTCCTTCGATCAATCTGCGAAAATTCTGACGTCGGCGGCATCCCAGCCGAGTTCGACCGCATCGCCTGACGAGACCGGGCGCCGGTCGGCGGCGTCGGCGGTGACGCGCACCAGGAATAGCTTTGGCGACAGAGCGGTGCGGACATGCAGCTGCAGGTCGAGCCCGTGATAGGCGAGCGCCTCGACGGTGCCGGCGATCCGGTTGGCTGTCTCTGGCGACGGGAAAAGCCGGATGCGTTCGGGCCGCACCGAAGAGACCGCCGCAGCGCCGGGTGAAAGTATTGCGGGAACCGTGCCGGCGATCCGTGTGCCGTCCGCTGCCATCACCCCGTCGGCGGTGGCCTTGCCCGGCACGAAATTCATGACGCCGATGAAGTCGGCGACGAAACGGTCGGCCGGATGCTCGTAGACCGCATGCGGCGTGTCGCATTGCAGCAGCTTGCCGTCCCTGAGCACCGCCATGCGGTCGGCCATGACAAGTGATTCCTCCTGATCATGGGTGACGATGACGAAGGTGATGCCGACCTCGTGCTGCAGGCGCTTCAGCTCCAGCTGCATGGCGCCGCGCAACTTCTTGTCGAGCGCGCCGAGCGGCTCGTCGAGCAGCAGCAGCCGCGGCCGCTTGACCAACGCCCGGGCAAGCGCGACGCGCTGTTTCTGGCCGCCCGACAATTGCTCCGGCTTGCGGTCGGCGAAAGGAATGAGCTCGGTCGTCGCCAGGATGGCGTCGACGCGGGAGCGAATTTCATTTGCCGGCAAACGTTCCATTTCGAGGCCGTAGGAGACATTGGCCCTGACGCTCATATGCGGAAACAGCGCATAGGACTGGAACATCAGATTGACCGGCCGCTTGTTGGGCGGGGTTTTGGCGATGTCGCGGCCGTCGAGCAGGATGCGCCCGTGATTGGGCGTCTCGAAGCCGGCCAGCATGCGCAGCAGCGTGGTCTTGCCGCAGCCCGAAGGTCCAAGCAAGGCGAAGAACTCGTTCTCGCGGATATCGAGCGAGATGCCGTCCACGGCCGTGACCCGGCCGAAATTCTTCGACACCTTGTCGATTGCCAGCAGCGTGCGGGGTGCGCTCATTGGCCGATCACCCCGCGGTTGAGCCGCTGCGACAGGGTCAGCGCGGTGATTGAGACCGCCATGACGATGGTCGCCAATGCGTTTATCTCCGGGGTGATGCCGAAGCGGATCATCGAATAGATCTGCATCGGCAGCGTGGTCGAGGCACGGCCGGCGCCTGATGTGAAGAAGGCGATGATGAACTCGTCGACCGAAAGCGTGAAGGCGAGCAGCGCACCGGCGACGACCGCCGGCAGGATGACCGGCAATGTCACCCGCCTGAAGGTGGTGATTGCGGAAGCGCCGAGATCGGCGGAGGCCTCGACGATCGACCAGTCGAAGCTCTTCAGCCGCGCACGCACCACCGAACAGACGAAGGCGAGGTTGAAGACGACATGGGCAAGGATGATGGTGTGCAGGCCCAGGGTGAAATCGAGCAACGAGAAGAAGCTGAGCAGCGCGATCGCCAGCACGATGTCGGGAATGATCATCGGCGCAAAGATCAGCGCCTCGAGGCGTCTCCCATACTGCCGGCGCATTTCGACGCCGATCGCCAGCAGCGTGCCGAGCAGCGTGGCGATGGCGGTCGAGACCAGTGCCACGATCAGCGTGTTGAGGGCGGCGGAAAGGATCGCGGCGTTTCCGGCGAGCGAGGCATACCATTTCAGCGAAAAGCCCGACCAGACGGTCGGCAGCCCGCCTTGATTGAAAGACAGCGCCACCAGCACGGCGATCGGAATGTAGAGGAAGGCGAAGACCAGCGAAAGCATGAGCCAGAGCGTGCGCCGTGTGGCGGGGGAGCGCTCAGCCATCGGCGCCTCCTTTCGCTTCGGCGATACGGCCGGCGGCGTGATCGGCTGCCACGGCCTGCGCCGTCAGCACCAGCAGCATGATGGCGATCAGCGCCATCGCCAGTGCTGCGCCGAACGGCCAGTCATTGGCGGTTAGGAACTGCTCGTAGACGAGATTGCCGATCATCTGGAAACGGCCGCCGCCGAGCAGTGCGGGCGTTACGAAATTGCCGATCGACAGCACGAAGACGAAGACCGCCCCGGCGGCGATACCCGGCACTGTCAGCGGCAGGATGACCCGGCGAAATGTGGTCATGGCCGAAGCGCCAAGATCGCGCGATGCCTCGGCGAGCTCCGGGTTGAGCCGCGACAGCGGCGCGTAGCAGGCCAGGATGACGAAGGGCAGATAATTGTAGACCAGCCCGGCGATGACGGCGCCTTCGGTGTAAAGCATCGACGGCGGCTCGCCGGTGTAGCCGAACCAGCGCAAGAGTTGGGTGATCAGGCCTTCACGGTTGAGCAGCACGATCCAGGCATAGGTGCGGATCAGGTAGTTGGACCAGAACGGCAATACGGCGAAGAACAGGAATACCGGCTGCAGCCGGCGCGGTGCCGCAGCGATCGCATAGGCGGCGGCATAGCCGATCACCACGGCGATCAGGGTTGCCGTGCCGGCGATGCGCGCCGAATTGAAGAAGATGCCGGCATAGAGCGGGTCGAAGACCAGCCCGAAATTCTCCAGCGTGAAGGTGTATTCGATGCCACCATAGATGCCGCGCCGGAAGAAGGCGAGCGCCAGCACCAACGCGCATGGCACCACCATCAAGGCGGTGAGCCAGGCCAGCGCCGGCGCCATCAGCAAAGAGGAGCGAGAGGGGACGAAAGATCTCATTGAGGAGTACCCCCCTCTGGCCTGCCGGCCATCTCAAAGGCATCGAATTTGTGTTTGGACAGGCGCCCCCTCACCCGGATTGCGAAGGGCAATTCGGGGCAATCCGACCTCTCCCCGAGGGGAGAGGAGATCGTCGGCGCTGGCGCCTGCCTCTTCTCCCCAGCGGAGAGAAAGTGGCCGCCCACGGGTCTTGCCTCCGGCAAGCCCGAGGACAGGCTCCGCGGCCGGATGAGGGGGTGCTGCGCCGGAGATTGGCGACAGGCCGCAATCCAGCCGATCTCCCCCCTTGAGGGGGAGATGGCCGGCAGGCCAGAGGGGGGCGTGAAGGAACGCAAGCCTGATTCCAGATGCCGAAACTATTGCGCGGCCTTGATCTCGCTGACGATCTTCGAATAGTCGCGCTGGGCATCGCCGACGTCGCGCAACTGCTCGAACTTGACCAGCTCGGCCACCGGCATGGCCATATTGGGGAATTTGGCGAGGAAATCGGCTGGCAGGCTTTCCATAGCCGGCTTGTTCGGCACCTTGTAGTCGATGTTCTGGGCCGCCCAGGCGTGGTTCTTGGCGTCCAGCATGAAGTTGATGAACTGGAAGGCGGCGTCCTTGTTGGCCGATGCCTTCATCACCACCATCGTGTCGACCCACAGGTCCGAGCCTTCCCTGGGTATGGTGTATTTAATCTCAGGATTTTCGGCGATGCCGTAATTGCACCAGCCATCCCATGCCTGCACCATTAGCGCCTCGCCCGAGACCAGCTTCGAATAGAAGGTGGTGTCGTCATAGGCGAGCAAGGTCTTCTTGGCCGAGATCAGCAGGTCCTTGACCTCGGCGAGCTTGGCCGGATCGGTCTCGTTGACCGAATAGCCTTTGGCGAGCTGGCCGGCGGCAAGTAGCCAGCGGTCGGTTGCCAGCATGGTGGTCTTGCCCTTGAGCGCATCGGACGGGGCGAGAAGATCATTCCAGCTGGCCGGCTCAGTCTTGACCAGATCCGAGCGGTAGCAGAGGCCGGTGGTGCCCCAGGTGTAAGGCACGGAAAAATTGTTGCCGTCGTCGTGCGGCAGCTTCGCCGCCTCGGGATAGAGATTGGCGAGGTTGGGGACCTTGGCGTGGTCGATCGTCTCGATCAGGCCGAGCTTGTTCAGGACTTCGGCGAAGGGCGAGGAGACGAAAACCACGTCATAGCCCTTGCCGCCCGACGCGACGAGCTTGCCCATGATCTCCTCATTGGTGGCGTGAACGACGACCTCGCCGGAAACGCCGGTCGCCGCCTTGAAGGCGGCCATGGCATCCGGCGCCATGTAGCCGTCCCAGTTGGAAATGACGAGGTCGGCGGCGGCCGCCGGCGCCGACAGCGCCATGGCGAGGCCAAGCGCGATCGAGGATGTTTTTAACGAACGGTGCCGCAGGGTGGTGGCGGTCATGACAGACTCCCATTCTGGTTGATCGTCGAATTCAATCAATCGTCGGACCAGCGCTTGCGATCATGCCGCCGCTTCGATCCTGTTCCCCGGTCTTTTTTTGTTGCCGATTGACGTTACAGTACTATTGTAGAAAAAAGTACGTCAATCCATAATTTGCCAGATCGCTGCGAAATCGCCGATTGTGTCTACAAGGGCGATCGGTCAAACCGCAGCGGTCAAGCCCGCTCACGAGAATCACCATGCAAGCCGTTGCCAGACGACCACGTACCAACCATCTCGATCTCGCTCAGCGCATTCTCGATGTGGCCCGGCAACGCGGCTTCGAGGCCGGCGCTCATCTCCCGGAACAGCAGATCGCTTCTCTCTGCAACGTCTCGCGGACCCCGGTGCGGGCCGCGTTGCGCCTGCTCACCGAAAAAGGCGTGGTGCGCTGGCAAGCTGAATCCGGCTATCGGCTGGCCGTCGACCTCACCAACCAGGCGACCGTTGCCGCCGACCTGCCGAGCGCCGAAGAAGACGAACTCGCGGAAATGATCCTGCGCGACCGGTCGGCGCGCCGACTGGATCAGACGGTGACCATCGGCGCGCTGATGCGGCGGTATGATGCCGAGCGAAAGACGGTACTAAAAGCGCTAAAGAAACTGACAGATGAAAATCTTCTGGACCGGGCACCGGGCCAGGCCTGGCTGTTCAGGCGGGCGCCTGACGATCCAGAGGCACAAGGGGAAAGCTACGAGTTCCGCCTGCTGCTCGAACCCGCCGCCATTCTGGCGTCTGGCTTTCGGCTGGACGGGACCCGCGCGGCAGCCTTGCGCCAGGGCATGGAAACGCTGCTGGCGCTGCCCGACGCCGCGTTCGATATCAGAGAGTTCCAGCGGCTGGACATCGATTTTCACGGCATGATCGCCGACGGCGCCGCCAATCGGTTCGTCACCGACGCGCTGTCCGATCACCTCAGGCTGCGCCGGCTGCCGGGGACTTATGCCGGCGTCAACGTCTTCCGGCTGAAACAATCGCTGCGCGAGCACCTGACCATACTCGACCAATTGGAAAGCCGGCAGTATGAGGTTGCAGCCGATCTGCTTCGCGTCCACCTGCGGTTGTCCCGCAGTCAGCGGCCGCAGGCGGCCAGTCGCGGGGCCCCCGCATTGTTCGGCATGATCAGCCGGCCGGATTGACGAGGACCACGAGAACAGTGACGCGCAAAGCCAGCCCGACCATCGCGCTGTTTCCCGAGGCGAGCTTCGGCGCCGCGCTCAATTGCGTCGGCATCGCACAGGCCTTGCGCGCCCGTGGCGCCCGGCCGGTGTTCATCTGCCACGCCGGCTTTTCCGGCGTGTTTGCCGACTATGGTTTTCAGGAATACCAGTTGCCGACCGACGATCCGCTGACCGACAGCGAACGCCAGAGCTACTGGCAGGCTTTCGTGCGCCGGCATCTGCCGCATTTCAGGCTGAGCCCGATCGACCAGCTCGAAACCTATGTCGCGCCGACCTGGGAAGCGATCGTCGATACGGCGGTCAATGCCGAGGCGCCGCTGCGCCAATTGCTGGCGCGGCTGAAGCCGGATGCCGTGGTGCTCGACAACGTCATCATGTTTCCGGCGCTGGCTGCCGCCGGGTGCCCGTGGGTGCGCGTCGTCTCCTGCGCCGAGACCGAGCTGCCCGACGCCGATGTACCGCCCTATCTGTCCGGGCTCGCCGCCGACGACCCGAGCCGTGCTGCCTTCGAGGCGCATTATATGGCAGCGGTCGCCCCGGCCCACGACCGCTTCAACCGGCTTCGGACCGATGCCGGTCTTGCGCCCTTGCCGAAGGGTCTTTTTCTAGAAGCTTCGCCGGCCCTCAATTTGCTGCTGACTCCGACGATCGTGCGCAGGCGGCGGGCAGAGCCGCTCGACCCAGCCCGCTTCGTCTATCTTGAAGGCTGCGTCCGTTCAGAAGGGCCGTTCGACGTGCCGGTCTTTCCGCGCAATGACGGGCCGCTGGTCTATCTCAGCTTCGGCAGCCTGGGAGCCATGGATGTCGGCCTGATCGAGCGCATGCTCACCGTGTTCGACCGGCTTCCCGCCCGCTTCATCGTCAATGCCGGCGGTCTGCGCGACACCTATCGCGCGGTTCCGGACAATGTCTATCTCGACGCCTGGTTTCCGCAGCCGTCGGTCGTCGCGAAATCCGATCTCTTCATCCATCACGGCGGCAACAACAGCTTTTGCGAAGCGCTGCGTTTCGGCGTGCCGTCGCTGATCATGCCCTATTGCTGGGACGGGCACGACAACGCGCAACGCGCCGAGGAAACCGGCGTTGGCCGCCACATCAGCCGCGACGGCTGGAGCGACGACGAACTGAAAAACGTCATCCTTGGCCTAATGGCCGACGGCGAAATGCGCTTTCGCCTCAAGGAGAATGCGGCCACCATGGCACGGGCGCCGGGAACGGACGCCGCCGCCGAAGCTATTCTCGCCCTCGTAAGGACGTGACCTGATGCTCAACACAACGACAACGGATGCACCGCAAATGACCCCGACGGACGATCCGAAGGGATGGCTGGAGCAGCAGGGGATCAGGGAAGTCGAGTGCCTGGTGCCGGATGTGAATGGCGTGTTGCGCGGCAAGGCGTTGCCGACGGCCAGGTTCCTGAAGTCGCTCGAGGACCGTGCGCTCTACCTGCCGAGCAGCGCCTTCCTGGTCTGCATAGACGGCCGCTATTCCGGTTCCAACGACGAGGGCTTCGGCTATCAGGACCCCGACATGCGGATGGTGCCGGATGTCGCGACGCTCTGCCTTGCACCCGGTGCCGGAGCAGGGAAAGCCTATGTCTTCGCCGATGCGTTTCACATGGATGACCGGCCGTGGATGGCCTCGCCACGTCATGTCTTGAGGGCCGTGCTTGATCTCTATCGCCAGCGTGGCTGGCGGGCGGTAGTCGCGCCGGAGCTCGAATTCTACCTGACCGCGCCCAATCCAGATCCCGATCGGCCGCTGACCGCACCGGTCGGGCGCAATGGCCGCCCCGAAACCGTACAGCACCCCTACGACATGGCGGCGCTGGAGGAGTTCGAGCCGGTGATCCGGCGCCTCTACGACTATGCCGCGGCGGCCGGGCTGCCGCTCGACACGCTGATCCACGAGTCAGGCACGGCGCAGCTCGAGATCAATTTCCTGCATGGCGACGCGCTGCCGTTGGCCGACAAGGTGCTGCTGTTCAAGCGGATGACGCGCCAGGCCGCGCAGGAAGGTGGCATGCATGCGACCTTCATGGCCAAGCCGATCGCCGCGCAGGCCGGCAGCTCCATGCATCTCCACATGTCTGTCATCGACGAGGCGGGAAATACGCTGTTCGCCGGGCGCGATGATGCCGACACCGAAATGTTCGGGCATTTCATCGGTGGCCTGCAGAAATACATTCCCGAGGTGATGCCACTGTTTGCGCCGAACGTGAATTCGTTCCGCCGCATCCGGCCGAACCACAGCGCACCCGCCAACATCGAGTGGTCGCATGACAATCGCTCCTGCGGCCTGCGCGTGCCGGCCGGCGGGCGGGCTGCGCGGCGGGTGGAAAACCGGCTGCCCGGCGCCGACGCCAATCCCTATCTGGCGATGGCCGGCTCGCTGCTCTGCGGCTATCTCGGCGTCGAGGAAAAGCTGTCGCGTTCGCCCGAGGCATCGGGCAATGCCTATCGCAGCAAGAGCACGCTGCCCAAAACCATGGAGGAGGCGCTCGAACGTTTCGCTGCGTGCAGCCCAGTTCGGGAGTTGCTCGGCGAGGATTTCTTCCAGACCTATCTGCGCGTCAAGAGCGTCGAGCTCGACCTGTTCCAGAGCGTCGTCACGAGCTGGGAACGCGATCACCTGCTGCTCAAGGTTTGATGATGGGCTTCGAATCTGGGGGCTTCAACTCCGGCCTGGATATCGGCAAGTCCTATTATGTCGCGACGGCCAATCCGGCTCCGGATCATCCGGCGTTGCAGGGCGACGTCGACGCCGACTTGGTGGTGGTCGGCGGCGGCTGTACCGGCCTGTCCGCAGCCCTTCATGCGGCCGAGCGCGGGCTGAAGGTCGTGCTCTTGGAAGGCGGCAAGATCGGCTGGGGGGCATCGGGGCGCAATGGCGGCCAGATCATCCCCGGCCTGCGCAAGGGCGCCAAGGGTCTGGTCAAGCTTTATGGGCCCGAACGGGCGCGGGCGCTGTTCGAGCTCGCCTTCGAGGCGCGCGGGCTGGTGCTCGACCTGATCGAGCGCCATGCCATCGGTTGCGACCTCCGGCTCACCGGCCATCTGGCCGGTGCGGTCAACAGCTCCGACCTGCGCGACCTCGAAGAAGAGGTCGAGTGCCTTGCCACCGTGATGAATTTTCATGATGTCGAGATGCTGTCGGCAGCGCAGGCGCGTGGAATGGTGAACACGCCCTATCACGGCGCGATGTACGAGAAGCTCGGCGGTCACATGCATCCGCTGAACTACACGCTGGGTCTTGCCCGCGCGGCGGCAGCGGCGGGCGTCAGTATCCATGAGAATTCGGTGGCGCTGCGGCTGGAGCGGGAACCTGCCATCAGGGTTGCGACGGCCAAGGGTTCGGTCCGGGCCAAGCATGTCGTGCTGGCGGGCGACGCGCTGCTCCAGGGGCTCGAGCAGCGCGTCAACAGCCGCATCATGCCGGTCGGCAACTACATCGTCGCCACCGAGCCGCTGGACGACCCGAGCGACGTCATCCCAAGCAATGTCGCCGTTTCCGACACCCGCTTCGTGGTCAACTACTACCGGCTGTCGGCGGACGGACGCCTGCTGTTCGGCGGCGGCGAGCGCTACACGCCGTCGCCGCCCGCCGACATTGCCGGCTTCGTGCGGCCGCATATGGAAAAGACCTTTCCGCAATTGCGCAGCCGCCGCATCGATCATGCCTGGGGCGGGCTGGTCTCGGTGACAACATCGCGCCTGCCGGATGTCGGCCACTATGGCGAGGTCTATTTTGCGCATGGCTATTCCGGCAAGGGCGTGATCCTGTCGACGCTGTCGGGAAAGCTGCTTGCCGAGGCGATCACCGGCGATGCTTCGCGGCTCGATCTGATTTCGACGCTGAGGCCAATGCCGTTTCCCGGCGGCACCGCGCTGCGCGGCCCGCTCTATGTGCTCGGCATGCTCTGGTACGCCATGCGCGACCGCATCAAGCATTGAGCGCAAGCGATCCACTGCCGCCGTGGTTGCGATGGAGGGCGGCCAGGTTGCAGCTTTTCCGCCGGCAAATTTGACCATGTGGACAAAGGTGGGGCTCCGTTCCATAGTTCTCTGGCTGATACTCCAGAGAACAAAGCCGGCTCGACGCGGCGCCAATCAGAGGGGCATGCAATGGAAAATGGGAAGAGCAAAATGCAATCGAAACGCGAAGGATTTTCGCGACGCAATGTGCTGGAACTCGGCGCGCTTGGCCTGGCGGCAGCCATGCTGCCGGGCAGTGCCTTGGCGCAGGACAAGAAGCTGAAGGTGGCGGCGATCTTCGCCACGCCGACCGAGGAGCCATGGGTCCACCAGATCCATGTCGCCCTGCAGAGGGCCGAGAAGGAACTCGGCATCGAATACAAATGGTCGGAGAAAGTGCAGACGGCCGACTTCAGCCGTGTCATGCGCGAATATGCGCAGGGCGGCTATGAGCTGGTGTTGGGCGATGCTTTCGCGGCCGAGCGCGAATCCCGCCGCACGGCCAAGCAGTTTCCGAAGGTCGCCTTCCTGTTCGGCTCCGGCGCCGGGCCGGCCGAGCCGAATTTCGCAGTCTTCGATAACTGGATTCACGAGCCGGCCTATCTCTCCGGCCTGATCGCCGGAAAGATGTCGAAATCAGGCACGATCGGCGCCGTCGCGGCGATGGGCATTCCGGAAGTGAATCGGCTGGTCAATGCCTTCTTTGCCGGCGCCCGGGAGGTCAATCCTGAAATCAAGAGGAAGGTCGCTTTCATCGGCTCCTTCTTCGACCCGCCAAAGGCGAAGGAAGCGGCGATCGCCCAGATCGACGCCGGTGTCGACGTGATCTATGCCGAACGTTTCGGCGTCATCGAAGCGGCGGTCGAGAGGAAGATCCTCGCCATCTCCAACATGTCCGACCAGTCCAACCTCGGCCCGGACTCAGTGATCACCGGCCCGGTCTGGGACATGTATCCGACGGTCGAGCACGCGATCAAGCTGGTCAAGGCCGGCGTCTTCACCGCGCAGGACTACGGCGATTTCTCGCGCATGGCCAAGGGCGGCTCCTTTCTGGCGCCGTATCACAAATTCGAGAAGACGCTGCCCGCCGACGTCAAGGAGCTGGTCGAAACGAAAAAGGCAGAAATCCTCGACGGCAATTTCCGCGTCAACGTCGACGAGGAAACGCCGGTTTCGGATTGAGCGGCGCAGCCCTCCCCTTTGAGGGGAGGGTGGCCCGAAGGGCCGGGTGGGGTCCGCTGTGACGCGCTCCATCTTTATCGGTCTAAAGGTCGAGGCAGCTGAGGTGACCCCTCCCGCCTCGCTTCGCTCGGCACCCTCCCCTCAAGGGGGAGGGGTGTCAGCGCCATCTCTCACCAGGAGCACCCTTGTCAACGCCCGCCCCTCTCATCGAAATGCGCGGCATCTCCAAGAGCTTCGGCGCCGTCAAGGCGAACGAAGCCGTCGATCTGAGCGTCGTGCCGGGCGAAATTCTCGGGCTGCTGGGTGAAAACGGCGCCGGCAAGACGACGCTGATGAACGTGCTGTTCGGCGCCTATGCGCCGGACGCCGGTGAGATCCTGGTTCAGGGCCGGCCGGTGACGATCAACAGCTCGGCCGATGCGCTCGTCGCCGGCATCGGCATGGTGCACCAGCATTTTCATCTGGCGCCGCGGCTTTCGGTGCTGGAAAACCTGCTGATCGGCATTCCCGGCAAATCGGGCCGGATCGATCGCGCCGGTGGGCGGGCGCGGCTCAACGAGATCGGCCGGCAGCATGGGCTTACGCTCGATCCGGACCTTCCCGTCTCGGCGCTGTCGATCGGCGAGCAGCAGCGGCTCGAAATCGTCAAGGCGCTGTTTCGCGGTGCAAGGCTGCTGATCCTCGACGAGCCGACGGCGGTGCTGGCGCCGACAGAGGTCGACGGGCTATTTTCGGCGTTGCGGTCGATGGCGGCCCAGGGTCTCGGCATCATCTTCATCTCGCATAAGCTCAACGAGGTGCGCGCGCTGACCCATCGCTGCGTGGTGCTGCGGCATGGCCGCGTGACTGGGCGCGTCGATGCCCCTGCCAGCACGACGTCGTCGGAAATGGCGCGGCTGATGTGCGGCCACGAGATCGTTCCGCCGGCCAGGGGACCGTCCACGCCGGGTGAGGCTGTGCTGACCCTTGACGGTATCTCGACCTCGCGCCATTCCGGCATGGCGCTGCGCGACGCCTCACTCTCTGTGCGTGCCGGCGAGATCCTCGGCATTGCCGGTGTCTCGGGCAATGGCCAGCGGGCGCTGGCCGAGGTGATCTCCGGCATTCGCGCGCCCGATGCCGGCCGGATGACGATAGCCGGCAAAATTGTCTCGCGGTTCTCGCCGCGCGAGGTGCAGGCGCTCGGCCTCGGGCGCATTCCGGAAGACCGGATGACGACCGGGCTGGTCACCAACCTGCCGCTCGCCGATTCGATGGTTCTGCCGCGCATCGGCACGGGGGCGTTCAGCCGCAACGGCCTGCTCAGGCCCGACGCGATCCGCGCCTTCGCCGAGGAACAGATCAAGGCCTACGACATACGCTGCCCGGGACCGATGACGCGGGCCGGGGCGCTTTCCGGCGGCAATCTGCAGAAGGCGCTGCTGGCGCGCGAGCTCGCCTTCGACCCAAAGGTGCTGGTCGTGTCGCAGCCGACGCGCGGTCTCGACATTGGTGCGGCGCGCTTCATCCACGAGAAGTTCCTCGACATGCGTGCCAAGGGCTGCGGCATCATCGTCATCGGCGAGGATCTCGAAGAGCTGCTCATGCTCTGCGACCGCATTGCGGTGATGTATGAGGGACGTATCGTCGGTACGCTCGACAGCGCCGATGCCACCATCGCGCGGCTCGGCCTGATGATGACCGGGGCGGAGGGCCATAGTTGATGTTCCGTCTCGAAGCCCGCACCAGCACGCCCGGCTGGTTCAATCTCGCCCTGCCGCTGCTGGCGATCGGCGCGACATTGGTGCTGTGCAGCGGCCTCATCGCGCTGGCCGGCGCCGGGGTGATCGAGGCCTATGGCGTGATGTTCTCGGCGTCGCTGGGCGACAGCTACGCCATCACCGAAACGCTGGTGCGCGCGACCCCGATGATCTTTACCGGGCTTGCCGTCGCCGTCGCCTTCCGCGCCAAATTCTGGAACATCGGCGCCGAGGGGCAGTTGCTTGCCGGTGCGGTAGCGAGCTGCGCCGTCGGCGCCATCCCGATGCCGGGGCCGCTCGCCATGCTTCTGATGGCGGTGGCGGGCGCTGCCGCCGGTGCGGCAGTCGCTTTGGTGCCGGCGACGCTGCGCGTAAACTTCAGGGTTGATGACGTGGTCAGCTCGCTGCTGCTCAACTCGGTCATCTTCTATGCCCTGATGGCGCTGATCGAAGGCCCGTGGAAAGACAGTTTCAGCGGCTACCCGATCTCGCCGCCGATCGAGGATTCCGCGAATTTCCCGGTGCTGCTTGAAGGCACGCGGCTGCATCTCGGCGTCGTGGCGGCTTTCCTTGCTGCGCCGGTGATCTGGTTCCTGATTGCGCGCACGACGCTCGGCTTCAGGATCAGGGTCATCGGCGAGAATCCCGAGGCCGCGCGCTATGGCGGTATCCATGTCGAGCGGGTGCTGATCTCGACGGCGCTGCTGTCCGGCGCGCTGGCTGGCCTTGCCGGGGTCGGCGAGGTCGGCGGCGTGCATTTCCAGGTGATGAGCGACATCTCGCCGGGCTATGGCTATTCCGGCATCGTCGTCGCCATGCTGGCGAGGCTCAATCCGCTCGGCGTGGTGCCGGCGGCGCTCTTCCTCGCCGCCGTCATGACCGGCGCCGAGGCGATGTCGCGGGCGACCGGCGTTCCCGCCTTCCTCAGTGATGTCATCCAGGGAACCGCGCTGCTCGCCATGCTGGTGGCGCTGCTGTTCACCGTCTACCGCGTCCGCCGCGTGGGGACAGCCAGATGAGCGTGGTGCTCGAACAGATTTTTCAGGTCGGCTTCCTCGCCGCGATCATCCGCATTGCCACGCCTTTGGCTTTCGCAACGCTGGGCGAGATGTTCTCCGAGCGGGCCGGCGTGCTCAATCTCGGCATCGAAGGCATCATGCTGTTGTCGGCGATGACCGGCTTCACCGCGACCAGCCTCAGCGGCAGCCTGTGGCTCGGCGTGCTTGCGGCGATGCTGACCGGTGCGCTGATGGGTGCCGTGCATGCGCTGTTTACGGTGGCGCTCGGCCTCAGTCAGCATGTCTGCGGCATCGGCGTCACGCTGTTCTCGTCGGGCCTGGCCTATTTCCTCTACCGGCTGATCTTCGGCCAGCAATCGGTGCCGCCCAGCATCAAGAGTTTCGAAACGCTGCCGATCCCTGTTCTCTCCGACATCCCGGTGCTCGGACCGGCGGTATTCAACCAGTTTTCGCTGGTCTACATGGCGATGGCAGCCGTTCCCCTGGCCGCCTTCGTGCTCTATCGGACGCCGTGGGGCCTGTCGGTGCGCATGGTCGGCGAAAATCCACGCGCCGCCGACTCGGCCGGCGTCAGCGTCATCGCCACGCGCTTCCAAGCGGTGATCCTCGGCGGTGCCTTGATGGGGCTGGCCGGGGCTTTCCTGTCGATGGTGCAGTTCAACGCATTCACCTTCGGCCTCGTTTCAGGGCGTGGCTGGGTGGCGATCGCGCTGGTTGTCTTCGGCCGCTGGGATCCCTGGCGTTCGGCAGGGGCCGCCCTGCTGTTCGCCTTCGTCGATGCCTTGCAACTGCGCATGCAGGCGAGCGGGCTCGGCCACATTCCCTATGAGGCGTTCCTTATGCTGCCCTTCATCTTCACCATCGTTGCGATGGCTATCATGTCGCGCAATGCGGTGGCGCCATCAGCCTTGCTCAAGCCGTTTCGCAGGGAAGAGCGGTAACCACTGGCTAGGCGCAAGGCAAGCTACCCTGCGGCTGCGGCGATCGCGAAATCATGCTCGACGCCCCAGAGCGGGCCACTGAATGGAGTCCTTTGGCGCGTACCCGGGTCGTCGATGCGCTTGAACTTGGCGAGCAGGCTCTCTAGGAGCGTAAGCGCGGATGGCTCTCATGCCAATTTCAGCCGAATTTCAGCCTTCGGTCAGGACGGTTGGCCGGGGGCGAGGCACCATGGGTGCATTCCGGGCGTCTAAAGGATTACGCCATGACATCCGCCGAGATTGTCTTTGCTGCTTTCACGGTTTTCAACGCACTGCAGATTGTATCTTACATCCCGCAGATCGTCTGCGTCGTACGCGATCGCCACGGTGCCTCGGCCATCGCCTACTCGACCTGGATCATCTGGCTCGCCGGCAGTGCTGCGACCACGGCATATCTGCTCGTCAACATATGGGACATTTGGCTTGCCGCCGTGAACGCCGTGCACACGCTTTGCTGTCTCGCCATCCTCCTCCTCACCGCGTGGAAACGGGCGCGTCATCGGGATCGCGAATGGACATCGTCGGCGCCCGGCCCCTCTTTGGCACCGCTGTAGGAAGCAAGACGCAGAACCACAGACCGACTTGAAATGGGAAGAAAACCATCATGCCAGACGCGCACATCAATCACTGGGATGAAAATCATTCCCGCAGTTTCCTGAATTACGGCCGCTATTTCGTTCCCGAGCGCGAACGCCAGATCGAGATCGTCGCCGACCTGATCCCGCTGTCGCGCAGCGGCGACCTGCTGGTCGAGCTGTGCTCGGGTGAGGGCTTGCTCAGTCGCGCGCTGCTCACCCGCTTTCCGGCGTGCCGCGTGCTGGCGCTCGACGGCTCGGGAGACATGCGCGTGCAAACGCTGGAAACCTGCCGCGACTACGCCGATCGTCTGACCACGGCAACGTTCGAACTGGAGCATCGCGACTGGCGCGATTTTTCCGAACCGCCGCATGCCATCGTCTCCTCACTCGCCATCCATCATCTCGACGGCGGCCAGAAGCGAACGCTGTTCGCCGACCTGGCGTCGGCGCTGCGCCCCGGCGGTGTTCTCGTCGTGGCCGACATCGTGCGCCCGCCAAGCGAAAGCGGTCTCGGGATCGCGGCGCGGCAGTGGGACGAGGCTGTGCGCTCGCGAGCCTTGGCGATCGACGGCGACTTGGCGGCCTTCGCCGAGTTCAACCGTCTCGGCTGGAACTATTTCCGCAATCCCGACGGCGAGCCGATCGACAAGCCGTCTTCGCTGGCCGAACAGCTGGCGTGGTTCTCCGAGGTCGGCCTCGTCGGCGTCGATTGCGCCTGGCTGTTCGCGGGCCATGCCATCTTCAGTGGGCGCAAGCCTTGATGTCCTGGCGCAGGCATGGTGTTTTCGAATGTGCGAGGGTGGTTCTCGATACTGACAGATAGCCGTCGCGTTCGGGTCGAAGTGGTTTGACGTCTTCTTGAAGGGCGACATGACAACGTTCGAATTTTCCGGCTACATACTCGATCTGCGACGCGGCAGACTGCAGAAGGCCGGCGTCGATATCGACCTTCGCCCGAAATCGCTTTCGCTGCTGGTCTATCTTCTGGAGAATGCCGGCCGTGTCATCGGCAAGGACGAATTGGTCAACGCGGTCTGGCCCAATATCGCCGTCTCCGACGATTCCCTCACGCAATGCATGAAGGACATCCGCAAGGCGCTCGGGCCGGATGCGGATGGCCTAATCCGCACCATGATGCGGCGGGGCTATGTGATCGATGAAGACCATGTCCGGCGTATCGAGGATCGCGGCAAGGCTCCGGCCGAAGTCGAGGACCATACGCTTGCGGACACGCCATCAATTGCGGTCCTGCCTTTCGAGAATCTGAGCGGCGACCCGACGCAGGACTATTTCGCTGACGGCATGGTGGACGAAATCACCACGGCCCTGTCGCGCATGCGCTGGCTGTTCGTCATCGCCCGTAATTCGAGCTTCGCCTACAAAGGCCATCCCGACGACGTGAAGCGGGCAAGCCGCGAACTCGGCGTGCGCTACGTTCTGACCGGCAGCGTGCGCAAGGCCGGCGATCACATCCGTCTCACGGGGCAGCTCATCGACTCGCCTTCGGGAAAGACGATCTGGGCCAATCGCTACGACGGCACGATGGCCGACATTTTCGACCTGCAGGACCGCATCACAGAAAGCGTCGTCGGCGCCATCCAACCATCCATTCTCTCTGCCGAGATCGAGCGCTCGCGGCGCAAGCGACCTGAAAGCCTCGCCGCCTACGACTATGTGCTGCGCGCCTTTCCGCTGGTCTGGTCGCTGGACAGGACCCAGAACGAGACCGCCGGCGCACTGCTCGACCGAGCGATCGCAATCGAGCCGACCTATCCGCTGGCGCTCTCACTTCTGGCCTGGTGTCATGAGCAGCGCGCTGTCTACAACTGGACCGAGACCCCGGTCGCCTCCCGAAACGAAGGCCTGCGCCTGGCGCAGAAGGCGGCGGCGCTCTCCAGTGACGACCCGATGGTGCTTGCCGTGCTCGGCGCGGCGCACTCCTTCGCGCGCGACTACGATGTCGCCGACGCCCATCTGCAGCGGGCTCGCGCTCTCGACCCGAATTCGGCTTGGGTGTGGATGCGCAGTGCCTGGCTCGATGTCTATCGCGAACGGCCTTCGGCGGCGATCGAGCAGTTCGAGCGTTTCGAGCGGCTGAGCCCGCTCGACTCGATGGGCTACATGGCGCAGATCGGTATCGGTGCCGCCCATTTCGTCGCTTCGCGCTACGACGAGGCTGTGACTCTGACGCAGCGTGGTTTGAGCCAACAGCCCGACGCGACATGGGCGCTGCGCCAGCTGGTGACGGCGCTGGTTCATGCCGACCGCCGGGATGATGCGCGGCGCGAGTGCCGTAAGTTGCTTGAAAGCTACCCGGGGCTGACCATCGCCAAGGTCTGCGATGCGCTGCCTTTCGGGTCGAGCACTATGGAACGGATCGTCTCTGGCCTTCGCGAGGCAGGCCTGCCGAACTGAGCCGGCACAGCCTTCACGATCCTCAGTACCGTTATCGCATGCCACGCCAATCAGAGTTCGCGGCGAAAGCGGCGGTCTTCCACCACTCGTGCCAGAACCTCCGTCGGGTCGCGGTCGATTGGCCAGGTAAAAGCGTTCTCGATATCGCAGCCTGTGAGGCCGATATCGCGGCGCTCGCATTCGCTCATGGCTGCCAGACATGCGAGCTCGCTGCGTGCTTTCCAGAAGCGTGGCAGCCACAGCAGCATCCATTTCGCCGCCGTATACAGCCGGAAAAGCGGGGAGAAGGAAGCGTGCGATCCGTAGCCGGTTTCGGCGCTGATGAAATGATCGATCGTCGTCATGGCGTTTGTCTCCGTCTGAAACTGTCGTCGGTGACAGCAAGGACGAGGATAGCCAGGCACGTGTCGGACGTCGTGAAACCGCTGCGAAAGTTGTGGGAAATTGCGGCGAAACTTGCCCGCAAGATCACTCGTCGGAAGGCCTCACACCGCGGTAAAGCCGTTGTCGACGAACAGATGCGCCCCGTTGACGAAGCTGGCCTCGTCGCTGGCGAGGTAAAGTGCTGCCTTGGCCACCTCTTCCGGCTCGCCGATCCGCCCCTGCTGTGCCGCCAGTGCCGCGTCGGAGACGTCGACACCGAGCTTGTCGAGATCGGCGACCTCGCGCAGGCCATGCGGTGTCCTGATGAAGCCGGGGCAGACCGCATTGCAGCGGATGTTGCGGTCGCGGAACTCGACGGCGATGGCGCGCGCGAACATGTGGCAGGCGCCCTTGGTGGTGTCGTAAAGCACCTCCATCGGCGTCGCCGCCACTGCCGAGATCGACGAGGTGCAGACGATGGAACCACCGCCAGCGGCGATCATGCCGGGCAGCACGGCGCGCGTCATCAGGAACATCGAGCGCACGTTGACGGCATGCAGCCAGTCCCACTCCTGCAGCGTGGTCTCCAGGAAGGGTTTGATGACAATGGTGCCGGCATGATTGAACAGCGTGGTGACCGGGCCGAATTTTTCCGTCACGCCCTTCACCGCAGCCTCGACCTGCGCCTCGTCCGATACGTCGGCCACCCAGTGCTCGGCGACATGGCCGCGCGCTCGGATCGCGGCTGCGGTGGCGGCGGCCGCCTCGCCGTTGCGGTCGATGATCGCCACCTTGGCGCCCTCCGCCGCAAAAAGCTCCGAGGCCGCACCGCCCATTCCCGTTGCGCCGCCTGAGACGATGGCGATCTTGCCAGCCAGCCTTGTGCCCATGGGTTGCTCCCTGCGCTACTTGTTGTGAGGTCGCGGCCTCCGCTCGAGCAGCAATGCTATTCCTTATGGATCGGCTGGCCAAGCCGTGCCTTGCCGACGCTGGCCGCAAGCACATCTCGCGTTCCCGGCCGATGGCGGTCGCTGAGTCACCGGGACGAGACCGAGGAGGAGCAGCACCTCCAATTCAGGCGTTGAGCGCCGCCAGCACCCGCTCCGGCAGGAACGGATAATGCCGCAGCCGCACGCCGCCGGTGAGCCGCGCCACCGCGTTGGCGATCGCCGGACCGATCGGCGGCAGGCCGACCTGGCCGACGCCCCCGATCGGGTTCTCGGGCGTTGGAATCACGGCGACCTGGATATCAGGCGCCTCGGACATGCGTATCACCCGATAGGTGTCGAAGTTCGATTCCTGTACCTCACCATTGACGATGTTGATCTGCTCGAACAGCGCGTGGCTGGCACCGTTTGTGATCCCGGTAATCATCAGCGCTTCGATGTTGCGCGGCTGTACCGCTATCCCCGGATCGACAGCGCACCACACGGTGTGCACCCGGATCTCGCCGGTTTGCCGGTCAAGCGAGACCTCGGCGATCTCAGCGCAATGGGAGCCAAAGGCATCGGAATAGGCGATGCCCAGCGCCCGCCCGTCGCGTTGGCGATCCCATTCCGCCATTTCGGCGACGGTCTCGATGACCTTGCGCGCCCGCGGCTGGTCCTTCAGGAGCCCCAGCCGAAGCGCCACAGGATCGACGCCCTTGGCGGTGGCGATTTCGTCGATGACACATTCGATGCCGAACCTGGTATAGCCGACCCCGACACCGAACCAGAAGCCTATGTCCAGGCCGTTATCCTGGCGGATATATTCGATCTGATGCGCAGGGACGGCATAGTTGAAATGCGCACCCTCGGTCACCACACTGTCGTGGCCGCCTTCGCTCTCGAACAGCTGCGGCATCGTGCGGGCAAAAATCGAATCCGCCACGATGCGGTGCCGCCACCCGACGATGTTGCCGTCGGCATCGAGCCCGACCTGCACATGCTGCGCCTCGAGCGGTCGGTACTTGCCATGCTGGACGTCGTCTTCTCGGCTCCAGATGACCTTGACCGGGCGGCCTTGCACCGTCTTGGCGAGCGACACGGCATCGATGATGAAGTCGGCCTCGGCTTTGCGGCCAAAGCCGCCACCGAGCAGGGTGGTGTTCACCTTGACCTTGTCAGGGGTGGTGCCGGCCACCTCCGCGGCAAAGCCCTGGGTGCCCGTTGGGCCTTGCGTCGGCGCCCAGACTTCAACCGTATCGCCCGTCACGAGCGCCGTGGCGTTCATCGGCTCCATGGTCGCATGGTGTACATGGTCGCTCATGTAATCGACCTCGATGACCGTTGCGGCCGTCGAGATCACGGCCTGTGCGTCGCCTTGCGTGGCAGCGCTGACGCCGGTTTGGGCGAGGTCGCGGCCAATGCGCCGATACTCTTCCAACAGCCGATCGCTGGTGTAGCTGCGGATCCGCGACGACGTGGTCCACACAATTTTGAGCAGATCCTTGGCCCGCCTCGTCGCCTCGACCGTTTCGCCGATGATGCCGACGCCGTAGGGAAGCGGCACAATGTGGGTGATGCCGGCCACGGCGCTGGCTTCGGCATCGTCGATGGTTTCCGGCTGCTCGCCCTGTACCGGCGCCCGCAGCACCGCTCCGTACAGCATGTCCGGAAGCTGCACGTCGATGCCGAAGACCGCGGTGCCGTCGACCTTCGAGGGTATATCGACACGCTGTACCGTCAGATTCCCGATATAGCGCCACTGATCGCTCGGCCTCAGATCGGCATCGGTCGCCTGCGGCAGCGGATCCGGAAGCGTGCCGACCGCGGCGACCTCGCCGTAGTCGAGTGAGCGGCCCGACCGCGCGTGCACGACCCGGTTGGGCTCGGTGGTGAGTTCGCTCACCGGAACGTTGAGCATGGCGGCAGCACTCGCCAGGATGATCTTGCGGGTCTGGGCGCCGACCAGACGCAGCATATTGTAATAGCCCCGCGTGGATTCGCTGCCGCCGGTGAGCTGTACGCCGTAAAAGCCGGGGTTGCCGTACTTTTCCGCGTCGGACGGAGCCTGGACGACGCGGACCTTGTCCCAATCGGCGTCCATGTCCTCGGCGATGAGCAGCGGCAGCGTCGTCATGATGCCCTGACCCATCTCGGAGGCGGGTGACATGATCGTCACGGTGCCGTCGGCCGCGATGGTCAGCCAGGCGTTCGGCCGGTAACCGCCCTCGACCGCCGGCGCCACGCTGGCGCCCGAGGCGTCCTGGAGCAAACCGCCGAACGCAACCGCGATGCCGGTGGCGCCGACGGTGATGAGGAAGCTGCGCCGCGAGAGCGCTCTGGTGTGAAGCTGCAATGTCTCGGTCATGGCTCAGGCCTCCCGTGCGGCGCGCTGAATGGCGCTGATGATTCGCACATAGGTCCCGCAGCGGCAGATGTTGCCGTCCATGTATTCGACGATCTGATCGCGGGTCGGGATGGGGTTGCTCTTGAGGAGCGCCGCCGCCTGCATGATCTGCCCGGACTGGCAATAGCCGCATTGCGGCACCTGCTCGGCGATCCAGGCCTGCTGCAGCGGATGGCCGGCGTCCGGCGACAGGCCTTCGATCGTTGTCACCTCCATTCCGGCCACGTCCTGAAGCAGGGTTATGCAGGAGCGCGTCGGCTCGCCGTCGACGTGAACGGTGCAGGCGCCACACTGCGCGATGCCGCAGCCGAATTTGGTGCCGGTGAGTTTCAGATGCTCCCGTATCACCCATAGAAGCGGCGTATCTGGCGCGGCGGCGAGATCCACCGCCCGTCCATTGATCGTGAACGCTGTCATGAATCTTGTTCCTTTATCTCGCGCAATCATCTGGTATCGTCCAGTGATGATGGCGACTTAATCGCTTTATCGATAGAACTTTTCTCCGTTATCCACGCGAGAGCATCTAAATGTTTCAAGAATTCTGATTATTACTTCGCCGGTTGCCACATTGGTGAAGCCGTTGTTGATAAATAATCAATTGAGGAAATGCGGTCTATGCTGTAAAGTCCGCATTATCTTCGCAATCGTCCGGAACACCCATGGATCCGCTCTCAGATGTGCTGTCGCTGCTGAAGCCACGCAGTCATGTGTCCGCTGGCTTCGATGCCGGTGGAAACTGGTCGATCCAGTTCTCCGACCAGCACGAACGCATCAAATGCTACGCTGTGGTTTCCGGCGGGTGCTGGCTCTCCGTAGAAGGCGTTGCCGACGCGGTGCGCCTGGAGAAGGGGGACTGCTTCGTGCTGCCGAGTGGGCGGCCTTTCCGCCTCGCAAGCGACATGACTTTGACGCCTGTCGAAGCCGGCACGATTTTTCCCCCCGCGCGCGCTGGCGGCGTCGTGATGTATAATGGCGGCGGTGATTTCTTTCTTGTCGGCAGCCGCTTTGCCGTCAGCGGCAATCATGCCGGCATCCTGTTGGGCATGCTGCCGCCCATCGTCCATATCCGGAAAGAAACGGATCAGGCGGCGCTGCGCTGGTCGGTGGAGCGGATGATGCAGGAACTGCACGAGCCGCAGCCTGGCGGTTTTCTGGTCGCGCAACACCTCGCCCACATGATGTTGGTTCAGGCCCTGCGCCTGCATCTGGCGGAAGGGCTGGGACGTGGCGTTGGATGGTTCTTCGCCCTGGCAGATAGACAGATGGCTGCTGCGATCAACGCCATGCATGACGATCCGGCGCATCGCTGGACATTACAGGAGCTGGCGGAGCGTGCCGGCATGTCGCGATCGACCTTTGCCCTGAAATTCAAGGAGATGGTTGGGACGTCACCGATGGAGTACCTGACGAACTGGCGAATGCTGCTGGCCGGGGACAGGCTGGCGAATTCCAGCGATCCAATTTCCATTATCGCCCTGTCGCTCGGCTACGAATCCGAAAGCGCCTTCAGCACGGCCTTCAAGAGGGTGATGGACTGTACACCACGGCAATATGGCCGTGGCCGGAATCCCGCTTCCCCTTCAAATAGCGAGGGGGAAGCCGTCCGCCCCAGTCGGTTCGAATCCATCGCAGGTTGATATGCGCGAGTGGCGGCGCTGCGAAGTCGATCCAGCCCGAGCCGAAGGGAATTCTCAGCTGAGCACCCGCATCACATTCGGCAGCGCCGGCAGCGTCAACAAAACCGTGCCGGCAAGCCAGATGGACGAGACGACGATGCTCCTGGGCTGCGCCGACCAGCGCTCATAAAGCGCGGCCGGCACGCCGGCGAGCATGATGGTCACCGTCGACAGGATCAGCGCACTTGCCATGTAAACGATCTGGCTCAAGGGAGGCGCCCAGCCCGGATACCAGATCGGATAGAGCAGGAACACCATCAGCACCCACGGCGAAAAGATACCGTTGACGATGGCGATCGCCATGACCGGCACAAGAGCGTTTCTGTCCATCGCCTCAACCCCCCTGTGAAGCCATCGGCGCAATACCGAAATTGATCAGCAAGACGAGATAGCCGATGCGCAGGGCCATGAGCCAGAGCACGCTGAAGACGATCACCACCGGCTGGGTCAGGATCGACGGCGTGATGGTCCGCACGATCCGCAGGAACGGGTCCGTGACGGTCTTGAAGAATCGCCAGATGTAGTTGTCCCAGCTTTCGGGCACGAAGAGGCCGAGCAGGAGACGCCCCATCAGCGTGTACATCACTGCGGCAAGGATGAAATTCGGTATGTGGAAATACCAGTAGGCCCAGAAATCGTTCATGTGGGATTTTCCAAGGAGCGGCGCGCCGCGTTATGCCAGCGACGCCCCGCAAATGAAAGCGGGGTCCGTCGCCGGACCCCGCCTCATGCGCCGATCACTTTGCGCGATCAGGCAATCTTTTCTTCCATCATCTGCTTGCCGCGCGGCACACGGATTTCCTCGATGAAATCCTGCATAGCCTGGGACGGCGCCCTGGTGAGAAGGCTGACGATGATCATCACGGCGAAGCCCACCGGTAGTCCGAAGGCCGCCGACGAGATGTTCTTCACGCCCCACCACAGTTCCATATTGGGCGTCGCCTTGTCGAAGTCGGCGCCATACTGCGTCATGACAAGGTAGAAGATGGTGATGCCGAAGCCCGCGATCATGCCGGCGACAGCGCCCGCCGAGTTGGCCCGCTTCCACCAAACGCCAAGCACCAGCGCCGGGAAGAGCCCGCCGGCGGCAAGAGAGAAGGCCCATGACACCATCGACAGGATGTCCGACGGCTTGGTCGATGCGACGTAGGCGGCCAGCACCGCGACCATAACCAGCAAGATGCGGGACACGATCAGGCGCCGCGACGTCGGCGCATTCTGGTCGATCATCTTGTAGTAGATGTCGTGGCTGAGCGCGTTGGCGATGGCCAGCAGCAGACCGTCCGCCGTCGATAGTGCGGCGGCAAGACCGCCGGCGGCGACGAGGCCCGAGATGACGTAAGGCATGCCGGCCATTTCCGGCGTCGCCAGCACGATCATGTCGGCGTTGAGGTTGATGTCGGCAAACGAAAGTGCCGTCACGCCCTTTTCGGCGCAGGCCGCGACGATCGCCGCGGTATCTGTCGCCGCCTTGCCGCAGATCTGCACGAGCGTATTGTCGGCTGCGGCCCAGCGCATCATCCATCCGGCTTTCTCGGCGATGTTTTCGGGCGTCAGGCCCGACGCCACCAGGTCGAGCATCGTCCACTTGGCGAATGCCGCATAGGCGGGCGCGGTGAAGTAGAGGATGAAGATGAACAGCAGCGACCAGGCGACCGAGACGCGCGCTTCACGCACCGACGGGGTGGTGAAGTATCGCATCAGGACGTGCGGCAATGACGCCGTTCCGACCATCAGGCAGAGGATGAGCAGGAAGTAGTTCTTGGCATCATAGCCGCCATGCGCGAATGGGGTGATGTGATGCAACGTGATGCCCTGCGCCGTCTCAAGCGCGGTGATGTTCGCCAGCGCCTGGCCTTGCATCAATTGTGGGATCGGCACGCCGGTTTTCACCGTCGACATCCAGATGACAGGGATGAGATAGGCGATGATCAGCACGATGTACTGGGCGACCTGCGTCCAGGTGACGGCGCGCATGCCGCCGAGCATCGAGCAGACGAGAATGCCGGCGAGGCCGACATAGACTGCTACGTTGAAGTCGATACCAAGGAAGCGAGCCGAGATCAGGCCAGTGCCGAAAATCTGCGCGACCACATAGGTAAACGAGCAGGAGAACAGAACGATCACGCCGATGAAGCGGGCAAGATTGCCGCCGTAGCGCGCCGACAGGAAGTCGGGAACGGTGTAGGCGCCGAACTTGCGCAGATAAGGCGCAACGAGGATGGCCACGAGCACGTAGCCGCCGGTCCAGCCGAGCACGAATCCGAGACCATCATAGCCGAGCAGATAGAGCGAGCCGGCCATGCCGATGAAGGAGGCCGCTGACATCCAGTCGGCGCCGGTCGCCATGCCGTTGTAGAGCGCCGGTACGCGACGCCCGGCGACGTAATATTCGCCGACGTGCATGGTACGGCTCAGGACGCCGATCACCGCGTAGATGACGATGGTAAAGCCCATGAACAGGTAGCCGATTACAACATTTTCGACGCCCATGGCGCTCAAGATAGCCATCAAGATGATGAAGGCTATGAAGCCGCCGGTGTAGATGCCGTAGATGCGGCCGAGATTGGAGGTGAAGTCGCCTCCGCCTGCGGTGGTAGATGTCGTGTTAGCCATTGACGTTCCCCCGATCAATCTTCATGGACGCCATGCTCTTCGTCGATCGCGTTCTGGCGCCGTGCGAACCAGAACAGCATGACGACGAAGGCGATGAGCGAACCCTGAGCGGCCATGTAGAAGCCGAGCGGAAAGCCAAAAATGACGATGGTGTTGAGTTGCTCCACGAACATGTGGATGACGTAACCGAAGAATACCCACAGGCCCAGCATGGTGAACATGAGGCCCTTGGTCTTGTTCCAGTAACTTACGCGGTCTGGCGTCGCCATAGCTTGAACCCTCCCTTGGTTGGCAGCTTGCGAACCGTCTCGACCGCAAGGCGCCATTTAAAGCTTGCCTCTTCCGCTAACGCGGAAGCCCTCCGGCATATGTCGCGGCCAGGTATAGAATCATCCGACCGCAACTTTGTATGAGTATCACTTCTTGTCGCTGCTGTTCATACGACTTTAGAATCGGTGACAGGACTGGAGAATCAGTGAGAGGACTTGAATCGGCAAGAGGGCTGGCGGTGCGGCGTCGCGGGGGCTACACGGTCAACATCGGTTGGAAACAAAACCGAAGGGAGAGCGCCATGGGCCTGCTGAACGACCTGTTGCCCGAGTTCCTGCGCAAGCCGCAGCCGATCGTCAGCGTCGACGACCTGGGTGACTTCATGGATTCGCGCGCCGCCTTCCTGGCACAGAAGAGCATCGTCGAGTTCTGCCGGGTCAGGGCAGGGGTCTACTGGCAGAAGCTGTTCAGCGAGAAGGAATTCCAGGCGGCGCTGAACCATTCACGCTGGCGCGCCTACCCTGCGTGCTACGCCATCGTGGCGGAAATGGTGGAGGGTGCGCTGCGCGAACCCGCCGGCTTGCGCCAGCGAGGCCTGCCAGCGGCGCTGGAAAAAGTGGCCCTGGCAAGCTTCTCCAAATATGCCGTTCCGGAGGGCTCGCCCCCCACTTTCTGGGAGGACGCCGCCGAGCTCACCCGTCAGCGCCTCGCCGCCACGCAGATCGGTCCGCCGCGGCCGGTGCGCGAAATCCCCGAGCCGCTGGCGCGAACGGTTTTCGAGATGGTCCCGATCCACCCCAATCTCCTGACCAACGACTACGACTACATCTTCAATTTTTTGAGAATGAATCTGTTGCGCGCGCATGAGGATTTCCTTGCGCAGGCTGACCGCAGCGCCCTCGTCGACGAACTGCTTGGTGCCGCGCGCAACTGAGTTTGTTTCGGCGCGTCGGCCTTGCACCGTCCGAGCGTCGCCGGCTATGCGAACATCAGGTCCCGCACCAGGTCGGGTGCCGACTGGAGGCGCTTGATGAGGCTCTTGAGCTCTGCCTGCTGCCCGCGCGTCAGGGCATTGATCTCGATGCGGTTGGATACCGGTATACCGGCGTAGATGTCGTGCGTCTGCTGAGCGAGCAGCAGGCCGACCAGCATGGCGTGGCCGGCCAGCATCGCCTTCATGTCGGGCTCGCCGCCAATATCCAGCGCGATCAGTTTCTCAAGCCGGGCCCGTGTGCTCCGCTCGCGGATGCCGTGGCGAATTGCAAGCGTGCGTGCGGTCGCGACGATCGGAAAAAGGCCATGCATCTTGATGTCCAGCCGGCCATTTTCAAGCTGAAAGCCGCCAAAAACGGTGAAGGGATTGCCGGTTGTCATCTGCTCGCCGAGAACCTTCGCGAACACCGGCTCGGCATGGCCACGGTCGTAGGCATATTCGATAAACTGCGCGGCCAGCGTCGTGTCGCCGTGAACCGGCCTCAGATCGTAGACGATATCGACGTTGAGCAGATCCTCCGGCCGGTGGCGGCGAACCCAATCTTCGACGCGCCCCTTCCAGGTATCGAGGCTTCCGCGGAATGCGGCGTTCGCGGCCATCACCCCGCCTTTGCAATATGGTACGCCGGAGATGTCGAGCATGTCGGCGAGCTTGGCGCCGAGAATTTTGAACCAGCTGTCCTCGGGCCTATCCGGCTCGCCGTCTGCGAAGACGATTGCATTGTCCTGGTCCGGGGCCATCAGGCTTTCGCCACGGCCGCCCGAGCCGAGTACGAGCACGGCATAGGCGCAGGGCGGCGGGCCGTGACCTTCGATCTGCATCTGTTGTTCCGCAAGCACGGCGGCGCGGCGGGTAAGCGAGCAAAGTTCGTCACTGATGATTTCCGCCACCACACGCGGGTCGATTTCCTCGCCGATGAGCGAACGCACTACGCCCGGCAGCATCGACCAGGTGGCCGCCAGTTCGGCGGCGTCCTTGGCATGTTCGATCGTGTCGTCGAGATCGATGGCCGCGGCGGCGCGAAGCCTCAGCAGGTCACGCGCCGAAAGCACGCCGACCAGCATGCCCCCGTCATCGCGAACGGCGAGGTGGCGGACTTTCAGTCGATCCATGCGGCCGATCGCCCGATAGGCGAAGGCGGCGGCGCGGATGCTTATCAGCGGTCGCGTTGCGATGCTTCCGACCGGCATGTCAAAAGCCCGCTCGGCGTCGGACGATATGCGGCGCATCAGGTCACGCTCGGTAACGATGCCATACTCCTCGATCGGTTGATCCGGCGTTCCACGGTCGGACACCAGGACCGAGCTGATCTTGCGCTTCACCATGAGGTCGATGACCTGCCTGGTCGGTTTGGTCGACTTGACCACGACTGGCGGGCCGCTCATGAGGCTGCCGACGCGATGGCGATAGGCATAGGGATCAACCGGCTGAAACGCGGGAGCCTGGGGTCGCGACACCGGCTCGGCCCAGCCGGCGCGATGGCCGGCTTCGAGAGCGTCCGAAAGAGCAAGGCAGGCGACCTCGGCCTCTCCGAGTGTTCGGATGTTGCGCTTGCGCAATTCCGGAATCAACGCGGCAAAGATGTCTCCCGCCGCGATCGCATCGCCCAGGGCCGAATGGCGGCCAGCTATCTCCAGGCGAAGCCAGGCGGCGATCGTTTCCAGCGAATGATCTGCCAGATTGGGATTTGCTATGGTTGCAAGAAGCCGGACGCACAGCGCCCGAGGCTTTTTCCAGGGCAAGCGGGCGCGTCGGCATTCGCGCTCCAAGACCGCCAGGTCGAAGCCGATCGAGTGTCCGACGAGGATGCGGTCGCCGACGAACTCCTGGAATTGCCCCCATGCATCAGGGAAGCTCCCGGCTCCGTCAACATCGGTATCGGTGATGCCGTGGACAAGCGAGGCCTCGGACGAGATTGCTTCGCCAGGATCGATGAGGAGATCGAGCTGAGGTTTCCGGACGACCTTGCCATGCGCGATGCCGATCGCACCAATCTGGACCACGCGTGCCCTTGTGGCGTCTGGCCCGGTTGTTTCGGTGTCGACGGCGGCAGCCGCAATCGCTATCAGCGGTGTCGCGCCGGTCGCCGGCTTCAATTTCGTCCCTTTTGACATAGCTGATAGGCTTCCTCTGCCGGATGTCCCGGCTTGCCGAAACAGCGCTCTGTCGATGCCGGAAAGGTTCGATCCTGCTTGCCCTGCAGCATAGAGCGCGCCGCCGGGCCGCGTCGATGGCCGAATTCAGGCGATGGCACACCCGTCCAGGCGGCACATTCGCCTTAAAGTGATTTGATACGGTCGAAGCGCTCGCACATTGTCGGCGAGTTTGTTGCCGAGGCGGCCGATGGATGAGATCAGACGGGTTGCTGTGGGATGCATCGGGCGCGCCGTAATGTTCGGATCGCTTGCCATCGGCTGTGTCATGGTCGGCTTCTCCTTCAACCCGGTGTCAGCATTCCGTTCCGGCGCGTTCCTCACGCTGACTATGGTTTTGGCACTGATGTGGAAAGCCACGACCGTAGGCAGCAAGAATCCCAAACACACCGAAGTCTGGCTCTACCTCGATGAGAAATCGCGCCCAGCCGATGGCCCGGCGCGACGGGTGTTTGGCACCATCATCTGCGATGTTTACAAACTCTACGCCCGGATCGCGCTCGGCGTAGCGGTTGGATTCTTCCTGGTGTCGCTGGTGCTGATGCTGTTCGGTCTGGAAGCTTACAGGCCGCCCAGCAAATAGCACGCCGCCCCGGCCCGTGTCCCTGCGCCTGCATGGGCCCGGCGTTTTTGCCATCGGGCCGATCGGGCTCGGGAGCGCCGCGCTAAGCAGCAAACAAACCAAATTGCCTTCTGATTTGAGAAAAACATTCCAAGGATCGCTGGAAAATAGCACTCGACAAAGTCTACTGATTTTATAGAGTAACTGCCGAGACGGAGATCGATATGTCCTATTTCCAGAACGCCCGGACCGCCCGCAAAGACCAAAGACTCGGTTCTGACCAGACTTGGCGGCCGGCCTATGAGGGCGCCTTTGCCTATCTCGTCTTTGCCCTTGCGTTCGTGTTCACCGGGGCAGTCGTCCTGGGCCTTATCCCCTGATCATGGAGCGCCCGAGTCATCGGGTCCTGACTTACAGGGATAGCGATCTGCCGTTGCGCAATATCGGAGTTGAATGAACCCAGTGCCGGTGCGCTTTCGCGCGTGCCCCTGACCCAACGTGATGGAGGAGATGGCAATGCCGATCGAGTTCACGCATGTTCCCGGCAAAACTCACCCTGCCGATTCAACCGTGCCGTTTTTCTACGATTTCGCGGAAACCGCGACAAAGCTGTTGCTGATCGAGGACATCGGTTTTCAGAAGATCGTCGTCGACGATCCGGCCGGGCTGCTGACCAATATGGATATTGCCGCCCGGGCGCTGGACCGCACGTCCTCACTCGAGGTCGTTCTCACGCATTGGGCCGGTGTGATCGAGCCGACGGTGGCGGCACGGCAATTGGCGGCGCTCGACGCAGAAAGCGGCGGGCGGCTGTCGCTCAGGATGCTCAGCGAGCCGCTGAACGACGACGATGCCGAGGCACGGCCGGTCGGCCATACGATCGTCTGGCAGCGGATCGACGAATATCTGGTGCTGCTGAAGCGGCTGTGGTCGAACGATAGGCCGTTCGATCATGAAGGTGCCTTCTACAGCGTCAAGGGCGGCTACGTGCCGCGCAAGGGCCCGCATGGCGCCGACATGACCATCCGCATGGGCGGACAGTCCGGAACGGCCCTCAGGGTCGCCGGGCGGCATGCCGATGTCTTCGAACTGGCGCCGGGTTCGCCCGACGAGATCCGGCAGCTGATAGGGCGGGTGCGCAGTGCCGCCGCCGAGCACGGCCGGGCCGGCAAGCTGCGTTTTGCGCTTCCCGTCCGGATCCGTTCGGAGCACAACGACCCCTGCCAGAAGGCGGTCGAAATTGCCGGACCGCCGGCACAGGTCGCGTTGTCGCTGCTCCCTTATGCGGCGCTGGGAATCGAGGAATTCATGATCGTCGGTGTCGACAGGCCGCGCGAGATCGCGGCGGCGGGCCGCGAAACGATCGCGCTGCTGCGCAATTCGCTGACGCGCCGCGAGGCCGATGTCCCCCAGCCCGGGGCGTTTGCGTCCCGCGCGATCCGGGAAGCACGCGCCGGCGGAACGGCAGCGACTTGTCAGCGTTGACAGCCCCGCTGAAGTCGAACTTTCCTTCATAGCGGTCGAAACTTCCGGCGCCGAGCTCGATCTCGCGGAGGGTCTCCTCGGTCGGGCGGTAGAGCCCTGGGTGGCGACATCGCCGTCGACCGTCCCAAAGGACGCTTTCGACCCGTTCCTGAATGTTGGTCGGGTCGAGAGTGGTGGTCGCCTCCTGCACGACGCGTGGCCGCCAAGCAGCACCGGCAGCGACAGTGCCGCGATCAGCAGGTTTCGGCGCGCAGTCGTTTCGTCTCGAATTCTTCCGCGACCAAAACCAGTCACCATCTCGGCGCGCTCCCCTTTCGAATTTCGAGGTAAATCCGGCGTCACGACATTTTGTTGACTCAAACAGCCATCTTCATTGTTGACTCGTAAACTCATGTTTCATAGTCAACCGGGCGTCGGAGCCGCAAATCGTATTGCCGAAATCCGGATTTCGAAATGCGCGCGCGAAGCTGGAAAGAGGCCGAGACCGTGGCAGGAACTCATGCCCAGACTGCCTTCCAGGTCGAAGCGGTGCGGTTCGCCGTCGGCGAGCGGAACCTGCTCGGTCCTGTTACGCTCGAGCTGCAACGCTCGCGCATCTACGGGCTGATCGTGCACAACGGCTCGGGCAAGTCGACGCTGATCAAGCTCCTGGCGCGCGAGCAGCCGGCAAGCTCGGGAGGCATCACCTTCGCGCGGCGGCCGCAGGCGCAGTGGGGCGCACGCGAACTCGCCCGCGCGCTCGGCCGTTTCGGGCACGAGGACAGGCGCCATGTCGACGAGGCGCTTGTCCTGACCGATATGGCTGACTTCACCGACCGGCTGGTCGACGAATTGTCCGGCGGCGAGCGCCAGCGCGCATGGCTGGCCATGCTGGTGGCGCAGAATGCCGGCGTCATGCTGCTCGACGAGCCGATCTCGGCGCTCGACATCGCCCATCAGGTCGAGGTGCTGGGACTGGTGAGGGATCTTAGCCGCAAACGCGACCTGTGCGTCGTCGTCGTGCTGCACGATCCCAACATGGCGGCGCGCTACTGCGACGAATTGATCGCACTGAAGGACGGCAGGCTGCTGACGCGCGGCACGCCGGACCAGATCATGCAGGGCGAGGTGCTTAGAGGAATTTTCGGTGTCGAGATGGGCGTGTTTGCGCACCCCGTCACCGGCCAGCCCATCGGCTATGTGCAATGAGGCCACTGTGAGAATAAGGAAGAAGCCCTTGTCCAGACATGGTTTGTTCGCGGCGTTGCTCGCATCCGTCATCCTGTCGGCCGGCGGCACTGCCGCCCAGGAGCAATCGGCCGCGGCCCCGGCGATCGAGGCGCCGGCTCCGGCGCCTGGGCAGGCTGCGCCAGACGCCGCCGTGCCACCGGCGACCCAGCCCGGCGTGCCCGCGCCCCCAGAGGCCACGCCTACCGTGACCACGCCTGTCGAAACGGGGCCTTCGACGGCAACCTCCCTGACCCTGCCGCGCGACCTGTCGCCATGGGGCATGTTCATGGCGGCCGACATCGTCGTGAAAGCGGTGATGATCGGGCTGGCCTTTGCGTCCTTCGTCACCTGGACGATATGGCTGGCCAAATCGCTGGAGATCCTTGGCGGCAAGCTGCGTGCCCGCCGCGCGGCACAAGCGATCGGCAATGCCGCGACGTTGAACCAGGCCGGCCGCGCGCTTGGCCATAATAACGGTCCTGGCGCCCTGCTGGTGCGCGCAGCCGAAGAAGAGACAGCGCTTTCGGCCGGCTCGCTCGACCATGTGTCCGGCGACGGGCTGAAGGAACGGGTCACCTCGCGCCTGTCGCGCATCGAGGCGGCGGCGGCGCGGCGCATGTCGCGCGGCACTGGCGTCTTGGCGACGATCGGTTCGACCGCGCCCTTCGTCGGCCTTTTCGGCACCGTCTGGGGCATCATGAACGCCTTCATCGGCATCTCGCAGGCGCAGACCACCAATCTCGCCGTCGTTGCCCCGGGCATTGCGGAAGCCTTGCTGGCCACCGCGATGGGCCTTGTCGCGGCGATCCCGGCGGTGGTCATCTACAATGTCTTCGCGCGATCGATAGCCGGCTACAGGCAGATCCTCGCCGACGCGTCGGCAGGGGTCGAACGGCTGGTCAGCCGGGATCTGGATTTCCGCACGGTCGCGCCGGCAAAGCAGATGGCCGCGGAATGAACACGGAGCGACGCCATGGCGGCTAGAATTCGAGAGAACATCGACGGCGATCTCGAGGAAAACCACGAGATCAACGTCGCGCCGTTCATTGATGTGATCTTGGTCCTGCTGATCATCTTCATGGTCGCGGCGCCGCTGGCGACGGTGGACGTCAATGTCGACCTGCCGGGCTCGACCGCAACGCCGGCTCCCCGGCCGGAGACGCCGTGTTCCTGACGCTGAAAGATGATCTCGGCCTGGCAATCGGCAACGACACCGTGCCGCGCGAAGCCTTCGCCGCCGCGCTGGTCGGCAGGACAAAAGGCGACAGGCAGACGCGCATCTTCCTGCGCGCCGACAAGGCGGTCGGCTATGGCGAGCTGATGGAGGTGATGAACCTTTTGCGGGGCGCCGGCTATCTGAAGATCGCGCTGGTCGGCCTCGAGACCGCGCCCGGCGATGCCGCGGCACCGCAAGTCGGAACGGGCCAATAATGTCGCCGTCGGCCGCCCTGCCGATGGCCGATCAGCGGCGTTTCGGCGTGCGCGAGATTGCCTGGTGGGCGGGCCCGGCTGCACTGGTTCTCGTGGCGCATGCCGCGATCGGCTATGCGATGCAGAGCTGGCGCCCGGCCGAGCCCGATGGCGGGCCGCCGCAGGCGCAGGTGATCGAGTTGGCGCCAATGGCGTTCACGCCGGCCATGCCGGCCCCGCTGACGGAGGAGATAGCGCCCGATCAGCCGGATCCGGTCGAGGAGCCCGAGACAGTCGAAACGGAGCCTCCGCCCGAACCGTCCGTCGAGCGGGCAGAGCCGGTCACCGAGCCGTCGGAAGCCGCTCCGGCCGACACAGTCGAGCCCACCCCGCCGACCGTGGCGGAACGGGTCGACCAGCCGCCGCTCGAGGAGGTCGTGCCCGATGTTGCCGAGGCCGTCACGCCGGAAGTGGTCATCCTGCTGCCGCAGCCGAAACCGGTCGAGATACCCGTCGAGGCCAAGCCAAAGAAGCAGGCAAAGGCCAAGGTGAAGGAGCCGGCTGAGGTCAAAGCCAAGGAGCCGGTCGAAGAGGCCAAAAAGCGTCCGAAAAAGGAGAAAGCCGCACCTCCGCCGAAGAAGACAGTCACCGCCAGTGTCGCTGCGAATCCCGCAGCCAGGGCGGCCGCGCCGAAATCGGCCAAAGCGGCGGCTGCAAAACGCGGCAACTCGCCCAGATGGGACTCTCAATTGCGTGCGTGGATAAGGCGGCACACCGACTATCCGAGGGCCGCGAAGGCCCGGCGCGTGGAAGGTAGTCCGAGCGTGACCTTCACCGTCGACGCGTCCGGCCGGGTCCTATCCGCCCGGCTGGCTCGTTCCTCCGGCGATCCAGACCTCGATAGCGCGGCGCTTAGCACATTGCAGGGTGCCTCAGTGCCCAAGCCGCCGCCGGAACTCGGCTCCCGCATAACCCGCACCGCGCCGTTCACGTTCGCCCTGCGTAATTAGGCGACGCGACCGAGGACCAGGTCCTTCCGATTTCGTAGTCGCCTTTGCAGGGCGCGGACCATTGCAGCCAGCATCCAGCGATAATCTCGACTATCCGTCGTCATCTGTCTGTCATATGCCGGCCATATACATCCATAATTCCGGATTCTAGGATGCATGGATAAGAACACCGCTCTTCTCGCATTGGCAGCGCTTGGCCAGGACACCAGGCTCGAGGTGTTTCGCCTGCTGGTGCGGGCGGGCGCAGACGGTGTGCCTGCCGGCGAGATCGCCGCGCGCCTCGGTACGGTGCAGAACACCATGTCGGCGCATCTGAAGGTTCTCGATCATGCCGGTCTCGTCCGCGCCGAGCGCGACGGCCGGACGATCCGCTACGTCGCCGACATGACCGGTTTTCGCGATCTGCTTGCCTATCTCATGGAGGATTGCTGCAACGGCGCGCCGGAACTCTGCCAGCCGGTCATTCAGGCCGTGACTTGCAACTGTTAGAAGGGAGGACCACCCCATGAATGACCCATACAACGTGCTTTTTCTCTGCACCGGCAATTCGGCACGGTCGATCCTTGCCGAAGCGATCCTCAACCGTGTCGGTGCCGGCAAGTTCAGGGCCTATTCGGCCGGATCGCACCCGAAGGGAGAAGTCCATCCCTACGCACTCCAGCTTTTGAAAACCCTCAACCACGACACGTCCTTCGCCCGTTCGAAGGACTGGCAGGAATTCGCGGCTGCCGGCGCCCCGGAGATGAATTTCGTTTTCACCGTGTGCGACAACGCGGCCAATGAATCCTGCCCGGTCTGGCCGGGACAGCCGATGACGGCGCATTGGGGCGTGCCCGACCCGGCCGCCGTGGACGGCACGAACGCCGAAAAGCACCTGGCCTTTGCCGAAGCCTACCGCATGCTCAACAATCGGATCTCGATCTTCGTCAGCCTGCCGATGAACACGATCGACAAGCTCGCCCTGCAGAAACGGCTGGATGAAATCGGCCGCGATCTACCGAAGGCCGGCTGACCTCATGGCGGCAGACATTCCCCGTCGCATCGTCGCCGAAGCGCTCGGCACGGCAATGCTCGTCGCGACGGTCGTCGGGTCCGGCATCATGGCAGATCGTCTGACGGACGACGTGGGTCTCTCCCTGCTCGGCAACACGTTGCCGACTGGAGCGATTTTGGTGGTGCTGATCACCATACTCGGTCCGATTTCCGGGGCGCATTTCAATCCGGCGGTGACGCTGGTTTTTGCCCTCAGGCGGGAAATCGAAGCGAACGCTGCACTGGCCTATGTGATCGCCCAGATTGTCGGCGGCGTCGCCGGGACGCTGATGGCGCACGCCATGTTCGAACTGCCGATTCTCCAGATCTCGCAAACCGTGCGGACCGGAAACGGACAATGGATTGCGGAGTTGGTGGCGGCCTTCGGCCTGGTCTTCACCATTCTCGCCGGCCTTCGCTTCCGTTCGGATGCGATTCCATGGCTGGTCGGCCTCTACATCACCGCGGCCTATTGGTTCACGGCTTCGACGTCCTTCGCCAATCCAGCGGTCGCGGTCGCCCGCGCTCTTTCCAACACCTTCGCGGGCATCCGGCCGATGGACCTGCCGGCGTTCATCCTCGCCGAGCTCCTGGGGGCGCTGCTTGCCATGGCCTTGGCAGGATGGCTGCTCAGCGAGCCCAAACCAGTCAGACAGATGAGAGCCGCGAAATGACCATCACCATCTATCACAATCCCGACTGCGGCACCTCGCGCAACACGCTCGCCATCATCAGGCAGTCCGGCGAAGAGCCTGATGTGATCGAGTATCTGAAAAACCCGCCGTCGCGCGAACGGCTGGTCGAGCTGATCAAGGCGATGGGGATGACACCGCGCGAATTGCTGCGCGAGAAGGGTACGCCGTACGCCGAACTCAATCTCGGTGACCCCAAATGGACCGACGACGAGATCGTCGATTTCATGCTGGCGCATCCGATCCTGATCAACCGGCCGATTGTCGTCACACCGCTCGGCACCATGCTTGCACGGCCGTCTGAAGCGGTTCTCGACATCCTGCCCAATCCGGAGATCGGGCCGTTCACCAAGGAAGACGGCGAAGTCGTCATCGACGCATCGGGGCGGCGCGTCTGAAGGTATAATGTAGTTCTTCGATAACCTTGGAAATAGCGCTTGACGACACCCGGCAGCGGGCGCTAGCTTATTTCCATGAAACTCGAACAAGCAGCAAAACAGCTCGAGGCACTCGGCAATCCGACGCGGCTCAATCTTTATCGTACGCTGGTGAGGGCAGGTGAGGCCGGGCGACCGGTCGGTTATCTGCAGGAAGCCCTCGGCATCGCTGCGTCGACCCTGTCGCATCATCTCCACCGGCTTATCCTGACCGGCCTGGTCACCCAGGAACGCCAGGCAACGACGCTGATTTGCCGTGCCAATTACCCTGTGATGAACGATCTCCTTGGCTTTCTTGCCGATGAATGTTGTGCCGATGCCGCATGCGGCCCGGCTGTCGGCGAGGCGGCTGCTTAACTCTTTTTTGGCCTATATTTCTATAATCCTAGAAACATAGAAGGTGTGCCATGGTTTCTGAAAACGATCTCCCGGTCGCCATCATCGGCGGCGGACCTGTCGGCCTGGCGGCCGCCGCCCAACTTGTCAGCCGCGGCCTTCCGGTCACAGTTTACGAGGCAGGTTCCGCGGTTGGGTCGAACCTTCTGGACTGGGGCCATGTGCGGGTTTTCACGCCGTGGCGCTATTGTGTTGATGCGGTCGCCCGAAAACTTCTCGAGAGCCACGGCTGGCAAATGCCGGAGCCGGAGGCATTCCCCACCGCCAATGAGATCGTCCACCAGTATCTCGCGCCGCTCGCAAAGCTTTCCGAACTGGCGCCGTCGATCGGGACCAGTGCCCGTGTTGTCGCCATTTCCCGGTGGGGGGCCGACAAGGTGTTGAGCAAGGCGCGGCAGACGCGGCCGTTCATGCTTCTGGTCGAAACGGCGAAAGGCACGCGCCGGGACAGCGCTCGTGCCGTCATCGATGCGTCCGGCACTTGGCAGACGCCGAACCCGCTCGGTGCGGGCGGCTTGCCGGCCGAAGGCGAGAGGGAATTTGGCGACCGCATCGCCTACGGCATCCCGGATGTCCTGGGACGCGACCGTCATCTCTATGCAGGCCGCACGACATTGGTGGTGGGCGCCGGCCATTCCGCCGCCAACGCCTTGCTGGAACTGGACAGGCTCGCGCAAACCGAACCGGGCACCTCGGCACTATGGGTGACGCGCAGCACCGATCTTGTCCGCATCTACGGCGGCGGCGATGCCGATGCCCTGCCGGCGCGGGGCGAGCTTGGTTCCGATGTCCGGCAGCTCGCCGAGAGCGGCCGTGTGCGGCTGGTGACCGGCTTTGCCACGGTTGCCATTCGCGAGGTCGACGGCCGGCTGATTGTCGAAGGCCAGACAAAGGACGGGTTGCGCACGCTCGGCCCCGTCGACAGGATCATCGCCGCGACGGGGCAGCGCCCCGATCTCGCCTTGACCCGGGAGCTGCGGCTGGACCTCGATCCGTGGCTCGAAGGAGTTAAGGCGCTCGGACCGCTCATCGATCCAAATGAACACTCCTGCGGCGATGTCCCACCGCATGGTCATCGCGAACTCAGCCACCCCGAGCCCGATTTCTATACGGTCGGCGTCAAAAGCTATGGCCGGGCGCCAACGTTCCTGCTGCTGACCGGCTATGAACAGGTCCGCTCGGTCGCCGCGGCGCTCGCCGGCGACATGGCTGCCGCCGATGCTGTGCAACTGGTGTTGCCCGAGACCGGCGTCTGCACTGTGCCGGCGTCACTTTCAGGCACGTCATCTCAGGGTTGCTGCGGCGGACCCGCGCCGGCTGCTGTCGATGCCTGTTGTGCCGACGATGCAAAGGCAAAGGCGAGCGGCAAGTCTGGGTGCGGCTGCGGCAGCACGCAAGCGATCGCAGCAGTGCGCAGCGGCGATCTCGAGATTGCCGCCCAATGAGCGACCGGAAAATCCCGGCTGCCGCACTCTGGGCGTTGGGGCTGACGCAGATCATCGGCTACGGCACGCTCTATTACAGTTTTAGCATCCTGGTGCCGTCGATCGCGCTAGAGTTCGCCTGGCCGGAACAATGGGTTTTCGGCGCCTTGTCGGCGTCGCTGCTGGTCGGTGGTCTGTTTGCTCCGACAGCCGGGCGCTGGGCCGATCGTTTCGGCGCCGGCCGGGTGATGACCTTTGGCTCGCTTGCGGCCGCAGCAGCGCTTGTCGCTTGCGCGATAGCACCAGGCCGGGTGAGTTTCGTGGCGGCGCTGATGGTGATGGAGCTGGCGTCCACCTTCGTGCTCTACAGCGCCGCTTTCGTCGCGATCGTCCAGATCGGCGGCGCCAAGGCGCAGCGCAGCATCACCCATCTGACGCTGATCGCCGGCTTCGCCTCCACCCTGTTCTGGCCGCTGACGGCGGCACTGCACGAATACCTGACCTGGCGCGAGGTCTATTTGGTCTTTGCCGGCATCAATGTCGCCATCTGCCTGCCCATCCATGCCTGGCTGGCGCGGCTGTCGCGTCGGGTGGACAAAAACGCTTCGGCGACAGCTGCTGCCATCGGGTCGGCAGGCGGTCCGGTTGCGTTCACCGCGCGCGACCGCAGCAGAGTGTTTCTGCTCATGCTTGGCGGCTTCGCGGTCGAGGGTTTTGTCCTCTCCTCGATCCTCGTTCACATGGTCCCGCTGACGACGGCGCTCGGGCTTGGCTCCGTCGGGCTTGTCGTAACCACGCTGTTTGGCCCGTCCCAGGTGGCGAGCCGGTTGATCAACATGCTGTTCGGCGGCCGGCTGGCACAGACCTGGCTCGCGGTCATCGGCGCGACATTGCTACCGCTCGGCCTTGTCGCCCTGCTGGGGACCACACCATCGGTGCCTGGCGCCATCGCCTTTGTCATCCTGTTTGGATTGGGCTCGGGCCTCGCCAGCATCGTCGGCGGCACGCTGCCCCTGGAACTGTTCGGACGGGAGCGCTACGGCGCCCGGCTCGGCTGGGTGACGGCCGCGCGTCAGTTTTCTTCAGCGCTTGCGCCGTTTGCCCTAGCCATGGCGATGGCAGGCATCGGCGTCCAGCCATCGCTCTGGTTGACTGCTGCGGTCGGCATGCTCGGAATACTGGCTTTCTCGGCAATCGTCCTGATCAGAAGACAGCCTCTTGCGCCCGTGATGCTTACGTCAGCGAACTGACACCGCGCGCAGCGTCGACCTGTGCGCAACCCCGTGCCGCCGGCCATCGGCGCTCGACGGGCTGTAATGCGGTTGATAAGCCCTCTCCTCAAGGAGAGTCGAGACATGACCGTTGCGATCGAGATGGGCCACACGACCGCGGGCGCCCCGGCGGCACTGGATCTTGAGGAGCTGCTGGCGACCCGCCTTTTGGTGCAGGGCAATTCGGGCTCCGGCAAATCCCATCTGCTGCGCCGGCTGCTGGAGCAGAGTGCGCCCTGGGTGCAGCAGACCATCATCGACCCCGAAGGCGACTTCGTGTCGCTGGGCGACTGTTTCGGCCATCTGGTGATCGATGCCGAGGAGCATACCGAGCGCGGCCTGCAGAGCGCCGGCGAGCGGGCGCGCATCCATCGCGTCTCCACGGTGCTCAATCTCGAGGGGCTCGACGCCGAGAACCAGATGCGGCGCGCCGCCGCCTTTCTCGGCGGGCTTTTCGAAGTCGCCCGCGACCACTGGTATCCGATGCTGGTGGTGGTGGACGAGGCGCAGCTGTTCGCGCCGGCAGTGGCGGGCGAGGTCTCGGACGAGGCGCGCAAGCTCTCGCTCGGCGCCATGACCAATTTGATGTGCCGTGGCCGCAAACGCGGCCTGGCCGGCATCATCGCCACCCAGCGACTGGCCAAGCTCGCCAAGAACGTTGCCGCCGAGGCCTCCAATTTCCTCATGGGCCGGACTTTTCTCGACATCGACATGGCGCGCGCCGCCGACCTTCTGGGCATGGAGCGGCGGCAGGCGGAGGCTTTTCGCGACCTGGAGCGTGGGCAATTCATGGCGCTGGGCCCGGCGCTGTCGCGCCGTCCGCTCGGCTTGCGCATCGGCCCGACGGATACAAGTCCGCGCAATGGCACGCCGCGGCTGATGCCGCTGCCGGAAGCGGCACTGGAGGACGCGCGCGCCATCATCCTGGCAGCCCCGCCGCCGGAAACTGTCCGGCCGCAGCGCCGGTCGTCGCCGGACCTGCTCGATCAGCTGATGGCGGCGAAGTCGGCGGCGCTGGAAATCCGCCCCGAACCGGTGGAGCCGCCGATCAGTGCCGAGGATCTGGCGGAGCGGCGTGAGCGCGTCGACCGCGTGCTGCGCGCCGTGCTGGCGCAGCCCGATGCGGGGTTCCGTGTCATCGGCGTGCTCTATCAGGAGTTCGTGGTCCGCTGCCGCATAGAAGGCCTCGCCTCGGTCGTGCCGGATCTGCCCGAATTCCGCCGCATGCTGACACGCGCCCGCGCCGGCCTCGGCTCCGATATGGCAGGCGATGACGCGTGGCAGGATGTCTCGGTGCGCGCCTCCCTTCTGCCCGAGGATATGCAGGGCGTGTTCATGATGATCGCCCGCGCGGCCAAGGAAGGCTGGCCCTGCCCGAGCGACGCGGCGATTGCCCGCGCCTACGGCTCGCACTCGCTGCGCCGCGCCCGGCGCCTGCTGACCTATATCGAGGAGCAGGGCCTGATCGTGTGTCAGCTTGACGGTCTCGGCCGGCGGGTCGTGACGCTCGTCGAATTGGCCTGGGCAACGGCACCCGGCGACCCCAACGTCGAGGAGGCGGAGCAGGGCAGTTTGGCTGTGTGAGGCGGCGGCCGAGCGCGCAAGGGGAATGCCACGCATAAAGTCGAGGTATGGCTAAGCGGCAGGTACAGCGGCGAGTCTTTTTTTGCGCAGATAGGGCCTCGCTGGCCCGCCACAACTCTTCTGCCCGGTCTTCATCATACGACGACGATTGGCGCGACGCAGATCCGCCTATTGTAAGTTGTTCGACGCTACAGCACTCCCTCCTGCCGACGGCGCTTTACATATCTTCTAAATTACCCGCGCGTCGGTTTGCCAATGAAGAGATCAGCCCCGATCAACTGACGAAGGATAAGAAATACGGCAGGACTGTAGCGCAAATAGCCGCCGAAACTACGGCTACCGCCGCCGATTACCCCCTCGGTTCGTTCTGTTGACATCTCCTGCTTCTGGAGAGATGGTAAGATACTACGCGGCGGCTGTTTTCCGAAGATTTATTCTGCAGCTTCATCAAAGGATTTGGCAATGCGTTTGTCTCGATCGCGCCGACTTATGGCCATCGCTTTGACGGCAATCGCAGCCGTCACCCTTCCCTCTTATGGACATGCCGAGGACAAGCTGCTGACGGAAGCGGTGCAGTTCAACGGTACAATCCTGTATCTCTCCACCGAGGTGCCTGGCCTGATCTTCGGCGCGGTGCGCAACGGCGAGACGGCCTTGGCCGGTTTCGGCAAGATTGCCGACGGGAGTGAAAAGGTGCCCAACGGCGACACAATGTTCCGCATCGCGTCCGTGAGCAAAGTGTTCTGCGGCAGTGTGCTTTCCTCGCTGGCGATCGACGGCAAGGTACAGCTCACCGACCGGCTGCAGGATCGCCTTGGCTGGGACGTCCCGCTCCCTGAGAAAGATGGCCACGCCCTCCGCCTGATCGATCTCGTCGCGCAAGCTTCCGGCCTTCCGCGGGAGGTGCCAGTGGCCGAGGCGCCCCCCTCCGACCCCTTCTCTACGAACACCAAAGAGGCGCAGATTGCCGCCCTCAAGGACAATCCGCTGCTGTTCACGCCGGGTACCGCCGTTCTCTATTCGAACTTCGGATACGACCTCCTTGGAGCGGCGCTCGCGAATGTCTCTGGAAAGCCTTATGCCGAGGTCCTTCGGGAGCGTGTCCTCGATCCCCTCGGCATGAAAGACACGGTTTTCAACCCAAGGCCGGACGACGAGCCGCGCCTGATGCAGGGCCATAACTTCGACGGCAGCCCCATGCCAATCGTGCCGACGAGCACAGCCATGGAATGCGCCGGTGGATTGTACTCGACCGCGGCCGACCTGCTGCGCTGGATGAACTGGCATGTCGACAACAAGCCTTCCGCGGCCGACGCCGAGTTCCGCCTCGTGAACCACGCGGCTTTTTTGTACCGGGACGGGCTCGCGTCGGTGGTGGGGCTGGATGACGGCGGCCCGATGGACGCCATGGGTCTCGGATGGGTCATCATGCTCCCCAACGAGCATCGCCCGCTCATCCTCCAGAAGAGCGGCGGCCTGCAAGGGATGTTTCTCTATGTTGCGATTGCACCGACACGCGGCGTCGGCGCTTTCTTCGTCATGAACGAATTCAATGCCGCCGGCTTCATGGCTGGGGTCAAGACGACGAACGATCTCGTCGCAGAGATCGCTCCACGCTGATTTCCGCGCTGATCGGGGGAACGTGCGCGATGATTAATGCTGTGGAGGGGCCTGACGGACGGCATGTTTCGCGGCAAGGCAAGCGCGACATCGGCTATTTCCGGCCGACCGCTTAGCTATCCCTCCTGAGGACGACCTGCGCCTCGCTGCTGCCCGAGGATATGCAAGGTGTGTTCATGATGATCGCCCGCGCGGCCAAGGAAGGCTGGTCCTGCCCCAGCGACGCGGCGATTGCCCCGCGCCTATGGTTCGCACTCGCTGCGCCGCGCCCGGCGCCTGCTGACCTATATCTAGGAGCAGGGGCTGATCGTATGCCAGCTTGACGGGGTCGGGAGGCGGACAGTGACGCTGGTGGAATTGGCCTGGGCGACGGCGCCGGGGGATCCTAATGCGGAGGAGGTGGCGCAGGGGAGCTTGGCTGTGTGAGGGCTGATGCAGTTTGGGCGAAAGCTGACGTCGCTCAAAAATCAGAAAAGCGCCAAGAGCGGTCATTGTGCTACTCAGACGTCGCGTTTGGGGCCGAGCGGACTGGCAGCTTCAGGCTGCGGATCTTCAAGAGCGGACGTTCATGTCGGCGTGAGCATCGTCATAACCTGACCGAACCGGACCTCTCGGCCGGACTGCACGATGGTCAGCTTAGTGTGGAAAGCTGCCTTCTGTCCCACCCAACGAGCAAGTTGCACCAAAAAAAGCGGGGCTGCGCTCGGCAACATCTTTGCGGGCGAACGTGACAGCCGTAATGATGGGGCGCGTCTTCAACCTCTCGCGACAGCGGCTTACTTGCTTGTCGCGCTGGACGCCGCCGTTCCTGATCGGTACAATTTGTGGGTAAGAAGTGTGAAGTACCTTCTCCTCTCGTGGCAGTCCTGGGCGGTGCTCTCGGCTGCTTCCCCGCTCTGACCGCTATTTTCGCCAAGGTCGGAGTGGAGAACGTTAGCTCGGACTTCGCCACCTTCATCCGTACCATTGTTATTCTGTTAGTCCTTGGGACGATCTTTGCGGCCACCAACAGTTCCAGCCGCTTAGCTCTATTTCGAGCAGGACCTACCTGTCCTCGGCCTGTCGGGGCTTGCTGCAGGTGCGTCGTGGATTTGCTATTTCCGTGCGCTTCAATTGGGAGATGCGGCACGCGTTGCCCCTATCGACAAACTGAGCGTCGTGCTCGTGGCGATGTTCGGAGTGACATTCCTCAAGGAGCACTCGTCGTTGTCGAATTGGGTAGGTGTTATATTGATCGCAACAGGCGCGGTTCTAGTGGGTTACAAAGGCTAAATGGTAGGCAAGTTGGCGACGGCGGATTGCCTCGACCTTGGGATTAGAATAGCCAGAAATAGGTTGGCAGATAACCAATCACCTGGAGGTATTCGATGCCTTCGATGGCTGGAAAGACCGCGAGAAAATAGAGAGCATCGAAGAATGTGCTTCTTAGCGCTTTCGTGGAGAACGTGTGCTGATGCTCGTCGTGATAAAGCCATAGTTTGGGCCAGAACCGTGGTGTTCTGGCCGCATACGCCTCGTATTTCGGGCCAAACTTTCCCAGAAGAAACGCCTCTTCCTTTCTAGCGGTCATCCCGAAAACCGCGTAGGTGCACACTCCGAGAACGACGGCAACGATGATCGACCCGAACATGAGGCCGATGCCGAATGCTCCAATCATCGAAAACAGATACAGGGGATTGCGAGTGATCGAGTATGGCCCGTTTACCGCCAACTCGGTGTTCTTCCGGCCCCCGACATATAGGATGCTCCACAATCTTCCGAATATGCAGACGAGGATCAGGACAAAGCCTGTCATCTCGATAAGTTCATGAAGGGTCGATGCTTCGTCCCAGCCTGGTCGAGAGAACAACAGCGATCCGATCGCCGCGATGCTCAAGCCCTGGACGACAAGAAGTCTCTTTCGCTGATTGAAAGGTTGCGGGGCAATTGAAGCGGACATCATGGTTCCTTTGACAGAGGCCTTTTTGGCGCTCGCGCCAAGCATCCGGTTCATTTTCGGGAGAGGCGCCGCAAGTTTAGGGCCAATGACCGCGGAGCAAGCGGCGCCGGCCCATGCGGCCCTATTCCTTACTATTAATCAGAACTTCACGCGCCGTGCTGCGCTTGTAGCGCTTGCAGGTGACTCCTTCCAGCCGATGGGCAAGGGCGCGGCCAGGGAGACCGCGCCCCGCCCGCGCGTCAGACGAAGAAGAAATCGGAGGCATTGATCAGCGCGGAGTCGAAATTGGCGATCTCTACGGTTCCCTCCGCGAAGCTCAGCACGGTCGAATGTCCGTCCTGCGTGACGGCGACGTCCTCGAAGCTCTCGACGCCCGTATAGGTCGCGATCTCGATGCGATCGGCGCCGTTCTCGAAGCCCCGGATCAGGTCACTGCCGAAAGGTATCAGGTTGAAGACAAAGACATCCTCGGCGCCGGCCTCGCCAAAGAGGGTATCGTCGTCCGCGCCGCCGGACATCCGCGCACCGTCGCCGCCGGCCTGGAGCCGGTCGTCGCCTTCACCGCCCTTGAGCTCGTCGAAGCCATCGCCGCCGCAGAGCCGGTCGTTACCCTCGCCACCTGCGAGTTCGTCATCGCCCGCATCGCCCTGGATTCTGTCGCGACCCTCGTCGCCATCGATCTCGTCGTCGCCCTCGTCGCCGAACAGCCGGTCGTGCCCCTCCTCGCCGGAGATCTCGTCATCGCCGGCGCCGCCATAGGCACGATCGTTGCCGTCGCCGGCCTCGATCTGGTCGCCGCCGCCGCTACCACGGATCACGTCATTGCCGTCGAGCGCGATGAGCTGATCGTCCTCATCGGTTCCGACGAGCCGATCCGGGCCGTCCGTGCCGACCCGCCGGCTGATGCCGGTTGCTTCAACCAGGGCATTGACTGTCTCGCCGCTGAGCGGCGCATCGCTAACGGCAACGAAAGCATCGTCGAAATCGCCGTCGAAGTCCTCGGTGCTGGCCAGGCCATCCTCGAAGCTCACCACCTCGACCCCGGCGAGGCCGTCGTCGATATCGCTTGCAAGGGCGTTCTCGCCGGCCACCGGGTTCAGGAAGTTGAAGCCGTCGCGGTTGCCGACCGAATGGAACGCCCGGATCGGCAGCAGGTTGCCGTCGGCATCGGTGACGACCGGCGCCACCCGGTCGTAGATGGTGGCCGGGCCAGGCGTGTAGGTCGTCGCGTCGTCGCCGTCGTAAACGTCGGCGACATCGCCCGAGGTGAAGTTGCGGAAGAAGAGGCCGCCGTCTGCGTAGTCCTCGAGCTCGAGGCCGAGTTCCTCGACATCCGGGATGAGGAACAGGCCGAGCGACTGCCCGGCCGCGACTGCCATCGTCGCCTGGGCGCCCGCCTTCACGTCCTCGGTGTCGGCGAAGAGGATGCGCGCCTCGCCAATTTCGCCCGTCGCGGTGTCGAAAGTGTAGGCGCCGATCGCGCCGTTGGTGCTCGCGTCCTCGCTGATGAAGGTGATGGTCTTGGCAGCGCCGTCTCCCGCGAAGGCGAGCTCCGTCGGATCGACGGGGGCGGAAACGTCGACCTCGCGCCTGTTCGTGATCTCGATGACGAGCTCGGGCTCGTCCTCCGGGAACACGACCTCCTCCTCCAACACCAGGCCGATGCCGGGCGCGAAGTACTTGTAGGCGCCCACGCCGGGCTCCAGGCCCGAAGTGTCGAGGATCTTGACGACACCGTGAAAGGAGCCGAAGTCGGTCTCGACGTCGAGGCCTGTCGCGATCACCTTGCCTTCATCCTCCGCCACTCCGGCGTAGAACTCCTGAAAATAGCTGTCGCCCGGCATCGGTGCTGCGCGCATGATCCAGCCCGGCGCGGCGCCGTCGACGCCTGCCTCCCACGATCCGCCGAAGTCGGTCCCGATGAACTCGCCCTCGTCGTTGTAGTTGTAGTTCGTCGCGATCTCGCCCAGATACCAGACATTGCCGTCATCGGCCTGCGCGTACCAGTCGAGCGTGTCCTCGACGAGAACGCCGTCAGCATAGGCCGTATCGCGGACGACGATCGTCTCGACGCCCTCGATGATCTTCGTTTCGAACGTGGCGAAGTGATCGTTGCGCTCCGTCTCCTCCTCGCCGGTCTCGGGATCGATGAGCGCGGCGCCGTAGCTGTTGATGGTGCCGCCGGGCAGCGGAAAGAACGTGTTGTCGATATTCGTGGAATTGCCGAACGTGGCGGCGGCGAAGTCGGGTAAAATGGCCATGGGAATGTCCTCCGAGGTGGATCGCGTCGCGGGCGCGTCCGCGGCCGGACGCTCGCCGCAGTCCCCAGCATGGCTTGGCTCCCGCCTCACGGGAATCCGGCAGGCGTGACGGGTAAAAAGACTCAGCCTTTCAAAGCCCTAGACGGCACATCCTACGGATGTGAGTGCCCTGCCGGCGGCAGTTAGCATGACAGCTTTCCCGGTCACGGACTGCAGTCGAGTATCTGAGGGCGTGAAGCCTTGAAGCTGGCCAGCGGCGGACCAAAACGAGGGAGGGCAATTTTGGCGTTCACGGGCTTCTTCAAGGGACGCCTTGGCCATCATGCGTGAACGCAATTGGGGCCCTTATCTCCGTGCCGACGTGCGGCAGTCTACCTGCCGAACTCCACACCTCCGCTGAAATCGAACACCGCACGCACGCTGAGAATGTGAGCGTTTTCGTGATCCGCATTCCGCGCGAACGTATAGGCGGCGGCGAGTTGCCATTTTGATCCAACGAACGGCGTATTGTCGTCGGACGAATATATGACCTCGAAATCAGCTAGGTAATCGCGGGTATCCGGACCTCCGGCGACCAGGTTCGTCTGCTCCGTGTAGGTCGCGATATAGGTTAAGGAGTCTACGTCGAGCGCGGCGGAGCCCGTGACGACCAGGGCATCGTCCTGGCGGCCGTCAAAATGCCGAAGATACGACGTTTCGCCCAGCAGCCTGAGCGTCATTTCGTCCAGTTCGAAACTCTTGGTCGCGGCGGCGAGGTAGGCAAGTTCGTCACCAAGCTTAACGTCGTCTTCGATGTCCTCCTCGGTAGGATGCCCGGCCCTCTGATACCGAAAGCCGAACCTGTAGCCAAATTCGCCGTCCAAATAGCAATCGGCTGTTTCCGAACCTTCGCAGCCATCAAGAGTTACCGAGAACGACGACACGCCCTTTGTGTTGCCCGCGCCGCCATCCGACAGGCTGGCCCGGCCCCGGTTGGTAAAGAGCGACTCGCTGAGGATCGTGCGATCGGTTGTGAATGCAGTCGCTGCCAAAGCATGGTTCAACCCGAGGTTTTCGAAGCGGAGAACAATTTCCCCGCCTAGACGTTCGTCCGCGTCGAAATCCGACACCAGTTCCGTGGCATTGATCCCTGGCGCGACTTCGCTGGCGAGACTGAAGATCGTATCGAATTTTCCGGCCCGCGTGGTAGCGGGACCTGCCTCGATCACGGTATACAGTTCGGCTACGTAGGTGCCAATTCCTTCAAGAACCGTATTCTCGCCGGGCGCCGAGTCCACCACCGGCTCGGTGATGATGGAAGTCTCCAGTTGCAGATAATCCGTCGGCGCGAAAAGCAAATCGGCTGTGAATGTCGGTTGAAGCACGTCGGACGTCAGGAATGACGGATCGGCCGCAAAAATCCAGTCGTTTTGAAGTTCCGTAGATAGTTCGTAACTGACGCAGGGCGCCGCGCAGCCCTCGACCAGCTCCGCTACTGGATCTTCGGCCAGTACTGGAGTTGAGAATACAAGCAACCCCAGGCCGGTGAGAACTGAGGCAAGAAAGCGCACGGCCCGTGACCCTGGAGCTAGCTCCGCGCTACGCCCGGCGCGAAGCGGCCGGCCGGCTCGACATCTCGGGACGAGCAAGGCCGTTGCGAGCCTCCAAGGAGTTCGACGGCACCGGCGGCAGAAGCAACTCCTCGAGGAAATAGGCAGAGAGCGCCGCGCGGCCCGAGAGCTCAGCCTTGTGGTAGAGCGCAGTCGCTTGCTGGCGAATGGTCGCTTCGCTTGCTCCCCGGATTCGCGCGATCTCCTTGTGGCTGAAGCCCTTGAGCAGCAGGAGCCCGACCTCCTGCTCCGTCTGGGTGCAACCCCAAGCCGCAAACTGGCGCTGGATGGCGGCGCCGAGTTCCTGGAAATGGTCATCCAGGCCGGCCCGCCACTGCGTGTCGCGCTCACGGATTCGCGCAATCTCATCGCGCATGTCGAAGCTTTCCGCTTCCTGCTCCCGCAGGCGCGAGGACAGGAGCGCAACGCAGGCCGAGCAGCCTACGAGAAGTGCAATGCCCGCCGCTTCCGTCAACAGCTCGGTGAGGGTCACCACCTCATCCTCCCTCACCGCCTCCATGCCGAGCAGGAGGGCGAAGGCCCCCACCGCACCCGCAATCAGGATCTGCCGGCCGCGTCCCTTGGTCCAGTCCATAGTCTGTCTCCGAAGCTCGAGTAGCGGCTGCGCGCCCTTGGCTCGCCATGTCGCCGCCATTTTGCGCCTGCCAGCCGCAACGTGCAACAGATGGGCGAGGGCGTCAGTCACGTGATGAAGAAAAGGTCATCGGCGCCGAGCAACGCGATCCCGCCAGCGTGATCTCCACGCTCCCGGTCATGCCGCGTCGCCCCGGAACCCAAAATCATTATTCGTGTCGAGCGCGACGCCATCGAAGCGCGCCACCAAATCTGCGAGCGTAGGGAAATCGCCCTCTCCGGCCGTGGCGGAAAACCGGAAGGTGTTGGTTCCTTCTACGCCACCGCCCACGAGCAGGTCGTCCTGACAGCGGGCCGGCGTCAGCGGAAGTCCGTAATTGGCGGCGCAAAGCGGACATTTATCCAGCTTCCACCGAATGACTGCTCCCGGCAACCACGACCCTCAGCGTGGTCGCTTGGGATGTCGGCTCTCAGGAAGCGGCAATTCTGATCTCGATGCACGACATCGGGGCGCAAAGCTGTCATGCACGGCTCCGTTTGCGAGAGTCTGCTTCGGGTCAAAGCAGCTGCTCGCGTCAATCCTCCCCTACCGATCCTCAATAATCCGCAGATAAGCCGCCGTCACAAACAGCACGATCAGCCCGAACAGTATCCGCCGCGCGCCTTCTGGCATCTGCAGGATGGTGAGCAGCGTCGTCAGCACGGTGAGGATCAGCGCCCCGATGATGGTGCCGGTGTAGCCGCCGCGGCCGCCGAAGATCGAGGTTCCGCCGATCACGGCGGCTGCTACCGAGGGCAGCACCAGCGGCTCTGCCAGCGACAGCGACGGCGCCTTGATCAGGCCGATGTAGAGCAGCCCGGTAATCCCTGCGAGCACGCTCGAGATGACGTAGAGCGCGGTGATTACCTGCCAGTAGCGGACGCCGGACAGGCGTGCTGCCCCTTCATTGTCGCCGACCGCGTAAAGCAGGCGGCCGAACCCGGTGCGGTTCAAGGTGAAAACAATGAGGACGGCGATGGGCACGAACAACAGCAGCGCATTGGGCACGCCATAGGTCAGGCCGGTGCCGAGCCAGGCCAGGAAGGGCGGAATCTTGGCGCCCGAAGCGATGACGGTACGCTGATAGACCTGCAGGCAGCCGGTGCCGATCAGGCTGGTGCCGAGCGTCATGATCAGCGGGTGCACGCGAAACACGCCGACGCCGATGCCGTTGACCAGGCCAATGAGCACCGCCGGCACAAGTGCGATGAGGATCGCCACCGCCGGGTCATGATTGACGACCTGCGTCGCCATGATGAAGGCGCTCATCGTCGCTACGGTTCCGACCGACAGATCGATGCCGCCGGTCAGCATGGTCATGGTCTGGCAGCCGGCCAGAATTGCCAGCGGGATGGCGAATTTGACGGTGTTGGCAAGCCACCGCTCGTTGACGATGCCGGGGCGCAGGATCTGCAGCACCAGCACCAGGATGACGAGCAGGATGATCAGGGGAATCAGCGGCCGGTCGGCCATGAAGCGCTTGAGGCGGCGGCCGAAGGGTACCGGTTGGATCGCGGTTGTGCTCATGACGTTGCTCGCGATTGGTTTTGCCCGATGTTGGTGCTGTTCCGGTTGGGGGAGGATGGCGTTCCACGGCGCCCCCCTCTGTCCTGCCGGTCGCCACGAGGGACAGGGCGATCGCATAGGAGCAAGTGCCCCCTCACCCGGATTGCCAACCGAATTGCGAAGGGCAATTCGGGGCAATCCGACCTCTCCCCGAGGGGAGAGGAGGTCGCCAGCGTCGACGCCAGCCTCTTCTCCCCAACGGGGAGAAGGTGGACGCGAAGCGGCCGGATGAGGGGGTCTCTCATACGCGATTGCTTTGCCTTAAAGGGAGAGATCGTCAGCATCACCTCGCCTCTCATGATGGCCGGCTCCGCATGGTGATGAAGGCGCCGAACATGACAACGGCGACCATGATCGCGCCCTCGATGATTGCGGTGACGTTGGGATCGATGGCCAGCAGCGTCAGGTCGGTGCGCACCAGCCGCAGCACGAAGACCGCGACGATCGGGCCGAGCAACCCGCCCTTGCCGCCGCCAAGTGCGACGCCGCCGAGCACGACCGCCGCCACGCTGGCAAGAAGATAGGGGCCGGGAATGGGGGCGCCGATGCCTGTGCTCATGGTCAGCGCCAGCCCGCCCATGGCAGCGAAAAGCCCCGACAGGGCGTAGGCGATGATCTTGGTGCGCGCGACAGGCACGCCGCTGCGAAACGCAGCGAGCTCGCTGCTGCCGATGGCGTAGATCGACAGGCCGAGTTTTGAGCGCTTGAGCGGTATCCAGATGATGCAGAGGCAGACGACCAAAAGCACCAGCGCCTTCGGTATCCAGGCGGAGATCCCGGGCAGCCCCGGGATCGCGACCGTCCCGACGATGGTCGCCCTCAGCCATTCGGCGACCGCGCCGCCGGGCGCACTGAGGACCAGCAGCGCCGCGCCCTGCAGAACGAAGAGGGTGGCCAGCGTGACGACGATGTCGGGCACGCGGGTGACGACGATCAGCATGCCGTTGACGGCGCCCAGCACCAGTCCCATGGCCAGCACGAACGGCACGACGAAAAGCGCGTATTCCTCGCTGGCGCCGTCCATCATCGAGGCGGCGGTGACGCTGGTCAGCGCCATCATGGCGCCGACGGAAAGATCGATGCCGCCGGCGATGACGACAATCGTCTGGGCGGCCACGGCAAAGGCGTAGGGCAGCACGGCGCGCACCAGCGAGCCGAAATCGCCGCTGCCATAGCCCGGCTGGATGAGCCTGGTGATCACGAAGAGGACCACGAAGAGGACAAGCAGGCCTGCGACCCAGCCCTGACGGCGGACGAGGCGGGTCAAGGTTTCGCCACCGGGCTCGAGTGGATATCGGCGAGAATGCCGACATCCTCCTTGGCGCCGCGCGGCAAGCCATAGGCGGCGCGCATCAGCGCCGGCTCGTCGGCGAGTTCGACGGGGAAGACATCGACGACGCGCCCTCCAAAGATGACGATGACGCGATCGCAGACACGCTGTACCTCCTCGAGCTCGGATGTATAGAACAGCACGGACTTGCCCTGGTCGGCGAGTTCGCGCAGCAGCTTGTAGATCTCCTGCTTGGTGCCGACATCGATGCCGCGTGTCGGGTCGAAGCAGAGGATGGTCTGTGCTTCGGCGGCGATCCAGCGGGCGATCGTCACCTTCTGCTGGTTGCCGCCGGACAGGCGCTGCACCTCGCGCTGGGCGCGCGTGTCGATCTGCAGACGCTCGATCGCACTGACGACGCTGGAGCGTTCCTGCGCCATGTTGATCGGCCCCCAGTTGCGCAACGCGGCGCTGAACGGGAGCGCGATGTTTTCGCGCACGGAGCGCTGCATGGTCAAAGCTTCGGTGCGGTCGCCGGGCACATAGGCAATGCCGGCGCGGATCGCATCGGCCGGATGCACGAATCTCATCGGCTTCCCGTCCACCTCGATCGTGCCGCCGGACGGGCGGATGGAGCCGGCGAGGGCGGCGAAGAGCTCGTCCTGGCCTTGTCCCTCAAGCGCGACGACGCCCGCAACCTCGCCGTTGGCCAGGTCGAACGAGACGTCGTTGAGCTTGGTGCCGACACGAAGGTTCGCCACGCCGAGGCGCGGACGGCTATCCCTAGGCGAAGCGGCCTGGCCCGCCTGGCGCGCCGCCACTTGCGTCTTTTCGACCTTGGCGCCGAGCATCATCTCGACGATGCGCTCCTCGACGCCTGGTTCGATGTCGACGACGCCGACGGTCTCGCCGTCGCGAAGCACGGTGGCACGGTCGCAAAGTGCCGATATCTCGACAAAACGGTGGGAAATGAAGATCACCGAACGGCCGCTGTCGCCCTGGCGGCGAACGACCTCGAGCACCTTTTCGGCAAGGTTTGCCGGCAGTGCCGCGGTCATTTCGTCGAGCAGCAGAACGTCGGGCTCGACCGCCAGCGCCCGCGCCAGATCGAGCACGCGCAGCACGGCAAGCGGGATGTCGCGCGCGGTGTCGCGGATGTCGAGGTCGGGAATGCCGAGTTCGCGCACCCAGGCGCGGAACGGCTCGACCGGCGTGTCGGTCAGGCGAAGATTGGAGGCGACGTCGAGATCGGGGATGAGCGATGGTTCCTGGTAAACCGGAAGCAGGCCGGCGCGGCGCGCATCGGCGGGCGAGCGCACGTCGCGGGCTTCGCCGCGGATCAGGATATGCCCGGCATCGGCGCGGATGGCGCCGGTCAGGATTTTTACCAGCGTCGATTTGCCGGCGCCATTGGCGCCCATCAGGGCGTGAACCTCGCCCGGCACAACCGACAGCGACGCGTTGCGCAGCGCCACCACGGCGCCGTAAGTCTTCACGACGCCGGTGGCGTCCAGGAGGGGGTTGGTGGTCAAAATCGCGTTGCTCTCGTTCCCGAAACTCTATTGCTGGCGCTCTACGGCGCCCCCCTCTGTCCTGCCGGACATCTCCCCCACAAGGAGGGAGATTAGCAGCTTTGACGCTGGCCCTCTTCTTGCAACGCCGAAGATTGGCCAAAGCCTTGGTGACGGCTGATCTCCCCCCTTGTGGGGGAGATGTCCGGCAGGACAGAGGCGGGCGCCGTAGAGCGCCAGTCTATCAACTCTTTGTAGCGCGAGGACGGCAGTTCGCCGTCCCTCGCGCTACGGCTGAAGCGATCTTTACTCGCCCGGGCCCTTGCAGGCGATGATCTGGTCCTTGGTGTAGGTGGTCCACTCCGGGATGGAGATCGAGACCGGCCATTCCGGGCTCAGCGACGGATCGGCCGCGCCCTTCAGCTTGGCCTTGCCCTCTTCGGTGGCGTTCTCCCAGAGCTGCGGTTCGACCAGCACGGTCTGCTCCGCCGGCTTCTTGCCGTTCAGGATCTGCAGAGCCAGCGTCACGCCGGCGCCGCCGATCGAACCGGGATTGGTCACCGCCGCGCCGACAAGGCCTTCGACCGAGTTCAGCTGGCCGACGAAGCCGGCATTGTCGGCGCCGACCACCGGCACCAGCGGCGTCTGCGACTCGACCAGCGCGTCGACGATCACATTGTCGATGCCCGAGGTCCAGATGCCGTTGAACGGCGATCCGGTGGCGATGAAATCGAGGATCTGCTGCTTGCCCTGGTCCTGCTGCCAGCCGGTGAAAACCTCGTGCACGACCTTCACGTCGGGGAATTCGGCAAGCGCCTTCTTGAAACCCTTGTCGCGGTCGCTGTCGGCCGAGGCGCCGGCCGCGCCGCGCATGTAGACGACGTCGCCCTTGCCGCCGATCTGCTGGAACAGCCATTTGGCGCCGAGATAGGCGTACTGCTCCTGGTTGTTGGAGATGATGTAGGCCGAGGGCTCGGTGACCGCCTGGTCGACGGCGACGACGACGATGCCGGCCTTGGTGGCTTCCTCGAGGGCTGACTTGATGCCGGCGGGATCGGCCGGGTTGACGACGATGGCGTTGACCTTGGCGCTGATCAGGTTGCGGATGTCCTCGAGCTGGCCGGCGGCGTCGGTGTTGCGATGGGCAATGTTGAGCTTGGTCACCTCGCCGGAGGCGAGCGCCTGCGCCTTGATGGCGCAGATCATCTCCTCGCGCCAGCCGTTGCCCTGCACCGTGTTGGAGACGCCGATCGTGTATTTGGCTTCAGCGGACGAGACGCCCACCGAAGCCAGAAATGCCGCGCCGGCAAGCAGCGGGACCATTGCCAGATATTTTTTCATTTCAGTCTTCCTCCACATTGATCTCAGTTCAGTTCGAAAAGGGGCTCATTTCACGAAGGGGCGCAGCACGTCGCGGGCCAGCAGAAAGCCGCGCTTGACCTTTTCATCGCTCCCCTCAAACCCCCGGTCCTCGTGCTCGATGATGATGGGCCCGTCGTAGCCGGCCCGGTAGAGGCCGGAGAAGATCACATTCCAGTCGACATCGCCAAGCCCCGGCATGCGCGGCACCTGCCAGCCCATGCCGGCCGAGAGAATACCGCGCTCGTAAAGTCCATCATGATCGATCATCAGGTCCTTGGCATGAACATGCAGCATGTACGGGCCGAATTCCCTGATGAAGCGGGCCTGGTCGATCATCTGCCAGACCAGATGCGACGGGTCGAAATTCATGCCGACGTCGCCGCCCCACGCCTCGAGAATGCGGCGCCAGATATGGGGCGAATAGGCGATGTTGTGGCCGCCCGGCCATTCGTCATAGCTGAAGATCATCGGGCAGTTCTCAAAGGCCAGCTTGACGCCGTTGTCGCGCGCATGGGCGATGATAGCGGGCCAGACCTTGAGTGCCTCTTGCCAGTTGGCGTCGATGGTTTTTGAAGCGTCGCCGCCGCAGAAGGTGTTGACCACCGGCACGCCCATATGGCTCGCCAGCACGATCACCTTCTTCAAATGATCGATGACGGCCTTGCGGCGGGCGGCATCGGGATGCAGCGGATTGGGATAAAAGCCGAGGCCGGAGATCGACAGGTTCTCTTCCGCCAGTGCGGCGGCGATTTCCTTCGCCTGCGTGGCCGAGGTCGAGGCGGCGTCGATATGGCTGGTGCCGGCATAGCGCCGGGCAGCGCCTGAGGATTTCGGCCAGCAGGCGATCTCCAGCGCCTCGAAGCCGGCAGAACTTGCCCAGTCGGCGACCTCGCCGAGCGAGGTGTCGGCAAACGGTGCGGTGAGCAGTCCGAGCTTCATATTGCCCTCCCCTGGTCGTGATCCACGACCGATCTACTATGCCGATTGTGCGGGCCGCTTCAACCGTGTGGCCGCCGGCAATGCGCAAACCTGTCCGACGAACGCCATCGGATCGTCGCAGAGCAAGCCGTCGTGACTGGCCGTGACAGCCGTGCGGAAATCATCGTTAGCGGCGATCCAGTCCGCCATTCCCGCGCCACCCGGCAAAGCAGCGGTGGAAGGCGCCGACGCCGATATGGGCGATGCCCGGGGCCAGCGCTGTCCGGTCGTAGGACGGCTTTTGGACGGAAGGAGGAAGCCGGCTAAGCAGTGCCGGGCCCAGCGGTTCGGGCGATGCGGAAGCCGTCACCGGTTCGCCCCGACGACCCATTGCTCCTGGTCGATCAGCGCGCCGGTCATCGGCCCGGAGGCGTCGGCGAGCAGGAAGACAGTGAGGTTGGCCACCTCGTCGGCTGCCAGCAGGCGCCCGAAAGGCTGCGACGCGTTGGCGGCGTCGATCCAGCCCGGGCCATGCCCCAGCGTCTCGGCTTGCATGATGCGTTCGGCCGGCGTGTCGGTCCAGCCGACATTGATGCCGTTAACGCGGATGCGGTCGAATCGGTGCGCATTGGCGGCATTGCGGGTGAGTGTGGCTAACGCGCCCTTGGTGGCCGAATAGACGGCGAGTTCCGGCGAGCCGCAATGCGCGTTGATCGACAGGATGTTGACGATGGCGCCGCCTTGACCTTGCTTGCGCATCTGCGTGATGGCTGCCTGCATCAGGAAGAACGGCGCCCGCGCATTGACGGCGAACAGCGCCGCCCAATCGTCGAGGTCGGCATCGAGAAACGAGGCGCGGTTGGTCAGGCCGGCGGCGTTGACCAGCGCGTCGATACGGCCGAAACGACTGACGCATTCGTCCACCAGCCGCGCCGGCGCCGTGGTATCCGCCAGATCGGCGGCGACGAACGCGGTTGGCGTGCCGGCCTGGGAGAGCGACGTCGCCACTTCGTTGCCGCGCACGGGCTCGCGGCCGGTGACCAGCAGACCGCCGGCACCAGAACGCGCGAGCGTCTCGGCGATCGCCCGGCCAATGCCTTGCGTCGCACCGGTGACCAGCACCACCTTGTTGTCTAGCCGAAGTTCCATTCCTCCTCCCGGAACAACGTTTCATTTTTTCAGATATGGAAGCCAGCAGATCAACCATGCGCTCGAAGCGATGTCGAGGCCATTGTCGATGCGGCCGAGCGAGGCCTGCGCGGCGCCGACCATGCCATTGAGAAAATGCAGATTGGCGTTGGGCCGCTGCAAAGATGCGGCTGATTGGGCATCTGACAACAGCATGACTCCCCCAGGCGGGGCGCCAGCCCACTCCGGCAACGACCTGATTTTGCTGTTGTGGAGCGATTTCGGTCGAGCTAAATGTGGGTTGGGCTTAGGGGTTTTGAAGTGACGGACATCATCGTAGACGTGTTTGCTGGCGCGTGGGCGGCCGGTGGATTTGCCGTGATCTGGTACGTTAGGACGAGACCATCTATCGCTGAAGATCACGAGGACCGCGATCTGCGAGAATGGCTTGATGGGCAGGTTTAAGCCCCAAGCTCAAAGCGGCCTTCCGCCAGAGCGCCTTCGGGGTGCGCCGGTACAGCTATCTTCTTGATTTTACTGGGGTAAATTTCCGCTGGTGGAGCTGAGGAGGATCGAACTCCTGACCTCGTCATTGCGAACGACGCGCTCTCCCAGCTGAGCTACAGCCCCGTCCAGCGGATGGCCGCATTTATCGGGCGCGGCGGTTTCCTGTCAAGACTGCGTTTTGCCCAAAAGCCGCGCGGCCAGCCACCGGCCTGGCGTGGCCGCGGAAGCTCTTGCCGCTTTCGCCCGTAATGGCTACATGTCGGCAACCAATCGGAGACCGGCATGATAGCCCTCATTCAGACCATTGTCCTGGCGCTTGACATTTATTGGTGGATCATCATCGCTTCGGCGATTTTCTCATGGCTCTACGCCTTCAACGTCGTCAACTCGCGCAACCAGTTCGTCGATAGCGTCAGCAACATGCTGTTCCGGCTGACCGAGCCGGCGCTGCGGCCGATCCGCCGCTTCCTGCCCGATCTCGGCGGCATCGATATTTCGCCGATCATCCTGCTTCTGATCCTGTTCTTCCTCAGGCAGTTCCTGCTCACCACGGTGTTACCGCTGGTCTGACCAAGCGTTTATGAGCACCTCGTTTCGCTTGCGTAATGACGGTGTCGACCTGTTCGTCCGGCTGACGCCGAAAGCGGCGATGGACAGGCTCGAAGGCATCGAGACCTCGGGAGACGGGCGAAGCCACCTGAAGGCGCGCGTCCGCGCCGTGCCGGAAAACGGCGCCGCCAACCAAGCGCTCGTACGGCTGGTCGCCAAGGCGCTGGGAGTGTCGCGATCGGCCGTCTCGGTCGTCGCCGGCGGCACGGCCCGGCTGAAGACGCTGCGCATCCTCGGCGATCCGGCTGCGCTGGCGAAAGCCATCGAGGCGCTTAGCAGCGCTTGAACCGTCTCAGTCCTGCCCTCTTTGCCAATACTTGGCATCTCCCCCACAAGGGCAGGGCTATCGCAGGTGGAAAGCCGAGGCTTTCGCTCTACGATGTACCCCCACCCCTAACCCCTCCCCACAAGGGGGAGGGAGACTTCCGCTGGCGCTGACCTCGGCAAATTGCCTGCCTTTCGGCGCCAAAGGGGAAGTAAGGGCGCGCGGCAGCGTTCCCTCCCCCTTGTGGGGAGGGTTAGGGTGGGGGTCCATCTTCGCAAGAATCCAAATGCGATTACCCTGCCCGCAAGGGGGAGATTGGCAGCTTCGGCGTTTACACCAGCCCGCGCTTGATCATCATCGCTTCGGGCGACGGCATCTTGCCGCGGAAGGCGGTGTAGAGCTCTTCCGGGTCCTTGGAGCCGCCGGCGGCGTAGATGTTCTTCCTGAGCCGCTCGGCCAGCGCCGGATTGAACGGGTCGCCCATCTCCTCGAAGGCGGCGAAGGCGTCGGCGTCGAGCACCTCCGACCACATGTAGGAATAGTAGCCGGCCGAATAGCCGTCGCCGGCAAAGATGTGACCGAAATGCGGGGTGCGATGGCGCATGGCGATGGTGTCGGGCATGTTGAGCTTCTCAAGCGTTTCGGCTTCGAAACGAAGCGGCTCCTCCGGCGCATCCGACCGCGCGTGGTAGGCCATGTCGACCAGTGCTGAGGCGGTGAATTCGACCGTGGCGAAGCCGGCGCCGAAGGTGCGCGCCGCCAGCATCTTGTCGACCAGCGCCTTCGGCATCGGCTTGCCGGTCGTCACGTGCAGCGCATGCTTTTCCAGCACCGCCGGCACCGTTAGCCAGTGCTCGTAGAGCTGCGAGGGCAGTTCGACGAAATCGCGGCTGACCGAGGTGCCCGCGACCGATGGCCAGGTGACTTCGGTCAGCATGCCATGCAGCGCATGACCGAATTCGTGGAACAGGGTTTTGGCCTCATCGACCGACAAAAGTGCTGCCTCGCCCTCCGGCGGCTTGGCGAAATTCATGATGTTGTAGATGACCGGCTTCGAGCCATCGCCAAGCTTGTAGCCGGACTTCAGCGCGCTCATCCAGGCGCCGGAGCGCTTTGAGGGCCGCGCGAAATAGTCGGCCAGGAATAGACCGCGCTCGCTGCCGTCGGCATTTCTGACGACGAAAACGCGTGCGTCCGGATGCCAGGCGGCGATGCCTTTCTTCTCCTCGAAGGTGATGCCGAACAATCGTGTCGCCACTTCGAAACAGGCGTCGATGATGCGGTCGAGCTGCAGATAGGGCTTCAGCTCGGCCTCGTCGAAGGCGAATTTCTCGGCGCGCAGCTTCTCCTGATAGAAGCGCCAGTCCCAGGCGGCGAATTCTTCGTTGCTGCCGGCCTCGGCCGCCAGCCGCTGCAATTCGATCTGGTCGCTTGCGGCCTTTTCCAACGCCTTTTCCCAGACCGGGTCGAGCAGCGTATGCACCGCCTCCGGCGTCTTTGCCATGGTGTCGTCGAGCTTCAGGGCGGCGTAGGAAGCGTAGCCGAGCAGCTTCGCCTTTTCGGCGCGGAGACGCAGCATATCGCGCACCACGGCGGTGTTGTCGGTGGCGCCGCCGTTCTGGCCGCGCATGGTGAAGGCGCGGAAGGCAATCTCGCGCAGGTTACGGCGCTCGGAGAAGGTCGAGAACGGCTCGTAGATCGAACGCGACAGGGTGACGGCATAGCGGCCCTTCTGGCCACGCATCTCGGCGGCCTCCGCCATCGCGCTTTTCAGGAATTCCGGCAGGCCGGCAAGGTCGGCCTGATCAAGAAACAGCGCCCAGTCGCGCTCGTCGGCAAGCAGGTTCTGGCCGAAAATCGTGCCGAGCGACGACAGCTCCTCATTGATCGTCGCCAGCCGCTTCTTGCCCTCGGCGTCGAGCTTGGCGCCGGAGCGGACGAAATTTTTCCAGGTCTTTTCCAGCACCCGCAGCGTTTCTGCATCGAGCTTCAGGGCCTCGCGGCGCTGGTAGAGATCGTCGATGCGGGCAAACAGCCTCTCGTTCATCGAGATCGCCGAGAAATGCCGCGACATCTTTGGCGAGATGTCGCGCTCCAGCGCCTGGATCGCCTCGTTGGTGTGGGCGCCGGCCCGGCACCAGAAGATCGACGAGACATGGTCGAGCGCCTCGCCGCCAAGCTCTAGTGCTGCAAGCGTATTCTCGACGGTCGGCGTCTCGGCATTGCCCGCTATCGCCTCGATCTCGGCCTCATGCGCCTTTAACGCCGCATCGAACACCGGAGAAAAATCGCCGTCGCCGATGCGGGTGAAATCGGGCAGGCCGAGCGGCCCTTGCCATGCGGTCAGCGGATGGGCGGCGAGGTCGACGGTATTCGTGGACGGCATGGACAATCTTCCGTTAAGTGAGGGGCTTTCGTAAGTGAGGGGCTTTCGCTGAGTGGCTGTAGAGGCAGGTCGGGACCACCACCGATGTAAGGCGCTGGCTTGCCGCACGCAATATCGCGGCCGGTCAGTAGCCGTCACAGTTTTCCGCGATCGCCGCCTGCGAACTGGCGGTGATGCGGTTGTCGCTGATCGCGAAGGTTTCCTGCATCAGCATGTCGTTGTTGGGGAAATCATAGCAGGCGATGACCGTGGTGACGCCACCCTCGGTCTTCTCGATCCGATGCCGGATTTCAGCCCCGGCGACAGCGCCTTCCCAGTCGTCGATCGAGGCGATGAATTCCTGCTTGGTCTGGACGACGCCGAGATCGTCGAGTTTTATCCGGACGTCGTCGGCAAGCAGATCCGACAATTCCGTGCGATCGGCGACCAGCAGCGCCGCGTACCAGCGGTCGATGAGCGCGCCGTCATCGGCGTGGGCGGACATGAGTGAAATCAGCAGCGCCGCTGCGGCCAAGGCGATCGAACGGCATACCATGCAAGCCTCCTACGTCATCTCCGGCCGCTCGAAGTCACCGGTGTCCTTGTTCATCACCCAGAGCTCGCCGGTCGAGATGTCGAACCAGGCGCCGTGCAGCGACAGCCGTCCCTTGCCTTCCAGGATCGAGACGCAGGGAAAGGTCCTGAGATTGGCAATCGAATAGCGGATCGAAATGCGCTCGAGCGCGGTCTGCCGCTCGGTCGCCGTCATGAAGGTGCTTGACGACACGGTCTCGGCCGCCGGCGCAATCAGGCTCATCCATTTGCCGATGAAGTCGCCGGGTGAAAGGGGCGCTGCCGTACTGTCGAGTGCCGCGCGGATGCCGCCACAGCGGCCATGGCCCATCACCACGATGTTCTTCACCTTGAGGCTCTGCACGGCGAACTCGAGCGCCGCCGAGGTCGAGTGGAACTGGTCGTCGGGCGCATAGGGCGGTACCAGATTGCCGACATTGCGCAGCACGAAGAGTTCGCCGGGGCGAGCGTCAAAGATCGCCTCGGGAGCCGCGCGCGAGTCGCAGCAAGCAATGATCATCGTTTCGGGGGCCTGGCCCTCGCGAGCGAGCGAGCGATAGCGTCCGCTTTCGGCGAGATAGCGGCCGTTCATGAAATTGCGGTAGCCGGTGAGCAGATGGTCAGGGAGGTGAGGCATCGGCGGCGTCTGGAGCCTTTCGGGGTTAGACGGCAGCTCTTTCAAGTCAGGAAGGCTCTAACGGCAAAAGCCGGTCGCGAGCAATGCCGAATCGCAGATGGCTGCAATTGCCATGCTGGAAGGCCCCCTCATCCGGCCTCCGCTTCGCTACGGCCACCTTCTCCCCAAGGGAAGAAGAGGTCGCAGGCGCCGGTGCCAGCCTCTTCTCCCCAGCGGGGAGAAGGTGGCCCGAAAGGGTCGGATGAGCATCTGTGTTTGTTGTCAAGGGGCGATTGGGCTCCAGAAGCGGTCTTGGGCGATGAGTGCGTTGGCCATGACGACGAGCTTTCGCATGACGGCGACGAGGATGACCTTTGCGGCCTTTCCGGCGTTGCGCAGGCGTGCGGCGAAGGCGGCAAGGTCCTTGTTGTAGCGGCTTGCCGACAGCGCCGCCATGTAGAGGACGTTTCTGACAGCCTTGCGTCCGCCTTTGATTGCACGGCGGCCCTGACGCGGCCCGCTGTCGTGGGCGACGGGGGCGAGGCCGGTCAGCATGGCCGCCTGTTTGGCGTTGAGCGTGCCCATCTCGGCGAGACCGACCAGCAGCGCGGTGGCCGTGATCGGGCCAATGCCCGGGATCGACACCAAGATGGCGTGGCGGCGGGCAAGGGCGGGGTCGGCCGAGATCAGGCGAGCGGTTTCGGTTTCGAGACGGACGAGGTGGCGTTCGATCATCCGCAGTCTGCGCTTGAGTTCGGCGCGCAGAAAGGGGCTTTGGAGTGTCGCCAAGCGGTTGATGAGCGCGGTGCGTTCGGCACTGGCGGCACCGCGCACGCCGACGATTTCCTGCAATGCTTCCATCGCAAGCGAAGCCGGTACCGTCTCGGCCGGTTCGAGTGCGACCCCCATCAAGGCCAGCAGCCTGGCGTCGATCCTATCGGTCTTGGCGAGCTGGCCGCAGGCTTCGGCAAAGAGCCGAGCGCGCAGCGGGTTGACGACGGCCACGGCCAATCCCGCCTCGTGCAGCGAGCGTTGCGCCGCCCGATGGTATTTGGACGTCGCCTCCAGGACCACCCGCCTCACCGCAAGCTCGCCGAGCAGGCGCTTCAGCCGCCGCAGTCCGCCACTGTCATTGGCGACGCGGAAGCTCTTGCCGGCCGGATGGACGTAGACATCCAGCCACTCTTTACACACGTCGATGCCGGCATAGACTGGCGGCGTCGCATTCGGTTCGGACAATACCTTGCCTTGCATGCGGGACTTGCTCCCCATCATCTGTTCAGGACCAATGTGAGAACGAATGGACCTTGCTCATCCGCGGCTCACACCAAGGGGCGTACGGTCCCATCCGTCCACTCCCCGGCGGACGGCCATCCGTCGGGGAGTACAGCTATCTTGCACAAATAGCCGCAATCCGAACATGCAAGGGGCCTTCGCCCAATGCGATTGTCTCGCCGATAGACGGGACCAAGAAATTCATGCCCAGATCGCGACAGAGATGCCAAATCGGTCGGCGAGCGGCGGATCCGGAAACGGCCTTGCCTCGCCGCTGGCGATGCGGCCGGCGATCAGCATCATCGCTGCGGCGTCGAGAAAGTCGTCGGCAGCAGCGCCTCGCGGCGGCGTCCGGTCGAGAAAGCCACTGATATAGCCGTGCCGGCAAAGCAGCGCCTTGCGTTCCGCCATGCCGGCCGGGTTGACGGCGCCCTTGATCTTCTTCGGCAGGCGCATTGCCTGATCGCCGTTCAGGCGGCAGAAGGCGACTTCCGGATGCGATTCGAAGACGCGGCTGCGCAGTTCGGGACGCGCGATCAGCACCGCATCGACCTCGCGGATCTTGGCAAAGATGCCAAAAGCCTGGATCGAGACGCCGCGCGGCGGATCGGAGGTCGCCTTGGCCACTTCGCTTGCCTGGCGATGCGCGGCATACCAGGCCTCGATCGTGGTGAAGCCATCCGTATGCGCGTAAAGCGCCGCACGCGAGGGGATGGCGAAGACACTGGATTGCCTGTTGCCAAGCAGCCGCCGCACCAGCGTTTCGGGCCCGCGGCCGCCCTTTTGCGAAAGGTCGGGCAGGCCGATCGGCATGTCGACGGCGACCGTCGCATCGGCCGGCAATCCGTCGAGCAGTGCCGCGAAGCTGGGAAAAACGGCTACCGAGGGGGCTGCGCCCGGATCGCGGCGAACGGCGATCCAGCCGGCCTTGCAGCCGTCGACACCGACGAAAGTCACGCTCTTTTGTCCCGCCCCGGATGCAGGAGATGGCGAAGCTGCACCATCGCCATCGGGTGCGACAGGCTCTGCGCGTCGGTTTCGAGCTGCAATTCGTCGCCGCCGCGCTTGGCAGTGCGCGCCAGTATCTCGTAGACCGCCGCCGTGGTCGACTGCAGTGCCTTGATCGGCGGCTGGCCGGACAGGATGCGCGCCAGATAGACGGCCGCCGTCAGGTCGCCGAGGCCATTAGGCGGATTGTCGATGAGGCGATGTTCGGCGAGCAGCGCCTGATTGCCGTTGAGCAGCAGATTGCCGGTGCCGCCGGCCATCATCGCCGGCGCGGAAGTGACCAGCATGGTCGACGGCCCGGCATGAAGGGCGGCCGCCATCACCGCTTTCAGGTCGGGCAGCGGCGCTTCCGCCATCCATTCCAGCTCGTAGCGGTTGGGCGTGGCGATGTCGGCGATCGGCATCAGCCGGTCGCGCATGGCAATGGCGGTCGTCTCCGGCACAAAGAGCCCGCCCGAATCGCCCATCACCGGGTCGCAGATATAGACGGCGTCCGGCGTCTTCGCCTTGACCGCGCCGACCAGCGAGGCGACGGCGTCGGCCTGGCCGCCTTCGCCGAGATAGCCGGACAGCACCGCGCCGACCTCGCCCAGCCATGGCGCGCGCTCGAGATCAGCCATCAGCGCCTTGAATTGATCGAGCGGCGGCACGATGCGCGTCGCCCGTCCATGGCCCGGATGCCAGGGCAGGATGACGGTCGGCACCGCCCACACCGGAAAGCCCAGCGTCTCCAGCGCAAAGACCGCGGCGCGGTTGCCGACCGAGCCGCGCGCGACATGGCTGGAAATGACGATGACCGCGCGCGGCGCGTCGTGTTCTTCGGTGCTCACGAGGTTCCTAACTTTGGCTGATGAAAACCACGAGCCAGATCAACAGGCCAATGGCGATAACGAACCCCAGCGCCCGGCCAATGCGCGTGCCCCAATATTCGATCGGGTCCGACTGGTCGGCGTCTGCAGCTGTGACGTGATCGCGCGCGCCCTTCGCGGTCCGCGCAATGAACGAGGCCGGGTCGGTTTCGCGTGCCACGCGCTCGATGATGCGGCGCGATTCGTCGTCGCTGTCCTGGCGTTCCGCCATGGCGATGCCCTGTTTTCGCGGCGACTTTAACCTGTTCGCCCGGCCAATTACAGGGCCTGACAGTGAATGATAAAGCACCAGTAAGGTCCCCCGGAGGTCATGTCCTCGCGCACGGATTGTGGTAATGCTTCGCCTGTCAGTCTTATCGAGGGATCTTTCCATGCTTGCCCTTTCCTCCCCTTTCGTCTTCCGCAATCTGCCTGCCTTGCTGATGATGGCGATCGTGCTGCCGCTGCTGGCCGGCTGCGGCTACAACACCATCCCGACGGCGGAGGAAAACGCCAAGGCCGCATGGAGCCAGGTGCTGAACCAGTACCAGCGCCGCGCCGACCTCATTCCCAACCTGGTCGAGACGGTCAAGGGCTATGCCGCGCACGAGAAGGAGACGCTCGATGCCGTGGTCGAGGCGCGCGCCAAGGCGACGCAGGTGACGGTGACGCCGGAAACGCTGAGCGATCCGGAAGCCGTCAAGAGATTCCAGGACAGTCAAGCCGGCCTGACCAGCGCGCTGTCGCGGTTGCTGGCGGTGGTGGAGAATTATCCCGACCTCAAGGCCAACCAGAATTTCCTGGCACTGCAGGCGCAGCTCGAAGGCACCGAAAACCGCATCGCGGTCGCCCGCCGCGACTATATCCAGGCGGTGCAGGAGTACAATCTGACGCTGAGGACCTTCCCGTCGGTGATTTGGGCGACCCTGTGGTTCCGCGACAATCAGCCGTTCGCCAATTTCACCATCGAGGAAGACAAGATGCAGACGCCGAAGGTCGATTTCGGCACGCAGCAGGGCGGGTGATCGGCGCTTAGCGAGCGCAGTTTCCATTGGCCTTGTACTCCGTCCCACCCCCCTCTGTCCTGCCGGACATCTCCCCCGCAAGGGGGGAGATTTGCAGCTTCTGCGTTCCGTCCGCTCCTGCAGCATTCAAAATTGGCGAAAGCCAACGCGACAGCCGATCTCCCCCCTCGTGGGGGAGATGTCCGGCAGGACAGAGGGGGGTGGGAAGAAACACCAGCCTGATATTTTTTGGCTTCCTTTTAAGCCTTCTCTTCCTCCCCATCACCGCCGTTGCCGCCGAATTGCCTGTTCTGACCGGGCGGGTCGTCGACAATGCCGGTATCATCGATGCCGCGACCGAGGCGGCGCTGATCCGGAAGCTCGCCGATTTCGAAGCCAAGAGCTCGGACCAGATCGTCGTCGCGACAATCAATAGCCTCGACGGCGAGGAGATCGAGCCCTACGCCAATCGTCTGTTCCGCGCCTGGAATCTCGGCCAGGCCGGCGAGGACAATGGCGTGCTTTTGCTGGTCGCCAAGGACGACCGCAAGATGCGCATCGAGGTCGGCTACGGACTGGAAGGCACGCTGACCGACCTGCACACCAAGCTGATCATTGAAAACGACATGGTGCCAGCCTTCCGCGCCGGCGATTTCTCCGGCGGCATAGCCAAGGCCGTCGACGACATGGTCATGGTGCTGGAAGGCAATCCGGAAGAGCTGGAAGCGCGCGGGACCCGCAACCAGCAGGCGCCATTCAACACCGACGATCTGTTCTTTGCGATCTTCATAAGCATCTGGGCGATCATCTTCTTCGGCAGCATCGCCGCCTCCATCCTGCCGCCGATCTTCGGCCGGAAACTCGGTCCCGGCCGCTATCGCTGGCTGGGCATGACTTTCGAGCCAGGCCGGCGATCTTCCAGCGGCTGGTCGGGAAGTTCCGGCGGGGGAGGCTGGTCCTCAGGCGGTGGCGGCTTTTCCGGCGGCGGTGGCTCGTCCGGCGGCGGCGGCTCATCGGGAAGCTGGTGACGGCATGACAAGAGGCGCCATCCGCTCACCAGCTTCCGGCCGTTTCGCCGCGACGATCGGCGCTGCCTTGGCGGCCACGGCGGTGCTGCTGCTGGTCGGCTTCACCGCACTTGCCGCCGAATTGCCTGTTCTGACCGGGCGGGTCGTCGACAATGCCGGTATCATCGATGCCGCGACCGAGGCGGCGCTGATCCGGAAGCTCGCCGATTTCGAAGCCAAGAGCTCGGACCAGATCGTCGTCGCGACAATCAATAGCCTCGACGGCGAGGAGATCGAGCCCTACGCCAATCGTCTGTTCCGCGCCTGGAATCTCGGCCAGGCCGGCGAGGACAATGGCGTGCTTTTGCTGGTCGCCAACAACGACCGCAAGATGCGTATCGAGGTCGGCTACGGACTGGAAGGCACGCTGACCGACCTGCACACCAAGCTGATCATCGAAAACGACATGGTGCCAGCCTTCCGCGCCGGCGACTTCTCCGGCGGCATAGCCAAGGCCGTCGACGACATGGTCATGGTGCTGGAGGGCAATCCTGAAGAACTGGAAGCGCGCGGGACCCGCAATCCGGCCGAAAGCAATGCCGTCGATCCCATCGTCGCGCTGTTCATCATCGTGTGGGCGACGCTGTTTTTAGGCGGCCTGGCGATGGCGTTCCTGCCGCCGATCTTCGGCATTAAGCTGTCGCCTGGCGTGTATAAATGGCTCGGCATGACATTCCGCTATGGCCAAAGGTCGGGTTCCGCGTCCTCGGGCGGCGTCTGGACAACCGGCACCGGCAGCGGTTGGTCATCGGGCCGTTCCGGCGGCGGCTGGTCGTCGGGCGGTAGTGGCGGCGGCTTTTCGGGCGGCGGCGGCTCGTCCGGTGGTGGCGGTTCTTCAGGAAGCTGGTGAGACACAACATGGCGACACGACCGATCAGCTCCGAGGACCATGACCGCATCGCCAAGGCGATCCGCGCCGCCGAATCAACGACCGATGGCGAAATCTACTGCGTGGTCGCCTATGCCAGCGACGGCTATTTCTTTCCGGCCGCCTTCATGGCGACGCTGGCCATGCTCGTTGTCAGCCTCGCCGTCAGTTACGGGCTGGAAGCGTGGTGGCTGTCGATCCGCGTGCCGCATTTCGTTATTGCGCAACTTCTGGCGATGGCCTCGGTGCTTGTCATGTTGTGGGCGCTGCCCGGCTTGCGCATCCACCTGGTGCCGAGACGGCTGCGCTACCAGGCTGCGCACGCCAATGCGATAAAGCAGTTCCTCGCCCGCAACGTCCATCGCACCGCAGCACGCACCGGCGTGCTGGTCTTCGTCTCCATTGCCGAGCACTACGCCGAAGTGATCGCCGACAGCGGCATCGATAGCCGTGTCGGCCAGCATGTCTGGGACGGCGTCGTCCGCGACCTTACCGCGCATGCCGGCGACGATCGTCTCGCCGATGGCTTCATCAAGGCGATCGAAGCGACGGGTGCGGTGCTGGCCGAGCATTTCCCGGTTTCTACCGGCGACAGCAACGAGCTAGACGACCATCTGGTCGAGATCTAAGAGCCTGCCTGCAAACGCTACTCTGCCGGACGCCTGACGCGATTTTCTGCGCGCCATTCGCCTCGGCAGAACGCGTTTTCAGACAGGCTCTTTTCGTGTCGCAGGCACGTCTATCGTCTGTGCGAAAGCTTGCGAGGCGCTGACGGGACTCTTGCAATCGGCCGATGCGGGTTTATGGTTAACCAATCATGAAGACGCTGAGCATCGACATCAGGAAAGCCGAGCCGCGCGACGCAAGCGCCATCGCCGACGTGCATCTGCTGGCCTGGCGCGGCGCCTACTCCGGCATCATCCCGCATCGCACGCTGACATCGATGATCAACCGCCGCGGCGCCGACTGGTGGGCGAACGCCATCCGTCGTGCCGCCACCGTTCTGGTCGTCGAGATCGGCGGCAAGGTCGCCGGCTACGCCACGATCGGCAAGAACCGCGCCCGCGAGCTCAAGCAGCAGGGCGAGATCTACGAACTTTACGTGCGCCCGGAATATCAGGGCATCGGGCTCGGCAGCCGGCTATTCTCGGCCGCACGGGCGCGACTGGCAGACCACGGCCTGAAAGGCATGGTGGTGTGGGCGTTGGAGGACAACCAGAGCGCGCTCACCTTCTATGCCGGCGCCGGCGGCCGCGACGTCGCCGAGGGCGTCGAGATCTTCGAGCAGAAGGCTCTGAAGAAGGTCGCCTTCGTCTGGGAATGACCGAGCCTCGTCATCCCGGGGCGGAGCAGGAGCGAAGCGACGTCGCGGAGACCCTGGGATCATGCCGTAACTTTAGAGCGTAGCGACGGTGCAGATCCTCTGATGCCGAACAGGGCGGAGAGGATCGTGGCTTTCATTCTGCGCCGCTGCATTCTTCGGCTGATTTCACGGAATGGATCCCAGGGTCTGCGCTCCGCTTCGCGTTCGCTCCGCCCTGGGATGACGAAGTCATGATGTCCTCAGTACCATTCGCCGCATTGCACCATGCGCCGCTGCCCGCTATCGGTCTCCAATCGAAAGAGGGACAAAAGCCATGCGTATCGAAGCCATCGCCATCGGAAAAAACCCGCCGGAGGACGTCAACGTCATAATCGAAGTGCCGATCGGCGGCGAGCCGATCAAGTACGAGATGGACAAGGAGGCCGGCACGCTGTTCGTCGACCGCTTCCTGCACACCTCGATGCGCTATCCCGGCAATTACGGCTTCGTGCCGCACACGCTGTCGGGTGACGGCGACCCGATCGACGTGCTGGTCTGCAACACGCGCGCGCTGGTGCCGGGCTGCGTCATCAATGTGCGGCCGATCGGCGTGCTGGTGATGGAAGACAATTCCGGTCTGGACGAAAAGATCATCGCGGTGCCTTCGCCCAAGCTGACGCTGCGCTACGAGAACGTCACCGAATACACGCACCTGCCCGACATCACCCGCCAGCAGGTGCAGCACTTCTTCGAGCACTACAAGGATCTCGAACCCGGCAAATGGGTCAAGATCGAAGGCTGGCACGATGCCGCCTACGCCAAGAAGATGATCGTCGAGGCGATCGAACGGGCGAAGAAAAGCAAGTAGCCGAACGCCTGAAGTTGACCGAATGGGTTGTCGCAACGATTGAGGTTGGCCGAAGCCCCTCAGCTTCGTCATCCCTGGGCGGAGCGACGCGAAGCGGAGCGCAGACCCTGGGATCCATTCGTGCGCCAGGCATGGCGCGTAGCGCCGTGAATGGCGCTGTTTCGGCCGCTGTGGTGGCGGTCGAGGTGACTTGGAGGTGCAAGTCCTCTGCGGGCCCGGGTGATGGGAACCGCTAGCCGAACAGCAAGGGCGTCGTCGCGAGGCGGGGTCTGAAGGAAGCTGCAAGCAAAGTGCCGGCCTGACGAACAGCAAGCGCATATGAGGCGTCTGCATCCGGGCGAGGGGGCGAATGGACCCGAAGCCCGATATCACCCCGGAGGGTGCGGCCGTAGATGCGACAGGCACATGGCACGAAGGTCACGCGTCTTACCCTGGGAGGCCTGCCGGCCTGCCCCTGGAAACAGGTGTGCTACCGCCGCCGAGAGGCGCCGGGATGGGTCGGCAGGAGTCAGCAGAGGCCGTAGTTGCCGGACCAAACGGCGAAGGGCTGAACATGAAGTGCCGGACGGAGAACGGTCTTTCGATGGTTGGACAAGATGCAGAAAACGGGGCCGAAAATCCCCATGCCGAAACCTGGAGCAGCGGCCGGAAGCCGCGAAAGCAGGCATCGGTTGCATCGAGCCCCACGGCAGGACCGTCACCCTCTCGACCGGAGGCAGACGAGCGACTGATGGAGATGATCCTCAGCCGCGAGAACATGATGGCGGCGTACCACCGGGTGGTGAGGAAAAAGGGCGCACCGGGCATCGACGAGATGACGGTGGAACAGCTGAAGCCCCACCTCACGGAGCACTGGCCGCGCATCAGAGAAGAGCTGCTGGCGGGTCGTTACAGACCGGCGCCGGTGCGCGGGGTGAAAATCCCCAAGCCCGGCGGCAAGGGAATGCGCCAACTGGGCATCCCGACCGTCCTGGACCGGCTCATCCAGCAGGCGATGCATCAGGTGCTGATGCCGATCTTCGATCCGGACTTCTCCGACTCCTCCTACGGCTTCCGGCCGGGGCGGAGCGCTCATGATGCGGTTCTGGCCGCCCGGTCGCACGTGGCCGGAGGTCGCCGCTTCGTGGTCGATCTTGATCTGGAGAAGTTCTTCGACCGGGTGAACCACGACGTGCTGATGGCACGCGTGGCGCGCAAGGTCGAAGACAAGCGGGTGCTGCGGTTGATCCGCCGCTACCTGCAGGCAGGGTTGATGACGGGCGGGGTCGAGACGGCGCGTAGCGAAGGGACGCCGCAAGGCGGGCCGCTCTCGCCGCTGCTGTCGAACATCCTGCTCGACGATCTCGACAAGGAACTGGAACGGCGTGGTCATGCCTTCTGCCGTTACGCCGACGACTGCAACGTCTATGTACGGTCGCAGCGTGCCGGCGAGCGCATCATGGCCTCGCTCACCCGGTTCCTGGCCGCGCGGCTGAAGCTCAAGGTCAACGGCGACAAAAGCGCTGTGGACCGACCGTGGAACCGAACGTTCCTTGGCTATACCATGTCCGCCCACAAAGTGCCGCGTCTCTGGATCGAGCACAAAAGCGTGGCGCGGCTGCGGCACAAGCTGAGGGCTTTCTTCCGTGCCGGGCGCGGTCGCGCCCTTGCTGCCACCATCAAGGACCTCGCCCCGATACTGCGCGGCTGGATCGCCTACTTTCGGCTGACCGACGGCAAGGGGTTCTCGAGGAACTGGATCGCTGGGTACGGCGCAGGTTGCGCTGCATCCTATGGCGGCAATGGAAACGGCCACGCACCCGGTTCATGCGGCTGATGCAGCGAGGATTGACGGAGCAGCGTGCGCGTGACGGGGCCTCAAACGGCCGCGGCCCGTGGTGGAATGCCGGGGCCAGTCATATGAGCGATGCCTTCCGCAATGCCTTCTTCAGCAAGCTAGGGCTGATCTCGCTTCAAAACGAGCTTCGACGCCTAAACCACGCTTCATGAACCGCCGTGTACGGAACCGTACGCACGGTGGTGTGGGAGGGGGGATGCCGCAAGGCTCCCTCCTACCCGATCGTGACATCAGCCGAAGAATGCAGGGACCAGAATTCTGCACCGTTGCGGCGCTTTGACGTCACGGCATGGATCCAGGGGTCTGCGCTGCGTCGCTGCGCTCCTTGCTCCGCCCCAGGATGACGAAGTCAGTTATCGACGCGGCCGAAATCGGGTGCGTCGCCGATAACGACGCGCTTGTCCTTGCCGCAGGCAAAGGTCCGCGCCTTCTCGTCGGCGAGCTTGCGGGCCTGGTCGTTGGCGCTGGGGTTGCCGGTGGCCAGCACCAGGCCGACGGTGCAGCCCTCATAGGTCTCCGGCTGGGCGACCTTGGCGACGACCAGCACGTCGGTGGGTTTGTTCTCTCCCTCAGGATTGCTGATCGAGCGACGGTGGATGACCGCGAAAGGAATGGCTGCGTCGCCGTTCGTCTCGATGCGCCATTCGAGTTTTGATCCAGCCGAATTGAGCCCGACAAAACTTTCCCAGACCGCGGTCATGTCGCTGGGCGGAAAACCATAGAACAGCGATTCCCGGGCATCGTCGTAGGCGATCAGCACCGAGTAGCCGCGATAGCCCGAACAGGCGAGACTGGTCCAGTCGCCTTCGCCTTCCTCCGCCTGCGCGTAGGTCACGCAGTCCTTCTTCCAGTCGAGATCGGTGTAGGCGCTGGAAATATCGCCGGCCTGGGCAGCCTGGCAGAGGCCGGCAAGGGCAAGCGGGATCATCAAAAAGCGACGCATCGCGAGCAACCCCGTTTCGGGGCTGCCGCACGGTATCGTCAAACGCTATTTCTTCAAGCTCGCTTCGATCAGCAGGTCGGCGTTGCGGGCTACAGACTTCGCCGGTCCGCCGGCACCGAACAGCTGGCCGCTGATATAGGCGCCCTCGATCAGAAGCAGCAGCCCGTCGCCCAGCGTATCGGCGTCGCCGGCACCCATTGCCGCCGCCATGGCGCGCAGGCGCCGTCGCAATTCCTGCTTGTTGGCCTCGCTCACCAGGCGGGCCGGATGGCCGTGCTCGGGATATTCGACGGCCGCATTGGTCATGCCGCAGCCGCGATAGTCTGGCTTTTGCGTGCGCTTGCCGATGCGGGTCAGGAAGGCGGCGATCTGCGCGCGCGGATCGCCGGGATGGGCAGCCACCGCCGCGTCGAAGCGATCCCAGAACTCCAGGTCGTACTGCCGCAGATAGGAGGCGGCCAATTCGTCCTTGGAGGGAAAGCTGCGATAGAGGCTGGGCTTGGTGACGCCGGCGCGCCGCACGATCTCATCGACGCCGATCGCCCTGATGCCTTGCCGGTAGAACAGGTCGCGGGCAACGCGAAGGATTTTTTCGCCGGCGCGGGGCGGGGCTACTTCATCCGCTTTGATCGCTGGTTCAATGCTTTTGATTCTCGACACGGTGTTGCCTGCTTGACAATGTTACCGATCGGTACGTATACCTCGGTGCAATAGCAACGTACTGGTCAGTAACATGATAGTCCAATCCCGCCCGTTTGGCCAGCGCTACGCTTTTGTCGTGGTCGCCGTCATTTTCCTCTGCCTGCTGATCGCGGCGGGCCTGCGGTCCGCGCCGGCCGTCATGATGCTGCCGCTGGAGGAGAGTTTTGGCTGGCGGCGCGATGTCGTCTCGCTCGCCGCGGCAATCGGCATCTTCCTCTACGGCCTGACCGGACCGTTTGCCGCGGCACTGATGGAGCGGATCGGGCTGCGCCGCACGCTGCTGGCATCGCTGGTGGTGATGTCGGGTTCGACGGCGCTCAGCCTGTTGATGACCGAGCCGTGGCACCTGCTTCTCACCTGGGGCGTATTTTCCGGCGTCGGTTCGGGCGCGGTCGCCACCGTGCTCGGCGCCACCATCGTCAACCGCTGGTTCAAGACCAATCGCGGCCTGGTGATGGGACTGATGTCGGCCTCCGCCGCCACCGGCCTGCTGGTGTTCCTGCCGCTGCTCGCCGCGTTCGCCCAGTTGGGCGGCTGGAAGCCTGTCGCCATCGCCATTGCGGTCGCCACCGCCTGCCTGGTGCCGCTGGTCTGGCTGCTGGTGCCGGAACGTCCGGCTTCGATCGGCATGGTACGCTACGGTGCGGACGCCGATGACGTGCCGCCGGTTCCGCCGGCCTCGCAGGGCAATTTCCTCACGCACACGCTCAGCACGCTGCGCCGTGCCGCCGGCACGCGCGTGTTCTGGTACCTGTTCGCCACCTTCTTCATCTGCGGCTTCACCACCAACGGACTGGTCGGCACGCACCTGATCGCATTTTGCGGCGACATGGGCATCGGCCAAGTGCAAGCCGCCGGCCTGCTGTCGCTGATGGGCATCTTCGACCTGATCGGCACCACGCTGTCAGGCTGGCTCACCGACCGTTTCGATCCGCGCAAGCTGCTCGGCGTCTATTATGGCATCCGCGGCCTGTCGCTGATCTACCTGCCTTATTCCGGCTTCTCGTCGACCAGCCTGATCATCTTCGCCGTGCTCTACGGATTGGACTGGATCGCCACCGTGCCGCCGACGCTCAGGCTCTCGAACGAGGCGTTCGGCGATCGCAGCGGGCCGATCGTCTTCGGCTGGATCGTCGCCGGCCATCAGGTGGGTGCGGCGGCGGCCGCTTTCTTCGGCGGCACCATGCGTGAATTGCAGGGCAATTACGAGCTTGCCTTCCTCATCGCCGGCATGACCGCAATAGCCGCAGCCTGCATCTCGCTGTTGATCAACACCAGCCGTCCGGCCTTCGCGCCGGAAGGTCAACCGGCGTAGGCGCCCTCGTCACAGGAGAGGCGCCGTCGGCCAAACTGCCAATCTCCCCCCTTGTGGGGGAGATGCCCGGCAGGGCAGAGGGGGGCGCGAAGGATCGCTACCCTCTGGATTCTGCGTCGTACTCTGTAAAGCGTTTGCGACTCTATCTGATTTCTATCTGATTGTTGTACGTCGGCGGGACAGCGCCCCCCTCTGGCCTGCCGGCCATCTCCCCCACGAGGGGGGAGATCGGCAGCTTCGCCGTCTGCGCGACCCAGCCTTCCCTCCTGTCGATTGTAACGAAACCTTCATGGTTTCGAGATGTGCCTGAAACATTGAGGCTGGACCTTGGCGGCGCCGTTCAACGCCATCCAGGAGACAGCCATGAACAAGATTTCGATGACCCGGCGCGCCTTCGTCACGTCCGCGAGCGCCGCCAGCCTCGTCGGCGTATCGGGCCTCGCGCTTCCCTACTACTCCCGCGCCAATCAGCGGCCCGCCTTCACCCATGGCATCCAGTCGGGCGATGTCGACGCAACCAGCGGCGTGGTGTGGACCCGCACCGACCGCCCTTCGCGTGTGATGTTCGAAGTGTCGTCGACAGAAAATTTTGCCAATGCCTTGCGCCTTGCGCCGCTCGATACGTCGCCGGCCAGCGATTACACGGTAAAGCGGCTGCTCACAGACCTCGCCTCCGACCAGGACATCTTCTACCGCATGATCGCGGCCGATCTCGCCGACATCAACGCTGTCTCCGAGCCGATCGTCGGCCGCTTCCGCACGGCGCCGGCCTCGAAGCGCGATATCCGGTTCGCCTGGTCGGGCGATACCGCCGGCCAGGGCTGGGGCATCGACGACACCGGCATGAAGACCTACGCCACGATCGGCAAGCATACGCCCGACTTCTTCCTGCATTCCGGCGACACCATCTATGCCGACGGCGCGATGAAGGACGAGGTCGACCTCCCTGGTGGCGGCAAGTGGAAGAACAACGTCCTCATCGACGAAAAGCGCAAGGTTGCCGAGACGCTGGACGAGTACCGCGGCCAGTGGAAGTACAATTTGATGGACGGACATGTGCTGGGGCTCAACGCCATCTGCCCGACCTTCTACCAGTGGGACGACCACGAGGTGGTGAACAACTGGTCGGATTCGAAGGACCTGAGCGCCGACGACCGCTACTCGGAAAAAAACATCCATGTGCTGGCGGCACGCGCGGCACGCGCCTTCCACGAGATGACGACGATCCGCTACGAGCCGTCGGAACCGGGCCGCGTCTATCGCAAGATCGCCTACGGGCCGCTGCTCGAAGTGTTCTTCCTCGACATGCGTTCCTATCGCGGCGCCAACGGCCCTGGCATGCAGGATACGGTGACGCCGCAATCGCGCATTCTCGGCGAACAGCAGACGAAGTGGCTGAAGCGCGAACTGGCAACCTCCAATGCGACCTGGAAAATCATCGCCGCCGATATGCCGCTCGGTCTCGTCGTCTGGAACGACGCCACCAAGAAGGCCGGCGCCGAGGCCATCAGCAATGGCGACAATGGCCCGGCCAAGGGCCGCGAGTTGGAAATTGCCGACCTCCTTCGCTATATAAAGAATGCCGGCATCACCAACACCGTCTGGCTTACTGCCGACGTGCACTACACGGCGGCGCACTACTACAATCCTGACAAGGCGCAGTTCCAGGACTTCAATCCGTTCTGGGAATTTGTTTCCGGTCCGCTCCACGCCGGCACCTATGGACCCAATGATTTCGACATGACCTTCGGCCCGGAGCTGAAATTCATCAACGCGCCATCCGCCGAGCAGGGGCAGAACCTGCCACCGTCGGCCGGCCTGCAGTTCTTCGGCCTCGTCGACATCGACGGCGCCACTGAACAGATGACGGTGCGGCTGATGGATCGCGACGACAATGAACTCTACAAGGTCACGCTCGACCCGGTGCAGTCGGCGTGAGGGGGACTGGGTCACCTTGTATCAAGCCTGAAGACGTCGCGCTGCCCCTCATTGCCCTGCCGGGCATTTCTCCCCGTAAACGGGGAGAAAGTGGCCCGCATCGAAGATTTCGCTAATCGCGAACGTTGCAGAAGGAGAGCCGACATTTCGCGCAGCGGGCTTCTCCCCGTTTACGGGGAGAAGGTGCCGGCAGGCGGATGAGGGGCCGCGCCGGCGTTGGCAAGACCTCTAATCTGGATAGCAAACGGTCGGAATTTGCGGCCAAACAGCACTGTCGCAGTTGGCAGCCTCCTGCCTCTGCTTGAAGGCAGCGCTAACCGGCCCGGTCACCACCGGGTCGACGCCATCGGGAGCATCGGCAAACCACTGCTCCGCCGTTCGGGTGTCGGACGGGAGGGCGGGCCGTGTTTCCTTCAACGTCGCGGCGGATTGTGCTGCGCCTACCGCAAGGAGGACGGCGAGGGCAGCCCATGCGATTGGCCGGTATCTGATGCCCGTATTGCTCATGAAATTTGAACTGTCCCGACCGTGAAAGGTTCCGCTTTGGTTAATAATTCCATTTCACACCAAGACGCTTAAGATTTGGTGACCATATATTTGGTGGCACGCCTCCTCTTTCGCAATTGCGAAAAACCCTGTATGAGCCGCCCAACCGAAAGAGGCAGCGCCTTTTGGCCTGCTGCCTGCAACGCTTCCGAGACCACAACATGAAAATTCGTAACATCGCGATCATCGCGCACGTCGACCATGGAAAAACCACCCTCGTCGACCAGCTCCTGAAACAGTCCGGCTCGTTCCGCGATAACCAGCGCGTTGCCGAACGCGCCATGGATTCGAACGACCTCGAAAAGGAACGCGGCATCACCATCCTGGCCAAGGCGACCTCGGTCGACTGGAAGGACACCCGCATCAACATCGTCGACACCCCCGGCCACGCCGATTTCGGCGGTGAGGTCGAGCGCATCCTGTCGATGGTGGATTCGGCCATCGTGCTGGTCGACGCCGCCGAGGGGCCAATGCCGCAGACCAAATTCGTCGTCGGCAAGGCGCTCAAGGTCGGATTGAAGCCGATCGTCGTCATCAACAAGATCGACCGGCCGGACGCCCGCCACGTCGAGGTGGTCAACGAAGTGTTCGACCTGTTTGCAGCGCTCGACGCAACCGACGACCAGCTCGACTTCCCGATCCTTTACGGCTCGGGCCGCGACGGCTGGGTCTCGGAAAACCCCGAAGGTCCGAAGGACCAGGGCCTGTCGCCGCTGTTCGACCTCGTCATCAAACATGTGCCGGCGCCGACCGTCCATCCCGGCCCGTTCCGGATGATCGGCACCATCCTGGAAGCCAATCCGTTCCTCGGCCGCATCATCACCGGCCGCATCGAATCCGGTACGCTGAAATCCAACCAGGCGGTCAAGGTGCTGCATCATGACGGCACCCAGGTCGAAACCGGCCGCATCTCAAAGATCCTGGCTTTCCGCGGGCTCGAGCGCCAGCCGATCGACGAAGCGCAGGCGGGCGACATCGTCGCCATTGCCGGCCTGTCAAAGGGCACCGTCGCCGACACGTTCTGCGACCCGTCGGTGACCGAGCCGCTGCATGCGCAGCCGATCGATCCGCCGACCGTGACGATGTCGTTCCTCGTCAACGATAGCCCGCTGGCCGGCACTGAGGGCGACAAGGTGACCAGCCGCGTCATTCGCGACCGCCTGCTGCGCGAGGCCGAAGGCAATGTCGCGCTGAAGATCGAGGAATCGCCTGATAAGGACTCGTTCTTCGTCTCCGGCCGCGGCGAATTGCAGCTTGCCGTGCTGATCGAGACGATGCGCCGCGAAGGGTTCGAGATCGCCGTGTCGCGTCCGCGCGTCGTCATGCAGCAGGGCGACAATGGCGAGTTGCTGGAGCCGGTCGAGGAAGTCGTTATCGACGTCGACGAGGAGCATGCAGGCGTCGTCGTGCAGAAGATGTCGGAGCGCAAGGCCGAGATGGTCGAGTTGCGCCCGTCAGGCGGCAACCGCCAGCGCATCGTCTTCCACGCGCCGACGCGCGGCCTGATCGGCTATCAGTCGGAACTGCTGACCGACACGCGCGGCACCGCTGTCATGAACCGGCTGTTCCATGCCTACGAACCTTACAAGGGTGAGCTGCCGGGCCGCACCAACGGCGTGCTGATCTCCAACGAACAGGGTGAATCGGTGGCTTATGCGATGTGGAACCTGGAAGACCGCGGCCCGATGGTCATCGATCCGGGCGTCAAGGTCTATCAGGGCATGATCATCGGCATCCATTCACGCGACAACGACCTCGAAGTGAACGTGCTGAAGGGCAAGAAGCTGACCAACATCCGCGCCGCCGGCAAGGATGAGGCGGTGAAGCTGACGCCGCCGATCCGCATGACGCTGGAACGCGCGCTGGCCTGGATCCAGGACGACGAGCTGGTCGAGGTGACGCCGAAGACCATTCGCCTGCGCAAGCTCTACCTCGACCCGAACGAGCGCAAGCGTTTTGAGAAGTCGGCGAAAGTGGTCGGCGCGGCGTAAGCCACTTTTTCTCAGCGACTATGAGGGAGGGAGCACGCGCGTGTTCCCTCCCTTTTAGTTTACCCGCCGGCAGCCGAGATAACGGCCTCGCGATCGGATTCGCCGGCCAGATCGATGCGGATCGCCGTTCCCGCTCGAGCCGGCTTGCGCAACGCCTTGGCCCAGTCCGGACCAACGACCAGCAATCGCTTCTCTTCCCAGGCCTGAAGCCGCGATCGCGAGATGCCGAGTTGGCTGGCAAGCAACCGGTCGAGCCGCAGCGCTGTCGGCACATCGAGCCCGAGCTGGAGCTCGATAGCGGCGATGTTTTCCGGCCTGTCGCTGAGCATCTCCTTGTGGACGGCGGCTTCGGGAAATACCTCGACGCGTCCGACCCTGCTTCGCAGCGCGACAACATCGAAGGCATGGCGACGCGCCAGGGCCGGATCGTTGCTTTCGAGCGCCTGCAACTGCGCCGGCTCGATCTCGCGGCGGTTGCATCGCTCCAGAATGCCGAAATTCCAGGAATTGTCGCAATCGATGCATCGGTAGATCAGCCACGCGTCGATGCGTTTGCCGTTGGCGTTGACGCGGAATTTCCCGCTGCTGTGGTACGCCTTCAGGCCGCCGCAGCGATTGCAGTTAATCAGAGGTCGAGGTGCGGTTTTGGGTGCGATCGTCCAGCGCATACGCAGTATCGAAGACATGCGAAAAGGCCTTCCCGTCGGGAAGTTCGTCAGATCGGCGATGTCGAGATGCCCATGCGGGCACGGCGTGGCGAGAGGCTGCGGTGGTCGGAAATCAGGTGTCGCGGGTGACTGCGCGCGACAGCGGTTCAGCAGTGCCAAACCGGTCTCGAACCGCCACCTTGAGGATCAACATGATATGAAACAGACGCTGCGAATGCGGCGCCATGCATTGTGTCGGGGGAGTTGACGAGACCGGCGGTTACGTAGGCAAAGTGAAGCTCGAAATTGTGGCGGGCCAACCTTCTAGCCGCGACGCGGCGGGCCGACAAGCCCCTCTATCATCGGTGCTACCGCTGCGGCGGCAGTTCGGCTAACATCGAGCGGTCTACGTCCCAAGCAAAGATTCTGGTCATGCACCTCACTTCTCTCCTCATCTTCGCCGCCGCCCTTTTCGTCGCCGCCGGCTCGCCCGGCCCATCGATTGCCGCTCTGGTGGCGCGGGTCATCGCAAAGGGCTTTCGCGACGTGTTTCCGTTCCTGCTCGCCATGTGGATCGGCGAGGGCATCTGGCTGTCGCTGGCGGTATTCGGCCTGGCGGTGGTGGCGCAGACCTTCCATCTCGCCTTCGTCGTGCTGAAATGGGTCGGCGTCGCCTATCTCGCCTACCTCGCCTGGAAGATGTGGACCGCTCCGGTCGAGGCGCGCGAGGGCGAGATGCCGCGCGAGGAGTCGGCCGTCAAACTGTTCTTTGCCGGCATGGCGGTGACGCTCGGCAATCCCAAGATCATGATGTTCTACCTGGCGCTGCTGCCGACCATCATCGATCTCGCCTCGGTGACGGTCGTCGGCTGGATCGAACTGACGCTGACCATGGCCGTGGTTCTGGTCACCATCACTCTCGCCTGGGTGCTCGCGGCAGCGCAGGCGCGAAAACTGCTGAAGAGCAAGCGGGCGATGAAGATCGCCAACCGTGTCAGCGCCGGCACCATGGCCGGCGCCGCTGCGGCGATCGCGGCGCGGTCCTGAGCGTCACATCATCTCGATGATCGGCGCGATCTCGACGCTGAAACCCGGGTCCGTCAGGATAGGACAATCCTTGGCCTTGGCGACGGCATCGTCGATGTCTTTCGCTTCGATGATTGTGTAACCGGCGGTCGGATTGCTGCCGCCATTGTTCTCGACCTTGCCGCCCGGCAGGACGGTCTTCGACATGCCGACCGGATTGCCGCCGTCGACTACGGCCGAGCCAAGCTTGCCGTACCAGCCGTTCCAGGCATCCATCGCTGCTTTCCGTTCGGCCTCGTCGGTCGGCATCTTGCCCGAGCCATGATACACATAGAGAAATTTCGCCATGTTCTCCTCCGTTGATCAGCGGCGTCGAACCTGCATGCGGTCACGCCGCAGGGCGATCATCGGACCAAACCGGCAAAGACGCAACGAGAATGCGCAATGGCTAATATACGGTTCGGTTGGGCCGCACCTCACCGCGCCATAGCGTGGTATTCATCGTTCGGCCGCATGTCGACCGCCGCCGCCACCCGGTTCGACATGTTGAAGAAGGCGGCGGTCGAGGCGATGTCCCAGATGTCGCGATCGGAAAAGCCGGCCTCACGCAGCGCTGCCCGGTCGGCCTCGACGATCTTCGCCGGCTGCTCGGTCAGCTTCACCGCGAATTCAAGCATCGCCTTCTGTCTCGCGGACAGGTCGGCGGCGCGGAAGTTCATCACCATGATCTCGCCAAAGGCCGAGTCGCCGGAAAGCTGGCGCACCGCCGCGCCATGGGCGGCGAGGCAATAGTAGCAATGATTGATGGAGGAGACGGCGACCGCGATCATCTCGCGCTCCAGCTTCAACAGGCCGGATTGGCCCAGCATCAGATCGTTGTACATGTCGGTGAAGGCGCGCAGCTTCGTCTCGTCGAAAGCGTAGGCCAAAAGCACATTGGGAACGAGGCCGAGCTTCTCCTCGCATTTGGCGAAATAGGCTTTCGTCGCTTCGCTCAGTTCCGCAGGCGCGAGGTCAAGTGCGATGATTTTGTCTTTCATGGCGGATTTTCTCCTCATTTTTGGTGACCCAGCGGCGAATCCCGACATTTCGTCGCAAGCGGTCAAACCTTTGTCGCCAAATATCGGTCATCTGCTACCATAGTCGCAAAACATATGACGGGAGGGATTAGCGACATGGCCGGCCTGAAATCTGCAAGCCAGTTGAAAAAGATAAGCACGGCCAAAGGCAGCGAGAAACCCGGCAGGCTTGCCGACTACCTGCTGGCCCGAGCGCCGGCCGAAGATGTCGCCGCCTATGAGGTCACCGCCCTCGAACGCGCAGCCGATCTCGCCGGACGCGCCGTCGCCAGGCACAGGAAGGGCGATTGCGTCGTCGCCATAGAGGTCGATTCCGGTGTTGTCCGCCAGGGCAGGCCGATGACCGTGATCACTGTCGTCAACGACAACATGCCGTTCCTGTTCGATTCCGTCCTCGGCGAGATCACCGAGAGCGCCGGCGAACCGCTGCTGGTCACCCATCCGGTCATCGTCGTCAGGCACGGCAAGAGCGGCGTCGACGAAATCCTCGGCGATGGCGGCTTTGCCAAGGGCGATCACAGCCATGAACGGTTGAGTGTCATCCACGTCCATATCGGCCGTCTTTCGGCCGAGCAGGCCGAGGCATTGGCCGAGCGGCTGAAAAAAATATTGGGCCAGGTGCGCGCCGCGGTCACCGACTGGAAGCCTATGCTGGCCCGCCTCGACCAGGCGATCTCGGAGTTCCGCTACGCCCCGGTGCCGCTCGACAAGACCCACGTTGCCGAAGCGATCGCCTTCCTCGAATGGCTGCGCGACGACAATTTCACCTTTCTCGGCATGCGCGAGTTCAAATATACCGGCGGCGAGAAGAGCGGCACGCTGGAGCGCACCGAAAAACCCGGCCTCGGCATCCTCTCCGATCCCGACGTGCTGGTGCTGCGGCGCGGCACCGAAGCGGTGTCGACGACGCCGGAAATCCGCGCCTTCCTGCATGGGCCGGAACCGCTGATCGTCACCAAGGCCAACGCCAAATCGACCGTGCATCGCCGCATCTATCTCGATTACATCGGCGTCAAGACCTACACCGCCAAGGGCGTGCTTGCAGGCGAGTTGCGTATCGTCGGCCTGTTCACCTCGACCGCCTACACGCGCTCGGTGATGAAAATCCCTTATCTCAGGTCGAAAGCCGAAACCATCATCGCCAAATCCGGTTTCAACCCTGAAGATCACTCCGGCAAGGCACTGATCAACGTGCTGGAGAGCTATCCGCGCGACGAGCTGTTCCAGGTGCCGGTGCCGATCCTGCGCAAGCACGCCGAAGCCATTCTGGGGCTGATCGAGCGGCCGCGCGTCAGAGCGCTGGTGCGCGCCGATCAGTTTGACCGCTTCGTCTCGATCCTCGTCTTCGTGCCGCGGGACCGCTACGACAGCGTCGTACGCGAGAAGATCGGCACCTATCTGAAGACGGTGTTCCAAGGCCGGCTGTCGGCCTACTACCCCGCCTTTCCGGAAGGCGGGCTGGCTCGTGTCCATTTCATCATCGGCCGTTCCGGCGGCAGGACGCCGAAGGTCGACCAGGCGACGATCGAGGCAGCGATCCGCGCCATCGTGCGGACCTGGGACGACATTCTGCGCGAGACCGCGGCCGAGACCGGCGCCGATGCGGCGCTCACGGCGATCGCCTCGCGCTTCTCGGGAAGCTATCGCGACAGCTTCTCGCCGGCGGAGGCGTTGGCCGATGCCGGGCGCATCGCCGGTATCAGCGCAGCCAATCCGATCGCCATCGACTACTACCGTCATGCCAACCAGGAGCCGCATCAGGCGGCGCTGAAGATCTATCACCATGGCAGCCCGGTGGCGCTGTCGCGGCGGGTGCCGGTGCTGGAGAACATCGGGTTCCGCGTGATCAGCGAGCGCACCTTCGAGGTCGGCGACGAGGCTTCCGGCATGGTCTTCATCCACGACATGGAGCTCGAAAACAGCTACGGCAAGCCGATCGACCTCGGCGACCGCGGCGCGCTGTTCGAGGACGCGTTCCTTTCCGTCTGGCGCGGCGACATCGACAATGACGGCTATAACGGCCTTGCCCAGACCGCCGGCCTGTGGTCGAGCGAGGTCACCATCCTGCGCGCCTATGGCCGCTATCTGCAGCAGGCCGGCATCCCGCAAAGCCAGGACTTCATTGCCGCCGCGCTCAACCGCTATCCGGAGATCGCGCGTGGCCTGCATGAGCTGTTCGTCGCCCGCCTCGGACCGACGGCGGAGACAGAGGGCGTGGTCGCGGCCAAGCACCTCAAGGCCAAGATCAGGGATGCGCTGGAAGAGGTTCCCAACATCGACGACGATACCATCATCCGTCGCTACCTCAACCTGATCGAAGCCACGCTGCGCACCAATCATTTCGTTACCGATACGAAAGAGAAGGGCCAGTCGCTGGCGATCAAGCTCGACTCGCAGGCGGTCGACGGCCTGCCGGCGCCGCGGCCGTGGCGGGAGATCTTCGTCTACGGTTCCGAGGTCGAGGGCGTGCATCTGCGCTTCGGCCCGGTCGCCCGCGGCGGCCTGCGCTGGTCGGACCGCGCCCAGGACTACCGCACCGAGGTGCTCGGCCTGGTCAAGGCGCAGCAGGTCAAGAATGCGGTAATCGTGCCGGTCGGCGCCAAGGGCGGCTTCTATCCGAAGAAGTTGCCGATGGGCGCCGGTCGCGATGCCATCTTCGAAGCCGGCGCGTCCGCCTACAAGAATTACGTCTCCAGCCTGTTGTCGATCACCGATAATATCGGCCTGGACGGCGTCATGCCGCCAGCCAGCGTGGTACGGCGCGACCAGGAGGATCCCTATTTCGTCGTTGCCGCCGACAAAGGCACGGCGACCTTCTCCGACACCGCCAACGCCATCAGCGAGAAGCATGGCTTCTGGCTCGACGACGCCTTCGCCAGCGGCGGCTCGGCCGGCTACGACCATAAGAAGATGGGCATCACTGCCAAGGGCGCCTGGGAAGCAGTCAAGCGGCATTTCCGCGAGATGAACCGCGACATCCAGACCACACCTTTCACCGTTGTCGGCGTTGGCGACATGTCGGGCGACGTGTTCGGCAACGGCATGCTCCTGTCCGAGCAGACCCGGCTGATCGCCGCCTTCGACCATCGCGACATCTTCATCGATCCGGATCCCGACATGGCGGCTTCGATGGCCGAGCGCCGGCGCATGTTCGCCCTCGCCCGTTCGAGCTGGCAGGACTACGACAAGACAAAACTGTCGGAAGGCGGCGTCATCGTCTCGCGCAGCCAGAAGTCGATCGCGCTGCCGCCGGCCGCGGCCGCGGCGATCGGCCTCGGCAAGACGACCGCCTCGCCGGTCGAGATCATGAGCGCCATCCTCAAGGCGCCGGTCGACCTTTTATGGTTCGGCGGCATCGGCACGTATCTGCGGGCATCGACGGAAACCAACCAGGACGTCGGCGATCGCGCCAACGATGCTATTCGGGTGACCGCGCTCGAAGTGCGCGCCAAGGTCATCGGCGAGGGCGCCAATCTCGGCGTGACGCAGCGGGCCCGCATTGAGTTTGGGCTGAATGGCGGGCGCTGCAATTCCGACGCCATCGACAATTCGGGCGGCGTCAACTGCTCCGATGTCGAGGTCAACATCAAGATCGCGCTGGCTTCAGCCATGCGCAAGGGGGCGCTGACCCGCCCAGCGCGCAACAAGCTTCTCGCCGAGATGACCGACGAGGTGAGCGCGCTGGTGCTGTCCAACAATTACGAGCAGACGCTGGCGCTGTCCCTTGCCCGCAAGCGCGGCCTTGCCGACATCGCCCATCAGAGCCGTTTCATGGCTGCGCTCGAGGCGCGCGGCCTGCTCGACCGCAATGTCGAAGCTCTGCCGTCGCCGGCAGCCCTTGCCGACCGCGAGGCGCGCGGCGAGCCGTTGACCAGGGCCGAGCTCGGCGTGCTGTTAGCCTATGCCAAGATCGTGCTGTTTTCCGACATCGTCGCCAGCGACGTGCCGGACGATCCGCATTTCGACCGTGACCTGATGGGCTATTTTCCGGACCGTATGGCGAAGAAATACGCGGCCGAGATCCATGGCCATCGCCTGCGCCGCGAAATCATCGCCCGTGTCGTCGCTAATGATCTGGTGAATCGCGGCGGCCCGTCCTTCGTCAACAGGCTGCTGGAAGCGAGCGGCCAAAGTGCTGCAGACGTGGTCCGTACCTTCGCCGTGGTGCGTGACGGCTTTGGGTTGCCGGCGCTCTATCGCGAGATCGACGCGCTCGACAACCAGATCGACGGACAGGTGCAGCTCGACCTTTATCAGGCCGTTAGCCGGCTTATCTATGTGACCAGCGGCTGGTATCTCAAAAACGATACCAGCACCGCACCGCTCGGCCAACGGATCGCCGAGTTGCAGGACGCGCGCAAGGCTCTGGAGCCGAAGCTCGTTTCGCTGCTGCCGGCCTTCTCGCGCGAGCGGATCGAGGAGCGGAGGCATGATCTGGCCAAGGGCGGCGCGCCCGAAAGACTGGCCGAACAGCTGGCGCTGACCGATGTGGTGGGCGTCGTCCCTGACATCGCGCTGACGGCCCGAACGGCGAATGCCAACATCGTCGTCGCCGCGAAGGCGTTTTTCGCGGTCAGCGATGCCTTCCGCATTCCGCGCGTCGAGGACGCGGCGCGCTCGATCGCGCCGTCCGACTACTACGATCAATTGGCTCTTTCCCGCGCCACCGATACGATCGGCGCGGCCAGGCGCGGCATCGCGGTGGCGGCGCTCACCGGCCATGCCGAGGCGGCGGAGCCGGTGGCGGCGTGGCTGGAGGCCGGCGGCGAGAGGGTCGGGCGCATCCGCGAGCGGCTGCAGGCGCTGACCGAGGGCGGCGACATCACCGTGTCGCGGCTGTCGGTGGCGTCGGGGCTGATCAGCGACCTGACGGCGCTGTGAGAAGTCTTCCGAATCGCGCGCGATTGCCGGCAAGAACTGCGCTATAGAGCGAAACGGTTCCCCGCTTCGGGGGTACCGTTCGTGGGAGGACATATGGCCGAGGTAGCAGTGCAGCGAGCGCCGGAACGCGGCATCTGGGGATGGATGCTGTTCGACTGGGCGGCACAGCCGTTCTTCACGGTCATCACCACCTTTATCTTCGGACCCTATTTCGTCTCGCGCATGGCGAGCGATCCGGAAACGGGCTTGGCTGTGTGGGGCTATGGAATCGCCGCGGCGGGGCTGGCCATTGCCGTGCTGTCGCCGATCCTGGGCTCGATCGCCGACCAGACCGGCCCGCGAAAACCGTGGATCGCGTTCTTCGCTGCGGTCAAGATCACCAGTCTTTGCCTGCTATGGTTCGCCGCGCCGGGCTCAAATCTGTTCCTAATCGCGGCTTTGTTTTCGCTGGCGTCGGTGGCGGCGGAATTCTCGACCGTGTTCAACGATTCGATGATGCCGCGCCTGGTTCCGAAGAGCGAAATCGGCCGCATCTCAAACATGGCCTGGGGTCTTGGTTATCTCGGCGGCATGATCGCGCTGATCTTCGTCGTCGCCTTCATGGCGGGTTCGCCGGAGACCGGCAAGACGATCATCGGCCTCGACCCGCTCTTCGGCCTCGATCCGAAGCTCGGCGAGGACGCGCGCGCCACCGGACCACTGTCGGCGGCTTGGTATTTTCTATTCATCCTGCCGATGTTTTTCTTCACGCCCGACGCCGTCAAAGGCCTTCCAATCAGGCCTGCTGTGCGCGAAGGCCTGTCGGAATTGAAATCGACGCTGGCCGAGGTACGTCAGCGCAGCGGTATCTTCCGCTTCCTCGTCGCGCGCATGATCTATCAGGACGGCGTCAACGCGCTGCTCGCGCTGGGCGCACCCTTTGCCGCGAAGATGTTCCACTGGTCGATCACTGAGGTCGGCCTGTTCGGCATCATCCTCAACGTCGTCGCCATCTTCGGTTGCTGGGGCGCAGCCCATTTGGATACACGGCTCGGATCCAAAGCCATTGTGATGATTTCGATTGTATTGCTCAGCGTCGCCACGATTGGCATTGTGTCGACTGGGCCGGGCTTCACGCTGCTCGGCCTCATGCAGCTCTCTACCGCCGATTCGGGCGGCCTGTTCGGCACGGCAGCGGAGAAAGCCTACATCCTTTACGGGCTTCTGATTGGGCTGGCCTTCGGGCCGGTGCAGGCGTCGTCGCGGTCCTACATGGCGCGTAGTGTTACCGCGGCAGAGTCGGGCCGCTATTTCGGCATCTACGCGCTGGCCGGGCGGGCGACCAGTTTTCTGGCGCCGTTCATGGTGGCAACGATCGGTTTGGTCAGCGGCTCGGATCGGCTCGGCATGGCTGTAATCGTGCTGTTCCTCGGCGTCGGCCTGGCGATCCTGATCCGCACGCCGTATCCGGCGGACCAGTCGGCAGAGTGAACTGCACTTCCCTTCTCCCCTTTGGGGGAGAAGGTGGATTGGCGCGATAGCGCCGAGACGGATGAGGGGTGTTGGAAGAAACGATACGTGAAAACATCAAGGGATTTGAAGCGCTTACGTCTTCATCGAAGCGATCCTGCCAACACCCTTCATCCGACCGAGCTTCGCTCGACCACCTTCGCCCACAGGGGGAGAAGGGAAGAAGCGCTCAATGCCGGAAATGCCTCACGCCGGTAAACACCATGGCGATGCCGTGGGCGTCGGCGGCGGCGATGACATCGTCGTCGCGCATCGAGCCGCCGGGCTGGATGACGGCGGTGGCGCCGGCTTCGATCGCAGACAAAAGCCCGTCGGCGAAGGGAAAGAACGCGTCTGATGCGACGACAGAACCCTTGGTCAGCGGCTCGGCCAGGCCGGCAGCCTCGGCCGCGTCGAGCGCCTTGCGCGCGGCGATGCGTGAGGAGTCAACCCGGCTCATCTGGCCGGCGCCGATGCCGACGGCAGCGCCATCTCTGACGTAGACGATGGCGTTCGACTTGACGTGCTTTGCAATGCGGAAGGCGAATTTGAGATCGGCCATTTCGGCCGGCGTCGGCGCGCGTCTGGTCACCACTTTCAGGTCAAGGTCATCGACCACCGCATTGTCGCGGCCCTGGACAAGCAATCCGCCGGAAACGGACTTGACGGTGACACTGGCCGTGCGCGGATCGGGCAGGCCGCCGGTGACAAGCAAGCGCAGATTCTTCTTGCCGGCGACGATGCGTATCGCTTCTTCCGAGGCGCCCGGCGCGATGATGACCTCGGTGAAGGTTTTGACGATCTCTTCGGCGGCCTCGGCATCGAGGGTCCGGTTCATCGCGACAATGCCGCCAAATGCCGACACCGGATCGCAGGCAAGCGCCTTGGCGTAGGCCGCCTTCAGCGAGGCGCCCTCGGCGACGCCGCACGGGTTGGCATGCTTGATGATGGCCACGGCGGCGGAGCGGGCCGGATCGAACTCGCCGACCAGTTCGAAGGCGGCGTCGGTGTCGTTGATGTTGTTGTAGGAAAGCTGCTTGCCTTGAAGCTGGCGCGCCGTCGCGACGCCCGGCCGCTTGTCGCCGTCGACGTAGAAGCCGGCGCCTTGGTGCGGGTTCTCGCCGTAGCGCATCACCTGGTCCAGCCTGCCGCCGAAGGCGCGCCAGGTGGGATGCTCGATCTCCAGCGCTTCGGCGAACCAGCCGGAAATCGCCGCATCATAGGTGGCGGTGCGGGCGAAGGCCTTGGCCGCCAGCTTCTTGCGGAAATCCAGCGAGAGCGAGCCGAAATTCATCTCCAGTGCGTTGAGTACTGAGGCATAGTCCTCGGGATCAGTGACGATGGCGACATAGGCGTGGTTCTTGGCCGAGGCGCGGATCATCGCCGGGCCGCCTATGTCGATGTTCTCGACGATCGAGGCGTAAGCGGCGCCGGAGCGGCGGACATCCTCGAAAGGGTAGAGATTGGAGACGACGAGATCGATCGGCTCGATGCCATGATCGCGCATTGCCGCGGCGTGTTCGGGATCGTCGCGCACGCCGAGCAGCGCGCCATGCACGGACGGATGCAGCGTCTTGACGCGGCCGTCCATGATCTCGGGAAAGCCGGTGAGGTCGGAGACGTCGCGCACGACCATGCCTGCCTCAGCGATCGCCTTTGCCGTGCCGCCGGTGGAGACCAGCTCGACACCGGCCGAGACGAGGGCCTGCGCGAAATCGATGAGCCCGGTCTTGTCGAAAACGGAAAGCAGCGCGCGACGAACGGGAACGAGGTCGGGCGCGGGAATGTTCTTGGCGGCGACGGCCATGGGCTGGCGGCCTTTCACGGCTGGTTGGGAAAGTGTCCGCGCGCCGTAGCACATGAGGCCTGGAAATCAAACTGCGAGGCTAACCGCAGTCTCAGCTTTTTGCGACCTGACCGGCGATCACTGTTCGCGTCAGCTGCCAATGGACTTCGGAAACCTCCGATGCCTTGAAGGCCAGCACGATCTGCCGGCTGCGGCGCGGGCCGCCCAAACCGGCGAAGTAGATGGATTCCTCGACCTCGGGCGCTACCTCGGTGCAGGTGAACACCCACGTGTCGGCCTGTTCGGCGGTCAGCACCAGGCGGCCATGCTGGTCCTGGAGCAGGCCTATGGCGGGATGGATGTGGAAGCGCACCGTGACGAAATCGCGGCCGTTGTTGCGGATCGCAGCATTGCCCGGCCGCAGAAAGCGATCCCTGCCGGCAAGCACATTGCCGTTCGTCGACAATTTCAGCTCGCGCTCATGCAGCAGGCCGAAGCGCGCGACATAGCCGTCGTGGCGAGCCAGGAAACCCTGGCTGCCTGACTGGTCGGTGCGCTTGCAAGATACATGCTGCGGGCCGCCGATCAACGGCGTGCCGAGCAGATCGTTGACGCGCAGCGAATGGCTGAAACGCGCCGACGAGGTGTCGTTGAGGGTGGCGGTCGAGTGGGCGGCCGTGGCGCGGGCAAGCGGCCGGAATTCGGCGGCGCCATAGGTGTCGACGCCGGCATTGACGACGTAATGCTGGCGGCCGGAGGACAATTCGAAAGCCAGGCATCCGGCGTGCGCCGCGTTGGAAACGTCGATTGGGGGCGGCGGGCCGGTATCGGCGATCACGGTGACGCCGCCCATGGAGAGGCGCTCGTAGCCTGAATGCGGCGCGTGCAGCAAAGGCGCGCCGGCGGTGTCGTCGTGGCGCAGTATGGTGGCAATGCGGTCGTGGATGGTCGCGCCCATGCCATTGAAGCGGGCGAGGCTGCCGTCCTGGTGGCGAAAGAAACGCAGCGCCGGCAGCATACGGTCGATTGCACCCATCAGCGCCGCCGGCGGCGTTTCGGCTTGATTGGCATAGGTTTGGCGCAGCGGCAGAAGGTCGGCGAGGATTTCAAGAACGGTTATCGGATTGCGGGAAATATGTCCGCCATCCGGCAGAATCTGGCGATCGAGCTCATCGGCGAGGCTGCGGGTCGCACCGCGCAGCGCCGATGCCGGCGCCGGCAGCGACAGAGCGGCAAAAGCGAGCGCGATGCGGGCGCGCAGCCTGTCCTTGCCGTCCGGCATCTCGCGTGCCATCGCCCTGAGATAGCGGATCTGCATGGCCAGCGATTTCAGGAAGGCCCGGTAGAAGGGAAATTCTGCGCCCTGCAGCACCACCGAGGAATGCTGCAGCCAGGCAATGACGCGCTTGGCCGTCGTGCCAGGCTCCCAGGCGACACCGGCAATATTGCTGCCATGCATGGCGATCCAGTCGGAGACCAGCGCCCGGGCATTGGCGGCGGCAAGCTCGGTGCCGGCGGCGCGCATGTGGCGCAACCAGCGAAAGCCGTGCAGCGTCTTTTGCCAGCCGGGATTGGGCACGGCGATCTGGAAAGGCGACTTGCCGCCGGTCTCGACCATATGTCCCGACAGCGGATAGCGGCCATAGTAGATCTCGAGCGCAATCTGCGGGTCGGCCAGGCGCAGGTCTGGCGGAGCGATCAACACGCGTTCCGGCGTCCGGCCGGAGTAGCGCCAGCGATAGAGTGGCCCGGCACGCAGGCGCCGGCGCGTCTTGCGCCAGAACTCCTTCGCGACAAGCGTCCATAGACGCGTCGTGCTGCCGGCAGCGATCGCCAAAAGCCCTCCTGATATCCCTCAACCCGAGACAAGTTTATATGATTCAAGAACTTATGCGAAGGCGAATTCCATGGAGGCCTTGGGAGTTCGGCCTGTTTTCCGCAGGATTCTTCCTAAAATAACGGACAATTTTCAGCGTTATCCGGCTCTGCGCATGCGGGCGGCGAAGAAGCCGTCCAGGCCGGACCGTTCCGGTGAGCCGAGTTCGAGATCGGCGGGCGTGGTGCGCAGCGTGCCTTGCGGCGTCAGGAAGGGATCGATGCTGGCGATCTCGCCTGGGCGGAGCGGATCGTCGACGATATCCGTCGTTCCGGCGAGGAAGGCGCGGTGAAGCGCCTCGCCTTCGAGTGGGTCGAGCGAACAGTTGGAAAAGACGATGAGCCCGCCGCGCCTGACCAGGGTGACGGCGCGAGCGAGCAGCCTTCGCTGCAAATCGGCGAGTTTTTCGACGTCAGCCGCCGTCTTCGTCCAGGGCACGTCGGGATGCCGCCGCACCGTGCCGGTCGAAGAGCAGGGCGCGTCGAGGAGGACGGCGTCGAACAGTTGTTCCGGCTCGTATTTGAGCAGATCGGCCTGGACGATCTCTGCGGACAGACCGAGCCGTTCGAGATTCTGCGAGAGCCGCGCCAACCGGCTCTTCGAGGTATCGACGGCGGTGACCTTGGCGCCGCCGAGAATGAGCTGAGCGGTCTTGCCGCCAGGGGCGGCGCAGAGGTCGGCGACGCGCAAACCCCTGATGTCGCCGAAGAGCCGGGCCGGAAGGCTGGCGGCGGCGTCCTGAACCCACCAGGCGCCGTCTTCGAAACCGGGCAGTTCGGTGACGGTGGCGCCGAGCTTTTCGACGCGCACGGTGCCGGTCGGCAGCACGATGCCGCCGAGCCGCTCGGCCCACAGCGCGGGATCTGACTTGACGGTGAAGTCGACCGGCGCCTCGTACCGGTGAGCGGCGAGGATTTGCCTGGCCTTCTCGACGCCATAGGCAGCCTTCAGACGGTCGGAAAACCATTTCGGCGCTTCGTCGGTGGCGGCGAGCGCTGCAGCCAGCTCGGCCTGCTTGGACCGCGCCAGCGTGCGCAGCACGCCGTTGACGAGACCGGAGAAGCGCACAGTGCGCGGATCGGACTTGGCGTGGGTCACGGCAAGGTCGACGGCGGCGCTGTCGGGAATGTCGAGGAACAGGATCTGCGCCGCCGCCACATGCAGAATGTGCGAAAGCACGGTGGCATTGGGCGGCAACGGCTTTTCCAGGCGGCGGGCCAGCAACCCAGATATGGTCACGCGGAAGCGCAGCGCAGTGACCAGTATGGCGCGCACCAGCGCCCGGTCGCGCAGGTCGAGCGCCCTGTATTGCGGATGGCCGTTGTCGTGGTCGGTCAGCCCGTCAAGCGGCGTTTTGGCATCGATGACGGCGGCGAGCAGCCGGGCAGCCGCCTTGCGCGCGGCGAGACCGGCAACGGGCTCGCCGGGACTCATTGCATTGTCTTCATGATCGCCTGACGTTCCGTGTCGGCGCGTCGCGCCACTCACGACCACGGGCCTTTGGATCCGGTCGGATTGCGGCCCCAGGGGTTGGATTTCGGCCTGGCCGGTTCGGTCGGCTGCTCAGGCTGCTCGGCTGCCTTCTCCCACGGGCCCGACGGGCGCTGCACGTCCGCCTGCCGCGGCATCGGGGCCTGCCGCTGAGCGGGGGCGGATGCCATATCCCGCGCCATCGCCTGCAAGGCGGCGATGCGGTTATCGGTATTCGGGTGGGTGGAAAACAGGCTGTCCATGCGCTCGCCGGAAAGAGGATTGATGATGAAGAGGTGGGCGGTCGCCGGATTGCGCTCGGCATCCGGGTTGCGGATGCGTTCGGCGCCGCGGGCGATCTTGTCAAGGGCCGAGGCAAGCCAGAGCGGCTGTCCACAGATCTCGGCGCCGCGCCGGTCGGCCTCGTATTCGCGGGTACGGCTGATCGCCATCTGCACGATCATAGCGGCGAACGGCGCCACGATCATCGCCACCAGCACACCGATAATGCCGAAGGAATTGTTGTTGTCGCGGTTGCCGCCAAAAAAGAAGGCGAAATTGCCGAGCATCGAGATCGCGCCGGCAAGCGTGGCGACGATCGTCATGGTCAGCGTGTCGCGGTGCTGCACATGGGCGAGCTCGTGCGCCATCACCGCCGCGACCTCTTCGTGCGATAGTTGCTGCAGCAGCCCGGTGGTGGCGGCAACCGCGGCATTCTGCGGATTGCGGCCGGTGGCGAAGGCATTGGGCTGCGGGTTGTCGATCAGATAGGTTTTCGGCATCGGCAGGCCGGCCTGTCTGGCAAGGCTCTGTACGATGGCGTAATATTCCGGGGCGTTCCTTTCGTCGACCTCGACGGCGCGGTTCATCGCCAGCACCATCTTGTCGGCGTTCCAATAGCTGAACAGGTTCATGGCGGCGGCAATCAGCAAGGCAATCACCATGCCGCCCGATCCGCCGATCAGATAGCCGACGCCCATGAACAGCGCGGTCATCGCGGCCAAAAGCATGGCGGTGCGAAGTGTGTTCATTGTCTGCTCCGTTTCTGCCGGCGCTGCGTAAAAGGGGTCGATCCCTGTCGGCTCATCGCTATATGATGGGAAACGTGTGGCCCTGTTTCAATCGGCCGGGAATATCGCATGATCGAAGAAACCAGTAAAACGGGCGAAACCAGTGAAACAACTGCCGGCCCCGGCCACGACGCGCCGCAAAAGACGCTGACGCCGGCAGCGCGCCGCGCTCTGGCTGAAGCGGGAGCACGGCGCGAACACTATCGGCAGCAGGAAGCCGCGATGCCCCAGGAGATCGGCGGCCGTGGCGGCAAGGAGCCCGGCCGCTATGGCGACTGGGAGGTGAAGGGCCTGACCAGCGATTTCTAAGGGCACCCTAAGCCGCAGCGCGCTCCGCCGCGAGCATAATCCAGCCGCGGTCGTCGACCGTGATGCCCAGCCCGGCATAAGAGGCGATCGCAGCATGCGGCGTATGCAATGGATGCTGGTGGGTGGCGCTGATCACAACGACCGCGGCTCCTGCGGCCTCGGCCGCCGATATGCCGGCAGGCGCATCTTCGAAAACGAGGCAGTCGCGCGCATCGACGCCCAGCCGCTCGGCCGCCAGCCGGAAGCAATCCGGCGCTGGCTTGCCGCGGGAAACGTCCTCGGCCGCGACAAGGATGGCGGGACGCGGGATGCCGGCGGCGGCGATGCGCAGGAGAGCCAGCTCGCGCGGCGCCGAAGTGACGATGGCCCAGCGCTCGGGCGGCAGCGACGCCAGAAATGCCGCTGCGCCGGCGATCGGAAGGATGCCGTCGATATCGGCCGCCTCGGCCTGCAGAAGCGCATCGGCTTCGCGCATCGGGTCGACGCCTGGAAGCGCCAGCCGCGCGATGGTCTCGATTGCCCGCACGCCGTGGATCGTCGGCAGGAATGCGGCAACGTCGAGACCTTGCCGTCGTGCCCAATCTGCCCAGACCCTTTCTGCCGCGGCAATCGAATTGACCACCGTTCCGTCCATGTCGAACAGGAAGGCTGCGAATTTTCTGCCTGCGAACATCTGCTATCCCGGGTTGTTTCGGAAGGGACCAAAAGCCTGTCGATCGACCGTAACGTCGCATCGGCGGCATGGGAAGGCGCGAGATCGCCTTTTTCGACAAGACCAGGGAACCACGGCCGGCCATCTCGCGTTAACTTAACTGTCTTCCACGACACTCAAAAAAGAGGGGAACCGCGATGCTGATTCGGCTCGGCTACGAAATCGCCATTGACTGCGCTGAAGCCACCCCGGTGATTTCGCTGCTCGAGATCCATAAGGACCGCCAGGCCGACATCAAGCGGCAGACCCGCGTGCTGACCTCGCCTACCGTCCCAACCAGGCTCTATCACGATCTTTACGGCAACGCCTGCCGCCGCTTCACGGCGCCCGGCGGCAGCTTTCGCATTCTTTACGATGCCGTTGTCGAGGACAGCGGCGAGGCCGACGAGGTCAACCCGCTGGCCAGGGAAGTGCCGGTGACGGAGTTGCCCGACGATATGCTCTGCTATCTGCTCGGCAGCCGCTATTGCGAGACCGATCATCTCAGTGATCTGGCCTGGCAGGTTTTCGGCCCTGTTCCATCCGGCTGGGCGCGGGTGCAGGCGATCGTCGACTATGTCCACAACCGTCTGTCGTTCGGTTACGGCTATGCGCGCCCAACCCGCACGGCGGCGCAAGCGCATGAGGAGCGCGTCGGCGTCTGTCGCGACTTCGCTCATCTGGCGATCACGCTCTGCCGCTGCATGAACATTCCCGCCCGCTACGCAAACGGCTATCTCGGCGACATCGGCGTGCCGGTCGACCCGGCTCCGATGGATTTTTCGGCGTGGCTGGAAGTGTTCCTCGACGGCAAATGGTACACGTTCGATCCCCGCCATAACATGCCGAGGATCGGCCGGGTCGTCATCGCGCGCGGTCGCGACGCGACCGACGTGCCGCTGCTGCACAGTTTCGGCCCGCACCGGCTCAGCCTGTTCAAGGTCTGGACCTACGAGCAGGAAAGCAATCTGTTCAGCCCGCCCCATCGCGGCGTCGACAGAACCGTCACCGCGCAGATGCTGGCATAAAAGCGCAAGCGCGAACGGCCTGCGACCGTTGTTACGATCATCCGGGCCGTCGTACAGGTCCGATGCGCCTGATCCGCTTCGGCACAGCCCGCCTGTGCCGGAGCGGGATCGAGTCCTTGTGCTCCACGGCAGACATCGGGATCATGGTAAGCGCTTCGTAAACGAAACTGCCGCAGCGGCTTGTCGTTTTCACCTTGCCGCATTTCGAAACCAAGCAGAAACAACGGTTTGACAATGAGCCGGTAGCTGTTGGTCCCTTCGCGGCGCCATACGGCCGGAATCCTGCAATGCGGCCTTCACACGGCCTTGAGGTCGTGGCTAATGGAGTCGGAAGCATGCGGCATTTTGGGGGTCTTTTTCACGCAATCGGCAGCGTTGCCGGGGATCGCAGCGGAAATTTAGCGGTTCTGTTCGGCATGGTTGCGTCGGTGCTGGCGCTGGGCGTCGGCTTTGCCGTCAATATTTCCCAACTCTACAACGCCAAGTCGAGTTTGCAGGGCGTGATCGATGCGGCGGTGACGTCTACTGCACGCGACCTGACGACCGGCGTCATCAAGGAGGCCGATGCCAACAAGTCGGTGCAGGCGTTTCTCGATGCCAACAGCCGAGCGGGCATCCTGCAGGCTGATCGGATCGTCCTCGACAAATTGACCATCGACAGGACCGCCAAGACGGTTCAGGCGGACGTCCATGTCGATCTCGGCCTTTATTTTCCGCTTTTCAGCATGGGTGACATGAAGCGCGTTGCCGCATCGACGACAGCGCTCTATTCGGACAAGACGATCGAAGTGGCGATGATGCTCGACGTCACAGGGTCGATGGCCGGCCAGAAAATCATCGATCTGAGGACAGCTGCAGCGAACGCGGTCGACAGCTTCCTGGACGGCCAGGACTCCTCCAACCCCCGGGTGCGTGTCTCCATCGTACCATACGCCAATTCGGTGAATGCCGGCGCGCTTGCCGCCAGCAGCGTCTATGTCGAAACCTCGACCAGCCAGCGCAAGCAAGCGCCAGGCAATGGCGCCATACAGTACGTCTCCGGCTTAACGCGTCCGGATAATTGCGCCACCGAGCGCAAAGGCACCTATCAATATTCGGATGCAGGCCCCGAGGTCAGCATGGTCAATCGCGATTACCTGTTGTCGTCCTTTGCCTGGCAGACCGGCACGGCTGCCTGCCCGGCCGCCGCGTTGAAGCCGCTGACGGCGGACGCCGCGGCGCTCAAGAACGTCATCAAGACCTTTGTCGCATCGGGCGGCACCTCGGGCCATATCGGCGTGCAGTGGAGCTGGTACATGCTTTCGGAAAGCTGGGGCAGCGTGATGAATGCTTCGCAGCGGCCGGCCAAGGCGGATCCGAACAAGGTCGCCAAAATCGCGATCCTGATGACCGACGGCGAGTTCAACCTGTCCTATTTCGATGCCGCCACTGTCGGTGAGGTCTACAATGATGCCGGCAAGGAACCGACCCGCACGGCAGCCAAGACGCTGTGTACCGCCATGCGCGCCAAGGGCATCGAAATCTTCACCATCGGTTTCGATCTCAACGAAGAGATTGCCCAGGCGACACTGCACAATTGCGCGAGCCCGGATACCGCCAAGATCAAGCACTTCTATCAGGCCGCCAACGGGACGGAACTCAACCAGGCTTTCCAGGACATAGCGCACAACATCGAAAGCTTGGCATTGACCAAATAGAGGGCATTGACCAGACAGGATCCGGACAAGGAAAAGGCCGCCGCTTCTTTCGAAGCCGGCGGCCTTCCGTGTTTCCGTCCATGGCGCGGCTCATGGCGGCGACGTGACTTAAAAGTGCTGGAGCGTCCTTTGCGCGTCCAAAGGACGCGCGGCGCTCCAGGCGTCGCCAGCCGCGCATCTCGCGCCTTAACGGGAAGACTGCTTCCCGAAAGTGCAATCCGCTGAGGCCACGTTCTGGAAAACGAAATCACTCGACATCGGATCACCTCCTTTCGATTTGTTGAAGACGCCCTCATCATGGGGTGTCGATCCGCAAATGGCAAGGCGCCATGGTGAAAATGCGGTGCGGGCTTGTCGCTGGCGGCTTGCGGCTATCCGATCGGACAGGCAAAGTCGGCGTCGACGCTAAGCGGCAGAGCAGGGGAGGAAGGGCATGGAGGCAGCCGACAGAGCGGCACGGATCGTTCGAACGGTTATCGAGACATTGAAGCCGGGTTTCGCGGTCAGGTTGTGGACCGGCGAGCGGATCGGGCCCGCCACCGGCCCGGTGGTCACCATCAACGACCAGGACATCGTCTGGCAGGTGATGCGTCGGCCCAACCTCTCGACGCTGATCGAAATGTGGATTTCCAAGACCATCGACGTGGAAGACGGGTCGCTGTTCGATTTCTACGCTCTGCCTGCGCACGGCAAGCTCAGGACGAAGCTCAAGGCGTTGCCCAAGCTCGCGGTCCTGCGCGACCTGCCGGCCGTGCTGTTTTCGAGAAAACAGATGACGGCGCGGACCGACCTTTCCGGGCGCAACCCCTTCGTCAGCGGGTCGAACAGGCAAGCGATCCAGCACCACTACGACATTTCGAACGCCTTCTACCGGCTCTTCCTCGACGAACGCATGGTCTATAGCTGCGGCTATTTCACCGATTTCGCCAACGGCATCGACCAGGCGCAGAAAGACAAGCTCGACCATATCTGCCGCAAGCTCCGGCTGAAGCCGGGCGAAAGGCTGCTCGACATCGGCTGCGGCTGGGGAGCCATGCTCATCCATGCCGCGAAAAATTACGGCGTCGTCGGCCACGGCGTCTCGCTGTCGGAAGCCCAGACCCAGCTTGCCCGCGAGCGCATCCGCGCTGAGGGGCTGGAGGACCGCATCACCATCGAGATAAAATCCTACGCCGAGCTGTCCGGCTCCTTCAACAAGATCTCGTCGATCGGCATGTTCGAGCATCTGGGGCTAGCCAACCACGCCGCCTATTTCTCGACCATCCATCGCCTGCTCAAACCGGGCGGCATCTATCTGCATCACGCTATCACCCGGCGCGACAAGGGCAGCATCAAGAAGACCTTGCGCAAAGGCCCGGAATTCAAGGCGCTGATCAAATACATCTTTCCCGGCGGTGAGCTCGACACGATCGGCATGACGCTCGGCAATCTCGAAGCGCACGGCTTCCTCGTCTACGATGTCGAGAATTTGCGCGAGCATTATGCCCGCACCTGCCGGCTGTGGGCCGAGCGCCTCCACGCGCGCTTCGACGAGGCGATCGCCGAGGTCGGCGAAGCCAAGGCGCGCCTCTGGCTGCTTTATCTCACCGGCTGTTCGATCACTTTCGAACGCGCCTCGGCGCAGATTTTCCAGACCGTCGTCACTAAGCGCGCGCGGGGCCCGAGCGGCCTGCCGCCGACGCGGGCGGATTTGTACCGGTAGTTGGTTTAGGTTGTGAACTCATAAACGTAACGGCTCAGCGGTTAGTCTTTGACGCCTTGGTTGCTGCAAGAAGCGCTGCGAAAGTCTGCTGGGGTCATTTTGAAGAGAGCGTCGCCAGCGGCGTCGGGTGAAACCGGATTGCCCTGCGCAGAGACGACTGCCGTCGAAGGCTGGTCATCACAGCTGCAGACGATCCAACTCGCTCCGCCGAACGTTCTGTTCGCTGGACCAGTTTCGCACTTCATCGGCGGAGACGATGCTATTTGCGGTGCCTCCGCCCGCCCTATCCCGGCGGCAAACAGGCCTAGCATCACCAAACGCAACAGTGCAGCCATAGGCCAAAAGTGTGCCGCACCAAAGCGCAGACTGCGCAAGGCCGCGCACCAGACGCGGTGGCGCGTCTGCTGATCTGATCGAGGGTGTTTTGGCACATCACAACCCCGCCCGCTGGTGTTATGCTGCCTTTCGCCTCCGAGGCTTGGTCAATGCTGACGTGCGACGAGGCTGAGGAGGGGGACATGGCAGTGACGGAGCTTCAAAACCGCAGTGGCGTGCGGATTGGCACTGATCTTATCGATGAGTTCGCCGTCGGGTTGGCTGGACGCTTAATCCGGCCCGCTGATGCCGACTACGACGAGGCGCGCCGGATTTGGAACGCCGCAATCGACCGGCATCCGGGATTGGTTTCACGTTGCCTCGGCGTCGCCGATGTAATCCACACGGTGAAATTCGCCGCCAGAAACGACCTTCTCGTCGCGGTCCGTGGGGGCGGTCACAATGTCGCCGGGCGGGCACTATGCGACAACGGCATTGTTGTTGATCTCTCCGCCATGCGTGGCGTGCTGGTTGAACCCAAGACGCGCACCGTGCGGGTGCAAGGCGGTGCGACGCTTGGCGACCTCGACCGCGAGACACATCTGCATGGGCTGGCGGTGCCGGTCGGCGTCGTGTCGAAGACCGGCGTTGCCGGGCTGACACTCGGCGGCGGCGTGGGCTGGCTGGTCCGCAAGCACGGGCTGAGTTGCGACAACGTGATCTCGTTTGAGCTGGTGACGGCTGAGGGACGCCTGCTGACGGCCAGCGCAGAAGAACACCCCGACCTTTTCTGGGCCCTACGCGGCGGAGGCGGCAATTTCGGCATCGTCACCTGCTTCACCTTCCGCGCGCAGCAAATATCGTCGGTGTTCGGCGGCCTGATTGTTCACGGCCGCGACAAGGCCCGCGAGGTGCTGCGCTTCTATCGCGACTTCATGGCCACGGCACCGGAGGAACTGACTGCCTACGCGGCCATGTTGACGACGCCGGACGGCATGCCGGCGGTCGGCATAGTCGCATGCTGGTGCGGTGACATGGAAGAAGGCGCACGCGTGCTGGCGCCGCTGCGAGCTTTCGGTCCGCCGCTGCTCGACGCCATACAGCCAATGCCCTACCCGTCGATGCAGAAGCTGCTGGACGGGGCGTTCCCGGACGGCACCCACAATTACTGGAAGGCGAGCTTCGTTCCGCAACTTACCGATACGGTCATCGACCTGCTTGTTGAGCATGGAAACCGCATGGAGTCGCCTCTCTCGGCCTGTCTCGTGGAGTTCTACGGCGGCGCGCCGGGCCGGGTCAGTCGCACGGACTCTGCCTTCGCCCAGCGGAACGCGGAATACAACATTGGGATGACCGCGCAGTGGACGGATCCGGCCGAAAGCGAAAGGCATATAGCCTGGGTGCAGGCCATGTACGATGCGTTCGAGCCGCATTCGAGTGGCATGCACCTTCTCAACTTTCAGAGCGAACCCGCGGACCAGGTGATCCGTGCCTCCTTCGGTGATAATTACAGTCGGCTTGCCGAGGTGAAGCGGAAATATGATCCCATGAATTTTTTCAGCCTCAACCAAAACATCTCGGCCGCGGCACACTAGCTGCCCCTCATTAAGATCCGGGGGTTATCGACGCGTTCCTTCGGGATGGTCAGTGTGAATGCAGCATATGGATACGCCGACGAATTGCCTCGTCCACGGTGGATAGGTCGGCGCGGTGATTAGCGGCTGCGAGGTCGCCGACATAGGCCAATGGTTGCCAACGATCTTGATCCTTGCTGCGCTCATTATGGTGCCGTTCGGTTGGTATTGGCGCAAGCTTCTGGATACGAACGTGAGGGCAGGGCGTGCCGCTGACAGTTGCCCGGCTGTACGGGCGCGAAGGTGAGGTCGCGCGAGAAGGCAATCGTCCGGCTCGTCGCGGCGCGTTCGGCATGGCCCAACCGGACTAATAAGCGCGTCGCGTCTGAAAGGATTCACGCGACGCGCGACGCGCTTTAAGTCCTTGTTTTTATACATGTCGTTATCCCAAAACCGCTGCGCACTTTTGGGCAACATGCATTAGACCAACCGCATCGTCTCGCCGATTTCGACGCGGGCTGGCCGGTCGACCGTGCAGTAGACGCCGAGATTATGCGCGTTGTGACGGACCAGATTGCGCAGGATTGCCGGATCGTGGTCGAAACCATCCTGTGCGATGATGGTGAAGCCGCATCGGCGGCACGGCTCCGAGATCGTCAACAGCAGGTCGCCGATCGCCAACTTGCGACCGATCCATTCCGTCTCCGGGAATGATCCCTCGACCGCCGGCATGTCGACGACGATGTTGGGGCGGAACCGGCGCGGGTCGGCGGTGCCGTCGGGATGCAGCGCTTTCAGGCGCGCCAGCGAAGCGGTGGTCAGGAGGTGGATGGGGGCCTTGCGGTAACGCTCCACGGTCAGGGGACCGGCGTAATCCGGCGCAGCATCTTCCCGGCGAAACGGCCGGATCGAGGCTTCGAAGCCGAGAAAGGCGGAAACAGCGCGGTCGCTTTCGGCTCCAGGCGCTGGCAGCCAATCGCTCTGTGGCGTCGCGATCTCCAGTTCGCGGGCTTGCGACAACCGGGTCCGGATGCGTGGCACCTTGTGCCATTTCGCCTCGCGGTCGGGCCGTGCGATTTCATTATTCGAGGCATCGACAAGGCCGAACAGGCGGTCGCCATCGATGGTTTCCAGACCGACCGAGATCACCTCCAGGCATTCGCCGGCGAGCGAACTCGCCGGATAGCGCCAAAGCCCGGTGACGGCACCCAATGCATCAGGCCCTCTTGTTCTGCCGGTTGGCGACGAGGTCGTCGACGACCGCCGGGTCGGCCAGCGTCGAGGTATCGCCGAGCGCGGCAAAATCGTCCTCGGCGATCTTGCGCAGGATGCGCCGCATGATCTTGCCGGAACGGGTTTTCGGCAGGCCGGGAGCGAACTGGATCTTGTCGGGCGTGGCGATGGCGCCGATGTCCTTGCGGACATGGGCGACGAGTTCCTTGCGCAACTCTTCGCCCGGCTTCTCACCGGCCATCAATGTGACGTAGCAGTAGATGCCCTGGCCCTTGATGTCGTGCGGATAGCCGACGACGGCGGCTTCCGAGACTTTCTCGTGTGAAACCAGTGCTGATTCGACCTCGGCCGTGCCCATGCGGTGGCCGGAGACGTTGATGACGTCGTCGACGCGACCGGTAATCCAGTAGTAGCCATCGGCGTCGCGGCGGCAGCCGTCACCGGTAAAATACTTGCCCTTGTAGGTGGAAAAATAGGTCTGCACGAAGCGCTCGTGGTCGCCATAGACAGTGCGCATCTGGCCCGGCCACGAATCGGTGATGCAGAGGTTGCCGCTTGCAACGCCTTCCAGCACCTTGCCGTCACCGTCGACCAGTTGCGGCTTGACGCCGAAGAAGGGCCGCGTCGCGGACCCTGCCTTCAGGTCAGTGGCACCGGGCAGCGGCGTGATCAGGATGCCGCCAGTCTCGGTCTGCCACCAGGTGTCGACGATCGGCACCTTGCCGTTGCCGACGAGGTTGAAATACCACTCCCAGGCTTCCGGGTTGATCGGCTCGCCGACGGTGCCCAGCACGCGCAGCGATTTGCGCGACGTCCTGGTGACATGGGCGTCGCCCGCGCCCATCAAGGCGCGCAACGCCGTCGGGGCGGTGTAGAAGATGTTGACCTTGTGCTTGTCGATGACCTCCCAGAAGCGGGACTGCGACGGATAGTTAGGCACGCCTTCGAACATCAGCGTGGTGGCGCCGTTGGCGAGCGGCCCGTAGACGATATAGCTGTGGCCGGTGACCCAGCCGACATCGGCGGTGCACCAGTAGATGTCGCCATCATGGTAGTCGAAGACATATTGGTGGGTCATCGAGACATAGACGAGATAGCCGGCCGTGGTGTGCAGCACGCCCTTCGGCTTGCCGGTCGAGCCTGATGTGTAGAGGATGAACAAAGGGTCCTCGGCCTTCATCTTCTCCGGCTTGCACTCCGCCTTCACCGAAGCGATCTCGTCGTGGTACCAGACGTCGCGCCCCGGAGCCCAGCCAACCTTGCCGCCGGTGCGGCGCACGACGACGACCTTGTTGACCATCACGAAATTCTTCGCGGCGATGTCGATCGCCTTGTCGGTGTTGTCTTTCAACGGAATCGGCTTGCCGCCGCGCAGGCCTTCATCGGTGGTGATGACGAAAGTCGATTCGCAGTCGACGATGCGGCCGGCCAATGCATCCGGCGAGAAGCCGCCAAAGACCACCGAATGGATGGCGCCGATGCGCGTGCAGGCAAGCATCGCGTAGGCCGTTTCAGGGATCATCGGCATGTAGATGGTAACGCGGTCGCCCTTCTTGACGCCGTGCTTCTTCATCACATTGGCGAGCCGGCAGACATGCTCGTAAAGCTCGCTATAGGTGATCTTCCTGTCGTCGTAGGGATTGTCGCCTTCCCAGACGATGGCGGTCTGGTCGCCGCGCTTCTTCAGATGCCGGTCGATGCAGTTCCAGGAAACGTTGGTCTCGCCGTCCTCGAACCATTTGATCGAGACCTTGCCGTTGAAGGAGGTGTTCTTGACCTTGCTGTAGGGCTTGAACCAGTCGATGCGCTTGCCGTGCTTGCCCCAGAACTTGTCCGGGTTCTTCACGCTCTCGGCATACCATTTCAAATAGGTGTCATTGTCGATCAGTGCGTTCTTCTTCCACGCCGGCTGGACGCGATGGACATGAACCTCGGACATTTTTTCACTTTCCTCCCAAGACCAAGCCGCCCGGCTTGACCGCCGTCGGCATCACGGCGAAGCGGCCGCGAATTCGCGCGCATTATTAACAGTTCCGCGGTGACGGCAATATTAGACGTTGGATTTGCGCGGCGGGATGCCGCAGACGCTTTCTTCACTGTTATCAGCACTCGGGTTGGATCGCTGCTAACTACATGTTTTTGCGTCGTAAACCCGGCCTCAGCTACGAAATATCAATAGACGATTAAGCAAATTGCGCGCACAATTTCAAATTGGGAGGAAAGGAGAATCAACCAGGGGACCGCGATGCGCGACCATTCCGAAATGGACCTGATGCTCAAGGGCTACGGCTTGACCACGGCCAAGATCCTTTATCATTTTCCCGATCATCCGCATCTGCTGCAGAGCTTCATCTGGCAGGACTACGACATCGCTCCGAAATTTCCGGTGCTGATCCGGTTCATCGAGTTCTGGCAGACCAAGCTCGACGGCCCGCTGCATTCGGTGAGCTATACGCACCAGAAGCTGATCGCGCCTAACGAATGGCACAAGGTGGACGGCGAGTTCGTGCTGCATTAGGGCGTGTCGATATTCAGGTGAGGCCGGCCTGCGAATGGCGGTTTCCTGCGCTTACCTACAGCGCCGCGCGCCCTATTGGGCGGGCAAAGGACGCTGTAGAACTTTGATTTTGCGCATGACCTTTCCGAAATCGATCTCGATTTCGGGGTCATGCGCGGGCTCACGTACTTTAAGTACGCTCCGCTCCGGTTCTCGGAAGCCACCATTCTCGGCGCGGCCTGACCTGAATCTCAACATGCCCTGTCGCCGGGCGTTTGAGGTATCGAGCGGGGTCAGACCGCAGGCGGGCTCAGCCGGGCAAAACCCTCCTGCCGGCGATAGGGGAAATACGGATAGGGCGCGGTGACCGCGCTTGCCGCGTCGAGCTTCTTCATCTGGTCTGATGTCAATGACCAACCGACGGCGCCGAGGTTCTGGCGCAGCTGCTCCTCGTTGCGCGCGCCGATGATGACAGAGGCGACGGTCGGCCGCTGCAGTAACCAGTTGATGGCGATCTGCGGCACCGTCTTGCCGGTTTCCTTGGCGACAGTGTCGAGCGCATCGACGACCCGGTAGAGTTGCTCGTCCTCGACCGGTGGCCCGAAGCCTGCGGTGTCGTGCAACCGGCTTGTTTCCGGCAGTGGCTCGCCGCGGCGGATCTTGCCGGTCAGGCGGCCCCAGCCGAGCGGGCTCCACACCAGCGCGCCAACGCCCTGGTCGAGGCCGAGCGGCATCAGCTCCCATTCATAGTCGCGCCCGACCAGCGAATAATAGACCTGATGGGCAACGTAGCGTGGGTAGCCGTGCTTGTCCGCCAGGCCGAGCGATTTCATTACTTGCCACCCGGAAAAGTTGGAAACGCCGACATAGCGCAGCTTGCCGGCGCGCACGAGACTGTCCAGCGTCGACAGCACCTCCTCGATCGGCGTTGCGGCGTCGAAAGCGTGCAGTTGCAGCAGGTCGATGTATTCGGTGCCGAGACTCCTCAGCGCATCCTCGACGGCCTTGATGAGACGCGAGCGGGAAGAGCCGGCATCGTTGGGACCGTCGCCCGTCGGCAGCGAGGTCTTGGTCGAGATCAGCACGGCATCGCGGCGGCCCTTGATGGCCGCGCCGAGCACCTCCTCGGAGGCGCCATTCGAATAGACGTCGGCGGTGTCGAACAGGTTGACGCCGGCCTCAAGGCAGATGTCGACCAGCCGCCGCGCTTCCGTCGCATCGCTGTTGCCCCAGGCGCCGAACAGCGGCCCCGAACCGCCGAAGGTTCCAGCGCCGAACGAGAGCGCCGGGACCTTCAGACCCGAGGCGCCAAGACGTCGATAATCCATGGTTTTGCTCCTTGTATCGAAGGGTGGTTGGATTTGTTTGGGATCGTCACGACCGGGCGGATGCCGGTGCGCCGAGCTCCGAGCTGCGGTCGAGGCGCAGCGCTAATCCCGCCACGGCCAGTGCGGAGAGCGGCAGCAGGGCGGCGACCCAGCTGACGGCGCCGAGGCCGGGGCCATGGGCGATCACCACGCCGCCGAGCCAGGCGCCGGCGGCGTTGCCGAGGTTGAAGGCGGCGATATTGAAGGATGAGGCCAGGCTCTGGCCGGCGCCTTCAGCCTTTTCCAGCACCCACATCTGCAGCGGCGCCACGGTGGCGAAGGCGGCGGCGCCGAGCAGGCCGACATAGATGACGGCCATCACCTGGCTGTGCAGGGCGAAGGTCATCGTGCCGAGCACCAGCGCCAGCACAACGAGACTGCCGAGGACGGAAGGCACCAGCCAGCGGTCGGCGAACTTACCGCCAAGCAGATTGCCGGCGATGAGGCCGCCGCCAAAGACCAGCAGGATCGGCGACACGGCTGCTTCCCCAAAACCGGTGATCTCGGTCAGCAGGGGAGCGATATAGGTGAAGACGGCGAAGACGCCGGCATAGCCAAGCACGGTGGTGGCGAAGCCAAGCAGGACCGGCGCGCGGCCGAGCACGGCGAGATCGCCGCTCAGGTTGCTCTTCTCAGGCGCTGCCTGGCTGCGCGGCACCAGCAGGAGAATGATGGCGAAGGCGACGATGCCGACCAGGGTTACCGCCCAGAAGGTCGCCCGCCAGCCGAAGGCCTGGCCGAGCCAGGTGCCGAAGGGCACGCCGAGGATGTTTGCGATGGTCAGGCCGGTGAACATCAGGGCGATCGCCGAGGCCTTCTTGTTTGGCGCCACCAGCCCGGTCGCAACGACCGAACCAACGCCGAAGAACGTGCCGTGGGCAAAGGCGGTGAGCACGCGGGCAGCCATCAGTGTCCAGTAGTCGGGGGCGAGCGCGCAGGCGAGATTGCCCAGCGTGAAGATCGCCATCAGCGCCAGAAGCACGGTCTTGCGCGGCCAGCGGCCGGTGGCGATCGTCAGCAGCGGCGCGCCGATGACGACACCGAGCGCATAGCCGGAAATCAACTGGCCGGCGGCCGAGATCGAGACTCCGAGATCGGTGCTGACGTCGAGCAGCAGGCCCATGATGACGAATTCGGTGACACCGATGCCGAAGGCACCGGCGGCGAGGGCGTAAAGAGCAAGAGGCATGGCGGTTCCCATTTCGATGACAGCCAGTGTTGAAGACGGGACGCCGTGTCCTCCCACGCCCCGTCCCGGAAGATCGTGTCGCGGCGTGCTGTGAACCAGCCTTGCGCAGGGCACATTGTCTGTGAAATAGATTCACGAATGGCGAGACCCGACATCAACCGCTCCGGCGAGATCGAAGTGTTTGTCCGCGTCGTTGAGGCGGGGAGTTTTTCGGCCGCCGCTCGCGCGTTGCGGATGACGCCGTCGGCAGTGAGCAAACTGATTGCGCGGCTTGAGGCGCGTCTTGGCGCGCGGCTGATCAGCCGTTCGACACGCAAGCTGCAACTGACACCGGAGGGCGCGGCCTTCTTCGACAGCGGCGTGCGCATCCTGGCCGACATGGCGGCAGCCGAGCGCGAGGCGGCGGCCGGCGCCGCCCCGCGCGGCCGGCTGCGGGTCAACAGCTACGTGCCCTTCGGGCAGCACCGGCTGATCCCGCTTTTGCCGCGTTTCCTCGAACGCTATCCGGAAATCACCATCGATCTGGTTTTGACCGATCATGTCATCGACCTGATGGAGGAGCGCGCCGATGTCGCGATCCGCGCCGGGCCGCTCGGCGAATCACGGTTGGTGGCGCGCAAGCTCGGGCAAAGTCCGGTGGTGGTCGTCGCTGCGCCGTCCTACCTCAGGACGCACGGCATCCCCCGGACGCCGGCCGATCTCGATCGCCACAATCGGATGGGTTTCTGTTTCGTGCGCCATGTCGATGATTGGCCATTCGTCGACGCGGCCGGCGAGGCCGTTCTCGTTCCGATAGCCGGAAATGCGCTGGTCAGCGATGGCGAGGCGATGCGGCAGATGGCGCTTTCGGGGGCGGGCATCGCCCGGCTGGCGCGCTGGCATGTGGAACCCGACATCGCCGCCGGGCGGCTGGTACCGCTTCTGGAGGCCTTCAACCCAGGCGACGAGGAGCGTACCCACGCCGTCTATGTCGGACAGGGCAAGCATTTGCCGGCGCGGGTGCGGGCCTTTCTCGACTTTCTGGTCGAGACGGTCCGCCTGACCTGAGCCTAAAGAAGATCGGAGCCAAAGAAGATCGGGAACCGGTCGGCTCCCGAAACATCAATCGAGGTGAGATTGAACTACCTTTTCGGCGCAAAGGGCGCCGGCCGCCGGCCGGCCGCCTGACGCTCGAGCATCCAGCCCGGATATTCGGCCGGCAGCGCGCTGACCTCGTCGAGACGAGCAAGATCGTCGGTGTCGAGCTTCAACTCGGTGGCGGCGAGGTTCCGTTCGAGCTGCTCCATGCGGCTGGCGCCGATGATCACGCTCATCACGAAGGGTTTGGCGAGCACATAGCTCAGCGCGACCGTGGCGACGCTGACGCCATGCTTGCCGGCGATCTCGCGCATGACGGCGACCGCCGCCCAGGCGCGGTCCTCATTTACAGGCGGGAAATTGAAGCTGGCGCGGCGGCCTTCGCCATTGCCGGGCGCGCCGGGTCCGTATTTGCCGGAAAGCAGCCCGCCCGCCATCGGCGACCAGACCATCAGTCCAAGCTTCTCCTCGTTGAGCAGCGGAACGATCTCGCGCTCCAGGTCGCGGCCGGCGATCGAATAGTAGGACTGGACGGTCTCAAAACGGGCGAAGCCCTTGCGTTCGGCGATGCCCAATGCCTTGGCGATGCGCCAGGCCGCCCAGTTCGAAACGCCGACATAGCGGACCTTGCCGCTGGCAACCAGATCGTCGAGCGCCCGCAGCGTCTCATCGATCGGCGTCACCGTGTCGGTGCCGTGAAGCTGATAGAGACCGATATGGTCGAGCTGCAGCCGCTCGAGACTGCCCTCGACCGAACCCATGATGTGGCCGCGCGAGGAACCGCGCTGGTTGGGGCCGTCGCCCATGGCGCCATGGACCTTGGTGGCGATGATCACATCCTGCCGGTTGATGCCGAGATTCCGCAGCGACTGGCCGAGAAGCCGTTCCGATGCGCCGAAGGAATAGACGTCAGCGGTGTCGGAGAAATTGACGCCGGCGGCGAGCGAGCTCTGGACGATCCTGTCGACGCCGTCCTGGTCGAGGCTGGCGATCAGGCCCCATTGGTCGTTTTCGCCGGCGGCGCCGAAGGTCATGGTGCCCAGGCAAAGTTCGGAGACGAACCCGGCCAATATAGGAACGATACGTTCCGTTTCCATTCGTTGGCATAACGGCCTAGTGGTTCTGGACCAAGCTCCGCGACCGACGATCCGGCGGGGTGGGGGAAACAGGTCAGATTGTCCAAGGATTGAGGACCGTCACCCCGGTATCGTCGAAATAGGCGACGTTTCGCGTAACCAGAATGAGGTCGTGGACGAGCGCGGTCGCGGCGATGAGCGTGTCGGCGCTGCCTCGCGTGCGGCCAGCCGAGATGCGACCCCACGACAACGCGACATCTTCAGTAACCGCAAGGATGCGGTCGGCATTGTCCCGCCGAAGCTCTCGCAGCCACAGATCGAGGCGCGTTGCCCGTTCGGGATCGACCTTGCGCAGCTTGACGATCCCGCGTTCGATCTCCCCGAGCGTGATGACACTGAGATTGACCGAATCCGGATCCACTGAAGCTAGCCACGCGGTAGGCTTGGGCAAGCGTCGTTCCACGTCCGAAACGATGTTCGTGTCGAGCAGGTACATCAGAGGTCGATGTCGCGGATCATCGTATCCGAGCGACGGTTGACCTCCTCGGCGAAATCATCATCCCAGACGGGACCGGTCAGAAGATATTCTGCCAGTGACTTCTTTTTTCCCGACAAGCGGTCATAGTCTTCGGCAGAAAGCACCACCGCCGCGCGCTCGCCACGCAGGGTCACCGTCTGCGGTCCCTCGCTGCGCGCGCGCTGAACCACTTTGGAAAAGTTGTTTTTCGCATCCTGAAGATGCCAGTTCATGGATCCTCTCCTAGCTAGCTTGGCTAGGTATGTGCCTGACGCGCCCGACTATCAAGGTTGATCGCTAAACTGCCGCTAAACGAAATGTCCGCTAACGGCTGCCGAAGATCGCCGAGCCGATCCTGACACTTGTCGCGCCGAAGGCGATCGCGGTTTCGTAGTCGCCGGACATACCCATCGAAAGCTCCTCCACACCTGCCTCCGTGCTGAGCTTTTCCAGCAGCGCGAAATGCGGACCGGGATTCTCGTCGGCCGGCGGGATGCACATCAGACCTTCGATGGCGAGGCCATGGACGTCGCGGCAGCGGGTGACGAAGGCGACAGCCTCGCGCGGCTCGATCCCTGCCTTTTGTGGTTCCGAGCCGGTGTTGACCTGAACGTAGAATTTTGGTGACCGGCCTTGTCTGGCGATTTCCTTGGCGAGTTCGGCCGCGATCTTCTCCCGATCGACCGACTCGATGACGTCGAACAGCGCGACCGCTTCCTTCGCCTTGTTCGATTGCAGCGGACCGATCAGATGCAGCTCGATGTCGGGGAAGTCCTCCTTCAGCGCCGGCCATTTGGCTTGTGCTTCCTGGACGCGGTTCTCGCCGAAGACGCGCTGGCCGGCGTCGATGACCGGGCGGATATCGTTGGCGCTGAAGGTCTTCGAGACCGCGACCAGCCTCACCGCGCCGGCTTGCCGTCCTGCCTCGCGCTCGGCGGCGGCGATCCTCGCCTTGACCGTGAAAAACTGTTCGACGGCGCTCGCCATGCCTATATCCTGACTCTGGTTTTTGTCCTGGCCGGAGCGTCGCAGTTGACGGGTCCGGCAATCCATGGTGAACACCGCGACGACATTTCCTGAGCCGCCGGGCATGTCCGGCTGTTCGCGCATGCTTTTTAAGTGAAAAACACCCGATGGCAACCGAACGATACAATCCGCGCGCATCAGAGCCCAAATGGCAGAAGGCCTGGGACGCCAAGAAGCTGTTCGAAGCTGACAACGACGACCCGCGTCCGAAATACTACGTACTCGAAATGTTCCCCTATCCGTCGGGGCGCATCCATATCGGCCATACACGCAACTACACGATGGGCGACGTGGTTGCGCGCTACAAGCGTGCCAAGGGTTTCAACGTGCTGCACCCGATGGGCTGGGACGCCTTCGGCATGCCGGCCGAGAACGCGGCGATGCAGAACAAGGTCCATCCCAAGGACTGGACCTATCAGAACATCGCCGCCATGCGCGAACAGCTCAAGGTCATGGGCCTGTCGCTCGACTGGGCACGCGAATTCGCCACCTGCGATGTCGACTACTACCACCGCCAGCAGATGTTGTTCCTCGATTTCGTCGAGAAGGGGCTGGTGACGCGCAAATCCTCCAAGGTCAACTGGGATCCGGAGGACATGACGGTGCTTGCCAACGAGCAGGTCATCGACGGACGCGGCTGGCGCTCGGGCGCGCTGGTCGAACAGCGCGAGCTGACGCAGTGGTTCTTCAAGATCACCGACTATGCGCAGGATCTGCTGGACTCGCTGGAAGGCCTCGACGAATGGCCGGAAAAAGTGAAGCTGATGCAGGCGAACTGGATCGGCCGTTCGGAAGGCCTGCTGATCCGCTGGCCGCTGGCCACTCCAGTCGATGGCGAAGATGAGCTGGAGGTCTACACGACGCGGCCCGACACCATCTTCGGCGCCTCCTTCATGGCGGTCGCAGCTGATCATCCGCTGGCGAAGAAGGCGGCCGAAAGCAATCCGGCGCTGGCCAAGTTCATCGACGAGGTTCGCCATATGGGCACTTCAGTGGCGGCACTGGAGACAGCCGAGAAGAGGGGTTTCGATACCGGCATCCGCGTCGTCCATCCGTTCGACGCGAACTGGACGCTGCCTGTCTATGTCGCCAATTTCGTGCTGATGGAGTACGGCACCGGCGCCATCTTCGGCTGCCCGTCCGGTGACCAGCGCGACCTCGATTTCGCTAACAGATACGGCCTGCCGGTCATTCCGGTGGTGATGCCGGAAGGCGAGAAACAGGGAAACTTCCAGATCATCGACGAGGCCTATGTCGGCGACGGCGTGATGATCAATTCGCGCTTCCTCGACGGCATGAAGCCTGATCAGGCGTTCGACGAGGTGGCGAAGCTGCTGGAACAAAAGACTATCGGCAATCGGCCGGTGGCTGAGCGCAAGGTCAACTTCCGCCTGCGCGACTGGGGCATTTCGCGCCAGCGCTACTGGGGCTGTCCGATCCCGATGATCCACTGCGAGGATTGCGGCGTGGTGCCGGTGCCGAAAGCGGATCTGCCGGTCAAGCTGCCGGACGACATCGAGTTCGACCGGCCGGGCAATCCGCTCGATCGCCATCCGACATGGCGGCATGTCAAATGTCCGCAATGCGGCAAGGATGCACGCCGCGAAACCGACACGATGGACACGTTCGTCGATTCGTCCTGGTATTTCGCGCGCTTTACCGCGCCCTGGGCGAACGACCCGACCGATCCCAAGGCAGCTACCGAATGGCTGCCGGTCGACCAGTATATAGGCGGCATCGAGCACGCCATTTTGCACCTGCTCTATTCGCGCTTCTTCACCCGCGCCATGCGCGAGACCGGCCATGTCGATCTCGCCGAGCCGTTCAGGGGCCTGTTCACGCAAGGCATGGTGGTGCACGAGACCTATCGGGTCGGCGGTGGCTCGAACAGCCGCTGGCTTGCACCCAGCGAGGTGCGGCTGGAGGACGTCGACGGCAAGCGCCGCGCCGTCGAAATCGCGACCGGCGAAGAGGCGGTAATCGGCCCGCTCGAAAAAATGTCGAAGTCGAAGAAGAACACGGTGAGCCCGGAAGAGATCACTGACGGCTACGGCGCCGACACCGCGCGCTGGTTCATGCTGTCGGACTCACCACCCGAGCGTGATGTCGAATGGACCGACGAGGGTGCTGCCGGCGCGCATCGCTTCATTCAGCGCATCTGGCGGCTGGTGTCGACGGCTGCCGAATCGCTCGCCGGCAGCCAACCGGCAGCGGCGAAGGAGGGCGAGGCAGGGACTGTGTCCAAGGCCGCGCACAAGATCCTGAAATCAGTCGGCGAGGATATCGAAAAGCTCGCCTTCAACCGCGCCATCGCCCGCATCTACGAACTCGCCAATGCGCTTACCACGCCACTCAACGAGGCGGCTGAAGGCAAGGCCGATCCGGCGCTCAAGGCTGCGTGCCGGCAAGCCGTCGACATCCTCGTGCATCTGATTGCGCCGGTGATGCCGCATCTGGCCGAGGAATGCTGGCTGACGCTCGGCGGCACCGATCTGGTCGCCGAACGGCCCTGGCCAGTCTATGATCCGTCGCTTGTCGTCGACAGCGAGATCGTGCTGCCGGTCCAAGTCAACGGCAAGAAGCGCGGCGATTTGACAATTGCCCGCGACGCGGACCAAGGTGCCGTCGAAAAAGCGGTTCTGGCTCTCGACTTCGTGCAGAAAGCGCTCGAAGGTAAGGCACCGCGCAAGGTGATCATCGTCCCACAGAGGATCGTCAATGTCGTTGCCTGATCCGAGGAAGACAGAAGTGACGCATTTGCTGCGCCGTATCGCGCTGTATGGCCTGGTCGCTTCGGCTGCGCTGGTTTCGGCCTGCACGGTGCGCCCGCTCTATTCGAGCGCGCCGCTGTCGGGCGGCTCGCAAGTCGGGGCTGCCGCCGAACTCGGGTCCATTGCGGTCAAGCCGGTCAACACCCGCTACGCCCAGCAGGTCCGCAACAATCTGATCTTCGCGCTCGGCCAGGGTGCGGGCGAGCCGGCTACGCCCGCCTATTCGCTCGATCTCGGCGTTACCGAACTTGTTGAATCCGCTGCAACCGTGCAGGTCTCGACCGATGACGACGAGCCAACCGCGGGCACGGTGACACTGACCGCGAACTATGTGCTGACCGACGCCAAGACAGGCGCGACAATCGCGACCGGCAGGCGCTCGATAGCGTCGTCCTTCGACAGGCCTCGTCAGGAGTTTGCCTCCTACCGGGCGCAAATCGACGCCGAAAACCGCGCGGCGCGCGAACTGGCGGACCTGCTGCGCCTGTCGATCGCCCAGAATCTGGTCAAGCACGGCAAGACGGTGGCGGGTTAAATTTTTCGGCCCTGGATCGAGCCGTTCCGGTTATCCTGGCGCAGAAAAAGGCCGATTGCTCGGCCTTTTTTGCGGGAAGGCGACGTCTTGATTTCAGCCGATCTTCTGGCCGGTCTTGGCCCAGTCGGCGAGGAACTGCTCCAGGCCCTTGTCGGTCAGCGGGTGCTTGACCAGCGCCTTCAGCGTCGCCGGCGGGGCGGTGATAACGTCGGCGCCGATCAGTGCGGCCTGCTTGACATGGTTCACCGTGCGCACCGAAGCGGTCAGGATCTCGGTCTGGAAATCATAGTTGTCGTAGATGGTGCGGATGTCCGAGATCAGTTCCATGCCGTCCCAGCCGCTGTCGTCGATGCGGCCGACGAAGGGCGAGATGAAGGAGGCGCCGGCCTTGGCCGCGAGCAGCGCCTGCGTGGCCGAGAAGCACAGCGTGACATTGACCATGCGGCCGTCCGACCGGATGTCCTTGCAGGCCCTCAGGCCGTCGAGCGTCAGCGGCACCTTGATGCAGACATTGTCGGCGATCCTGGCCAGGGTCTTGGCCTCCGCCATCATGTCCTTGTATTCGGTGGCGACGACCTCGGCCGAGACCGGGCCCTTGACGATCTCGCAGATCTCTCGTGTGACGTCGGCGATCTTACCGCCGGATTTGAGGATCAGCGAGGGATTGGTGGTGACGCCGTCGAGCAGCCCCAAATCGTTCAGCTCACGGATTTCCTTGACATCGGCGGTGTCGACAAAAAATTTCATGGCGGGGTCTCCTGAAGATTTCGCATCGGCCCGAAAATCGTAACCGATTTTCGGGAAGCACGATGCGTGGGTTAAAGTTCTAAAGCGTACTTTGTGCGTCCGGATGGACGCACGTCGCTCTAGGCCGGCAAGGCACATTCGGCGTTGGACTTTGCTCTAGACGAAAGTCGGGGCAAGGTCACGCCTCATGATCGAAGATTCGCCCTTTGTCGCAGCCGCGCCAGTGCTGGTGCCGATGCCCGCCGATCGGCCCTACACCTATGCCGTGCCCGCCGGCATGCGCGTGGTGCCGGGCTCGATCGTGCGCGTTCCGCTCGGTCCGCGCCAGGTTGCCGGCATCGTCTGGGACGGCGTTGTCGAAAAGGTCGACGAAAAAAAACTGCGCCCGATCGAGCAGGTCTTCGACTGCCCGCCGTTTGACCGCGCTATGCGCCGCTTCGTCGACTGGATCGCGCAATACACGCTGTCGCCGCCTGGCATGGTGGCGCGCATGCTGCTGCGGGCGCCGGAGGCCTTCGACCCGGAACCCTGGATCGAAGGGCTGCAACGCACCTTCGCCAAACCCGACCGGATGACGGGTGCGAGGATGCGCGTGCTGGAAACAGCCGAAGGCGGGCTCGCCTGGACGCGGTCCGGGTTGGCGCATGCGGCCGGCGTGTCGTCGACGGTCATCGACGGGTTGAAAGCGCAAGGCGTGTTCGAGACGGTCATGATCCCGCCGCGACCGGTGGTCGCAGCACCCGATCCGAATTACGCCCAGCCTTCGCTGATGCCGGACCAGAGCGATGCGGCCGGGATGCTGCGCACCAATGTCGCGGCCGGCGCATTCGGCGTCACGCTGCTCGACGGGGTGACCGGATCGGGCAAGACGGAGGTCTATTTCGAGGCGGTGGCGGCGGCGCTCGACCGTTGCAAACAGGTGCTGATCCTGCTGCCGGAGATTGCGCTGACCCACGCCTTCCTCGAGCGCTTCCAGGAACGGTTCGGCGCCAAGCCGGCGGAATGGCACTCGGACCTGCCGCCAAGGATGCGCGAGCGTGTCTGGCGGCAGGTGGCGGAAGGTGGCGTGCGCGTGGTTGCCGGCGCGCGTTCGGCGCTGTTCCTGCCGTTCAGGGAGCTCGGGCTGATCGTCATCGACGAGGAGCATGACCCCGCCTACAAGCAGGAAGACCGCGTCTTCTACAATGCCCGCGATATGGCGGTGGTGCGTGGCCATATCGGCGGCTTTCCGGTGGTGCTCGCCTCGGCGACGCCGTCGGTCGAAAGCCGGGTCAACGCGAGCCAAGGCCGCTACAACAGGGCGGTGCTTTCGGCGCGCTTTGCCGAGGCGGCGCTTCCCGACCTGAAGACGATCGACATGCGCCGCGCCCCGCCGGCACGCGGCGGCTTCCTGTCGCCGGTGCTGCTTGCCCATATGCGGCAGACGCTGGAGAAGGAGGAACAATCGCTGCTGTTCCTCAACCGGCGCGGCTATGCGCCGCTGACACTGTGCCGGGTCTGCGGCCATCGCTTTGGCTGCCCGGTCTGCTCGGCCTGGCTGGTCGAGCACCGCTTTCGTGGCCAGTTGATCTGCCACCATTGCGGACACAATGAGCGGCGGCCCGAGGCCTGCCCGGAATGCGGCACGCTCGATCATCTGGTCGCCTGCGGGCCGGGCGTCGAGCGCATCGCTGAAGAGGTCGTCGCGCATTTCCCAGACGCCCGAACCATCGTCCTGTCGTCCGACCTGATGGGCGGCGTGCGGCGGCTGAGGTTAGAGCTTGAAGCCATCGCCAATGGCGAGGCCGACATCGTCATCGGCACTCAGCTCGTCGCCAAGGGCCACAATTTCCCAAACATGACGCTGGTCGGCGTGGTCGATGCCGATCTCGGCCTGGCTAATGGCGATCCGCGCGCCGCCGAGCGCACTTTCCAACTGCTCAGCCAGGTGACCGGCCGCGCCGGCCGCACCGGCAAGAAGAGCCTTGGCCTGCTGCAGACCTTCCAGCCCGACCACCCGGTAATGCGGGCGATCGTCTCCGGCGACGCCGAGGCTTTCTATGAGCGCGAAATCGCCGAACGCGAACGGGCGGCCCTGCCGCCTTTCGGCCGGCTTGCCGGCGTCATCGTCAGTGCTGCGACACGAGCGGAAGCGGAGGGACATGCGCGGGGTTTGCGGCGCGCCGCACCTCAGGCCAGCGACCTGTTCGTGCTCGGTCCGGCCGAGGCGCCGCTGTCGCTGATCGGCGGCCGCCATCGCTTTCGCCTGCTGATCCAGGGCGAGCGGCGCGCCGACATGCAAGGGTTCATTCGCGCCATGCTGGCCGAGGGACCGAAGATACGGGGCTCGGTGCGTGTGCAGGTCGACATCGACCCGCAGAGCTTTTTGTGAGGCCGACCATGCAATTTGGACCGGAGCTGTGAAGAGATGAAAACCCTTGGCCTGATCGGCGGCATGAGCTGGGAATCAACGGCGATCTACTATCGGCTGCTGAATGAGATCGTGCGCGAGCGGCTGGGTGGGCTGCATTCGGCGAAACTGCTGCTGTGGTCGTTCGACTTCGCCGATATCGCCGAACGGCAGCACGTCGGCGACTGGCAGGGGGCGGGCGTTCTGCTGGTCGAGGCGGTGCGTAAGCTCGAAGCAGCCGGTGCGGAGGGGCTGCTGATCTGCACCAACACCATGCACAAGCTAGCCGATCAGGTGGAGGTAGCGGTGTCGATACCGCTCATCCACATTGCCGATGCCACGGCTACCGCGGTTGCCCAGGCCGGCGTCAGCCGTCCGGCTCTCTTGGCAACGCGGTTCACCATGGACCGGGATTTCTACAAGGGCCGGCTCGCCGACAGGTACGGCCTTCATCCCGTGGTGCCAGATGAAGCCGGGCGGGACATGGTTCATCGCGTGATCTACGACGAACTCTGTCAGGGTATTGTCACCGCGGAATCGAAGGCGGCCTACATTGATGAAATCGCCCGTATGCGGCGCGACGAAAACATCGACAGCGTCATCATGGGGTGCACCGAGATCACCATGCTGATCGGCCAGCAGGATTTCGACATTCCTGTGTTCGACACGACGCGCATCCATGCCGAGGCGGCGGTCGAATTCGTGCTGGGCTGATGCGCTTTCCTAAAGTGCCGGCGCCATCTGGCGCATGTCTCTTCCTTCGCTAGAATGCCCGAAATTTCGAACAGCCATTTACGAGGGGACAGTATGGAATTTGCGTTTCCATGGCCTATGAGCCAGGGCGAGTGGCTCGCATGGTCGAGCGCCGTCGTGACCTTGCTGTTCGGGCTGCTGCTGTTCCTGGCGCCGGGGCTGGGCTTCCGGATTCTGCGGCTGCAGGTCAAGCCTGAGAAGGCGGCGGCGATCGCCGAAGGGCGCGGCAGGATGTCGGGCTTCTATCTCGGCGTCAGCCTGTGCTGCATTCTGCTTGCGCAACCGCTGCTCTACATGGCGCTTGGCTTTTCCTGGCTGCTCACCGCCTTCGGCCGCCTGCTGTCGATGATGTCGGACGGCGCCAACACACCTTTCAACTGGGCGTCCATCGTGGTGGAACTGGTGCTGGCGGCGCTGCCGCTTGCCTTCGCCTTCGGCTTTGTGCCTTGAATCAAAGGCGAATTCGGAACCGGCGGTCGAACCGCACCGCCGGATGCGACAATAGTGCCTGAAAACCATGCGGGACGACGCATTGCGGTCTTAAAATGCCTGTGCTAGACGGCAATCGACTTTCGGCCGGGGATAGCGGAAGCCGCGTCTCCGTGCTTGGAAAAATGCAGTAAGGTCAAAGATTTAGCCAGAGTTTTCGCTCGAGCCAATAATCTGCGGCCTGTCAGACAAGAGAAAAGACGGTCCGTGGCCCAATCGTCATCACCAATCTCAGGTGTCGCAGAGCGCTATGCGGGTTCGCTGTTCGAGCTCGCGCTCCAGGCGAATTCGGTCGCAAAGGTCGAGGCCGACCTCAACAGTTTCGCGGCGATGCTCGAAGGCAGCGCGGATCTTACCCGTCTGATCAATAGCCCGGTCTTCTCCAGCGAGGACCAGGCCAAGGCCATTGCGGCGATCGCCGACAAGGCAGGGATCGCCGGCCTCACCGGCAATTTCCTGCGCGTCGTCGCCCAGAACCGCCGGCTGTTCGCCATTCCTGGCATGATCAAGGCATTCCGCCAGATCGCCGCCGAGCATCGTGGCGAGACCGGCGCTGAAGTTACCTCGGCGCATGCGCTGACCGACGCCCAGCAAACCGAGCTGAAGGCGGCGCTGAAAAGCGTTGCCGGCAAGGATGTCGCGATCACCGTGACCGTCGATCCGTCGCTGCTCGGCGGGCTGGTGGTCAAGATAGGCTCGCGCCAGATCGATACGTCGCTCAAAACCAAACTCAATTCGCTCAAGCTTGCACTGAAAGAGGTCGGCTGATGGACATCCGCGCCGCGGAAATTTCCGCAATTCTGAAAGACCAGATCAAGAATTTCGGCAAGGAGGCCGAGGTCTCCGAAGTCGGCCAGGTTCTGTCCGTCGGTGACGGCATCGCCCGCGTCTATGGCCTCGACAACGTCCAGGCCGGCGAGATGGTTGAGTTCCCCGGCGGCATCCGCGGCATGGCGCTCAACCTCGAAGCCGACAATGTCGGCGTCGTCATCTTCGGCGCCGACCGCGACATCAAGGAAGGCGACATCGTCAAGCGCACCGGCGCCATCGTCGACACGCCTGTCGGCATGGGCCTGCTCGGCCGCGTCGTCGACGCGCTCGGCAACCCGATCGACGGCAAGGGCCCGATCCAGGCGACCGAGCGCAAGCGCGTCGACGTCAAGGCGCCCGGCATCATTCCGCGCAAATCGGTGAACGAGCCGATGTCGACCGGCCTCAAGGCCATCGACGCGCTGATCCCGGTCGGCCGCGGACAGCGCGAGCTGGTCATCGGTGACCGCCAGACCGGCAAGACCGCGATCATCCTCGACACGATGCTCAACCAGAAATCGGTGCACGAGCACGGGCCGGAGAAGGAAAAGCTCTACTGCGTCTACGTCGCCGTCGGCCAGAAGCGCTCGACCGTCGCGCAGTTCGCGAAAGTTCTCGAAGAGCGTGGCGCGCTCGACTATTCGATCATCATCGCCGCCACCGCTTCCGATCCGGCGCCGATGCAGTTCCTGGCGCCGTTCACCGCCTGCACCATGGGCGAATATTTCCGCGACAACGGCATGCATGCGCTGATCAGCTACGACGATCTGTCGAAGCAGGCGGTCGCCTATCGCCAGATGTCGCTGCTGCTGCGCCGCCCGCCCGGCCGCGAAGCCTATCCGGGCGACGTCTTCTACCTGCATTCGCGCCTTCTGGAGCGTGCCGCCAAGCTCAATGACGACAATGGCGGCGGTTCGCTGACGGCGCTGCCGATCATCGAGACCCAGGCCAACGACGTGTCGGCCTACATCCCGACCAACGTCATCTCGATCACCGACGGCCAGATCTTCCTGGAAACCAATCTGTTCTTCCAGGGCGTCCGCCCGGCGGTCAACGTCGGCCTGTCGGTGTCGCGCGTCGGCTCCTCGGCGCAGATCAAGGCGATGAAACAGGTCGCCGGCTCGATCAAGGGCGAGCTCGCGCAGTATCGCGAAATGGCGGCCTTCGCCCAGTTCGGCTCTGACCTCGACGCCGCCACGCAGCGCCTGCTCAACCGCGGTGCGCGCCTGACCGAACTCCTGAAGCAGCCGCAATTTTCGCCGCTCAGGGTCGAAGAACAGGTCGCGGTGATCTTCGCCGGCGTCAACGGCTATCTCGACAAGCTGGCAATCGACCAGGTCAGTAAATTCGAGCATGGCTTGCTCAGCCACATGCGCTCGGCCGGCAAGGAGGTGCTCGACGGCATCCGCAAGGAGAAGGCGCTGTCGGACGATCTGCGCGCCAAGCTGAAGGCGGAGATCGACACCTTCGCCAAGACCTTTGCTTGAACGAGGCCGGACGGACGGGATCAGGTTTGAAGCATGCCTTCACTAAAAGACCTTCGTAACCGTATCGCCTCGGTCAAGGCGACGCAGAAGATCACCAAGGCGATGCAGATGGTCGCCGCGGCGAAGCTGCGCCGCGCGCAGGAGGCGGCGGAAGCCGCGCGCCCCTATTCGGAGCGCATGGGCGCGGTGCTGGCCAACATCACCCAGGCGATCGGCGGCGGCGGCGAGGCCCCGGCGCTGATGACCGGCACCGGCAAGGACGACGTGCATCTGCTCGTCGTCTGCACCGCCGAGCGTGGTCTATGCGGCGGCTTCAATTCGCAGATCGCACGCCTTGCCCGCGACCACATCCGCAAGCTTCTGGCCGACGGCAAGCAGGTCAAGATCATCTGCGTCGGCAAGAAGGGGTTCGACATCCTGCGTCGCGACTACGCGGCGCTGATCCTCGAGCGTGTCGATTTGCGTGAAGTGAAGACGCTCGGCTTCGTCAATGCCGATGCCATTGCCAAGAAAGTCATCCAACTTTTCAACGAGGGTGGCTTCGACATCTGCACGCTGTTCTATTCGCAGTTCAAGTCGGTGATCAGCCAGGTCCCGACGACCCAGCAGATCATCCCGGCAGGCGTGCCTTCCGCTGCCGCCGAGGCGACGGACGCCGGCAATGCCGTCTATGAATACGAGCCGGAACCGGGCGAAATCCTCTCCGACCTCATCCCGCGCAACATCTCCGTGCAGGTCTTTCGTGCGCTGCTCGAAAACGCGGCCGGCGAGATGGGCGCCAAGATGAGCGCCATGGACAATGCGACGCGCAACGCCGGCGATATGATCAACAAATTGTCGATCACCTACAACCGCCAGCGGCAGGCGCAGATCACCAAAGAATTGATCGAAATCATTTCGGGCGCCGAGGCGCTCTAGGCGCGCTCGATGAAGGTCAGCGACCTTCAGGCGGATCGCGTGAGAAACAAGAGACGAAAAGGGTAAAGACGATGGCGAAAGCAGCGACCCCCCAGAAGGCGGCCCCGAAGACCGCCGCGAAGGCGGCAGCACCGGCAAAGGCTCCGGCAGCGGCAGCGAAAGCCGCTCCGGTCAAGAAGGCGGCTGCGCCCGCCAAGGCAGCCGCGGCGAAGGCGCCGACCGTTGCCATCAAGAAGACTGGCTTGGCCGGCAAGGTTCGCCAGGTCATCGGTGCCGTTGTCGACGTGCAGTTCGGCGAACATCTGCCGGCGATCTTGAACGCGCTGGAAACGTCCAATGTCGGCAATCGCCTCGTGCTCGAGGTGGCCCAGCACCTTGGCGAGAACACCGTGCGCTGCATCGCCATGGACTCGACCGAAGGTCTGGTTCGCGGCCAGGACGTCTATGACACCGGCGCACCGATCACCGTGCCGGTCGGTCCTGGCATGCTCGGCCGTATCATCAACGTCATCGGCGAGCCGGTCGACGAGGCGGGCCCGGTCGACGGCATCGAGATGCGCTCTATCCACCAGCCGGCTCCGACCTATGTCGAGCAGTCGACGGAAGCGCAGATCCTGGTCACCGGCATCAAGGTTCTCGACCTGCTGGCACCTTATGCCCGCGGCGGCAAGATCGGCCTGTTCGGCGGCGCCGGCGTCGGCAAGACGGTGCTGATCCAGGAACTGATCAACAACGTCGCCAAGGCGCATGGCGGCTTCTCGGTGTTCGCCGGCGTCGGTGAGCGCACCCGCGAAGGCAACGATCTGTATCATGAGTTCATCGAGTCCGGCGTCAACAAGAAGGGCGGCGGCGAAGGATCCAAGGCAGCGCTTGTCTATGGCCAGATGAACGAGCCGCCGGGTGCGCGCGCCCGCGTCGGCCTGACCGGCCTGACGGTCGCGGAATATTTCCGCGACCAGGGCCAGGACGTGCTGTTCTTCGTCGACAACATCTTCCGCTTCACGCAGGCGGGTTCCGAAGTGTCGGCGCTGCTCGGCCGTATTCCTTCGGCCGTGGGCTACCAGCCGACGCTGGCCACCGACATGGGCGCGCTGCAGGAGCGCATCACGACGACGACCAAGGGCTCGATCACCTCGGTGCAGGCGATCTACGTGCCGGCCGACGATCTGACCGACCCGGCGCCGGCGACCTCGTTCGCCCACCTCGACGCGACGACCGTGCTCAACCGCGCGATCTCGGAAAAGGGCATCTATCCGGCCGTCGACCCGCTCGATTCGACCTCGCGCATGCTCGACCCGATGGTTGTCGGCGAAGAGCACTACCAGGTGGCGCGCCAGGTGCAGTCGATCCTGCAGCGCTACAAGTCGCTGCAGGACATCATCGCCATCCTGGGCATGGACGAGCTGTCGGAAGAGGACAAGCAGACGGTCGCCCGCGCCCGCAAGATCGAGCGCTTCCTGTCGCAGCCCTTCTTCGTCGCCGAAGTGTTCACCGGCGCGCCGGGCAAGCTGGTCGATCTCGCCGACACCATCAAGGGCTTCAAGGGCCTCTGCAACGGCGACTATGACCACCTGCCGGAAGCCGCCTTCTACATGGTCGGTGGCATCGAAGAAGCGGTCGAGAAGGCACAGCGCCTGGCGGCCGAAGCGGCGTGATTGGTGAATGGTCAATAGTGAATTGTGAATGGGAGCAGCGGACAGGAAATCGGGGCTGAGTGAAGGTCTTTCGGACCATTCACCATTCACCATTCACCATTCGCTGAGTTGATCATGCCTGAAGCTTTCAAATTCGAACTGGTCTCGCCGGAGCGATTGCTTGTCTCCGAGCAGGTCGAATCCGTTGTCATTCCTGGCGCCGAAGGTGAGATGACAGTGATGGCACATCACGCGCCAGTCATGACCACGATCAAGCCGGGCGTCGTCACGGTGAAGACCGCGGCAGGCAAGGAAGAACGTTACGTGGTGTTCGGCGGCTTCGCCGACATCGTTCCGGCCGGCTGCACGCTGCTGGCAGAATCGGCGGTAGCCGTCGGGGACATCGACCGCGCCGACCTCGCCCGCCGCATCCAGGAAGCCAGGGAAGACGTCGCCGACGCCAAGGACGACGAGACGCGCAGCAAGGCCGAGCAGTTCCTTAGCCAGCTCACCACACTCGAAGGCGCCATCCTGCCGGCTTGAAGAAGATCAGTCCGGGCAATTGCAAAGCGAGGCTTGCCTCGCTTTTTTATTTGATGGACAGTCCTGCCTCGTCTGCCTTGGGGGCGGTAGCCTGTGACTAAAGAAACAAAATCGAGATCCAGATGGTCGGCGGCCCTGGTGTCGGCCTTTGGCGGTCCGTTCGGCGGATTTCTTTGGATCGGAAGCGGCAAGCTGGCTGTCACAAGCTTGGTCGCGATCAGTACCGCAAGCATCGCCCTTTGCTACATCGGATTCCCGGTTTTGCCTGGCATCGATCTTTCCGGATTGGCCAATCTTTCAAGTATCGGCATAGCGATCTTGTCGGTGGTGCTCGTTGTTCCCTTTGCGCATCGATTCAAACCGGACAAATGGTACGCACATGGATTTTCGGTTCTGGTGCTGGCCTTTCTGGCCTCGTCTCTGGCTGCGTTAGCGATCCGGTCGTTCCTGTTTCAGCCATTCTCAATACCAGCCAGCAGCATGGTGCCAACGCTTGAGGTCGGCGACTATCTGTTTGCGTCCAAATTTGCTTACGGCTACAGCCGCTACAGCGTCCCTTTTGGCTTGCTGCCGATCGAAGGGCGGACGTTCGACACAGCGCCGGCGCTCGGCGATATCGCAGTTTTCAGGCGGCCGTCTGATCCCAGTACCGACTACATCAAGCGCATTGTCGGCCTTCCTGGCGACAAGATCCAGATAATCGACGGCGTCCTTCACATCAATGATCAGGCAGTGAAGCTTGAAGAGACCGGCTCTTACTCCTCCGAGGAGATCCGGTCGGCCAAAATGCAGCGCGAAACACTGCAGAACGGCGTCTCCTACTCGGTCCTCGACGTGATCGACGGATCGATGGGCGACAACACGCGGCCTGTTGTCGTCCCGGCCGGCCGCTACTTCATGCTTGGGGACAATCGTGACAGTTCCGCCGATAGCCGTTTTGATATGGGCACTATTCCGTATGAAAATTTGGTCGGCAAGGGCGTTCGCCTGTTCTGGAACTCCAGAGGTATCGACTACTCGTCACGGCACACGTTGGACGGTCTGACAGGCAAATAGCTTCAAGTCGTCAGCGCTTCCACCGCACGCACGACTGGGCGCGGTTCTGCCTCATGTTTTCTCACTCTGTATGCCCAGCGCTGTGAAAGCAGCAGCCACACCGCCCTGCCGCAGGCGTTCGAGATGCGCGGCCGCGAGGTCGATCAGCGTCAGGCGCTCAGCACCGCCCTTGGCGAAGCCGGCCAGGTCGAACACCGCCGCCACCGTTTCGCCAGCCGACAGATGCCGAGTGTCGAGTGCAGCTAAGGCCAAGTCGAGCGGGTCGGTGAAATGGCTTTCCGGCAAGGATTTGCCGCGCGCCTCGCAAGCCGCGATCCAGGCGGCTACCACCAGCATCAGATAGGCGGGCGGGGCGCCGGCACTTAGCCGCTCCATGGCGGAGGCAACGATTCGCTGCGGCAGTTTCTGGCTGCCGTCATTAGCGATCTGCGCCGTCCGATGGGCAAGCGCGGTGTTCGAATAACGCTTAGCGAGCTGGACTGTGTAGTCGGCCGTGTCGAGCCCGGCGTCCTTCGGCAGCGTCGTGATGGCCTCGGCCCACAATCCGTCGACGAATTGCCGGATTGCCGGATCGGCGAAGGCGCGGTCGACCGTCTCATGGCCGCTGAGCAGGCCGAGATAGGCGATGGCCGAATGCGAGCCGTTGAGCAGGCGCAGCTTCATGTCCTCGAACGGCCCCACATCACCGACCATGGTGACCCCGAACCTTTCCCAGGCCGGCCTGCCCGCGGGGAAATCGTCTTCGACCACCCATTGGCAGAACGGCTCGGTCATGACAGGCCAGGCGTCCTCGACGCCGAGTTGGCCTGATATCCGTGCCCGGTCGGCATCGGTGGTCGCCGGCACGATGCGATCCACCATGCTCGATGGAAACGCCACCTCGTCGGCGATATGGCGGGCGAGATCGGTGCCGCGCAAAGCGGCGAATTCGACCAGCAGCCGGTGCAGCGTGGCGCCGTTGGCGGGGAGATTGTCGCAGCACAGCAGGGTGAATGGCTGGATACCGGCGGCACGGCGGCGCGCAAGCGATTCGGCCAGAAAACCATGCGCCGTTCGCGGCGTGTGCGGGTTTGCCAAATCGTGGACGATGTCGGCATGCGCCGTGTCCAATCCGCCACCCGCCACCCTGAGATAGGCTTTTTCGGTGATCGTCAGCGTGACGATGGAGGTGCGCGGGTCAGTCAGCGCGGCCAGCACCGCGCCCGGATCTTCCGGGGCCACCAGCATCGACAGGATCGAGCCGACGACGCGCAGGCTTTCGCTGTCGCTGCTCCTGACCGCCAGCGTGTAGAGCCCGTCCTGCGGCCCCAGCGCGTCGCGTGTGTCGGCGCTGCGCAGTGAGACGCCGACAATGCCCCAATCTGTCTCTCCTGCCGCCAGGCAGTCGTCGACATAGGCTGCCTGATGGGCGCGGTGGAATGCGCCGACGCCGAGATGGACGATGCCGGGTACGACGCGGTTGCGGTCGTATCCGGGGACCGCGACCGAGGCCGGCAATGCCTGCCGCGTGCTGTTGGAGAGGCGTCTGTCTGTCATCGTGCGATGGGTCTGATCGAGCTCGTGCCGGGCGTGGCCGGCATGCGGCGTAACATCCGTTTCGTTCCCGCACAATGGGCTGACGTTGCGTTAAAGTCATCATACAACAATCTATTTTTTGTATGTTGACATTATTTCCTTCCGATCCTACCGATGGCCGGGTTGGGAGGAACGACGTGGCCGCATTGACCGATCCGGATTTGCTGTTTCCCTCGGAGGCGCATCCGCGTTCGCTTGCCCGCGATCTCTACGCAGCTGTCAAGGATCTGCCGATCGTCAGTCCGCACGGCCACACCGATCCGCGCTGGTATGCGCTCAACGAGGCATTTCCCGATCCGGCGCAATTGCTTGTTGTGCCAGACCATTACATCTTCCGTATGCTGTTCAGCCAGGGCGTCCGGCTCGAGGACCTTGGTGTGCCGACGCTCGACGGCTCACCGGTAGAGACCGACGGCAGGACGATCTGGCGGCGCTTCGCCGAGCACTATTATCTGTTCCGCGGCACACCGACGCGGCTGTGGTTTGATCATGTGCTTGCCCATCTGTTCGGCATCGAAGAGCCGCTGACGACCGCAACCGCCGACCGCCATTACGACACGATTTCGACCTTGCTGCAGTGGGAGAATTTTCGCCCGCGAGCGCTGTTCGAGCGCTTCAACATTGAGGTCATCGCGACGACCGAAGGCGCGCTCGACGATCTCAGATGGCACCAGATGATCCGCGACAGCGGCTGGGAGGGCCGCGTCGTCACCGCCTATCGGCCGGACGCCGTCATCGATCCCGATTTCGAAGGCTTTTCTGCCAATCTCGATCGGCTCGGCGACATCACCGGCTGCGACACCGGCACCTGGGCCGGCTATCTCGATGCGCATCACCAAAGAAGGGCCTTCTTCAAAAGTTTCGGCGCGACCGCGTCGGATCACGGCCATCCGACGGCGGAGACCGCCAATCTGTCGGATGCCGCCGCGCAGGAGCTGTTCAACCGCATCCGCCGAGGCTCGGACGACGAGCGTGAGCGAAAACTGTTTCGCGCCCAGATGCTGACCGAAATGGCTAAGATGAGCCGCGACGACGGGCTGGTCCTGCAGATCCATCCCGGCTCCTGGCGCAATCATTCGCCTGCCGTCTTCCAGAAATTCGGCAGAGACAAGGGTTTCGATATCCCGACCAGAACCGACTATGTGACGGCGCTGAAGCCGCTGCTCGATTGCGTCGGCCTGGAGCGCGACCTTACAATCATCCTCTTCACGCTCGACGAGACCAGCTATGCGCGCGAACTGGCGCCCCTCGCCGGCGTCTACCCGGCGCTGAAGCTCGGGCCGGCCTGGTGGTTCCACGACAGCCCGGAGGGCATGCGCCGGTTCCGCGAGATGACCACAGAGACAGCCGGCTTCTACAACACCGTCGGCTTCAATGACGACACCCGCGCCTTTCCATCCATCCCGGCTCGCCACGATGTGGCGCGTCGGGTCGATTGTGCCTTTCTTGCGCGTCTCGTCGCCGAGCACCGGCTCCGCGAGGACGAGGCGCACGAGCTGGCGCAGGAACTTGCCTATACGCTCGCAAAAAAGGCGTACCGGATCTAACGGCGCTTGCCGCCATCGTTCAACGGGAGGAAACCAATGCTGCATTTTTCTAGACTGGCGGGAGCTACGCTACTTGCCGCCGCACTGATGGCCGGAACGGCAAGCGCCCAGACGGTTCTGCGCTCGTCCGACACGCACCCGGACGGCTATCCGACGGTCGAGGCTGTCAAATATTTTGGCGAGCTTGTGAAGGAGCGCACGGCCGGCCGCTATTCGGTCGATGTCTATCATTCCGCGCAACTCGGCGAGGAAAAGGACACGATCGAGCAGGTGCGCTCCGGCGTGATCGACCTCAACCGCGTCTCGATGGCGCCGTTCAACGGGCTCATCCCCGAAACCACCGTGCCCTCGCTGCCCTACATCTTCCGCTCGGAAGACCATATGCACAAGGTCATGGACGGACCGGTCGGCGATCAGATCGCGGCGGCGTTCGAACAGGTCGGGCTGGTGCTGCTCGCCTTTTATGACGGCGGCGCGCGCTCCTTCTACAATTCGACGAAGCCGATCAACTCTGTAGCCGACATGGCCGGCATGAAGTTCCGCGTCATCCAGTCCGACATCTTCGTTGACATGGTGGCGGCACTCGGCGCCAACGCGACGCCGATGCCGTATGGCGAGGTGTATTCGGCGATCGAGACCGGGGTTATCGACGGTGCGGAGAACAATTTTCCGAGCTACGACACCGCCAAGCATGCGGAAGTCGCCAAGTTCTATTCGCTCGACGAGCACACGATGGTCCCGGAAGCCTTCGTCATGGCGAAGTCGAGCTGGGACAAGCTGACGCCGGAAGACCAGGCGATCTTAAAGGCGGCCGCCAAGGAAAGCGTCGCCAAGCAGCGTGAGCTGTGGGCCGCCAAGGTCAAGGAATCGCGTGCCAAGGTCGAAGCGGCCGGTTCGCAGATCACGACGCCGGACAAGCAGCCCTTCATTGACGCAATGGGCCCGGTCTACGAAAAGCACGTCAAGGACGACAAGCTGAAGGCGATGGTCGAGGCCATCAAGGCCGTGCAGTGATCAAGCGGCGGCGCGGGCATTCCGCGCCGCCATCCTCTTGTGGAGAGAACCGGTGACCTCCAGCTCAGAACAGAGACCGCGCCTGTCTGGCATCGCGCGGGTGATGTCGCGTGTCAGCACGGCGGCGCTGTGGATTGCCGGCGTCGGGCTGGTGCTGATGACCGCTTTCGTCGCCTGGCAGGTGTTCGGCCGCTACGTTCTGAACCGCTCGCCGAGCTGGACCGAGCAGGCCTCGGTGATGCTGATGAGCTGGTTCATTTTTCTCGGCGCTGCCGTCGGGGTGCGCGAGAACTATCACCTCGGCTTCGACGTCCTGCTCTACGTGCTGCCGAAAGGCGGCAAGCGTTGGCTGAGGATGATCTCGGACCTCGTCGCGCTCGCCTTCGGCATCGGCATGATCTGGTACGGCAGCCAGCTGGTCGCATTGACCTGGGGCGCCACTTTGCCGTCGCTCGGCATATCGGGGGGCTGGGACTACGTCCCGCTTGTCGCGGGAGGCGCGCTCATTGTGCTCTTCACGCTGGAGCGCATCGTGCTTCGCCTTTCCGGTGCGCCGATCGACGACGCGCTCGATGAACTGCCGCCGGCGGAAGTCGCAGCCGAACTCGACACAGCCAACGTGAAGGTCTGATCGCCATGGAACTCTGGATACTCTTTGGCGTCTTCACCGTTCTGATGCTTATCGGCACGCCGATCGCTTTCTGCCTCGGCGTTGCAAGCTTTGCCACCGTCCTCTACATGGGCCTGCCGCCGCTCATCGTGTTCCAGCGCCTGAATTCCGGCATGAGCGTCTTTTCGCTGCTGGCCATTCCGTTTTTCATCTACGCCGGCGACTTGATGGTGCGCGGCGGTATCGCCAGTAAGATCGTTGCCTTCGCCGGCTCGCTCGTCGGCCACATGCGTGGCGGCCTCGGGCAGGTCAACATCGCAACCGCTACACTGTTCGGCGGCATTTCCGGCTCCGCGGTGGCAGAGGCAGCGGCGGTCGGCGGCTTGATGATCCCGCAGATGAAGGCGCGTGGATATGGAGCGGATTACGCCGTCAACGTCACCTCGATGGCGGCGCTGATCGCGCTGCTCCTGCCGCCGTCGCACAACATGATCATCTACTCGATCTCGGCAGGCGGAAAGATCTCCATCGCCGACCTGTTCACCGCCGGCATCCTCCCGGGCCTGCTCCTGGCTCTGGCTCTCATGATCACCGCCTACTTCGTGGCGCGCTCTCGCGGTTATCCGACCGAGCCGTTTCCGGGCTTCGCCGCCGTCGCGCATCTCTTCGCTGTCGCGGTGCCCGGCCTGCTGCTGATCGCGATCATCTTCGGCGGCGTACGATCGGGCGTTTTCACGGCCACCGAGAGTTCCTGCATCGCCGTCATCTATGCGTTGCTCGTGACTGTCCTGGTTTACCGGCAGATGACTTGGGAAGGTTTCGTTCATGCCACCCATGGTGCCGTGCGCACCACGGCCATGGTGCTGCTCATCATCGGCATGGCAGCGGCGTTCTCGTGGTTGATGGCCTTCCTGAAGGTGCCGGCAGCGCTGATAGCCTCGATGAACGCGATCTCGGAAGATCCGCTGGTCGTGCTTCTCCTGCTCAACCTCTTGATGCTGTTCCTCGGCACGTTCATGGACATGGGGCCGACGATCATCATTTGCACGCCGATCTTCCTGCCCGTGGCGCAGGCCTACGGCGTCGATCCGGTGCATTTCGGCGTCATCATGATCCTCAACTTCGGCATCGGGCTGAACACGCCGCCGGTTGGCGCGGTGCAGTTCGTGGCGTGCGCAGTGGGCAAGATATCCGTCTGGGAAGCGATGCGCTCGATCTGGCCGTTCTATGGGGCCGGCCTCCTGGTGCTGGGGCTCGTCACCTACATTCCGGCCATCTCGCTGTGGCTGCCGAGCGTCTTCAAATAGGGGTTAGCAATGGCATCGGATACGGCGATCAGCCTGAAGATCGAACGCAAGCCCAAGCTGTCGGAGACCGTGGTCGCGGCGATCCGTAAGCAGTTGCAGGCGGGCGAGATCCAGCCGGGCCAAAAGCTGCCGACCGAGGGCCAGCTGACCGAAACCTTCGGGGTCAGCCGCACCGTCATCCGCGAAGCGCTGGCCAAGCTTGCCGCCGACGGTCTGGTCGAGCCGCGCCAGGGCGCCGGGGTCTTCGTCACCGAGCATATCTCGACGATGTTCGGCGCGCTTGCCGCCGACATGGGCAGCAAGGATTCGATCGCACTCAACGTACTTGAGGTGCGGCTGGCGATCGAGATCGAATCCGCCGGGCTCGCTGCTATCCGTCGCAACGCCGCGCAGGAAGCAGCGATCCAGGAGGCGTTCTTCGAGTTCGAGCGGCTGCTCCTCAACAGCGAGCCGACAGGTCCGGCCGACCTTGCATTCCACCGCGCGATCGCCAGCGCCACCAACAATCCGTTTTATGTCGAGATGCTCGACGTGCTCGGCCGGCGCGCCATTCCTTGCGACGTGACATCGCCGTGGTCCACCGAGCTCGCCCAATCCGACGTCTACCAGCGTGGGCTGCAAGGCGAGCATCTGGTGATCCTGAACGCCATTATGACAGGCGATGCCGAGTCCGCGCGCGAAGCCATGCGCGCGCATCTCACCGCCAGCCAGCAGCGCTATCGCGAGCGCCTGCACGCACGTCAGATTTTTTATGCCGACTCGGTCAAGGCCGCGGCAACCGAATGACCAACGAGGCAGCCCAATGGGACAGCAATGAATCACACTGACAATCACACCGACTTCACCTCGCGCTTCGCCATCGACCCTGTTACTGCCGCGGCGATGGGGACGGACGAGCTTCGTCATAATTTCCTGATCGAAGGCGTTTTTCACCTAGGCCGCCTCGGCCTGACCTATACCCATTACGACCGCATGATCGTCGGCGGCGCCATGCCTGACGGGACACCGCTGCCGCTGCAGGCGATCAAGCCGACCGGGACAAAGAACTTTCTCGATCGCCGCGAAATGATCGCCGTCAATATCGGTGGTGCCGGCATCGTGAAGGCGAGCGGCCAGTCCTACGAGCTGCAGCCGCGCGACATGCTGTATCTCGGCATGGGCGCCAATGAGGTGTCGTTCGCCTCAGTCGATCCAGCCGAGCCGGCCAAGTTCTATCTGCTCAGCGCACCGGCGCATCAGAGCTATCCCAGCCAGCTGATCCGCATCGGCGATGCCAAGCGGCTCGACCTCGGCAGCCAGGCGACCTGCAACGAGCGCTCGATCTTTCAGTTCGTCCATGCCGAGGGTGTGAAAACCTGTCAGCTCGTCGTCGGCATGACCCAGCTTGCGTCAGGCTCGGTCTGGAACACCATGCCGTGCCATGTGCATGACCGGCGCATGGAGGCCTACCTTTACTTCGACCTGCCGGAGGCGGCGCGCGTGTTCCATTTCATGGGCGAGCCGGACGAGACACGTCATCTCGTCATGCGCAATGAGGAAGCAGTGCTGTCGCCGGGATGGTCGATCCATTCGGGCGCCGGCACCTCCAACTACGCCTTCATCTGGGCGATGGCCGGCGACAATATCGACTACACCGATGTCGATCCGGTAGCGATGGAAGAGCTGCGGTGAGCGACCTCTCTGCTTTCAGCCTGGCCGGCAAACGCGTCCTCGTCACCGGCGCCAACACCGGCATCGGCCAAGGCATCGCGCTGTCGATCGCGCGCGCCGGCGGTGCTGTGGTCGGCGTCGGCCGTTCGGCGATGGACGAGACGGCGGAAAAGGTCGCGACGGCGGGCGGACGCTTCGAGGCGGTGCGTTGTGATCTTGCCGACCATGCCGCTGCCCAGGCGATACTCGATCGCATCTGGGACGAAACCGGACCGCTCGACGGTCTGGTCAACAATGCCGGCATCATCCGGCGCGCCGACGCCGTCGATCTGGCGGAAGCCGATTGGGACGATGTCATAGACGTCAATCTGAAGACGGTCTTTTTTCTCAGCCAGTGCTTTGCCCGGCGCGTGCTTGCCGATCCCGGACGGCGCGGCAAGATCGTCAACATCGCCTCGGTGCTGAGCTTCCAGGGCGGCATCCGCGTCGCCTCCTACACCGCCTCGAAACACGGCGTGCTCGGCATCACCCGGTTGCTCGCCTGCGAATGGGCGTCGAAAGGCATCAACGTCAATGGTATTGCGCCCGGCTATATCGAAACCAACAACACCGAGGCGCTGCGTGCCGATCCAGACCGCAGCGCCGCCATTCTGGCGCGCATTCCGGCCGGGCGTTGGGGCGGGCCGGAAGACATCGGCGACGCGGCCGTCTTCCTGCTGGCGCCGGCGTCAAACTACATGCACGGCGCGGTGGTGCCGGTGGATGGCGGCTGGCTGGCGCGATGAGGCCATGATGAGGATTTGGCGATGACTGGAACGAAGATCTTTTCGCACGCCGGCGAGGGCGCATGGACGCCGACCCCGGATGGCAATCGCAGGCGTGTGCTCCTGTACACGGGCGAATTGATGATGGTCGAGTTCGGTTTCGACAAGGGCGGTGTCGGTGCGCTGCATTCGCACCCGCATGTCCAGGCGAGCTACATAGCCGAAGGACGCTTCGAGGTTACCATCGACGGCAGGACCGAGGTCCTGGAAACGGGAAGCAGCTTCATTGTCCCTTCCAACCTGATCCACGGCGTCAAGGCGCTCGAGGCCGGCCGCCTCGTCGACAGTTTTACACCGCACCGCGCCGATTTTATCGACTGAGGGCGAGCGAACGCAGGTCATTGCGGCGTGTGTCCGGCCCGAAGAGCAGAATCGCCTGTTTTCGCCGCCTCCTTCCAGCACATCCCGCAAACGAAAAGCCCGCGCCTCCGGAGAGACGCGGGCGTGTTGCCTGGGCGCTTGTGGCGCCGCGGTACTCAAAACATCACCGCAGAACCTGAACTTGCCGAATTATGATGAAGATAGGATTAACCGCGCCAGAGCCGACGCGATATTCACAGCCAAAGCGAATAGGGGCTGGAATCACGATCCCATATCCGCCAATGAGGGAGATATTCTTCAGACGGCGCCGACGGAGACGGGACTTGAGGGGTGATCGAAAATTCGAATCTGCGGTCAAGGCAGCCATCTGGAGCTTCGCGGGGGAGCTGTGGCAGGTCGCGTCGCAACTGGCCGTTCCCACGCTGCCTTTTCGGGCGGCGCCGATCGTAGAAATTCCCTGATGCAGGTAGCGGCGGCGAGCGTCCGGGCGGAGGATCCCAAGCGGCGCGTCCTGAAGGACGTGTTCGGCTTCGACGATTTTCGTCCCGGCCAGGATGCGGTGACGGAGGCGCTGCTGGCCGGGCATCATGTGCTGGCTGTCATGCCGACCGGCGCTGGCAAATCGCTCTGCTACCAGGTCCCGGCGCTGGTCCTGGGCGGGCTCACCATTGTCGTTTCGCCGCTGGTGGCGCTGATGCAGGACCAGGTCGCCGCATTGCGTCTTGCCGGCGTGGCCGCCGATACGATCAATTCCTCACTCGACCGCGATGCCAATGTCGCCGCATGGCGCCGCGTTGCGGCGGGCCAGACGCGCCTGCTCTATCTTGCGCCGGAGCGGCTCATGACCGCGCGGATGCTCGAGGCGCTGGCCAGGCTCGATATCCGGCTGATCGCTGTCGACGAGGCGCATTGCATCTCCCAATGGGGCCCGGCGTTCCGGCGCGAATATGAAGAATTGTCGCGGCTGCGCGACATTTTCCCTGATGTGCCGATCATTGCGCTGACGGCGACAGCGGACGAGGCGACGCGCACCGATATCGCCGCGCAGCTGTTCGCCGGGCGCGTCGAAACCCTGGTGCTGGGTTTCGACCGGCCGAACATCAAGCTCGGCATCGAGGCCAAGCAGGACAGCAAGCGCCAATTGCTGGGCTTCGTGCAGCGTCATGCCGGCCGCAGCGGGATCGTCTATTGCCTGTCGCGCAAGAAGTCGGAAGAGATGGCGGCGTTCCTCGAGAAGAACGGGGTGCGCGCCCTGGCCTATCATGCCGGCATGAGCAAGGACGCGCGTGAAGCAAATCAAAACGCTTTCATGAGCTTGTCCGGTGTCGTGATGGTGGCGACCATCGCCTTCGGCATGGGGATCGACAAGCCTGACGTCGCCTATGTCTTCCACACCGACCTGCCGGGCAGCCTCGAAGCCTATTATCAGGAAATCGGGCGCGCGGGCCGCGACGGGCGGGCTGCCGAGGCACATATGCTCTTCGGTCTCGGCGATATCCGCATGCGGCGGCTTTTCATCGACGACGAGGACGCGCCGGCGGAGCATAAAAGACGCGCGCATGGCCGGCTCGATACGCTGATCGGCTATTGCGAAACGGCCCAGTGCCGTCGCCAGATCCTGCTTGGCTACTTCGGCGAATCAGCCATGCCTTGCGGCAATTGCGACAACTGCCTTGACCAGACGCCGCATGCGGATGGCGAGGCGGAGGCACGGATCGTCTTCGCTGCCATCGCACAAACCGGCGAGCGCTTCGGTGCTGCCCAAATCGTCGATGTTCTGCTCGGCCATGAAACCGAGAAGGTCCTGGCCAGGAACCACCACAGGCTTGCCAGCTTCGGGACCGGTGTGGCGCACAAGAAGAATGTCTGGCTGTCCCTGGTCCGCCAGCTCGTCGCGGGAGGGTTTCTGACATTGGACTCAGGCGGCCATGGCGGCCTCGCCATCGCCGAAAAGGGCCGTGAGCTGGCCCGCGGCGAGGTCCCGTTCCGGTATCGCGTAGAGGCGCCGCGGCACGCATCGCGTGGCAAGACACGTCCCACCCCGGACGTTGCCGCGGGCACGCAAGACCTGGATGCCGCGCTTTTGGCCACGCTCAAGTCGGTACGACTGCGACTCGCCCGGGAGCGCCAGGTGCCGGCCTTCGTGATTTTCTCCGATCGTACATTGATCGATATGGCCGAACGCTGCCCGCGCGACCTCGACGCCTTTGCCGCGGTCAACGGCGTCGGTGCCGCCAAGCTCAGGGAATTCGGTGAGATATTCCTCGGCGCAATCGCTTCGCACCAATCCGGGGTGTCGGTCTGAGGTTATCCAATACGCTGACGATGGACCGTGCGGGATGAAGTGTCCTTCATCTGCGCTATAGCCCACGAATCCACCTGTCGGGCATCAGTTCTTACCGAGCTCGCCTGTCCAACGATCTCGCCCTGCCCAGTACGGGCAGTTCGGGCAAGTGCCGCCTTCCGGATAGTCGATTCCCTCCTCGTGCGGACAGCCGAGAATTCCGTCCACCATCGCTACGGAATGCACCCCATGCCCGCGCAACAACGCGGCGATCTCGGCGAAGATCGTATCGCTCCTCCGAACGTCGCCGGTTTCGACAAACCAGCGACGCAGGATCGTCGCCTCGGATTGAGGGGCGGGGACGATACCCACCGCCACCTTCGTGGCGCGGAGGTTATCGGGGCCATAGAAGGCGATGGTGCCGACGGGATAACTGCGCACGCCCAGCTTGGCCTTCTTGGCGATCCATTTTCTTGCCCGCTGGTCCGGTTTCATGCTTGCTGCTCTCCCGTGAATCGGCAGAATATCGCTATCCGCATATGAGATAAATCAGCGACGCAAGGGTGGATCAAGGGCGTGGCCAAGAGGAAACAATGGGTCATCGCGCCGCGTGCCGGAAGGCTGGCCGTGGCCGACGAGCGGGAAAAACAAGCAATCGTCGCGGCCTGCGAGACGTTCATCCGTGACGTCCTGAAACCTCGGTTCCTACCCGAGATCCGATCGACCGAATGGAATTACGTGATCGATATCCGCGGCTCCTGGGCAGCCGGTCGATACCGCTTCATCCAGCGCTACCGGTCGGGCATGGAACACAATCGCGGCGAGGAGTTCAACGCGGCTTTCGCCAGAATCGATCGCGTGGGGCCAGATCAATTCGATATCTACTGGATGCGGCACACGGGCAAATGGTGGCGGCTTTACGCCGGCAAGACGCTCGTCGAGGCGCTTCGTATTCTCGAAACGGACGGTATTCTGCATCCAGTCTGAATCACTATCGCCGGCCTGCTTGCAGTGTCGGCATCGGCTGGCCATCGAACCGAACGAGTGCAACGGGCTGCTCGCCGTCTGCCGACTGATGGTGGACAAGATTGCCACGGTCCCGAAGTCCAAGATCGGCGCGAATATCGGGCGGTTGGACGATGCGGACATCCTGCGCCTCAACCAGGCCGTTATCGTCTTCCTCGGCTTGGCCGTGTCGCCAAGACTGAAGCCGTGACTGTGGGGATGATCGAATTCACGGAGCCGTCGAGCCTCGGCTCCAATGCCATGTCCTGCGAAATCGATCATTTTCGGCCTTCGGCAGCAGGCTCTCACGCCGGCGCCGCTATCAGCACCTGCTTCGTCTCACCGCTGCGATCGCAGCCTCCTGCTGCCGCAACTGCTCGATTTTCGCGCTCTGGCGGGCAGCGACGGTAGAGGCGACACGCCGGGCGCCCCAAAGCCAGTCCGGAATTTTGGTTTTCGCGACTTTGCCCCGAGTGATCGCTGTCGCCGACATCTCCTTGGCGACTTCGCCCATGGCCACGTTGAGTTCGACACAGCTCATCCTGTCGTATTTCGCGGCATCAAAGGATGCGTGGAAGGGCGATGCGCAACCTCCGACAAACACGAGGCTGCATATCAGAGGCGCGGCTGTAGAGATGGCTTTCATTTTATCAAGCAGATTTGACGCCGGACGGGCGAAGGAGGCATGTGAACCTCTACATCACTCTGCTCTACGCGTCATTCCCTCTATTATCCTCGAAGAATTTCGAGAGAGCCGCTGCGGTCTGGTGAGGGTGCTCTTCTGGAAAGAAGTGCCCGCCTGGAACGGGGCTTCCTGCAATTCTGTCGGCCCATTTCCTCCAAATAGCCAGCGGTCCGCCTTCCCCGGCATACCAGGTCTCGAGCCCGCCTTCGCTACTCCATAGTGCCAGCAGCGGACACTCAATGCGACGACCGTTTGCCTGGTCCAGCGCGTCATGTTCACGATCGACCGTGGCAGCGGCCCGATACTCTTCGCATATCGCATGAACATGAACGGGATCGCGAAGGGCATCGACATAGGCGTCCCTGACCTGTGCAGAGAACACTTCTGCCGGCGATCCCCACTGCACAATCGCATTGTCGACGATCGCGTCGGGCGCTGCGCCTATCAGTCGCTCCGGCAGCGGCGCCGGTTGCGCGAGAAGGCTCCAGGGCCAGAAGGCGAGAGCCAGTCTGGCGTCCGCCCCATCCCACGCGGCGGCGGTGGGGATGACGTCGAGGACGGCGACTTTGGAGATTTCATCGGGGTGGTCGAGTGCCAGGCGATAGGCGACCCGCCCGCCGCGATCATGTCCGGCAACCATGAACTGCTCAAACCCAAGCTGCTTCATGGCTTGCACCATGTCGCCGGCCATGGCGCGTTTGGCGTATGGGCTGTGATCGGCAGAGGAGACCGGGCAGCCGCTTCGCCCATAGCCTCGAAGATCGGCGGCGATCACCGTAAAGCGCGGCGCCAAGGCCACGGCGATATCCCTCCACATCAGATGCGTTTCGGGAAAACCATGAAGCAGCAGCAGCGGCGGACCGGTCCCGCCGATCCTTGCGAAAATGATCGTGTCGTCCAGTCGCAAGCTGGTGGCTCTGAAACCTGCGAACACCGTTCGTCTCCCTCGGGAGCCTCCGGCAACAACGCACAAGGTGCTAGAAGGATCACGGTCAGCTGCCGTGCCGGGTGGAGAAGGCGGTCCTGGAATTCTCCTCAATGGCTGAACACGGAAGGTGCGGGGCACTAATATTTCGATCGGCGCACCCATATGAGCGGAAAGAATGTCGCCTAGGGATTTGCTATGATGATTTCGCGTTCGAGCCGGTTTGCAGTTTTGTTTGCAGGACTGTTCCTGGCATTTTCGATGGTCGCGGCCGATCACGCTGAGGCGCGGCGTGGCGGCAGCTTCGGCAGCCGCGGCACGCGCACTTTCCAGTCGGTCCCGCCGACCAGGACGGCGCCACAGCCGGCCGCGCCGGTCGAGCGCTCGATGACGCCCAACACCGTAACGAACAATGCGGCCCGCCAGACGCCGGCATCGCAAAGGCCAGGGTTCTTCAACGGCCTCGGCGGTTCGATGATGCGCGGCCTGTTGCTCGGCGGTCTGATCGGACTTCTTTTGGGCCAAGGGTTCGGCGGCTTGGCCGGCATATTGGGCCTGCTTCTTCAAGGACTGCTGATCGGCGGCGCGATCATGCTGATCATCCGCTTTTTCCGGTCGCAATCGGCACGCAACCAGGCGCCCGCCATGGCCGGTGTTCCGCGGGGCATGGGGAACTTTGGGCGAAACGCGGCAGCCCAACCCGAGGCGGACAACGTCTCGTCTTTCCCCATTCCAGGCATCGGGTCTGGATTTGGCCGGACAGCTCCGGCGTCCGATGAAATTACAATGACGCCGGCCGACCTCGACACGTTCCAGCAACGGTTGACGGAAGTTCAGGAAGCGTTCGGGCGCGAAGACCATGCTGGCTTGCGCCGGCTGGCGACCCCCGAGATGGTGTCCTACCTGTCCGAAGAACTTGCCGACAATGCCAAAAACGGCGTCAGGAACGAGGTGTCGAACGTCAGCCTGCTGGAGGCCGACATTGCGGAGAGCTGGCGGGAAGATGAGCGCGACTACGCGACGGCTGCCTTGCGCTACGAGTCTCTCGACGTGATGCGCGATCGCGCCAGCGGCAAGATCGTGGCCGGCGAAGCCGATCGGCCGACGGAAACAACCGAATTGTGGACCTTCACGCGCCAGAACGGTGGCGACTGGAAGCTCGCGGCAATACAGCAGCCTGACTGAGACATGGCAACCTCGGCCGTTCACGTCCTCTTGCGAGCCACGATGTAAGGACGGTTGTCGTTGCCCTTCGTTGCGTGGCTTTCAGTGGCAAGTACGTCGAAGCCCGCGGCAGATATATGCTGGCTCAGGTCTGCCGCCCGAAAGACGCCTGCATGGGGTGCTTTGCCGATCGCGCGCATCGCGGGCAATAAGGCAAGCCGGATGAGTGGGTTCATATCCCCGACGCAGGGTGTCTTGGAGATGAACAAGCCCTCCGCTGCAAGTAAGGCGTGGATGCGGCGCAGCGTGCCAGGCAGGTCGCGGACCAGATGGAGATAGTTGAATCCCAGAACCGCGTTAGACTGCGCCGCGTCAGGCGTAAGCGCTTCTACGGTCGCGGTGCGGAAGACAAGCGCCGGGATGGGGCCAGCGGCGTGTTTCTCATTGGCAATCGCGATCATTCCAGCGGAAATATCCGTTGCAAGATAGTCTTGAACATCGCCCGCCAGCCGGAGCGCTGTTGTTGCTGTTCCGCAGCCCAGTTCCAACACCCTGTCGCCTGGTCCCAACAGGGCGCGGGTCCGGTCCAGCGTGCGCTCATATCCGGCCTGATCCGCGATCGCACCCATGGCGTACTTCCGTGAACTCCGGTCCCAGAAACGGGCGTCGCTCGCTATGCTCATGATGGCTGCTCCTCAGATCGCGACCTTGCTCTATTGACAGGCGCAGGAACGAACTGTTCGAGCCCGTCCGCTACCGCGAAGACCGGCGGCGCCGCCGGCTCTGTTGCCTCAGATATCGTATGGCCTCGCTGTCCCTATGCAAGTCATGCCCGCTGGACAGCATACCGTCCGGGAGCGGTCGCGACGGGGAGGTGGAGCAAGGAACGGCAGGATGAACTACGATCCATGTTCGAGGAGCGTGTCAGTATACAAACCTCGGCTCGCTTAGACGGAAGGGAAGCGAATATCGTCAGAAAGTGTGCCTCTCACCTAGAAATTGAAGCGCCGTCTCGTTATGATCTGAACCGTTATCCTAACGCTGACCGAAGTGAATTCCCATGAATCCAGTGATCCGTGCTCAACTTCGTGACTTCGCGAAGGCCAATTTAATTACAGCTTACACACAAGAAAAGCAGTTCGAAATTTACAGCATTTTTTCAATCCTAAATGGATTGCTTGGAGAAAGCGTGGATGCTTATGACGTGCATCTGGACGGCGATGAATTCGGCGTAGATGGAATTGCAATAGTAATTCAGGGTGAACTGGTGAATAATCGCCAGGAGGCCGAAGAAAAATTAGCTTCAATAAATAACCCGTCTATCGAATTCATTTTTTTTCAAGCCAAAACGAGCACCGGGTACGACTATGGTGACATCTCGAAATTTTTTGACGCGGTCTCGGGGTTTTTCGATGGCAGCCTAAAAGGTGAGAGTGGCGCGATTGATGACCTCATGGGTGCGACGGATGCCATATACGAACGTGGTGTCGGCAAACGAAATCCAAAGATTAGCTGCTACTACGTGGCGACAGGGAATTATGAGCAGCCAGCCAGGATTGAGAAACTTCGTGCGGGATTCCGTGTTGAACTTGAGGAGCTAAATATTTTTGACTCCAAGACCATTTGTATTGAGATAGTTGGAGCTCGCGACCTTCAACAATGGTATCGAGCTGCCACAACCGCAGTAGAAGTGGAAATTGAATTTCAACGAAACGTAGTTATGCCCACCAACGAGCATGTTGAGGAAGCCTATATCGGTTACATCGATGCTGAGAATCTGCTAGCTCTTTACATCTCCAGAGACGCCGATGGGGAAGTTGTTGGTATCAACAGGTCGGTGTTTTTTGACAATATCCGGGACTACGACCCGAAGTCCAAGATCAATATTGCAATTAAGGAAAGCGTGCGTGCTGGGGGTGGGGCAGAGTTTGTGTTTCGTAACAATGGAATAACTGTTGTTTCGAAGAATATAGATAGAACTGGTGACCGATTCCGCCTTGAAGATTTTCAGATCGTCAACGGTTGCCAAACAAGTAATGTTATTTTCGACCTCGTCCATGGCGATGAAAATGGCGGTGGCGAGGGAGACATGAATTTAATGGCGACGATTCAGGTTCCATTCCGTTTGATTGGGTCCAAAGACGATGAATTCGTCTCTTCGATTATTGTTGGTACAAACAGGCAGAATCCAGTTCGAGATGAGCAGTTTTGGGCTCTTCGTCCTTTTATGAAAAGTTTCGAGGAGTATTGCCGCAGTCTTGACGCTGAAGAGATTATCTATTTTGAGCGACGCGATAACCAGTACCGAAATCAGGACGTTGAGCGAACTCGGGTAATGCAGCCGTCGGTTCTGATGAAGGCTGTTGCGGCATGTTTGCTTTTCCAGCCTCAGCGAGCAGCAAGAGACTATCGCGGGATTCTCTCTGAGTACCAAAATATGATTGTTTTAGACGACCAAGACGTTCGAATTTATCACGCTGTGGCGTACCTGTATTACAAGTTGGAGTTTCTTTGGAGAAATCAGCGTATTGAAAATGGCTACAAGACCTTTAGGTACTATATCCTTGCTGGAATAGGACTTAGGCTTACAGATGCTAAGAACGTATTTGCGATGAAAAAGCCAAAACTGGCTAGCGTAGCCGATGCATTACTGGAATTATGCAAGAACGAAGAAGGGTTGAAGGACGCGATCACGCATGTGGTTAAAATCGTCGAGGAGCGTCTGAAAGACACGGGGGTGGTCACTCAAGAGCGCATTCGAGACGCCATCCGCTCCGAAACCTTTGCATCGACGTTTCGAGAAAAGGTCGTTCCCCCTCTCGTTGCAACAGAGAGCTAGAGCATCTGAGAGAGCCGGCATACGCGAGCTTTGGCCTCACTGCTACGGTTAGACCGACGCTCCCTCGTTTGCAAAGTTGAAAAAATGGCGGAGAGGGAGACCGTCAAACTAGCGTTCTGCGGGGTTCCATACCGTCCCGAAAAGCCGCATTAAACCAAGGCTTTGGCACTTCTGTGTTCTGTACTATCCGGAATAATTCGGTACAATCCGAGTTCAAAGGTGCAGCTAACGGTGCAGCTATCTTGGCCAAAGTGAAGGCAGATATGACACGCAGTCTCAACAAACTCTCCGACCGTAAGGTCAAGACAGAAAACAGGCCGGGCCGTCATGCGGACGGTGGCGGGCTCTATCTCGAAATCAAGCCGTCTGGATCGCGGGCATGGCTGTTCATGTGGAAGGCCGGCGGTAAGCGAACCGCGATGGGGCTTGGAGCCTATCCTGCCGTCTCGCTGGCCGATGCCCGCGACAAGGCCACCGATTGCCGCCGGATGGTGGCGGCCGGCGGCGATCCCCTCGTCGAGAGCCGCAAAGAGGCCGTGCCGGCCTTCGGGGAGGTCGCCGACAAGCTGCTCGCCTCTATGGAAAAGGGATGGAAGAACGCCAAGCACAGCGACCAGTGGTACTATACCCTGTCCCGGCGACGCGACGAGGACGGGACGCTCACGAAAGAGGGCTATTGCCTTAACCTGATCGGCAAGCCGGTCGACCAGATCACAACCGAAGACGTGCTTTCGGTGCTGACCCCGATCTGGGCCGAAAAGGCAGAAACGGCTTCGCGGCTTCGCGGCCGTATCGAACGCGTACTAGCCTACGCCAAGGCGCGGCGCTGGTGTCAAGGCGAGAACCCGGCGCTGTGGCGCGGACATCTGTCGACCTTGCTGCCGAGGCGACAGAAGCTGCAACGCGGCCGCCACGCCGCGATGCCCTATGCCGACGTTCCCGCATTTGTGGTGCGACTGCAGAACCGTCCGGCAACGAGCGCGCGGGCACTGGAATTTGCAATTTTGACCGCTGCCCGCTCAGGCGAGGTCTACGGGGCGCGCTGGCCGGAGATCGATCTCGACAAGGATATATGGACCATTCCCGCCGGACGCATGAAGGGTGGCCGCGAGCATCGCGTGCCGCTGTCCAAGCGAGCGCAGGTCATCTTGCGCGAACTGCATGGTGTTCGGCTACTCGACGACGGCTTCGTGTTTCCCGGCCAGAAGCTCGGCGAGCCTCTGTCGACGAACGCAATGGACGCGCTCCTGCAGGAGCGAATGGGGCTCAGGAAATTTACCGTTCATGGCTTCCGTTCGTCCTTCAAGGATTGGGCGACCGACGAGACACCTCATCAGCGCGAAATCATCGAGGCGGCATTGGCCCATGTTGTCGGCGACAGTGCCGAGCAAGCTTATCGACGAACCGATGCGCTGGCGAAGCGTCGTCGCCTTATGCAGGATTGGGCCGACTATCTCGACGTAGCCAGCAAGGTCGTTCTATTCGACCGCCAGCCGATTTCTGCGTAACGACACGGCAGGGTAACAGACCCGATTGGTCCACCCTCTAGGGGGTTGTTGGCACACAAAACTAGAGGAAATAAGAGGAAATAGGAGACGAAAGCTCGCGCATTTTAACATCCGTAGTGCTTGTCGACATCGGTGAAAAGATGCGTAGTGTTCTAGACGGTTCCGCTCATTTCATCGGAGTACCGTCATGCTGCCGCCCGACAAGCTTAGCTATACCGTCTCAGAGTTCGTCAAAGCTACAGGCATCGCCCGCACGCAGGTGTTTGAATATATCAAGCGCCGGCAATTGAAGGCGCGCAAATCCGGTCGCCGCACGCTTATCCTTGCAGGCGACGCCCAATCCTTTCTCGACAGTCTACCTGACCGCCAAGCCGCGTAAATTCCGGCCCGGTCTGTGATTATGATCGAGGAACTGCAAATTCGTTCGTCGAACTCCGGCCTGCTCTGTCAAGTTGTCGGAACGCTCATCACATGTGGCCAGTCGTCTGCGCTGGCCAATGCGGCGACCTTCCGATGAGCGTGCAACTCATGAAGAAGGTCTTTGCGCTGCGGGTGATCCCAAATGCCATCGCAAAGAATGTTCTCGTCAACCTAGCGTGGCACAAGAATGATGACACCGGGCGATGCTTCCCATCAGTCGAGCTTATCTCGTTAGAGACGGGCTACCGCCGGTCAACAGTTTTCAAGCATCTGCGCTGGCTTGAGGACCACGGTTACATCCGTGTCATGCGACCGAAGAAAGCCGGACGCGGTTTGGCAAATGAATACCAACTGACGCTCGAGAAAGGGTCCGCCACACGGACCCTTTCTGAAAGCGAGGTGTCCACCAGCGAGATCAAAAAGGTCCACCGCGCGGACGTCAAAAGGTCCGCTACCCGGACCCCAACAAAAAGGAAAGAAAATGAACCTAAAGAGCCGCCCCAAAGATCAATCGAAACGGTGAGCCCTTCAGACGGTCGGTCGGCGTCGCTCTCGTTGTTGGGCAGTCGCGCCGCCGACCTCCCTCCCGACGGGGAACGCCAACTGGAGCCGCCGGTACCAGCTGTAATCGAAGCAGCGCGGTCTGAGGCGGCCAAGCGCAGCGCCGATCCCGAGTTAACCCGCCTCGACCGGCCAATCATCACCGCCGAGCAACGCCGCCAAAACGAGGCCGAGGCGCGTCTCAATGCAGACCTGCTCCAAGGCGACGAGAAGTTCTTCGGCGCGGTGATGGAGTGGATCGACGAGGATCGTCGCGCTAGGGCTATCGCCGCCGAGGCTGCTGAGCCCGGCGCGGGTATCGCATTGGTGCGTCAGGAAATGCTAAACTCGCCAATCAAGGCAGCAACTGGGAACTCGTGTTGCTGAGCGCATGCTGACGCTCATTGCAAGGGCCGTCCGACAAAACGGTTTGCCTGGTCTTCCGTCTTGCGCCCCGACCGCGACAGGTCTTGATAGGCAAAGCTAGGAGGAGGACACGCCATGCCGGTGATCACCGCGTCGCCGATCACGCCGCTCGAACGGGCCGCCCACTGGCTCGCAGAGAAGCCGGTCGGAAGCGTTCCAAATACCTTGCCGGCCCTTATGAAGCTGTTCGCGCTCTCAACACCGGACGCCATGCGAACCATCAAGCGCGCCAATGTGCTGCGTTCGGCGGCGTGGAGGTCTGATGCCACGGCGCGCCAAGCTGGCCGCAGCCACGCCGTTGGAGTAAGCTTGCGACTGCAAGAGGAGGCGCACATGCAGTCCGATCAGGAACTCTTCGCAAAAGGGTTAGCCGCCTACCAAAAGGTCGTGAGCTTGAATTACATGGCGCACAAGGAGGTCTATGGCATTCTGCGGCAGGTCCTGTTGACCGAAGCTCCCGATCAGTTCGTGTTTCTGGACGTCGCCTGCGGCACGGCTACAGCCTCGGCTGAGGCGCTGAAGGGCACCAATGTGGGGCGTTACATTGGGATCGACATTTCGCGACCATCGCTGGACGTGGCCGAGGTGGCGCTTAGCGAGCTACCCTGTCCAATTGATCTCCGCTGTCAGGACTACGTCGAGGCTATCAACACGTGGGACGAACCGGTCGACGCCGTGTGGATTGGCCAGTCCCTTCACCATCTCCGTTACCCAAGTGAAAAGCAGGCCTTGATGCTGCGGGTTCAAGCTGTGCTGCCGTGCACCGGGCTGTTCCTGATCTGGGAGCCAACCTGTCTTGAGGGCGAGGACCGCGAGGGGTGGTTTGAACGCTTCGGTCGCCTGCGCCCCGAATGGTCGATGGTCACTGACGAGGAATTTGCTGCCTTTGATAGCCACTGTCGCGCGTCGGATTATGCCGAAACTTCGGCGACATGGATGGCGATGGGGCGTGAGGCCGGTTTCAAGCGGGTAGACGAGCTTCTGACGGTACCGAACCAGCTGGCGCGGGTTTATCGATATAGCCACTGACAACGCGGCGAGGTTCCACCCGCGTTGAACCACATCCCGTCGCGCTGAGCGCGCAATAACTCTATTTGGCGGCGCGAAGTTGGAAACTGACCACACCGGCTGCCACATTCAGGCCAGTCTGCACCTGGACACTGAGTGGCTGCAACGTATAGGTCCTGTTGGATCCTCCAACCAGAAGATTGGCACCAGCGCCCACCCCCACCGTTGCTTCGGCACCGACGCCGCTGTAGTCACCGGCCAGCACGCCGGGCGCATAGACATTGCCAGTTGGCGCAAGGACCCGCCACCGCAGCACTGCCCTCGGCGTCGGGCCGACGTCCAGCCCCAACTTCGTGATGACCCCCATGTATGTTTCGGGTGCGACCTTCGGGTTGGCCGACGTGAAGTTGCATGTCAGAGCTTTTTTCGAGCCGATTATGAAGCGTGTGCCCGCTTCGACAACGCAGTCGAGCACGCCGAACGTCGTGTTGGCCTCCTGAGCCGCGCTGGGCACAATGGACGCGGCGATCGCGACAAGACTGATGGCTGCGAGACGTGTACGCATTGTGGTTTCTCCTTGTGAGATGGTCGAAACTTCCCCGGAGGCGTGTGCGTTGCCACCTAGCATACCACAAAAGGAGACTACCCGGCGCTTTGTTCTGGCGGCCAGCTGATTGAGTTTACTTTCTGTGGCGTTAGCTCAGCGGCTGCGGTATCCTAACACCACCATGCCCAACGCCAAATTGAACATACGGCAGGAGCGTTTCTGTCTTGGCCTGGTCGAGGGCCTGCCGCAATCGCGGGCCTATATCGAGGCTGGCTACACGGCGCGCGGCAATGCGGCAGAGGTTTCGGCTGCCAGATTGCTCAGGAATGCTCAGGTGGTTTCCCGCGTCGGGGAATTGCGCGACGAGGCGGCGATCCGCTCGGAAACGACCGTCGACGATCTCATCGACCAGCTGGATGAAATGCGAAGGATGGCCATCGAGGTGGAAAATCCATCGGCAGGCGTCGCCAGCATCATGGCGAAGGCTCGACTGCTCGGCTTGATCGTGGACCGCTCTGAGGTCAGCACGACGGTGAGGAAGCCGATGCGCGAGCCGACTGACAGACATCAAATGACTTTGGAGGAGTGGCAGGCCCGGTTCGCGCCGAAAGCCAACTGACCGCTTTCGCCATCAGCATCTTGCTGCGCCCTCGCGTCGCATGCTACTTCGACCATGCATCCAGAGTGGGCTTCGGCCCCGCCAACCAGCCTTGATCGGCAACGGTGGTGAAGATACGCCGCGCGCAGCGCGTCAACCAGTTCGTCGAAGCGCTGCCTCTGATCCTTGGTAAGTTTGATCTGGCCCTCTCCCCTCTGACTGCGATCGTTCTGCTTCTCTTCTTCTACCACCAGTAGCAGGAGGCATGCCTTCTCCCATGCCTCAGCGCTCGCTGGGTCGCGGTCGGGCCACTCGCGCTCGTAACCCGGCTTCGAGCCGAGATAGCCGATCGCATTGTTCACTGAAATGGAAAAGCCCAGCGCGGTGGCTGGGCTCTCCAAAGTACTCCGAACCGGAATAGTTTTCAGTTACGGTTCGGCGGCTTGTAGCTCTCCCACCGCGATAGACGGGTCTCGATGTCGAAGCGGGACGCCTCGAAGTTGGTGCCGGTGATGACCTGGTTTTTGCCGTCGATCAGCCGATACAGCTCGTCGTTCTCGACATCGTCGACTGGGTGGGTCGATCGCACCACCCGCAGCCATAGCGATCGCGCTCGATCGCAAACGTCCTTGACCCGGCTCATTTCTTCCTCCCGTCAGTCTCCGTCCTGCTCGAGGTTTTCATCGCACACGCGGTCCCGGCCGGGCCTGCCCGGGCTCGGTCGGTGCGCTCAATTTGCGCCTGATCTGTGATCCCGTCAATGTCATCGCATCCAGATCGCGTCGTCCGAGACCGGATATTTACATCGGCGGCTGGCAGAGCAACAGTGTACCTGCCGCCCCCATCCGGCATCTTCGGCAGGCGGGGGTGGGGGTCAAATGTGGAGCCACCTTGAGGCGTGGCAGGCCTAGTTCGCGCCGAAGCGCGTGAACTAGACAAGCGATTATATATTTGACAAATGCAACGGACGACAACAAGGGCGGTAGAAAGCCTAAATGAGCGACTTCGCAGCCTTTCTGGTCGCTTTCCTGCTCTGTGGTGGAGCGTTCTTTGCCGTTGCGTTCCTGCACAGCATTTGGCTACGAGACCATACAAAGGACTGGGTCCCGGCAGCCGCTGAAGTGTTGAAGCGCATTGATGGCGGCGAAGGCCCCGACCGCTACCTGTTGCAATACGTATTTGACGGAAAAGGCTATCGTATCGAAACCAGCCCATCGTTAGTGCCTACGTGCCCGGCCGAGGCTGGCTCGCGGATCACCATTCTAGTCAATCCAGACATCCCGCACCAATGTGCAAGCGCCCCGCACAAGCCTAGATGAATAACTTCAACCGGTTGGCGGGTTTGCCAAATATACATGCGCCACTAGAAAGGCCGCTTAGGCGCGTTCGGTGTGTCAGGTCCCGAAGGCCGACCGGGGCGTTTGATCAACTGTGCGGACTTCCTTGGCCCGGCGCGGGCCGATTTCGGGATCGCCTACCATCGCGTTCCGAGAGCCGGCTGGCCCGTTGAAGCCTTTTCTTCGGGCGCGCTCCTTTCGCTGCCGCCGTTGCGCTCCAGAACCTTCTTCACGGCCACATGCGAAAGCGCAATTCCGTCGTCGGCCAAAGCTTCGGCGATGGCGCGAAGAGACAGCCCGTGACCACGCAGTTCGCACATTCTGGCGATAGCCTTTTGTTCAGCGGCATCTTCGACCAGTTCGCCGTCGACGGCGATCTGATAACCAAACGGTCGCGCCCCGCCGAGAAAACGCCCCCGCTCGCGCTGGTCGGCCTTGGACTGGGAGACGCGCTCACGGATGCGGTCGCGCTCGGCTTCGGCGAAGGCGCTGGCGATGGTGAAGAACAGCTTCGACAGACCGTTACCGGCGATGTCGCCGCCAAGGTCGATCAAATGCAGCTTGACGCCCCTGACCTTCAACGTCTCGACCATCTGCAGCGCGTCGAGCGCCGAGCGGAACAACCTGTCGAGCTTGGCGGCAATGACGACATCGCCTGCCTTCAGCTTGGCGAACAGCGCCGCGCCTGCAGGGCGTTCGGACAGCGGCACCGAACCGGACACGCCTTCCTCGACGATGGTTTCGGCAACCGTCATGGCGTGCATGAGGGCATAGCCCTCGATCTGTCGCTGCTGGACGTCAAGGCTCTCGCCCTCGGCGACCTGCCGGGCGGTGGAAACGCGGACGTAGGCGTAAACGGTCATGGTGCGGTTCCTGTAAGCGCGTTAACGTGCACATCGTATACGCGACGGATGACACGCTTGTAAAGGTCCTGTAGCGCGCTTACAGATTGAGACGGCTGATTGAACGCAACTATGGCAAACCGTGGAATTGACTGTCGGGTTGCCCGGCGTCAGGAAGCGCCGCGTCACGGACAAAGTGACAATATCAAGAGGCCAATCTGGCGAAGTTCCTCAGCATGGCGCAACAGGAGGGGAAGTATGAGAAACGAGATCAGCCTAGATCACATCGACCGGCAGCTGCAAAGGGTGCTGGCCGAACTGGCGGCGTTGCGCGAGCAGTTGGCCAGTCAGTCACCAGACCCAGCATACGTACAGCCAGCAGAGTTGTGCACCATCGATGAGTTCGTGATGGGCATGCTGGGGTTCCGTTCCCGCGTCAGCTACTACAACCACATCAATCAACCGGGGTGGCCGCAGCGCATCGTCGTCGGCGGCAAACGCCCAATGCTGAAGCGCGCGGACGGCGAGGCCTATGTCAAAGCGCAGGCCGACCTGGCCAACCCAATGCCCGCCGGGCAACCGAAGCTTTTGAGACAGAAGCCTTCGAAAAAACGGCGCGTTGGTCGGCCCGTCAAAGCACCTGTGAGGGGCGGGACATGAAGCCGGACGACCTCATGATCATCGGCGAGCCCCCGGCGAAGCTGGTCAAGGCGCTGGCGGTGATCGCCGACAAACTGCACCCGGCGTTCGACAGCACCGTCAGCAACATCGTTCCCGGCAAGTCGAAGGAGAGTTGCGTGCTGGCCTCGCTTGCGGTGCGCGACTTCCTCTGGCGCATCGGCTTCAAGGACGCCCGGCTGCAGACCGTCTACACCATCGTGCGCGGCCTCGATGCCGAGGGCAACCAGACGCACTCGGTGGGGGTCGGCGATCACAAGGGGATGCGGACGCTCGACAAGCGCGACACGCGCGACACGCCGGTCGCTTGGTCCGGTCACATGGTGGTGTTGGTCGACAGCTTCCTCATCGATCCGACTGTCTACCAGATGCGCCGCCCGGCATGGGAAGGCCTGCCCGGCATGATGGTGCTGCCGCTCGACCTCGTCGGCGCTGAGCGGCAACTCGGCCTCGACCCGCTGGCAGGCACCGAGGCGCTTTGGGACGACAAGCGGGTGGTCATGATCTGGCTGGCGCAGGAGAACGAGCGGTGGCGTAGCGTGCACGACACCCGGCGGGATCGCCGGGCTCCGGTGGTCAAGGCGCTGGTGCAGGCTTTCGGCAGGTGGCAGGAGGGCGGCAACTAGCCGCCCTTTTTCTTTGCCGCGTCCCGCGCCGCGATGATCGTGTCGACGTAGGTCTCGCCCAACCCGCCGAAGACAATGGTACGCATATCCCCCGGCTTCATCGGCAGGCAAGGGGTGGGGGTGGCTTTGTGGAGCCCCACTAAGACGCGCGCCGTGATGGCTGGCGCATCGACATTCAAGTTCAGGGCGCAGACCGGTCATGCGTCCGACGTCATGCTTGCCCGCTACATCCGCGACGGGGATAGACGATGACGCCGACCAACTCGTCGCCAGCGAACTCAAACTGTGGCTGAAGCGGCGCGTTCGGCGTGACGTGACGGAGATCGCCGCAGGCTACAAGACCCGGTTCGGGCTTGCGCCTCGCTCGATCCGCGTCGCTGATTTTGCAAGCGGCTGGGGATCGTGCGGCCCCGAGGGCAACATCCTCATCAACTGGCATCTCGTATTCGCGCCGAGGAAGGTGCTGGAATATGTCGTCGCCCACGAACTTGCCCATCTCCGGCATCGTTCGCACGGTCCTGCTTTCTGGGATTTTCTCCGGGCTGTCTTGCCCGACTTCGAGGCGTCCAAGGCGTGGCTGGAAACTAATCAAGGCAGCCTGAGTGCGGAGTTCCTTGAGAGTTGACGGCGGCATCAATAGATGCGGGTCAGGCCGTTTGCTTGGCCTCGCAGCCGGCGCGCCATTTCTCACAATTCGACCCGTGGCGATGAGGATCAAGCTGACGCCGGAAGGTGCGGCAGGCTGTCGCAAATCGGACCCGTCTTACGGGTCTAAGCACCGTTCAAAGATGCAGCCAAGGGTGCAGCCCGTCCGAAGAAACCATCGAAAAAGTAAATGAAATCAAACTGATGGACGAAGCTGCTGGCGGAGAGGGAGGGATTCGAACCCCCGATGGGCTTGCACCCATGCCGCATTTCGAGTGCGGTGCATTCGACCACTCTGCCACCTCTCCGCGGTCATGGTCCGCCGTTGCCGGCGCGGCGCACTAGATAACGGCTGGGCGGACAGGTTACAAGGGCCAATCTGCCTGATATCAGGCTTCTCTCCGGGCCTTATGGCTCGTCCTTCGATCCCTCTGCCGTCTGTGCCAACGCCATCGGCTTGCCTTGGGCAATCCGATGGCTTGCTTTCGGCCGTTTGCCTGTCGGCCGTTTGCCTTGACTCGCGCCGAACCTTCGGTTAGGGACAGCGCGCAATCGGCGTGGAGGGTTCTTCCGCGCCGCTTGTTTTTTGAACCCGCAGACTGACAAAAAGACGGCCGAACCGCCTGAAGCGGTTCATCAAGGCCGACCGAACAGCGAAAGGCAAAAAATGTTCGCAGTCATCAAAACGGGCGGCAAGCAGTATCGCGTCGCCGCCAACGATCTCCTGAAGATCGAAAAAGTCGAAGGCCAGGTCGGCGATATCGTTGAGATCGGCCACGTGCTCGCGCATGGCGAGGGCGAGAATGTCACGTTCGGCGCGCCGTTCGTCGGCGGCGCCCTGGTCACCGCCGAAGTCGTCGAACAGGGCAAGAACCGCACGGTCATCGCCTTCAAGAAGCGCCGCCGGCAGAATTCGCGCCGCAAGATCGGCCATCGCCAGCTTTTGACCACCGTGCGGATCGCCGAGATCCTGCTGGATGGTGCCAAGCCGACGAAAAAGGCCGCGGCCAAGACCGAGGCAAAGGCTGCTCCGAAGAAGGAAGCCAAGGCAGAGGCTGCGCCGAACGAAGCAGAGGCCAAGGCAACCGAAACCGCCGCTCCGCTGTTCAAGACGCCGAAGGGCGAGCCGGACGATCTGACCGTGATCAAGGGCATCGGCCCGGTTGCGGCCGGCCAGTTGAACGAGCAGGGCATCACGACCTTCGCTCAGATCGCCAAGCTGTCCGACAAGGATGTCGCCAAGATCGACGAGCATATGCCGTTCAGCGCCGACCAGATCATGGACTGGCGCGAGCAGGCCAAGGAATTGGCGAAGAAGTAAAGCGGCCCGGCGCGATCGTCGCCGGTTCGGACTTGAAACGGAACGCGAACGCGTTCATAAGACCTTTTAAGCGCCCTTGAGGCGCATCGGAGTTAGTTAGATGGCACACAAGAAAGCTGGCGGTTCGTCGCGCAATGGTCGCGACTCCCATTCCAAGCGGCTCGGCGTGAAGAAGTTCGGCGGCGAAGCCGTGATTCCGGGCAACATCATTATTCGTCAGCGTGGCACGACGTGGCATCCCGGCACCAATGTCGGCATTGGCACGGATCACACGCTGTTTGCGCTCGAAGCTGGCGCAGTCACCTTCAACAAAAAAGCCAATGGCCGAACCTACGTATCGGTGAACCCGATGACGAAGGCCGCGGAGTAGCCGGTTCCGTACGAGAACACCGGCACCCATCTCGGGAACCGGTGTCTGGCCAAGCCAGGAAATGGATCAGGGGAGATGGGTTTCCATCTCCCCTTTTTCTTGTGCCTGGAGGACTGACATGGTTGCCGAAGCGGAAGACACAGACGGTGAAAGTTACGCGATAGATTGTCCGGTCCTGGTGACCGAGCGGCTGGTCCTGCGGCCGCCGCGCGAAAGCGATATCGAGCAACTGGTGGTGCTCGCCGACAACCGCCACGTCGCCGAAATGCTGGCCCGCATGCCGCACCCCTATGGCGAGGCCGAGGCACGCGCCTTCCTCGCCATGACGGCATCGCGCCGGGCCGGCATTGCCTATGCCCTGACGTTGGCCGGCACCGAAACCTTCGTCGGTTGCGCCGGGCTCAACACCACCGATCGCGGGCTGGAACTCGGCTACTGGATCGGCGAGCCCTACTGGAAGCGCGGCTATGCGACGGAAGCCGCGCATGCGCTGGTCGACCTGGCCTTCCAGAAGACGGCGGTCCAGGTGCTGCATGCCTCGACGCGGGTCATCAATCCGGCCTCACGCCGGGTCATTCACAAATGCGGCTTCCAATATGCCGGCCAGGGCATGCTGAACTCGATCGTCGCCGGCCAGGTGCCCGTCGAGCGCTACCGTCTCGATCGCAAGACCTGGACCAGCCTGCGAAACTGGGTGCATTTCTGATGGACGCTGGTCAAACCATCTCGACCCAGACCGGCAGGTGGTCCGAGCCGACCGCTTGCCGGTCAACCCACAGGCGCTTCAGCGATTTGGCGAGCGAGGCGCTGGTGAAGACATAGTCGATGCGCTTGTGGCGGCTGGCGTCGTCAGGCCGCTTGGGGTCGACCCAGGTGATGAGATCGGCGCCTGTGGCGGCAAGGCGAAGGGCGACATCGACGGCAAGATCGGCGGTCACAGGCATGCCGAACTCGTGATCCAGGCGGCCGGCGAGTTCGACATATTCCGGCGATCCGGCCAGCATGTTGAAATCGCCCATGACGACGAAGCCTTCGGGACAAGGCAGGTCGGGCAGGCCGACCTCGGCGACGCCCGACAGCGCGCCGCCCTCGATCGCATAGTTCAACAAGCGCTGGCGCAGAAACCGGATCTGGCTGGCGCGTTCGACCGGGCTGCGATGATCGAGATGGGTGGAATAGAAGCGGATGAAACCAAGCGGCGTCTCGATCAGCGCCTCCAGCGCGCCGCGCTGGAAATTCATCACTTCGAAACTGCGGCTGCGCGGCAAGAGGAGATTGCGCGACAGATGAACGGGCGTCTTCGACAGCACCATGTTGCCGAGCTGAAAGGTGGTGGTGATGGCGCGGCCGTTTTCCAGGCGCGAGCCGACATTGGCCTCGAAATTGCTGCTGTAGACGGCGAAGTATTCGGGCAGCGCCTCGCCGAGCTCGGCCACCATGTCGCGGCCGCCATTGTTGGGGTTGTTGCGCGAGACCTCCTGCAGCGCGATCACGTCGGCGCCGCGCACGGCATCGGCGATGCGGCCGACATCGTAGCGGCCGTCGAGACCGACGCCGTAGTGGATGTTGTAGGTTACGAGCTTCATTGCGACTCCGGCCATGTTCATAAACAGCCTCGCCCTTCGCCCCGCCTTGGTTTAGAGCAGTGCCGAAGGTTTAGAGCAATGCCGCAAGGCCACTAGCAGAAACTCAGCAATCCGATGAAATTTCTCGATCAAGCCAAGGTTTACATCCGCTCCGGCGACGGCGGCGCCGGTTCGGTGTCGTTCCGGCGCGAAAAGTTCATCGAGTTCGGCGGGCCCGACGGCGGCGACGGCGGCCGCGGCGGCGATGTCTGGGTGGAGGCGGTCGATGGGCTGAACACGCTGATCGACTATCGCTATCAGCAGCATTTCAAGGCCAAGACCGGTACCCACGGCATGGGCCGCAACATGACCGGCGCCAAGGGCGGCGACGTCACGCTGAAAGTGCCGGCGGGAACGCAGGTCTTTGCCGAGGACAACGAGACGCTGATCTGCGACCTGACTGTGGTCGGCCAGCGCTTCCTTTTGGCCAAGGGCGGCAATGGCGGCTTCGGCAACCAGCATTTCAAGACCTCGACCAACCAGGCGCCGCGCCGCGCCAACCCCGGCCAGCCGGGCGAAGAGCTCAACATCTGGCTCAGGCTCAAGCTGATCGCCGATGCCGGCGTGGTTGGCCTGCCCAATGCCGGCAAGTCGACTTTTCTCGCCGCCGTCACCGCAGCCAAGCCGAAGATCGCCGATTATCCCTTCACCACGCTGCATCCGGGTCTCGGTGTGGCCCGCATCGACGGTCGCGAGTTCGTCATCGCCGATGTTCCCGGCCTGATCGAAGGCGCGCATGAAGGCGTCGGTATCGGCGACCGTTTCCTCGGACATGTCGAACGCACGCGCGTCCTTCTGCACCTCGTCTCGGCGCAGGAAGAAAATCCCGGGAAGGCCTACAAGACCGTGCGCACCGAACTCGACGCCTATGGCCATGGTCTGATCGAGAAGGTCGAGATCGTAGCACTTTCCCAGGTCGACACGCTCGATGCCGACGCACGCAAGAAGAAGGTCGCTTCGCTGAAACGCGCCGCCGGCCGCGCGCCGATGCTTTTGTCCGCGGTCACCGGCGAAGGCGTCGAAGCAGTTCTGCGGGCGCTGATCGCGGTCGTGGCCGAGGCGCGCGAAGCTGTCGCCACTCCGGTCGAGACGCGCTGGAGATAGCGATGGCCGCGCAGTCGCTGAGAAAATACCGGCGCATCACCGTCAAGATCGGTTCGGCGCTGCTTGTCGACCGCACGACAGGCCTGAAGCGCGACTGGCTGGCCTCGCTTGCCGGCGACATCTCAGTGCTGGCCGAAGTTGGCGCCGAGATCCTCGTCGTGTCGTCCGGCGCCATCGCGCTTGGTCGCACCATTTTAGGCCTCGGCAAGCGGGCGCTGAAGCTCGAGGAGAGCCAGGCGGCGGCCGCCGTCGGGCAGATTGCGCTGGCCGGCGCCTGGTCGGAGGCGCTCGGCAAGGGCGGCCTGAAATCGGGCCAGATCCTGCTGACGCTCGGCGACACCGAAGAGCGCCGCCGCTATCTCAATGCGCGCGCGACGATCTCGACGCTGCTGAAGATGAAGGCGGTGCCGGTCATCAACGAGAACGACACGGTGGCAACCTCCGAAATTCGCTATGGCGACAATGACCGGCTGGCGGCGCGGGTCGCCACAATGATGGGCGCCGATCTCTTGGTGCTGCTCTCCGACATTGACGGGCTCTACACCGCGCCGCCGGCGCGCGACCCGCAGGCCCGGTTCATTCCGATCGTCGACCGCATCACCGCCGAGATCGAGGCGATGGCAGGTGCGGCCGCTTCGGAGTTTTCGCGCGGCGGCATGCGCACCAAGCTCGACGCCGGCAAGATTGCCACCGCCGCCGGCACCGCCATGATCATCACATCAGGCACCCGCCTGTCGCCGCTGATGGCGATCGAGCGTGGCGAGCGGGCGACTTTCTTCCGGCCGAGCGCCAATCCGGTCAAGGGCTACAAGACCTGGATCGCCGGGCAGCTCGAACCGGCTGGCCGGCTGACAGTCGATGCCGGCGCCATCGGCGCGCTGCTGTCGGGCAAATCGCTGCTGCCGGCCGGCGTCAAACTGGTCAGCGGCAATTTCTCGCGCGGCGACACGGTGGCGATCCTGTCGCCCGAAGGCCGCGAGATCGCGCGCGGACTGGTTGCCTACGATGCCGCCGATGCCGTAAGGATTGCAGGCTTGAAAACAGCCGAGATCGAAACCGTGCTTGGCTACGAAGCGCGCTCGGCGATGATCCACCGCGACGACCTTGTGGTGAACCATTCGGGTGACCAAGTACGGGCCGCTGACCAAGTACAGGCCGGTGACCAAGTAACCAGCGGAGGATGAGCCATGCTGAAGCTGCATGAAAAATCCCGGGACGACACTGCCGCGCTAATGGCCGATATCGGCCGCCGCGCGCGGGCCGCCGCCCGACCGCTGGCCGTCGCCACAGCCGAGCGCAAGCACGCCGCGTTGATCGCCATGGCGCAGGCGATCCTTCGCCACGAGCAGGATATTCTCGACGCCAACGCCATCGACATCAGCAAAGGCGAGCAGTCCGGGCTTTCAGCCTCTTTCATGGACCGGCTGAAGCTCGATCCTGCCCGCATCCGTGCCATGGCCGACGGCATCAGCGAAATCGCCGAACTGAGCGATCCCATCGGCGATGTCATCGCCGCATGGGATCGGCCGAACGGCCTGCATATCGAGCGCGTGCGCACACCGCTCGGCGTCGTCGGCGTCATCTATGAGAGCCGGCCGAACGTGACGGCCGATGCCGGTGCGCTTTGCCTCAAGGCCGGCAATCCGGTGATCCTGCGCGGCGGCTCGGATTCGCTCAACTCCTCGGCGGCTATCCATGCCTGCCTGGTCGAAGGGCTGAAGACGGCCAAGCTGCCGGAGGATGCCATCCAGCTGGTGCCGACCGCCGACCGCGCCGCTGTCGGCGAGATGCTGAAAGGGCTTTCCGGCAATATCGACGTCATCATTCCGCGCGGCGGCAAGAACCTGGTCGAACGCGTCCAGAACGAGGCGCGGGTGCCGGTCTTCGCTCATCTCGAAGGCATCTGCCATCTCTACATCGACCGCTCGGCTGATCTCGACATGGCGGTCAGCATCGCGGTCAACGCCAAGATGCGGCGCACCGGCGTCTGCGGCGCGGCCGAGACGCTGCTGGTCGACCGCGCTGTTGCCTCCACCCATTTGGTGCCGATCCTTGAGGCGTTACGCGCGGCAGGGTGCGCAATCCACGCCGACGCCGAGGTGCTGAAAGTGTTCGCCGACGCCCAGCCGGCGACCGACGCCGACTGGGTGAGCGAATATCTCGATGCCATCATCGCGGCAAAACTAGTCGACGGCGTTGCCGGCGCGATCGAGCATATCGAGAATTTTTCATCGCACCACACCGAGGCGATCGTCGCCGAGGATGCCAGCGCGGTCGAACGGTTCTTCAATGAGATCGATTCGGCGATCCTTCTGCACAATGCCTCGACCCAATTCGCCGATGGCGGCGAATTCGGCATGGGCGCCGAGATCGGCATCGCCACCGGCAAAATGCATGCGCGCGGCCCGGTCGGTGTCGAGCAACTGACCTCGTTCAAGTACCGCGTGCGTGGGACCGGACAGGTGAGGCCTTGAAGCTATTCGCGGTTAGAGCCTGAGAGGCGTGCGCCCAGCCACCCCCCTCTGTCCTGCCGGACATCTCCCCCGCAAGGGGGGAGATCGGATGTCGTTTCTGTTTTCGCCAATCGCCGACGCTGCAAGATTTGCGGCTGCGATGAAGCCGCCAATCTCCCCCCTTGCGGGGGAGATGCCAAGTTTTGGCAAAGAGGGCAGGACAGAGGGGGGTGCTTAGCACGATGCTCTCCCCTTCCGAACAACCCGTCCCCTCTCGCTACCTTCACATGCCGCATGCCGGAAAGGGCCTGGCCGTCGGGCTGTTCGGCGGCTCGTTCAATCCTGCCCATGCCGGCCACGCACTGGTTGCCGAGGTCGCGCTCAGACGTCTGGCGCTCGATCAGCTGTGGTGGATGGTGACGCCGGGCAATCCGCTCAAGAGCGCGCGGGAACTGGCGCCGCTGGCCGAGCGGCTGCGCCTGTCCGAGCAGATCGCCCGGAACCCGAAGGTCAAGGTCACCGCCTTCGAGGCGACCCATTATGTCCGCTTCACCGCCGACACGCTGGCCCTGGTCAAGGCGCGCAACCCGGGCGTCGACTTCGTCTGGATCATGGGCGCCGATTCGCTTCGTGATTTCCACCGCTGGCAGCGCTGGCGCCAGATCGTGATGACGTTTCCGATCGCGGTGATCGACCGCCCTGGCGCGACGCTGTCGTTCCTGTCGTCCGTCGTCGCCAAGACCTTCGATTACGCGCGTGTCGACGAAGGCGACGCGCCGCGGCTCGCCCGCATGAAGGCGCCGGCCTGGACCTTCATCCACGGTCCGCGCTCGTCGCTGTCGTCGACCGCGATCCGCAATTCGGCGAACGGATAGGAGTCTCCTTCTCCCCTTGTTGTGGGAGAAGGGAAGACCGCTGATGTCGCATTTGCGGCTGCTTTTCCCCGATCCGTAGGCGATCCTGCGCGGGCATGGCGATTCTCGAGCGAAACCAGACCAGACGCGATCCGGCGCAGGGCAGCCCGCCAGCCCCGGCGATCGCCATTGCCAGCATCGTCCTGTCGATGGCGCTGGTTGCGGTCGGCAACGGACTTATGTTCGCCTATATCCCGGTCCGGCTCGGCGCCGAGGGCTTCGATCCGACCTGGGCCGGGCTGATCGTCACCGGCCTTTCGGCCGGCGGCCTGGCAGGCTGCATCCTGACCGGTCCGCTGGTGCGGCGCGTCGGCCATGCTCGCGCGTTCATGGCGCTGTCGGCCTTGATCGTGCTGTCGAACGCCGCCGTCGGGGCCGGGCCGCACCCGCTGTCGTGGATCGCAGCACGCGCGCTCTATGGCTTTGCCATATGCGGCTTGTTCATCGTTGCGCAAAGCTGGCTGAACGACGTCGTCGCCAACGCCATACGCGGCAGGGTCATGGCCTTCTTCTACGTCGCCTATGTCGCCGGGCTCGGTGTCGGCTACTCCACACTGGCGCTGATCGACATAAGGGCTGCGGACGCGCCGTTGATCGGCATCGCCTTCACCGCGCTGTCGATCCTTCCTGTTGGGCTGACGCGGCTCGCCCAGCCACCGCCGCCGCAGGCGGCGTCGGTCGCGCTTGGCCGGGCCTGGCGGATTTCGCCGGTGGGCGTGGCCGGCATGCTTGCCGTCGGTGGCCTGTCGATGACGATTTCGGGCTTCGCGCCGATCCATGCCACGGCCAGGGGCTACAGCCAGGCAGATGTGGCGCTGCTTTTGTCGGCGATGCCTGTCGGCACATTGATCCTGCAGATCCCGCTCGGCTGGATTTCCGACCGCACCGACCGGCGCTTTGTGCTGGCCGCCGCTTCGGCGCTTGCCACGGTGGCGGGCCTGTTCGCCCTCGGCTTCGACGGTGGAGCGCTGGCGGCGCTGGTCGTCATCTACGTGGTCTGGGACGGCGCATCGGAATCGATCTATTCGCTGGCCAGCGCGCATGCCGCCGACCGCGCCGGCAAGGACGACATGGTGGCGCTGTCCAGTTCGCTGCTGTTTGCGTGGTCGCTGTCCGGCTTCATCGTGCCCGGCATCGTGACCGGGCTTTCCGCTGTCTACGGAACGCAGGCTTTCATCTATGTGGCCATCGTAATTGCCGCTGCCTTTTGCCTGTTCGTGCTGTGGCGTGTGGTGGCGATGTCGCCTGTTCCCGCTGCCGAGACCGGCAATTTCGCGCCGATGACGGCGCAGGCACCGCTGCCAGTCGACCTCGCTTTCCCATCCGAAGAGCAGCGTCGCGCGTACAAGTAGACCTACGCCGGCAATTGATCATCTCACTGTCTCGTGACGGTTTCCTGCCGTGGCGCTTCCGGTGGTGGCGCGGGTATAGAAATGCCTTCGCTGTCGAAAGCCTGCTTGGCGCGTTTGGTTAGGTCGACCTGGGTAGCGAAGAAATCTGCGGCCGAGGTCCAGTAGCGCAAGGTGATGGCGACGTTGCTGTCGCCAACGGTCGCCACAAAGGCAATCGGCGCCGGCTCCCGTCTGACGCGTCGCTCCGCGGCGGCGACGCCAAGCATGGCCTTCTGCGCGAGATCGATATCGTTCCAAGACCCTATGGTGAGCGTGATGTCGGCGCGACGGAAGCCGTTGCGCGTATAGTTGCGGACTGGCTGGTTCCACAGCGTCGAATTGGGGGCGAGGATGTAGACGCCGTCGACCGTTCTCAGCGTGGTGGCGAACAGGCCGATTTCCTCGATGGTCCCGGAAATGACGCCGACCTCGACATATTCGCCGATGCGGAATGGCCGCAGCGCCAGCAGCATGATGCCGGCGGCAATGTTCTGCAGCGTGCCTTGCAGCGCCAGGCCGATGGCCAGGCCGATGGCGCCAATGGCGGCAATGATCGAGGTCGTCTGGACGCCGAATTGGCCGAGCACCATGACGACGACGAGGATCAGTATGGCGTAGCGGACGATCCTCGAGAAGAAGTGGCGCAGCGTCGTGTCGAAGCCATGGATATGGCCGAGGCCGGCATAGATCGAGCGCTGGGCAAGGCCGGCGACGGTATAGCCGAGGACCAGCAGGATGACGGCGCCGATGGCCGAGAAGGAGTACGAGACGATCAGCGCGCTGAGCTGGGCAAGGCCGGACTGCACGGTGAGGAGAGCGTTCTGAGGGTCGATTGGCATGAGGGGGATCCAGTTGGTCAATGCGCCGATAACCCAGGCCAGGCGACAAGAGTTCCGATTTTTCTTCAACTGCGGAACCGGAAGAACGGTTCTTCGTTGGCTACAGCAGGGCTGCCGTCTTGAAACTGCAACGCAACTCTGCCTATCTAAGGGGGTCACCTGCTTTGAAGGGTGATTTGGTTGTTCTTGCTGCGAAAGGAAATACACTGAGAACAGCACTTTGGAAGAAGGCCGACATCGTGCCTTCGCCGGCCGGGATCAGCGTAAACGACGCCGTGTCCCGCGCCATCAAGACAGTCCTTGCCAGTCTGGAAGACTCCAAGGCCGAAAACATCGTCTCAATCGACATTCAGGGAAAATCGAGCCTCGGTGACTATATGGTCATCGCGTCCGGCCGATCGCACCGTCATGTCTCGGCTGTCGCCGATCATCTCCTCAAGGCGCTCAAGGATGCCGGGCTCGGCACGGCTCGCGTCGAGGGACTGGCCGGCGCCGACTGGGTCCTGATCGATTCAGGCGACATCATCGTCCATGTCTTCCGTCCCGAAGTCCGCGATTTCTACAATCTCGAAAAGATGTGGCAAGCGCCGGACCTCGAGGAAGAGACCCTCCACTGAGCCGTATTTGATTGATGCATGTCGTTCCCGAAACCGGTGACCACTTTTGGTGACATGCATTAGCGGCTCTTCGAGGCAGGGATGAAAATTGCCGTTCATGCCGTGGGCCGGATGAAAGCCGGCCCCGAGAAGCAGCTCGCCGACCGGTATTTCGAGCGCTTCGCCAAGAGCGGACCGGTCGTAGGGCTCGAATTCTCAGGGGTTGTCGAGACTCCTGAGGGCCGCGCTCAGACCGCCAACGAGCGTCGCCGCGAAGAAGGCCAGAAACTGCAGACGCAGTTGCAGCCTGGTGCCGCGCTGATGCTGCTCGACGAACGCGGCAAGAGTTTTTCATCCGAGGATTTCGCCGGGCGCATCGGCCTGTTGCGTGATGGCGGGCGCAGGGCACTTGTCATTGCCATTGGCGGTGCCGACGGTCACGATCAGTCGCTGCGCGATCAGGCCGATCTGATGGTGTCGTTCGGCGCGTTGACATGGCCGCACCAACTGGTCCGTGTCATGTTGGGCGAGCAGCTTTACCGGGCCGCCACTATTCTTTCGGGTCATCCCTACCATCGTTCATGAACCCGACCAAAACCGGTGAACTGAGGGCCCAGCCGCAGGGATTTTGGTCCCAGGCCCGGGAGTTTATGCTAGATTGGCGAGGCTTCGAACATGGTTGATGGTTCGTTAACGAAGCCACGCATAGGGTCTGGCTTCAATGTCTGAAGATTGGAAATCGCGAACGGGCTTTTGGCGCGCGCGCTGCGGCTTGGCAGCGGCGGCGCTTATGCTGTCGCTCGGCGCTGCGTGGGCGCAGAACAGGCTCGACATGGCGCCTGACCCGGACCAGAGCCGCGCCGAATACGAACGGGTGTCGAAGGAGATCACGCTGTCGTCCGAGCGGCTGGCCAAGCTCGCCGCCGACATGGCGACGGTCAAGAAGGACCATGCCTCGATCACCGCGGCGCTGATCCAGTCGGCAATGACCGAACAGAAGCTCGGCCAGGACATCGAGGACATCGGTGCCAAGCTGGAAGGGCTGAAGGGCGAGGAGCAGAAAATCCGCGCCTCGCTGGCCGCCAGACGCGACGTTCTGGCCGAGGTGCTGGCCGCGCTGCAGCGCATGGGGCTCAATCCGCCGCCGGCCATCCTGGTCAAGCCGGAGGACGCGCTGTCGTCGGTGCGCAGCGCCATTCTGCTCGGCGCCGTGGTGCCGGAACTGCGCCAGCAGACCGAGATATTGCTGGCGGACCTCAAGGAGCAGTCGCGGGTGACCGCCTCGATCGAGGCGGAGCGGGCGCGGCTGACGGCGGCAGTCGGCGAGCAGACGGCGGAAAAGAAGCGGCTCGGCATGCTGCTCGAAGCCAAGCAGAAACTCGAAGCCGAGACGCAAACGGCGCTGGCGGCGGAAAAGCAGCGATCCGAAGCACTGGCGGCCAAGGCCGGCAGCCTAAAGGAACTGATCGCCTCGCTCGAGGCAGACAAGGCCCGCAAGGCGGCGGCCGCGGCGAAGGCAGCCGAGCAGAAGGCCGCAGAGCAGAAGGCAGCGGGCGCCGACAAGGCTCCGGCGCAGACGGCTCCGGCACAGAAGGCCCCGGCACAGACGGAACTGGCGGCCCTGCCGGTCCCGGAAGCCAACCGGCTCACCGCCGCTGCACCGTTTTCGGCGCTTCAGGGGCAGATCGCGCTGCCCGTCACCGGCAAGATCAAGCGGCGGTTCGGGGCCAGCGACGGTAACGGCGCAGTGATGCTCGGTGACATGGTTGCGACACAATCGGGAGCCATCGTCACCGCGCCAGCGGACGGAAATGTGCTTTATGCGGGACCTTTTCGCTCCTATGGTCAACTCTTGATCCTGAACGCGGGTGACGGCTATCATGTCGTTCTCGCGGGGATGAGCAGAATCAGCGTCGCGTCTGGCCAGTCGGTGCTCGCAGGAGAGCCGGTCGGCGCGATGGGAGAGGCCCGGGTGGCGAGCACCTCGGCATCGAAGAATGGAAATGCCACGCCGGAGCTCTATGTTGAGTTCCGCAAGGATGGAAAACCCGTCGATCCGACCCCATGGTGGGCGGACCGTTTCTCTGGAAGGACGTGAGATGATGCGGAAACTTTCGCTTCTGTTTGCCGGTGCGCTGATGGGCGCATCCGCGATGAGCCTGGTCTATGGCGCCCCCGGCTCGACGGCGAACGCTGCGGGCTCCGAGACCTATAAGCAGCTGGCGATCTTCGGTGACATCTTCGAGCGGGTGCGGGCGCAATATGTGACGCCGCCCGACGACAAGTCGCTGGTCGAAAACGCCATCAACGGCATGCTTACCTCGCTCGACCCGCACTCCTCGTATATGAACGCCGAAGAGGCGCAGGACATGCGCGTGCAGACCAAGGGCGAGTTCGGCGGCCTCGGCATCGAGGTCACCATGGAGAACGACCTGGTCAAGGTGATCACGCCGATCGACGATACGCCGGCCGCCAAGGCGGGCGTGCTTGCCGGCGACTATATTGCCAAGATCGACGGCGAGGAGGTTCGCGGCCTGAGCCTCAACGACGCGGTCGAGAAGATGCGCGGGCTGGTCAACACGCCGATCAAGCTCACTATCCTGCGCCAGGGCGCCGACAAGCCGATCGAGCTGACGGTGGTGCGCGACATCATCAAGGTCAAGGCGGTCAAGTTCCGAGTCGAGAACGACATCGGCTACATGAAGATCACCTCCTTCACCGAAAAGACCCATGACGACCTCGAGAACGCCATCGACACCATCAAGAAGCAGGTGCCGAACGAAAAGCTCAAGGGCTACGTGCTCGATCTGCGCCTCAATCCGGGCGGGTTGCTCGACCAGGCGGTGAGCGTGTCCGACGCCTTCCTCACCCGTGGCGAGATCGTCTCGACGCGCGGCCGCGATCCGAAGGACGTCACCCGCTTCGACGCGCGGCCGGGCGACGACATCGACGGCAAGCCGCTGGTCGTGCTCGTCAATGGCGGCTCGGCCAGTGCGTCCGAAATCGTCGCCGGCGCGCTGCAGGATCTGCGCCGCGCCACGGTGGTCGGCACGCAGTCCTTCGGCAAGGGTTCGGTGCAGACCATTGTCCCGCTCGGCGAGAACGGCGCGCTGCGCCTGACGACGGCGCTCTATTACACGCCGTCCGGCAAGTCGATCCAGGGCAAGGGCATCACGCCCGACATCAAGGTCGACCAGCCGTTGCCGCCGGACCTGCAGGGCAGGGATCTGACGCGCGGCGAGTCGGACCTCAAGGGCCACATCAAGGGCAGCGACGAGGGCGATACCGGTTCGGGCTCGGCAGCCTATGTGCCGCCGGAGCCGAAGGACGACCTGCAGCTCATCTTTGCCGAGCAGCTGCTGCGCGGCGAAAAGACCGATCCGGCGTTCCCGCCGAATCCGGACAAGGCAGTGCTGAACCAGTAGGGGCTGTGCTGAACCGGTAAAGGTCGATCAGCCGGACAACAGGTCTGGCTGCCTGATCGAAGCGATGTAATGCTGCCGGGGCTGCAAGGCCCCGGCAGTTTGATTCGGGGGAACCGCGGCTGGGGATGCGGCTTGGCTGACATCGGCAACGACATCGAACGCCCGCTAGGGCAGGCAGTCCGGCCGCCGCGCGCGGCCCGCAGGATCAGCGCCGGTGTGGTCGCGGCCACGCTTCTGGTGCTGGCCGTAATCGGCGTCTCCGGCGCGATTGCGCTGCGCGAAAGGCCGTTTCGAAAGCCGGAAGAAATCGCCGTTTCGACACCGAAGACGACAGCGGTGGTCGAACCCGCAGTGCCGGCCAAGGAGCCGGCATCGAAGGCGGAAGCAGCATCCAAGATGGGCGGGCCGCAGATCATCCATATGCCGACCGAAGTTGACGGTGGTCCGCCCAAGGCGGCCATTGTCATTCGCGACCCTTCGACGATCGGCCAGAACCTGAGGATCGCGCATATTCCCGACAAGGCGCTGGTCGAGGCCGGCGAAACCGGCCCATTGCCGGTTCGTGCCGCTGACGGCAGGCGGCCGTTCGATGTCTATGCGCGGCCGTGGTCCGGTGCGCGCGGTGCGCGTGTGGCGATTGTCATCGGCGGGCTAGCCGTGTCGCAGACCGGCACGCAGTCGGCCATCGCCAAGCTGCCGGCCGAAGTGACGCTGGGCTTTGCGCCGCAGGGCAACAGCATCGGCCGATGGATGCAGGCGGCGCGGCAGAGAGGCCATGAGATCGTCATGCAGGTGCCGCTCGAACCGTTCGATTATCCGAACGTCAATCCCGGCCGCAACACGCTGACGGTCGCGGCGACGGCGGATGAGAATTTGAAGAATTTGCGCTGGGCGCTGTCGCGGACGACCAACTACACCGGCGTCATGAACTATATGGGCGCGCGTTTTTCGGCCGATGCGGCGGCGATGGGACCGCTGATGGACGAGCTCGGCAGGCGCGGCCTGGCCTATGTCGACGACGGTTCTTCGGCGCGCAGCCTGGCACCCAACCTGGCGTTGAAAAACGGCGTGCCGTTCGCCGCCGGTGACACGTCGATCGACGCCGTGCGGGACCGCGGCGCCATATTGAAGAAGCTGGACGAACTGGAAGCCACCGCGCGGGCAAAAGGCTTTGCTGTCGGCATCGGCTCGGCCTTCGACCTGACGGTCGACACCGTGTCGTTTTGGGTGAGCGAGGCCAAGAAACGCGGCATCGAGATCGTGCCGATTTCGGCGGTGGCGGTGGATCCGGAAAAAGGTTGAGCATGGCGAAGAAAAAACCGGTCGATCCCGAGACGCTGCCTTATCGTCGCTGTGTCGGACTGATGATCCTCAACGGTGATGGGCTGGTCTGGGTCGGGCATCGCATTGCCGAGCCGGACAGCGAATTCGCCGGCACGACGCAACTCTGGCAGATGCCGCAGGGCGGCATCGACAAGGGCGAAGAGCCGCTGCAGGCGGCGCAGAGGGAACTCTACGAGGAAACCGGCATGCGCAGCGTCTCGTTGCTGGATGAGGCGCCGAACTGGATATATTACGACCTGCCGGCCCATCTGGTCGGCATCGCCTTCAAGGGGAAATATCGCGGCCAGACGCAAAAATGGTTCGCCTTCCGCTTTCACGGCGACGTGAGCGAGATTGAGATCAATCCGCCGCCGGGCGGCCACACCGCTGAGTTCGACAAATGGGCTTGGCGGCCGATGCAGGAATTGCCCGACCTGATCGTGCCGTTCAAGCGTCAGGTCTATGAGGACGTGGTTGCGGCGTTCCGGCATCTGGTTGCGTAGCTTGGCGCAAGCCGCGCTCGAGCCGACCACGGTTGCCGCGTCAGCGCGGTGGCTTTATTGATGGCCAATCCGCTGCAGACGGGGTTGGCATGAACGAGGCCTCCAAAAAATCTCTTTCTGAAAGGGTCGCCGTCAAAGCCGCGCCGATCAGCGAAGCGGCGGCCGGCGCCATATTGACCGTCGATCTCGGCGCCATCCGCGCAAATTACCGGCGGCTCAAGGCGCGCTTGGGTGGCGTCGGCTGCGCGGGTGTCGTCAAGGCCGACGGCTACGGGCTCGGCGGGGCCCAAGTGGCGGCGGCGCTGGCGGCCGAAGGCTGCGCTATTTTTTTCGTCGCGCATCTGACCGAAGGGGTCTTGCTGCGCCAGGCGCTCGGCGCACGGCCAGCGATCTATGTGCTGAACGGCATTCAGCCGGGCGCTGAAAGCGAAGCCGTCGACGCGGAGCTGGGCGCCGTCATCAACAGCGCCTACCAACTCGCCGCCTGGCGCGCGGCGGCGCAGCGGGCCGGCCGCAAGCTCAAGGCTGCAATCCAGGTCGACAGCGGCATGTCGCGGCTCGGCATGGCGGCAGCCGAGGTGGAGGCCGTCGCTGCCGATCCGCAGGCTTTCGACGGTATCGACGTCACCTTCGTGATGAGCCATCTCGCTCGCGCCGACGAGCCAGAGCATCCGGCCAACTTGCAGCAGCGGCTGGAATTCGAGCGGCTGCGCAGGATGCTGCCAAAGGCGCCGGCCTCGCTAGCCAACTCCTCCGGCATCTTTCTTGGGCAGCCCTTTCATTACGACCTCGCCCGGCCCGGTGCGGCGCTCTACGGCATCAATCCGACGCCAGCGGTGGAAAATCCGATGCTGCCGGTGGTGCGGCTTCAGGCAAAGGTCATCCAGACGCGCAGCCTCGATAGGGGGGCCGGCGTTGGCTATGGCCATGTTTTTCACGTGACCGATTCGCTGGTCGCCGCAACGATCTCGCTAGGCTATGCCGATGGCTGGCATCGACGCGCGGCCTCAGCCGCCTGGTTCGAAAATGTGCGCTTGCCATTCCTTGGCCGTGTATCGATGGATTCGATCGTTCTCGACATCTCGGCCCTGCCGCCCGACAGGCTGAAGGCGGGCGATCTCGTCGAACTGATCGGACCGTCGCAGACAGTGGACCAGGCGGCCGGCCATGCCGGCACCATCGGTTATGAAATCCTGACCAGCCTCGGACACCGCTTTCACCGGCGCTATGTAAATTGATAGCGCGCGGGCTTTTTTAGGCATGTCGTTGTCCCAAAACCGCTGCGTACTTTTGGGCGACATGCTTGAGCACTTGGCGGACGCCGTAAAATCCGGCAGACAGAAAGCCACGATGCCCCGTCCCAAAACCCCTGACAAGGCGTCGTTCTGGAGAACTATGCGATGAAGATCTTCGTGCTGGGCGGCGGCGTTATCGGGGTCACTACCGCTTATTATCTCGCCGAGGCCGGCCATGAAGTGACGGTGATCGACCGCCAGAAGGGCCCGGCGCTGGAAACCAGTTTTGCCAATGCCGGCGAGATTTCGCCCGGCTACGCCTCGCCCTGGGCCGGTCCCGGCGTCCCGTTGAAGGCGATCAAATGGCTGTTGATGAAGCATGGTCCGCTGGTGGTGCGGCCGACTCTCGATCCGCATATGTGGGTGTGGCTGGTCAGGATGCTCCGCAACTGCACGGCCGATCGCTATGCGGTGAACAAGGCGCGCATGGTGCCTTTGGCCGAATACAGCCGCGACACGCTGAAAGCGCTGCGCGAGGCGACCGGCATCGCCTATGACGAGCGCGCCAAGGGAACGCTGCAGCTTTTTCGCACGCAACAGCAGCTCGACGGCACTGCCGGCGATGTCGAGGTGCTGAAGACATACGGGGTTCCCTACGAGATTCTCGATCCCGACGGCTGCATCGCGGCCGAGCCGGGGCTGGCAGGCGTGCGTGAAAAATTTGTCGGAGGTCTGCGACTGCCGGGCGACGAAACCGGTGACTGCAAAATGTTCACCGACCGTCTGGCCGAGCTCTGCGCGGCGTGCGGCGTTACCTTCGAATACGACACGTCGATCAGGCGGATTGTCCGCAAGCGCAACCGTATCGCCAACATCAATACGAGCAAGGGTTGGAAGGCTGCCGACGCCTATGTGATGGCGATGGGCAGCTATTCGGCCAAGTTCATGCGCAGCCTGAAACGACCCATCCCAGTCTGTCCGGTCAAGGGCTATTCGATCACCGTGCCGATCAAGGATGCTGCCGCAGCACCGGTGTCGACGGTGATGGACGAGACCTACAAGGTGGCGATCACCAGGCTCGGCGGCCGCATCCGGGTCGGTGGCACGGCGGAGATTTCCGGCTTCGACCTGACGTTGCATGAATCGCGGCGGCGCACGCTCGAACATTCGCTCGGCGACCTATTTCCAGGCAGCGGCGACATGCGGTCGGCGACCTTTTGGTGCGGGTTGCGGCCGATGACGCCGGACGGGCCGCCGCTAATCGGCCGCACCGAGTTTTCCAACCTCTATCTCAACACCGGCCACGGTACGCTCGGCTGGACCATGGCCTGCGGCTCGGCCAAGGTCCTGGCCGACATCATTTCCAGCCGGGTGCCGGACATCAATGTCCGCGATCTTGGACCGGAGCGGTACCAGCGGTAGGATCGGAAGGTGCTTCATCCATTTGAGCGGGGTGAGAAACTTGCCGCGCAATTTGGGATCAAGGTCAATACACTTCGCCGCGTCAGATGGATATCGTCAGACGAACAGGCTTCGCTCCTGTTCCACCGCCTTGGTGATGAAGCTCGCGACGATCTGGACGCGGCGCAGCGGTCTGACGGATTCGTGATAGACCAGCCAGTAGGCGCGGCGGATGGGCGCGACAATGTCGACAGCCACCAGTTCCGGCATCGAACGGGCGACGAAGGTGTGCAGGATGCCGATGCCGGCGCCGGAGCGCACCGCTTCGGCCTGGCCGAGTGCCGAGGAGATGGCGAAGCTCGTGCGCCAGTCGGCGCTGAACTCGGCCGCATAGTCGAGCGAGGGGCTGACGATGAGGTCCGGCACATAGCCGATCAGTGCGTGCCGGCCGAGCTCGGCCGGCGTCTGGGGCAGGCCATGCGCTTCGGTATAGGCGCGGGACGCGAACAGGCGGAGCGTGTAATCGACCAGCTTTCCCGCCACCAGCCTGCCTTCGGTCGGCCGCTCCACGGTGATAGCGATGTCAGCCTCGCGTCTGGACAGCGAGAAGGAACGCGGCACCGGCACCAGCTGGATGGTGAGTTCGCGGTGAAGCGCCGTCAGTGCGCCGAGGCGTTTGGCCAGGAAGGCGACGCCGAAACCATCAGGCGCGCCGATGCGCACGGTGCCGGAGACATCGTCGCCTTCGCCCGCCACGATCGAGCGCGCGGCGATCATGTCGCCTTCCATGCGCTCGGCGATGTCAAGGAAACGCTCGCCCGCCGGCGTCAACTCGCTGCCGGTGGTCAGTCGGCGAAAGAGTTTTGCGCGCAGCGCATCCTCGAGTGCGGCGACGCGGCGCGAGACGGTGGCGTGGTTGAGCTCCAGCCGCTTGGCCGCGCCAAGGATCTGGCCGGCACGCGCCACCGCCAGAAAGATGCGGACGTCATCCCAGTTCATGAGGAGGGTCCGGATGACAATCGTCGACGTTGCGTTCCGTGGCACCCCCCTCTGTCCTGCCGGACATCTCCCCCTCAAGGGGGGAGATTGGCAGCTCCGCTGACAGCTCTTCCTTAACAGCGTCGATGTTTGGCGAAGGCAAAGATGACAGCGCAATCTCCCCCCTTGAGGGGGAGATGGCCGGCAGGCCAGAGGGGGGTGTGAAGGAACGCAATCTCTCAATCCCTGCAGCGATGAACCGGCACCCTATCATTTGCGGCAATTGATGCACAGGCGTCGTCCGCTATCTATTTTCCGCACAACGGTTGCGTGTTCGCTCGCGTTGCCATCGGCCGCACAAAGGCGGACAATGCTGCATCACAAATACAGGGAGAGAAACCATGATCGAATACGGTCATTTCATCGGCGGCAAGCGTGTCGCTGGGACCAGCGGCCGCAAGCAGGACGTCATGCAGCCAATGGACGGCACGGTACGCGGCACCGTGGCACTGGCTTCGCAGGCGGAACTGCGTGCGGCGGTGGAAAACGCCAAGGCGGCGCAGCCCGGCTGGGCGGCGACCAACCCGCAGCGGCGCGTGCGCGTGTTGATGAAGTTCCTCGAACTGGTCGCCAAGGAGTATGATGCGCTGGCCGACATTCTGGCGCGCGAACACGGCAAGACCATCGCCGACGCCAAGGGCGACATCCAGCGCGGCCTGGAAGTGGTCGAGGCCTGCATCGGTGCACCGCACATGATGAAGGGCGAGTTCACCGACGGCGCCGGCCCCGGCATCGACGTCTATTCAATGCGCCAGCCGCTCGGCGTCGTTGCCGGCATCACGCCGTTCAATTTTCCGGCGATGATCCCCTTGTGGAAGATCGCGCCGGCTATCGCTTGCGGCAACGCCTTCATCCTGAAGCCTTCGGAGCGCGATCCAGGCGTGCCGATGCGCATCGCCGAATTGTTCATCGAGGTCGGCCTGCCAGCGGGCATCCTCAACGTCGTCAACGGCGACAAGGACGTGGTCGACGCCATCCTCGACGACCCTGACATCAAGGCTATCGGTTTCGTCGGCTCGACGCCGATCGCCCAGTACATCTATTCGCGCGGCTGCGCGGCCGGCAAGCGCGTGCAGTGCTTCGGCGGCGCCAAGAACCACATGATCATCATGCCCGACGCCGACATGGACCAGACCGTCGACGCGCTGATCGGCGCCGGCTACGGCTCAGCCGGCGAGCGCTGCATGGCGATCTCGGTGGCTGTCCCGGTCGGCAACGACACCGCCAACCGGCTGATGGAAAAGCTGGTGCCGCGTGTCGAAAGCCTGAAGGTCGGCCCGTCGACGGATTCGTCCGCCGATTTCGGCCCGCTGGTGACGGCGCAGGCGCTGGAGCGGGTCAAGGGCTATGTCGACACCGGCGTCAGGGAAGGCGCCAAGCTGGTCGTCGACGGCCGCGGCTTTTCCATGCAGGGCTATGAGAACGGCTACTATATGGGCGGCTGCCTGTTCGACAACGTGACCGCCGATATGCGCATCTACAAGGAAGAGATCTTTGGGCCGGTGCTCTCGGTGGTGCGCGCGCCGACTTACGAGAACGCGATCAAGCTCGCCAACGACCACGAAATGGGCAACGGCGTCGCCATTTTCACCCGCGACGGTGATGCGGCCCGCGACTTCGCCTCGAGGGTCCAGGTCGGCATGGTCGGTATCAATGTGCCGATCCCGGTGCCGATCGCCTACTACACGTTCGGTGGCTGGAAAGCGTCTTCCTTCGGCGACCTCAACCAGCACGGACCGGACGCATTCCGTTTCTACACCAAGACCAAGACGGTGACCTCGCGCTGGCCGTCAGGTGTGAAAGATGGGGCCGAGTTCGTCATCCCGACGATGAATTAGCCGGACGGTTCCGGATCCTGATTTATGATTGAAGACGAAGAAGGCCCGGCTAGAAACCGGGCCTTCTGTTGGCCGGTCTCGCACCGTATCTGCGTGAACGCTAATGTGATGGAACCAGGCGGGCAGTAGAAGTCTTAAAATTGCAATCCCGCCGCGAAGCAAGCGCGGCAGATTAACCAACGGCGCTGGCGACATCTTCGGGCACCGGCCGGCGCAAGGAGGTGTCAGATGACGCGTCTTATGGTGTCGATACTTTGCGCGGCGGCTGCCGCGCTTTCCGCCGCCCCGGCAACAGCGGCCGACCAATGCGCGCCACGAGCCGACATGATCAAGGCGCTCGGCGAGAAGTTTCGGGAAAATCCGACCGCTCTCGGCGTCGTCAATCCGAATGTGATTGTTGAAGTCTTCGTTTCCGACCAGGGCACCTGGACCATCCTCGCCAGCGACACACGCGGTCAAAGCTGCGTGGTTTCGGTGGGTGAAGGCTGGGAGAGCGCGATGACGACAGCGGCGCTGCCAGGTACCTGAGGGTGCAGCCGCCTTAGCATAGCCGCGCCAGGCCGCGGTTCTCGTGACGACCATGAAACGGATCCACAGGCGCCCCAGCGGGCGCCTGCTTGCGCTTTTTCCTTGCCGACACCATATATGGAACATAGTGGGAACATAAGGAATCGTCCCCGCTGATGACAGACCGGAACACAGAAAGGAACGACGCGATGACGTCGGAACCCGGCCTGAATCGTTCCGGCAAGATGAGGGCTCTCCCTTTGTCGGACGTGATAGCAAAGGAAGTGCCCTATGGCGTGCAAATCGCTGTTGGTTGGGTTGAAAACCCTGATTCTTGCTGGGGCATTGGCGGTGGGTACGAACGCCGCAAGCGCCCAATATCAATATTGCGTTGAACATGGCGATCTCGTCGCCCACCTGAGCGAGCAGTTCCAGGAAAGACAGTTTGCTTTCGGGCTGATCGGTCAGATGGCGATTATGGAAGTCTATGTCGCCGACAGCGGAAGCTGGACGATCATCGTCACCGACGTCGCCGGCAGAAGCTGCATCGTCGCGGCCGGCGAACATTGGGAAAACGTGGTGATCCCGACCGACCAGGACGCATGACCGAATTGAACGATGCTCAGCGCCTGGCCGCCGCCGGATGGACGGAACTCAAAGAGCCGGCCGAAGGTTGATGCCGATCTCCTAGCGCGTCGCTGCCGCCTCGGCATGGCCGCGCAGCAGCGCCATCAGGCGCTTGGCATCTTTGGCGGCGGCGTCTTCGTCGCCGGCGAGGATCGAGCGGATCAGCGCGACGTGGTGCTCTGCCGATTCCGCCAGTCCGGTTTCGGCCTTGTAGCGGAACCAGAAGCGGCGGCTGTGGGTCTGCAAGGGGGCTGCCAGCCGCGCGGCGAAGGGGTTGTCGGCCGCCAGCGCCAGCGCCTCGTCGAGCGCCTTGTCGGCCTGAATGAAGGCCAGCACATTGCCTGATATCACCGCCTTCTGCATCGCCAGTGCCGCATCGTGAAACAGATCGGCGGCGTCACGGGTGACGAAGCGGGCGGCCGAGCGGGCAAGAACCACCTCGACGCCACGCCGTGCATCGAGAACGCGCAACCAGTCGCCGGGATGGAGCGGGGCAATGGCGATGCCGGCACGAGGCCGGACATCCAGCAATCCTTCCCAAGCCAGCCGCTGGATCGCCTCACGCATCGGCGTGCGGCCGAGCCCCAGCCTGTCGATCAGCGCGCCCTCGGTAATGAAGCTTGAAGGCGCCAGTTCGAGCGTCACGATCATGTGCTCGAGCAGGCGGTAGGCTTTCGCCGCCACTGGCTCGAATGCTGGGCTTGTTTCATTGAATATCAAAGGCGAGCTCCTGATATATTTTTGATATATCATAGCGAAATCCGTGTTGACAGTCCGTTTCTTAACAAATATACGGCTGATATATCAGATGGAGCGACCGCCATGTGGACCGGAGTTTTCCCCGCCGTCACAACGAAATTCACCGAGGACGACCGCCTCGACCACGCCGAGATGGAGCGCTGCTTTGCGCTGCAGATGGAGGCCGGCTGCGACGGCATCATCGTCTGCGGCTCGCTCGGCGAGGGGCCGATGCTCTCGCATGACGAGAAGATCGACGTGCTGAGGACCGCGCAGAAGATCGCCGGCAAGAGGCCGGTTCTGCTGACGGTCAACGAAGCCGGCACGCGCGAGGCGGCGGCGATCGCGCGCCGCGCCGCCAAAGAGGGCGCCGACGGGCTGATGGTGGTGCCGAGCCCGATCTACCACACCAATGCGGCGGAGACGGTCGCGGCACTGCGTGCCGTCGCCGAGGCCGGCGACCTGCCGGTGATGATCTATTCCAACCGGCTTGCCTATCGCGTCGACGTCACCGTCGACCAGATGGAGGAACTGGCGAAGGACAAGCGCTTTGTCGCCATCAAGGAATCCTCCGACGACATCCGCCGCTCGACCGAAATCATCAACGCCTTCGGCGACCGCTACGACCTGTTCACCGGCGTCGACAATCTGGCGTTCGAGGCGCTGTCGGTCGGCGCCATCGGCTGGGTGGCGGGGCTGGTCACTGCGTTTCCGCGCGAGACGGTCGCCATCTATCAATTGATGAAGCAGGGCCGCCGCGAGGAGGCGCTGACAATCTACCGCTGGTTCCGGCCGCTACTCGACCTCGACGTGTCGACCTATCTGGTGCAGAACATCAAGCTCGCGGAAGTCCTGGCGATCAACACCAACGACCGCGTGCGCATGCCGCGCCAGCCGCTGTCGGGCGAGCGCCGCAGGATGGTCGAAAAGATCGTCAGGGATGCACTGGCGGTGCGGCCGGCACTGCCACAATTCTAAGGGTGGCAATATCGCAGACCCCCTCATCCGGCTGCTTCGCGGCCACCTTCTCCCCGAGGGGAGAAGAGGTCGCCAACGCTGGCGTCAGCCTCTTCTCCCCGTCGGGGAGAAGGTGGCCCGAAGCGGCCGGATGAGGGGGCTGGCTATAAGGTGCGGAGCGAGGCGGAGGCCGAGCCATGCAGCGTGGCGCGCAGCCATGAATAGCGATGCTGCAATCGACATCGCCATCATCGGCGGCGGCATCATCGGCATCTGTGTCGCCGCCTATCTGGCCGAGGCGGGGCGAAACGTCACGATCTTCGATCGGACGGGGATATGCGAGGAAACGAGTTCCGGCAATGCCGCTGCCCTGGCCTTTTCCGATGTGCTGCCGCTGGCCCACAAGGGCATGATCAGGCACCTGCCGAAATGGCTTGCCGACCCGCTCGGCCCGCTCAGCATCCCGCCCGCCTATCTGCCGAAGCTGCTGCCGTGGCTTATCCGCTTCTGGCGCGCCGGACGAAGCGACCGCTACGAGGCCAGCCTCGCGGCGCAGGCCGGGATGATGCGGCTCGCCGAGGCCGAATGGGCCGGGCTGATGGCGCGCTCGGGCACCGGAAACATGCTGCGCGAGGACGGCTCGCTCGAACTTTACGAGAGCGACGCCGAGTTCAAGGCGTCACTGCCCGGCTGGGCAGCAAGGCAGCGCTTCGGCATCGGCTTCAGCCATGTCGAGGGCGATGCTGTCGCCGCCTTGCAGCCGGGCCTGTCGCCGCGCTTCGTCAAGGGCACTTTCGTGCCGGGATGGAAGACCGTTACGGATCCGAAATTATTGGGCAAGGCGATCTGGGCCTATGCCGAGAAGAACAGCGCGCGTTTCGAAAAGGCTCGGATCGACCATGTCGGAGCAGGGCAGGATGGCGCGACATTGACGCTGGCCGACGGCACGGTGCGGCAAGCAAAACGCCTCGTCATCGCCGCCGGCGCGTGGTCGCATCTCCTGGCGAAACATCTCGGCGACCGCATCCCGCTCGAAACCGAGCGCGGCTACAACACGACGCTGCCGAAGACCGCCTTCGACGTGAAGCGGCAACTGATCTTCTCCGGCCACGGCTTCGTCGTCACGCCGCTTGAAACCGGCGTGCGCGTCGGCGGCGCGGTCGAGCTCGGCGGCATCGAGCGGCCGCCCAACTACGCCCGCTCGAAGGCGCTGCTCGAAAAGGCCAAAAGCTTCCTGCCGGGGTTTGATCCGGCCGGTGGCCGCGAGTGGATGGGGTTCCGGCCGTCGCTGCCGGATTCGCTGCCGGTGATCGGTGGCGCCAGGCAGGCCGGCACGATAGTCTATGCATTTGGCCACGGCCATCTCGGCCTGACCCAGGCGGCTGTCACCGGACGCCTGGTCCGCGATCTCATTCTCGGCCAAAATCCGGTGTTTGATCTGTCTCCGTTTTCTCCGAACCGCTTCTGACGGGAGCTAGAAATGGCGCGCCACTCCTTCTTCTGCATCGACGGCCACACCTGCGGCAATCCGGTGCGGCTTGTCGCCGGCGGCGGACCGCTGCTCCAGGGCGCGACGATGATGGAGCGGCGCGCGCATTTCCTGGCCGAGTATGACTGGATCCGCACCGGGCTGATGTTCGAGCCGCGCGGCCATGACTTGATGTCCGGCTCGATCCTCTACCCGCCGACGAGGCCCGATTGCGACATCGCCATCCTTTTCATCGAAACCTCTGGCTGCCTGCCAATGTGCGGTCACGGCACCATCGGCACGGTGACGATGGCCATCGAGCACGGGCTGGTCAAGCCGAAGACGCCGGGTTTGCTCAGGCTGGACACGCCGGCCGGCCTGGTCACCGCCGAATACAAACAGGTCGGCGAATATGTCGAAGAGGTGCGCATTACCAACGTGCCGTCCTTCCTCTATGCCGAGGGTCTGACGGTCGAATGTCCGCAGCTCGGCGAGATCAGCGTCGACGTCGCCTATGGCGGCAATTTCTACGCCATCGTCGAGCCGCAGAAGAACTATCGCGACATGGCCGACCACTCCGCCGGCGACCTCATCGCCTGGAGCCCGGTGGTGCGGCAGCGGCTCAACGAGAAGTACGCCTTCGTGCATCCCGAGAATCCCGGCATCGACCGGCTGTCGCATATGCTGTGGACGGGTGCGCCGACTGACAGCCAAGCGGATGCGCGCAACGCCGTCTTCTACGGCGACAAGGCGATCGACCGTTCGCCTTGCGGCACCGGCACCTCGGCGCGGATGGCGCAGCTTCACGCCAAGGGCAAGCTTAGGACTGGCGACGATTTCGTCCATGAATCGATCATCGGCTCGCTGTTCAAGGGCAGGGTCGAGAAGGAGGTCACAGTGGCGGGCAAGCCGGCGATCATTCCCTCGATCGGCGGCTGGGCGCGCATGACCGGATTGAACACGATCTTCATCGACGACCGCGACCCGTTCGCGCACGGATTCGTCGTCAAGTAAAGGGAATCCTGACCCTAGGGAAACCAAAGGAGCCAAAAGGGATTGCCTTCAGCAGCGCAACGATCCTGCTCATCAAGTTATCTTGACGGCGATTTCTTCGAAACGGGGTGCATGATACGGCTGAATCGTCAATGACATTGCGTTATGCCAATGATAGGGTCCGCGATAGTCCAGGGGCCGGATATGAAAAAAACGGGCGATCGGGCAGCGTGCGGCGAAAACACGCGTTCTGATCGAAAAATCACGTTGCAATCCGGGCTCGAAACTTTACGACTAGGGCAAATACGAAAAGGAATGCGTCTGCATGGGCGACATTCCAGGGGAGCCACGACAGCATGCAGTACTTTGTCCAGCAGCTTATCAATGGGCTGACGCTGGGATCGATCTATGGGCTGATCGCGATCGGCTACACGATGGTCTACGGCATCATCGGCATGATCAATTTCGCCCATGGCGACATCTTCATGGTCGGGGCCTTCGCCGCCCTCATCGTTTTCCTCATCCTCGGCGCACTGTTCTATTCGCTGCCGATCGTCGTCGCGCTGCTGGTCATGATGATCGTGGCGATGCTTTTGACCAGCCTCTACAACTGGACGATCGAAAAGGTGGCCTATCGGCCGCTGCGCGGTTCGTTCCGGCTGGCGCCGCTGATCACCGCGATCGGCATGTCGATCGCGCTGTCCAATTTCGTGCAGGTGACGCAAGGGCCGCGCAACAAACCGGTGCCGCCGATGGTGTCAAATGTCTACACGATCGAGGGCATCAGCGTGTCGCTGAAGCAGATCATCATCGTCCTGGTCACCGTGATCCTGCTTGCGATCTTCTGGTATCTCGTCAACAGGACCGCGCTTGGTCGAGCGCAACGCGCCTGCGAGCAGGACCGCAAGATGGCGGCACTGATGGGCATTGATGTCGACCGCACCATCTCGATCACCTTCGTCATGGGTGCGGCCCTTGCCGCTGTCGCCGGCACGCTGTTCCTGATGTATTACGGTGTCGTGGTGTTTTCCGACGGCTTCACCCCTGGTGTGAAGGCGTTCACCGCGGCCGTGCTCGGCGGCATCGGCTCGCTGCCCGGCGCCGTGCTCGGCGGGCTGATGATCGGCTTCATCGAGAGCATGTGGTCGGCCTATTTCTCAATCGACTACAAGGACGTCGCCGCCTTCTCCATCCTGGCGATCGTGCTGATCTTCCTACCTTCCGGCATTCTCGGCCGGCCAGAAGTCGAAAAGGTCTGAGACAATGGCGGTCACCGCATCTCCGGAGCGCGACATCGTCGCCACCCCCATGCAGCGCGCCACCCGCGAAGCGCTCTATGCCGGCGCCATTGCGCTCGGCCTGTTCGTGCTGTTCATCGGCCTGAAGACCGACCAGAACATCTCCAACGAACTGATCCTGGTGCAGCGCTGGGGCTTGCTCGCCGGCGTCGTCATCGCCACCATGGCCGGACGCTTCCTTTACGTCGCCTATGGCCAACCCTTCCTGGCGAACCAGAAGATCGTCGACGTCGCCACCGGCCTGCTGCCGGTCAGCCTGGCTTCGCGATTCTTCCGCCTTCCCGCGTTCATCCTGGCGGTCGCCGTCGCCGTTATTCTGCTGGCGCTCAGTGGATTGCTGACCGAAGCTTTGGGGCCGGAACTTTCCGATTTTGTGCGGTTCGTGCGGGCGCTTGCAATCATCTATGCTCTGGCTTGGCTGATTTATCATTTCCGGGCCTTCATTCATGCTCATTTCTCGGCATTGGGCATAACCGCGCTGGCGCTCTATCCGATCGTCGTGGTGTTGGTGCTGGCGCTATATGCCGGGTCCATGGCGGCCGGATTCCAGGGCTCGCTGAAGTATGTCGACAATTACGGCATCCAGATCCTGATCTACGTCATGCTGGCCTGGGGGTTGAACATCGTCGTTGGCCTCGCCGGCCTGCTCGACCTTGGTTATGTCGCCTTCTACGCCGTCGGTGCCTATGCCTATGCGCTGCTCGGCACGCATTTCGGCCTCTCGTTTTGGATCCTGCTGCCGGCCGCCGGCGCCATGGCCGCATTCTGGGGCGTCATGCTCGGCTTTCCGGTGCTGCGCTTGCGCGGCGACTATCTGGCGATCGTGACGCTCGCCTTCGGCGAGATCATAAGGCTGGTGATCATCAACTGGCGCGAGGTGACCAACGGCTCGGCCGGTATTTCCGGCATCCCGAAGGTCTCTTTCTTCGGCCTGATATCGTTCAACGTTTCGGACCCGAACTATATCGCCAAGGTTTTCGACATCGCCACGTCGAGCGCCTACTACAAGATCTTCCTCTACTACCTGATCCTGGGACTCTGCCTGCTGACCGCCTTCGTCACGGTGAGGCTCAGGCGCCTGCCGGTCGGCCGCGCCTGGGAAGCGCTGCGCGAGGACGAGATCGCCTGCCGCTCGCTCGGTATCAACACCACCACCACCAAGCTCACGGCCTTTGCCACCGGCGCGATGTTCGGCGGCTTCGCCGGCTCGTTCTTCGCTGCGCGGCAAGGCTTCGTCAGCCCGGAATCCTTCATCTTCCTGGAATCGGCGATCATCCTTGCCATCGTCGTGCTTGGCGGCATGGGCTCGCTGGTCGGAATTGCCGTCGCCGCCATGGTGATGATCGGCGGCACCGAAATCCTGCGCGAACTGGATTTCCTCAAGACCGGCCTGAGTTGGGGCAATATTAAGGTCATACCCGGCTTCGGCCCCGACTTCACGCCGGAGCTTTATCGCATGCTGCTGTTCGGCATGGCCATGGTCATCGTCATGCTGTGGAAGCCGCGCGGCTTCGTCGGCAGCCGTGAGCCGACCGCCTTCCTCAAGATACGCAGAGCCGTGTCGGGGTCCTTCACCAAGGAAGGACACGGCTGATGAATGCGAGCCCATCCATGAACGATGCCATCCTGCAGGTCGAGCATCTGTCGATGAAGTTCGGCGGTCTCGTTGCCATCGGCGACCTGTCCTTCCAGGCCAGGCGCGGCGAGATCACCGCGCTGATCGGGCCAAACGGCGCCGGCAAGACCACCGTGTTCAACTGCATCACCGGCTTCTACAAGCCGTCCGAAGGCATGCTCACGCTCAACCGGCGCGATGGCTCGAGCTATCTGCTCGAACGTCTGCCGAATCATGAGATCCCGGCGCGCGCCAAGGTGGCGCGCACCTTCCAGAACATTCGTCTGTTCTCGGGCATGACGCTGCTGGAGAACCTGCTGGTCGCCCAGCACAACAAACTGATGAAGGCGTCCGGCTACACGATCCTCGGCCTGTTCGGCTTCAGCGGTTATCGCAAGGCTTCGGCCGAGTCGATCGATTTGGCCAGGCACTGGCTGGAGAAGGCCAACCTTGTCGACCGCGCCGACGATCCGGCCGGCGACCTGCCCTATGGCGCGCAACGGCGTCTGGAAATCGCCCGCGCCATGTGTACGGGTCCCGAGCTTCTGTGCCTCGACGAGCCGGCCGCCGGCCTTAATCCGAAGGAATCGGCGGCGCTCAATGCGCTGCTGAAGGACATCAAGGACAATACCGGCACGTCCATCCTTTTGATCGAGCACGACATGTCGGTGGTCATGCAGATTTCCGACCATGTCGTGGTGCTCGAATACGGCCGCAAGATCTCCGACGGCAATCCGCAATCGGTGCGGACGGACCCGCGCGTCATCGCCGCCTATCTCGGTGTCGACGACGAGCAGGTCGAGACTGTGCTGACCGAGGTCGGCGACGAAGATGTTATCGAGCAACTGGACACCGGCCCCGACGCGGAGCACGGCCCGGGAGCATCGTCCTCGTATCTCGCGGGACCGGTGACCGAGACGATCGGCCATAGCGAGGGCGAGCGCGTCACGGTCTCGAAAGGCGCCTCGAAAGCGGGGCAGGTCGACGAGCGTGCAAAGGCGGTGGCAAGCAAGCCCTTGTCGCCCGCAGCCAAGCCGGCGGCGAAATCTTCCAATGCAAAGCCGGCCGCCAAGGCTCGTTCTGGCCGTACTTCCGGGAAGACCGCCGGGCCTGCCGCCGGCAAGCGCGGAGGGCGCAAATAATGGCCGGCACAACGCTTCTCGATGTCAAGGGCGTCCAGACCTACTACGGCAACATCAGGGCGCTGAACGGCGTCGATGTCACCGTCAAGCAGGGCGAGATCGTCGCGCTGATCGGCGCCAACGGCGCCGGCAAGTCGACGCTGATGATGACGATTTTCGGTGCTCCACGGGCGCGGGCGGGCACCATTACCTTCGCCGGCACTGACATCACCCAATTGCCGACCCATGAGATTGCGCGCATGCGCATCGCGCAGTCGCCGGAGGGCCGCCGCATCTTTCCGCGTATGACGGTGATGGAAAACCTGCAGATGGGCGCCAGCCTCGACAACCTCAAGCACTATGACGAGGATATCGAGAAGGTGTTCACGCTGTTCCCGCGCCTCAAGGAACGCATTGCCCAGCGCGGCGGCACGCTGTCGGGCGGTGAACAGCAGATGCTGTCGATCGCCCGCGCGCTGATGGCGCGGCCGAAGCTGCTTCTGCTCGACGAGCCTTCGCTTGGTCTGGCGCCGCTGATCGTCAAGCAGATCTTTGACGCCATCCGCGAGCTGAACCGCACACAAGGGCTGACCGTATTCCTGGTCGAGCAGAACGCCTTCGGCGCGCTGAAGCTCGCCACCCGCGGCTATGTCATGGTCAACGGCAATGTGACGATGACCGGCACCGGCAAGGAACTTCTCGCCAATCCGGAAGTGCGCGCCGCTTATCTCGAAGGCGGCCATCACTGAGTTCAGGAGTCTTCATCATGCAGGGCATTCTCCACGAGGAACCTTCGATCTGGCAGTTCTTCTTCGTCACCTGCCTGCTCGGCGGCTGGGCGGCGTGGATGACGGGCAAGGCCTGCGCCCAGACATGGCGCAGCTTCATCCAGTTGTTCGCCTACATGCTCGGCCTCGGCATCGCCGTAAGATTCATCCATCACGCGCTGTTCGGCGGCACGATGTTCTCGCTGCATTACTACATCGTCGATACCATCGTGCTGATGATATTGGGCTTCATCGGCTATCAATACACACGCACCAACCAGATGGTGACACAGTATAATTGGCTCTATGAAAGAGCTTCTCTCTTGAGCTGGAAACCGAAAGGTTGACGTTTATAATTAACGCCGTTTCGGAGATGAATCGACGTGACAAGTGCCTGAAAATCGGCAAAGTACCCTTTCTGCGAGTAAGAGCGGGCATCGCATGAAAGCATCATCCACGCCCGCTCGGTAAATGGGAGCGTTTTACATGAAAAAGTCACTCTTGTCCGCCGTCGCCGTGACCGCGCTTGTCGCGTTCAGTGGCAGCGCGTGGGCTGACATCCTGATCGGCGTTGCCGGTCCGATCACTGGCCCGAACGCTGCGTTCGGCGCCCAGTTGCAGAAGGGCGCCGAGCAGGCTGCCGCCGACATCAACGCGGCCGGCGGCATCAACGGCGAGCAGATCAAGCTCAAGATCGGTGACGACGTGTCCGATCCCAAGCAGGGCATCTCGGTCGCCAACAAGTTCGTCGCCGATGGCGTCAAATATGTTGTCGGTCACTTCAACTCGGGCGTCACCATCCCGGCGTCGGAAGTCTATGCCGAGAACGGCATTCTAGTCATCACGCCTTCGGCGACCAACCCGCAGCTGACCGAGCGCGGCCTGTGGAACACGTTCCGCACCTGCGGACGCGACGACCAGCAGGGCAAGGTTGCCGGCGACTATCTCGCTGCGCACTTCAAGGATGCCAAGATCGCTGTCATCCACGACAAGACGCCTTATGGCCAAGGCCTCGCCGACGAAACCAAGAAGGCGCTTGCAGCCAATGGCGTCACCGAAGCCATGTATGAAGGCATCAATGTCGGCGACAAGGACTTCTCGGCGCTCATCGCCAAGATGAAGGACGCTGGCGTCTCCGTCGTCTATTATGGCGGCCTGCACACGGAGGCCGGCCTGATCATGCGCCAACTCGCCGACCAGGGTCTCAAGGCCCAGTTCATGTCCGGCGACGGTATCGTGTCCAACGAACTGGCCTCCATCGCCGGCGACGCCGTCGATGGCACGTTGATGACGTTCGCTCCGGATCCGCGCAAGAATCCGAACGCCAAGGAGCTCGTCGAGAAGTTCCGCGCCGCCGGTTTCGAGCCTGAAGCCTACACGCTTTATTCCTACGCCGCTCTGCAGATCGTCGCAGCCGCCGCCACCAAGGTCGGCGCCTCCGACGACGCGCAGAAAGTTGCAGAAGCGATCAAGGCGCATGGCCCGTGGAAGACCGCCATCGGCGACATCGGCTATGACGCGAAGGGCGACATCACCCGCCCCGACTACGTCATGTACAACTGGAAGAAGGGCGACGACGGCAAGTACACCTACGTCGAGCAATAAGCCGGCAAATGTCTTAAATCTGGAAATGCCCGGCGCTCTGCGCCGGGCATTTTTCGTGTGAAGCACGATCCTTTCCGAAAAACCGACCTTTCCGAAAAACCGGATCGACAGTGCCCGGCGCACGCTGGATCAGCGGCAGAGCGCTTCAACGTTGGGAATCGATTTAAATCGGTTTAATCGCTTCCTTCGATTTTGTTTGCACTGCAGCATTTTCGCGTTAATCATGTCGTCAGTACCTTTCCGTTCGCGTCCGGAGCCTGTCCTTGGCAATCTCGAAGATCCTTGTCGCCAATCGCTCCGAAATCGCCATCCGCGTCTTCCGCGCGGCCAACGAACTCGGCCTCAAAACCGTTGCGATCTGGGCCGAGGAGGACAAATACTCGCTGCATCGCTTCAAGGCCGACGAAAGCTACCAGGTCGGGCGCGGGCCGCATCTGATCAGGGATATGGGGCCGATCGAAAGCTATCTGTCGATCGAGGAAGTGATCCGCGTCGCCAGGCTTTCGGGCGCCGATGCCATCCATCCGGGCTATGGACTGTTGTCAGAAAGCCCTGAATTCGCCGAAGCCTGCGCCAAGGCCGGCATTATTTTCATTGGACCGAAGCCGGATACGATGCGCAGGCTCGGCAACAAGGTCGCCGCACGCAACCTGGCGATCGAGGTCGGCGTACCGGTAATTCCCGCCACCGATCCCTTGCCGGACGACATGGAAGCGGTGAAGGCGCTCGCCAAGACGATCGGCTATCCGGTGATGCTGAAGGCATCGTGGGGCGGCGGCGGCCGCGGCATGCGCGCCATCCGCTCGGAAGCCGATCTCGCCCGCGAGGTGACGGAGGGCAAGCGCGAAGCGAAAGCCGCCTTCGGCAAGGACGAGGTCTATCTCGAAAAGCTGATCGAGCGCGCCCGCCATGTCGAGGTGCAGGTGCTGGGCGACATACACGGCAATGCCGTGCACTTGTTCGAGCGCGATTGCTCGATCCAGCGCCGCAACCAGAAGGTGGTCGAGCGCGCGCCGGCGCCGTATCTCGAAATGTCACGGCGCGAAGAGCTTTGCGGTCATGCGCTGAAGATCGCCCGCGAGACGAGCTATATCGGCGCCGGCACGGTCGAATTCCTGCAGGATGCCGACACCGGCAAATTCTATTTCATCGAGGTCAACCCGCGCATCCAGGTCGAGCACACCGTCACCGAGCAGGTGACCGGCATCGACATCGTCAAGGCGCAAATCCACATCCTCGATGGTTTCGCCATCGGTACGCCGGAATCGGGTGTGCCGGCGCAGAGGGATATCAGGCTCAACGGCCACGCGCTGCAGTGCCGCATCACCACGGAAGATCCCGAGCAAAATTTCATTCCCGACTATGGCCGCATCACCGCCTATCGCGGCGCCACCGGTTTCGGCATCCGCCTCGATGGCGGCACAGCCTATTCGGGCGCGGTCATCACCCGTTTTTACGACCCGCTGCTGGAGAAGGTGACGGCCTGGGCGCCGACGCCGGCCGAGACCATCGCCCGGATGAACCGGGCATTGCGCGAGTTCCGCATTCGCGGCGTGGCGACCAATCTCACCTTCCTCGAGGCGATCATCAATCACCCGAGTTTCGCCGATAATTCCTACACGACCAAGTTCATCGACACGACGCCGGAGCTGTTCGCCAGCGTGAAGCGGCAGGACCGCGCGACCAAGCTGCTCAACTACCTCGCCGATGTCAGCGTCAACGGCCATCCCGAGACGCGCGGCCGGCCGCAGCCGAAGGCCGATGCGGCGGCACCCATGGTGCCCTACCTCAACGGCAATGTGCCTGATGGCAGCAAGCAGAAGCTCGATGAGCTTGGGCCGGAGAAATTCGCGGCCTGGATGCGCGCGCAGAAAGAGGTGCTGGTCACCGACACGACGATGCGCGACGGACACCAGTCCTTGCTTGCGACGCGGGTGCGCACATATGACATCGCCGGCATTGCCGGCACCTATGCACGCGCGCTGCCGCGGCTTTTGTCGCTCGAATGCTGGGGCGGGGCGACGTTCGACGTCGCCATGCGCTTCCTTACCGAAGACCCGTGGGAACGGCTGTCGCTGGTGCGCGAGGCAGCGCCCAATTTGTTGCTTCAGATGCTTTTGCGCGGCGCCAACGGCGTCGGCTACACCAACTATCCCGACAATGTCGTCCAGCATTTCGTCAAACAGGCCGCCGTCGGCGGCATCGACCTGTTTCGCGTCTTCGACTGTTTGAACTGGGTCGACAACATGCGCGTCGCCATGGACGCGGTCGGCGCCGAAGGCAAACTGATCGAAGCGGCGATCTGCTACACCGGCGATATACTCGACCCGGCCCGCGCCAAATACGACCTCAAATACTACGTCGCGCTGGCCAGGGAGTTGCAGGCGGCCGGCGCCCATATCGTCGCGGTCAAGGACATGGCCGGCCTCCTAAAGCCCGCGGCGGCACGAGTGCTGTTCAGGGCGCTGCGCGAAGCGACCGACCTGCCGATCCATTTCCACACGCACGACACGTCAGGCCTCTCGGCGGCGACGGTGCTGGCGGCGGTGGACAGCGGCGTCGACGCCATCGATGCGGCGATGGATTCCTTATCGGGCAACACCTCGCAGCCTTGCCTGGGCTCGATCGTCGAGGCGCTGAAGAGCACCGAGCGGGATCCCGGCCTCGACCCGCAATGGATCAGGAGCATCTCGTTCTACTGGGAGGCGGTGCGCAACCAGTATGCCGCCTTCGAGAGCGACCTGAAGGGGCCGGCATCGGAAGTCTACCTGCACGAAATGCCGGGTGGGCAGTTCACCAATCTCAAGGAACAGGCGCGCTCGCTCGGTCTGGAGACGCGCTGGCACGAAGTGGCGCAGACCTATCATGACGTCAATCGGATGTTCGGTGACATCGTCAAGGTGACGCCGTCGTCCAAGGTCGTCGGCGACATGGCGCTGATGATGGTAAGCCAGGACCTGACGGTCGCCGATGTCGAAAATCCGGCCAGGGATATCGCCTTCCCCGACTCGGTCGTGTCGATGCTGCGCGGCGACCTCGGCCAGTCGCCCGGCGGCTGGCCGGAGGCACTGCAGAAGAAGGTGCTGAAAGGCGACAAACCGATCACCGTGCGGCCCGGTTCGCTGCTGAAAGCAGCCAATCTCAAGGCCAGCCGCAAGGAGATAGAGGACAAGCTCGAGCGCAAACTCAACGAGTTCGAATTCGCCTCGTGGCTGATGTACCCGAAGGTTTTCTCCGACTTTACGGCAGCGCAGGAGACCTATGGGCCGGTCAGTGTGCTGCCGACGCCGACCTATTTCTACGGCATGAAGCCGGAAGACGAGATCTTTGTCGACATCGAGAAGGGAAAGACGCTGGTGGTGCGCTGCCTGGCCATCGGCGATGTCGATGAGAAGGGCATGGTCACCGTGTTCTTCGAGCTCAACGGCCAGCCGCGCCGGGTCAAAGTGCCGGACCGTGCGCATGGCGCTTCCGCCGCCAAGGCGCGGCGCAAAGCTGAGCCGGGCAACGAGGCGCATGTCGGCGCGCCGATGCCCGGCGTCGTCTCGGCGCTTGCCGTTGCCGCCGGCCAGGCGGTCAAGGCCGGCGACGTGCTGCTGTCGATCGAGGCGATGAAGATGGAGACGGCATTGCATGCCGAGCGCGATGGCACAATCGCCGAAGTGCTGGTGAAGGCCGGCGATCAGATCGACGCCAAGGATTTGCTGATCGCCTTCGGATAAGGTGCGTTGATATTCAGGTGATGCCGGCCTGCAAACGCCAGCTTCCTGCGCTTGCTTACAGCGCCGCGCGCCCCTCGGGCGCGCAAAGGACGCTGGAGTACTTGATTTGCGCATGATCCTTTCCGAAACTCGATCTCGATCTCGGGGATCATGCGCGGGCTCACGTAGTTTAAGTACGCTCCGCTCCGGTTCTCGGAAGCCGCCGTTTTCGACTCGGCCTGACCTGAATCTCAACACACCTTAGGGTGTGTCCAACCGTTCATGCCGCATCGATAACAGCTTGACCGGTCGCTCCCGGTCGGGCATCGAACCGCTGCAAATTCGCCCCGACAGTTCCTGAGTCGCGGCATGGAAAACGACGCGGAGAAAAAATGGCCGACGACATCACCGAAACCAGCCAGACTGTTGCCGCCGGCCAGCTGCGAGCCTTCATCGAGCGCATCGAGCGGCTCGAGGAAGAGAAGAAGACGATCGCCGACGACATCAAGGAAGTGTTCGCCGAGGCCAAAGGCACCGGCTTCGACACTAAGGCGATGCGGTCGATCATCCGGCTGCGCAAGAAGGATCAGGCCGAGCGGCAAGAGGAGGAAACCATCCTCGACCTCTACAAAGCCGCTCTCGGCATGGTGTAAGGCTGATAACAGCCCTGGGCGCCGGTTGCGGCGCCCTCAACGGGTCGAACCATGAGCGAATTCGACTTCGGCGGCCGCCGCGCCTCTGAATTCCGCCAACGCGGCTTCTGGACGCTGTTCGCGGAGCGGCATCCGGAAGAAAGGGCTCTGATGGCGCGGCGCGGACCCTGGTTCTGGCAGCGCGGGCTGCCCGACTTCGCATTGGTCCTTTCCATGTATGTCGCGCCGGCGCAGAACCATGTCGGCGTTTTCTTCGGCCGCAACGAGAAGTTCGGTGCCACGGAAGCCTGGTCGCGGTTGAAGCCGTTCCAGCCGACGATCGAAGACAGGTTGAGGCTCAGGCCGGAACAGAGTTGCGAGGGCCTCGGCATCAATTCGCTGTGGCGCGTGAACTGTTTTGCCGAGGATAATTGGCCGGCCATGGCCGACTGGCTGGTGACGGAAGCATCGCGTTTCGAGCGCGCCGTTGCCGCGGTGCTGGGCGAGGGTGGCAAAGCCGGCTCGTGAAATCGGCTGCCTGTCGGCGGCTTGACCCTAAAGCGCGTCGCGTCTGAAGGGATTCGTGCGACGCGCTTTAGTTTTGTTTTTATGCATGTCGTTACCCAAAAACCGCTGCGCACTTTTGGGGCGACATGCGTTAGTTCGGCTTCTCCGTGTCGCGGCCGATCGCATTGAGATGGTGTTGCAGCGCCAGATGGTCGAGCGTATCCATCGGCAGATTGGTGAACAGCGAGATGCGGTTGTTGAGCATGCGATACGCATCGGCAAAGGCAAGGTGCAGTTCGGCTTCGGTGCCGTCTGCCTTGGCTGGGTGCGGTATCGACCAGAGCGCGGTCATCGGATGACCCGGCCAGATCGGGCAAGATTCGTTTGCGGTGCTGTCGCAGAGCGTGAAGATGAAATTCATTTCCGGCGCGTCGGGCTCGGCAAACTCGTCCCAGCCTTTCGAGCGGGCGAAGCTCGTATCGTAGTTGAGGCTTTCGAGCAGCTGCAGTGCGTAGGGATTGACCTCGCCCTTCGGTTGCGAACCGGCGGAAAAGGCCTTGAACCTGCCGGCACCGATCCGATTGAGGATGGCTTCCCCGATGATGGATCGTGCCGAATTGGCGTTGCAAAGAAACAGCACGTTGTAGACATTATCGCTCATCTCAAGACCTCTTGGCAGGCGACTGGATGATGGGGGCGGCAGATTCGGGTAAGGTATCCTTGCCGAGATGCCGACAAGGGCGACGTAGAAAGGTTTCACGACCGTTTGATGACAATCTGTCAGATCATACGCTTGCATGCCGATGATCGACTTGCTTTGGCGGGCTTGCCGCGTTGGACATCTCTGCGACTGTCAATTGAGAGAAGGCCGCATCGATGAGCGCGCCAAAGACCTTCGAAGGCGAACACGGCAAGGCAGGCCGTGCGGCGGGTTTCTTCCAATCGCGCTGGCAAGGCACGGCCCCGCTTGACCGGCTGTTCTGGCGCGATCTTGTCCTTGTCGGCACGGCGATCAATATCGCATTGTCGGTGCTGGCGCTGATCCTGCTCGGGCTGAAACTGCCGCTCGCTCTCGTTCTGGCGGTGCATTTCGCGCCAGTGCCGTATAATTTCTTTCTGACTTTCGCGGTATGGCGGACCGCCGAGAAATCCGGCGGCGTCAAGGCTTCGCTGATGACGCTGGGGGCTGTGCTGTGGCTGGTCCTGGTGGTGGTGGTCTGACGGGACAGTGCTGCCGACAAAGGACGGCCGAAGCCGCCAGTCAGGCGGCCGGCTCGAATTTCAGCGCGACGCCGTTGATGCAGTAGCGCAGGCCGGTCGGCGGCGGGCCGTCCTCGAAGACGTGGCCGAGATGGCTGCCGCAGCGGGCGCAGTGGCATTCGGTGCGGACCATACCGTAGCTGCGGTCGACGGTTGTCTCGACCGAACCGGGCACCGGGTCGTTGAAGCTCGGCCAGCCGGTGCCGCTCTCGAACTTCAGCTTGGATTCGAACAAAGGCTGGTCGCAGCCGACGCAGGAAAAGGTGCCGGCGCGCTTCTCGTGGAGCAGGGCGCAGCTGCCCGGCCGCTCGGTGCCGTGGTTGCGCATCACCGCATATTGCTCCGGCGTCAGCCGGGCGCGCCATTCGGCATCGGTGCGGGTGACTGGGTAGGTTTGACTATCCATTTTTTGCCTCTTAGTTCATGCCGCTATTTGGGGTTGTCTTCCCAAGTTCGCCTAAAATAGGCATTTGTTACGGCGTTTGCCGGTATTTCCGATACTGCCGCGAAGAATTCCTCAGGCGATCGCCGCGAGATACCGCGCAACCGACCCTGCAAATACCGTCTTTGCATCTCCGAGGACGTTCTGGTTCCACCATGCGCCGTAGATATGGTCGAACGCGAAAGGCTCTAGCGCAGCCTCGATGCCGAGCACTTTCGCCGCATTGAGCGGGATGTAGTTCGGGTAGCTGTACATAAAGCTGACATGGCGGCGCGTTGGGGTCACCTGCAAGATGTCGCCGGCCAGGATGGCGTCGCCGCCGTCGCGCTTCCAGTGCAGCACCTGGCCCCCGGCAAAGTGACCGCCGCAACGGATAAGTGTCAGCGAGGGGTTTAGGGCGCGCGTCTCGCCCTCCCAACTGATAACAGCCGGATGCGGCCGCATGATCCACTTGCGGTCATCGGCGTGCAGATAGATCGGCACATCGCCAAACGCTTCGCTCCACTCGACCATTGCCGAATAATAATGGCAGTGCGAAATGGCGATCGCGGTGAGGCCGCCCCGTCGGTTGATTTCGGCCACCGCCTCGCTGCTGACCATCGAGATGCAGTCCCACAGCACATTGCCGTGCGGGGTTTGCGCCAGCAGCGCCCGCTGACCGATGGCGAAGCGCGGCTCGATGCCGAAGGCGAGCACGCCAGCGTCGTCTTTCATTACGATCCGATGCCTGGCGGCGAGCTCTTCCGGCGTGATCCAGGCCTGGCCCTCCCAGCGCACATATTGCCGCTCGTCCTCGCAGATCGGGCAATGTTGCGGCGGCGTCGCTGCCGCCGCGAACTGGACGCCACATTGCAGGCAGAGGAAACAGGTCGGCCGTCCTGTTTTGCGTGAATCCATTCAGTGCTTCCTTGAAAGTTGCTTCGTCGCGGCTTCGAGCCCGGCGAGCGTCAGCGGAAACATGCGGCCGCCAAAGATATCGCGGATCATGGCGATCGAATGAGCATAGCCCCAGTGTTTCTCATTTTCCGGGTTGAGCCACACCGCGCCCGGCCATTGCTGCAGCAGACGGCCGAGCCAGACGAGGCCGGCCTCCGGATTCCAGTGCTCGACCGAGCCGCCGGGATGCGCGATCTCATAGGGGCTCATCGAGGCATCGCCGACGACGATCACCTTGTAGTCCGGACCGTATTTGTGGAGCAGATCGAAGGTCGGGATTACCTCCGCATGGCGACGGCGATTGTCCTTCCATACGCCCTCGTAGAGGCAGTTATGGAAGTAAAAATATTCGAGCTGGCGGAATTCGGCGCGGGCGGCCGAAAACAGCTCCTCGACGCTTCTGATGTGATCGTCCATCGAGCCGCCGACATCAAAAAACATCAGCAGCTTCACGGCATTGCGCCGCTCGGGCCGTGTCTGCACGTCGAGATAGCCATGTTCGGCCGTGGCGTGAATGGTGCCGGGCAGGTCGAACTCCTCCTCGGCGCCTTCGCGCACCCAACGGCGCAAACGCTTCAGCGCGATCTTGATGTTGCGGGTGCCGAGCTCGACGGCATCGTCGAAATTCCTGAACTCGCGCTTGTCCCAGACTTTCACCGCACGGCGGTTGCGGCTTTCGTGCTGGCCGATGCGAACGCCTTCGGGATTGTAGCCATAGGCGCCGAAGGGTGAGGTGCCGCCGGTGCCGATCCATTTCGACCCGCCCTGGTGGCGGCCCTTCTGTTCCTCCAGCCGCTTTTCCAGCGTTTCCATCAGCTTTTCGAAACCGCCCAGGGCCTCGACCAGCTTTTTCTCTTCTTCGGTCAGGTGCTTTTCGGCAAGCCGCCGCAGCCATTCCTCCGGGATGTTTTCGACGTCGACCGGGTTTTCGCCAGCCAGCGCCTCAACGCCCTTGAAAATGTGTGAAAAGACCTGGTCAAAACGGTCGATGTGGCGCTCATCCTTCACCAGTGCTGAGCGGGCAAGATAGTAAAACCCCTCGACGTCATAGTCGACCAGCCCTGCCTCCAGCCCGTCCAGCAGCGACAGATATTCTCGGAGCGAGACCGGAACCCGCGCAGCCTTCAGTTCGAGGAAGAAGGGGATGAACATGGTCCGACTTTTATCTGTGCCCTTCAATCTTCTCCCGTGCGGCGCTGGCGATGAAGGCGGAACGCGTGAGGCCGCGTCGGCTCGCTTCGGCATCGATTGCCGCCAAAAGGCCTGCGTCGAGCGACAGATTGGCCCGGACAGGCCGTCCGGAATCGATCAGCACGGGAATCATCACGGCAGATTCGCCGGCAGCGCTATCGATTTCGCCCAGTCTGAGCATATCTGCCACCGTGCGCGAGCCGGGCAAGGGCAAGTGCTTCGCCATCCGTGCCTCAGCCCATTCACGAACGGCGGAGGTCGCATCGGCTATCGCGTCCTCGGGACTTGCGCCACCGCCGTGACATCCGGGAAGCTCGGGCACCCGCACTCCCCAGACATCATCTGCGCCGTCAAGAATTCCGACATAGTGAATCATGATTTGTCCTCAAATCCATCTGGCAGGCCGGGCGATCGACCGTTCATCACATCAAATCATATTCGATGAAGCCGGTCCTGCGCGCCACGTGATCGTAGAGCTTGCGCGCGGTGGTGTTGGTCTCGTGCGTCATCCAGTAGACATTCCTGACGCCGATCTTGCCGGCTTCCTGCTTGACCGCCTCGATCAGTGCGGCGCCGACGCCCTTGCCGCGCACATCCGGGTCGGCGAACAGGTCCTGCAGATAGCAGTTGTTTTTTTCGGACCAGCAGGAGCGATGGTAGAGGTAATGGGTGAGGCCGACCGCCTTGCCGTCCAGGGTGGCGATGAACCCCTTTGGTTCGAACTCACCCGCCGTGAACAGCCGCTTCCAGGTGACGGCGTAGACGTCTTCCGGCAGCTTGGTTTCGTAAAAGGTGAGGTAGGCAGTCCACAGACGCTGCCAGTCGGCGTGGTCGGATTGTGCCAGTGGGCGGACGGTGATCTCGGTCATTTCGTTTCCTTCCGAAGCTTCGGGCCAAGCTGCCTCGTTGCCCGGCTGGCGGCAACGGTCCAGCAACGGGAAAGCGCTGTCCGCCGCCGCATGCCCGGCCCTCCGCTATGGCTCCGGGCGTTCGTCGCTCGAAAAGCCAAATCGTTGGCTTTTCGTCGGCCTTTGGCCGACCGCTCCTCACCCCTGCCTTCTCGCCAAGAATGCCAGGCGCTCGAACAGATGGACGTCCTGTTCGTTCTTCAAAAGCGCGCCGTGCAGCTTGGGCAGCGCGTTCTTCGGGTCGGCGCGCAGATCCTCGGGCGCGATGTCGTCGGCGACCAACAGGCGGATCCAGTCGAGTGCCTCGGAGGTCGACGGCTTCTTTTTCAGACCCGGCACGTCGCGGATCTCGTAGAACTGGGTCAGTGCGGCGCGCACCAGGTTCTGCTTGATGCCGGGATAGTGCACGTCGACAATCCTGTGCAGCGTCTCGACATCGGGAAAGCGGATATAGTGGAAGAAGCAGCGGCGCAGGAAAGCGTCCGGCAGTTCCTTCTCGTTGTTGGAGGTGATGATGACGATGGGGCGCACAGCGGCGCGGACCGTTTCGCCGGTCTCGTAGACGAAGAACTCCATCCTATCGAGTTCCTGCAACAGATCGTTGGGGAATTCGATATCGGCCTTGTCGATCTCGTCGATCAGAAGCACGACCTTCTTGCCGGCGGCGAAGGCGTCCCACAGCTTGCCGCGTTTGATGTAGTTCCTGATGTCGTTGAAGCGCTCGTCGCCGAGCTGGCTGTCGCGCAGCCGCGAGACGGCATCATACTCGTAGAGGCCCTGCTGCGCCCTTGTCGTCGACTTGACGTGCCATTCGATCAGCTCGAGGCCGAGCGCGGCCGACACTTGCCTGGCCAGTTCGGTCTTGCCGGTGCCGGGCTCGCCCTTAACCAGCAATGGCCGCTCGAGCGCGATCGCCGCATTGACCGCCACCATCAGATCCTTGTCGGCGACATAGGCCGCCGTGCCTTCGAAACGCATTTTTGCTCCTCGGTTTTTCATGACAACCGTAAGGAGACGGCCCAGCCTGTGCAAGGCGCCGCGGCGAGGGCGCGGTGAAACCTCGTGCTGCGCAGCTGCAAGGCAGGACCTTGTGACGAATTAAGCCACGGAGCATGCCCGTCTCTCTGGCGCTTGGCCGATCGCCAGCCTATATTGGTCGTGACGGTCTGCGCTTCCCGGCAGGAGAACATTTTCCCCGGGGCCTTAATGATCCCTAGGGAGCTGTCCCTGGGAAGACCCGTGGGTTTTCTCATACGGCGCCCACCTACTTTGTAGGTTCCCGGGATCGCTCTCTCCACCGGTTGTGTGGATCGTCACTCGACGCAAAGGCCATATTTGGTGGATTTTGTCGTCGCTCCGCTTTTGTGCGGTGCTCACGAACGAAAAGTTCGCTCCGCTCCTCCAAAACGTCGCTCCTAAAACTCCATCCAAATCTGACCTTTTCTACCTTGGCGACATGACCTCTCCCAAAGAGCTGAAAAAAAAATTGCGACGCGAAGCACTCCGGCGCCGCGATGCGCTCGATCCGTTCTGGCGTGTGGAAGCAGCGCTCGAAATGGCCGAGGCGGCGCGGGACAGCATTGCGATAGAGCCGGGCCAGATCGTCTCCGCCTTCTGGCCGATGCGCTCGGAAGTCGACGTCCGGCCGCTGATGTTCGCCTTGCGCGAAAAGGGAGCAAGGCTTTGCCTGCCGGCGATTCTCGACAAGACCACCATCGTCTTTCGCGAACTGGTGCGCGGCGCACCGATGATCGACATGGGGTTCGGCACCGTCGGGCCGCATGAAGAGGCCGAGGTGCTCGATCCCCAAGTGATGCTGGTGCCGCTTGCCGCCTTCGATGCACGAGGCCACCGGATCGGCTATGGCGCCGGTTATTACGACCGCGCGATCGTGCGGCTGGTCGACAAGGGGCAGCCGCCCAGGCTGATCGGCATTGCTTTCGAGTGCCAGGAGGTGGCGCTGGTGCCGGACGAGCCGCATGACGTGATCATTCCGGAAATACTCACCGAGAGCGGGTTGCGCCGGTTCGCGCCGAAATTGTAGATAAGTTCCTGGACGCATGGTCTTTTCCGAAAGTCATGCAGCTTTCTTGCTTTGCTGACCTTCGGTTCGGGATCATGTTTATATGAGACTTCTCTTCCTCGGCGATATGGTCGGCAAGACAGGACGCACGGCGGTGTGGGAACAACTGCCCGGCCTGATCTCGGATTTCAAACTCGACTTCGTTATCGTCAACGGCGAGAACGCCGCCGGCGGCTTCGGCATCACCGAAGAGATCTTTCGCGAGACGATCTCGGCGGGCGCCGATGTCGTCACCACCGGCAACCATGTCTGGGACCAGCGCGATGCGCTGGCTTTCGCGCCGCGCGAGGAACGGTTCCTGCGTCCGTCCAATTTCCCCAAGGGCACGCCGGGGCGGGGCTCCGGCGTTTACATCGCCAGGAACGGCGCGCGCGTTCTGGTCGCCAACATCATGGGCCGGGTGTTCATGCATCCCGAACTCGACGATCCGTTCCAGGCCGGCGAGCGCGAGCTTGCCGCCTGCCCGCTCGGCGAGCAGGCCGATGCGGTGGTCATCGATTTCCATGCCGAGGCGACCTCTGAAAAAATGTGCTTTGCGCATTTCGTCGACGGCCGCGCCAGCCTGGTCGTCGGCACCCACACGCACCAGCCGACCGGCGACCACCAGATCCTCAATGGCGGCACCGGCTATATCTCCGACGCGGGCATGTGCGGCGACTACGATTCTTCGCTCGGCATGGACAAGGAGGAGCCGCTCAACCGGTTTCTGTCGAAGGTGCCGAAAGGGCGCTTCGAGGCGGCGACCGGCCCGGCGACATTGTGCGGCGTCGGCGTCGACATTTCGGATCGCAGCGGCCTGACCGAGCGGATTGCGCCGTTTCGTCGCGGACCGCGGCTGGAGGAAACGGCGCCATCGTTCTGGTCATGACATTGATGTAAGCGATTGTACTACCTAATTGCCGGCTACGCCTGCTTCAGATCGTAAGAGGGGACGACCTCCATGCAGCTCATCGAATTCCTGGCGCCGCATTTCGCCTTTGTCTCCGATCCGACCGCATGGGTAGCGTTGCTGACGCTGATTGTGCTGGAGGTCGTGCTCGGCATCGACAATCTGATCTTCATCTCGATCCTGACCAACAAATTGCCGGAGGCACAAAGGGCCCGCGCCCGGCGGCTCGGCATTTCTGCCGCGCTGATCATGCGGCTGGTTCTGCTTGCCACCATCTCGATCATCGTCCAGTTGACGGCGCCGGTATTCACTGCCTTCGGCCATGGCTTTTCCTGGCGCGATCTGATCCTGATCGCCGGCGGCCTGTTCCTCGTCTGGAAGGCGACCAAGGAGATCCACCACACGGTCGATCTCGAGGATCACCAGGACACGATGATGGGCGACACGCTGCAGCTTTCGCTGGCCGGCGCTATCTTCCAGATCCTGCTGCTCGACCTCGTCTTTTCGATCGATTCGATCATCACCGCGGTCGGCATGACCGACGAGATCGCCATCATGTACATCGCCGTGATCGTGGCGGTCAGCGTGATGATGCTGGCGGCCGGGCCGCTCGCCAATTTCATCGCCAAGAACCCCAGCATTGTCATGCTGGCGCTGAGTTTCCTGCTGATGATCGGCATGACGCTGATCGCCGACGGCATGGGCTTCCATGTGCCGAAGGGCTACATCTACGCCGCCATGGGGTTTTCTGCGCTGGTCGAGGGCCTCAACATGCTGGCGCGACGTCGGAGAAGGGCAAAGGCGGGCGCGGGGCACTGAGGTTGGCGGAACGAAGCGACGGCGCGAAGGCCTGAGCTCTGCCTCAATTGTCGCGGCCATGCAGAACCTTTGAGACGTCGGAGGGACAGCCCCCTCTGTCCTGCCGGACATCTCCCCCGCAAGGAGGGAGATTGGCAGCTTTAGCGCTCCGCTCGTCCTGCAGCGTTGGAGACTGGCGAAAGCCGAAGTGATATCCAATCCCCCCCTTGCGGGTCCCCTCATCGGGGAGATGTCCGGCAGGACAGAGGAGGGTGGGAAGGATCGCTGCAGAATGGCTTTTGGCACCCGAAGACCTTAGTCGGTCGGCACGCCCTTCGGATGACGGTCGCCGATCAGGCCAAGCGTCAGGCCTTGCTCCAGCCAGGCCTTGGCGCCGGCGAGCACCAGCGCGAAGCCATCGGTCGAGCCGATCGCCTGCTTGACCTGCTCGTCGGCACTGCCGGCAAAACCGAAATTGCGAACCTCGACAAAGGTCGTGCCGCCCGGCAGCTCGGTAAAGGTCCAGACCACCGTTGTCGGCGGATCGCTCCATTGCATGACGATTTTGTCGTCCCGGACGATCTCGCTGACCGTGACCGGCGTCGAGACGCCATACGTGCGCCATTCCCAGCGAACCTCGTTGCCGCTGTCCAACCTGTCGCTGCCATGGGTGAACCAGAATTTCGTCGTGATCGCCGGATCGACGATGGCTTCGAACACTTCTGCGACCGGCCGCCGGATCAGCATGCCGGCTTCGGCGGTCGGTGTCTCACGGATGTCCATATCGTCCTCCTTCCGAACAGGTCTCCGTCACCATGCGTCGGGTTCGCGCACCAGGTGAATGATGTTGGCCGGATTGGTGATCCAGCCGCCACGAAAACCTTCGCCGAGCGCCTCGATGGCGTCGCAGCGCACGACGCCGGCCTTGGCGAGATGATCGGCGGCGGCCGGAAAATCATCGGTGAACAGCTCCAGCCAGACCTCGGCCTGGCTCAGCATCGGCGCCTCGTCGATCCACAGGCGATTGGGACCGAGTTCGAAACCGATCGCCGGCGCCTTGGCCGTGAACGACTTCAGGCCGACGACATTGCGGTAGAAGGCGATCGTCTCCTGGTATTGGTGTGGCGGCACCTTCATGGCGATGTTGATGCCGCCGTTGATCTTCGCAGCCATTCTTTCCTCCGCCTTCTCAGATATTGTCTTCGCTCGCCGGCTCGCCCTTCATCTCGCTGCGATAGTAGCCGTGGCGCAAATTGATCCCGTATTCGACATAGGCCTTCATGCAGGCCAGCATCTGCGACCAGCCCTCGCAATTGAGGTAGGATTTCTTCAGACCGACCGCGTCCTCGTGCCAGCCGGCCTCGGCGATGGTGACGAAGGTGCCGCCGTCGTCCAGCGGCTCGAAATTCATCTCGATGCGCGTCTTGTAGGCCGGCTTGCCGTCGGCGTCGGTGGCGTCCCAGCGCAACACGATGCGGTTGTCTTTCTCCACCTCGTCGACCTCGACCGGGACCTTGCCCCACCAGACGACCTTGGCGCCGGCCACCAGCGGCGCACTGGCGCCGCCGATTGTGGTGAAATAGCCGCTGAGTTTGTTCGGGTTGACGACCGCGTCGAAAACTTCGGCGACCGGTTTGCCGATGCGGCCCGAAACTCTGAATCCAAGAGACATATCCACAGCTCCTTCCTTGATCGGATCGATATTATGTTATAAAAATATAACATGTCAAGCAAAGCGCAGGACGACAATGTTTTCAAGGCGCTGGCGCATCCGCGCCGGCGTGCGCTGCTGGACGAGTTGAAAGACGCGCCGCGGACCACCGGCATGCTGTGCGATGCCTTTCCTGACATGGACCGCTGCACCGTCATGCTGCATCTGAAAGTGCTGGAGGAAGCCGACCTGGTGGTGGCGCGGCGCGAGGGGCGCGAACGCTGGAACCATCTCAATGCGCTGCCGATCAAGCAGATCCACGACCGCTGGATCAGCCAGTACGCCACGCATGCGATCAGCATTCTCGACCAGCTGAAATCCGATCTGGAGGGGTGAAATGGCCGAGGAATACACCTGGCGGGTACGTTGCCGCACCATCCTTACGGCGCGGCTGGACGAATTGAGCCGATTTATCTATAAGCCGGCCATTCCGAGATAGAGCGCCGTACGTCCGTCCGGACGCACCAGGGACGTTCTGAAATTTGACTTCGAGCATTATGGCAAAAGGCGAGGTGATTACCTCGCTGCAGGATGCTCTAGCCGAAGACGACAGGGGTGCCATGGCTGGCCATTCACAGTTCAAGAACATCATGCACCGCAAGGGTCGCCAGGACGCGGTGCGGTCGAAAATGTTTTCCAAGCTGGCGCGCGAAATAACCGTCGCCGCCAAGAGCGGCACGCCGGATCCGTCGATGAATCCGCGTCTGCGTCTTGCCGTGCAGAACGCCAAAGCGGTGTCGATGCCGAAGGACAACATCCAGCGCGCCATCAACAAGGCGTCGATGGGCGACGCCGAGACTTACGAAGCTGTGCGCTACGAAGGCTACGGGCCGGGTGGCGTTGCGCTGATCGTCGAGGCGCTGACCGACAACCGCAACCGCTCGGCGTCGAATGTGCGTGCCGCCTTCACCAAGGCCGGTGGGGCAATGGGCGAAACCGGCTCGGTGTCGTTCATGTGGGACCGTGTCGGCGAGATCTTCTATCCGGCGTCAGTCGGCAGCGCCGAAAAGGTCATGGACGCGGCGATCGAGGCCGGGGCCGACGACGTCCAGTCGGACGAGGAAGGCCACACGATCTATTGCGCTTTCGAGAACCTCGGCGAGGTGTCGAAGGCGCTGGAAGGCGCGCTCGGCGAGGCTGAATCGGTGAAGCCGATCTGGAAGCCGCAGACCAACATTGCGGTCGACGAGGAGCGGGCACAGTCGCTGATGAAGCTGGTCGCTACGCTCGAGGACGATGATGACGTGCAGAGCGTCTACGCCAATTTCGAGGTCGACGACGAGACCATGGCGAAACTCAGCGCGGCATGAGCAAGGCTCAGCCCGGCATGAGCGGAGCTCAGTCCGACATGAGAGAACAAGCGCTGCCCCGGGTCCGCATCACCTATTGCACGCAGTGCCAGTGGCTGCTGCGGGCCGGCTGGATGGCGCAGGAGCTGCTGTCGACCTTCGCAACGGATCTGGGCGAGGTCACGCTGGTGCCGGGCACCGGCGGCATTTTCACCATTTCCTGCAACGACACGCTGGTCTGGGACCGCAAGCGCGACGGCGGCTTTCCCGATGCCGCAAAGCTCAAGCAACTGGTTCGTGACGTGATCGATCCGGATCGAGACCTCGGCCATGCCGACCGCAAGGGGCATCAGTCAAAAGACCCTGCCTGACGCAAGGTCTTTTAGATTTCTGCCCTCATTCACCGCCACGCCACAATGAAGCAGCCCAGTGCGGCGATGGCCGTGATGGTGCGGACGTGGTTCCACATCACCCAGTCCCTGAGATAGGTGGCCCACACAGCGGCGCCGTTGGCGCTCGCCGGATCGACGGCAGCCAGAGCGTTGTTGAGCGGCACGTTGAAGATCATCGTCACGATCAGGTTGCCGACGAGATAGATCAGGGCGCCGGCGAGAAGCCAGAACGAGCCCGGTTGGCCCCATCCGATGACAGCGCCGGCGGCGAGGACGAGGCAGACCAGCCCGGTGCCGAAAAGCGCGGTCATGAACATCGGCGTCACCGCAGTGACGTTGATCGAATTCATGGCGGCGATGCCGCCCGCGGCAGGCATGCGGGCGAGGCCCGGCATGACGAAGCTGGAAAACGCGAAGAAGACACCAGCGACGACGCCCGAGCCGAGCGCGGCGACGAAGGTGAGGGTGGGAAGCAGTTTCATGATCATGTCAGTCACTCCAGATGCCCGTAGCGGCGGTTTCGGTTGCATAGGCGGAAAAGTCCTTTGGGGCGCGGCCGAGCACGCGCTCGACGCCGTCGGTCAGCGCCTCGTTGCGGCCGTCGAGCACCTCGGTGAACAACTCGTTGAGCAGCCAGGCGAACTCGGCCGGCAACTCGTACCCGGCCACAGCTGCGGTGAACTCGGCATGCGAAATCCTGATAAAGCGGATGTCGCGGCCGGCCGCCTTGCCGATCTCGGCGACCGCCTCGGCGAAGCTCAGCAGCCGTGGCCCGGTCAGTTCGTAAAGCTGGCCGATATGGCCTTGCCGGGTAAGCACCGTCACGGCGGCGTCGGCAATGTCGTCGGCGTCGACGAACGGTTCACCGACATTGCCGACCGGCAAAGCCACCTCACCGGCGAGCAGCGAATCGAGCAGAAAACTCTCGCTAAAATTTTGGGAGAACCAGGCGCAGCGCAGGATCGTCCAGTCGGCGCCTGAGGCTTTCAGCATCGCTTCGGCGCGTTGCGCTTCCGTTTCGCCGCGCCCCGACAGCAGCACCAGCCGGCGCACACCGCTTGCCACGGCAAGGTTGGCGAAGGCGCCGACCGCTTCGGCCGCACCGGGCACCGCAAGATCAGGATAGTAGCTGATGTAGACGGCGCCGACACCGTCAAGCGCGGGGGCCCAGGTCGCTTCGTTTTCCCAGTCGAAGGCCGGCGTGCCGGAGCGCGAGCCGATCCGTACCGGCAAGCCCCGCGCCGTCAGCCTGTCCGCGAGACGACGGCCGGTTTTGCCGGTGCCGCCGAGGATCAAAATCGGTTTCCTTGCAGTTTCGATCATGGTGATTTCCTTTGCTAAAACATGAGTAGTCCTCATATTTGCAAAACGTGATAAACCCTCGTATTTTGTGAGTCAAGCCAATTTGTCGATCATTCGCCGGGAGACAGTGATGGAAGGCTCGACCGTAGCGGGTTCACAGGATGGCCAGATCGCATCGCCGCGCCGAGCGCCAAGCCAGCAGCGCAGCCGCGAGCGGGTCGAGCGGATGCTGGCCGCCGCTTCCGCGCTGATCGCCGAGCAAGGCAGCGACGCCATGCGCATGGGCGAGGTGGCGGAACGGGCCGCCGTGTCGATCGGTTCGCTCTACCAGTTCTTCCCGGACAAGCGGGCAATCATCTGGGCACTAGCCGAGCGTTACACCGCCGAAAGCCAGGCCTGCATCGCGGCAGCACTTGCCGAGGTCAGCGACGCCGAAGGGCTGCGGCGGGCGTTTTCCGGGCTGGTGGATATCTATTACGGACGGTTCCTGGCGGAGCCGGTGATGCGCGACATCTGGTCGGGCACGCAGGCCGACAAGGCGCTGCGCGAACTCGAGCTCGCCGACAGCCGTGCCAACGCCGAATTCCTCACCGCCGTGCTGAAGCGGCTGCGACCCGCCGCCGATCCGGCGACGCTCGAAACGACGGCGCTTCTCATCTGGCAGATGGGCGAGGCCACCATGCGGCTGGCGATCTCGGTCGGTCGAAGGGAAGGCGACGACCTGGTCGCCGCCTATAAGCGCATGGCGCTGCGCGAACTGGTTGGCGAATAGGGCCGCATTTGCCAACAAAAAAACCCGCCACGAGGGCGGGTTCTTCTGATCCGAAAAAGGCCTGCGGCTTAGAGGCCGAAACCTTCGAAACGCTTCTTGAACTTCGACAGGCGGCCGCCGCGGTCGAGCAGGGTCTGCTGGCCGCCGGTCCAGGCCGGATGGGTGGTCGGGTCGATGTCGAGGTTCATCGTATCGCCTTCCTTGCCCCAGGTCGAACGGGTCATGTATTCGGTGCCGTCGGTCATGACGACCTTGATGGTGTGGTAGTCGGGATGGATGTCGGTCTTCATTGTGCTATTCCTGGTTCGCCGGCGCTGCTGACGGGCATAAAGCCTGCGTCGATGCGCCCCTTTTTAAAACTCGAAGCCGCAGCTATTGAGGAGCCACGGCTTTTAAAAACGGTCGGCGAGCCTATACATCAGCCGGAATTGAATCACAAGGCCGCGGTAAGCGCATATTGAAGCGCATGCCCAGAAGAGCCAGAGGAAACGGTCATGGCGCACACCAGCGGCGATGCAGACGAGCGCAGGCGCTCGCTCAAGCCGCTGCGGCGCCTGTTCCCCTACATCACCCGCTACCGGAAAATGGTCATTGGCGCGGTCGTCTCGCTGACCATTGCTGCGGCGACGACGCTGGCGCTGCCGCTGGCCGTGCGGCGGATGATCGATCACGGCTTTTCCGCCTCCAATTCCAGTTTCATCGCCGAGTACTTCGCCATGCTGGTGGTGATGGCTGCCTTGCTCGCTGCGGCGTCAGCCAGCCGCTACTATTTCGTCATCACGCTGGGCGAGCGCGTCGTCGCCGACATCCGCAGCGACGTGTTCCGCCATGTCACGACGCTGTCGCCATCCTTCTTCGATACCGCCCAGTCGGGCGAGATCGTCTCGCGGCTCGCCGCCGACACGACGCAGGTCAAGTCGGCGGTCGGCGCCACCGCATCGGTGGCGCTGCGCAACGTCATCCTGGGTCTCGGCGCCGTGGCGATGATGGTCTTCACCAGCCCGAAGCTGTCGGGTCTTGTCATCGCCGCCATCCCGGTGATCGTGCTGCCGCTGGTCGCCTTCGGCCGCTCGGTGCGGCGCAAATCGCGGCTGGCGCAGGACACGCTGGCCGACGCCACGGCCTATGCCAGCGAGCAGATCGGCGCGGTGCGCACGCTGCAGGCCTTCACCAACGAGAAGCTCGTCACCGGGCATTTTTCATCTGCCGTAGAAGCCGCGTTCGAGGCGGCGCGATCTTCGATCTTTGCCCGCTCCTTCCTCACCTTCTTCGCCATCTTCATGATCTTTTCCTCGGTGGTGGCGGTGCTTTGGTTCGGCTCGCGCGACGTGCTCGACGGCACGCTGTCGCCGGGCACGCTCGGCCAGTTCCTGCTCTATTCGGTGTTCGCCGCCGGCGCGCTCGGCGCGCTGTCGGAAGTATGGGGCGAGCTTTCCCAGGCGGCGGGTGCTGCCGAACGGCTGACCGAGATCCTGGCCGAGAAGCCCGCGATCCAGGCCCCAGCGCATCCGAAACAGCTGCCGGCGACGGCCAGAGGCGCAATAAGTTTCGACGACGTGTCCTTCTCCTATCCCGCTGGGCCCGACCGCGCCGCCGTCCACGGTCTGAGTTTCCAGGTCAAGCCCGGCGAGACGGTGGCGATCGTCGGCCCGTCGGGCGCCGGCAAGAGCACCGTCTTTTCGCTGCTTCTGCGCTTCTACGACCCCGAGACCGGCAAGATCATGATCGACGGCGTCAATGTGCGCGAGGCCGACCCTGCCGCGATCCGGGAGCGCATCGCCATCGTGCCGCAGGATGTCACCATCTTCGCGGCCAGCGCGCGCGACAATATCAGCTTCGGCCGTCCGGACGCCAGCGACGCCGAGATCGAGGCGGCGGCCAAGGATGCGCTTGCCGACGAGTTCATCCTGAAGCTCGAAAAAGGCTATGCCAGCCAGGTCGGCGAGCGCGGCGTGACGCTGTCCGGCGGCCAGCGCCAGCGCGTGGCGATTGCCCGCGCGATTCTGCGCGATGCGCCGATCCTTCTGCTCGACGAGGCAACCTCGGCACTGGACGCCGAAAGCGAGACGCTGGTGCAGACGGCGCTGGAGCGGCTGATGCAGGACCGCACCACGATCGTCATCGCCCACCGGCTGGCGACGGTACTGAAGGCCGACCGGATCCTGGTCATGGATGGCGGCTGCATCGTCGAGGAAGGCACCCACCAGAGCCTCGTTGGCAAGGGCGGCATCTATGCGCGGCTGGCCAAGCTGCAGTTCGAAACCGGGGCGAATGCTTTCAAGGGTGCCGCGGAGTAGGCCTTTCCACTGGCGTCAGTTCGCTTCGGCGTCCGAATAGGCGAAATTGTAGATCCAAGCCGAGTTGTCGTTGATCTTCTTGAGGGATTTCAAATAGGGGCCGATGCTCTTGGCGGGAACCTGACCGTTGATGGTCTTGAGAAACCAGTCGACCTGAAATTCGGTGGAGGTGCTCGTCCAACGAGCCTTGAATGCAACGTAGGGCGTAATCACGTCGTCATTGTCCTCGGGGCCCACGAAGTGGGCCTTCAGATTTCTGACCGTGCACCGGTGTCGTCGAAAGATCGGGCTGCCTAGCCAGATTGGCGCGCTCCTTTCGAGGAGGTCGGGCTCCGGCAGATATCTGATGCCGACATCCGATTTCAGAGCAAATTCCTTGGCGAGGTTATCGGCGTCGAGATCGTCTGCCGACAGATCGTAGGATTCGGTTACCGACACCAGATTCTTGTCGCGGCTGTCGTTCGTCACCAACGGCCCCAGGCTTTTCATCCCGGGATACTGGCGATTGTAATATTTGAGATAGTCGTCCGCGATCTTTGCCGCCGATTGCGAGACAAGCTTATAGCGCATGCTATCGGCATCCGCGCCCCAATAGGTAGTGGTAACCGTCAGTTTGAGCGGCTCGCCCTTGCGTTTGGGAAAATCGAATACCTCGTTCACAAAGGTGGTCGGCTGGTAGAGCTCGTTTCGGTCGATCTCTTCCATCCCCACGTTGTCGGCGGCAATGGGCAGCGCAAAGCCGTAGTCGGGCGGCACAAGATTATCTGCCTGCCTCCCTGAAGATAGTTGGTCGCGTCGATCCAGTACTTCTGGCTGTCGATGACGACCTTTACGATGATGTGGTCAAACGCCCTTATCGTCGGAAGTATCGTGGCGAGAGCAAGCCCTTCATCAACATCCGTGAGAGCCACGTCCGCCTGGATTCCCAGTCGCCGCAGGCTGGAGGCGAGAAGCAGCGCCTTGTCCTTGCAATCGCCGAAGCCGCTTGCCACCACTGTCGTCGGGCTGCGCGGGATATAGGAACCACGGCCCATGGACAGGCTGACATAGCGGATGGTGTCCTGGACCAACCGCATTGCCTCGATCATCCTGTCTTCGGGCGCATCGTAGTTGGCGGCAATGGCATCGAGCTTCGATGCGAACTCTGCCGGCAGTTCCTGGTCCAGCCGATAATACGGAAGAACCGTGTCGACGATATCCTGCCAATTCGATGTCGAGGAGATTTCGATGGATGGATATGTGCGAAAGTCCGGCGGCAGATATTCCTGCGATTTCACCGGAGTCGGGTTGGCGCTTTGCCAAAGATAGGTGGAAGTTTCTCCCGTGGACTCGACATCCGGGCGCATGTCCGTCCTGACCTGTCGGAAATTCAGGGGCTGCACGGTTGGCCACGTCACTCTTTCGCGGATCAGAGCGATTGGTTCGTCCCAAGCCACGGCAAAGGAATGGAAAAGAAGATCCGTGCCGATGATCGGAGTCCTGACCGTGGTCTTGCCATAGTCGACGATGTCTCCGACCCGGACATCGTTGATGTTGACGTAAGCGGTAAGCCAACCATCGAAGAGGCCCTTCTCCGCATCCCTCTCGCGCCGAAACACGTCGAACTCAGCATCGGAAAGGTGCTTGATCACCACGCCGTCACGAATGATGTCGATCCAGTTCACGGTGACCTCGGACGTCGCAGGATCGAATTCAAAACTTATGGCAGCGCCGCGTTCCAGGCCAGTGCGGTCGACGATCTTGTAGGCATAGCGGTCGAAGATCTCCAATCCGCCAGGGCGCTTCCGGATCTGAAAATCCGACAGCAGGTTGGATATGCCGTTCTTGATCTGGCTGTCGAATTGCGGATCGGCCGTGGGAAGCGCGACTTGCTCGATCCAGTTGCCAAGGCTGCCCTTGTGCACGTTCGTACCGGCCATGGCCGGCCAGCAGACCGTGCAAATGACAATCAATACAGTGAGTCTTGCCAATACAGTGAGTCTGGCGACCACTGTTGTCGCCGCCTGAAAGTGCCCTGCCCGTCCCATCCCCTGTACGCCCCGCCAGATTACAGTCGAACACCATTAGTGATGGAAAAGTAAATTGCGTCCTGCAAGGCAGGGTGGTTTGGCGGGGACCGAGAACGGCGGATCATGCGGTATCTCTGGAGAACACCAATGATCGGTCAGGCGGGACGGGTCGGAGGGGGCGGCCCTAGGCGCCGTAGCGCTTCTTCAGGTGATCGGTGAAATGTGCGGCGTTCAGTTTCTCGCCGGTGGCGCGTTCGAGCAGTTCGGGCGTCGACCAGCGCGAGCCTTGCGACCAGATCTTTTCACGGCGCCAGTCGTTGATCGCCGCGAAATTCCCCTTGGCGAGGTCTTCGTCGGCGGAGGGATGATCTCTGGTCAGCGCCGCCCATTGCTGCGCCGCCATCATGGCGCCCAGCGTGTAGGAGGGGAAATAGCCGAAGGCGGCACCCGGCCAGTGCACGTCCTGCATCGGCCCGTCGGCCGGGTTGTCGATGGTCGACAGGCCGAGATAGTCGCGCATATTGGCGTCCCAGGCCTCGGGCAGGTCGGCCGCCTCCAGCCGCCCCGAGACAAGCTCCTGCTCCAGCTCGAAGCGCAGGATGACGTGCAGCGGATAGGTGACCTCGTCGGCGTCGACGCGGATCAGACCGCGCTCGACCCGATGCACATGCGGCAGGATGTCGTCGATCGACCAGATCTCGCCGAGGTGCCGTTCGACCACAGGCAGCGCCCAGCGCCAGAATTCGAGATTGCGGCCGATCTGCTTTTCGACGAACAGGCTCTGGCTTTCATGCACGGCCATCCCGCGCGCCTTGCCGAGCGGCCAGTGCGCCCACGCCTTCGGCAGGTTCTGTTCGTAAAGCGCATGGCCGGTCTCGTGCAGCACGCCCATCAGCGCCGACAGGAAATCGGAGGTCCTGTAGCGGGTGGTGATGCGCACGTCGCTCGGCACGCCGCCGCAGAACGGATGATGTGATACTGACAGCGAGCCGTGGGTGAGGTCGAAGCCGACCGCCGCCATCATGGTGAGGCCAAGCTCGCGCTGCTTTTCGATCGCATAGCTGCCCGAAAGCGGCTTCAGCGGATGTTTCGCCAGCCGCTCTTCCTGCACGGCCAGTGCCTCCGGCACGAAATCCCTTAGGAAGGTCTTCAGCTCGGCGAAGACCGGCGTGATGTCGGCGGCGCGGTTGCCGGGATCGTATTGCTCCATCAGCGCGTCATAGGGATCGAGGCCGAGCACGTCGGCGCGAAGTGCTGCTTCCTCGCGCACCAGCGCCACGACGCCTTCGAGCGCCGGCAAAAAACCTGCCCAGTCATTCTTTGCACGCAAGTCGCGCCACAACTGCTCGGAGCGCATGCGCGCGGTCGTTTGACGCTCGACGAATTCGACCGGCAGACAGGTCAGGTTGGTGTATTGCCGCCGGAACTCCTTGACCGCTGCCTGCTGTTCTTCGTTCAGCGTTTCCTGTTCGGCGGCTGCGATCCAGTCGGCGATCTCCGGCGCTGTCGCTCTGGCGTGATGCATGCCGGCCAGCGCCGACATCGCCTCGGCGCGCTTTTCGCCGCCGCCGACGGCCATGTGGGTCGCCTCGTCGGCGCCGAGAATGGCGAGCGCATGCTCCAGTGCTTCGAGCTTGTGGCCGAGGTCGTCGAGTTTTTGAAAGGACATGGCGGGTTCCGCTGAATCTGAACGGCGGGAAAAGATACCAATGCGTAGGCATTGGCAACCCTGAAGGCCGTCGGCGATAGGCACATTGGTTTCCAGTACTTTGGCTGGGCCATGACCCGAAAATCGGAATCGATTTTGGGGAGGTTCATGCGGGGATTTGCTGCGCGGGCCTTCGGTGCGGAACGGATCTTGCGCAAAAATCAAAAGGATCATGCGCAAGATCAAACCGCGGCGCTGTCTAGATGATTTCAGCGGCTTGGATATTTTGGGCCGTAGCCGTTGAGAGACCTGAGTGCGCAAGCCATGCGCTTCGTCCGGCTTGATCCGATTCGCCTGCATGGCGGCTCGGATTCCGGTATCCACGCTCTGTATCTGTTTGTCCAAGCTGCCTCACGCGAAGCGGCGCAGGCGCCAGCAAACGGAACGGTGATGAGAAATGTGGCGAGCGTTGCGGTCCTGCTAGCCCGCATTGCCGCCGTAATCCGGGCGTTCGCCTTGAGGCCAGCCCGGATCAGCGCTCGGTCAGTTTCAGCTCGATGCGGCGGTTCTTGTTGCGCGCGTCTTCGGTGTCGGCGGGGTCGAGCGGCTGGAATTCGCCGAAGCCGGCCGCAACCAGCCGGTTGGCCGGCACGCCGTTTTCGATCAGGAACTTCACCACCGAGGTCGAGCGCGCCGTCGAAAGTTCCCAATTGTCGCGGTAACGGCCGGTGCCCGACAGCGGCTTGTCGTCGGTGTGGCCGTCGACGCGCAGCACCCAGTTGATCTCCGGCGGGATCTCCTTCTGCAGGTCGATGATGGCTCCGGCGAGCTTCTTCATCTCGACCTTGCCGGCGTCGTTGATCACTTCGGAGCCTGTCGGGAAAAGCACTTCCGACTGGAAGACGAAGCGGTCGCCGACGATGCGGATGTTCTCGCGGTCGGCGAGGATTTCGCGCAGGCGCCCGAAGAAGTCGGACCGATAGCGGTTCAGTTCCTGCACCCGTTGGGCCAGCGCGACGTTCAGGCGGCGGCCGAGGTCGGCGATCTTGGTGTTGGACTCGCGGTCGCGCGCTTCGGACACGTTGAGCGCTTCTTCGAGCGCTCCGATCTGCCTGCGCAGCGCCGCGATCTGCTGGTTGAGGATTTCGACCTGGCTCAGCGCCTGCTGGCTGATCTGGCGCTGGTTGTCGAGTTCACCCGAAAGCGCGGTGGCGCGCTGGTTGGCCGCGTCGCCGGCACCGGCGCCTTGCGCCAGCAATTGCTCAAGCCTGCTCTTTTCCGCCTCCGACGCCGACAGCGACGCCTGCAAATTGGCGAGCGAATCTTCCTTGTCCTGTGTCGTCGAGCGCTCCAGCGCCAGAAGCTGGGTCAGTTCGTTGATCTGCAAATTGAGGCGATTGAGTACCGTGTCCTTGCCGGAGATTTCGCGGCCGAGCAGGAACTGCGCCAGCACGAAGACCGTGAGCAGGAACATGATCGCCAGCAGCAACGTCGACAGCGCGTCGACGAAGCCCGGCCAGTAATCGATACGGCGATCGGTACGCCGGCTCCTGGCGAGAGCCATGCTAATGGACTCCAGTCTTCTTCAGGGCGTCGGCGATCTTCTCCAGCGTATTGCGCATCGCCTTCTGCTCGTCCGACTGGGCCTCGACCCAGTCGCGCATGATCTGCTGCTCCGAGCGCATGTTCTTGACCAGGCCCGAAATGCCGTCGGCAAGGTTGGCCATGGCGGTGGCGACACGCGGATTGGCGCCGCCGCCATTCTCCTGCATGCTGCGCAGTCTTTCCGACAGGACGCGGATCTCGTCGGAGGATTCGGTCTTGGCCGGTTCGGCGACAACGATATCGGACGACAGGTCGGTGACCGAGGACAGCCAGTTTTCGAGCTCGGTGTAGAAGCGTGTCTGGGCGCGGCCAGCCTGCAGGTCGAGGAAGCCGAGCACCAGGGAACCGGACAGGCCAAACAGCGAGGACGAGAAGGCAGTGCCCATGCCGGCCAGCGGCGCGGAAAGCCCCTGCTTCAGAGATTCGAGCACGGCGGCGGCATCGCCGCTGCCGGGATCGAGCGACTCGATGGTTTCGCGGATCGAGCCGATCGTGTTGAGCAGGCCCCAGAAGGTGCCGAGCAGGCCAAGGAACACCAGCAGCCCGACAAGGTATCGCGAGGTATCGCGGCTTTCGTCGAGGCGGGTGGCGATCGAATCGAGCATGGTGCGCATCGAACTGGTCGAGAAGGCGATCGTCGACGAGCGGCCGATCATCGCCTTCATCGGCGCCAGTAGCACCGGTTCGGTGGTTTCGGAGCCGGCCCGAAAGGAGTTGACCCAGCGCACTTCGCGAAATAGCCGGCCGACCTGCACGAAGGCCAGCAGGATGCCGACCACAAGCACGCCGATGATCAGGCCGTTGAGACCGGGATTGGTGGTGAAGGCGCTCGAGATCTGACGGGTCAGGATGGCGGCGATGAAAGCGACGATCATCAGGAAGATGACCATGGTCAGGAGAAAGACCTGCGGGCTCGACAATTTGTGCGGATCGTACATCAGCACGTCGGAGCGTCTGCCCATGCCGAAGGATTTGAGAAAAGCCATCCGTGCCCCGTTTCCGATGCCGCTGCCGCTGCCGCCAATTCACGTTTGACGGCGACTCTAAACGCAATTGTGACCAAATTGAATGGCGCTTGGCAATATTGCCAACCGGACCATTGGCGTCAGAGTCGGTTGATGACCAGGCAGTCGACCATGGCGGCCAGATGCAGGCCGGCGCCGGTGACGACAAAGCCGTGCCACAGCGCATTGTGGAAGCGCAGGCCCTTCCAGGCGAAGAAGATGACGCCGCAGGAATAGACGATGCCGCCGGCCACGATCAGCGCGATCGATGTCGTCGGCAATGTCTGGACGAGCGGTTCGACAAGAACGATGCCGCTCCAGCCGATGGCGAGATAGAAGACGATCGCCAGCCGGTCGAAGCGACCGGGAAGAAGCACTTTGATGGCGATGCCGATCGCTGCCGCGACCCAGACCAGGACGATCATCGAGATGGCCAGCGGCGAGCCGTCGAGCTGGGCGAGGAAAGGCGTGTAGGTCGCGGCGATCAGCAGATAGATCGCGGCATGGTCGAAGCGCCGCAATATCCACTTGGCTGGCGACGACACCGGCCACAGATTATAGGCCAGCGACACCGACAGTACGGTGAGCAGCGAAACCACGTAGAAAGCGGCGGCGATATATTCACCCGGACCGGCATGGAAGGCGGCCAGCGCCAGCAGCGCCGAGCCGGCGGCAATGGCGAGCACGATGCCCACCGCATGGACGATGCCGTCGGCGATCGTTTCAGCGCGCGAATAGTGCCAGCGTCCCATGAAGGGGATTTCGATCTGGGATTCGGGGCCGATGTGCGTCATGAATGATCCTGCATCCCTTATCTGGGCGGATGCCGGACAGTATTTCAAGCTTTGGTTGCGGTTTTGCGACTGCGGCGGTTCAGCGCGCCAAGCACGCTAGAGCCTAGCGCGGCGTCACCGGCTTCCTGACGGTCTTCAACAGCGCACGCTGGATGATCTCGTTGCCGGCGACGATCGAGCCGCCATCCAGCATGTTCTGCCCGCCGGCGAAGTCGGAGATGAAGCCGCCCGCCTCGCGGATCAGCAGGATGCCGGCGGCGACGTCCCAGGCCGACAGGCCGGTTTCCCAGAACCCGTCCATGCGGCCGGCAGCGACGTAGGCGAGATCGAGCGAGGCGGAGCCGAGGCGGCGCACGCCCGAGACTTCGGCCATCACGTTGCGCAGCTCGACCAGGAAATTGCCATGCTGGCCGCGGCCGAGATGCGGCACGCCGCAGCCGATCACCGTGTCGATCAGCTTGGTGCGGCCGGCGACCCGCAGCCGGCGGTCGTTCATGAAGGCGCCGCCGCCGCGCTCGGCGGTGTAGAGTTCGTCCATCGCCGGATTGTAGACGACACCGGCGACGATCTGGCCCTGGCGCTCCAGCGCGATCGAGATGGCGAAGAGCGGAATGCCGTGTAGGAAATTGGTGGTGCCGTCGAGCGGGTCGACGATCCAGCGGTGCTGCCCGTCGTTGCCTTCGATCAGGCCGCGCTCCTCCATCAGGAAGGCGTAGCCCGGCCGCGCCTTCGACAGTTCGGTGAAAAGGATCTCTTCGGCCTTGCGGTCGGCCTGGCTGACATAGTCGCCCGGGCCCTTCATCGAGACCTGCAGGTTCTGAACTTCGCCGAAATCGCGCGACAGCGAGCGGCCGGCCTTCATGGCGGCCTGGACCATTACATTGAGGATCGCGGAACGCGCCATTGTATTTCTTCCTGCTGCGCTTCTTCCTGCTGCCGGGCGCTTTAGTCGGCGCGGCGCACGTAAGTGATTTCGTTGGTGTCGACGATGATACGTTCGCCCGAACCGATGAACGGCGGCACCAGCACGCGGATGCCGTTTTCCAGCATCGCCGGCTTATAGGATGAGGCGGCCGTCTGACCCTTCACCACCGGATCGGCCTCGGTGATGGTCAGCGTCACCTGGTCGGGCAGTGAAATGCCGATCGGCCTTTCGTCATAGAGCTGGACCGTCACCATCATGCCGTCCTGCAGGAAGGCAGCGCGATCGCCGACGAAATCCTTTTGCAACTCAAGCTGCTCGTAGCTTTCGGTGTCCATGAACACCAGCGCTTCGCCCTGCTCGTAGAGGAAGGAGAAATCCTTCATCTCCAGCCGGATCTGTTCGACGGTTTCGGCGGAGCGGAAACGCTCATTGAGCTTGGTGCCGTTGATCAGGTTCTTCAACTCGACCTGGTTATAGGCGCCGCCCTTGCCTGGTTTGACAGCGTTGGTTCTGACCGCCACCCAAAGGCCGCCATCGTGCTCGATGACGTTGCCGGGACGGATTTCGTTGCCATTGATCTTGGCCATGATGATGTGATCCGGAATGAGATTTTCGCTGTGAAAGCGATTTGGCGCCTCCAAGACCACAAATTGCCAGGGGAGGCAAGTGAGTGGGGAAGAGGGGGAGTAACGGCGGAGCCATCCCCTCGTCAGCATCCGCTGCCAGATATTCACTGTCCGCGGCGCTTTACGGCAGGCGGTTCGCCCTCTGCAGCGCCTGCTTCGTCTGGTCGTCGGTCAGCCCCTGCAGAAAATCGTCCATCTGCGGATCGATGAGCCCGGCGCGACGGGCGACGACGTACCAGGCGCCGGCAAGGATCGGATCCGGATCGGTGCCGATACCGCCCATGTAAAGCTTGGCGAGGCGGTTCTGGGCGGCGACATTGCCACCCTCGGCGGCCTGTTTCATCCAGCCGAAGCCGGACTTCAGGTCGCGGGCGCCACCACGCCCCTCGATCATCCAGGCAGCGAGATCGATCTGCGCCGTATCGTAGTTCTGCCGTGCTGCCTGCGCCAGCAGGCCTCGCGCCTGAGCATCGTCGCGCGGCTTGCCGCCGACGCCATTGGCATAGACCTGCGCCATCGCATACTGCGCGTCGGCAAGGCCGGTCGCGGCGGCGCGCTGATAGTAGGACACGGCCTTTGCGATGCCGGCATCGCCGGGGTCTTGCTGGACCAGCAGCTGCGCGAAATTGAACTGTGCCAGACGGTTGCCGGCCTCGGCGGCGGCCTGCATCAGCGCGTAGGCCCCTTTCTCGTCCTTCTTGACGTAGCGGCCGTCGAGCAGCATCAGCGCGTACTGGAACTGTGATTCCGGTATGCCCTGCTCGGCGGCAAGCGCGTACCACTTCGCCGCCTCCCCCGCGTTGACCGGCACGCCAAGACCGCGCGACAAGATCTCGGCGATCAATGTCTGCGCCGCCGGATCGCCGTTTTGCGCGCGGACCAAAGCGAGGTTGTAGGCCGTCTTGTAAAGGCCGCGCTGGAAGGCGCCATAGGCAGAATCCGACGGCTTTGCACCGAAGCGGTCGGGATTGATGGCGTCGGCCGACGGCAGCGGCGCCGTGGTGGCGGGCTGCGGCAGCGGCGTGGCGATCGGCTTTTCCGTGCTTGCACCGATGTCGGGCTTCGGTTGCGGCGATGGGACGGTTTCCGCAATGGCGGCCTCCACCATGAGCGGCGCAAGCAAAGCACTGAAAAGGATTGTCCGCGCCGGCACGTCAGTCCTCGAAACGCGGCGCGGTTTCGTCGAGCAGCGCGTTGGCGCTGGCGACTGCCATCTTTGGGTCGACGCCGTCGGCAAAGACGGCGCTGGACAGCGCCACGAATTCCGCGCCGGTGGCAGCTACCGCTTCCACCGAGGCGATGTCGGACCCGGCCATGACGATGCAAGGGATCTGGATCACATCCGCCCACCATTGCCCCAGCGACAGGTTGCGCGGGTGCGGCTCCGGCTTGTTGTCGTAGCCGAAGCGGCCGAAGAAGATGTAGTCGGGCCGGAGCTCACCGAGTTCCAGCGCGTCGTCGCGGGTCTTGGCGCCGCCGGTGCCGACCATCATTTTTGCCTGGAAGCGATCGATCGTCTCGGCCAGTTCGGCCTTGCCGACCTCGACATGGATGCCATCGGCCTGGACGCGGCCGGCGATGCGGGTGTCGCCGGCAATGACGACGGCAACGCCTGCGGCTTGCGCCGCCGGCACGATCTGTTCGGCGAAGGCCTGGAAGGAGGCCTCGTCCATGCCGTTCTCGGGCAGGATCAGCGAGGCGACGTCGCCGCCCTCGAACGCCGCGCCGATGCGCTCAGCCGGCACGCCGGGCGGCGCGATCAGCACGATGCGGCAGCGATTTGGAGGCTTTGCGTCGTTCATTGGTTTTCGATCCCGGTTTTCGCCTATGCCGGGCGAAGATGGTTGCATTGCGGCATAGAGCAAAGTGCGGGCCTTGAACAGGCGGGCGGGGCAGGATCATTGGCGCAGGATTGTCGTCCGGCGTTCCTCCCTCACTTGATTGCCTGGGTGCTCTCGGCTGGGGCCTTCGATTTCCACAGTGTCCAGCCGAGATTCATGCCGGCGGCGGCGACCAGGATGGCGGCGGCGCCGACGATCTGGGCCGGATGCAGCCGGTGGCCGAAGGCGACGACATCGACCAGGATCGCGACCACAGGATAGATGAAGGACAGCGACCCCTGCAGATGCGTCGGCAGTTTCTGAATGGCGCCGTACATCAGGATGTACATCAGACCGGTATGGACGACGCCAAGCGTCGCCAGCATGCTCCAGCTCCACGCATCGGCGGGAAGGTGGGAAAGATTGGCGAAGGGCGCCAGCATGACGACGCCGACGCAGACCTGGATCAGGGCGATCAGGTGCGGCGGCGTGCCTTTGAGCTTCTTGGTGACGATGGCGGCGACGGCCCAGAAGAAAGCCGCAGCCAACGCCATCGCGATGCCGGTAAAGTAATCCGTGCCGACATTGCCTGTGCCTGTATTAGGGCCCACATCGGGCGAGGCCTGCACGATCAGCAGCATGCCGGCGAAGGCGATGCCAAGCCAGGCCAGCTTCGTCATGGTCAGCCGCTCTGAGAAGAAGAGCGCGCCAAAGCCGACCAGCATGAAGGGCTGCGTGTTGTAAACAGCCGTGGCGATCGAGATCGAGGCGCGGGAAAACGAGCTGAACAGCAGCAGCCAGTTGACGACGATGGCAGCACCCCCGAGAGCCGCGATCGCCACGATGCGCAGTGACAGCCTGCCGCGCAGCAGCCCGAGGGCAGCGCAGATGATCAGCAGCGTTAGCGCGCCGAAGGCGCAGCGCCAGAAGACGACGTCCATGATGGGCTCGCCCGACATGATGACGAACCATCCGATCGTGCCGAGGATCGCCATTGCGGCCGTCATTTCGATCGTGCCGCGCACCGTGCTGTCCATGAATATTGCCTCTCGAAACGCTGATGGTTGATAATTCCATGCCGCATCAGCGCTTTCTATAATTTGCGCCAGGTGATATGCCAGTCGTGCCTAATTAAATAAGGTGATGACGGCCTTTTCCTTGGGAATGTCAAATGCTGGACGATCTGGACCGACGCCTTCTCGAAATCCTGATCAAGGATTCGCGAACCTCATTGAAGGAACTGGCCCAACAGGTAGGACTGTCGTCGCCGAGTGTCGCGGAACGCCTGCGACGGCTGGAGGATCGTGGCGTTATCAGGGCCTTCACTGTCGAGATCGACCCGCAAGCGCTCGGCTACACGCTGCAGGCGATCGTTCGCATCCGGCCTTTGCCAGGCAAGCTGCATATCGTCCAGAAGCTGATCGAGGAGATTCCGGAGTTTGGCGAATGCGACAAGGTGACGGGCGACGACTGCTTTGTTGCCCGGCTGTTCGTTCGCTCGATCGGCGATCTCGACAAGCTCCTCGACCGTATCGCCGACAAGGCCGAAACCAGCACAGCCATCATCAAGGCGCAGCCGATCCGGAGGCGCCCACCGCCGCTAGGCGCAACCGCCATCTCAAAACCGTAACAGGCCTCGGCACTGACGACGCATCGCATTGTGTGTACATTTGCAGTCGCGGCGCGAAGGTTTATCGGCTATTCCAGCGTCTACACGCTTTCCCTCCAACTGCTCCCCACCGATGTCAGGTCTTCTCCTCGATCCCTGGTTCTATGCCACCGCCATTCCAGCCGTCATCCTGGTCGGTCTGTCCAAGGGCGGCTTTGGCGGTGCGGTCGGTTTCGTCGGCGTCCCGCTGATGGCGCTGGCCATGCCGCCGGTGCAGGCAGCCGCCATCCTGCTGCCGATACTGTGCCTGATGGACATCGTCTCGGTGTGGACATGGTGGGGTGTCTACGACCGCAAGATGCTTGCAGACATGATGCCGGGGGCGGTGATCGGCATCGGCCTCGGCTGGCTGACCGCGGCGCTGGTGACAGCGGAAATGGTGCGGCTGATCGTCGGCGCGGTGGCCATGATCTTCGTGCTTCGCTGGGTCTTTCTACAGATGCGGCACGGTGCGAGCCACTCAGCCGAGCCCAACCGCGCGGCTGCCGCTTTCTGGGGGACGGTCGCTGGGTTCACCAGCTTCGTCGCCCATGTCGGCGGCCCGCCCTTCCAGGTCTATGCGCTGCCGATCCGGCTCGATCCGAAAGTGCTGTCGGGCACCGCCGCAATCTTCTTTGCCGCCACCAACGCATTGAAGCTCATCCCCTATTTTGCGCTGGGACAGTTCGACACCACCAACCTGGCCGCGTCGGCGGTTCTGGTACCGCTGGCGCCGCTTTCGACCATCGCCGGCGCCTGGCTGGTCCGGCGGATGCGGCCGCAACTGTTCTACCCCTTCACCTACGCGACCGTGGCGGTCGTCGCGGTCAAGCTGCTGTGGGACGGGATTGCCGGCCTTCTCTAAAGCGCGTCGCGTTTGACCGGCCTCATGCGACGCGCTTTAGGTTGTTGTTTTATGCATGTCGTTATCGCAAAACCGCTGCACACTTTCTGCGCGACATGCATTAGATTGCCGGCCATGGAAGCTGCCGGCAGCCGAGCCGCCGTCAGCGTCACGGCAGATTTCAGGCGGCGCTCGGCACCAACCGACGCGTTCCGCCGAGGGCGAGAGCAATTCCGGTGGTCAGGACCAGCGCCATGCAGCCCAGGATGGTGACATCGTTCAGCGCCGGCTTCAGCACCATGTCGGCGATGATCACCAGCATCACCGAATAGTCGATGCGTGCAGCGTTGAGGATGCGCTGGCCCTGGGCGAGGGCAGCCGGCGTCACGCCGTCCTTGGCGATCATCCCCGCCATGCGGTCGGCAGTCGGCTTGAAGATGAACATGCCGATGCAGAAGGTCGTCATATAGCCGGCAAGGCCGATCAGGATCCACAGGTCGGAGAAGCCGACCCAGAACCCGCACATGATGAGGCCGAAGGCGAGCGTCAGCATCGACATCGGCGCGAAGAACCTGTTGCCCAGCTCGCCAGTGGCGCGCATGGCCTGCAGCATGCCTTCGATGTTTCCGGCGCGATCGGCGCGCACCGCAAGCACCATCAGTGTGAAGCCGCCGCCGACCCAGAGGATCGCCGAGAGGACGTGCAGAAATTTGACGATCGAGTACCAATCCATGGTTGCCTCCTTGGGTGTTTGACGATTGCGAGCGGCGCACATTTTGCTCCATCTCGCTGCGAGGAGCGGGGCGTTTAGCGCGGCGCCTGTTTCGGAACGATGTCGCGCGGGAGGCAGCTTTGTTTCGGCGTCCGATGAGACACGGCCGTAACGGCATCGTTCAACGATTGCGCAAGCGCATCGCGCCGTTTCCTGCTATTCTGACAGCACCGGGAGGGATCGGGCGCCATGCGGCATCGTCCAGAAACATTGCCGATGCTAATGCACCGATGCCGGGGACCCGGTGGCGGATCAACCGCCTGAACTCAGCCCATTCCGAATACGGAAAAGGTAAATCGGGGGATACTATGCAAAAGGTAGCACGAAATTTCTTCACGCTGGCCGTCATCTACGCGATGTTCGGGATGGCGCTCGGCCTTCAGATGGCGATCAGCCAGGACCATGGCCAGATGCCGACCCACGCCCACATCATGGTGGCCGGATGGCTGATGTCGGCGGTGTTCGCCTTCTTCTACCATCTGTTTCCGGCAGTCGCGGAAAAGAGGCTTGCCACCGTTCATTTCTGGTTGACGGCAATCAGTGGCATCGGCCTGTTGATCGGCCTCTACATCATGCTTGGCGGCAACCCCGCGATCGAGCCGCTGGTGGCAACATCCTCGATGGGTTTTTACGCAGGATTGCTGCTGTTCGCCTACATCGCGCTACCGGTGGTTTGGAAAGCCGAGCGGCTTGCTCAAGCCCAAAAGGCCTGAATATTGTGCTGTTACGGCACAGGCGGGCGACGCTTGTTCAAAAAATATCCGCGCCGTTAAGGCTTCATTAAGCTTTACAGGCGTTTACTATGTGCATCCAGTGATCTGGATTCTTACCGAGTGGTTGGAGCCACTTTGTTTGACGCCTCCCTGTTAAACTCCTGAGAGCCGCCTTATCCGCGGCTCTTTTTTTGTCCGCGATCCGGATTGCCAACGCCTGCGCCGCCATTAACCGTTTGTTAAACATGTGCTTGCCTTCGCCGGCGGCGAAGCGCATTTTCAACCCTCGGTCATATAGGGTGCAGGGCGTGACGGCGATGACGCCGATTCGGCCGGCTGTAAGGCAAGTGCAGGGCGTATCGATGAACGATCCTTCGAAGGGAAGCGCGAAAACCATCAAGCTGGCGGAGCGCCGGGTTTTCTCCCAATCCTTCAAGCCGCTCTACCAGGAAGGCATGGGCCTGGTCGAGCAGGCGGCCGAATATCTGGACGGCAAGGGCCGGGCCGAGGCGAAGAAACTGTCCAGGCTGGCGGCGACGCTCTATGCGGCCGAATCGATGCGATTGACCACGAGGCTGATGCAGGTCGCCTCCTGGCTGCTTTTGCAGCGCGCGGCGAATTCCGGCGAGATGACCCGCGATCAGGTTGCTTCCGAAAAATCCAAGGTGCGTCTCGACACCGCTTCCGCCAACAACGATGCGGCAGGCTGGGTCGAACTGCCCAAGGATTTTCTTGATCTCGTCAACCGTTCGCTGCGCCTGCAGGCGCTGGTGCGTCGCATGGACGAGGAAATCTACGGCAGCGCCGTGGCCGAGGTCTCGCCATCCGGCCACCCCGTCAATCCGGTTTCCGATCAGATCACGCTGCTGAACACGGCTTTCGCCCGCGGCTGAGAGACTGTTTGGAAACTCTACTCCGGCGGCCATCTGACGGCGTTTTTCTGCGCTTACCTACAGCGCCGCGCGTCCTTCTTGGACGCACAAAGGACGCTGTAGCACTTTTGATTTTGCGCATGATCCTTTCCGAAAATCTCTCCGATTTTCGGGATCATGCGGGCTCACGGACCCAAATGTCCGCTCCGCTCCGGTTCTCGAAACCACCACCATATGACTCGCCGGAGCGACTTTCGAAACGGCCTCTTAGAGGCTCTCCTGGACGTAGCCAGAACCTGTTTCTGGTTTGTTCACATTTCGCTGGCATCGCTGTCCGCCAAGGGTAGACTTGGTGGATGGGGGAAACGATTCGCATTATCGGCATCGATCCGGGGCTGAGGCGCACCGGCTGGGGCATCGTCGAGAGCCTCGGCAATTCGCTGCGCTTCGTCGCCTCCGGAACCGTCCGTTCCGACGACAAGGCGGCGCTGGCGACACGGCTTTGCCAGTTGCATGACGGGCTTGCCGAGATCCTGCATACCGCCATGCCGCACGAGGCGGCGGTCGAGCAGACCTTCGTCAACAAGGATGCGGCGGCGACGCTGAAGCTTGGCCAGGCGCGCGGCATCGCCATGCTGGTGCCGGCGCTGGCCGGTCTGGTCGTTGCCGAATATGCGCCCAACGCCGTCAAGAAGGCGGTGATCGGCGTCGGCCATGGCGACAAGAAGCAGATCCACATGATGGTCAAGGTGCTGATGCCGAAGGCGACGTTCGACACCGACGATGCCGCCGACGCGCTGGCCATTGCCATCTGCCACGCGCATCACCGGCAGAGTGTTGTCTACAGGATGGCGGCGCTGGCATGAGGGACCACACATGATCGGCAAGCTCAAAGGCACGCTGGACGAGGTCGACGAGGATTTCTGCATCGTCGATGTGCACGGCGTCGGCTATGTCGCCCACTGCTCGGCGCGCACGCTTGCCGCTTTGCCGGCACCCGGCGAGGCGGTGGTGCTGTTCATCGAGACCTATGTGCGCGAGGATATGCTGCGGCTCTACGGTTTCCAGTCGGTGCTGGAGCGCGAGTGGTTCCGGCTGTTGATGAGCAATGTGCAGGGCGTCGGCGCCAAGGTGGCACTGGCCATTCTGTCGACGCTGGCGCCGGCCGATCTCGCCAATGCCATCGCGCTACGTGATATTGCCATGGTCAGCCGCGCGCCCGGCGTCGGCAAAAAGGTGGCTGAGCGCATCGTCACCGAACTGAAGAACAAGGCGCCAGCCTATGCGGGCACTGCCTCCGGCACCATCGGCCTGAAGCAGGAACTCGGCGATGGCGTCGCGCCGGCGCCGATCACCGACGCCGTCTCGGCGCTGGTCAATCTCGGCTATTCGCGCGATACCGCCGCCAATGCGGTGGCGGCGGCGCTGAAGAGCGCCGGCGAGGATGCGGATGCTTCGAAGCTGATCCGCTTCGGGCTGAAGGAGCTGGCGCGGTGAGTCTGCGCTTGTCCCGTTCCCTGCCCTGTGCAAGGAAGGCCGCATGAGCCTTTCGCCACGCCTCATTGCTCCCGACAAGCGCGGCGAGGATGCCGAGCAGACCTTGCGGCCGCAGACGCTCGGCGACTTCGTCGGCCAAGCGGCGGTGCGGGCCAATCTCAAAGTGTTCATCGAGGCTGCCAAGGGCCGCAGCGAGGCGCTTGACCACGTGCTGTTCGTCGGGCCGCCCGGCCTCGGCAAGACGACGCTGGCGCAGATCATGGCGCGTGAGCTCGGTGTCAATTTCCGCTCGACCTCCGGTCCGGTCATCGCCAAGGCCGGCGATCTCGCAGCTCTGCTCACCAATCTCGAAGACCGCGACGTGCTGTTCATCGACGAGATCCACCGGCTCAACCCGGCGGTCGAGGAAATTCTCTATCCGGCGATGGAGGATTTCCAGCTCGACCTGATCATCGGCGAAGGGCCGGCGGCGCGCTCGGTCAAGATCGATCTTGCCCGCTTCACCCTCGTCGCCGCTACCACCCGGCTCGGCCTTTTGACCAACCCGCTGCGCGACCGCTTCGGCATTCCAGTCCGCCTCAATTTCTACTCCGTCGAGGAACTGGAGCAGATCGTGCGGCGCGGCGCCCGCATTCTTGCGATGCCGCTCGGCGACGATGGCGCGCTGGAGATCGCGCGACGCGCGCGTGGGACACCGCGCATCGCCGGCCGCCTTTTGCGCCGCGTGCGTGATTTTGCATCAGTCGCCGGCGACGGTCATGTCGATCGCCAGATCGCCGACGAGGCGCTGACGCGGCTCGAGGTCGACGCGCTCGGCCTCGACGCGCTCGACCGCCGCTATCTCTCGATGATCGCGCGGAATTTTGGCGGCGGGCCGGTCGGCATCGAGACTATTGCGGCAGGGCTTTCCGAGCCGCGCGACGCCATCGAGGACATCATAGAGCCCTATCTGATCCAGCAGGGTTTTATTCAGCGCACGCCGCGCGGCCGCGTGCTGACCGCCAATGCCTGGCGGCATCTCGGACTCGACGCGCCGAAGGATCTGGCGCAGCAGCAGATCAGCCTGTTCCAGGAGGAATGACGAAGTCTGCAGGCGCCTCTCAGTCGCGAATGCTTCTGTGTCTTCGTCGGGTCCAAGGTGATGATTGACAAGGATTATAATCCTCATCATGCTGCTCATTTCTTAACCATAGAAGTTCAGTCAAATTTCGATTTGACTTTTTTCAAATAGTATAGCGTTATTTCAGGCACCGCGTAATATGCGACATTAAGCGCTCACGCATAACTATATGCATTGAAGTCCTGGCCTTCTACGCCGCTGACAGCGGCGAAGAAGTATATTGTCAATTGTTCAATATGGCAGGGGGAAGCTATGATTGCGGCAAGCAGAGTGACCGAGCTTAAGACAGAACCCCGCTACATCGATATCGCCAGACAGGGTGATAGCGATCTCGATGTACTCAAGTTACTTCCTGGAACGTGGAAGAATGACCCGGGCATGAAGGGGCGTGGCTGGAATGCGATCGCTTTGCCATTCGCTTCATCGGGCAGCGGGATCGACTACCGGCTCCTGGTCAATCAATATGATGAGGTGCTCAAATTCACTTTGGTGGACAAGGGCGTCAAGAATCGCGGCATCCAGAGGAACGGAACTTCGATCAACACCGACCAGGTCGTGGTCGCACTGGATTACGAGCAACGGATCGAGCAGTTGCTTGCCGACGATTTTCCGGCGAGCGGCCTGCAGGGAGATCCGAACACGACGATTCACCACGAGCCGGGCCTTTGGTTGTTCATGACCAATGAGGCAGAGAAAACCAGCAACATTGGACGCCTTGGGACCATTCCGCACGGCGACTCACTGCTTGCATTGGGTGCGGGCGAGGTCACCAACGGGCCACCGACAATTCCGCCAATCAATGGGTTGCCGATAGGCGTCAAACAGAATCTCACCAGTCCCTATCTGGCGCCCTACAATCATTTTCATCTCGCTCCGTTCAAGGGTGTTGTGGCCGATCCCACCTTTCCGGGTTTCGATCCGGTGAAGCCACATCTGCTTCTTGTCGGCGGCGCTCCGGGAACCGTAACCAGAACGACAAAGCTGCAGGTCAGCACGACTGTCGAGACCGCCGGGATCGTCAATATTCCCTTCATCGTAAGGCAGGCCAACGCGGCCGAAATGATTTCGACTTTCTGGATAATGGAATTGGACGAGCTGACGCCCGCGGGAACGCCGCGCCTCATTCTGCAATATCTGCAAATCGTGCTTCTCGATTTCTTCCCGCGTCGCGATGGTCTGCCGGGCCTGATAAGATGGCCCCATGTCAGCATCAACACGATGCAGAAGGTCGCGGATGCCGACGCAATGAAGACAGCGGCGCCAGCCACGCCCTGATGCATGTCGCCCAAAAGTGCGCAGCGGTTTTGGGGCAACGACCTGCATGGAAACAAACATTTGAAGCGCGTCGCGTGAATCCTTTCAAACGCGGCGCGCTTTGAGCCTGGTCCATCCCGACAGCGGGATGGGGCTCTATCTCAATGTTTGAGCACCGGATTTTCCCAAAACCGGTACCCACTTTTGGGTCCGATGCTTTAGCTGCGCAAAATCTCCTAATCCTGGTCAGCTTGCCGGCACATTTGCGGATTTTAACGCGAAGCCTCGCGCTGTGGGACGACGATCCCGCGAATGACGGAGCTGAGCGATGATCACCAGACGTGGCTTCCTGCGCCTCATCGGCGGTTCGTTGTTATCGGCGGTGTCGCTCAGCGCTTATGCGGTTGGCCTCGAGCCGATGTTGCTGACGCATGTAAAGCGCTATTCATTGACGCCGCCAAACTGGCCTGCAGGATTGCGGCTTCGGGTTGTCGCTCTCGCCGATATTCATGCATGCCGGCCATGGATGACGCCGGAGCGGATCAGGTCGCTTGCCGAACGGGCGAACACCCTGCAGCCGGATCTGATTGTCCTGCTTGGCGACTATGCAGCCGGCACACGCCTGGTTACGGACTGGGTGAATTCCTCCGAATGGGCGCCGGCCTTGTCCGGCCTGAGGGCGCCGCTCGGCGTGTGGTCAATCCTTGGCAATCACGACTGGTGGGAGGACCTTTCCGCGCAAAAGGCCGGGTTCGGGCCGACGGTGGCGCGCAGGGCGCTCGAGCGCGCCGGCATCCCGGTCCTGGAAAACGATGCGGTGCGCCTGGAAAAGGACGGGCATGGCTTCTGGATCGCCGGGCTTGCGGACCAACTTGCGCTGCGGCCGGGCAAAACCTGGGGCCGCAGCGGATTCAAAGGACTGGACGACCTGCGCGGCACGCTGGCAAAAGTAAGCGACACGGCTCCCGTTATTCTGCTGGCACATGAGCCCGACATATTCCCGAAGGTCCCGTCACGGGTATCGTTGACTCTTTCGGGTCATACCCATGGCGGACAGGTGCGGCTGTTCGGCTATTCTCCGGTCGTGCCATCCCGCTTCGGCAACCGTTTTGCCTATGGCCATGTCGTGGAGGAGAACCGGCACCTGATCGTCTCCGGAGGGCTCGGTTTCAGCATTCTGCCGGTGCGTTTTGGGATGCGCCCAGAGATTCTTTCGATCGAACTGGGTTCAGCCTGACCGTCAATGAAGTGACTTGATCGCGTCCATCACATCCGGCTCGGCCTTGTCGCCATCAAACGCGTCGACGATGCCGAAGGCGCCGCCATGGCTCCAGACCGACCATGCAAAGCCATGGGCTTCCGCGCGCGCGATCATGTCGCTGACATAAGCGGCGCGGTAGTTGGGCGGCATCACATAGGCATTGCCGTATTATTCGAAGCCGGCGCTCTTCAGCGCCTTAAGGTCATCGTCGCTGAGGAGTTTGCGCCATTCCGGATGGGGCAGGATTGCCTGTCGGTCGCCCCATTTGTCCTCGCTAGGCCAGGTCGCCCATTGGTCGAGATTGAGGCCGCACTTCATCGAAAAGCTCGCCGCCTCGCCCGGCAGCGCCAGCGCGGCCAGCACAAGCAGCGCCGCCATCAGGGTCTTGATCATCCCGGTCAACAATGCCATCGGGGTTCATGCGCCAAGTTAATGCGTGTCGCCCAAAAGTGTGTAGCGGTCTTTTGACAACGACGCGCACGGAAACAACCACCTGAAGCGCGTCGTGCTTCAGGTGCCCGGTCAGGCCCAAAAAGGAAAGCGCAATGGACGATCATGGTGAATCGGCGACGCTCTGCGCCGGGCTTTCCGGCGCGCTGACGGAATTCGGCCACCGGCTGATGGCGCGGGTCTATTATGCCGACACCGATTTCTCCGGCGTCGTCTACCACGCGCGCTATCTCGAATTCTTCGAGCGCGGCCGTTCCGATTATCTCAGGCTTGCCGGCGTCCATCACACCGAGCTCGCCGAGGGCAAGCATGGCGAAAAAATAGTCTGGGTGGTGCGGCGCATGGAGATCGACTTCCGTGGATCCGCCCGCATGGACGACATCCTGACCATCGAAACGCGCACCGAGGACATTTCGGGCGCCCGCATCTTCATGGCGCAGCAGTTGAAGCGCGGCGGCGAGGTGCTGGTCGAGGCGCGGGTCGAGGCGGCGATCATCGGCGAGAACGGCCGGCCTAGGCGTTTTCCGAAGGAATGGATCGCTGCCTTCATGCCCAAGGCAAATCGGTAAGTTACTGACGCCGATGATCGGCTTACGGTGCCAGGGGAGTCCGCCCAAGGCGCGGCAATGCGCCGCGCTGTCCGTCCTAACCCATCCTTAACCATAACGGTTCATGAAGAGGGTGGTGAAGATTGGAGAATCCAGCGCCTTCCTTTCACCAAGATTTGCCCCGAAAACGCCGCCAACGGTGCATTTTGGGGTTATTCCGCAAGCGTTGCGCGAACGGACCACAAGGGATGCCCATGGGCCAGCCGCCAGCCGTGCCCGGAAAATCTTAAGGACGTAACCATGGAAAATATCGCACTCGCCGAACCGGGCGCGCATTTGTCGATTTGGGCGCTGTTCATACAGGCCGGCTGGGTGGTCAAGCTGGTCATGATCGGGCTGCTCTGCGCCTCGATCTGGACCTGGGCGATCATCGTCGACAAGCTCGTCGCCTATGGCCGCATGCGGCTCGCGCTCAATCGCTTCGAACAGGTGTTCTGGTCGGGGCAGTCGCTGGAAGAGCTCTACCGCACGCTCGCCGACCGCAAGACATCAGGCATGAGCGCCATCTTCGTCGCCGCCATGCGCGAATGGAAGAAGAGCTTCGAAAAGGGCGCGAAATCGCCACTCGGCCTGCAGACCCGCATCGACAAGGCGATGGACCTGGCGTTGACCCGCGAGATGGAAAAGCTTGAAGGGCGGCTCGGCTTCCTCGCCACCACCGGCTCGGCGGCGCCGTTCATCGGCCTGTTCGGCACGGTTATCGGCATCATGACCTCGTTCCAGGCGATCGCCGCCTCGAAGAACACCAGCCTGTCGGTGGTCGCGCCCGGCATCGCCGAGGCGCTGCTGGCGACGGCCATCGGCCTGCTCGCCGCCATCCCGGCCGTCATCGCCTATAACAAGCTGTCGTCCGACGCGAGCAAGATCGCGGTGCGCATGGAAGGGTTCGCGGATGAGTTCTCCGCCATACTCTCGCGCCAAATCGATGAAAAAGTCGCGCAGAAGGCCTGAGGAACGATCATGGGAATGTCCGTAAGCGCAGGTGGCGGAGGACGCGGCGGGCGCGGCCACAGGCGGCGCGGCCGCCATCACGCCTTGATATCGGAGATCAACGTCACGCCGATGGTCGACGTGATGCTGGTGCTCTTGATCATCTTCATGGTCGCGGCGCCGCTGCTGACGGTCGGTGTTCCGGTCGATCTGCCCGAGACGAAGGCCAAGGCGATGAACGCCGATACCCAGCCGATCACTATTTCGATCGACGCCACGGGTAAGATCTTCCTGCAGGAGACCGAAATCCCGCTGGAGGAGCTGGTCGCGAAACTACAGGCGATTTCCAAGACCGGCTACGAGGAGCGCATCCGCATCCACGGCGACAAGGCTACGAACTACGGCACCGCGATGGAGGTGATGGCCCAGATCGCGGCCGCCGGCTACAAGAACATCGGCCTGATGTCATTGCCGAAGCAGGACCAATAGACGCGAGATGAAGACCGGCCTCACCACATCGGTGATCCTGCATACGGTGGCGCTCGCCTTCGGCCTGTTCACGCTGTCGGCGCCGGCTGCGCTTCCGTCGTCCGATGTCGAGTCGGTCGCGGTCGAAATCGTGCCGATGGAGGCCGTCTCGCAGGTTTTGCAAGGCGACAAGAAAGCCGTGATGCACGAAAAGCCGGCGCCGCTGCCGACACAGCGTCCCGACATCGTTCCCGACGCCCAGAAAGTCGGCGAGAACAGCGTCGACACCGACAAACCGCCGACGCCTGAGGCCAAGCCCAAGCCGGTCGATATGACGGCGGCTCCGCCACCCGCGCCGACCCCGGTCGAGAAGCCGAAGACCGAGGACGTGCCGACGCCGCCGGAAAAGCCGCAGCCTATTCCCGCGACGGAGGTTGCGCCGGTGCCGCAGCCGAAGGAAGAGGTCAAGCCCGAACCGGTCAAGCAGACCGAGCCCAAGTCGACGCCGGCCAAGGAGCCAACGCCCACGCCGCCGCAGGACAAGACCGCCGCCATTGACCCGAAGCCTGAGGTCAAGCCGGACGCCGTCGCCGAAGCGATTGCCAAGGAACCGCCAATCGAGGAGACGCAGCTTCCGGACTCTGCGCCGGCCCCGCAGGCGCGGCCAAAGCCGCAGCCGGCCAAGGCCGAAAGCGCCAAGGCGCCGGAGCGCAAGGACGCCGACAAGCCGGTCAAGGAAGCGTCGTCCAGGCCGAAGTCGGACGACAAGCAATTCAATGCCGATGAGATTTCCGCTCTTCTCGACAAGCAGAAGCCGTCTGGCGGCGGCGCCAAGCGCTCGACCCAGCAGGCATCGCTCGGCGGCGAAAAGAACCAAGGCACCAAGCTCTCGCAGAGCGAGCTTGATGGCTTGAAGGCTCAGATCAAACGCTGCTGGAGTGTGACGCCCGGGACATTCGATGGCGATAGCCAAAAAGTCACCATCAGGATGAAGCTCACCCCAAATGGCGAGATCGACAGCGCTCCGGAAGTCGCGTCCGGGGGCGATGGCTCAACGGGCTCCCGCGTCGCCTCGGAAGCAGCGCGGCGCGCAGTGCTGCGATGTGCGCCCTACAATCTCCCCGTCGCAAAATATGACGGTGAATTGGGATGGAACGAGGTCGAGGTCAATTTCATCCCCAGCGACATGTACTGATTTGCCGAGAGAACAACGAGGCTGAACGAATGAAGAAGTTCCTTACGACGCTGATGCTGATCGGCACGATTGCGGCCGGCATGAGCGCGCTGGTTACACTGCCGGCAAAGGCGTTGGTCCAACTCGACTTGACTGAACCCAATATCGAGCCTCTGCCGATCGCTATCACCGATTTCCAGGGCGGCGATGCGTTGGGGGCGGAGATCTCGAAGATCGTCAGCGCAGACCTGAAGCGCTCCGGCCTGTTCGCGCCGATCGACAAGAGCGCTTTCATCGAAAAGATCGCCAATCCGGATGCCGCGCCCCGTTTCGAGGACTGGAAAGTGATCAATGCCCAGGCCCTGGTCACCGGCAGCGTCAGCAAGGAGGCTGATGGCCGCGTCCGTGCCCAGTACCGGTTGTGGGATACCTTTGCCGGCCAGCAATTGTCCGGCGAGCAGTTCTTCGCCAACGATGCCAATACGAGGCGCGTCGCCCACATCATCGCCGACGCCATCTATGAGCGGCTGACCGGCGAGAAAGGCTATTTCGACACGCGCGTCGTCTTCATCGACGAATCGGGCGCAAAGAACGCGCGCAAGAAGCGCCTCGCCATCATGGACCAGGACGGCGCCAATATCCGCTATCTGTCGGATGGCAGGTCGATCGTGCTGACCCCGCGATTCTCGCCAAGCCGGCAGGAAATCACCTACATGTCCTATGAAAGCGGCCAGCCGAAGGTCTATCTGCTGCAGATCGAGACCGGGCAGCGCGAACTGGTCGGCGACTTTCCCGGCATGACCTTTGCGCCGCGCTTCTCGCCCGACGGCCAGAAGGTGATCATGAGCCTGCTGCGCGACGACGGCAATTCCAATATCTTCGCCATGGATTTGAGGAGCCGCTCGACGACCAGGCTCACCAATTCGACGGCCATCGACACCTCGCCGTCCTATTCGCCGGATGGCAGCAAGGTGGTGTTCACCTCCGACCGCGGCGGCCGCGCGCAGATTTATGTGATGGGCGCCGACGGTTCGGGCCAGACCCGCATCTCCTTCGGCGACGGTGTCTATTCGACGCCGGTATGGTCGCCGCGCGGCGATCTCATCGCCTTCACCAAGCAAACCGCCGGCGAGTTCCAGATCGGCGTCATGCGTGTCGACGGTTCGGGCGAGCGCATCCTCTCGACCGGCTTCCAGCAGGAGGGGCCGACCTGGGCGCCCAACGGCCGGGTGCTGATGTTCTTCCGCGATTCAGCCGGCGGGCCGAAACTCGTTTCGGTCGATCTCACCGGCCGCAACGAACAGTCGATCCCGACCGCCAATTTCGCATCGGACCCGGCCTGGTCGCCGCTGCTCGAGTAAGTGAGGAGTTGGAGAAATGAAGAATTGAAGAATTGAAGAAAACGGATTCCTCAACTCTTCAATTCGCTCTTTCCACGGCTTGGTCGCGTTTCAGCCGCATTTCCGCCTAGGGTCCGCGCACATTGTTGCCCCACTGGTGGCGTCTGGCAAAACGGCTGCGGACGGCAGCCGAAACCAAATTTTAACCGTGTTTCTTGAACGCCGGTTAACCCAAACGTGGTTACTGGACGATCAACGAAATCACTCGAATTGCGAAGGAGAGGCGGCATGGGCCGTATCGCAGCACTTACCAGAAACCCGGCGATGATCGCGCTGGTGGCGTTGCTCGCCATCGCCGGTTGCGCCTCGAAGAAGAACCTGAACAGCGCCGCCGATCTTGGTCTCAGTGGCGCCGGGGCGGCAACGCCCGGATCGGCGCAGGACTTCACCGTCAACATCGGCGACCGCATCTTCTTCGACACGGATTCGTCCTCGATCCGCGCCGACGCGCAGACGACGCTTTCGCGCCAGGCGCAGTGGCTGAATCAGTATAGGCAGTATGCCATCGTCATCGAAGGCCATGCCGACGAGCGCGGCACGCGCGAATACAATCTGGCGCTCGGCGCCCGCCGGGCCGCGGCCACCCGCGACTTCCTCGTCGCCAGGGGTGTTTCCGCCCAGCGCCTGAAGACCATTTCCTACGGCAAGGAGCGTCCGGTCGCGGTTTGCGACGACATTTCCTGCTGGTCGCAGAACCGCCGCGCCGTCACCACGATCAGCGGCGCCGGTTCTTGATCGGCAATTCCTGATCGGCAGAAATGCAACACATATGTGCGAAAGGCGGCCGCGGCCGCCTTTTTCATGTCCGGCGCCCCGGATATGGAACTTGAAACAAAATTTGGCCGAAGTCCTGCGTCCTGGTAAGAGCCGAGGCGCCTGACGGTCCCACACCGATCGGAAGGCATGCAACAGGCAAACAATTCACGGCGAGAGGCACATGCATTTCAGATCGGTCTTGAGCGGCACGCTTGCGCTGCTGCTCGTATCAAGCGTCGCTGCACTTGGTGGCGGTACCGGGGCAATCGGCAATGAGCAAGCTGCAGAAAAAAGCGGTTTTTCCTTCCGCCTGCCGACGCTCGGCATTTTCGGTGAAAAGCCGGGCATTTTCGGTGAAAAAAAGAAACCGGATCAGGCTCAATTTGCGCAGGATGGCACCGGCACTACGGCGCTGGAGGAACAGCTCCGCCAGATGAACGGCAAGATTGAGGAACTCAACTTCCAGGTGCTGCAGATGCAGGAGCAGATCCGCAAGCAGCAGGAAGACAACGAGTTCCGCTTCCAGCAGCTGGAAGGCGGTTCGCAAGGCGCGCAGCAACCAGCCGAGCAGAAAAAGTCGGACGCCACCACCAACCCCGACAGCAGCGTCGCCGAGGCTCCGGCGACGCACGCGCCGGCCGATGCGGGCACATCGCCAGCCGGCGACCAGAGCGGGGAGGTCATCGTCGAATCGCCGACAGGCGAACCCGGCACGGTGATCCAGGGCACGCCGCCGAAGACGTTCGGCACCATCACGGTCGACAAGAACGGCAATGTGATCGACGCCGACGGCAACACGCAGGCACATGCACCGGCGCAGAACACCGCTCCTGCTACCGGCGCCCAAGGCGCCGGCGACCAGGCCGCCGGCACGCAGGCCGGCAAGTCCGACGATACGGTGGTTGCGGCACTGCCCGCCACCGACGACCCGGAGGAGCTTTACCGCAACTCCTATCAGTTCATCTTGTCGGGCGACTACGGCACTGCCGAACAGGGTTTTCGCGACCACATCGCCCGCTTCCCCAAGGACGCCAAGACGGCGGACGCGCATTACTGGCTGGGTGAGTCACTGCTCGGCCAGCAGAAATACCGCGACGCGGCCGAGACCTTCCTCGCCGCCAGCAAGGATTATCCGAAGGCCAAGAAGGCTCCCGACATGCTGCTGAAGCTCGGTGTGTCGCTGGTCGGATTGAACCAGCGCGACGTGGCCTGCGCCACTTTCGGCGAGATCGGCAAGCGCTATCCCAACGTTTCCGGCGCGCTCAAGGAACGCGTCAAGCAGGAAAGGGCGCTCGCGGCGTGCTAGTTTTTTTCTTGCATGTCGTTGCCCCAAAACCGGGGCCACTTTTGGGCGACATGCATTGATGCTCGAAACCGAGCCTGACCTTTCGGTTTTTTCGCAGATCGATTTTACCAACGGCGCTGTTGCGGCCGTGTCCGGCGGCAGCGACTCGACCGCCCTTCTCCTTCTCCTCAAAGATCACCTCGACCGTACCGCGCCCGCAACGAAATTGCTGGCTGTGACGATCGATCACGGTCTGCGGCCGGGCGCGGCCGCTGAGGCGCAAGCCGTGGCCAGGCTTTGTGCCGGGCGCGGCATTGCCCACCGCATCCTGGTCTGGTCCGGACGCAAGCCGTCGACCGGCCTGCCGGCTGCCGCGCGTGAGGCCCGCTACCGGCTGCTGGCAGAGGCAGCGCAGGCGGAAGGTATCGGCCTGATCCTGACCGGCCACACTGCCGACGACCAGGCCGAGACCGTGCTGATGCGGCACGCGCGCGGCTATGGGGCACGCGAAGAGGGGCGAGGCCTTGCCGGCATGGCACCGGCCACCCTCTATGATTGGCGGATCTGGATCGCACGGCCGCTTCTCGGCACACGACGTGCGGCGCTGCGCGAAGTCCTGCGGCGCGCAAATGTCGGCTGGGCCGAAGACCCGACCAATGAAGACGAGGCTTTCGAGCGGCCGCGTATCCGCGCAGCGCTTGCCGACGGCAATGGCGCGCAGCGCGTGGAAGACGCGGTGGCGCTGGCCGCGCGGGCTGCGGTCGAGCGCGAACAGCTTGGCCATCACGCCGCCGCGCTGATCCGTGGCTTTGCCAGCAGGCCCGCCGCCGGCCTTATCCGTCTCGATCCGGGCTTTGCGACGGCCGGCGACGAGCCGGCGGCCGTCTACGCGCTGCGCATCCTGCTGGCGACTGTCGGCGGCGTTGCCTTTCTGCCCGACCAGGCTCGCAGCGAAGCGCTGCTCAACCGGCTGAGGACCGCGCCATTTTGCGCTACATTGTCGCGGACGGTGATCGATGCACGGCGTGCCGGCATCTTCCTGCGTCGCGAAACCCGCAACCTGCCGCCCGCCGCTCCTGCCGTGGACAATGCCCTCTGGGACGGCCGCCGGAGGATCACATTGGGCGACGAACCCCGTGCATTTTTGATCGCGCCGCTCGGCGCGGCTCGTGCCGCAAAACAGGCAATTGCCGAAGACGGCACGCCGCCAAGCCTTGTCCGCGCGGCTCTGGCGGCCGAGCCGGTGCTGTGGCGCGCAAGCGAATATCTTGGCGAATGCCTCGGTTCGGCGCAGGACAGCCCGGGATTGCCAGGAATGGCGGTATGGCCGGTCGTCGCGCCCTTTGCCCGCTTCCTGCCGTCATTCGATCTGACGCCGGCCGGAACGGTCGCCGCGCTGATCGGTGCGCCGGTTCTTCCTGCCTCGCCTTTCAGCGGCCACACTGCCGGTTGATCATGGGCGAAAGCTTAACCGCGACATGCTGTTCTGCTTGGCAAGGGAAGGCGCCATCCCTATGTTAGACCCAAGTTTCCTCTCACGACGCGTGTCCGCCAGCGGACGCCAACGGGACAATTGATGAATCCGAATTATCGCAATCTCGCGCTCTGGGCGATCATAGCGGTCCTGCTCATCGCTCTCTTTAATCTGTTCCAGACGCCGCAGACGCGCGGAGCAGCGAGCGATGTCCCCTATTCGCAGTTCCTGCAGGATGTCGCGGCCGGCCGGGTCAAGACGGTGACCATAGCGGGTGCCCGCATCTCGGGCACCTATACCGACACCTCTACCGGCTTCCAGACCTATTCGCCGGGTGATCCGTCGCTGGTTTCGAGACTCCAGGACAAGAACGTCACCATCAACGCGCGCCCCGAATCCGACGGTTCCAATTCGCTGTTCGGCTATCTCATCTCCTGGCTGCCGATGATCCTCATCCTTGGCGTCTGGATATTCTTCATGCGCCAGATGCAATCCGGCTCCGGCCGCGCCATGGGTTTCGGCAAGTCGAAGGCCAAGCTTTTGACCGAAGCGCATGGCCGCGTCACCTTCCAGGACGTTGCCGGCGTCGACGAAGCCAAGCAAGATCTGGAAGAGATCGTCGAATTTTTGCGTGATCCGCAGAAGTTCCAGCGGCTTGGCGGTAAGATCCCGCGCGGCGTGCTGCTCGTCGGCCCTCCCGGAACCGGCAAGACGCTGCTTGCCCGTTCGGTCGCCGGTGAGGCCAACGTGCCGTTCTTCACCATTTCCGGCTCGGACTTTGTCGAGATGTTCGTCGGCGTTGGCGCCAGCCGCGTCCGCGACATGTTCGATCAGGCCAAGAAGAATGCGCCCTGCATCATCTTCATCGACGAAATCGACGCGGTCGGCCGCCATCGCGGCGCCGGCCTCGGCGGCGGCAACGATGAACGCGAGCAGACGCTGAACCAGTTGCTGGTCGAAATGGACGGCTTCGAATCCAACGAAAGCATCATCCTGATCGCCGCCACCAACCGGCCGGACGTGCTCGATCCGGCGCTGCTCAGGCCCGGCCGTTTCGACCGCCAGGTGGTGGTGCCGAATCCCGACATCGTCGGCCGCGAGAAGATCCTGAAGGTGCATGTGCGCAACGTGCCGCTGGCGCCCAATGTTGACCTCAAGGTGATTGCACGCGGCACGCCGGGCTTTTCCGGAGCTGACCTGATGAACCTCGTCAACGAATCCGCCCTGATGGCGGCGCGGCGCAACAAGCGCCTTGTCACTATGGCCGAGTTCGAGGACGCCAAGGACAAGATCATGATGGGCGCCGAGCGCCGCTCGTCGGCCATGACCCAGGCCGAGAAGGAACTCACCGCCTATCACGAGGCCGGCCACGCCATTCTGGCGCTGAACGTGCCGTCGGCCGATCCGCTGCACAAGGCGACCATCATCCCGCGTGGCCGGGCGCTTGGCATGGTCATGCAGCTGCCGGAAGGCGACCGCTATTCGATGAGCTACAAATACATGATCTCGCGCCTCGCCATCATGATGGGTGGCCGCGTCGCCGAGGAGTTCAAGTTCGGCAAGGAGAACATCACCTCGGGTGCCTCCTCGGACATCGAGCAGGCAACCAAGCTGGCACGCGCCATGGTCACGCGCTGGGGCTTCTCCGACAAGCTCGGCCATGTCGCCTATGGCGATAACCAGGAAGAGGTCTTCCTCGGCCATTCGGTGGCGCGCACGCAGAACGTCTCGGAAGAGACGGCGCAGATCATCGACGCCGAAGTGCGCCGGCTGATCGACGAGGCCTATTCGACGGCGAAATCCATCCTGACCAAGAAGAAGAAGGAATGGATCGCGCTGGCGCAGGGGCTTTTGGAATACGAGACGCTGTCCGGCGAGGAGATCAAGCAGTTGATCGCCGGCCACAAGCCCGCCCGCGATCTCGGCGACGACACGCCTCCGAGCCGTGGCTCGGCCGTGCCGAAGTCCGGCAGCCGCCGCAAGAAGGGCCCGGAGCCCGAAGGCGGCATGGAGCCTCAGCCGTCAAGCTAGGCCCGCCCAAGAGGTTGATTTCGAAAACGCCGCGGTGTTGACCGCGGCGTTTTCCGTTCAGGAGGTGCCGTGATGAGGGCCGATCTCCCACGCAAGGGGGGAGATCGGCCGTCACTTCCGCTTTTACAAACCTTCAGCACTGCAGGCGCAATTTATCGCCGGCAGCAAGAAAGGCCCGCGAAGCTTGCGGCTCGCGGGCCTTGCTATCTTCGAATGTTGATGCCGATCAGCTCTTCAGCGCGGCATTGCAAAGGCTGTAGAAGCCGCCACCGTTCTGGATCCACTTGAGGCCACCCAGCGTCCCGGCATCCTTGTTGGCGTGGTACTGGTCGCGGCAGGTGTGCATGCGGGCCTTGGCCGGAGTTTCGCTGCTATACTTGGTGGAGATCGCCTTCGGAAACGTCACTCCCTGGGGAGCGATGAGGGTCGGCGTTTCCGGGTGGCTGGTGAGGCTTGCCTGATCGGCTGCCGGCACGGTGTCGTCGGAAGCACCGGCACCGCACTGGCTCATGCGGAAGTCGTTCCACTTCATGCCGTTCAGCGTGTTGCCGGTCTTGGCCGCCTGATATTTGGCGCTGCAATCCGCTCTGCTGAGGCCGTTGCCGGCGTTGACAGTTGCCGCTGCCTTGGTCGTCGCTGCAGCGGCCGCATCGATAGTTGCAGCGCTGGTGCTGTCCGCCTTGGCTGGCGTGGCGTCGGCTGCGGCGGCCTCGGTGCCGCATTCTGCCTTGCGGAACTGGTTCCAGTTCTGGCCGCCAAGTGTTCCGGCGTCCTTTGCCGCGTTATACTTGGTGCTGCATTCGGCCATGGTCAGCGCATTGGCAGGCGCCGCCAGGAATAAAGTCACGACGGCAAGACCCGTCAAAGTGGCAAGTCGATGGATGAGCATGCGTCTTCTCCCTCATGTGTTCACGATATGTCCCATGCAAGCAATAGCACTCAACGACTGGTTGCGCCAGATGCTAAATAGCGCAAAAGCCGCCTGAAAGTGCGTTATTTCCAAGAGAATGATGGAATCGTCGGCAGCTACTGTCCGCCAGATGCAATTTTTCCGAGCGTTTGCACGGAAAACGCGTATAGAGCGGCCACAGTCAGGAACGGCCTCACGACAGGTTGATCGGGTCGGCCGGTGCGGCGGACCTGATTGCCCGGACACTGACGACACACCAAAGAATGCAGATACGGTCTGAAGTTCCTGAAGGCTGCTGCCACAACCGGAGCAGGCAAATCAACACACTAGCGTGACACAAAACACACAAACCAACAATTTTCTAAGGATTGGCGACGTACAATAATGCATTGTGATGATAGGGCTCGGGCCAATTTGTGGCATGACGTGCCGGAAAAGAACCATCGGGAAGCTGGCTAGCATGGCAGGAAGTTATTTCGGTACGGACGGCATTCGCGGGCGCGCCAACAGGTTTCCAATGACGGGGGAGGTCGCCATGAGGGTCGGCATGGCCGCCGGCCTTTCGTTCCAGCGCGGCAACCATCGCCACCGGGTCGTGCTCGGCAAGGATACCAGGCTTTCCGGCTACATGATCGAGAATGCGATGGTGTCGGGCCTGTGCGCCGCCGGCATGGACGTGTTCCTGCTCGGCCCGATTCCGACGCCCGCGGTCGCCATGCTGGTACGCTCGTTGCGCGCCGACATCGGCGTGATGATCTCGGCCTCGCACAATCCTTACTACGACAACGGCATCAAGCTGTTCGGCCCAGATGGCTACAAGCTCTCCGACGAGATCGAGGAGCGCATCGAGGGGATGCTCGACAAGGATATCGACCTGGCGCTCGCCGATTCGGACGGGCTCGGCCGCGCCAAGCGCGTCGACGGCGTTCATGACCGCTACATCGAATTCGCCAAGCGCACGCTGCCACGGTCGATGTCACTGTCGGGCCTCCGCATCGTCGTCGATTGCGCCAATGGCGCTGCCTACAAGGTGGCGCCCGAGGCGCTGTGGGAACTCGGCGCCGAGGTCGTCGCCATCAATGTCGAGCCCAACGGCTTCAACATCAACAAGGAGTGCGGCTCGACCCATCCGGCAGGCCTGCAGAGGAAGGTGCACGAAGTGCGCGCCGATATCGGCATCGCGCTCGACGGCGACGCCGACCGTGTCGTCATCGTCGACGAGAACGGCGCGATCGTTGATGGCGACCAGATCATGGCGCTGATCGCCGAGGCCTGGCATCAGAGCGGACGGCTGGCCGGAGGCGGCGTCGTTTCGACGGTGATGTCCAATCTCGGCCTCGAACGCTTCCTCGGCGACATGAACCTGCAGTTGCACCGCACCAAGGTTGGCGACCGCTATGTCGTCGAGCACATGCGTGCGCACGGCCTGAATGTCGGCGGCGAACAGTCGGGCCACATCGTGCTGTCCGATTTTTCCACGACCGGCGACGGCCTCGTTTCGGCGCTCCAGGTGCTCGCCTGCATCAAGCGGCAGAACAGGCCGGTCAGCGAACTGTCGAAGAAGTTTGCGCCGGTGCCGCAGCTGCTGAAGAACGTCCATATTTCCGGCGGCAAGCCGCTCGAGGAAGCCCCGGTCAAGGCGGCGATCGAAGATGCACGCCACCGGCTGGGCAAGGCCGGGCGCCTGGTCATCCGGCCATCCGGCACGGAACCACTTATTCGCGTCATGGCGGAAGGCGATGACCAGCAATTGGTCGAGGCCGTCGTCAACGACATTGTCGGGGTCATTTCGGAAACGCGCAGCGCCGCCTGATCCTGCAGCTTTGCCAGTTCGAAAGCCCGCCTCCCGGCGGGCTTTTTTATTGGGTTGCATTCCAATTAATCCAGGGAAATGACGCGAAATCCTGAAAGATTTAGAGATTCATGGTTAAGCGATAAGGTTAAACGCCTTTTAACTTTTCCAATTCATTATCCACGACTGAAGCCAATCAGATTCGGACGCGTTCGCTGTGCCGAGGGTTCTCAGGGGTGACAAGCATGTTGAATACAGCAAGAACGGCCCTCTTTGCCGCGCTGCTCGCGGGCGCGGCCGGACCAGTGTTCGCCGCCGACTTCGTCGAGCCGCCCGTGGTCGAGCCGGCTCCGCCGCTGCCGGTCGACGAGCCGCCGGTCGAATATGGCGGCTGGTACATTCGCGGCGACATCGACTATCACTGGTCGGAGTTCCGCGGCGGCGACTACATCACTTATAGCGCGGCCCCGCCGCAGAATCCCGGCAGCTTCGACAGCGGCGAGTTGGACGGCGCCTTCTCGGCCGGCGCCGGCGTCGGTTACCAGATCAACCAGCATTTTCGCACCGATCTCACTCTGGACTGGATGAGCAAATCCGATTTCCGTGGCTCGACCAGCGGCTTCTGCGGCATTAATCAAACGCCCTGCACCTCGACCGACACCTCGTCCTATTCGGCGCTGCTGCTCCTGGCCAATGCCTACGTCGATATCGGCACCTGGCACGGCATCACGCCCTATGTCGGTGCCGGCATCGGCGGCGCCTGGGTCAAGTGGGATACGCTGCACAACAGCGATATCGACGGCGATTTCGAGCATCATGGCGGCAAGGACTGGCGTTTTGCCTATGCTGCCATGGCGGGCGCATCCTACTGCCTGACTGATCGCGTCAAGCTCGATGTCGGCTACCGCTTCAGTCATATCGAAGGCGGTAAGATGTTCGATTACGCTTCAGACAGCAATGTCGGTCCCGGCTATGACAAGGGCATCAATGTGCACGAAGTGCGCGGCGGCCTGCGCTATCAGTTCGGCAACTCGGACTGCGCCCAGCCGGTGCCGATCGCCTACGAACCCGAACCGGTCTACACCAAGTAATCACTTCGAGAGCAGGTTTGCAGACCGCCCGGCAAAAGCCGGGCGGTTTCCGTTTGTGTCGGGAAAGCGCATCAAAATCAATTCGCTAACGTCCTGTTATCCTTAACCGCCACTTAACCACTATGGTTAACAATGCTTCCTGAAACGGCGCTCGCGATCGCGAATGGCGCCACCTTCGGGAGCCGGGATCATGACAGTCAAATCGCGTATAGCGCTGGCGCTTGCAGCAATCGCCCTGATGCCGCTGTCTCAAGCGCTTGGCGCCGACTACGATCCGCCGATCTATGTCGACCAGGCGCCGGACTATGTGCCGGTCGAAGTCGGTTCGGGATGGTATCTGCGCGGCGATGTCGCCTATTTGCCGGAAAAGAGCTTCGAAGATGAGGATTTCGCCTTCACACCGGCGAGCTTCAGCGACAATGAGGATCCGATCTTTGCCAGCATCGGCTTCGGCTACCATTTCAACGACTATCTGCGTGCCGATCTCAATTTCGGCTATCTGCCCGGCAATAAGATCGGCGTCGGCTATGATGACGGAACGACCGTGGCATCAGCGTCCCTGAAGAACTACGCCTTCTCGGGCATGCTCAACGGCTATGTCGATCTTGGCACCTATGTCGGGATCACGCCCTATCTCGGCGCGGGTATCGGTGTCGTCCAGAGCAACCGCAAGCTTTCAGCGAGCTATTTCACCGACAACAATGACCCTACCGACGATTTCGTTCTGCAGGACGACAAGACCCAGTATTCCTTCGCTTACACGCTGAATGCAGGCCTTGCCTATCAAGTGTCCAAGAATTTTTCCGTAGATCTGGGCTATCAGTATTTTTCCGCGCCCGACGCCGAATACGCGACTGCCGAGAGCCTGACTTCCTATCCGATCGACAAAGGGATCAGCAATCATCAAGTCAAGCTCGGGTTGCGTTACGACCTCTGGTAGGAGCTGCGCACGCGACAATCTTGACGGCGGATCTTCGGGGCCGCCGTTCGTGTTTCGAGGCCATGACATTCTCATCACAGGTGATCAGTATCCCGTCAGCGACAAAAACTTTCCTCTTGACGCCGGAAGCCTGAACGCATATCGCCGTCCGTGGGCCACCCCTCCCCAACGAGGGGCCACTATCTGGAAGGATAGACCACGATGGCGACGCATACGAAGCCCGGACCGCGTCCGGCAAATCCCAATTTTTCCTCAGGTCCCTGTGCAAAGCGTCCCGGCTGGTCGGTCGAGGCGCTGGCCAATGCCGCGCTCGGACGCTCGCACCGCGCCAAGATCGGCAAGACCAAGCTCGAACAGGCGATCGAGCTGACGCGAGAGGTCCTCCAGATTCCCGCAGATTACCGCATCGGCATCGTGCCGGCGTCGGACACCGGCGCGGTCGAGATGGCGCTGTGGTCGCTGCTCGGCGAACGCGGCGTCGACATGGTCGCCTGGGAGAGTTTCGGTTCCGGCTGGGTCACCGATGTGGTCAAGCAGCTGAAGCTCGCCGACGTGCGCAGGATCGAAGCCGGTTACGGCGCGCTGCCGGATCTGGCAAAAATCGACTTCAACCGCGATGTCGTCTTCACCTGGAACGGCACGACATCAGGCGTGCGTGTGCCGAACGGCGATTTCATCCCGGCCAGCCGCAAGGGCCTGACCATCTGCGATGCGACCTCGGCGGCCTTTGCGCAAAAGCTCGATTTCCAGAAGCTCGATGTCGTCACCTTCTCCTGGCAGAAGGTGCTCGGCGGCGAAGGGGCGCACGGCGTGCTGATCCTCAGCCCGCGCGCCGTCGAGCGGCTGGAAAGCTACAAGCCGGCCTGGCCGCTGCCGAAAATCTTCCGCCTCACCTCGGGCGGCAAGCTCATCGAAGGCATCTTCAAGGGCGAGACCATCAACACGCCGTCGATGCTGTGCGTCGAGGATTATCTCGACGCACTGCGTTGGGCGAAGTCGATCGGCGGCCTCGATGCGCTGATCGCCCGCGCCGACGCCAATGCCGCCGTTCTCGACGGCTTCGTCGGCAGATCCGCATGGCTCGGCCATCTGGCCACCGACCCGGCGACGCGGTCGAACACGTCCGTCTGTCTTTCCTTCACCGACCCGGATATCGCGGCACTCGACGCCGACGGACAGGCGGCCTTCGCCAAGGCAATTGTCTCGGATCTCGACAAGGAAGGCGTCGCCTACGACATCGGCGCCTATCGCGACGCGCCGCCCGGCCTGCGCGTCTGGTGTGGGGCGACGGTCGAGACTTCCGATCTCGAAGCGCTGCTGCCGTGGCTCGACTGGGCCTTTGCCGCACAAAAGGCGTCGCTCAAGGCGGCCGCCTGACCCCTCCCCCTTGAGGGGGGTGGCCCGAAGGGCCGGGTGGGGTCGCCTCCACCAACTCAACGGTCCGCCATCCAGAAAGAAAAGATTTCGGCGGCGTCCGGCCGCAACGACCCACCCGGCGCTCGCGCCGACCCTCCCCTCAAAGGGGGAGGGGCGCCAATCGCAAAGGACCAAGCCAATGCCCCGCGTTCTCGTCTCAGACAAACTCTCCACCACTGCCGTGCAGATCTTTAGGGATCGCGGCATCGACGTCGACTACCTGCCCGACCTCGGCAAGGACAAGGAAAAGCTGCTCGAAGTGATCGGCCAGTATGACGGCCTCGCCATCCGTTCGGCGACGAAAGTCACCGAGAAGCTGATCAACGCCGCCACCAAATTGAAGGTGGTCGGCCGCGCCGGCATCGGCGTCGACAATGTCGACATCCCGGCGGCGAGCCGCAAGGGCATCATCGTGATGAACACGCCCTTCGGCAATTCGATCACCACCGCAGAGCATGCCGTCGCCATGATCTTCGCGCTGGCCCGCCAGATACCGGAAGCCAATGCCTCGACCCATGCCGGCAAGTGGGAAAAGAACCGCTTCATGGGCATCGAGATCACCAGCAAGACGCTGGGCATCATCGGCTGCGGCAACATCGGCTCGATCGTGGCCACGCGCGGCGTCGGCCTGAAGATGCATGTCATCGCCTTCGACCCTTTCCTGTCGGACAGCCGTGCCGAGGAACTCGGCGTCGAGAAGGTCGAACTCGACGAGCTGTTCGCCCGCGCCGATTTCATCACCCTGCACACGCCACTGACCGACAAGACGCGCAACATCATCGACGCTGCGGCGATCGCCAAAATGAAGACCGGCGTGCGCATCATCAACTGCGCTCGTGGCGGGCTGATCGTCGAGGCCGACCTGATCGCGGCACTGAAAAGCGGCAAGGTGGCAGGTGCCGGCATCGACGTGTTCGAGGTCGAACCGGCGGAGCAGAGCGAACTGTTCGGCATGGAGAATGTGGTGGCGACGCCGCACCTCGGTGCGTCGACGATGGAGGCGCAGGAGAATGTCGCCCTGCACGTCGCCGAGCAGATGGCCGACTATCTGATCAAGGGCGCCGTTTCCAACGCCATCAACATGCCGTCGATCACCGCCGAGGAGGCGCCGCGCCTAAAACCTTTCGTCAAGCTGGCCGAAGTGCTCGGCGCCTTTGTCGGCCAGGTCACAGAGGACCCGATCAAGGAGGTCGAGATCCTTTTCGACGGCTCGACCGCGACGATGAACACGCGCGCGCTGATCAGCGCCACCCTTGCCGGGCTGATCCGGCCGCAGGTCTCCGACGTCAACATGGTGTCGGCGCCGATCATGGTTAAGGAGCGCGGCATCATCGTCGCCGAGGTCAAGCGCGACAAATCCGGCGTGTTCGACGGCTATATCAAGCTCACGGTCAAGACCGAGCATAGGACGCGTTCGATCGCCGGCACCTGCTTTTCGGACGGCAAGCCGCGCTTCATCCAAATCAAAGGCATCAACCTAGACGCCGAGGTCGGCCAGCATATGCTCTACACGACGAATGCCGACGCGCCCGGTATCATCGGTCTGCTCGGCACGGTCTGCGGCGAGAACGGCGTCAACATCGCCAATTTCCAGCTCGGCCGCAACCGGCCTGGCGGCGATGCCATCGCGCTGCTCTATCTCGATGCTCCGTTTCCGGAAAACGTGCTGGAACAGGTGCGGGCGCACAAGTCGATCGACTCCGCCAAGCGGCTGCATTTCGATGTGGGCGGCGCCTGAAACATGCCCGCGCGCGCCCCGCGTGCTCTACAAGCACACGGGGCGTTTCGACAATAATGGCTGCGACGGGCTCTGGATTGCACCATTCTGATCCGATCCCGAACATTTGCCGGCTAAATCGCCAGCTTCCTTCCGCTGTATTCGGCGAGGCTGATGCCGCCGAGCACCAGCACGAGGGCCAGACCCTGATAGAGCTGGAATGTCTCACCGACGATCAGCACCGACAGCAGCGTACCGAAGATCGGCACCAGGTTGATGAACAGGCCGGCCCGGTTTGCGCCGATCAGTTCGTTGCCCCTGATATAGAAGATCTGCGAGACGACTGAGGCGCCGATCGCGGTGTAGAACGCTATCGCCCAGCCGCGCGCATCGGGGACGATGACCTTGCCGGCGGCCAATTCCCACAGGAAGAAAGGCAGCGAGGTGACAAGTGCGGCAATCGACAGCGCCAGCATCAGGCTTTGCCAGCGTATGGCCGGCTTCAGCCGCAGCCCGACCGAGTAGAAACTGTAACAAAGCACCGCGATCAGCATAATGGCGTCGCCGAAGTTGAGATCCAGCTTGAGAAGCTGGCGCAGATCGCCATGGCTGGCGGTCAGGGCGACACCGATGATCGTCAGCACGACGCCGGCGATCTGCACCTGGTTCACACGCAGGCGAAACAGCACGAAATTGGCTAGGATGATCACGATCGGGATCGCCGCCTGCTCGATCGAGACGTTGATCGCCGTCGTGTAATTGAGCGCCGTGTAGAAGATCGCGTTGAAGAAGGTGAAGCCGCAGGCGCCGAGCCCGCCAAGCAGCAACCAATGCCGGCGCACCACCGGCCAATCCTCGCGCAGCGCTCGCCAGCCGATCGGCAGCATGATCAGAACGGCCAGAACCCAGCGCAGGAAGACCAGCGTCATCGGCGAAATGTGGTCGACCGCCAGCTTGCCGGCCACGGAGTTGCCGCCCCACAGCAAGGTGGTGAACAGCAAGAACAGATAGGCGGTTCGATGCATCGCGAAATTCCAGCCGGGCGAGGGGCAGGCGGAGGGTCTATGCCGAGCTATTGTGGTGGTTCGCCCAAGTAAATGATGTCAAAGGCGAAAATTGTTGTGCCTGAGGGCGCTTTCGGCGGTAAAGAATGGTCGCGCTCGCCGGGTCTTGACGTTATAGAGCGACGTGCGTCCACTTGGACGGACAAAGTACGCGTCTCAAGGCTTGAATGTCCGCATCGTGCTTTCCGAAATCGATTCCGATTTTCGGGCCTATGCGATAGAAGCCTGTCGTTTCGAACCATTTCAAGCCGCTCCGAGCGGCGCCTCAAGGGAAAAGAAACATGGCCAACGTGGTGGTCGTCGGCTCGCAATGGGGCGACGAGGGCAAAGGCAAGATCGTTGACTGGCTATCGGAACGCGCTGACGTCGTCGTGCGCTTCCAGGGCGGCCACAATGCCGGCCATACGCTGGTCGTCGACGGCAGGGTCTACAAGCTGTCGCTGCTGCCGTCCGGCGTGGTGCGACAAGGCAAGCTGTCCATCATCGGCAATGGCGTCGTCTTCGACCCGCACGCCTTCGTCGCGGAAGTGGCGAAATTGAAGGCGCAAGGCGTCGAGGTGACGCCCGAGCGCCTGAAAATAGCCGAAAACACCGCGCTTATCCTGTCCTTGCACCGGGAGCTGGACGGATTCCGCGAAGACGCCGCCTCCAATTCCGGAACGAAGATCGGCACGACCCGTCGCGGCATCGGCCCCGCCTATGAGGACAAGGTGGGCCGGCGCGCGGTCAGGGTGATGGACTTGGCGGATTTGGAAACGCTGCCCTTGAAAGTCGACAGGCTGCTGACGCATCACAATGCGCTGCGTCGTGGGCTCGGCCACGCCGAGGTCACGCACGACGCCATCATGAGTGAGCTGATTTCGGTCGCCGACGAGATCCTGCCCTATATGGACCGCGTCTGGAAGATCCTCGACGACAAGCGCCGCGCCGGTGAACGCATCCTGTTCGAGGGCGCGCAAGGCACGCTGCTCGACATCGACCACGGCACTTATCCGTTCGTCACCTCGTCGAACACGGTCGCCGGTCAAGCGGCCGCCGGATCCGGTGTCGGTCCGGGCGCCATCGGTTATGTGCTCGGCATCACCAAGGCCTATACGACGCGTGTCGGCGAAGGTCCGTTCCCGACCGAACAGAAGAACGAGATCGGCGAGTTCCTGGGCACGCGCGGCCACGAGTTCGGCGTCGTCACCGGCCGCAAGCGCCGCTGCGGCTGGTTCGATGCCGTGCTGGTCCGCCAGGCCGTCGCCGTCAACGGCATCAAGGGCATCGCCCTGACCAAGCTCGATGTGCTCGACGGGCTGGACGAGATCAAGGTCTGCACCGGCTACCGCCTCGATGGCGAGGCGATCGATTATCTGCCGGCCAGCCAAGGTGCGCAGGCGCGCGTCGAACCGGTCTACGAGACGCTGGAGGGCTGGAAAGGCACCACCGCGGGCGCCAGAAGCTGGAACGATCTGCCAGCCCAGGCAGTCAAATATGTCCGTCACATCGAGGAGCTGATCGGCGCGCCGGTCGCACTCCTTTCCACCAGCCCTGAACGGGACGACACAATACTTGTGACCGATCCGTTTCAAGACTAGATTCTCAGCCGTTCCGGGCATCGCGGCCGATTTGCGGGGCCGGCCCAGAAACGAAATGCAGGTCGACTGAAGCATGGCAGATTTTGTTGGTGCTCTGAAAAAGACGCTCAATGGTCTCGGCGAGCCGTCGCCGGAGGTACGCGCGAGGGTCTATGACAAGGCCCGTTCAACGATCGCGGACAAGCTGGCCAAGATCACACCGCCGCTGGCGCCTTCGGTCGTTGCCCAGCATAAGCGCACCCTGGAAGACGCCATCGCCAGCGTCGAGCGGGATTATACCAGGAGCGTGCCGGCATCCGATCCGCTGTCGGAGCTGGAAGACATCTTCTCCTCCATCGACCGCAACAAGAACCAACCCAGCCATGTTCGGCAGCCGGCAAAGACCGAGCCGGCATGGCAGCCGGCAGAGACTGAGCCGGCATGGCAGCCGGTAAAGACTGAGCCGGCAAGGCAGCCGGCGCCTGCCGCCAAAGCCGCGCCGAATTGGCAAAAACCGCCATCCGTTGCTTCTCCTCCAGAGCACACCGATGCGGTGCCTTCGGTCGCGGATCTTCCAGCGGAGGACGAGAAGAGCGATACCTTTAGAGACGATGTCTTTCCCAACGACGAGGAGCCGGCGCCGGACACCTTTCAGCGTCTGCGTCCTGCCGAGCGGAGGCGCAGCTCTGGCGGGCTGATCGCCGCTGTCGTCGCTTTGCTCGTCGTCGCCGGCGGCGGCTATGGCATCTGGCTGAACAAGGACGCGTTCAGCAATATGCTAGGTCTCAACAGCACGACGGTCGCAACCATAGAGCCGCTAGTGAAGCCGACCCCGGCCGAGCCGGCTACCGATGCCGCGGCAAGGCCTCCGGCAGCTGCGGCTCCAACGGATGCCGAGGGCACAAAGTTCACCCAGCGGCTGACGCCCGAGGGCGGTGAGGTCGATCCCGGCCCCGCTCCAGGACAAAGCGGTATCGGAGAGGGCGAATCCGTCGCAGCACTGACCACGCCGCCGCCGGCTGCACCTGCGCCTGCCGCGCCGGCCGGCGATACGCCAGCCACGACTGCGCCCGCCACGCCGGGTGCTGCCCCCGCAACGCCGCCTGCCGATGGCGCCACGCCGGCGCCGGCGGCGCCGACCGATAGCGCAGCCGCCCCGGCAGCGCCGGCCCCCGGTGCTGCGCCGGCCGCGCCGACAGCCGCGCCTGCGGAAACCGCGCTGGCGGTCGGCCAAAAGGCGATCTTCTACGAGGAGCGCACCAGCACCGCCCAAGGCTCGGCCGAGCCCGGCAGCATCGTCTGGTCGCTGGTACAGGAATCGCCCGGCGGCAATCTGCCGCCCGAGCCGGCAATCCGCGCCGAGGCGAGCATTCCGGGTAAGGACGTGCAGCTGCGCATGACCATCCGCCGCAACACCGACCAAACGCTGCCGGCCAGCCACATCATCGAGATGATTTTCCTGACGCCCGATGGTTTCGACGGCGGCGGCGTCGACAATATCCTGCGCGTCGCCATGAAGGGCTCTGAACAGGATGCCGGCAGCCCGCTGATCGGCATCCCGGCGAAAATCGCGGACGGCTTCTTCCTGGTCGCTCTCAACGACACCAAGGCGGACGAAGACGCCAATCTGACCCTGCTCCGGGGCCAGAAATGGATCGACGTACCGGTCGTCTACAAGACCGGACGGCGGGCGCTGCTCACCATGGAAAAGGGCATTCCCGGCGAGAAGGTGTTCGACGAGGCGCTGAAGGCCTGGCAAACAAAAGAGGCGGGCTGAGGCCGGGGCTTACCAGCCTCAACCCTCTCAGAAGCCCTGGAATAGCATGTCGAGCGCGGCCACGATGTCGTCGTGGCGGCTGGAAAGATTTCCTTCGGCGGCACGCAATTCAGAAGCCATCAAGGCTGACATGAATTGAGTGACCATGACATGGTCACTGCCGTTGATCGTGAAGGTGGGGTTTAGCCGGCGCCCCGGCACCGGGGCCATGTTGGGCGGCATCAACGGGATAACAATCCTTGTGTTTAGACCTTCAAGAAGATCAGCCTGAACGTCGAGCAGATAGCCGTCGCCTTCAGCTCTCCGGTAGAAATCGTAACGCGCCATCAAAACGGCCGGTACTTGGCCAGTGGCAGTCCGTTGCGCCTGACATAGTCGTTAGAGCTCTCGATCGCCTCCCTGTTTTCCTCCTGCCACCGGCGCGTTTTTTCGGCTGAAATCGCCTTGGCGATACCCTCCTCGGCGGCGCGAGATATATTAATACCGAGCGCCTTGGCGTCCTCGATCAATCTGGAGTCGATCGAGGTATTGACCGATTTTCGTTGGGCTTTTGGAGTCGACTGAAGCATGGAGCAGCTCCCATTTATGCGCATAAGATAGGCGCATAAAAGCACGCATGCAATGCCTACCCCTCCATCTCCTCGCGCAACATTTCAAGTTCCAGCCATTCCTCCTCGAGCGCTGCCAGCGTGGCGCGCTCCTTGTCGAGGGCGGCGATGGTCTTCTGGAACGAGGCCGGATCGCGCTCGTAATAGGCTGGGTCGGCGATGTTGTTCTCCAGCCGTGAGATCGAGGCGTTCACCGCCTCGATCTTCTTCGGCAGCGATTCCAGCGCGAATTTTTGTTTGAACGACAGTTTTTTTGAGCCCTTCGGCGCGGGTGCTTCGCTCCTGCCTGCCGCCACCACTTCGCTGGTCTCGGCCTTTGGCCGTGCCTTGCGGTCGTCCAGCCTGGTGCCGCCGCGCTGCGCCAGCATGTCGGAATAGCCGCCGGCATATTCGATCCAGCGGCCGCCGCCGTCCGGCGCGATCAGGCTGGTCACGGTGCGGTCGAGGAAATCGCGGTCGTGGCTGACCAGGATCACCGTACCGGCAAAACCGGCGACCAGTTCCTGCAGCAATTCCAGCGTCTCCATGTCGAGGTCGTTGGTCGGCTCATCGAGCACCAGCAGGTTCGCCGGCCGCGCCAACACGCGGGCGAGCAGCAGCCGCGCCCGCTCGCCGCCCGAAAGCTCGCGCACCGGCGTGCGCGCCTGTTCCGGTTTGAACAGGAAATCCTTCATGTAGGAGACGACGTGGCGCTGCTCGCCATTGATGACGAGGTTCTCGCCGCGCCCGTCGGTGAGGTATTGCGCCAGTGTCTCTTGCGGATCGACCGCGTCGCGTTTCTGGTCGAGCGTGGCGATCTCCAGATTGGTGCCGAGCCGCACCGTGCCTGAGTCCGGCTTCAATTCGCCGGTCAGCATCTTCAGCAGTGTCGTCTTGCCGGCACCGTTCGGGCCGACCAGGCCGACGCGGTCGCCGCGCTGGATGCGGGTCGAGAAGCCCTTGACCACAGTGAGGTCGCCAAAGCTCTTCTCGATGGTCTTGGCCTCGATCACCAGCTTGCCGGATTCGGCGGCGTCGCTGGCCACCATGGTCGCCGCACCCTCGGCGCCGCGATGGCCACGAAAGCGCTGGCGCATGGTCTGCAGTTCGCCGAGCCGGCGCATGTTGCGCTTGCGCCTTGCAGTCACGCCGTAGCGCAGCCAGTGCTCCTCGCGCACGATCTGGCGGCCAAGCTTGTGCTGCTCGCGTTCTTCTTCTTCCAGAACGGTGTCGCGCCATTCCTCGAAATGGCCAAAGCCCTTGTCCAGCCTGCGGGTCTGGCCGCGATCGAGCCAGACGGTGGCGCGCGACACGCGCTCGAGGAAGCGGCGGTCATGCGAGATGACGATCAGCGCCGAAGAGGTGCGGGCAAGCTCCTCCTCCAGCCATTCGATGACCGACAGGTCGAGATGGTTGGTCGGCTCATCGAGGAGGAGAATGTCGGGCTCCGGCGCCATGACGCGGGCAAGGGCGGCACGGCGCGCCTCGCCGCCGGAGAGATCGTTCGGCCGCTCGTCGCCGGACAGGCCGAGATGCTCCATCAGATAGGTGGCGCGGTAGGGATCGTCGGCGGGTCCGAGCCCCGCCTCGACATAGGCGCGGACGCTGGCGAAACCATCCAAGTCGGGCATTTGCGGCAGGTAGCGCACTGTCGCCGAGGGCTGGCGGAACACCTCGCCGTCCTGCGGCTCTATCAATCCCGCAGCGATCTTGAGCAACGTCGATTTGCCCGAGCCGTTGCGGCCGACCAAAGCGATCTTGTCGCCCGCCGACGCCGTCAGTTCCGCCCCGTCGAGCAGCGGCGTGCCACCGAAGGTCAGTTTTATGCCGTCGAGATTGAGAAGTGGCGGCGCCATGTCAGCTTCCAGGTAAGGGGAATGGGTGGGCGAGCAACAGCGCGCGGCCACTGCTCAGCGCAATTTCCAGCCGGCCCTTGACCTCGTTGGAAATGGTCAGCGACGAACCGAACGCCATCTCGATATGGTTCAGCGGCCATTTGGCGCCGGTCACGGTCAGGCCGGTAAGGTCGGAAAAGCCGAGAATCGAAAACAGCGTGCCATCGGCGTAGTCGAAGCCGGCCTTTCCGCGAAGCAAGGGAGTGCCTTCCTGTGCGCCGCTGGTCAAAAGCACCTCCGTCCCTGCCTCGGCCAGTCGGACACTGAGCGCCAGGTGCAGGAAGGCGTGGTCGGTGCGCTTGCCGCCGAACGCGCCGGCGAGCACGAGACTGGTCGCGCCGCGTTCGAGCGCGGCGGCGATAGCCAGTTCGCCGTCGGTCTTGTCCTTTTCTGCCGGAAACACCTGGCGGGCCACGGCGGCCAACTCGTCCGGCAAGTCCGCCGGCACCGAATCGAAGTCGCCGACCCAGAGTTCCGGCGTCAGGTTCAGCGTCCGGGCATGGCTCATGCCGGCGTCGGCGGCGATGACACGGGAGCCTTCGACCTGGCGGTCGAGCAGCGGCGTGCGGATTAGATCGCCGCCAAGCAGGATGGTGAATTTGCTCATATGCGTGGCCCTTACCAGCCCTGCTTGCCAAACGGAAGGCCGCGTTCCAGATGCCCGGCAAACTTCCGCTTGCGCCGCAACCAGGCCGGGCCTATGTGTCGAAACGCTCTAACGGGGTGCTGGACGCGATCTTCGCGAGCCAGCTGAGAGGCGACCATGCCAACCCGCTGAACCTGATCCGGTTTGTACCGGCGGAGGGATTAGACGTTTCGGACAGCCCGACGCCTCAATTCCTTTCAACGCGAACGAAGGAGGCGCCGATGCGCACGTTTTTATACACTCTAGTTTCGGCAGTGCTGCTTGCGGCGACTGTTCCCGCCGGCATCGGGCCGGCATCCGCGCAGGAAAAACTCACCGTCTATACCTATGAGAGCTTCACCGCCGACTGGGGTCCAGGCCCCGCGGTGAAGAAGGCCTTCGAGGCCGAATGCGGCTGTACTCTCGAATTCGTCGCGGTCGCCGACGGCGTCGCCCTGCTCAACCGCGTCAAGCTGGAAGGGGCCGCGACCAAGGCCGACATCGTGCTCGGCCTCGACACCAATCTGACTGCGGAAGCCAAGGCCACCGGCCTGTTTTCGCCGCATGGTGCCGTCATCGATGTCAATGTGCCGGGCGGCTGGAGCGACGATGTTTTCGTGCCGTTCGACTATGGCTATTTCGCCGTCGTCTACGACACCGAAAAGCTGAAGACGCCGCCGAAGAGCCTGAAGGAATTGGTCGAGGGCAATGCCGATGAGAAGATCGTCATCCAGGATCCGCGCACCTCGACGCCCGGTCTCGGCTTGTTGTTGTGGGTGAGGTCGGTTTATGGCGACAAGGCGCCGGAAGCCTGGGCCAAGCTTAGGGCAAAGGTGCTCACCGTGACGCCGGGCTGGAGCGAGGCCTATGGCCTGTTCACCAAGGGCGAGGCGCCGATGGTGCTGTCCTATACCACGTCGCCGGCCTATCACATGGTCGCCGAAAACACCGAACGCTATCAGGCGGCGTCCTTCGAGGAGGGCGAGTATCTGCAGATCGAGGTTGCCGGCATCACCACGTCAGGCGCGAAGAACCCGTTGGCGAGACAGTTCCTGACTTTCATGACCGGACCGAAATTCCAGGATGTCATCCCCGAGACCAACTGGATGTTCCCTGCCGGCAAGACCGACAAGCCGCTCAATCCGGCTTTCGACAAGCTCGTCAAGCCGACCAAGACTTTGCTTTTCAGCCCCGAAGCGGTCGCCGCCAATCGCAAGGCCTGGGTCGACGAATGGCTGTCGGTGATGAGCAAGTAGCTTGTGATTGAAAGATGATTACTCTACGGCGCCCGCCTCTGTCCTGCCCTCCTTGCCAAAACTTGGCATTTCCCCCTCAAGGGGGGAGATCGGATGTCACTTCCGCTTTCGCCAATCGCAACAGTCGAAAGATTGAGGCGAGGATGAAGCTGCCAATCTCCCCACTTGAGGGGGAGATGTCCGGCAGGACAGAGGGGTGGGCGGGAACTCGACCTCAGCCATATTTTCTGCTTCTACGATCGTTGAACTAGGCAGGGCGGCATGCATACCGGATATCCTGCCGATCCCCGCGTCACCGCCGGCATTCTCGCGCTTGCCGCTGTTGCGCTGCTGGTCGGCGGAGCGTTCGCCGGGCTCATCGTCGAAGGCGCCCGCGACCCGTCCGGCGCCGCGTCGACCTTCGATTCCTACCTCTTCCGGGTCGCCCGTTTCACGCTGTTGCAGGCTTTGCTGTCGACACTGCTTTCCGTCGTGCCGGCGCTGTTCGTTGCGCGGGCGCTGTCGCGGCATCCGCGCTTCTTTGGTCGCGGCCTGATCCTGCAGCTCTTCGCCGTGCCGCTTGCGCTGCCGGCCATCGTCGCCGCACTCGGCATTCTGGCTCTCTATGGCCGTGCCGGCTATTTCGCCGGCGTGCTCACCGCGATTGGCGGTCTGGGCTGGCCGGGCATATACGGCCTGTCCGGCATCCTCATCGCCCATGTCTTCTTCAATCTGCCGCTGGCCACGCGGCTGTTCCTTGAAGCGCTGACGACAGTGCCGGCCGACCAGTGGCGGTTGGCGAGCCAGCTCGGCATGGGCGCCAGACCCGCCTTCCGGCTGATTGAATGGCCGACGCTGCGTGCGGCGCTGCCGGGCGTCGCTGGGCTTGTCTTCATGCTCTGCATCACATCCTTTACCATCGTGCTCACGCTGGGCGGCGGGCCGCGTGCGACGACATTGGAGGTCGCCATCTACCAGGCACTGCGTTTCGATTTCGATCCTGCCCGCGCGGTGACGCTGACACTGCTGCAGATCGCGCTGACCTTCGTCGTTGTGCTGGCATTGATGCGGCTTGGCGCCAACATCGTCGGCGACGCCAACCTGCCGGTGGCACCGCGCCGCTATCTTTCGGCCGGCCCGGCCGAGACCGTGCTGAATACAGCATTGATCGCTCTCGCATTGCTGTTCGTCGCCGGGCCGATGGCTGCCATGGTGACGTCAGGCCTTGGCGCCGATCTCGGCCGGCTGGCGGGCGAGATCGCGGTGCGGCAGGCGACGCTGACCAGCGCCGTGCTCGCCCTGCTGGCGGCGCTGCTTTCAGTGGCGCTGTCGCTGTCGCTCGTCATGGCACGACGGGCGCTGGCCTTGAGGCGTCGCGTCGGCGCCAGGACGCTGCTCGAATACGCCACCGATACCGGCGCCGGCTTCGTCCTCGTCGTGCCGCCCATCGTCATCGGCGCCGGCTGGTTCCTGCTCCTGCGTGCTGTCAGCGACGTCTTTGCCATCGCCCCTGTCATGGTCGTCACCGTCAATGCGGTAATGGCGATGCCGTTTGCCATCCGCGCCATTCGCCCCGGCTATGATGCGGCGAGCGAACGCCACGAACGGCTCTGTTTGCTGCTTGGCATTTCGGGCTGGAACCGGTTCCGGCTGGTCGACTGGCCGTCGCTGCGGCGGCCGCTCGCCACCGGTTTCGCGTTCGCCATGGCTTTGTCGCTCGGCGATCTCGGCGTCATTGCCCTGTTCGGCAGCGACTCCCTGCAGACACTGCCTTACCTCTTGCTGGCGCGCATGGGCAGCTACCGCACGATGGACGCGGCAGGCCTGGCGTTGCTGCTCGGCCTGGTTTGTCTTGCGCTTGTCCTGGCCGCTGACTGGCTGGGGCAGGGAGAAAAATCATGATGCTCAACAGTGCGGAAAGCGGTACGGCCGTGCGGCTGGAAAAGGTCTCGTTCAGCTATCGCGAAGCGCCGTTTTTATTCGATGTCGAGTTCGCCGCCTCGAAGATCACCGCCATCATGGGGCCGAGCGGTTCGGGAAAATCGACGCTGCTCAATCTGGTGGCCGGCTTCGAGACGCCGCGATCGGGCCGCGTGCTGATCGGCGGCGCCGATGTCGGCGCCAAACCGCCGTCGGCGCGGCCAGTGTCGATGGTGTTCCAGGAAAACAATCTCTTTGCCCATCTTTCGGTCGAACGAAATGTCGGCCTTGGCCGCTCGCCGTCGCTCAGGCTGGCCGAGGGCGACCACGCTGCAATCGCCGGGGCGCTCAAGCGCGTCGGCCTTGCCGGCAAGCAACAGCGCCTGCCGCGCGAACTCTCCGGTGGCGAGCGGCAGCGCGTCGCGCTCGCCCGCGTCCTGGTGCGCGACCGGCCGGTGCTCTTGCTCGACGAACCGTTCGCCTCGCTCGGACCGGCCTTGCGCGACGACATGCTCGATCTGGTAGCCGGCGTCCATGCGGAGCGGCGCATGACGGTGCTGTTCGTCACGCATCAGCCGGAGGATGCCCACCGTATCGGCCAGGACATGGTGTTCCTGGACAATGGCACGGTTGCCGCAACCGGGACTGTCGCCGATTTTTTTACCAAGGCTGGACCGGAGGCCTTCCGACGCTATATCGGTGCAGGTCCGTTTGGCGCGGGATCACGAGATGTTGCCCGGAAGCGGACATAATTTACGGCCAAACCGGCTTCAGGCGATGTGGTGCTTGCTTGCCATGGTCAAAGTAGTGTGACTAGGTCCTCCGATACTGGTCCGGCATAGGTTGTGATTTGCCACTACGGTGTGCCATGCGTGCTCATGGCCGCGAAGGACGCTGTGGCAGTTGATTGTGCGCATGATCCTTTCTGAAAATCGATGCCCGATTTTCGGGGCCATGTGCTGAGACCCGAAAGGAAGCTGTTCTGCCGACCGGCACCGACAGAGTGAGAAGGAAACCGCTGGCGCGCTTCCTCGCGCTGGCCGGCTTTGCCATGGCGCTGGCAAGCTGCCAGATGTTCACGCCTCCGGACGTTCAGGAATCCGGCTTCCAACCTTCCAGCAAACCGATCACGGTCGACAATGTCGCCGCCAACAGCAAGCTCGCCGAAATGGCGAAGGCGCAGCATCCGCGCATCCTGGCCACCTATGGCGGCGAGTATTCCGATCCCAAGCTCGAGCGCATGGTCGCCAAGGTCGTCGGCAGCCTGACCGTGGTGTCGGCCAACCCGAGCCAGACCTACCGCATCACCATCCTTAATTCGCCCAACGTCAATGCTTTCGCGCTGCCGGGCGGCTATCTCTACATCACGCGCGGCCTGTTGGCGCTGGCCAACGATTCGGCCGAGCTCGCCGCGGTCATCGCGCATGAGATGGGCCACGTCACTGCAAACCACGGCTTGCAGCGCCAGCAGCTCGAGGCTGAGGAGGGGTTTGCAACCAAGGTCGTCTCCGACGTGCTCGGCGACAGCCCGACCGCCAAGGCGGCACTGATCCGCGGCAAGCTGCGGCTTGCCCAGTTCTCGCGCAATCAGGAGCTTGAGGCCGATGGCATCGGCATCAAGTCGATCGGCGAGGCGGGCTTCGATCCCTTTGCCGCCGGCCGCTTCCTGCAGTCGATGTCAGCCTACACCGATTTCCGCTCGATCAGCGGCGCCACCGACGCCAGCCTCGACTTCCTGGCGACGCATCCCAACACGCCGCAGCGCATCGTTCTGGCGCAGCGTCATGCCCGCCAGTTCGGCGCGCCCGGCGTCGGCACGCGCGACCGCGACGCCTTCCTCGCCGGCATAGACGGCCTGCTCTACGGCGACACGCCGGAGGAGGGCTATGTGCGTGGCGAAACCTTCCTGCATCCAGGGCTCGGCGTGTCGTTCTCGGTGCCCGACGGCTTCATCATCGACAACTCGGCCGCGGCGGTGACGGCAACCGGGCCAGGCGACATAGCGATTCGCTTCGACGGCGTTTCGATCGACAAGAGCCGCTCGCTGACCGACTACATCCGCAGCGGCTGGGTGGCCGGTCTCGACGAAAGCAGCGTGCGCCAGGAAACGATCAATGGCAACGACGCGGCGACGGCGCATGCCAGTGCCGAGGGCTGGCAGTTCGACATCGCGGTGATCCGCGCCGGTGGCCAGGTCTACCGGCTGCTGACGGCTGCCCCTTCCGCCAGCGCCTCGCTGGATGCCGTGGCGCGCTCGGTCAGCGGTTCCTTCCGTATCTTGAGCGCGGCCGAGAAAGCGGCGCTGAAGCCGCTGCATATCCGCGTTGTCACGGTGCGGCCCGGACAGACCATGGGTTCGCTCGCCTCGCAGATGGTCGGCGTCGAGCGCAAGCTCGATCTGTTCAGGGTGCTCAATGCGATGTCGCCCGGTGCAGCTGTTTCGGCCGGCGACAAGGTCAAGATCATCACCGACAAATAGGGTGTGTCGATATTCAGGTGATGCCGGCCTGCAACCGGCAGTTTCCTGCGCTTCCGGTGCTCACGTACTTTAAGTCCTGAATCTCAACACACCCTGATTAGGCGGCGGTCGCCAGAAACTCGGGGTTTTGCTTCACCAGCGCTATCTTGAGCTTTTCCATGGCGCGTGCCTCGATCTGGCGGACGCGTTCCTTGGAGATGCCGAGCGCCTCGCCGAGGGCTTCGAGCGTCGCGCCCTCGTCGCTCAGCCGGCGCTCCTCGATGATCCTGAGCTCGCGGGCATTGAGCGCGCCGAGCGCCGTTTTCAGCCAGACAGAACGGCGTTCGACATCGATCGTGTCGCCCACGACCTCGTCCGGCAAAGGATCGTCCGAAACCAGGAAATCCATTCGCTCGGTGGCGCCCGCATCGTCGGCGAGCGGCTGGTTGAGCGAGCTATCCGGTGCCGAAAGGCGGGAGTCCATCATCGCCACGTCAGCCTCGGAGACGCCGAGCGCGACCGACACCTCGCGATAGAGCGAGGTATTCGAGATCGGCTCGGCACCGTTCGCCAAGCGGGCGCGCAGGCGCCGCAAATTGAAGAACAACGCCTTTTGCGCCGAACTGGTGCCGCCACGCACGATCGACCAGTTGCGCAGGATATAGTCCTGCATCGAGGCGCGAATCCACCATGTCGCGTAGGTCGAAAACCGCACCTCGCGTTCCGGTTCGAAGCGGGCCGCCGCCTCCAGCAGGCCGACATGGCCTTCCTGGACCAGATCGCCGAGCGGCAGACCGTAGTGGCGGAATTTCGAGGCCATGGAAATGACCAGACGCATATGTGCCATGGCGATTTGGTGCAGCGCCTGCTGGTCGTTGTCTTCCTTCCAGCGCAGCGCGAGAAGATGCTCTTCGTCGCGCTCGAGATAGGGGGCTTTCATCGCCGCGCGGACCATGGTTCGCCCTGCCATATCTTCCATCATGCCACGCTCCCTGTTCCGGGCGTTGCGGTGCGATCGCTCGAACCCTAAGCTGGCATCGTGGTTGAATTGGCGACGCCGCGCCCTACAACAGCCAAGAACGTGCCACGCGGGTGAATGGTTCCGCCGCTGATGTCGCGTGGATTGCACTGCCGAAAGCTCGTTGCGGTGGTCGCTACGTGGTCGGTTGGCGCGACTCGATGTGGTTTTGAGAATTGGATTTCGAAAGCGTCTCATTTTTGAAATCTGGTTCCTTATTTCGCCAGCCCGCATCTGTCAGTTTCCGGCGCTCACAAATGCGGCGTACGCCGGCCAATGACGGGATCACAGAAAAATGAAATGGCTCAATTCGCTTATCGTCGCCGCAATACTGCAGGTACTGGCCGTCACATCAGGCCATGCCGGCGCCAATCTCGAGCAGATCAAGCAGGCCGGTGTCTTCAAGGTCGGCACGGAGGGTACCTATGCCCCCTTCACCTATCATGATGCCTCGGGCGCATTGGTCGGCTTCGATGTCGAGATCGCCAAGGCGATCGCCGAGCGCCTCGGCGTCAAGGCCGAATTCCTCGAAGGCAAATGGGATGGGCTGATCGCCGGCCTCGACGCCAAGCGCTATGACGCCGTCATCAACCAGGTCGGTATCACCGAGGAGCGCAAGGCCAAGTATGATTTCTCCGATCCCTATATCGCGTCCAAGGCGGTGCTGATCGTGCGCGGCGACAATACCGACATCAAGAGCTTTGCCGACCTCAAGGGCAAGAAGGCGGCGCAGTCGCTGACCTCGAATTTCGGCAAGCTCGCCGAAGCGAACGGCGCCGAACTCGTCGGCACCGATGGTTTCGACCAGTCGATCCAGCTGCTTCTTACCGGCCGTGCCGACGCCACCATCAACGACAGCCTGTCCTTCCTCGATTTCAAGAAGCACAAGCCCGACGCCAATGTGAAGATCGCCGCGCAGGAAGAAAACGCCGACTATTCCGGCGTCCTCGTGCGCAAGGGCGATCCGGAACTGGTCGCCGCCATCAATCAGGCGCTGGCCGATATCAGGGCCGACGGCACCTACCAGAAGATCGCCGACACTTATTTCGGCCAGGACGTTTCGAAGTAAGCGCATTTCACGGAGCGGGCCGGTTGCCGGCCCGTATGGCAGGTATCGCGGCGAGCTGTCTTTGACGGCCGCCGCTTTTCGCGTGATATGGCGGCCGTATGATCGCGCTTCGATGCTGCCGGGGCGGTTTTGGGCGGCCATCTCGCAAGGAGGGTTTTCGTGCCGCACTGGCTGCAACTGATGCTGGACTCGTTGCCCACGCTGCTATGGGCCGCGCTGATCTTCACCGTGCCGCTAACGCTGCTGTCGTTCGCATTCGGTCTCTTCGTAGGACTGGTTGCGGCGCTCGTTCGGCTGTTCGGTCCGAAGCCGCTGGTCGCCGTGGTCCGCTTCTACGTCTGGATCTTCCGTGGCACGCCGCTTCTGGTGCAGCTCTTCCTGATCTTCTACGGCCTGCCCTCGGTCGGCATCCTGCTCGACGCTTTTTCAGCTGCGTTGATCGGCTTCACGCTCAACATCGGCGCCTATACGTCGGAGATCATCCGCGCCGTCATAGGCTCGGTGCCGAAGGGGCAGTGGGAAGCGGCCTATTCGATCGGCATGACCTGGAGCCAGGCGATGCGGCGCACGATTCTTCCACAAGCAGGCCGCGTCGCGGTGCCGCCGCTGTCAAACACCTTCATCTCGCTGGTCAAGGATACATCGCTGGCCGCCGCCATCACCGTGCCGGAGATGTTCCAGGCGGCGCAGCGCATCGTCGCCACCACCTATGAGCCGCTGATCCTCTATGTCGAGGCGGCGGCTCTCTATCTGGCGCTGAGCTCGGTGCTGTCGGCGTTGCAGACGCGCTTGGAAAAGCGGCTCAGCCGCTATGGCGGCTTCCTGGAGGCGCGCTCATGATCGGTCTTACCGACATCGAGAAGCGCTTCGGCGACAACCTAGTGCTGAAGGGCGTGACGGTCACCATCGAGGAAGGCAGCGTCACCGCCCTTGTCGGTCCCTCGGGCGGCGGAAAAAGCACGCTTCTGCGCTGCATCAACCTGCTCGAGATCCCGACTTCGGGCACGGTGCGCATCGGCGACGACGCGCTCGAATTCCATCCCGGCGGCAAGGTTTCCGGCACGGCCATCCAGCGCCTGCGGCTGCAGACCGGCATGGTGTTCCAGAATTTCCAGCTGTTTCCGCACCGCACGGCAATCGAAAATGTCATGGAGGGGCTGGTGACGGTGCTGAAATGGCCGGTCGAGCGAGCGCGCGAGCGGGCGCTCGCTCTGCTCGAAAAGGTCGGGATGGTGCACAAGGCCGATGCCTGGCCGGCGACGCTGTCAGGCGGCCAGCAGCAACGCGTGGCGATTGCCCGGGCGCTGGCGCCATCGCCGAAAGTGCTGCTGTGCGACGAGCCGACCTCGGCGCTCGATCCGGAACTGGCTCAGGAGGTGGTCGACGTGCTCAGCCAACTCGCTCGTGAGGGCACCACCATGGTGATGGCGACGCATGATTTGCGCCTCGCTTCGAAGATCGCGCAGGAAGTGGTGTTCCTCGACGCCGGCGCCATCATCGAGAAAGGCCCCGCCGCTGTTTTGTTCAGCAATCCGGAGCGGCAGCGAACCAGGCGGTTCATCGCGACGCTGAAGCAGGAAGCGGAGAAGGAAGGCGGCGGCGAAGGTTAATGCATGTCGCCCAAAACTGCGCAGCGGTTTTGGAATAACGACATGCATAAAAGAGAAACCCGGCGCGAGGCCGGGTTTTTGCAATTCGAAGGCGAGAAGCGCTCAGGCTGCTTCTTCCTGCTCGGCTTCTTCGTTGTCGGCCTTGGCGCCGCGCTTCGGACCCTTGTTGAGATTCACCTCGATGAGGCGCACCGCTTCGGTTTCCGACATGCGGTTGACGGCCGCGATCTCGCGCGCCATGCGGTCGAGTGCCGCCTCATAAAGCTGGCGCTCGGAATAGGACTGCTCCGGCTGGTTGTCGGCGCGGTAGAGGTCGCGCACCACTTCGGAGATCGAGATCAGGTCGCCGGAATTGATCTTCGCATCATATTCCTGGGCGCGGCGCGACCACATGGTGCGCTTGACGCGGGCGCGGCCCTGCACGACCTTCAGCGCGCGATCGACATAATCCTCTTCCGACAGCTTGCGCATGCCGATGGAGGTCGCCTTGGCAACCGGCACTTTCAGACGCATCTTGTCCTTCTGGAAGTCGATGACGAACAGTTCCAGCTTGTGGCCCGCAACTTCCTGCTCGTCGATCGAGACGATCTGGCCGACGCCATGCGCCGGATAGACGATGTACTCGCCGGTCTTAAAACCGTGACGCGCTGCGCTGGACTTCTTCTGCGGGGTGATTGTTGCCATTACGCCATGAACTCCTTGGTGTGGTACCGGCATTCTGCCGGCCGAACTCGCGCGATCGGATAACCGATCGTTAGCCGCACAACTACGAACCCACCGGAAAAGCCGAGGCCGGCAAACCGCATAATTGCGACCGCCTGCCCCAGATCACTCTGGTCCGGATTGAGAAATTCACCTTTCAGTGATTTGGGGCGTTTGCGCCATAAATCGACGTTGTGTCACCGGCATGTTTGGTTGATGTAGCACAAAAAGTCGGAAGAATCAAGGTTTTGCTGCACGCGCGAAGGCCATGCGCCATCGCCGCCTGCCAAGGCAGTTAATGTACCATGCCTTTTAGGCGGCGTTATGCTGGCTGAAACAGCGGTCTTGTCAGTCGCCCTCGCCGGGCTCGGGGGAGAAATATTTCTCAAACTTGCCGGCCTCGCCATCGAAGGATTTGGCGTCGGCCGGAGGCTCCTTCTTGGCGGTGATGTTGGGCCATTTATCAGCGTATTCGGTGTTGATCTGCAGCCATTTGTCGAGACCCGGCTCGGTGTCGGGCTTGATCGCGTCTGCCGGGCATTCCGGTTCGCAGACGCCGCAGTCGATGCATTCGTCGGGATGGATGACGAGCATGTTCTCGCCTTCGTAGAAGCAGTCGACCGGGCAGACCTCGATGCAGTCCATGTATTTGCATTTTATGCAATTGTCGGTCACGACATAGGTCATCGGTCGGCTCCCGGACGTCCCGTTTTTGTTAGGCTTTTTTGGTGAGGTAACGTCTTTACCCGCCGCTTGCAAGGGCAGCCATTGCGCGCGATACCGGTGTTTCCGGAATGGAATTCCAGAGGGGCGATGCGGCGAAGCCCGGTTATGCGTCAGTCGTCGCCTAACAACCGGTCGGTCTCCCGGCGTTCCTTCTTGGTCGGGCGGCCGCTGCCGGCATCGCGCAGCGCGGGAATCGCATCGGCAACGGCCTCGCCCTTCGGCGCGGGCGGCGGCGACATATCCTCGTAGAGCATGCGCGCTTCTTCGGCAGGGCCGCGCCGGCTTCCCGTGCGGAGCACCTTCCAGACGAAGATGCGCCGCTCGAGAGTGATGGTCAGGACGTCGCCGGCCCGGACCAGATCGGAGGCCTGCGCTGCTTTGTCGCGATTGATGCGGACGCGTCCGGCCACCACCAGCTTCGCTGCCAGCGAGCGCGATTTCACCGCACGCGAAAAGAACAGCCATTTATCGATGCGCTGGCGGCCTTCGGCGACCATCGGAGCGAGCGAACTTACTTCTTCAGCTGGTCGCGCAACGCGGCGAGCTTGGCGAATGGAGAATCCGGGTCGAAGCGCACGGGACGCTCCTCGCGAGGCTTAGGCTGGAACGCGGGCTTTCCACCTGGTGCGCCACCCTTGCCGTCCTGCCTGCCGCCCTTCCAGTCCGGCCGGCTTTCGCGACGATCGGGACGCTCGCCCTGCGGCTTGCCGTCGCGCCGTTCCCCTGCCTCACCCTGAGGCTTGGGCTTGAACTTGCTGCGGTCGAAGCGCGGCTTGCCGGCGCCGTCGCCGTCGCGGCGTCCTTGATGGGGGGGCCGGCTGCCTGGAGCGCCGGCCGGTTGTCCGCCGGTGGCATCTGCCGGTGCGTCGCCACGGCCATCGCGGGCGGCTTGCCCGTTGCGCGGGCGATTGTCCCTGTCACGGGGCCGGCTGTCGTGGTGGCGGTGGCGCGGACGCTGGTCGAAGCGGCCCTGCCGCCACAACAGGATGGGTTTTGGTTCTTCGGCCTCTTTCTCGGCCTCTGGAGCAGCCTCGCCGGTGGCGGCTGCCGCCGCCGCGGCAGGTTCGGCCGACACGGCTTCCGTTGCGGGCGAGGCTTCGAAAGCCGGCTCCGCCGGTGCGACCGCAATCTCGGCGGTTTCGGGTGCTGCCTCTGGAGCTGCGGCTTCGGCTGCAGGCAGCCCCTCTACCGTGAGCTCAGCCGGAGTTTCCACCTGAGCTTCTGCGACAGGTTCCGCTTCGGTGGTGGTTTCCGCGGGCGCTTCGGCTGTGGCCTCTGCCACTGCATCCGGCTCCGAACTCTCGGCCGGCGCCTCGGCGGCTGCGTCCGCAACCGCGGCGTCCGCTGCCTTGGCCTGCTCGGCTCGCGCAGCTTCTTCCGCCTCCTGCTTGGCCGCGGCGGCTTCACGCGCGGCATTGTCCTGTGCCTCGAGCCGCGCCCTCACCTCGACTGCCGGCTTCGGCTCCGCTCGGTAGCCGAGGCCTTTCAAAATCTCTTCCATGTCGTCGGCCGTAGCGCCGAGGATCGACATCATCGGCGGCGTCACCATGAAAGACTGACCGTCATAGGCGCCGTCGGGCCGCTGACCGAGGCCCGGCTTCCAGTTGGTTGCGGGCCGGATCAGGTCGGCCAACCGTTCAAGGATGTCGACGCGCACCGCGCGACGGCCGAGATTGCGGTAGCCGGCCAGTTTGTAGAAGGCCTTGTCGAACGTGGGATCGATGACCACCGAGGTGCGGCCGGAGGCCAGCGCGTGGACCACATCGCCAAAGCCGGGCTTGTCCTTGCCGTCGTTCTGCAGCGCCCACAACAGCGTCACCAGTCCGGCCGGGGCCGGCTTGATCAGCGCGGGCGCGAAGACGTGGTAGGCGCCGAAGCGCACGCCGAGCCGGCGAAGGGCGGCGCGGCCTTCCTGGTCGAGCGACTTCATCTCCTGGGCGATGTCGCGGCGGTTGATGAGGCCGAAATGCTCGACGAGCTGGAAGGCAATGCCGCGGCCGATGCCGGTGATCTGCTCGGCGTTCTTGAGGTCGACCAGCGGCTTCAGCAAGGACTCGATCTGGAAATTGACGAAGCGCTCGGCGCGCGCCGCGACCTTGTCGCGGGCTGGTCCGGTGAGCTGCTCGTCGGCCAGCAGCACAAGGCGCGGCTTCAACGGCTCGTCGCCTGCGACCAGCGTGCCGATCGGCGCGCCGATCCAGCGCAGCGTGCCGTCGGAGCCGAGCGCGATGTCGCCATTGGCCGAGGCGCCGAAGCGTTCGGCCCGCGCCTCGAATTCGGCTGCAAGCGCCTTCTGGGCTGCTGTGCGCACTGCCTTGGCGTCCTCGCCGCCGGCGCTCTGGTCGGCGGTGAAGCGGAACCCTTGCAACTCGCCGACATGATGGCCTTCGACGAGGACAGTTCCGGTTGGGCTAATTTCGGCTTCAGGCATGGTATTTTCTCTAAGGCGCCGCATGAGGACGGAAGTCCTGCGGTCTACGAAGCGTTTCGTCAACCGCTCATGCAGCGCATCCGACAATCTGTCTTCGATTTCGCGCGTCTTTTCCTGCCAGTGTGCCTGATCGGCCAGCCAGCCGGGCCGGTTGGAGACGAATGTCCAGGTGCGGATCTGGGCGATCCGGTGCGACAGCGTGTCGATGTCGCCCTCGGTGGTGTCGGCACGGCGCACCTGCTCGGCCATGTAATTCTCGTCGACATGGCCATGCCTGGCAAGGTCCATGTAGATCGAGGCGATCAGGTCGGCATGCTGGGCAGGCGCGATCTTCCTGTAGTCGGGAAGGGCGCAGGCCTCCCACAACAGCGCCACGCGCTTGGCGTTGGTGGCCAAGGCCCGGATATCCTCGTCGCGGGACAAATGCTCGAGCGCCTGCGCATCCACAGCCGGTAGCGCACGCGTCAGGCCTTCGACCGGCGCGTTGGTCTCGGTGGAGCGCTTCAGCGCATCGAGGCTGGCGAAATCGAAATGCGCGGTGCGCCATTGCAGCACTTTCACCGGGTCGAACTCATGCCCTTCGATCTTCTTGACCAGATCTTCGTCGAGCGGATCGACCTGGCCGGTGACGCCGAAAGTGCCGTCGCGCAAGTGCCGGCCGGCGCGGCCGGCGATCTGGCCGAGCTCGGCCGCCGTCAGGTTGCGATACTGGTAGCCATCGAATTTACGGTTTTGAGCGAAGGCGACATGATCGAGATCGAGGTTCAGGCCCATGCCGATCGCATCGGTGGCGACCAGGTAATCGACATCACCCGATTGGAACAGCTCCACCTGCGCGTTGCGAGTGCGGGGTGATAGCGCGCCGAGCACGACGGCCGCACCCCCTTGCTGGCGGCGGATCAGTTCGGCAATCGCATAGACCTCGTCGGCGGAAAAGGCGACGATCGCCGTGCGTCGCGGCAGGCGGGTCAGCTTCTTCGAGCCGGCATAGGCGAGATGCGACAGCCGTGGCCGGGTCACCACCGACACGCCCTTCAGCAGACGCTGGAGGATGCCGTGCATGGTGGCTGCGCCGAGCAGCAATGTCTCCTGGCGGCCGCGCAGATGCAGGATACGGTCGGTGAAGATGTGGCCGCGCTCGAGATCGCCAGCCAGCTGCACCTCGTCGATGGCGACGAAGGCGGCGTTGGTCTCGCGCGGCATGGCTTCGACGGTACAGACCGAATATCTGGCACCGTCGGGCTGGATCTTCTCCTCGCCGGTGATGAGCGCCACCTTGTGAGCGCCGACCTTCTCGCAGACGCGTGAATAAACCTCGCGGGCGAGCAACCTGAGCGGCAGGCCGATGATGCCGCTTTCATGCGCCACCATGCGCTCGATGGCGAGATGGGTCTTACCGGTGTTGGTCGGCCCGAGCACGGCAGTCACGTCGCGGCCCGAGAGGATCAGCGGCTCAATATGTTTCGGCGGGATGTTCATCGACCTGGAAATCAGGCTCTCTTCTTCGCGTTGTCGGGAGCGCGCCCCGTGGCGGCGCGTGTGACAGCCGACACATAGGGATTTCGAGTGCGAAGCGAAAGCGGAATGTTCCGACGGCAGCTCGAAGGCTCTCGTCTGGTGTTGTCAACCGGTCCTGATTAACAGTTGGAACGAGTCTGGAACGAATCAGCTACGAATCGCTGACTCTTGCTGATTCAGGTTTTGTTCACGGCTACATCTGGACTTTTTGCCGACGAGTCTCACCACATGCTGAATCGCCGAACTGGCCCGATTCATGCAGGGCGGACGTCCTCCTTAACAGTTGCCGGTAAACGATCGGCGCAGGCCGGCGGGCATCACCCAACATTATGAAATTATTGATCTTTCCTAACGCGCCTTTACGGTTTGAGGGATGTTTTCAGCCTTTGTCGTTAACCTTCCGGTCAAAGCCGGAACGAAACGGCGACGAATCAGCGCTGGCGGGTGTTTCCCGGTTTGTTCACCCCAATATGTTGTGTCGTGAACAGGTTTTCCACCTGTTATCAACAGGCGAGGAACAGGGTTTTGCACAGGCTGTGCGGCCGCCGTTAACTTTTGCGTGCCGCTTCGGCACAAATCGGTGTCACGTCCGTCGGTCGGCGCAGTCGCGCACGAGGACCAGACTCCGGGTTCAAGAAATGTCCTCTCCCACGGCATAGCGCTGCAAAGTAGGGCCGACGTTCTGAATGATTTCATCGTGGGACAGGGCGACGACGGGCGGAAGCCGCAGCAGGTATCGGCACATCGCCAAACCCAGCAACTGGCTCGAAACGAGCCCGGCACGTCGACCCGCGTCGGCGGGATCAGCGACCGCCGCAACCACCGGCCTGACCTGGTTGCCAAATACGTCACGCAGCTTTTCGGCGGCGAATTCGTTCGACGTCGCCGAACGCAGCAGAATTGCCATGCCAGGACCGCTGGCCGCGCCCTCCCAGATTTCGAGAAAACGCCTGATCAGCGTTTCACCGATGGTGTTTCGGTCGATCACCCGAAGTGCCGGCAATTGCAGGTCGACGACCGCCGCCCTGGCGAACAGCTCGTCCTTGCTGCGGAAATAGCGGATCACCATGGCCGGATCGATCGAGGCATGCGCCGCGACGTCGCGGATGGAGGCGCCGTCATAGCCGCGCTCGGCGAACAGGAGCCTCGCGGCCTCGAGGATTTGGGCGCGCGTGCGGTCCGACTTGCTGGGTTTCTTCGGCTGATTCTCGGTCATGAAAATTCATATGCCAACGGCCGTTGACAAATGCAATAGCTTCGACTAGAAAGTCAACGATCGTTGACAAATGGAGAGAAAAAATGTTGCCCGATACAACGGAAGTCCTGATCATTGGCGCCGGCCCGACCGGCATGGCGCTGTCCATCGTGCTGCACCAAGCCGGTGTCGATCATGTTCTGATCGACAGGCTGGCGCAGGGCCTTCAGACCTCGCGGGCTGGCGTCATCCACTCGCAGACGCTGGAAACGCTGGAGCCTCTCGGCGTCACGCAGCGGCTGAGCGAACTTGCCCTGAAGCTGCAGAATTTCGCCATCCGCGACCGCAATCGGGCGCAGCTCACGCTTGATTTCGGCAAGCTTCCGTCAAGGCATCCCTATTTGATGATGCTGCCTCAGAACCTGACCGAGCAGGTGTTCGCCGAACGGATCGCAGCCCTGGGCGGTGTGATTCACCGCATGGTCGAGGCCAAGGCGGTCGTTCAGGATGCTGACGGCGCGCGCGTGACGGTGGTCGAGAACGGCCGCGAGAAACTGATATCGGCACGCTATGTCGTTGGTGCCGACGGCATGCAAAGCCTGGTGCGCAGGTCGACCGGCATCGAGTTCGACGGCGCGGCCTATGACGCTTCGTTCGTACTCGCCGATGTTCGTCTCGACTGGCCGGTTGGGCCGACGGAAGTGTCGCTGTTCTTTGCACCGGCCGGGCTGGTGGTGGTGGCGCCGCTTCCGGACGGATCGTACCGGGTCGTCGCGACAATGGATGACGCACCGGAAAAGCCCGAGATCGCCGACATCCAGGCGCTGCTCGACAGCCGCGGACCGACCAAGAAAAGAACCCGGGTGCTCGACCTGTCGTGGAGCTCGCGTTTTCGTGTGCATCACCGCCTGGTCCGCTCGTACCGCAAGGACCGGTTGTTCCTCATGGGTGATGCCGCGCACGTGCACAGCCCGGCGGGAGGGCAAGGCATGAACACCGGCATCATCGACGCGGTCGTGCTTGGCCAGTTGCTTGGCGACGTGGTGAAAGGCGTGCGTCCGGAAGCCGAGCTCGACCTTTACGAAGCGCTGCGCCGCCCGGCGGCCCAAGAGGTGCTTGAACTGGCGGGCACGATGACCGACATGGCGCTTACCCGCAGTTCGGTGAAGCGGTTCGTCCGCAATCTCGTGCTTTCGGTGCTGAATCTCAATCCATTCCTGAAGCTTCGTATCGCATTGAAACTGTCAGGCCTCAGCCGGGCGCCGCTTGCCCGCCTGCCGGCACCTTCGCGCGAGCCGATCGCCCGGGCCAAGCCTGCAGCCGAACCAGGGCTGAAGCTTGTTGCCTGACAGCCGCGATTGTGCGGATCCCAGCCCTCGGTCTTGGCCGGGTGGGCGTTGGGCCCGGTACATCAGTTACCGGCGAGAGCCGACGCCTCAGGTGATGTACTGGCCGCCATTGGCGGAGATGGTCGAGCCAGTGATGAAACCGGCATCGTCGGAAGCGAGGAAGACGACGCAGCGTGCGATCTCTTCCGGCTCGCCGAGGCGGCCGACCGGGATCTGCGGGATGACGCGCTCGTTGAGCACCTTCTCGTCCATCGCCCTGACCATCTCGGTAGCGATATAGCCGGGGCAGATGACATTGACGGTGATGCCGGCCCGCGCTCCTTCCTGAGCGAGCGCCTTGGTGAAGCCGATGTCGCCGGCCTTCGACGCCGAATAATTGACCTGGCCGGTCTGGCCCTTCTGGCCATTGATGGAGGAGATGGTGATGACGCGGCCGAACTTGCGGTCGCGCATGCCGCCCCACAGCGGGTGCGTCATGTTGAAGACGCCGGAAAGATTGGTGTCGACGACCTCTTTCCATTGCTCGCGCGTCATCTTGTGGAACATGGCGTCGCGGGTGATGCCGGCATTGTTGACCAGAACGGAAACCGGGCCGAGATCGGCCTCGATCTGCTTGATGCCAGCGGCGCAGGCATCGTAGTCGGCCACCGACCATTTGTAGACCGGAATGCCGGTCTCTGCCTTGAATTTCTGCGCCGCTTCGTCATTGCCGGCGTAGTTCGCGGCAACCTTGTAGCCGGCGGTTTTCAGGCCGATCGAAATCGCGGCGCCAATACCGCGCGACCCGCCGGTGACGAGTGCTACTTTTGTCATGGTGTCCTCCCTTTTTAATTCGTGAGTGGCGGGCGCTGAACGCTCTAACGGCGATTGAGCCCCGTTCGCCACTGACTATTTCATGGCTTGGCTGGCGCATGAACCCCGAAAATCGAAATCGATTTTCGAAAAGGATCATGCGCAAGGTCAAATGCTACAGCGTCCTTTGCGCGCCCCAAGGGACGCCCGGCGCTGTAGTCTGTCTTCATAGCGCTTCCACGCACATGGCGACACCCATGCCGCCGCCGATGCACAGCGTGGCGAGGCCCTTCTTGGCGCCGCGGCGGCGCATCTCGTAAACCAGCGTGTTGAAGATGCGGGCACCTGAGGCGCCGATCGGATGGCCGATGGCGATGGCGCCGCCATTGACATTGACGATGGACGGATCCCAGCCCATGTCCTTGTTGACGGCGCAGGCCTGCGCGGCGAAGGCCTCGTTGGCCTCGACCAGGTCGAGATCGCCGACCGACCAGCCGGCCTTGGCCAGCGCCTTGCGCGAGGCGGGAATAGGCCCGGTGCCCATGATCTGCGGATCGACACCCGCCGTCGCCCAGGACACGATGCGCGCCAGCGGCGTGATGCCGCGCTTTGCGGCTTCCGCCTCGGTCATCAGCAGCACAGCGGCGGCGCCGTCATTGATGCCGGAGGCATTGGCGGCGGTCACCGTGCCGTCCTTGTCGAAGGCCGGTCTTAGCTTGGTCATGGCGTCGATCGTCGCGCCGTGGCGGATATATTCGTCTTGGTCGACTGTCGTGTCGCCTTTCTTGCCCTTGACGATGAAAGCCACGATCTCGTCTTTGAATTTGCCGGCCTTCTGTGCGGCCTCTGCCTTGTTCTGGGAGGCCAATGCGAGCCCGTCCTGGTCCTCGCGGGTAATCTGGAACTGGCGAGCGACGTTTTCGGCGGTGTTGCCCATGTGATAGCCATTGAAGGCATCCCAAAGCCCGTCCTTGATCATGGTGTCGATCATCTTGTAGTCGCCCATCTTGACGCCGGCACGCAGGTGTTGAGCGTGCGGGGCCAGCGACATCGATTCCTGCCCGCCGGCGACGATCACCTTGGCGTCGCCGGCGGCGATCTGCTGCATGCCGAGAGCAATAGCGCGCAGACCTGAGCCGCAAACCTGATTGAGGCCCCAGGCCGTGGTTTCCTTTGGCAGGCCGGCATTGATAGATGCCTGGCGGGCGGGGTTCTGGCCCTGAGCCGCGGTCAGCACCTGGCCGAGGATGACCTCGTCGACCTCCGCCGGCTCGACACCGGCACGGGACAGCAGTTCCTTGATGACCACGGCACCAAGCTCATGCGCCGGGGTGGCGGCAAAGGCGCCGTTGAAGGACCCGACGGGCGTGCGCGCCGCACTGGCGACAACGATAGCAGCGGACATGTTCTTCTCCAGACTTCGAGGTATCGAGTTTTGGTATCGTCAGGGCTTTTCTTGCCCTTTCAATGATCCAAGTCAAACCTGAAATGAGCATGACGGCCATGCGTCGCAAGCAGGTCGCTCGCGATCGTGGAAACAGTCTGGCGCATTGCTGCGCAGCATATTTGGGCCGCCATGCAGCATTAATTTATCCCGCACTGCACAAACCGCTTGGAATTGTGACGCTTTTGCGCATATCCTTGAAAAGGCGCAATCGTTACCGGCAGCTTACTCAAATGCGCCGGTGTCCTGGGAGGATGCTGATGGCCGCGAAAGACGAACCGATTATCATCAAGAAATATGCCAATCGCCGCCTCTACAACACCGGCACCAGCACTTATGTGACGCTCGAGGACCTTGCCGAAATGGTCAAGAAGGGCGAGGAGTTCACCGTCCAGGACGCCAAGACCGGCGACGACATCACCCATCCGGTGCTGACCCAGATCATCTTCGAACTGGAGAACAAGGAAGGGCAGAACATGCTGCCAATTCCATTCCTGCGCCAGTTGATCGCCTTCTACGGCGACCAGATGCAGATGATCGTGCCGAGCTTCCTCGAACAATCGATGATCGCCTTCTCAAAGGAACAGGAACGCTTCCGCGAGCAGATGAAGGGTGCGTTGGGCAAGTCGCCGCTGGACATGATGAAGATCGCCACGCCGATCAAAGCGCTGGAAGAGCAGACGCGCCGCAATATGGAGATGTTCCAGAACGCCATGCGCCTGTTCACGCCCTTCCCACCCGCAGGCTTGAATGGCTCTTCCGCAGCGCCGGCGGAGCCGCCCAGGAAAGAAACGTCGGAAAAACCTGACGACCTTCAGGAGTTGAAGGAACAGATCGCCGCCATGCAGCGCAAGCTCGACACCATGTCGTGATCGCCGGCCGGACCGAACCCGGCCGAAATCTCTCATCAGTAGACCGTGTCAGAAAATCTCCGCCTCGAATGAGGCTGAGGGACTCCGGCCACGCTAAAGCGCGTCGCGTTTGATCGGCCTCATGCGACGCGCTTTAGGTTGTTGTTTTATGCATGTCGTTATCGCAAAACCGCTGCACACTTTTGCGCGACATGCATTATTTCGTCGTCACCGTCACCAGAGCGGTAACGGGTTTGCCGTCCACAAGAATGGGCTTGTGATGATCATCGGCAAGTAGCACGCCGATCACGTGCTTGCCGGCGGCATCCGGACAATGGCCGAAACGAGCCTTGATAAGATCGCCGCCAAAGTCGCTGTTCATGCTGTTGTACGGCTTGCCGGGGATGTTGCAGGTATCTCCGGTGGGATCGACCTTCATATGCACGTGGCCGCATTGGCCGACGCCGTCGCATTCACCCGCTGGCAGCAGCGTGAAGTTGCTCCTGACGATGACGCCTATCGCCTTCTCGGGATCGTTGCCGAGTTCGATGACCGAACCGGCCACCGGCCAGACGATTTCCAGGGTTGGCCGATCTTCGGCCTGGGCAGACCCGAGCGACAATAAAGAGAAAGCGAGGACAGTCGTTGCGATGATGCGAAGCATGGTAACCTCCGTTGACGTTGTAATCACTGATTACATAGGAATCGCTCGGGCGCAAGAAAATAATCGGTGATTACATTTCGGCCTCGTGCTATTGGGCAGGCATGACCAACCCAACGGATTCCGGCGAAGCCGCCAACCCCAAGCGCTATCATCACGGCAATCTGGTTGAGGCCTTGATCGCTGCTACCGTGGAGATCATCGAAGAGCGCGGAGCAGAGCATGTCTCCGTGCGTGAGGCCGCAAAACGTGCCGGCGTCTCGCCCGGCGCGCCATTCCGGCATTTTCGGTCGAAAACAGCACTGCTGACCGCTGTCGCCGAACAGGCCATGAACCGGCTGACCGAAGCCGTTGCCGATGCACAGTCCAAAGTCGACAGCGCAGATCCCATCGTGGCCTTCGAAGCGATCGGACAAGGCTATCTGGAATGGGCGATCAGCAATCCGACGCATTTCCAGATCATAAGTTCTCGAACGCTGATTGATTTCGACGCGTCGGATAGTCTTCGTGATCAGAATGAAGCCGTTCGCCGAAAGATGATCGACCTGCTGACCCAAGCGCTACAAGAAGGTCGGCTTGCTCCGGACACCGACTTCGACCATCTGGTGCTTGCCGCGCGCGCATTTGTCTACGGGTTGGCGCGCATGGCGATCGATGGTCATTTTCCGGAGTGGCATCCGTCCGAGCCGCCATCGCTCGCCGCGCGCAGAGCTCTCCATCTTTTCATGAGCCGGATTTCATCCAAAACGCAATCTCAGGAGCACCCCGAAGTGGCTACCCGGGATCGCTGACAAACTGTTTTCACACGGTCTGTCAGGCGCACAACTTCGAGTGAGGGTGTCCTCATTCATGACAAAAATTTCATGTCATCGCCAATCCGCGCCGCTGTTCTTGCGCCGCACGAGACATATATGCTGCACTGCAATATGCTTCCGTTAGCACCGTACTGAAGGATTTCGCCTTGCCCAGCAGAAAAACCGCCATCATCACCGGTTCCACCTCGGGCATCGGCCTGGCCATCGCCCATGCGCTCGCGGCCGACGGCTGCAATGTCGTCGTCAATTCCTTTTCCGACACTGCCGACGATCAGGCCATCACCGATGCGATCGCCAAACATCACGGCGTGAAGACCGTCTATATCAAGGCAGACATGTCGAAGCCGGCCGAATGCCGGGCTTTGATCGAGAAAGCAGCCGAGACGTTCGGCTCGGTCGACATCCTGGTCAACAATGCCGGCATCCAGCATGTCGCGCCGGTGGAAGAATTTCCCATCGAGAAATGGGACGCGATCATTGCCATCAATTTGTCGTCGGCCTTCCACACCATCGCTGCCGCGATCCCGCTGATGAAACAAGCCGGCGGCGGCAGGATCGTCAACATCGCCTCGGCCCACGGGCTGGTCGCCTCGCCGTTCAAATCGGCTTATGTCTCGGCCAAGCACGGCATCATGGGGCTGACCAAGACGGTCGCTTTGGAACTGGCGCGCGACAAGATCACCTGCAACGCCATCTGCCCCGGCTATGTGCTGACGCCGCTGGTCGAGGCGCAGATCCCCGACCAGATGAAGGCGAACAAGATGGACCGCGACACTGTGGTCCGCGAGGTCATGCTCGAAAAGCAGCCGACCAAGGAATTCGTCACGGTCGAGCAGGTTGCGGCTGCCGCGGTGTTCCTGTGTTCGGATGCGGCAGCGCAGATCAACGGCACGCATGTTTCGGTCGACGGCGGCTGGACCGCCCAGTGAATTTGAGCGTGCGAACAAATCTGGCCGACAAATCAAGGGCAACGCCATGACGACGAACGGCAAGGTGGAGGAGCCCAAGAAGATCAACGTCGCGCTGCAGGGTGGCGGCTCGCACGGCGCCTTCTCCTGGGGGGTGCTCGACCAGTTGCTGGAGGACGGGCGGCTCGACATCGCGGCGGTTTCGGGCACCAGCGCCGGCGCCATGAACGCGGTGGCGCTGGCCGACGGGTTCGTCCGCGGCGGCGTCGAGGGCGCGCGGCAGAAGCTCGACGATTTCTGGCGCGCGGTGGCGCGGAAGGGCCGGTTCAGCCCGGTGCAGCGCATGCCGTGGGACGTGGCCTGGGGCAATTGGTCGATCGAGAACACGCCGGGCTATCTCTTTTTCGACACCATGTCGCGGGTGTTTTCGCCCTATGTCGCCAACCCGCTCGGCCTCAATCCGCTGCGCGACGTGATTGAAAAGGAGATCGATTTCGGCAATGTGCGCGCCTGCAAGTCGATGGAACTGTTCATCTCCGCGACCAATGTCGAGACCGGGCAGTTACGCGTCTTTTCCGATGGCGAGATCGACCTCGACACGGTGATGGCGTCGGCTTGCCTGCCGCAGCTGTTCCGCGCCGTCGAGATCAAGGGGGTGCCCTACTGGGATGGCGGCTATGGCGGCAATCCGGCGCTGTTCCCGTTCTTCAAGACGACTGCCACCGAGGACGTGCTTTTGGTGCAGATCAATCCGGTGGTCCGCGAGGGGACGCCGAAGAGCGCCAACGAAATCCAGAATCGCATCGACGAGATCACCTTCAACGCCGGACTCTTGCGCGAATTCCGCTCGATCGCCTTCATCAAGGAGCTGATTGCAGCCGGCCGGCTGCCGCATGGCGAATACCGCGACATCCGCATGCACCGCATCGATGCCGACGAGGCGTTCAAGGACCTGTCGGCATCGTCCAAGGTCAATGCCGAATGGGCGTTCCTGACCTATCTGCGCGACCTTGGCCGCACCGCCGCCAGCGACTGGCTGGAGGAGAATTACGACGCCGTCGGCAAGCGGCCGACGCTTGATCTCTCAGGCGAACTCGATGACGGCTTCAAGCCGGTGCGTGGTCCGGCACCAGGGCGGCGGGTCAAGGAGTTCCTCGCGGCACGCAAGAAGCCCGAAGCAGCGCGTCGCCGAGCCTGAGGCGTTTTGAATTGTCAGCTTTTTTGCAAGGCTAGATCGATCACCTTGATCAGCGCGGCCGCGGCCCGCCGCTGCTCGTCCGGATCGCTGATGCGCATCTTCATGCCTTCCAGCCCGTCGAGCAGCATGTCGGCCAGCAATTTTGCCGACAAGCCCTTGGCGGTGAGATCGACGCCATTGCGTCCGGCCTCGCTCTGGATCGCTGCGGCGATATGCTCGGCAAACCGGCTGCGCCAGCAGCCGATCAAGTCGGCGAGACTCGACTTCATGTCGAGGAGTTCGGCGCCATGCGGCGAGGCGTGGACGGTGCGCGTCATCGAGATCAGCGCTTCGTCGATGGCCCGCATCGTGCGCTCGGCAAATGGTTCTTCGCCGGCGAGTGCCGTTTTCGCCTGCTCGAGCGAGCGGGAGAGCAGCATCAACGCGATGGCGCGATAAATTTCGGTCTTGTTCTTGAACTGGAGATAAAGCGCCGGCCGCGACATGTCGGCGGCACGCGCAATGTCGTCCATGGTGGTGCGGGCGAAACCATAGGCCAGAAACACCTTCATCGCGCTGTCCAGAATGCGGACGCGCTTGGGGTCGGTGGCGATGTCCTCGATCTCGATCATGGCGCGACTTTATCCTGCAAAAGCTCTGTTGACAAAATGACGTAATTTGTCAAGATGTATGAGGACGAAATGGCCGACCGTCCTTTTGCCTCGGGCTGTGGACGACAACAAAGGGTATCCCGATGCGCCTCACCGTCGACGGGCAGGCATTCGACGTCAATGCCGATCCCGAAATGCCGCTGCTGTGGGCGCTGCGCGATCTCATGGGCAAGACCGGGCCGAAGTTCGGCTGCGGCATCGCCGCCTGCGGCGCCTGCACGGTGCATGTCGACGGCCAGCCGGTGCGCTCCTGTTCATTGCCGGTCGGTGAGGTCACCGGCGCGGTCACCACGATCGAAGGCATCGGTACCGAAGGCAGACTGCATCTGGTACAGCAGGCATGGCTGGAAGAGCAGGTCGCCCAATGCGGTTACTGCCAGGCCGGCCAGATCATGAGCGCGGTGGCGTTGCTCGACGAGGTTGCCGACCCGACCGATGCCGACATCGACGATGCCATGGGCGGCAATCTCTGCCGCTGCGGCACCTACCCGAAGATCCGTGCGGCGATCAAAAGAGCGGTCGTGCTCAAGACGGCGGGGATCTGACCATGGCCAGTGTCGGAAAGATCGCACGCCGCACGTTTCTCATCGGAGCGGCTGCCATCGCGGGCGGCATCGCTGTCGGTTACTATTACTACCGCAAACCCTACCCGAATCCGCTGGAAGGCTACCTCGCCGCTGATGAAGCGACCTTCAACCCCTATGTGAAGATCGGCGCCGACAACACCATCACCATCGTCGCGCCGCGCGCCGAGATGGGCCAAGGTATCTCGACGACGCTTGCTGCCATGGTTGCCGAAGAGCTCGATGTCGGGCTCGACCAGATCAAGGTCGAGCACGGCCCGGCCTCCTACGCCTATTTCAATGCGGCGATCCTGGAAGAGGGCGGTCCGTTCGCCTTCTTCAACGAAAGCATGACCGCGGAAATAGTGCGCGCCGGCATGGGCGTGGTCGGAAAATTCCTCGCCCTGCAAGGCACCGGCGGTTCGACATCGACGCTCGATGGTTTCGGCAAGATGCGGCAGGCAGGCGCCGCCGCGCGGCAGATGCTGATTGCAGCGGCCGCGCAAAAGTTCGGTATAGCTGCCGCCGATCTGGAAACGGCCAATGGCTCGATCCTGCACAAGGCGTCGGGCAAGTCGCTGACCTATGGCGCTGTCGCCGCGACCGCCGCGACGATGGCGCCGCCCGCGGAAATCAGGCTCAAAGACAAAGCCGACTGGAAACTGCTCGGCAAACCGCAAAGACGCATCGACATGCTGGCCAAGGTCACCGGGGCGCCGATCTTCGGCATCGACGTGACGCTGCCGGAGATGCTGTACGGCACGGTCAAGATGAGCCCGCGCTTCTGGGCCAAGCCGGTCAAGGCGGATTTCTCCAACGCCGAGAAAATGCCTGGCGTGATCAAGATCGTGCCGATCGACACGAATTACGGCCACGGCTTCGGCATCATCGCAGAAAACACCTGGGCGGCGTTCAAGGCGGCGGAGGCGATCGACGCCGAATGGGCCGATCCCGAATATCCGCTGGACAGCGCCGGCATTTCCGAGGTGCTGAAGCAGGCGCTCGGCACCAAAGGGTCGGTGATGCGCGACGATGGCGATGTCGATACCGCCTTCGCCGATGCGCCGCGCGAAAGGATCGTCGAGGCCGACTATGCGGTGCCTTATCTGGCACATGCGACGATGGAGCCGATGAACGCCACGGCGCGGCTGAAGGACGGCGTCCTCGACATCTGGTGCGGCAACCAGGCGCCGACCTTGGTACGGCAGCTTTGCGCCAATGCTGTCGGCATTGAGCAGGACAAGGTCAGCGTCCACACCACCTTCATGGGCGGCGGCTTCGGCCGACGTATCGAGGTGGATTATGCGCTCTGTGCTGCGCTGATGGCGAAAGAAACGGCAGGCCGGCCAATCAAGGTGATTTGGACGCGCGAGGAGGACATGCGCCACGACGCCTACCGGCCGGCTTCGGTCGGCAAATTCCAGGCGCGGCTTGGCAACGACGGCATACCGTTCGCCGTCGACATGACAATCGCCTCGCCATCGCTGATAGCCAGCACCTTGCGCCGGTTGTTTCCCTCGATCCCGCCGCTTGGCCCCGACAAGTCCATTGTCGATGGGGCCTACGACCAGCCCTACACCATCCCGAATTACCGGGTCAGCGGCATTGCTGCGCCCACCTCCATCCCGGTCGGCTTCTGGCGATCGGTCGGCTGCTCGATCAACGGCTTCTTTCATGAGGGCTTCATGGACGAGATCGCCACCGCCGGGAAAGTCGATCCGGTCGAACTGCGCAAGACGCTGATGGCTGCCTATCCGGCGGCGGTGAAAGTTGTCGAGAAGGTCGCCGCGATGGCGAAATGGGGCGAGGCGCTGCCCGCCGGCAAGGCCAAGGGCATGGCGTTCACGCTGTCCTTCGGCAGTTGGGTCGGTGAGATCGTCCAGGTCGCCGACACGCCGTCCGGAATCCGCATTGAGAAGGTGTGGATCGCCGCCGATGTCGGCACCGCGCTCGATCCTGATATCATCGAGGCGCAACTCGTCTCCGCCGCCATCTACGGCCTGTCGGCAGCGATGGGTCAGGAAATTACTTTCGCCGACGGCATGGTCGAACAGTCGAATTTTCATGACTACGACGCCATGCGCATCTCCCAGTGTCCGGCGTTCGAAGTCGCCATCCTGGAGAATTTTCACAAGATGGGCGGCGTCGGCGAAGTCGGCACGCCGCCGGCGGCACCGGCACTCGCCAACGCCATCTTCGCACTAGCAGGCAAGCGCATCCGGACACTGCCCTTGTCGAAGGAGGTGACCTTTGCATGAAGTATTGCCATCATGCTGACAGTTGCTGCCATGCTGTTTCGATGGCGCCTCCCCAGCGGCAGAGGAAAGCCAAGGCACGGCACCGATGACGGTCGATGCAGCCAAGACTTGCCCGAGGAACGCGGCCTAGCGGTTGCTTTCGCATCCGCGCTGCGCGGAGTGCGATGTCGCAGACGAACGGCCGCGCTGGTCCGGCGCGCCTGACGGCGGCGGGCGCATCCTGTCCAGCGAAGTATTACCCATCAACTTTTCTGACTATATTGCGGTGCAACTTTGATGTAGAAGCTCGTTCGCCGATCACGGCAAGTTGAACACGGCCTTGCGCGCACCCATATCGGCGACGCGCCGAGTTAGAAGACGCGGCCTGGCCGAACTCCGCGCAATGGAAAAACGACGATGCCGAAATACAGGTTTCACAAGCTTGCAGCCATTGTTGTGCTTGTCGGGTTCGCTGCATGGATGGTGACGGGCGAGTTCTCGTCCGTCGGCAGCGCGGCCGCCGATAAACCCAAGGCGGGGGAGGTCGAGCAGCCAAAGGCGGCTGACGCCGGCCAGGCCAAGCCCGCTGAGGCAGAGCAGCCCAAGGCGCCGTTGCGCACCGTCGCGATCATAACCCCGCCTAGGCGTACCTATGCGCGCGCCATCCGCATTTCCGGACTGACCGAAGCCGACAAGCGCGCGGTCCTGGCGACGCGCGTCGCCGGCGTCATCGACAAGCTGCCGGTCAAGCAGGGACAGCGCGTCACGACCGGCGACCTCGTGCTGATGTTGGCAGCCGAGGAAAAGCTCTCGGCGGTCAGCAACGCCAAGCAGCTTCTGGTTCAGCGTCGGGCCGAACTCGATGCAGCATTGCGGCTGATGAAAACCGGCAATCTGCCCAAGCTGCAGCTCGATACGGCTCGCTCCAGCCTGACGCTAGCCCAGTCGCACCTGGAAGCCGCGCAGGCCGAGCTCGACCGCAACGAGGTGAAGGCGCCGTTTGACGGCGTCATCGACCGTGTACCGGTGGAGCTCGGCAGTTCCGTGATGCAGGGCGGCGAAGTGGCGACCATTCTGAGCCTCGATCCGGTGATCGCCCGCGGCGAGGTCAGCGAACGTGATCTCGGCTATCTGAAGATCGGCGACAAGGCGAATGTACGATTGGTCAGCGGCCAGAATGTCGAGGGCACCGTGCGCTATATCAGCCGCGACGCCTCGTCCGCCACCCGCACCTTCCGCGTCGAGATCGCAATCCCCAACCCCGAGGGCACCATTCCGGCCGGGATGACCGCCGAGATCGCGCTGAGCGCCCAGCCGACCGACGCAGTCATGCTGCCGCGCTCCGTGGTGACGCTGGGCGACAAGGGCGACCTCGGCATTCGCGCCGTCGACAAGGACGACAAGGTCGTGTTCTTCCCGATCGACTTGGTCGACGACACGCCAACCGGCCTGGTGCTCGGCGGCATCCCTGCCGATGCGCGCATCATCGTCGCCGGCCAGGAACTGGTGAAGGAAGGCGAAGTGGTCAAGCCGGTCGAGGCCGACCAGGCGACCATCCAGAAGCTGTTGGGCGAAGCGACGGCCGGGACGCAGTAATCATGGATATCGTCAAACTCGCAATCAGCAATGCCCGGCTGACCATTTCGGTCCTGGTCTTCCTCATCCTCGCGGGTGCGGTCGCCTATCAGTCGACACCCAAGGAAGCGGAACCCGACGTTCCGATTCCCATGATGTATGTCAGCCTGATCTATCAGGGCATCTCGCCCGAGGATTCGGAGCGCCTTCTGCTGCGGCCGATGGAAGCCAAGCTGAAGAGCCTCAAGGGTCTCAAGGAGATGCGCTCGGCCGCCTTCCAGGGCGGCGGCTATGTGCTGGTCGAATTCCACCCGCAGACGGATCTGGCGACGGCGTTGCAGGACACACGCAGCAAGGTCCAGGACGGCAAGGCCGACCTGCCGCAGGCAGCCGAGGAGCCTGTAGTCTCCGAAGTCAACGTCTCCGAATTCCCCGTCCTTGTCGTGACGCTGTCGGGCGAAGTGCCCGAGCGCATGCTCACGGCGGCGGCGCGCGAGTTGCGCGACCGCATCGAGGAAGTGCCGGGCGTGCTGGAAGGCGCGCTGCAAGGTGCGCGCGACGATCTCGTCGAAGTCGTCATCGATCCGATGAAACTGTCTTCCTACGGGCTGCAGCTCGAGCAGCTGATCGGTGCGGTCGGCGATTCCAACAGTCTTGTCGCCGCCGGCAACATCGAAGGGTCCGAGGGCAAATACGCCGTCAAGGTGCCGTCGCTGATCGAGACGCCGGAGGACGTGGCGGCGCTTCCGGTCGTCGCCGGCCCCAATGCCGTGGTACAGGCCAAGGATATCGCCACCGTCCGCTCCACCTTCAAGGACGCTGAGACGGTAACCCGTCTCGACGGCAAGCCGGCGATCGCCATCGAGGTGAAGAAGCGCATCGGCTCCAACCTGATCGACACGATCGCCCAGGTGAGGACCGTGTCCGATGCCTTCATAAAGACCATGCCGGAAGGCATGCACGTCACCTACACGCAGGACAAATCGGTCTTCGTCAACCAGTTGCTCGGCGATCTGCAGAACCACGTCATGATCGCCGTGATCCTGGTGTTCATCGTCATTCTCTATGCACTGTCGGGCCGTGCCTCGCTGCTGATCGGACTGGCCATTCCATCGTCCTTCCTGATCGGCATCCTGCTGTTGGCCATGATGGGCTACACGATCAACATGATCGTGCTGTTCAGCCTCATCCTGGCGGTCGGCATGCTCGTCGACGACGCCATCATCGTCACCGAATTCGCCGAGCGGCGGATGAGCGAAGGCATGCCGAAGGCAGAGGCCTTCGCGCTTGCCGCCAAGCGCATGGCCGGTCCGGTCATCGCCGCGACGATGACGCGCATCGCCGCCTTTTCGCCGCTGTTGTTCTGGCCAGGCATCATCGGCGATTTCATGAAATACATGCCGATCACGCTGATCGTCACGCTCTCGGCCTCGATGCTCTATGCGCTGGTCTTTGCACCGGCGCTGGGCGCCTTGTTCGCCAAGGCGCCGCCGCATCACGAGAATGACAATCGCGACGGCTGGTACATGGCTGTGGTCAAGCAGGCGGTGCGCTTTCCCATCACCGTGCTTCTACTCACCGTCGGCCTTTTGTTCGGTGTCGGTTTTGCCTATTCGAAATATGGCGCCGGCGTCGAGTTCTTCCCGAATGTCGAGCCTGACTACGGCCTGCTCTATGTGCACGCCCGCGGCAACCTTTCGCTCGCAGAAATGGATGCCGCCACAACGACCGCGGAAAACCGGCTTCTCGGCTGGCCGGGCGTGAAATCGGTCTATACCCGTGTCGGCAAGACGCAAGGCGGCGGCCAGGATATTCCGGAAGACGTGGTCGGCGTGATCCAGTACGAGTTCGTCGACTGGCGCGAGCGCAAATCGGCGAACGCGATCCTGGACGAATTGCGCGGCGTCATGGCCGGCATTCCCGGCGTCGACGTCGAGGTTCGCGTGCCCGAGGCCGGCCCGCCCACCGGCAAGCCGATCCAGATCAGGCTTTCGGCCGTCGACCCGGAAGGCCTCGACGACAATGCGCGCGCCGTCGCCGCGCGCATTGCCAAGGTGCCCGGCGTCATCGATATTTCCGACGGCCTGCCGCCGCCCGGCGTCGACTGGGCGCTCGACGTCGATCGCGCCAAAGCGGCACAATACGGCATCAGCCCGACCTCGGTCGGAACGGTGGTGCAACTGGTGACGAACGGGCTGAAGCTCAGTGAATACCGGCCAGCCGGTGCTGACGACGCCGTCGACATCAGGCTGCGTCTGCCCGAGGACCGGCGCACGCTGTCGACACTCGATGACCTCAGGGTGCAGACTTCGCAAGGGTCGGTGCCGATCTCGAATTTCGTCGTGCGCAAGCCCGAGCCGACCGTTGGTATCCTCAACCGCATCGACGGCGCGCGCACGGTGGTCGTCCAGGCCAATGTCGCCGCCGGCGAGCAGGTCGCTTTTGTCCAGCAGCAGGTCAGCCAGGCGGTCGCCGATATGGAGCTCGGCAGCGACATACGCTGGAAGCTCGCCGGCTCGAACGAGGACAGCGCCGAGGCCAGCGCCTTCCTTAGCAAGGCCTTCGGTGCGGCGATCTTCCTGATCTTCCTGGTGCTTCTGATGCAGTTCAATAAGTTCACCAGCGTCTGGCTGGTGCTGTCCTGCGTGGTCATGGCGACGGTCGGCGTGTTCCTGGGATTGCTGTTGACTGGAGAGGCGTTCGGCATCGTCATGTCGGGCATCGGCGTCATCGCGCTGGCCGGTGTGGTGGTGAACAACAACATCGTGCTGATCGACACCTATGACCGGCTGCGCGAAGAAGGCTGGGACAAGATGGACGCGGTGCTGCAGACCTGCCGCGAACGCGCCCGCCCGGTCGTGCTGACGGCGGTGTCGGCGATTCTCGGCGTGCTGCCGATCGCTTTCGGCCTCGGTCTCGAAATCTTCCATCACGAGACGACGATCAACGCGCCGTCGACGCAATGGTGGATTTCATTGTCGTCGGCGATCGTCTTCGGCCTGTCCTTCGCCACCTTGCTGACGCTGGTGGTGACACCGTCGATGCTGATGGTGTTCACGCGTAGTAAGAACAGCCGCTTCTATGCATTCTTCCGTCGGGTGTTCCGGCGCGGCAAGACAGTCGGTGCGACTGTCGAGACCTCCGCAAGACCGGGCTCGCTTGACGAGCCGGCGTTCGCCTTCCCGAAGGCCGCCGAATAGGCCAACTTTGCTTGGAGTGCCGCGCGTATTTTGGTCGCGCAAAGAAAAGGCCGCCGGGAACAACCCAGCGGCCTTTTGCATTGTCCTGTCATGCGACACCTCAAAGCGGGGAGTTTCTCATGACGCTCAGCACCATTCTCGTCATCATTCTGATCCTCATTCTGATCGGCGCGGTGCCGGCATGGCCTCATTCGCGTTCCTGGGGTTATGGTCCCTCCGGCATTGTTGGCGTCATCCTGATCGTACTGCTGGTGTTGCTGCTGATGGGCAGGATTTGACCCGGAGATTGGTGTGCACGAATGCTTCAGCGCTGCGCGTCCTTTTGGACTCACAGCGCTGTAGCATTTGATTTTGCGCATGGTCCTTTCCGAGCCTTCGGTTCGGATCCATGCGTTGGGTAATGGCCGCTTTCCGTTTCAGGCAGCTTTCGAAACGCCATCAATCGTGGCGACACCGATATCATCGAGAGCCGCTGCCACCGCCCTACCCAACGGCGTATGCGGGATCGTACCGATGATGCCTTCCAGCCTTGCCGAGGTCAGCTGGTGTGGCTCGAAGCGGAGATAGGACATCGAGACGAGTTCGCGCCACATCGCCACGAACGGACTGCCGGCGCGCAGCACCCACCACGGCATCGAGGTCAGTTTCAGCGTGCGCCCGAGCGCCTGCTCCGCGGCCGCCTTGATCTCCAGATCGGTAACGGCGTGGCCGGGAAAGTTCAGCGCCTCGTAGGCGCCGAGCTTGGCGAGATTCTCAGTCAGTCCGACGAAAGCCTTGGCCATATCAGGCAGATAGGCCCATTCATGCACGAGATCGGCCGGCCCAGGGGCGGTATAGACGCCCTTGTCCATCTTGGCGGCCACGATCAGATCGAACCACGATCCGGTGCCGGTGCCGCCGAAGAAATCGCCGGCTCGCAGCAGAATGGTGCTTACTCGGCCTGCTTCGGCCTCGCGGCGAAAGAGGTCTTCCATGGCGACGCGGATGCGGCCCTTTTCTGTCGTCGGGTGGAATGGCGTGTCTTCGGTAATGACCGCCGGCATCGGCGAGCCGTAATTGTAAACGCTGCCGGGAGCGAGGTGCAATGCGTGGTTCGCCCGGCACGCGGCCATGACGTTCTCGGCCATCGGCAGGCACTTGCCCCAGTCGGTGTAGAGCGGGTTGAGGCCGTTGAAGATGATGTCGACGCCTTCGGTGGCGCGGATAAGCGCTTCGCGATCGAGCCCGTCGCCGGCGACGGCGGTGGAGCCGGTGAGTTCTGCCGGTATCTTGCCGCTGCGGGTGATGGCGCGGACATCATAGCCGGCGTCGATGAAGGCCTTGGCAACCACGCGGCCGAGCCGGCCATTGGCACCCAGAATTGCGATCTTGGTCATGTTTCGTCTCCGTGTTTGCGTTACCGTCACAATATGATCCGCCCGCAAACGAATGGAAATTGACTGAATTTGGCGATGTGATATTCAGCTTTGAATGGAAATCGACTGGAATCTGATCAAGAGTTTCGTCACCGTGGCGGAAACCGGCAGCCTGTCCGCTGCCGCGCGCAAGCTGGCTGCAAGCCAGCCGACGCTCGGCCGCCATATCGCCGAGCTGGAGCAGGCGCTCGGCGTCACCCTGTTCCGGCGCGGGCGGCGCGGCTACGCGCTGACGGAAGCCGGCAGCACGCTCTACGAACGCGGCCGGGCGGTGAGCGAGCAGGCGAGCGCCTTTTCGCTATTGGCGCTGGGATCGGTCGAGGCGATCGAGGGCACGGTGCGCATTGCCGCCAGCGAGGTGGTGGCTGCCTATGTCCTGCCCGAGATGACGGCGCGGCTGGGCGCTGAGGAACCCGGCATCGAGGTCGAGATCGTCGCGTCGAATCAGGTCGAGAACCTTTTGCGCCGTGATGCCGACATCGCCATCCGCATGGTCAAGCCGGCGCAGAACGAATTGGTGGCGCGCAAGGTGACCGACATTCCGCTCCGCGCCTGCGCGGCAAAATCCTATCTCGACCGGCGTGGCCGTCCGCGCGAGCCCGGCGATCTTGCCGGCCACGACCTGATCGGCTTCGACCGCAGCGATGAGATCATTCGCGGCTTTGCCCAGTTCGGCGTCCCGCTCACCCGCGATGCCTTCCGCTTCAGGACCGACAACCAAATCGTGCTTTGGGAGGCGGTGCGGGCGGGAAACGGCATCGGCTTCGGCCAGGAGCCGCTGGCCGATCGCGATCCGCTGGTGGAGACAGTGCTGCCGGGCCTCGCGCTGCCGACGCTGCCGGTATGGCTGGCCATGCACCGCGACGTGCGCACCAGCGTGCGCATCCGCCGTGTCGCGGATTTCCTCTATGAGGAGTTGAAGCGCTATTCGGCCGGTGCTGCGTCGGGCGCGAATTCGGCGCGGTGAGCGAGCCCGGCCATCAAAAATACGACGACCAGCAGCCCCGACAAAGCGACGAAGATCGGACTGAAGCTCAAGTGCTCGGCGATGAAGCCGATCGCCGACGGCGCCACCAGAATGCCGGAATAGCCCATCGTGGTGACGACGCTCATACCGGTGCCGGACGACATGCCTTCCTGGTTGCCGCCGGCCGAAAACAGGATCGGCACCATATTGGCGATGCCGAAGCCGCAAAGGGCAAAAGCTGAGATGGCGAGCCAGGGCGAAGGCGCTAGCCCCGCCACCAGCATGCCGGCGGCGGCGACAAGGGCCGAGACGCGCAGCGTCGTTACGGCACCGAAACGGTTGCGGACCCCGTCACCAACGAAGCGCATGACGGCCATGACGCCGGAAAAAGCGGCGTATGCCAAACCAGCTACGGCGAGGTCGGTGCCGAGTTCCTGTTGCAGGTAAAGCGCCGCCCAGTCGAGCACCGCACCCTCGGAGATCATCGTCATCAGCGCCATCAGCCCGACGAGATAGACCAGCGGATTTCCAGGCAGCGCGAATTTGCGATGTCCGGTAATCCCCGATGATCCTTGGGGCGGCTTGCCCTCGGCGATCAGGTAGCGAACTGCCACAGCGATCACGGCAAAGGCAAGAGCCGTCACCACCGCCGCATGGGCGAGATGGCCGTAATTCTGGATGGCGAAGCCGCCGAGAGCGCCACCGGCGAAACCGCCAAGGCTCCAGAAGCCGTGCGAGGACGACATGATGGCGCGGGACAACCGCCGTTCCACCGTGACCGCATTGGCGTTCATGGCGACATCCATGCCGCCGATCGAAGCGCCGAAGATGAACATGGCGATGGCCGCCAGCGGCACGTTGGGGGCAAGCGCCACAACCAGCAGGCCGAAACTGCCGATGAGACCGAACCAGCGCAGCACGCTGCGCGAACCATGCCTGGAGATCAGGTGGCCGCACCAGGTCATGGCCGTGACCGCGCCGGCGCCGAACAGCAGGATCAGCAGGCCGAGCGTAAACTTGCTGATATCCAGCCGGGTCAGGACCACCGGGATCTGCGGCGCCCAGGCGCCGGTCAGAAAACCATTGGCCAGGAAGATGGCCGCCACGGCCCATCGTCCGCGAATGGCGGTCTGCATGATTTTTAGCGTGTCCATCGTGTAGGAGTCCGGTGCGAAAATAGCTTCGCGCGGCAAATTAGATCGATTCAATCTTCAGTCAAGCGCTCGCTCTTGGAAGTGCTTGGGCCAAGCGGCTCGCTTGAATCCGAGGTTGATGAGAGCCGATCGGGACAGGGTTTTTTGTTCGACCATGATCTTGTCCGAAAACCGGATTCCACTTTTCGGGATCGTGGTCTTAATGATCCCTGGGGCGTCTTGCCTCGAACTCCGCCTTCTTGGCATCGGAGGCCTCGGTCTGGTTGAGCGCCTGCCATTCGGCATAAGGCATGCCATAGATGATCTCGCGCGACTGGTCCTTGCTGAGATCGACGCCCTCGGCCTCCGCGGCGTCGCGATACCAGTTGGAGAGGCAGTTGCGGCAGAAGCCGGCGAGGTTCATCAGGTCGATGTTCTGCACGTCCGTGCGTTCGCGCAGATGCGCAACCAGCCGGCGGAAGGCGGCGGCTTCGAAATCGCGTTTTTGCTCGTCGCTGAGTTCGGTCATCGAAACCTCCTTACAACGGCCCGGTGCGCGAGCCGAATCGTTTGACCTGATGTATATCGGGACGGTGGTTGATCGCGTCAACGACCGGCGCCAGCCGTTCGGCCCAGGCGACCGCATCCTGCCGATCGGCGATCAGGTCCTGACGGATTTCGATCAGCGCATGGGCAAAGCCGTTGACGATGGCATGCCTGAACATGGTGTCGCCGCGCAATGCGCCGTCATAGGGCTCGTTGTCGCCAACGATAAGGCTTTTGTCCTCGGCGATCATGTCGATCAGCGGTCGCGCCACCCGGTCGTCGCGATCCCACAAGACACCAACATGCCAAGGGCGCACGAATCCCTGCATGAAAGGGGTGAAAGAATGTATCGACAGGATGAAGGGGGCGCTTGCGGAAGCCTGCGCCACCGAGGCGATCATGGCGCCGACGGCATCGTGATAGGGCCGATAGAAGCGGTCAAGCCGCCTTTCACGTTCTTTCAAGGCAAGTGGATAATTTCCCGAAATGACGGTACCGTCATAGAGCTGGCGGATCAGCGTCGGATCGTCTTCGCCGCGATTGGGATCGATCAGAAGCCGCGAAAAATTGGCGAGTACTGCCGGCACGCCGAGCAAAGCCGCCAATTCGCGCGTCGCCGTCTCGACACCGATGTCGTAGGCGATATGGCGGTCGAATTCCGCCGCCGGCAAGCCGAGGCTGCCATACTCTTCCGGCAGGTCGCGACGGGCGTGATCGGCCAAAAGCACCATGCCTCGCTTGCGGTCGCCTTCGACGACGTCGAAAGGCGCGAAAACTGTGGATCGGGTCATCGGCGGGAAATGGTCTGTTCGCTGGCTTCCAGGGAGGATGGTATCGTCTTTCCACGAAGGGGACGATTACGCAATGCCGTCGTTTGGCCACGGTTTCTGCGGAAATCTGGCAGAAGGCGACAGACCGTGCGCCGAAGCCTTTCTAAATCGATTGGAATTGGGCAAAAGGGCGCGTTGACATGCGCCCGGACTTTTCCGAAAAGGGGCATTGAGAGATGCAAATGTGGTTCTTGAGGGATTTCAGGATGGGTTCCGCCGGCAGGCCGCGCGTGCGCTATGCCTTCGCCATGCCGCTCCTGACCCTTGCTGTGGGCCTCGCCGCGATGCTTGCTGCCTCGCCGGCGCGCGCCGATTTCCGTGTCTGCAACGCCACGCAGAACCTGGTGGGCGTCGGCATCGGCTATCGCGCCAAGGCAGGCTGGATCACCGAAGGCTGGTGGCACATCGAAGGATCGAGCTGCAAGACGTTGATCGAAGGGCCGCTGTCATCAAGATTTTACTATCTTTATGCAGAAGACGCCGAGCGCGGCGGGCGCTGGGATGGCCCGATCAACATGTGCGTGGCTGAAAAAGAGTTCAAGATCGCCGGCGTTAGCGATTGCGTCGCCCGGGGCTTCCAGCGCGCCGGATTCCAGGAATATGACACGGGCGAGCAGGCAAGCTGGATGGTCCAGCTGACCGATGACCCCGCAACGGGGGGCGTTCCAGCCGCCCCGGGAACAAACAGTCAATGAGACGCAGCCGCAAGGTCAAGATACTCGCCACCATCGGGCCGGCCTCCTCCTCCGAGGACATGCTGAAGAAGCTCTTCGAAGCCGGCGCCGACGTGTTTCGCATCAATATGAGCCACACCGATCATGAATTGATGCACACACTTGTTGGTCGCATCCGCGCTGTCGAGAAAGCAGTCGGCCGGCCGATCGGTATTCTCGCCGACTTGCAGGGGCCTAAGCTGCGCGTTGGCAAATTCGCCAGCGGCAAGGAGGCGCTGACACTCGGCCAGACTTTCACGCTCGACGACAATCCCGAGCCCGGCAATTCGACCAGGGTCTATTTGCCCCACCCCGAAATCCTGAGATCGGTCGAGGCCGGTGACCGCCTTTTGATCGACGACGGCAAGCTCGAGCTGAAGGCGGTGAAGAGCGACGGCAAGGCGATCGTCTGCACCGTCGTCGCCGGCACCAGCATCTCCGACAAGAAGGGCGTCAGCCTGCCCGACACCGACCTGCCGGTCGGCGCGCTGACCGAAAAGGACCGCAGGGATCTCGATGCGGTGCTGGCCACCGGCGTCGACTGGGTGGCGCTCTCGTTTGTCCAGCGGCCGGAGGATCTGGCGGAAGCGCGCAAGATCGCGCGCGGCCGGGCGCTCATCATGGCCAAGATCGAAAAGCCGCAGGCCGTCGCCCGGCTGGCCGAGATCATCGAACTTTCGGACGCACTGATGGTTGCCCGCGGCGATCTCGGCGTCGAAATGCCGCTCGAAGCCGTGCCCGGTATCCAGAAGCAGATCACCCGCGCCGCGCGCCGCGCCGGCAAGCCGGTGGTGATCGCCACGCAGATGCTGGAATCGATGATCACCGCGCCGGTGCCGACCCGCGCCGAGGTGTCGGACGTTTCGATCGCCGTGTTCGAAGGCGCCGACGCCATCATGCTCTCGGCGGAGTCCGCGGCCGGCGCCTACCCGGTCGAGGCGGTGGCGATGATGAACCGCATCGCCAGCAAGGTCGAAACCGACCCGACCTACGCCGGCATCATCAACGCGCAGCGTTCGGAGCCGGAAGCGACCGGCGCCGACGCCATCTCGCTTGCCGCCCGCGAAATTGCCGAGACGCTGAAACTGTCGGCGATCATCAGCTATACGGCGTCCGGCACGACCGGCCTGCGCGCCGCGCGCGAGCGGCCGCAGGTTCCGATCGTCGCACTGTCGCCGATCGTCAACACGGCGCGGCGGCTGTCGCTTTTGTGGGGCACGCATTGCGTCGTCTCGCCCGACGCCATCGACCTCGACGACATGGTCGACCGCGCCTGCCGCATCGCTTTGGACGAGGGGTTCGGCAAGCCGGGCGACCGGGTCATCATCACCGCCGGCGTGCCGCTGAGGACGCCGGGCTCCACCAACATGCTGCGCATCGCCTATGTCGGGTCGGAGGTGCAGGCCCGCCGCTAGGCCGCTGACACTGGGCGGATTCGCGGCAGCGAGAGGTCCTGTTCTCCGTGTCGCGACCATTGGAGCCACATGAGCAAAGACCATGCGGGCGTCTAGGCCCGCACGACGAGGGTCATCGAAGTCCAGCCCGAAGACCCCCTACGCGGCCTTCACGGATCCGACCGCGCTCGTCGCCTGGCTGCCGCCGGCAGAGATGACGGGCGTCATCCACGAATTTTGACGCGCTTCGGCGAGGACTCTAAATCGGCGCGAGTTCGGCTTCCGGCGCTTTGATGTCGGCGCATTTGCCGGCGCCGTTAGTGTCGTTGGCGACCCTGACCTCCACGGCCTTCGCCATTGCCTGAAGGTCCACCTCCTTGCCGGCGACCTTTTCGATCGCGCCGACGACGAGATTGGGCGCGATCCAGTCCGGCTTGTGGCCGAGATTGTGGACCCAGACCAGCTCGGCGCCGGCAATGTCGCGGACGAGGCCGACCGAATGGATCGTTGCATAGACCACCTTGTCGCGGTCGCCCGAGATGACCACAGTCGGCGCCTTGATATCGCGGTAGTGCGGCGCGGCATCGAGCGTGTAGCGATAGAGCCCGGCGACATCGGTGGCGTTGGCACGAAAGGCGTTCGGCCGAAGCACCAGCGGGATCGAGACCTCGGCGACATAGCCGTCCGGCACCTTGTTGGGGGCAAAGACGCAGGCGGTGGCGGTATTCATCTGCAGCGCTCCCGACGGATAGGCCAGCGTTTCGGAAAACAGCCGGCCGACGATCGGAATGGTCGTCAAATTGTAGTACCAGGCGGTCGCGCCGCCCGGCCAGGGATGGGTGGCGGGCGCCACGAACACTAGGCCGAGCGTCTTGTCGGGATGCTCGCGGCCGAAGGCGGTGGTCACCGAGCCGCCGAAGGAATGGCCGGCGATAATGGCTTTCCCGATGCCGAGATGGTCCATCAGAGCTGCGATGGTGCTGGCCTGTGCCGATGGGGTCTCGTTGTTTCCGGGGCCGCGCCCCGACCAGCCTGCACCCGGGCGGTCCAAGAACAGCATCTCGGCACGGCCTTCCAGCAAGGGCCTCAGCGGCAGCATCTGATCTCTGAGATTGGCGCTGGCGCCGTGGATGAAGACGATCGGCGGCAGTTCGGCGTTTTTCCGCGCCGGAACGTGAACGTAGTGGATGCGGGCACCGTTTATATCCGCGAAGTCGCCGATCGGCGGATTGCGGCGCTCGATCAGCCATGAACCGGCGAGGGTGACACCTGCAAGGGTGAACACAAGCGCCATGAGGAAGACGAGCGCGGCGAAGATCAGGTTCATGGGGAGAGATACGGACCCGGAGCGAAATTAGTTCACAGTCTAGCTAAAGCGACTTTCACTCAAGTGGAATTGTCCGCCAACCGGGAAATCAAATTCCTTCGCCGGCAAGTTCTTCCGAAAGCGTGCCGACTTGATCCTGGGCGCTGCGCATCATCGGATAGATGCCGAGCACGCGCTGCCAGGCTTCCAGCGCCGACTGCTTGTGGCCGGTTACGGCCATGATCTGCGCCAGGCCGGACAGTGCGCCAAAATGGCGCGGCTCGAGCTGCAACGTGCGGTCGATGTCAGACATCGATTTTCCAAAGTTATTCATCATGAAATGTACGGTGGCGCGCCGGTTCCAGCCCTCCGCATAGGCCGGTTGCAAGGTCACCACTTGATCGAGAAAATCGAGTGCCACGTCGAATTTCTTGTCTTCGATCGCCTTTTGCGACCATTGCATCATCAGGTCGATCGAGGCGCTGCCGGATTGCGACCACTCGTGCGAGATGCGCGCGGCGATGCGCTCAGCGGCCTTTTCATTGCGCTGGCGCTTCAGGTCGACGAACAGCTGGTCGAGCCTTGCCTCCCTAGTCGTGGCAACCGGAGGGGCGACCGCATCGTCCGCTTGGGTTGGAAGCGAGGCGGAACCGAAAAGAAAAAGCGCCGCGAAGAATGCAAAAAGAATCCGCATGGCCGAGAATCTAACCCCGGACAGCAGATCGTCAAACTGAATTTAGCGTGAAAGGGCCGGCAGGCCGGTATTAGAGCGCCACGCGTCCTTTTGGACGCGTAAAGGACGCTCTAACATTCTGAATTCCTCGCATCGTACTTTCCGAAAATCGATTCCGATTTTGGGTCGATGCGGTACATCATGCAGGCGCGGAGGCAGGCGCCTCCACGCGAAAGACTCAACCCTGACGCGCCTTGTAGCGCGGAGCGGTCTTGTTGATGATGTACACGCGGCCCTTGCGGCGAACCAGCTGGTTGTCGCGGTGACGCGCCTTGAGCGCCTTGAGCGAATTCTTGATCTTCATGGTCTTGCCCGTCGGTCTGGGCCCGCTTGGGCCGAATTATTAAGGCGCGCTCGGAAAGCGCGCCTCTCAACTTGTGCGTGGCTCATAAACGAGGAGCCTTGTCCGTGTCAACCGCAAGCGTGCTTCATAGATGAAGCCAGCGTGGCGGAGTTTGTCATAAACGAGGAGCCTTGTCCGTGTCAACCGCAAGCGTGCTTCATAGATGAAGCCAGCGTGGCGGAGTTTGGTTTCCTGCTCGACCGACGGCGTTAGAGCGGTGCCGTCCTATAGCCTCAACGGTGACGGCTCATTCGCGTAAAATGGCCCATCTTGCGGCCGGGGCGCGCTTCGGCCTTGCCGTAGAGATGCAGCATCAGATCGGGCTCGGCGAGCAGGGCTGGAACACGCAGGATATCGTCGCCGATCAGGTTTTCCATGACACAGTCGAAATGGCGGCCGGGATTTCCCAAGGGCAGGCCGGCGACGGCGCGAATGTGCTGCTCGAACTGCGAGACGATGCAGGCGGCCTCAGTCCAGTGGCCGGAATTGTGGACGCGCGGCGCGATCTCATTGGCCAGCAGCGCGCCGTCGGCAAGGACAAAGAACTCGATACCGATGACGCCGACATAATCGAGCGCCGCAAGTGTCTTTGCCGCCGCCGCCTGCGCTGCAGCGGCGGTTTCGGACTCTATCCTGGCCGGCAGGGTCGAGCTGTGCAGGATGCCGTTGCGGTGGACGTTTTCTGCCGGATCGTAGGCGGCGAGCGAACCGTCCATGCCGCGCGCCGCGATCACCGAAATCTCGCGTTCGAAGGCGACGAAGGATTCGAGGATCAGCGGCACGTTGCCCATCGCCTCGCAGGTGCCGGCAAAGCCGCCTGTTTCCATGTTGCGGAAGACGCGCTGACCCTTGCCGTCATAGCCCATGCGCCGCGTCTTCAATATGCCGCTGCCGTCGAACTTTTTCAGCGCCGCCGTCAATTCGTCGTCATTGTCGACGGGACAAAAATCCGCAGTGGGAACGCCGATGCCGTTGAGGAATTTCTTCTCCGCCACCCGGTCCTGCGCCACTTCCAGCGCGCGCGCCGGCGGATAGACCGGGACCGTGACGGCAAGCGCGCTGGCAGCCATGACCGGCACGTTCTCGAACTCGTAGGTGACGACGGCGCTGACTGCAGCCAGTTCGGCGAGCGCAGCCGTGTCGTCGTAGGCGGCGGTGATCTGCCGGTTTGCGACCTGTGCCGCCGGGCAATCCGGCTGCGGTTCCAGCACGACTATGCGGTAGCCGAGGCGGGCCGCGGCCATGGCCAGCATGCGGCCGAGCTGGCCGCCGCCGACGATGCCGATGGTCGATCCCGCGGGCAGGCTCATGGCGTGTCCGTGGGCTCGGCAGCGACCCTGGCGGTCTGGGCGGCGCGCCAGGCATCGAGCCGGGCAGCGAGCTTTTCGTCGGTCAGCGCCAGCACCGCCGCGGCCAGAAGGGCGGCATTGGTGGCGCCCGCCTTGCCGATGGCCAGCGTGCCGACCGGAATGCCGGCCGGCATCTGCACGATGGAGAGCAGCGAGTCCTGTCCGGAAAGCGCCTTCGATTCTACCGGCACGCCAAAAACCGGGAGCGGCGTCATCGCCGCCGTCATGCCGGGCAGGTGCGCCGCACCGCCGGCGCCGGCGATGATCACCCGAAAACCGGCGGCCTTGGCGCCCTTGGCAAAATCATAGAGCCGGTCGGGAGTGCGATGAGCCGAGACGATCAGCCGCTTGTGCGGAATGCCCAGTGCCTCCAGCGTTTCGGCGGCGTGGCGCATCGTCGCCCAGTCGGACTGGCTGCCCATGATGACGGCGACTTCGGCGCGGTGATCGTCCAAGCTTCTGCTCCCGGCGGCAAAGGCGCGCATTAGCGGAATTCGGGATCGACGGCAAGGATGTGGTGCCTCTGCGCAGCATTCGGGCGCGAGGCACCATCATTACCTAATCCGGCCAGCGCAAGGCGCCGGCGCTATCCTTGCGGGCGGACTTCATCGCATCCGCCGGACGCTCGGCCGTGCTCAACACGGCCCGCAGGCGTTCGGCGACGATCTCCGCCTCGCCAGGATGAAGATTGCATGGGTCGAGGAAGAAGTGACCGCGCTCGACCTCGTGATTGCGGACGATAATAGGGGGCGAACCGGCCGCCAGCGCTGAGGCAAGGCCGGCGGCGGTGAACCTGCTTTCGGGCGTAACAAACACCTGCAGGCGGTCGAGTGGATTGCCGGTCGGATCGGGAATGACATGCGCAGCGATACCGGGCAGCCCTTGCAATGCGTCTCTCCACAGATGCAGAGCGGCTTCTTCCCGCTTGCGGATGCCGGCATGGTCGCGCCGCTCCCAGGCCTCCAGCGCGGCCACGGTGCCGGCGATGCTTTCCTTGCCGACCTTCATAGCCCGCGCAACGCCGCGATTCTGCAGATAGGCGGCCCGCACCAGATCCTTGCACCCCGTCACGATGCCGCTTGTCGGTCCGCTGAGGAATTTGTGCCCACTATAGACGACGATGTCGGCGCCGCGTGCGAGAAAGCCGCGCAGATCGTATTCGGAGGCGGCATCGACAATCACCGGGACACCCCTGGCGTGGCAGATTTCGCAGAATTCCTCGAGCGAGAGCATGCCGTATTGCACCGTATGATGCGCAACGACATAGAGGCCTGCCGCGGTGCGGTCGCGGATCGCCTCGCGCACATGATAATCCTGCGTCACGCTGACCGTACCGGCCGGTACGGTCCTGGCCCCGGCCAGCCGGATCGACTGGTCGATCGGCGCGCCGTAGTTGACGATATGGCCGAGTTGGACGATGACCTCCGACTTGAGGCCCTCGGTGTCGTCCGGCAGCCGCTCGATCGCCAGAAGGTTGGTGCCGGTCATTGTGCCGGCAATCGCCATGGTGATGCCGCTGGCGCAGCAAGCCGTGACGAAACCGGCCTCGCCTCCTGTGAGGCGCGCGACGACCGTGCTTGCGGCGCGTTGCAGGTCGTCCATCTCCACCCACTGCGAAGCGATTTCCGACATCGCGGCGATCGCTTCCGGGACGATGATCGAGGCGCCGAGCGCCGTCATCGTGCCGGAAACATTGACGATCGGGCGAAGGCCGAGCCGTTCGCGGATTGTCGTGTTGGAGCCGTTTGCGGAATAGGTTTTCATCTCTAGAGATCCCATTGGTAGATGTCAGGCAGCGATCTCGACGACCGCCTCGATTTCGACCGTAATGTTTCCCGGCAAGGAACCGACACCGATCGCCGAGCGGGCGTGCCCGCCGATGTTATCAAAGACAGCGGCGAAAAGATCGGAACAGCCATTCACCACCTGCGGATGGTCGCTGAAGGTCGGGATGGCGTTGACAAAGCCAAGCAGCTTGACGACGCGCACGATACGGCCGAGGTCGCCTGCCGCGGCGTGCATGACGGCGAGCAGGTTCAGGCCGGTGAGACGGGCATGCTTATAGGCCTCTTCAACCGTGACGTCCTCGCCCACCTTGCCGGTGCAAAGCGTGCCATCGGCGCGCAGCGGCCCTTGGCCGGAGAGGAAGATCAGCCGCCCGCTTTCGGCGTGGGTGACGAAATTGGCGATCGGCGTCGGCGGCTCGGGCAGCGTCAGGCCCAATTCGGCGAGCCGGATGTAAGGCGTCATGAAAAGGCTCCTTGCGACAGCTTTCGCCGCCCGGTGTCAGAAATGCGAGGCACGAAACCGCGCCAGGAAGCTGCGAAGACGCTCATTGTCGATCTCGGTGCCCAGAATGTCGGCAGGCGGGCCCGCGGCGCTGACACCGCCATCCGCCATGAAGACGATGCGGCTCGACGCGTCGCGCGCAAAGGCCATCTCGTGCGTGACCATCACCATCGTCATGCCGTCCTCGGCCAGGCTGCGCACGACCTCGAGCACCTCGCCGACGAGTTCCGGGTCGAGCGCGGACGTTATCTCGTCGAGCAGCAGGATTTTCGGCTCCATCGCCACCGCCCGGGCGATGCCGACGCGCTGCTGCTGGCCACCGGAAAGCTCGGCGGGCAGGCTGTCGGCCTTGTGGGCAAGTCCGACCCGGCCCAGCCAGTGCTCGGCAATGGCACGGGCCTCGGCGCTGCTCTTGCCGCGCACCTTACGCAGGCCAAGCATGATGTTGCCGGCCGCCGTCAGATGCGGAAACAGGTTGAAACTCTGGAACACCATTCCGGTTTCGGCGCGCATCTTCGCCAGGTCGCGCTCGCTGCGGCGCTGGCGTGTTCCCGTGTCGCGGAAGCCGACCTCCTTGCCGTCGATGCGGATGGAGCCGCTGTCGTAGCTCTCCAGGAAGTTGACGCAGCGCAGCAGCGTGGTCTTGCCGCTGCCGGAAGGTCCGATGACAGTCACCACTTCACCGCATGTCACCTGCAGGCTGACGGAGCGCAGGACCTCGACGGATCCAAAGGATTTGGAAACGTCGGAGATGTCGAGAAGCGCCGGATTGGCGGGCGGGGAGATGGACATCTTGCTATTCCCGGATGAAGGAGAAACGCCGCTCCAACCGTCGGCTGGCCAGGGAGAGGGCGTAATTGACGACGAAGTAGATGACCGCACCGAGGATGTAGAGCGGCATCGCTTCGTAGGTGCGGCCGATGACCTGGTTGATGGCGTGCATCAGGTCGGTGATGCCGAGCAGCGAGACCAGCGCGCTGCCCTTCACCGCATCGGTGACGCCATTGATCCAAGGCGGCAGGAAGCGCCTGAACGCTTGCGGGAAGATGACGTAGGCCAGTCGCCGGCGAAAGGTCAGCCCGATCGCCATCGCCGCTTCGGACTGCCCCTTCGGTATGGAACCGACTGCACCGCGCAGATACTCGATGACCTGTGCCGTCTTGAACAGGGTGAGCGCCAGCACGGCTGCCCAGAAGGATTCCAGATGGATGCCGACGGCAGGCAGGCCGTAATAGACGAAGAAGATGAGCACCAGGATCGGAATGCCGCGAATGGTGTCGCTGAAAATGCGCACTGGCCAGCGCAGCGGAGCCGGGCCATAGACAAGGCCGACGCCCATCATCACACCGGCGATGAGCGACAATACCACGACCAGCAGCGACACCCACAGTGTCACGGCAAAACCTTGGGCCAGGAAGGGCAAGGCATAGGCGATCTGGCCAAGCATCCTAGTGCGCCGCGCTGAACCGGCGCTCGACAAGCCGAAGCGCATAAAGAAGCGCGTAGCCCGTCAAGAGGTACATCGCCGTCACCAAAAGGTAGACCTCGACGATCCGGAAGGTGTTGAAGTTGATCCACTGGGCGCCGTAGGTGAGCTCGGGCACCGAAATGACCGAAGCAACGGACGTGTCCTTGAAGAGCGATAGGAACGTGTTGGAAAGCGCGGGCAGCGTTATGCGCAGCATCGTCGGCAGGCGCACATGGAGCAGCCTTTGCCATGGCGTCAGGCCAATCGCCTTGCCGGCGTCGAGCTGCCCGCGCGGAACCGCTTCGAGCCCCGAGCGGAACACCTCGACGAGATACGCGCCGCTATAGAGCGACAGCGTGGCAATGAATGAGGTCTGCGCGCTGTAGGCGATGTCGACCACCGTCGGCAGGCCGTAGAAGACGAGATAGACAAGCAGGATCAGCGGTACGTTGCGGATGAATTCGACATAGGCGGCGATGGCGGTCCGGACCAGCCGCCCGGCCGATACGTACCAGACCGCCAGAAGCAGCCCGATGACGATGCCGATCGCGATGGAGATCACGGCCAGCTCGAGGCTGAGCAGCAGCCCGCCCCAGAGCTTGTCGAAATGCCGCCAGATCAGGTTGAAGTTTAGGGTATAGCCCATGTGTCCCTGTCATATCGAGGGCTGTCGACGAGAAGGAGGCGGAAGGGCGCGGCCCTTCCGCCGGCTTGCATCAGATGACCGGGAAGCCGGGATGGCGCGCCGGCGGCTCCTGTCCGAAATAGTCCTTGAATGCAGCGTCATAGAGCGCCGTCTCATGGCCGAACATGGCGGTGGTGAAGGTCGTGTTGACGAAGGTCAGCCAGTCGGGGTCGCCTTGCCGAAGTGCGGCGCCATAAAGCATCGAGAACCAGCTCTTGCCGGCATCGAAGTATTTGTCCGGATTACGTGAGGCGAGCCAGCGGACCGTGGACAGATCGACGGCGGCGGCGTCGACGCGCTTCGATTCCAGTGCCTGCAGCACGTTGGCCTGCGTGTCAATCTGCATCACCTGCGCCTCCGGCAGGACGATGTGCACATTTGCCTCGGCATCGACGTTTTGCAGGATGGAAATCCGTGTCGCCGAACCGCTGGCAGCCAGCTTGTCGAAGGTCTTGTTTTCGGCGTTCGGAAGGGTCAGCAAGGCGATGCCTTCGACGTAATAGGGCCGGGAGAAGTGGATCAGCTGCGAGCGCTGGGCGGTCATGGTCATGAACTGGATCGAGATGTCGACCTTGTTGGTGGTCACGTTCGGAATGCGCTGGGCCGGATCCTGCATGACGAATTCGACCTTGGTCGGATCGTCGAAAAGCCCCTTGGCAAGAATGTGCCCCATGGTGATGTCCATGCCAACCAGTTCGCCGGCATCGTTTTCGAAGTGCCATGGCGCGTTGGTGCTGCCGGTGCCGACGATCACTTTGCCGCGCTCGAGAATGGTGCGCAGCAGGCTGTCCGGTGCCGCTTGCGCCGCCGCCTTCTGAACATCGACCGTTGCTGCTGCGCCCACCGCTCCGGCCGTTGCAAGCCCGGCCATTCCCAGTTTCAGAAATTCACGTCTTTTGGATGTGTCGTTCACGGCGACCTCCTTTTCGTGTTGTTCCCCTTTGCCGATACATGCATCAGTGATCTGCTGGATTGTCTCTTACAAAAGACACATGTATCCTGTACAAGACAGATACTAACATCAGGAACAAGTAATGCAAGATGGCAATGCCTTGGCAGTTCGGCCGGACGCTGGTCCGGACGAAGACAGGATTTCGGGCTCTCGCGAGAAGGGTCTCAACCGGGTGCTCCATATCCTAGAGTTTCTTCACGCGAACCAGCGTGCGATCGGGATTGGTGATCTCGCCAAGGGAGTGAATGCGCCGCGCTCGACGATCTACACGCTCGTGCGCTCGCTCGTGGATGCGGGCCTGCTGGAAATGGCCGGCGACGGTAATCGGGTCTATTTCGGGAAGAAGCTTTATCTCTACGGAATGGACTATGTGCGCGGCAACGACCTGCTCAGGCGAGGGCGTCAGGAAGTTGACAACCTGTCGCGCGAGACAGGCGAGACCTCCGAATTGTGCATGTTGCAAAGCGGCCGCTACACGATTGTCCATTCCAGTCCAGGCACCAGGCCGTTCCGGATCAGTTCGGCCACAGGTCTGCAGATCCCGCTTCCCTGGACCGCTTCCGGGCGGTTGCTTCTCGCCGGTTTCGAAAGGGCGGTGATCGAAGACATGGTGTCCGAAGACGATCTCGTCCTGCCAGACGGCCGCAGATTGCTGCTGGACGACTTCATAGCCGATATCGCTACGGCTGGGGCTGCCGGCTACTGTGTAACCTCAGGTCTTGTCGACGCTTATACAAAGTGCCTTGCCGCGCCGGTCTTCTCAGCTGCCGGCAAGGTCGAGGCGACGATATGCCTGGTGGTTCCAATCGACACTTCCGAGGAGAAGACCGGCGATCTCATCGCCCTGCTGCGCGATCGCGCCGCGAGGCTTTCGATCACGGGATGAGCAGAATTTGTCGCGACCGCAAGTGGGATTCGCTCACGCGATGATGTCGGGGATGATCCGGTCTTCCAGCGCCATCAGCCGGTCTTTCAGGAAAAGTTTCTTCTTCTTCATGCGCTGGATCTGCAGAGGGTCGCAGTTCATGGCGATCATCGCGTTGATGGCCGCGTCGAAATCGGCGTGCTCCTGCTTCAGCCGAGAATATTCGAGGCGGATATCAGCCTGTTCCTGTTCGGACATTACCTACCGTCTGCACGTCTGCGGCGCCCAAAAATGGGCCTGATTGGGCGAGGCCGGAGGTATCTTGCACCGGCGCGCAGCCAATACCACATTTCGTATTGTCGTGGAATGCTACCACGCAGCATTCGACATCGATGCCCGATAGTGGCACACTGTCATTATGCCGTCACAGAAGCGAACTTGCGGTGGACGCGCCTTGGACGGCTGCAATCGAGGAAACCATGAAAGGGAGAACCAATCATGTCTCTTGCATCCCATCTTGATGAGCTGCAGCGGAAACACGGCGACATCGAACGCGAAATCGATGATGCGATGAACCATCCATCGGTCGACGACCTCGAAATCGTGAATCTCAAGCGGCGCAAGCTGGCACTCAAGGACGAGATTGAAAAACTGAAGGCGAAACCGACCAAGCACTGACGCTCTTTTACAGCGCCGGCGTCCTTTGGGCGCGCAAAGGACGCTGTAGCCCTTCTGATTTGGCGCATGATCCCAGCGAAAATCGATTCCGATTTTCGAAATCATGCGCGGGGATAGCTGCGCCGCTTTCGGCGCGACCTTTCCGGTGGCAGCCATGCCGTCGGAGCGTTCCCTTGTTTTGTTCCGGCGACGTGGACAGGAAAGATGGCTTGCCAGCCGTCTTCCTGTTATCGATTCGGCAGGTCTGCCTGCCTGTCGCCATTGACAAGCCATCTTTGCTCCTCCACCTCATGCCCGGACCTTCTACAGCGCCGCGCGTCCTTTCGGACCCGCAAACGACGCTGTATTTTGATTTTTGCGCATGATTGTTTCCGGAAACCGATTCCGGAATTCGGAGCTAACAAAGGGCAGCCGGCCATGACCGGATATTTTTCCTCTCCCTTCCCGCGCCGCACCTCGGTCGGTGTCGATGTCGGCGGCGTGATGGTCGGCGGGGGTGCCCCTGTCGTCGTTCAGTCGATGACCAACACCGACACCGCCGATGTCGACCAGACAGTTGCTCAAGTTGCGGCGCTACATCGCGCCGGCTCCGAGATCGTGCGCATCACCGTAGACCGCGACAAGAGTGCTGCCGCCGTGCCCGCCATCCGCGAGCGGCTCGGACGGCTCGGCATCAACGTGCCGCTGGTCGGCGATTTCCACTATATCGGCCACAAGCTGCTTGCCGACCATCCGGCTTGCGCCGAGGCGCTGGCCAAATACCGCATCAATCCCGGCAATGTCGGCTTCAAGGACAAGAAGGACCGGCAGTTCGCGGCGATCGTCGAGATGGCGATCCGGTACGACAAGCCGGTGCGCATCGGCGTCAACTGGGGGTCGCTCGACCAGGAGCTTCTGACCCGGCTGATGGACGACAACCAGCGGCAGGGCTTTCCGCTGACCGCGCAGGAAGTGACGCGCGAGGCGATCGTGCAGTCGGCGATCCTATCGGCCGAAATGGCCGAGGAGATCGGCCTTGGCCGCGAGAAGATCATCCTGTCGGCCAAGGTCAGCGGCGTGCAGGATCTGATCGCGGTCTACACCGAGCTTGCCACCCGCTCCAACCACGCGCTGCATCTCGGCCTCACCGAGGCCGGCATGGGTTCGAAAGGCATCGTCGCCTCGTCCGCGGCGATGGGCATCCTGCTCCAGCAAGGCATTGGCGACACGATCCGCATCTCGCTGACACCGGAGCCGAACGGCGACCGCACGCGCGAGGTGCAGGTGTCGCAAGAACTCCTGCAGACCATGGGGTTCCGGCAGTTCGTGCCGATCGTCGCCGCCTGCCCCGGCTGTGGCCGCACGACCTCTACCGTGTTCCAGGAACTCGCCCAGAATATCCAGGCGGATCTGCGCAAGAACATGCCGGTGTGGCGTGAAAAATACCCCGGCGTCGAGAACCTCAAGGTCGCGGTGATGGGTTGCATCGTCAACGGTCCGGGTGAATCCAAGCATGCCGATATCGGCATTTCGCTGCCCGGCACCGGCGAGACGCCGACGGCGCCGGTGTTCGTCGACGGCAGCAAGGCGGCGACGCTGCGCGGCCCTTCGATTGCCGCCGACTTCGAAAAAATGGTCGCCGATTATATCGAGCAGCGGTTTGGGCAACCTGGCAAGGCTGCGGCGGAGTAGGTCGATGCGGCGCTTCCGCTGGGCGACGCCGATTTTGCTTGGTGGATTGGTTTTGCTTGGTGGGCTGGGCTGGGCGACAGCCGCCCACGCCGATCCGCCGCGCCCCGCCAAGCAGCGGCTGCTCGACCGTGTTTGCAACTTGATCGAGGCCCAGGCGGATCAAAACGGCCTGCCCAAGGATTTCTTTGCCCGGCTGATCTGGAAGGAAAGCCGCTTCGATCCCAATGCGGTCAGTCCGGTCGGCGCCGAAGGCATAGCCCAGTTCATGCCGGGCACCGCCAAGATACGCGGTCTCGCCAATTCCTTCGATATCGAGCAGGCCATCCCCGCCTCGGCAAAATATCTCGCCGAAATGAAAACCGGCTTCGGCAATCTGGGCCTGGCGGCCGCCGCCTACAATGCCGGTGAAAGCCGGGTATCGCGCTGGCTGAGTTCCGGTGGCTTCCTGCCGATGGAGACCGAAAACTACGTTCTGGATATCATGGGCGAGCCGGCCGACAGGTTCACCGACACCGCCTATGCCGGCACCATCCAGCCGCTCGACAAGAAAGCGAGCTTCGCGGTCGCCTGCCGCAAGCTGCCGGTCATCAAGTCCCAAACCGTGGCCATGGCGTCGATCAACATCAAGCCGTGGGGCGTGCAGGTCGCCGGCAATTTCCGCCGCGCCGCCGCGCTCAATCAATGGACTGGTGTGAAGCGCCGGTTTCCGGCTTTGCTTGGCGGGCATAATCCGGTGGTCAGCCGGGTGCGCTCGCCGATCGGCAGGCGCGGCATCTATGCGGTCCGGATCGGCGCCGACTCCAAAGCCAAGGCCGACAACATCTGCCAGAAACTGCAAAGCGTCGGCGGTGCATGCATTGTCGTGCGGAATCGGTAGGGTTACCGACTGATTGGCCGCCAACCGCCGAAGCTGTGCTTTCATTTCACAAATTCTGCTGATCCATGGCTCGAGCTATAGGCCCACGATGATCGACCGTCTCTACAGCGATCCCGATCTCGTCCAGTTCTACGATATCGAGAACGAAGTCGGCGTGGACTTCTACTATTGCGTCGGCTTTGCCAAGCATGCGGGCTGCGTTCTCGACCTCGGCTGCGGCACCGGACAATTGGCCGCCGCGCTCGCCGACCGGCGCAGGGTGACCGGCGTCGATCCGGCGCCGGCGATGCTCGATATCGCCCGCCGCAGAGCCGGCGGGCAGAGGGTCGACTGGGTCGAGGCCGATGCGCGAAACGTCCGGCTCGGACGACGCTTCGATCTGGTGCTTTTGACCGGGCACGCCTTCCAGGTGTTCCTCACGCCAGAAGATCGAAAGGCGGTGCTTCGCACGATCGCTGCTCATCTGGCTCCCGATGGGCGCTTCATCTTCGATACGCGAAATCCAGCCACGGAGGAATGGCTCGAGTGGACGCCGGAACGGTCGCAACGGGAACTGAGTCATCCCGGATTGGGCACGGTAAGAGCGTGGAACGATTGCCGCCACGATCCCGCTAGCGGTGTCGTCACTTACTCCACCCATTACGAAATTCCCGACAGCGGACGGGTGCTCAGCGCCGAATCGAAAATCGCCTTCCCGACAAAGGAAAGCCTTGCGCAGATGCTGGACCAGACCGGGCTGGTCGTCGAAGAATGGCTCGGCAATTGGCGTGGCGAGCCATACGCTCCGACATCGCCCGAAATCATTCCGATCGGCCGGCTGCGCTAGCCCGGACGTTGCTCCTTGAGCGGTTCCTCATCTTTTGCCGTGACCGAATGAGCACGCGGACAATCCGAAGGCATAACCGGCCAATTGCGGCGCTGCGCTGGCGACGTGCCCACCGATGCAGTTCGTGAGCATCGCGCAGGTTTGGCTGTTCTGAACGCATCGCACTTCCTCGCCAGTATTTTTGAATGCTGAGGAGGAAATCATATTATGTAGTGCGTGCGCCGATAATCGGTGATAAATTCCATTTACCTGTGACGAAATGGAATAGATGACATGGACCGGCAAGAAACGATGGGTGTGTTCCTGTCGGTTGTCGAGGAAGGCGACTTCTCGGCGGCGGCGCGCCGGCTGCGGATGACCCCCTCGGCCGTCAGCAAAATCGTAGGTCGCCTGGAATCCCGCCTTGGCGTGCGCTTGCTGCAGCGCTCGACGCGGCGCATCAGCTTGACGGCGGAAGGCAGCACCTACGCCGACAGTGGCCGCCGTATCCTGAGCGACATCAAAGAGGCTGAAATCGCGATTCAACCCGGCGCAGAACCGCGCGGCCGGCTGCGCGTCAGTCTTCCGAGCGCCTTCGGCCATCGTTTGATCGTGCCGTTGTTGCCGGCTTTCATCGATCGCTACCCGGCCATTGAGCTCGAGCTGATGTTTACAGATGCGATCATTGACCTGTTGGCTGAGGAGACGGATGTCGCCGTGCGTGTTGCCGCCCAGAACGATTCCAGGCTGGTGATGCGGCGGCTGGCGCCCAATCACCGTGTCATTTGCGCGTCAGCTCGGTATCTCGAAAAACACGGCACACCGATGACGCCAGGCGACCTTCAACATCATACATGTCTCGGCATCACATCACGCGGCGGCCTCAACATCTGGGAATTCGACGGCCCGGACGGTCCGCAAAGCATGCGTATCCGCAGCCCGATAGAGGCCAACAGCACCGAAGCCCTGCGCCGGCTGGCGCTCGCCGGTGTCGGCATCATCCGCATGTCGGAGATATTGGTCGGGCCGGACATCAGGGCAGGCAGGCTGACCGCATTGCTCACCGGATACAATCATCATGACGGACCGCCAATCTGCGCTGTGTATCCGCCTGGTCGAATTCTGTCGCCGCGTGTGCGCGTGTTCGTGGATTTTCTGGCCGAACAGTTCACCAACCCCCCTTGGCTACATGGCGCGCCGTAAGACGTCGGGAGTACAGTTGGAACAGCGTCAGCTGTTGCGGGCCGCCACGAATTTCGCTGCCTGCTTCAGAACCACGGCGTCTTCGCCATAGGGATGAAGCAAGGCGTGGGCCTGGTCGACGAGGCCTTGAAGTTGGTCCCGCGCCCAGTTCGCGCCGTGCAGTGCCACCAGCGTCGCCTTGCCGGCGGCGGCATCCTTGCCGGTCGCCTTGCCCATCTGGTGCGCATCCGCCGTCAGATCGAGCAGGTCGTCGGCAAGTTGAAAAGCAAGCCCGATCGCCGAGCCGAATTCCGCCAGTCTTTCACGGTCGGCCGCTGGCGCGCCGGCAAGGATTGCGCCCGCCTCGCAGGCGAAGCGGATCAACGCACCGGTCTTCATCGCCTGAAGCCGGATGATGCCGGCTTCGTCCGGCCTGATACGCTCGGCTTCAAGATCGAGCATCTGGCCGCCGACCATGCCGCCGGCTCCGGCGGCGCGGGCCAGCGCCAGCACCAGCGCCGCCCGTCGCTCGGCCGGCAGCATCGTCGCTTCGTCGGCAATGATGTCGAAGGCGAGCGCCAGCAAGGCGTCGCCGGCGAGGATGGCGGTCGCCTCGTCGAAGGCCTTGTGCACGGTCGGCTGGCCGCGGCGCAAATCGTCGTCGTCCATGGCCGGCAGATCGTCATGGATCAGCGAATAGCAATGCACGCATTCGAGCGCGGCCGCCACGCGCAGCGCCGCCTCGCCGTCGGCGGAAAACAGCGCGGCGCTTTCCATGACCAGGAAAGGGCGCAGGCGCTTGCCGCCGTTCAGCACGCCGTGGCGCATCGCCTCCATCAGACGCTGCGGCCGCGCGATCTCGCCTGAAAGCGGGCGGTCGCCGAGCAGCTGCCTGAGCAGCGCCTCGATCGGCCCTGTGCGTGCGACAAGCGCTGCCTCGAACGGTATTTGATCGTCTTTCGTCATGCCGGGGACGGGGTAGCCGACACTCAGACGTTGCGCAAGAAGCCAAGCGCCATTATGCCGGGGCAGGGAGCAGCATGGATTGAGCGGCTTGGCGGAACCGATCGTCGATCACGAAACCGAAGGGCTGGACATGGTGAGGCCGAAACGCGGCAACCGCATCGGTCTCAAACGTTGGCCCCGGCACTGGGTCCGGCGCGGTATCACCGTCGCCGTCGTGCTGGCGCTGATGCCGGTGGTGTTGACCTTTCTCTATCTGCCGCCGTTCGTGCATCCGGTATCGACACTGATGCTGAAGGATCTGGCGACGTTTTCCGGCTATGACCGGCGCTGGGTCTCGATCGACGATGTGGCGCCGGCGCTTGCGAATTCGGTCATCATGTCGGAGGACGGGCAGTTCTGTTTCCATCACGGCATCGACCTTGGCGAGTTGAGGGGCGTCGTCGACGATGCCTTGGCCGGGGAGATGACGCGCGGCGCATCCACCATTACCATGCAGACGGTGAAGAACCTTTATCTGTGGTCGCGGCCGCTGGGCTCGGTCCGGAAAGTCGTCGAGCTGCCGCTGGCCGTCCATGTCGACATGGTGATGTCGAAACGGCGCATCATGGAAATCTATCTCAATATCGCCGAATGGGGGCCGGGCATCTATGGCATTGAGGCCGCCGCCCAGCACCATTTCGGAGTTTCGGCAAAACGATTGTCGCGTCGCCAGGCGGCACTGCTTGCCGTCACCTTGCCGAACCCGATCGCACGCAACCCGGCGAAACCCGGACCGGGACTGAGACGGCTGGCCGCGCTGATCGAGCGGCGCGCGGGTCGGTCCGGCGCCTATGTCGGCTGTCTGCGATAGCTTAAAAAAATTCGCGACGGCGCTGGCCAAAACGGCGCAGGGCGTGTATAGGCACCCGACTTTCTCAGATTCCGGCCCTGACGCGGCCCTTTCACGAGGGCAGCCGGGGCATTTTGACCATGTAGTGGAGCATATCCATGGCCGTACCGAAACGAAAAACCTCTCCGTCGAAGCGCGGCATGCGCCGTTCGGCCGACGCCTTGAAGGCCCCGACCTATGTCGAGGACAAGAATTCCGGCGAGATGCGCCGCCCGCATCATATCGACATGAAGACCGGCATGTATCGCGGTCGCCAGGTTCTGGAACCGAAGGAAAGCTGAAACAGCTTTCGACGGGTTTGTGACTATCGAAGACCGGCCATTGCGCCGGTCTTTTTGCATTGTGCGCAGATGATCGCCCACCGGATCATCTTCAAACGCCCAGCAGCCATGCCGGATGGCAGCCGGGCCGGCTGGCACTGTTATTTCGCACGGTCTTTGTCCGTGTTCGCGGTCACGTACGAAATTTCTTGACGGCGAACGCCGAGTGCATACTAGAGAAGGCTGTCCAACCGGAGCCGCCTGATGTTCGGTGCCATCCCGCTGCTGATCGTGCCCTTCGTCCTCTATAATCTCGGGCTTCTGGGAATATTCGGCGGCGGCGACGATCCCTGGGCAAGCGAAATGTTCTCGATCCGCATGATGTCGGGCGGGGTGTTCTCGATGACGCTCGGCGATCTGATCGTGCTGATCGGGCTGATCCTCTTCTTCATCGAAATCGTGAAATCGACGCGCACGTCGAACGCTTCAGTCATGGACCACCTGTTGTCGACCTTCGTCTTTGTGGCGTTCCTGGTCGAGTTCCTGCTGGTGAAGGGTGCGGCGCACTCGGTCTTCTTCACGCTGATGGTCATCGCACTGGTCGACGTCCTGGCCGGTTTCTCGGTGTCGATGCGGGCGGCCACTCGTGACATAAATGTGAACTAGAGCCCCGGCCTTAGCCTGGATCGGCGGTGAAGCCAGCCGTCTTGATGCCCGCGGTGGCGGCTGCTTTGAATCAGCGCGTGATCTTTTCCGGAAACCGATTCCGGTTTCCAGCGTCATGCGCAAGGAACCAGCTCTATTTTTTCTTGGCGCGCGGCTTCTTTGCCGGAGCAGCCGGCGCATTGGCGAGATCTTCCGCTTCCTTGGCGAGGCGCAGCGCCCTCAGTTTATTGGTCTTTATCTGGCGGGCGTCGCTCTCGGCGACATATTCCGCCATCGCCTTCTGACGAACCGTGGCTGCCTCTTCCTGCTTCTTGAAACGCAAATCGGCCCGCGCGCGGGCAGTATCCTTAGAGTTCTCAACCAAGGGCTTTTTCCAATCCCGTAAATTATAGCTTTCAATCCCTTTAATAGCAGAGCCGGTCTGCGATGGGGAAAATAAGTTGGTCAGGCGTCAGGATCGCACCCGGCGCCCGGCGCCTTTTGGGCGACAACCGCCTCGTATCCAGCCTGCAAACTCGCACGCACGGTGGCATCCGGCGGCGTGTCGGAAGGCGTGCCCAGATGTTCATGGCGCAGTTCGTCCATGAACTTTTCCCACATCGGCGGGCCGCCCTTTTCCAGAAGCTCGGCGCGGATCGAGAGTTCCTCGCTGACCGGCAGCCAGACGCGACCCCAGGCCCCGAGATGCGCCAGGATCGGCACCAGCGTTATCGCCATTTCGGTCAGGCTGTAGATCGCCTTCTGCTTGTGGGTGGGATCGTCGGCCCTGGTCAGCATGCCGAGCTCCATCAGCCGCTTCAGCCGATCGGCGAGGATGTTGGAAGCGATGCGTTCCAGCGATCCGTTGAGCAGGTCGCGAAAGTGGCGTTTGCCGCCGAAAATCATGTCGCGAAGAATGATCAGGCTCCACCGGTCGCCAAACACTTCAAGCGACAGGTTGATCGGGCACCCAGACCGGCGATCGATGCTCATGCGATTCTCCAAGAGAAACCGGTTGCATTATCATATCAGTTTTATTATCGTGCAACTGATTGCAAAGTGCAATCAGTTTATAGAGAGGAGACTGCGATCATGATGAAGGCTGCGGAACCCGAAATCGCGTCGCAGACGTTTGGCGACCCCGCGCACCCATCGGTGCTGCTGATCATGGGCGCCATGGCTTCGATGCTCTGGTGGCCGGAGGCGTTCTGCCGGACACTGGCCGGCAAGGGCCTGTTCGTGATCCGCTATGACAATCGCGATACCGGCCGTTCGATCAAATATGCGCCGGGCGAGCCGCCGTACACATTCGACGACATGGCGGACGACGCCATCCGCGTTCTCGACGGCCATGGCGTCGCGAAAGCGCATGTGGTCGGCATGTCGATGGGCGGCATGATCGCGCAGCTTGTGGCGCTGAAACATCCATCGCGGGTCATCTCGCTTACGGCGATCAGCACTTCTCCTGTGGGAACCGACACGTCGCATCTGCCTGGGATGACCGAGGCCTATATGAAACATTCGGCCGAAGGCGCGAAGGTCGATTGGGCGGACCGCGACCAGGTGGTCGACTTTATCGTCAAGGACGCGCACGCGATCGCCGGCACCGCGCATCCCTTCGACGAGAAGCGGACGAGGGCGTTCGTCGAACAGGATTACGACCGATCCGGCGGCTTCTTGAGCGCGACAAATCATTTCATGCTTAAAGGCGGCGAAAACTGGAAGGGCCGCCTGCACGAATTGAAGGTTCCGCTCCTCGTTATCCACGGCACCGAGGATCCGATCTTTCCGGTCGAGCATGGCGCCGCTCTTGCCGAAGCAATTGCCGGCGCGAGGCTTGTCCGTATCGAAGGCGGTGGCCACGAACTCCATCCCGACGATTGGACCACGATCATCGATGCCATCGTTGCCCATAGCCAATCCAGGTAAGTAGCGGGCCGAACCTTGACACACCATCGGCAATAGTTAAGTAATCGCTTCAGTGTTGAGCTCTGTAAACCATGCAGCGGCGAACCATCAAGGGAACGAGCAAAACGATGTCCTTGACGATGCATCTCTATCCGCTGGCCTCCTTCTGCTGGAAGCCGCTGATCGCGCTCTATGAGAACGGCACGCCGTTCACGTCGGTCGTCGTCGATCTCGGCAATGAACAGTCGCGCGCGGCGTTCCTGAAATTGTCGCCGGCGGGCAAGATGCCGGTGCTGCGCGATGAAGCGCTGGACCGGACGGTGCCGGAATCGACGATCGTCATCGAATATCTCAACGCGTATTATCCCGGACCGGTCGAGCTGATCCCTGCCGATATCGATCTCGCCCGCCAGACCCGCCTCGCCGACCGCTTCTATGACTTTTACGTGCAGCACCCGATGCAGAAGATCGTCGGCGACCGCCTGCGGCCGGAAGGCAAGACCGATCCGTTCGGCGTCGAGGAGGCGCGCGCCCAGCTGCGCAGCGCCTACGCCATCATCGAACAGGACATGCAGTCGAGGACATGGGCGATGGGCGAGGCCTTCACGATGGCCGATTGCGCCGCCGCCCCGGCATTGTTCTACGCCAACAAGGTCGAGCCGTTCGGCGACAAATATCCGGCGGTGAGACGCTACCACGACCGCTTGCTGCAACGCCCGTCTGTCGCCCGCGTGATCGAGGAAGCGCAGCCCTATTTCAAGCTCTTCCCCTACAACAACGGCTAAGCCCGATGCTGCAGGATACCGCCCAGCTCGACCTGATGTTCCAGGCGCTCGCCGACCCGGCGCGGCGGCACATGGTGGAGCGGCTGTCGTGCGGCCCCGCCTCGGTAAGCCAGTTGGCCGAGCCGCTGGCGATGTCGCTGTCGGCGGTCGTCCAGCACCTGAACGTGCTCGAGGCGAGCGGTCTCGTCCGCACCGAAAAGCTCGGCCGGGTGCGCACCTGCCAGATCGAGCCGAAGGCGCTGAGGACCGCCGAACACTGGATCAACGAACGGCGCCTGGCCTGGGAACAGCGGCTCGACCGACTCGGCGCTTTGCTCGCGGAAACCAAGGACGAAACCGATGGAAACTGAGGAGGCCAGCATGAGCGAACGCTCTGTCGTCCATTCGACCATAGTGCTCGAACGCAGCTACGACGCTTCGCCGGCGCGGGTGTTCGCTGCCTGGTCCGATCCCGCCGCATTGCAGCGCTGGGGCTCGCCCGGCGAGGGGGTGGGAAAGCAGCATTGACTGCTTCGAGTTCCAGGTGGGCGGTATTGCGCTCAGCCGTTTCGGACCCAAGGGCGGCGAGAGTTATGTGAACGAGACGCGCTACCTCGACATCGTGTGCGACCAGCGCATCGTCTCGGCTGGTGGCATGACCAGCAGCGGCCAGCGGTTGTTTGTCGGCCTGCTGACGGTTGAATTCAGTCCAGAAGGCACAGGCTGCCGGCTGGTGATGACCGAGCAAGGCGCCTTTCTTGACGGCCATGATCAGCCCGAAAACCATCAGGCTGGCTGGAGCCAGATGCTCGACAACCTGCGGGTGGAATGCGCGTGAGCGCCGCAGCCTGAGCCAAAGACCAGCAGAATTGGGAGGATAGTATGAAACTCTACTGCGGCATTGGTCCGAATTCCTACCGCGTTCGCATCTTCATGGCTGAGAAAGGCATCGACGTTCCGCGGGTTGAAGTCGACCTGACAAAAGGCGAGCACAAGGCGCCGCAATTCCTTGAGCTCAACTCACTCGGCCAGATTCCCGTGCTCGTGCTCGATGACGGGACGGTGATCACCGAAAGCATCGCCATCTGCCGCTATCTGGAGGCGCTTCATCCAACGCCGGCACTGTTCGGCTCAGACGCGGTCAGCCAAGGCAAGGTCGAGATGTGGAACCGCCGCGCCGAGATCGAGATCTTCGGAACGATCGGCAGCATTGCCCAGCATTCCGACCCCATGTTTGCGGAGCGGCTCGTGCAGTTCCCGGCTTTCGCCGAAACGCAGCGCGAAGCCGTTCCGGCAAAGTGGGCGTGGCTTGACCGCGAGATCGCCGATGGCCGCCCGTTCATCGCCGGCGACCAGTACTCCGTCGCCGACATCACCGCCGCCGTCGCAGCGTGGCTTGGCGCCTTCTTCGGAGCCGACATCCCGGACTCGCTCGTCAATGTCCATCATTGGCTCGACCGTGTTCAGAAACGTCCAAGCTGGAACGCTTAGGCCGATGCCCGACACTGTTTCAATGGGACGATATGCGGCTCAACACCAAGCACCTGAATCCTAAGGAGCTTTCGCCAGGCCGTCAAAAGCAGATCGGACCTGATCAGCAGTTACTTCGCCGCCTACCGGGCCGGCGACCGCAGCGTCATCGAGGCGGCTCTGACAGGCGATTTCACCAGCCCCTATGACGACGCCATCGATCGCGCGACCTACTTCGCGCACTGCTGGCCGAACAGCACGTTGTTCAAGTCGATCGCCGTCGAGAGGATTTGTGAGGACGGCAACGGTGCTTTCGTTCTTTATCGCTGCGAAACGCTCGACGGCAAGGTCTTCCGCAACACCGAATTGCATTCGTTCCAGGACGCTAGGCTGCACAGCGTCGAGGTCTATTTCGGCGCTACCTACAAGGACGGCGTTTTCGTCCCGCAACAACCATTGAGCTAGCTCATCGGCCTGCCGAGGAGGTATGACGGAGCAGTGTGCCTTTCTCGACAGCCATCATGATCTCGGCACCCGCAAGCAAGCATGGCACGGGCGAACTGCTTGACGCGCCTGATGCGCTACTGGCAAAGCTGCGACGGCGCATCTCAGTTTCCGGGCGAGCCAAGCTGCTCTGAATCCCAGAACTGGTCGAGCCAGATGTTGAGCTTCAGGAAGCCGGCATTGCTGACCGTATAGACGCGCCTTGTCCCTTCCGGCTTGGCGTTGACCAGTCCGGCATCGAGCAGCACCTTTAGATGCTGCGAAACAGCCGGGCGCGAGACCGGCAACCCGGCGGCCAGTTCGTTGACGGTCTTCGGGCCGCGCCGGAGCTCTTCCAAAAGATGGCGCCGGTTGGGATCGGCAATCGCCATGAAGGCGTCGGAAAACATCATGCCTTATTTGTGGGGCAAAGTTTTCTAAATCTCAACCGTTGGTTTCAGGCTTTCTGCGCGGATCGAGCCGCAATGCTTCCGGCGTGATCGAGCGCTCGGCCGGTTGCGTCTTGAAGGCGTCGCGGTCTTCGATCGGCACCGGCGCGCGCCGGCTGATGCGCAGCAGCGTATATCCCGCCAGGCAAAGATGCGCGAAGGCCGTCGCAAGGAACAGGCCTTCCGGCCGCATCCAGCCCATCAGGCCGGCGGCCAGCAGCGGCCCGATCATCGTGCCGAAACCATAGAGCAGCAGCAGGCCGCCCGACACCTTGACGAAATCCTCCGCCCGGGCGTGGTCGTTGGCATGGGCAACGGCGATCGAATACAGCGTATAGGCAAAAGCGCCATAGGCGGCGGTGCAGACGATGACGAAGACGCCGGAGCGCGGCTCGAACAGGAAGACCGCGACGGCGAACAGCGCCGCGCCGAAGGCCAGGCCCGCCAGCACAAAGCGGCGGTCGGTCTTGTCGGAGAGACGTCCGGCCGGAAGTTGCATGGCGGCGCCAGCGACGACCACCAGGCTCATCATCAGCGCGATCTCGGCCGTGGAAATGCCGATACGGGCGCCATAGACGGCACCAAGCGTGCCCCAGGCGCCGTTAGCGATGCCGATCAAAACGCAGGCGATCGCCGACACCGGCGAATTGACATAGAGCCCCTTGACGTCGAGCGAGACGTCCTGCAGCGGCTTGGGGTGCGAAGCCGTCGACACTGCGGTCGGAATGAGCGACAGGCAGAACAGGATACCGGTGATCATGAACAGCGAGGCCGACTTCACGTCGCCGCCGGCAACGATCATCTGCCCGCCCATGATCGAGGCATAGGTGACCATCATGTAAAGGCCGAAGACGGTGCCGCGGTTCTCGTTGGTGGACTTCTCGTTCAGCCAGCTTTCGATGACCATGAAGGCGCCGGCCATGGTGAAGCCGGTGAAGGCGCGCAGCAGGATCCAGACATATTCGTCGATGATCAGGCCCGTGAGCAGTGCGACGATGGCTCCCGATGCCGCAAAGGCGCCGAAAGCGCGTACGTGACCGGCGCGACGCACAAGGCGCGGCGCAAAGAAGCAGCCGGTGACGAAGCCGCCGGCCCAGGCCGTGCCCATCAGGCCGAGCGATGCGGTCGAGAAGCCTTCCAACTGGCCGCGCAGCGGCAACAGCAGCCCGTGCAGTCCGGTCGCTGCCAGCAGGAAAGCGGTGCCGCGAAGCAGCGAGAGGATCGGTCGGTAGCTTGCAAACATTTAGCTGATCCGGCTGGAATTTCGGAAGGGTCTGAAGACAGTCGCGTTCGAGCTTTTCGGCGGCGGGCGCTTCGGCTCTGGAAGCTATCCGCGGCGGAACAGCGCCTCGGCCGCTGATTTGGTGGTGCTCTTGGTCTTGAGCTCGGCTTCGAGCCGGGCGATCTCGTCGCGCAAGATGCCGATCCGCTCGGACAGCTCGTCAAGGGAAAGCAGCGACAGATCCTGCCCGATCTCATGCGGGCGGGCTTTCTTTTTGGGTTCGTCGTCGAAGATCGCCATCGTCGCTCCTCGCTCATGCGCAAAAAATTAAACTGCTACCTTTGCGCGTCCAATCGAACGCCCGACGCTGCAGTGGCCATTTGCCTGATTTGGCAATCAGCATACATAGGGCAGGGGCATGGATGCAAATAGTCGGCAAGAAAACCGGCAGCCGGCAAGAAACTGGCAAAGCGAGACGGGAAAATTTATGGCGAGTGGACAGAACACAATTCCGGCGACGATGACGGCCATTGCGATCTCGGAACCCGGCGGACCGCGAGTGCTGAAACCGGAAACGCGCGACGTGCCCGTGCCCGGTCCCGGCGAAATCCTGATCCGGGTGCGCGCTGCCGGTATCAACCGGCCGGATGTGCAGCAGCGCAAGGGCGTCTATCCGCCGCCGCCCGGTGCGTCGGACCTGCCGGGTCTCGAAGCGTCCGGCGAAGTTGCAGCCCTTGGCGACGAGATATCGCGCTGGCGTGTCGGCGACCGGGTCTGCGCGCTGACGCCCGGCGGCGGCTATGCCGAATACGTCAAGGTCCATGCCGGCAGCGTGCTGCCACTACCCGCCGGCTTTACCCACACAGAAGCGGCGGCGGTACCGGAAAACTACTTCACCGTCTGGCATAATGTCTTCGAGCGCGGGGCCTTAAAGAGCGGCGAGACGCTGCTCGTCCATGGCGGCTCGTCCGGGATCGGCACCACGGCGATCCAGCTCGCCTCGGCCTTCGGCGCCTATGTCATCACCACCGCCGGCAGCCAGGAGAAGTGCGACGCCTGCCTGAAGCTCGGCGCCGACCGGGCGATCAACTACCGCGAGGAGGATTTCGTCGCGGCGGTCAAGGACGCGACCGCTGGCCGCGGCGCCAACGTTATCCTCGACATGGTCGGCGGCGACTATGTGGCGCGAAACTATGAGGCCGCGGCGGCGGAAGGCCGCATCGTCCAGATCGCCACGCAGAGCGGAGCGGTGGCAAGCGCCGATTTCTCGAAGATCATGGTCAAGCGGCTCACCCACACCGGCTCGACGTTGCGGCCGCGCACCGTCGAATTCAAGGCGGCAATCGCCGCCGCGCTGGAGGCGCAGGTGTGGCCGCTGCTTGGCACCCGCAAGGTAGCACCCGTCATGGACATGATCTTCCCGCTCAAGGAAGCGTGGCGGGCGCATGAGCGAATGGAGGACGGCGACCATATCGGCAAGATCGTGCTCGATGTCGGCTGACGGTCGGTAAACAAGCTGAACAAAACCTTAATTGTGCAATGCAACAAACGCATTGCGGCCATGCAAAAGCGTCTGTTCAACTTTTCATCAACGATGCCTATTTGAGCGGCATCGAAACGATGGAGGACTACCATGAACCCGATCCGTGCTTTCCGTAACTGGCGCATGTACAATGAAACCGTGCGCGAACTGAACCGCCTGAACGCCCGTCAGCTCAACGACCTCGGCATCAACCGTGGTGACATCGAGAGGATCGCCCGCAAGGCGCTTTGATCTCGAGTGTGATCTCGCCCGAAAGCATCAAGCCGCTTTTTTCGCGAAGTGGTGCTTCGGTCCGAGATCCTGCTTTAGAAGCCAGAGCCGCAGCAGACGGGTTTCCCGTCGCCAGTTCCGAGCCCGCTGGACCCTGTCCGGCGGGTTTTGTCGTTTTGAGGTCCGTCAAGCAGCGGCGGTTGCGTGTACCTGTCTCAATAGCCAAGTGCGGCAAAGCCGAGCGCCACCAGGGCTCCTCCCAGCACGATGTCCGCATGCTTTCGGAAACGACTGTAAAATCGTCGTGTGGCCGGTTGGGAAATGGAAAGGCCGAGAAGACCAAACCAGGCGATCGCAATGGCAAACACCAGTGCGACCACCGACAGGTGAGTTGCCCCACGAGCATTTAAATTCAGCGTGGAGGATGCGAAAAACAGCGCGGTGGCAGGATTTGCCACTGCCGTGACAAAGCCCAGCCGGAAGTATCGAGCGGTTGGAACCGACTCCGGCTCGTTGATGCCGGTCTTGATAGACAGCGCCCGCCGCATCGAATTCCAGCCGATGAAGACCAGCATTGCGCCGTATAGCCTGGCGGCCATCTGGTGTGCGATGCCCCCCGGCGGCAGCGCGCCGGCTCCCGTCGCGACGATCGCCGCCAACGAATTCGCGCCAAGGGCGATACCAGCGGCTGCCGAAAGCGCTGTGGCACGCGAAGCGGTTAGCCCGGCCTGCGCGACGACAGCAAAATTGGCGCCCGGCAGCATTGCCAACAGCGCATAGGAAATGGCGAACGGAAACAACCCCGCCGCGACAGCGTGCGCGGTTTCCAACATCGATCAGCCCACATCGGCGCGGCCTGCTCTCCTGAAGGCAGCCGCTGCCACCGAGGGCAAAATGTGTATGAAACATGTCCCTTCTAACAGTCGGCAAATGCCGACATGAGGACCTCTTTTTTTGCCGGATTATCGGCCGCGCCCGCTGAGCAGCTCGCCTGCCTCCATCATCGAAAGATCGCCGCCTTCCGAACGGCTCAAAACGTCCAGAAACTTCTGCATTCTCGGGTCCTGTAGCCATGCTGTCCGTTTCATCCCCAGCCTTCCATGCGCTGGTGATAAAACCGGACAACTCACGTGCTACCTAATCCGGACAACTCATCTGCTTACGACAGTACCTTCCAAAACCGTTGCGAAACGGCAACGGAGTGGTTATATACGCAGCGAATTTCCCATTTTGGTGGCTCTAAAACCACCGCCCGCGCGGGAACGCGGGCGAACGAGAAGGATATTTTGCAAATGGCCAATATGCTGCTGATGCCCAAGGCGACCGCCGTCTGGCTGGTCGACAACACCGCGCTGTCCTTCGAGCAGATCGCGCAGTTCTGCGGGCTGCATCCGCTCGAGGTCAAGGCTATCGCCGATGGCGAATCGGCGCAAGGCATCAAGGGCATGGACCCGATCATGACCGGCCAGCTGACCCGCGACGAGATCGCACGCGCCGAGAAGGACCCGAACCATCGGCTGAAACTGTCCGATCCCAAGGTGCGGGTGCCGGAATCCAAGCGCAAGGGTCCGCGCTACACGCCGCTGTCCAAGCGCCAGGACCGGCCCAACGCCATCCTCTGGCTGGTGCGCAACCATCCCGAGTTGAAGGACGCGCAGATCGCGCGCCTCGTCGGCACCACCAAGTCGACGATCGACCAGATCCGCGACAGAAAGCATTGGAACTCGGCCAATCTGCAGCCGATGGATCCGGTGACGCTGGGTCTCGCCTCGCAGATCGATCTCGACATGGAAGTCAACCGCGCCTCGCGAGGCCGCGAGCAGGCACAGCCGGCCGGCGACACGCTGCTGCCGGCGGCATTGACCGAGCGCCTGGTGCCGGCGCCGGAGAAGCCAAAGGACGAGGATGCGGAGCTCGACGCCAACGCCGTCTTCGCCAAGCTTTCGGCACTGAAGTCGAAGGACGAGGATAAGGACGACGAGGAGTAGATGCCTGTCTTCTCCCCTTGTGGGAGAAGGTGCCCCGAAGGGGCGGATGAGGGGTGTTTCAGCTTGGCACCAACAACGCTCAAGCTACCACCCCTCAACCGTCTTGGCGCTGCGCGCCAATCCACCTTCTCCCACAAGGGGAGAAGGTAAGAGCGTCAGGTTCGCGCGGCCCGGTCCGGTGCCATGCCGTAGTCTTCGCTGCGCTCCACCGCACGATAGAAATCGGCGAGCTGCTTGCCGCGCTCCGGCTTGAAGACGCGGCCGGCTATGACCACCGAAGCGATGCGGTCGATGCGGAAAGCGCGGAAATCGTCGCGCATCTCGCACCAGGCGACCAGCGTCCACACCTTGCCCCAGAACCACAGGCCCAATGGTCTGATGTCGCGCGCGGTGCTGCGGCCTGCTTCGTCGGAGTAGTCGATGGTCAGCACCTGGCGTTTTTCCACCGCGCGCTCGATCAGGTCGATTGCTTCGCGGGCGGCGTCGCTCACCACCCACATCGGCGTGTGGATCTCGGTGCGGGCGATGCGGTCCTTTTCGGCATCGGGCAGCACGGCGCCGATCTTGACCAGCGCCTCGTCGGCGGCCCGCGCCATCGCAGCGCCGCCAAACGCGCGCACCATGCGGGCACCGGCGACCAGCGCGACGATCTCGTCACGCGTGAACATCAGCGGCGGAAGGTCGAAACCCTCCCTCATCATGTAGCCGACGCCGGCCTCGCCGTCGATCGGCACGCCGGTCGACTGCAGGTCGGCGATGTCGCGGTAGATGGTTCGCTCGGAAACCTCGAGCCACGTGCCCAGCTTCTGGGCGGTGACCAAACGGCCACCGCGCAGATGCTGCACGATCTGGAAGAGCCTGTCGGCGCGGCGCATCGTATGGTCCCTCGGTGTTTATGATTCCAGCCCTTCGCGCTTGCGCTGCGCGGCGACGAATGCCGCACCGAAGGACAATTTCCCTGTTGTCGGCGTCTTTGCATCCAGCACCCGCCAGAACGGCGCGATCTCGCTCAGCGTCATGCTGCGCTCCAGATCCTCGTTGGCGGCCTCGGCGACAGTGCGCAGATGATAGCCGATAGTGACTGGACATGTCACTTCGGCACCGTGCTCGGTGGCGAGCGCGGTGCGCAATGCGCGGACGTCCATGTCCACGCCCTTTGGGATGGAGCGCATGAAATCATCGACCTGCCGTGCCGTCGGCACCAGCATCGGCTGGCCCTCGACGACGTCGCCAACAGTGCGCGCCGACGGCTTTATGCCGTTGGTGCCCGGCGTATTCAGCCTGTCGCTCCAGCTCTTTACCATGCGCCACCTAGACGAAGAGCCCAAAGCTGTTGCCGTCGGGGTCGAGGCAATAGGCGAATGTGCCGGCCGGAATGGAGATCGCCGGCGAGACGACCTGACCGCCGTTCTGCCTCACCCGTTCCATGGCGTCTTCGATTGGTGCGGCAACCGACAGATGGATGGTCGGGCCGGTTCCCGGTGCTGCGGGTTTTCCGGGGTAGACGTGCCCGGATGCCATTCGGTCCTGCGCTGCGAACATGGCCAGCGGGTTCGGGCCGCTCTCCTCCAGGATGAGATCGTTCTGAAGCACCGACCCATAAAAGGCGCGCGCCCGATCCATGTCGGTGACGGGAATCTCGAACCATGCCGACGCTTTTGCAGGGATGATGGCCATGTCTGTCTCCTGATACTGTCTGATACTGTCGCACTATTGCACGCCGCTCCTGACACCATACTGTCAGGAGGCTTCAGCATATTCCCCTTCGGCATACTCCTTGGCGAACAGCGCGCGCATCTGCGCCAAGTCGCCGCTTCTCTGGGGGTAGAGCGTCTTCAAATAGGCAAGAGCGAAAGTGCCGGGCGCCGAACCCGGCGCGGACACGATGCGACCGTCGGCGACGGCATAGGGCACGTCCTGATAGTTCTGGGCGCCGGGGTAACCCGGTTCCTTTTCATTGATCCAGTCACGACCATTGCTGGTGTGTTTGGCCTTCTCGAACAGGCCGGCGCGCGCCAGTGCCAGCGTGCCTGCGCAGATGCCGCCGACCACGCCACGGCGCGCCGCGATTGCCGTCAGCAGTCCGGAGATATCAGGCGGTGCATCGACCCACTGATCGGAGCCGATGACCGCGACGGCGTCGAGATCGGTGTTTTCATCAACCTCGGCGGAGCGGTCGGGCGTCAGCACAAATCCGCATGCCGAGGTCACCGGCTTGCCGTTCGGGGTCAGCGACACCGCGCGTGCACCGAACCACTCGACCGCCGAAGCCGCCAGCAAGCCGTATTCCCAGTCGGCGAAGCGATCGATGAAAAAGACGCCGATGGTCTTCTGTTCGGACATTTCCTGCTCCGTCTTTCGGCGCGCCGGACCTATTATCTGGGCGCTGTAGCGTCGGCATCCAACCGTTGCCGCGAAAAAAGCACCTCAATTGCCGCGGCCGTGGCGGCCTTCGTAATTATCCGGCCAACCGATGTCCTTGCGGATGCTCTGCGGCAACCCATTCATGAAACGCCGGGTGCGGATCTCGTTGCGCATCGTCCGAATCTTGCCGACATAGTGCTGCACACTGCGCAGAATGGTAAAACCGTTCATGGCTGGTCTCCTCTCTTTCGATGGAGACACTATCGCACACCCCTCCTGACAGCAGTCTGTCAGGAGGCTGAGAGGTCTTTGGCGAGCGTGCCAGGTTTTGTCGATTCCGATCCCGCCTGCGCGAGAGAAGCAGGCTTTTTCGTCGCTCTGCGGGTTAAGTCGTTCAGCTTGCAGCGACGGACTGTCGGAATTCGCAATCCTTCTGCGATAGGGACGGCGTTCTGATATTGAAGGAGAAAAATTTTCCAGAGATCAGGGAGACGACCATGGGCCTGCAACTGACGGGAATCCACCATCTAACCGCTATCACCGCGAACGCGCCGGGAAACCTTCGTTTCTACACTGGCACTTTGGGGCTGCGGCTAGTCAAGAAGACGGTCAATCAGGACGACACGTCAGCCTATCACCTTTTCTATGCCGACGCCGAGGCGACGCCTGGCACCGATCTTACCTTCTTCGATTGGCCGGTCGGACGCGAACGGCGCGGCACCAACAGCATCGTGCGGACCAGCCTGAGGGTCGCCAGCCCGGAAAGCCTTGCCTGGTGGAAGGAGCGCCTGGCCGGCGAGACCGTCGCGACGGGAGAGATCGGCGATGTTGGCGGCTACCCGTCGCTGGATTTAGAAGACCCAGAAGGCCAGCGCCTGCGTCTCGTCAGCGATGGCGGCAAGGGCGACAGTCATCCCTGGGCTCAAAGCCCGGTCCCAGTCGAGCACCAGATACGCGGGCTCGGGCCTATCGTCATCAGCGTTCCCGATATCACCAACACTGAAGCGGTGCTGACCAGGGTGATGAACATGCGCAAGGCGCGGGACCATGCCTCGCCAGACGGCGAGGGTCAGGTTCATGTCTTCGAAATGGGAGAAGGCGGGCCGGCGGCGGAGCTTCATGTCGCGGTGCAGCCGGGCTTTGCGCCGGCACGGCAAGGCGCCGGTGCGGTCCACCACGTCGCATTCAGGGCGCCGGACCAGGAGACCTTGCATCAATGGACCGCACGGCTGGCCGAATTCCGCCTACCGTCGAGCGGCGAGGTCGAACGATACTACTTCCGCTCGCTCTATTTCCGCGAGCCAAACGGCATATTGTTCGAAATCGCCACCGACGGCCCCGGGTTCACGGCCGACGAGCCGCTGGAAACGCTGGGCGAAAGGCTGGCCTTGCCGCCGTTCCTCGAACCGAACCGGGCTGCGATCGAGGCCGGCCTCAAGCCGCTGGCATAGCAACGCTTTCGTGAGCGAGCGAAAGGAGCGCTTTGACAGCCGACCGTGATGCTGGTCAAAGGCGGCATGTCGAAACTCCTCGCGCTCGTTATCATTGCCATGATGGTCATCCAGCTGATCAAGCCGCTCGGCTGGCCAGGGCTGAAGCGGCGCAGCGATTTCTGGAAGCTGGCGGTATTGGCGATGGCGGCGATTTCGATAACAGCGGCGCTGGGGCATTGGACCTAAAGCGCGTCGCGTTCGACCGACATCACGCGACGCGCTTTAGGTTGTTGTTTTATGCATGTCGTTTTCGCAAAACCGCTGCACACTTTTGCGCGACATGCATTAGGGCTGGCGGCCCGCTATGCGAGGCGTGGTTCCTTGGCCAGCACCAAGTCGACGAGATGTTCCGCCCAGGCTCGGTAGCCGGCTTCCGAGGCATGAAATCCGTCGGAGGCAAAACCGGCTTCGGCGTCGGTGATCGGCAGGCGCGGCGCCGGCACGGCGCCGCGTTCGAGGCAGAGGCGCTCGCCCATCCGGTTCATCTCGGCGGCGCGGATCTCCAGGATTTTTCCGAGCAGCGGCGGCATTGCCGGTGCCCGGGTGAATTCCAGCACTGGCGACCACACCACGCGCGCCTCCGGCCATTTGGCGCGCAGCGCGTAGAGCAGGCCGCCAAAATCGCTCTTGAAGCGTGGCACCGAGTGAAAGTTCTTGGTGTCGTTGGTGCCGATGGCGAGCACGATATGCGTCCAAGGATCGGCCGACAGATTGGGCAGCACATGGTCGCGGATCTGGCCTGAGGTCGCCGAGTTGAAGCCGGCTGCCCGCCAGCGCACCGCACGGCCAGTGCGTTTCGAGATCAGCTCGGCCAGTTGCGCGGCCAGCCCGTACTCGGAATTGCCGATGCCGACCGAAGCGGCGGAAGAATCGCCAAGCATCAGAAGCGAGACCGCCGGCGCCTGGCCTGATATCTCGTGCATGACCGGACCTTGCGCCGGCAGCATGCGAGTGGTGCGGCGGCGCACGCCGAGCCCCTGCCAGACATAGACCGGAAAGGCGAGCCAGGTGAGGAGGGCTAGAAAGCGCTGCATCGCAAACCGTTAATGGGGCAAGTCCGTTTAAGGGCATAGCGAGCAGCACTTAGCGCATATCGGGCCAAAGGCGAAAGACCTTGCGTCGGCTGCCGGTCGTCAATGACAACAGGCGTCCTGCATTTCGGACCTGTCTGCATATTCGTCGTGCAGCCGCACCCAGTCCATCAGGCTGTGGTGGGGACCGGTCTCGTTGCGGCCCTTCGGCGTCAGGTCGAGATAGTGATAAGCGCCGATCAGCGGATCGCCGCCCCTGGAGCGCGACATGAAGGTCAGGAAGATGTCGCCGTTCTCATCGCTGTAGAACACGCTGGTGCCGGGAAGGTCCTTCGATTTCAGCGCCCGCTGCTCGAAATTGTAGATCGTGTCGCCGGATGCGATCTGCTCGTCGGTGAAGGAAACCTGCATGTCGAAGTTGAAGTCCGAGGCGTAGGACGACACCCAGTCGAATTTCCAGCCCATGCGCTGTTTGTAGGGCAGGAACTCGGCCAACGGCGCCCGCGAGATCACGACCCGCGACACATCGTGGTGCTTGAGGTGCTGATTGGCGCCGTCGATGTGGTCGGCGAGGAAGGAACACCCTTCGCAACGGTAGTCGGCGCCCGGCCCGAACATGAAGTGGTAGACGATCAGCTGGCTTGCGCCGGCGAATAGTTCGGCCAGTTTCTTCGGCCCTTGTTCGGTCTCGAAGACATAGTCCTTCCGGATCTTAAACCAAGGCAATTCCCGCCGTTCGGCAGCGATGCGGTCGCGAAATCGCGTCAATTCCTTCTCGCGCGCCAGATGCGCCTTGTGTGCCTGGAACCAGTCTTCCCGTGAAACGATCTTGTTGTTTGGCATCATCCTGCTCCTCTTTGAGCCCTAAGGACGTTTGGGTTCAACGCGAGCCGACACGGCCGTCGCGTTTTTTGGGAGCATATGGAACCCGGGCAGATGGCCCGGGTTCGGCTGAGGTAGAAAAAATCCGGTCAGGCGGCCTGTTCCAGTTCCGGCTGCCATTTTCCAAGCGCGGCCAGATGGTTCATGTGGGCGCGGTGGGCGAAGGCGGCCTGGGCAGCGGCGACGTTGGCCGCCTTGCCGCTCCACGCCTTCTGTGGCGCCGCCTGCAAGGCTCGGCCGTAGGAGAAAGTCAGCTTCCATGGATGCGGGCCGATGGCGTTGATGGCATTGAGGTTGGCGGTCGCCTCCTCGTCCGATTGCCCGCCGGAGAGAAAGGCGATGCCCCCAATCGCGGCCGGCACCGTTTCGCGGAACAGTTTTATGGTCTTTTCGGCGACTTCCTCGGGGCTGCTGGTCTTGCCCGACTTCTTGCCGGCGAGAACCATGTTCGGCTTCAGGATAGTGCCTTCGAGGACGACGCGGGCCGCGTAGAGTTCGGTGTAGAGTTTTGTCAGCGTTGCCTTGCTGATCTCGTAGCAGGTGCCGATGTCATGGGCGCCGTCCATCAGCACCTCCGGCTCGACGACCGGCACGATGCCGGCCTCCTGGCAAAGCGCCGCATAGCGGGCGAGCGCATGGGCGTTCGAGCCGATCGACGTGGCGGAAGGCACGCCTTTGGCGACGTCGATGTCGATCACCGCACGCCATTTGGCGAAACGGGCGCCGAGCTTGTAATAGTCGGCGAGCCGCTCGCGCAAGCCGTCGAGGCCTTCGGTGATCGTATCGCCGGGGTACCCAGCCAGAGGCTTGGCGCCGGCATCGACCTTTATGCCTGGGATGGCGCCGGTCGCCTTGATGATGTCGACGAGCGGCGTGCCGTCCGCGGCCTTCTGGCGGATGGTCTCGTCATAGAGGATGACGCCGGAAATGTATCTGGTCATCGCCTCCTTGGCGCGGAACATCATCTCGCGATAGTCGCGGCGGCTGTCGGCGGTCGATTCGACGCCGATCACGTCGAAGCGCTTCTTGATGGTGCCGGAGCTTTCGTCGGCGGCCAAAAGACCCTTGCCGTCGGCCACCATCGCGGCGGCAATGTCCTCGAGACGTTCGCTCATTGTGCATCCTCCTGAAACAGTTGTTCCAAGCTAGCAGACCACTAGTGCAAGGCAGGTTCAAGTCGAACCATTCCGAGTGGAAAACTCGAATCGATTGAAACGCGCAAACGCCCTCGTTCGCCTCTCGCCTCAGCGCTTCAGCACATCGACACCGGGCAGCGGCTTGCCCTCCATCCATTCCAGAAAGGCGCCGCCGGCGGTTGAGACGTAGGTGAAGTCGTCGGCGACGCCGGCATGGTTGAGTGCTGCCACCGTGTCGCCGCCGCCGGCGACCGAGATCAATTTGCCGGCCTTGGTGCGGGCCGCGGCGTGCTTGGCTGCCGCCACCGTCGCCCGGTCGAACGGCTCGATCTCGAAGGCGCCGAGCGGACCGTTCCAGACCAGCGTCGCGCCGCGGTCGATCCAGTCGGCAACGGTCTTCACGGTCTTTTCGCCGACATCGAGGATCATGGTGTCGGCCGGCACCTCTGATATGGCGACGGTTTCGCTGGCGGCGCCCGCCTTGAATTCCCTGGCGACGACACCGTCGATCGGCAGGATGACGGCGCAGCCGGCTTCGGCCGCCTCGATCATGATCTGCTTGGCGGTGTTGGCGAGGTCGTGCTCGCACAGCGACTTTCCGACATCGGTCCCCCGCGCGGCCAGGAAGGTGTTGGCCATGCCGCCGCCGATGACCAGCGCGTCGACCTTCTTCACCAGATTCATCAGCAGGTCGATCTTGCTCGAGACTTTGGCGCCGCCAACGATCGCGACGACAGGGCGCGCGGGATTGCCGAGGCCCTTTTCCAGGGCGTCGAGTTCGGCCTGCATGGTACGGCCGGCGAAAGCCGGCAGCAGGTGCGCAAGCCCTTCCGTCGACGAATGGGCGCGGTGGGCAGCGGAAAAGGCGTCGTTGATGAAGATGTCGCCATTGGCGGCGAGCTTTTCGGTGAAGTCCGGGTCGTTCTTCTCCTCGCCCTTGTAGAAGCGGGTGTTCTCGAGCAGCAGCACGTCGCCGTTGTTCATGGCGGCGACGGCGCTCGCCGCTGCGTCGCCGATGCAATCGGCCGCGAAGCCGACAGGGCGGCCGAGCACCTCCGCGGTCGCCTTGGCGATCGGCTCAAGCGAGAATTCGGGCGACGGTCCATCCTTGGGCCGGCCGAAATGGGCAAGCAGGATGACCTTGGCGCCCTTGCCGGAAAGCTCGGCGATGGTCGGCGCGATGCGCTCGATGCGGGTGGCGTCGGTGACCTTGCCGTCGGCGACAGGAACGTTGAGGTCGACGCGCACCAGCACGCGCTTGCCATCGATATTGCCAATGTCGTCCAGTGTCTTGAAGCCGGCCATGCTGTTCCCTTTCGCAAAAAACGCCGGGACATTAACCCGCACCAACGACGATGCAAGACCTGCAATGGTGCTACGCGGAAAATATGACCACGGCTTGTGTCGGAAGCCGTCAGCCCCCGTCGGTTGCTTTTTCCACCACTGGCTCTGGAGACGGTTCCGCGTCCGCCGGCGCCTCTGCACTCCGCTTTTTGATCCGCTTGCGCCAATTGCGCACAAAGGCAACGATGCGGTCGGCGATCTCGCCGGCACTCAGGAACACCGGCACCCGTGCCACCGGCGCGGTCGGCTCGAGGGAAAGACCGAGACCAGTAATCTTGCCCTTGTCGTCGACGTCGCGGACGATCAGCTCGATCGGACCAATCAGCACGCGGTCGGCATATTCGGCATGGCCGCCGAGCCGCTCCGTCACAAGGTCACCGACGGTCAGCTTGCGTTCCTCCTCGGTCAGGCCCGGCGCGTAAGCGGCTTCCAGTTCCGCGGCGGAGCGCGCCGGATCGACGGCGAAGGCGCCGAAGAAGTCCGCATCCTCGGGATCGACCACGGCGCGGCTGGCGAACAGCTTGTCGAGCAGGGCTGGATAGCGATCCGGCACGAAGATGTAGACATGGTCGCCGGCGGCGAGCCTGCCCATGTCCTGGAAGCGCATCGAGCGTCCGTCACGCAGCACCAGCGACGGTCGCGCCCAGCGCGGAATGCGCTCACCGCGCGCCACCGGGCTGCCAGGTGCTACGCGGTAGGCGAGCAGTTCGTGATGGGCGGAGCCCGGCAATTCGAGTTCGACCTTGTCCAACGGACCCAGGCGGGCCGGCACGATCAGGCCGAGGCGGCGCGCCAGCGGTCCGACAGTCCATCCCTGGATGACCAGCGACACCAGCACGACGATGAAGGCGGTGTTGAAGATGAGGCGGCCGTTCTCAAGGCCGCCAAGCAGCGGCGTGATGGCGAGCAGGATCGACACGGCGCCACGCAGGCCCACCCATGAGACGAAGGCGACTTCCGGGCGCGGCAGACGGAACGGCATCAGGCAAAGCCAGACGGCGATCGGCCGTGCCACGAATATCAGGAACAGGCCCAGCAGCACCGCCGGCAGCAGGATCGCCGGAAATTGCGAGGGCGTCGCGAACAGGCCGAGGATCAGGAACATGATGATCTGTGCCAGCCACGACATGCCGTCCTGGAAGCGCTTGAGGATGGTGACGGCGCGGATGTCGGAATTGCCGGCAATGAGGCCGGCAAGATAGACCGCCAGAAACCCGGAGCCGCCAATGGCGCCGGCAGCGGCGAACACCATCAGCGATAGCGTCAGCACGAAGATCGGCAGCAGCCCGTGGTCGAGATTGAGCCGGTCGACAAGCCGCACGATGGCGAGGCCGCCGAAAATGCCGACAATGGCGCCAAGCCCCATGTTGAGAAGGAAGCCGAGTACGAGGTCGGTAACCAGCACCCTGGCCTCGGGATTGGCGTTGGCGGCGATGATCTCGACCAGGCTGATGGTCAGGAAGATGGCGATCGGATCATTGGTGCCGGATTCCACCTCGAGCGTGGAACGCACGCGTTCGCGCAAATTGATCTCGCCGGCGCGCAACAGGAAGAACACGGCTGCCGCGTCGGTCGACGCGACAGCGGCCCCGAGCAGGAAGGATTCCAGCCAGCTGAGATCGAGCAGATAGTGGGCGACGACGCCGAACAGGCCAGTGGTCAAAAGGACGCCGATAGTCGCCAGCGACAGTGCCGGTCCGGCCGCCTGCCGCAAAGCGTTGAGCGGCGTGCCGAAACCGGAATCGAACAGGATGACCGCCAGGGCCAGTGAGCCGGCAAAATAAGCCAGCCGCGCATTGTCGAACTGGATGCCGAGGCCGTCGGTTCCCGTGGCCAGGCCAATGCAGAGAAACAGCAGCAAGAGAGGGGCGCCGAAGCGGAAGGCGATCAGGCTCGAAAACGCGGCGGCGACGACCAGTGCGGCGCCGACCAGTGTCACGAGATAGATCGCATGCTCCATCCGCCAATCGCCCCTCGAATTCGTGTTCCTCTCGCTTTACGGCAGAGTGAGGCGAAGACATGACCGGTGCAAGGCGGGAGGGTGGTTTTTTGCCCTATGTGCTGAGTGTTTTGGCGCTCAAGGCGCGGTCTTGCCAATCAATCCGTCAGAGCGCCGTTTGCGCATCCAAAAGGGCGCTGGGCGCTCTCATGAAAACGCCCGGACAGAGCCGGGCGCTTTCAAGTCGCAAGAAGATGGTTCTGCGATCAGGCGATGGTCTTGCCGAACGCGACGGCGGTGTCGGCCATGCGGTTGGAAAAACCCCATTCATTGTCGTACCAGGACAGCACCGAAACGAAGTTGCCGTCCATGACCTTGGTCTGGTCGAGCGCCATGATCGAGGAATGCGGATCGTGGTTGAAGTCGATCGATACGTTCGGGTGATGGGTGACGGCGAGAATGCCCTTCAGCTTGTCGTTGGAGGCGGCGATCACCGCCTCGTTGATCTCCTGTACGGTCGTCGGCCGCTTGGCGATGAACTTGAAATCGACGACCGAGACGTTCGGCGTCGGTACGCGGATGGAGATGCCGTCGAGCTTGCCCTTGAGGTCGGGCAGCACCAGGCCGATCGCCTTGGCCGCGCCGGTCGAGGTCGGGATCTGCGACAGGGCCGCGGCGCGGGCGCGGTAGAGATCCTTATGCATGGTGTCCAGCGTCGGCTGGTCGCCGGTGTAGGAGTGGATCGTCGTCATCATGCCCTTCTCGATGCCGACGGCCTCATGCAGCACGGCTGCCAGCGGCGCTAGGCAGTTGGTGGTGCAGGAGGCGTTCGAGATGACGATGTGGTCCTTGGTCAGCTTGTCATGGTTGATGCCATAAACGACGGTGAGATCGGCGCCCTCCGCAGGCGCCGAGACGAGGACGCGCTTGGCGCCGGCGGTCAGATGCGCCGCGGCCTTGTCGCGGGCGGTGAAGATGCCGGTGCATTCGAGCGCGATGTCGATGCCGAGCTCCTTCCACGGCAACTGCGTCGGGTCCTTGATCGCGGTGACCTTGAATTTTTCGGTGCCGACGGTGATCTGGTCACCGTCAACCGTCACTTCATGCGGGAAGCGGCCATGCACGCTGTCGAAGCGCAGCAGATGCGCGTTGGTCTCGACCGGGCCGAGGTCGTTGACGGCGACGACGTCGATGTCCTTGCGGCCGGATTCGTGGATGGCGCGCAGGATGTTGCGGCCGATGCGGCCGAATCCATTGATGGCAACTCTGACGGTCATTTTTCTCTCCCTGGGAGTTGGAGGCCGAAGATCAAGTCCGCAGCTTCATAACGGCGGGCTGTCAAAGAATCCAGCCGTCGATGAGTTGGATTTAAGTCCACCAGACGGAGGCTGCCCGCAAAACCGCTATGCGCGGTCTCGCGGGTGTCTGGCTTTACTCGCCGTGCAGGCGGGCTTCCGCCGCCTTCACCGTCGCTTCCGCGGTGATGCCGAAATGCGGATAGAGCTGTTCGATCGTGCCAGACGCGCCGAAGCCGGTCATGCCGATGAAGATGCCGTCGGTGCCGATGAAATGATCCCAGCCCTGACGGATGCCGGCTTCGATGGCGATCTTGATCGGCGCGTTGCCGATCGTCTTGTTGCGATAGTCGGCGCTCTGCTTGTCGAACAATTCGAAGCAGGGGACAGAGACGACGCGGGTCGGATGGCCGTGCTTCTCCAATGCCTCGCGCGCCGCCAGCGCAATCTCGACCTCGGAACCCGAAGCGAAGATCGTCACCGCCGCATCGCCACTGGCGGCGGCCAGCTCATAGGCGCCCTGGCGGCTGAGGTTTTCCGCAACGAAGTCGTTGCGCACCGCCGGCAGGTTCTGCCGGGTCAGCGCCAGCGTCGAAGGCGTCTTTTCCTGTTCGATGGCCAGTTGCCAGCATTCGGCGGTCTCGACCGCGTCCGCCGGGCGGAAGACATTGTGGTTCGGAATGGCGCGCAGTGCGGCCAGATGCTCCACCGGCTGATGGGTCGGGCCGTCTTCGCCGAGACCGATGGAATCATGGGTCATGACGAAGATCGAGCGGATGCCCATCAGCGAGGCGAGCCGCATCGACGGACGGGCGTAGTCGGAAAAGCACATGAAGGTGCCGCCATAGGCGATGATGCCGCCATGCAGCGTCAGTCCGTTGAGCGCGGCAGCCATGCCGTGCTCGCGGACGCCATAGTGAACGTAGCGCTGGTCGTAATCGTCTGATGTGATGTTCTTGGTCTGGCTGGTCTTGGTGTTGTTGGAGCCGGTCAGGTCGGCTGAGCCGCCGATGGTTTCCGGCACCGCGCCGTTGATGATTTCGAGCGCCATTTCCGACGATTTGCGGGTGGCGACCTTCGGTTTGTCAGCGGCGAGCTTCTTCTTGTAATCAGTGATGACGGCGTCGAAATTCGCCGGCAGCGTGCCACTGATGCGACGCTCGAATTCGCTGCGCAATTGGGCGTCGGCCTTGGCAAGGCGGCCTTCCCAGTCGGTGCGTGCCTTGATGCCCGTCTTGCCGGCGTCGCGCCAGGCATCGAGGATATCGGCAGGAAGCTCGAAAGGCGGATAATCCCAACCGAAGAATTTTCTCGCGCCGGCGATTTCCTCAGCGCCGAGCGGCGAACCGTGCGCCTTGTTGGTGCCGGCCTTGGTCGGCGCGCCGAAGCCGATCGTCGTCTTGCAGGCGATCATCGTCGGCTTGTCGGAATGGCGGGCCGCCTCGATGGCATAGGCGATCGCTTCCGGATCCTGGCCGTCGATGTGGCTGGCGTTCCAGCCGGATGCCTGGAAGCGGGCAACCTGATCGGTGTTGTCGGCCAGCGACACCGGGCCGTCGATCGAGATGTTGTTGTTGTCCCAAAAGACGATCAGCTTGTTCAGCTTGAGATGCCCGGCAAGTGCGATGGCCTCCTGGGAAACACCCTCCATCAGGCAGCCGTCGCCGGCCAGCACATAGGTGTAGTGGTCGACGAGGTCGTTGCCGAAGGCGGCATTCATGATGCGCTCGCCGAGTGCGAAGCCGACCGAATTGGCGAGGCCCTGGCCGAGCGGGCCGGTCGTCGTCTCGATGCCGGCGGCATGGCCAAATTCGGGATGGCCTGCCGTCCTCGACCCCACTTGCCGAAAATGCTTGATCTGGTCGAGGGTGATGTCCTCGTAGCCGGTCAGATAAAGCAGCGAATAGAGCAGCATCGAACCGTGGCCGGCCGACAGGATGAAACGGTCGCGATCGGGCCAATGCGGGTTCTTCGGATCGTATTTCAGGAAACGCGTGAACAGCACCGTGGCAATGTCGGCGCAGCCCATGGGCAGGCCGGGGTGGCCGGACTGGGCCTTCTCGACGGCGTCCATGGAAAGAAAACGGATCGCATTGGCCATCCGGTCATGTCGTTCACGCGAGGTCATGCTTCCTCCAGTGTGGGGGTTTGGGGCCTTGTGAGAGCCCTGGAAAAGGGTGCGCGACACATAGCAGGCGCGGCTTTTTAGTCAACAAACCGGCGCGCTTTTGCCGATCTTGTTAGTCAATAAACCGGCGCTTTTGCCGGTCTTTGTGATGGCCCCAGAAGGGCCTTGGGGGCTCTACATTAGCGTTAGCAGGGGACAGTCGCGAGAGCTTTGTTGACGTTGGCTTCACACGGCGGGTAATGTTTCAGACATAACGCGTTCTGAACGTGGATGATTCGGTGATGGGCAGGGCGCAGGACGAAAGCCATGACCGGGGAAACGACACTCAAGGAAGTTATCGCCAGGCTGGGTAAGGCCATCGAGGGGCTGGAAAATGCCGTCGCGGCCAAGCTCGAGCACGAGCGCGATTATACGGAAGCCGAGGCGGAGGTGCAGCGCATGAACGCCGACCGCTCGCGGCTGGCGCAGGAACTCGACAATTCCGAAGCGCGCGCCGAACGGCTGGAAGACGCCAACAAGGAAGTGTCGCGTCGGCTGGTGACCGCCATGGAAACCATCCGCGCCGTGTTGGACAGATAGGGGCTGGCCCAATGGCACAAGTCACGGTTTCCATCGACGGCAAGCAGTATCGCATGGCTTGCGACGAGGGCCAGGAAGAACATCTGATCGATCTTGCCGAGCGCTTCGACCGCTATGTCTCGCATCTGAAGGATTCTTTCGGCGAGATCGGCGACCAGCGGCTGACCGTGATGGCCGGCATCATGGTCATGGACGAGCTTTCGGAATTGCAAAAACGCGTCAAGGGCATGGAAAGCGAAGTGCTGACGCTGCGCAAGACGCGTGACGATGCGCTGACCAAGGCCGATAAGAACGATTCCGTGCTGACCCAAGCGCTTGGCGCGCTCGCCCAGCGCATGGAAGACCTGGCGACGACGCTGGCGGTGAACAAGGGCTGAGCCAGCGCAGCGGAAATTCTTGCTGCCTTTGCCGAGAAGCAATGAAAATATTTTCGCAGTCGGCCTTGATGCCGGCGCAACAGGCGTTTGAAGGATGACGCCGGAGTGGTAGAAAGGCAAAAGCAGCGCCGGTCAGTGCCGGCTGCAATCTGCACTCACAGGGTAGGGACACGTCATGAGCCTCCGTATCAACGATACCGCGCCGGATTTCACGGCCGAAACCACGCAAGGGACGATCAGCTTCCACGACTGGATCGGTGACGGCTGGGCGGTGCTTTTCAGCCATCCGAAGAATTTCACGCCGGTCTGCACGACCGAACTCGGCACGATGGCCGGCCTGGAAGGCGAGTTCAAGAAGCGCAACGTCAAGATCATCGGCATTTCCGTCGACCCGGTCGAAAGCCATGGCAAATGGCAGGATGATATCAAGAAGGCGACCGGCCAATCGGTGAACTATCCGCTGATCGGCGACAAGGATCTCAAGGTCGCCAAGCTTTACGAGATGCTGCCGGCCGGCGCCGGCGAAACCTCGGAAGGGCGCACGCCCGCCGACAACGCGACGGTGCGATCGGTCTACGTCATCGGCCCCGACAAGAAGATCAAGCTGGTTCTCACCTATCCGATGACCACCGGCCGCAACTTCGATGAGATCCTGCGCGCGATCGATTCCATACAGTTGACCGCCAAGCACCAGGTGGCGACGCCGGCGAACTGGAAGCAGGGCGAAGACGTCATCATCACCGCCGCTGTTTCCAATGAGGACGCGATCAAGCGTTTCGGTGCCTACGAGACGATCCTGCCGTATCTCCGGAAGACCAAGCAGCCCTCCGCCTGAGCGGCCAGGGCGGCACGGAAGGATTTTCGGCCTTTTTGCTTCGGCGAAGCATGCGGTGCTTGACGGCGTGGCGCTGGCGAATGACCATGCTCTTCTTTTACCCCGGCAGGGAAAACCATTCCTGCCGGGTGGGAGTTGAGGGAGCCGGGATTGGACGCGACATCGGCCAAGCTGCAGGTGGCAGGCTTTTACGACAAGCCGAGCGGGTCCATCCAGTATGTCGTCGCCGACCCGCAGACGCGACGATGCGCAATCATTGATCCGGTCCTCGATTTCGACGAGAAGTCCGGCGCCACGGCGACGAAAAATGCCGACGCTCTGCTCGATTTCATCAGGGAAAACGGGCTGGAGGTCGAGTGGATCCTCGACACGCACCCGCATGCGGACCATTTCTCGGCGGCCCACTATCTCAGCACGAAGACAGGAGCGCCCACCGCGATCGGCGAGAAGGTCGTCGGCGTCCAGAAATTGTGGAAGGCGATCTACAACTGGCCGGATTTTCCTGCCGACGGATCCCAGTGGAACAGGCTGTTTGCCGATGGCGAGACCTTTTCGGTCGGCGCCATTCCGGCAAAGGTGCTTTTTTCGCCAGGCCACACGCTGGCCTCGATCACCTATGTGATCGGCGACGCCGCTTTCATCCATGATACGCTGTTCATGCCGGACAGCGGCACGGCGAGAGCGGACTTTCCCGGCGGCAGTGCCGCGCAACTCTGGCGTTCGATCCAGGATATCCTCGCGCTGCCGGACGAGACACGTCTTTTCGTCGGCCATGACTACCAGACGGAAGGACGCGAACCCTTGTGGGAGAGCACGGTCGCGGAGCAGAAATCCAAGAACACCCATGCTGCCGGCTGCAGGACAGAGGCCGATTTCGTGGCGTTGCGCGAGGCGCGCGACAGGACGCTGCCGATGCCGAGGCTGATCCTGCATGCGCTGCAGGTCAACATGAACGGCGGGCGCTTGCCGGAACCGGAATCCAACGGTCGCCGCTATCTGAAGTTTCCGCTCGATTGCCTGTGATCAGATGGGTCGCTGGCACTACAACTCTAATTCAAACTCGGCGCCGCCCCTCATCGCCCTGCCGGGCACTTCTCCCCGCAAAGTGACCGGGAGAAGGACGCTTTCACTGACGATTTCGCTAATTTTCGACGTTGCAAGAAAGAGTGGCGGCGGTGCGATCTGCCTCTTCTCCCCGTCACTATACGGGGAGAAGATGGCGGCAGCCGGATGAGGGGCAGCGCAGGCGCCAGCTAGCTTCAGGGATTTGTTCGGCGGACTAAATGTTCATACGTGATTTGCCAAGGGTCGCTCTCGGAAGATCTTTCCTCGCCGATCCAGTGGAAGCTGTTGGCAGTGATCTCGGTGAAACGCCATCGAGTTTTCAGACCGCGCGAGTCAGTGCCGAGTTGGACAATGTCCTTACCCTCGGCCCGCCCGATCTGGCGCGAGTGATCTCGGTTGAGCGGGTCGTTCCATATGATGTGCCAGCCATCGATCCCAGGATCGAAGATGCGCAAAGTCGTGCCATACATCGTGGACAGCGCAGGGCGCTTGGGCCTAATCCAGACGTCCTGAATCGCGCGGCCTTCGAGCACCCAGCCAAAATGGCATTCTCCATTCCACTTCTGGATTGTGCCGTCGTCGAGGTAGTGGACCGTGTCCATTTCCCAGCTTCCAATTAGCCATCCATACAGGTCCATGTCTTTCGCTCGGTCGGCTGGGGGACCTTCGGATCCGAGAGCGGTGAGAAACGGAGAAATCGTCATCGTCATACTGCCTTTGGTTTCCAAATAGGCGAGCTCAACTGCCCAGCGCAGTCCCGGCGGCCCTTTGTCGCGCCCGCTTGCCGCAAGCGCCGCCTTGTGAAATTCCGCGACGGAAGCCCGTGTCGGCGCCGGAACATTGCCGCCACAATTTGCAGCGTTGCGGTTTCCAGGGCTTGGGGAAAATTGCTATAATGCCGCTATGAGCCGGCCAGGCTGATCACACCGATGATTGAGCGGTTTATGGCGACGGATCGGGCGTTCGCGAAGGCGCGGCGGAACCGGCAGCCCTGGCTAGAATATGACACCAAGCGACAGTTCTTCCGGTGGTCCGAGGACCCATAAAAAAGGCGGCGCCAGTTACCTGACGCCGCCGTTATTTGTTTCCGTCGGAAGCTTTATGCGGCCGGCTGCGCCTCGATGGTGCGCAGGGCCTGCATCTGGCGCTTGGCCGCGGCCTTGACCGCGTCCTGCACCTTCTCGAAGGCGCGCACCTCGATCTGGCGCACGCGCTCGCGGCTGATGTCGAACTCGGCCGACAGCTCTTCCAGCGTCAGCGGCTCCTCGGCCAGGCGGCGCGCCTCGAAGATGCGCCGCTCGCGCTCATTGAGCACGGCAAGAGCGCCCGACAGCATGCCGCGCCGGTTTTCCAACTCGTCCTGCTCGATCAGCGCTTCTTCTTGGCTTTCGTGGTCGTCGACGAGCCAGTCCTGCCATTCACCAGATTCACCTTCGCTCGCCCGGATCGGTGCGTTGAGCGAGGCGTCGCCCGACAGGCGGCGGTTCATCGACACCACCTCCGCTTCGGACACGTTGAGGCGGGTGGCGATCTCGGTGATCTGGTCAGGCTTCAAATCGCCGTCGTCGAGCGCCTGGATCTTGCCCTTCACCTTGCGCAGGTTGAAGAACAGGCGCTTCTGGTTGGCGGTCGTGCCCATCTTGACCAGGCTCCACGAGCGCAGGATGTATTCCTGGATCGAGGCCTTGATCCACCACATTGCGTAGGTGGCGAGCCGGAAGCCGCGCTCCGGTTCGAATTTCTTGACGGCCTGCATCAGGCCGACATTGCCTTCCGAGATCACCTCGCCGATCGGCAGGCCGTAGCCGCGATAGCCCATGGCGATCTTGGCGACGAGCCGAAGGTGGCTGGTGACGAGCTTGTGCGCAGCCGTGGTGTCCTCATGCTCGGCGTAACGCTTGGCGAGCATGTACTCTTCCTGCGGCTGAAGCATCGGAAAGCGACGGATTTCTTCCAGGTAGCGGCTGAGGCCGCCTTCGCCGGAAACGATACTGGGTAATGATTGGGCCATGATAGCGCCCCTCTCTCTTGGAGTGGTGCCCCCGAAATTCGGCGGGCATATATCGCGAACGCCAAAGGCTCGTTCGCGACAACCGGTGTATATAGGAACAAAACCAGAAAGGACAGCATTGGTTCAACACGAAACAGTGTGTCACGCCAAAGTGAACAACGCCGGTCAGGTTTTTGCCGATCAGGTTTTGAATGGATGGAAGGCGGATCAGAGTTTGCGAAAGCCGTCGACGAGTTCCTCCATATCCCTCGGTACAGGCGCCTCGAACCTCATCGTTAGATGGGTAGTCGGATGCCGAAATTCAAGCAGGCGGGCATGCAATGCCTGTCGCGGAAATGCCTTCACCCGACCTTTCAGCGGCTCGGGCAGCCGGTTCGCCTTGGTGCGAAAGGCCTGGCCGTAATCGGGATCGCCGACCACCGGATGGCCAATATGCGCCATGTGGACGCGGATTTGATGGGTGCGGCCGGTCTCGAGCCGGCATTCGACCAGGCTCGCCGTGGCAAATTCCTTTTGCTGCTCGCCAAAGCGCTCGATCACCGAGAAATGGGTGACGGCGTGGCGGGCATCGTCGCGGCCCTCCGGCACCACGGCGCGGCGCACGCGGTCGGCGGCGCGGCCAAGCGGCTCGTCGACCGTGCCTGTCGGTCTCATCGGTATGCCCCAGACCAGCGCCAGATAGGCGCGTTTGAGATCGCCGGTCAGGCCATGGTCGGCAAAGGCCTCCGACAATGACTTGTGGGCACGGTCGGTCTTGGCGACGACCATGACACCGCTGGTCTCCTTGTCCAGGCGGTGGACGATGCCCGGCCGACGCACACCGCCGATGCCGGAAAGACTGTCGCCACAATGGTGAATCAGAGCGTTGACCAGCGTGCCGGTCCAGTTGCCGGCACCCGGATGGACGACAAGCCCCGGCGGCTTGTTGATGACGATCAATTCGTTGTCTTCATAGAGGACGTCGAGCGGGATCTCCTCGCCTTGCGGCTCCGCCGGCTCCGGCTGCGGCATGTCGACCGACACGCAGTCACCGGCCGCCATCTTGCGCTTCGTCTCGTTGACCGGCTGGCCGCCGACCTTGACCGCGCCCTGCCTGATCAGCATCTGCACCCGGCTGCGCGACATGTCCGGACCGAGCTTGCCAGCCAGCCATTGGTCGAGGCGCTGGCCGGCCGCATCGGGACCGGCTTCCAGCACGATCGATCCCCTGTTTGGCGATTCCCCGTCTGGCGATCCGCCCTCCATTAATCCATCCTCTATCAATATGGGGGCCTCTTCGTTATGAGCGCTCATCGAAAATCGTTCCGGAATGTTTTGCCATGGCTGCTGCCGACGAAGACGAGGAAAAGCCGCTCGACCCCGAAGTTGAAAAGGTGCGCAAGAAGCTTGTCCGCTTCGTCGCCATCAATCTCGGCCTGCTGTTCCTCGCCCTTATGGTGGTGATCGCTGCCCTTGTCTACAAAACGCGCACCACGCCGCCGGCAGCCCCATCACTTGCCGGCGACATCCAGGTGCCGGCCGGCGAGCCGCTGACCGGCGACATCGTGCTGCCGGTCGGCGCCAGGGTCATCAGCCAGTCGCTTGCCGGCAACCGCGTCTCCATCGATGCGGAGCTTGCCGACGGCAGCCGCGCGATCTTTGTCTACGACATCACTGAGCGGCGGATCATCGGCCGCTTTTCGATCCGCAACAAATGACTGGTTTCGCCGAAAATCGCCGCGTCGCCACCGTCGCGCTCGTCGTCAGAAACTATGACGAGGCGATCTCCTGGTATGTCGACAGGCTGGGCTTTTTGCTCACCGAGGATGTCGATCTTGGCGGTGGCAAGCGCTGGGTCACGGTGGCGCCGGCCAACGAACAGGGCGCGCGGCTGCTTCTGGCCGAAGCGGCCGATGATGCGCAAAGGGATAGCGTCGGCAACCAGACCGGCGGCCGCGTCTTTTTGTTTCTCGAAACCGACGATTTTGTCCGCGACCACGCGGCAATGCTCCAAAAGGGCGTTGAATTCCGTGAGGCGCCTCGCCACGAGGCCTATGGCATTGTGGCGGTTTTCGCCGATCTCCATGGAAATCTCTGGGACCTCATCGAGCCAAAACGATAGGCTTGCGACTGATGTTTTCCCGGCTCCATAGACTGTCCGAAGGCCAGTTGCTTTTTCCCAGCCGTCAGCCTATATCGCCGGTTCTTGAACGCGCCCATCGTCTAGCGGTCAGGACACCGCCCTCTCACGGCGGGAACAGGGGTTCGATTCCCCTTGGGCGTACCAAGGATTTCAAGTGCTTAGCTGGCCGGCAAGTTTTTCTGTCCAACGTTTGTGGAATTCGATTTTTCCAGAACCTAGTAGTTGGCGCTCTTTCCTATGTAGATTTGTCATAGCGCTGATTCTTTCCAGCACGTGTCAGCGAGTCGCACAGATGGACCGTAGTCAATTGACTATTTCGCCTAGCAGCGATCAACACAGGGCATTGGTGGCGCTCAATCAACACTCTTGCAGACGGTGAAGGAAGTCACCGGAAAGACCGCTCCTTGGGTGCCCTGGGGCACGACGACCGGGCCGGTGCTGCCGTGGTCAGACTGAAAGCGCATTGCCCGCTTACTGCAATTGCGGCATTCTCTCTGCCATGAGAGTGCAGCGCGCGTTTTGGGCGAACCTGGATAAACCAATATGGCAGCAGATAGACCGACCCAACCCACAACGGGTCGAGTAGCAGTAGCCCTCGGCGCGGCGGGATTTGTTGCCATTACCGTCAGCCTTATCGTCGCGCTATTTTCGATATACGGCCATGACGCCTGGTGGGTCGGTCCAATCGGCACCGGCATAGCCATCTGGTTAGGAAATATGGCCTACCATCGGGTGAAGGACGGGGCGTAGGGCCTACCCATGGGGCCTCCATCAATTGGGGACGCGGACCGTAGCAAACCGCCCCCCTTTGTGCGAGGTTAGGGCTCATAACGAAGGGGATTTCGCATGCATCCAAGTAATACGCTTGCAAAGCCGAAGGTTTGAGGAGTCTTCCGAAACAAGTGCTCCGCTTCGCCATTGCGTGGCGGCTGTGGCCTCTCCAGCCTGTCGGCGGATCAATCCTCTTCCCAGAAATCCTACAACGAGGCGTGACGAAGGTCTTGCTCGCCCCTTAGGTGCTTACGCGGGTGCCCGGCCAGGGTCGCCGCTGACTTCCCGCAAGTCGGCAGTGGCCATTCGCCGCTTCTGGCGCAGCGCGGCCGATTGAATTAGCATCGCCTCATCAAGCCTTTGGGCCGGCCGAGCATATCCGGTGCCAATCAAGCGCGGTGGATGCGACGTCGAACCCGTTCGGCATAGAGAGGGGAAACCTTGGGAGAGGGCCAATGCAGAAACTGCAATCGCAGGGCGTCCATCACATCACGCTGGTCGGCGCCGGGCGCCAGACTTCGATCGATTTCTGGGAGGGCGTGCTTGGCATGCCTTTCATCTTCGAGCAGCCCAATCTCGACAAGGCCAGCGAAAGCCACCTCTATTTCGATCCGGGTGACGGCCGGCTGATCACCATCTTCAGCGACGAGAGCCGCACGCCGGTCAAACGGCGCACGCCGACAGATACGGGCTGCGTCCACCACATCGCCTTTGCGGTGTCGCGCGTCACCTTCCTGCAGGCGGTCGCCCGGCTCGACGAGCGCGGCATCAAGCACAGCGGCGTCAAGGATCGCGGCTTTATGGATTCGATCTATTTCGAGGATCCGCTCGGCCTGCTGATCGAGCTCGCCTCCTACCGTTTCGAGCCGCCAGCGGGCTTCACTCATGCCGACGTGCTGATGCAGGCGCACAAGATTCGCGTTGCGCGCGGCGACTATGCAATAGCCGAAGTGCATCTTGCCGACGCGATCCAGGCGCTCGTCGAGCACTCCCGCGCGACCTTGTCGGAGGACCGCACGCCGAAAAATCCATACTGACTACAGGCCAAACAAGGGAGGACACAATGGCAAAGATGACAACGAAGAGTGCGAAGAAGCCGGCCGCCAAGACCGCTACGAAACCAGCCGCCAAGGCCGCGACAAAGCCTGCAGTCAAGGCGGCGAAAGCTTCCGCCAAGCCGGCAGCGAAAGCCGCCGCAAAACCTGCAGCCAAGGCATCCGCGAAATCCGCGCGGAAGACCAAGGCGAAATCAGGAAAGAAGCCCGCGCTGACGCTCAGCATGCTGAAGCCGAGCGTCAACAATATGAGCGTTCGGGTGTTTGCACGCGCGGCCGGGCTCGATCATTCCGAGACCGACGTATGGGGCCACACGCGCTCGCCTGAATACATGGCGCGAAACCCAGCCCATCTCACCCCGATGATCGAGGACAAGGACTTGCCGAGAGGCGTGCTGTGGGAAAGCTGCGCCATTATGCAGTATCTCGCCAACAAGCATGGGCTGGACAAATTATATCCCAAGGCGCCGGCCAAGCGGGCAATGATCGACAGCGCCATGTTCTATCTGATCGGCACGCTCTACCCCTATGTGGCGCGCGCCACATATCCTGCGCTGAACTTCCCGCAATATGCCGGCGAGGTCGGTTACAGCGACGCCGACCCCAACAGGAAGTCGGAAGCCCAGAAGGCCGCGGCGGCCGCAATTGCCGAGCCGCTGGAGGTCTTTCACAGCTTCTTCAGGAACAGCAAGCCGTTCATCGGCGGCAAGAACCCGTCGATCGCCGACATCCGCCTGGCGGCGACGCTCGAATTCCTGGCCGTCATCGACTACGCGCTGCCCCAATGGGCAAAAGACTACATGGCGGCGATCGAGAAGAAGCTCGGCAAGGCCTACGCCGAGCCGGCCGCCGACGTGCGCGGCTATATCGCCTATGTGAAGTCGCAGGCCGGGGCGTGAAGCTTTCGCTCTAACGGTCTTGGTTGCCCAGGCCGACCTAAACCGAGACCGAAGGCCCGCCGCCTTTTACGGGACGTAAGAATGTTTGAAGCGTCGACGACGAAGCGACGGTTGACCTGGCGGCAGCGGTCCTGATGATCGGGCCTGCGCGGGTGGCGTCCATGGAAGGGACTGTATATGACCCGCAAACTACCCTTATTCGCCGCGTTCGGTCTGGCGCTTGCTGCCCTGGCGGCGTGTGACCAAACTCAATCGGCAGGAACGCAGGCGACGACCGCTGGCCAATTGCCGCCACCTCCAGCCGACACGATGACGCCGGCACCCGCAACCCCGCCGCCAGCTCAGACCGCCCCTGTTCAGTAGCAGATCGTAGTTCAAAAAATAGAACCCTCGCCCGAGGCGGGGGTTCGCTTTCGGCATCGCGGTCGCAAATCGGCGCGGGCTGATTGATGTTGCGCTTGTCGTTCAGGGGCCGAATATCACGAGCTCGGTGAACGTCAGATCTCCGAGCGAGGGTGGTCTGGGGCCCATGAAGTACTTCAGCCCTCTGTTGGGGCGGTACCACCCGAACAGACCTGCAATCGGTTCCTTGGCGTCGACGACGCAAAGCAGGATGCCGCTTCGCCAGAGAAAGCGTCCGATGGCACCGGCGCACCGGCTCAAATCTGCGAGAGAGCGGCAATAGACAATCTGATAGGATGGGATAAGACCGCGCAATATCCGGCGCGGCATCAATACGAAAGGAAACACTGCTCCGTCGCAAATGCAAATCAATGACAGGCAGCCCAGCGCGGAGTGTTCCGAGAGTATGTATCTCTCACTGTCGGACAGCATCGCCATTTCCGCAAGATCGGGACGAGCTTCGAGCACGCGACATGACCGCGGCACCGAACTAAAAGCCGGCAAGAAGGCAAATTGTCCGCTGGAAAAGAGGCGAAAGCCGAGCGCCAAATTGTGCTTTAATGTAGCAGGCGCCGGCGAAACGTTCGTGTAGGTCACGTCTTTTTGCTTGAGAATCGTCGTAATCAGCTTGATGGCATAGGGGCGGAATTCTTCGTCGACGGACCAGCTCGAAAGGTTGCAGCGGATTTCATCGCCTACCTGCCTGCGATAGCGGGTATAAAGGGTCAGCACGACGCCGACGATCCGACCAGTCTCCTCCAAAGCAAAGCCGTATTGTTGGCATTCGGCGATAGCAGGCCGCTGCGACAATCGGGTCAGCGCTTGTATCCAGTAACTCCGGTCACGCTCCGGAAAGCCCCGGCACAGGCAGTCGACTACTCCTTCCCAATCGGCTTCGCGAATTGGTCGACAGCGAACGCCGGGAGGGAGAGCGCCAAGTACGGCCATAATAAACCCCAGAACACGATCGTTACTTGGATATGCTTCACATGCTAACACATTGGTGTACAACGATTAATAATATGTGCCGCATTTAAAGAGGACTTTCCGCACTCATCACCAAAACGCAGATCAGATTTGCCATGACGCGCAGATGAGCAGATCCGGTCGGTTAAGGATTCGTTAACCAAATCCCTATCTACTGATTGGCAATTCACCTCCAATTCGTGACCACGGATGTACTGGCGCGGTCGAGGTGGAAAGGAAAGGTCGGCCATGTGCCGGCCTTTTTGTTTCGTTTCCCGGGAAGCTGCGGCCTGACATTCGCGATTGTCGTCTGGCGTCAAGCCTTCAAAACATCCGGCCTTGCTGTGCGGGCAAGGCGGAGGGACGAGGACTTGCAATGAAACGCACGGCAGGACTGTTGGTGATTGCCGGCGCGATATTGGCAGGCGCCAGCTGTCAATCGAATGCCGCATCGCTGAACACCATGGACGATGTCGGGGCTGCGATCCACGTGTGCTGGACCCCGCCGGCGAATGCCGGGAATTCAACCGTCACATTGAGTTTGGGTTTCAAGCGCAACGGCACGCTGATCGGCCCGCCAGGCCGACTGCCATCAATGTGACCGACGACGCGAAGGCGCGGCAATCCTTTGTCGATGCAGCGATCGCCGCCCTGGAACGCTGCTTGCCGCTTAGCTTTTCGCCGGCGCTCGCCCAAGGGATCGCAGGCAGCGTCTTCACCCTGCAATTCGGCTCGCCCAAACAGTAGCCGGGCGTCATCCCAGGCAAAGCCCGCTCGTTTCCCCGGCGGGCCATTCAGCCACGCGTTGCTAGCGTCACCTCAAGCGATCGGACGGTTCCCGGTTCACGAGATGTCAGTGTTGGGCGCGTCTCGCATTGACATGGCGTGCCAATTCCGGCGCCTCGAAGACGTAGTCGCTCCAGGCCGATTCCGGAATCTGGCCAGCCAGATAACATTCCAGCAAAAGACTTTGCTCAGGACTGAGAGGTCTCGGCGCGCGCTCATGATCCAGTCCCAGCGAGTGAAACAGATTTCTGGTCAGGCCCGAGACAGTGAAGTGAATCGACATGTGCGGTCTCCTTTTGACCATCCAGCGCGTGACCTAAAAATCGGGATCAACCTTCGCTACGCTGCCCTTCGGTTTGGCAAGGTCCATGAACCAAACCAACGTCACAGCGTCCTTTCTGCGTCCAAAGAGACGCGCGGCGCCGCAAAAGGGACGCGCGGCGCTGCAATGGCTGTTTAACGTCGAAGGCGGGATAAGGTTTCAACGTGGCGGCCGGTAACCCTGGATTGTCGGGGCACCGGATCGATCGGGCAGCCCGAAACCCACAAGTCGGTCTATGCGATCGCGTGCGCGTCTGACCGAACCGCTGCGTCAGGTGCGCAGGCAGCGTTTGAGGAGGGATATTTGGCTGCCACCGTTTGAATGCCGGCCGGCTATTCGCAGACCATGCGGACCCGTTTTCCGGGTTGGCTGACGTTCCTGCAGGTGAGCGGTTTTGTCGGCTCGGATGACGGCATCGGCGGATCGTTGGAAATCCTCCTGACGTGCCTTCTCGGCGCCACGGGAGTCTTGATACCGGGAGCCGTCGCCCTTTTCGGCGTTTCGGGCGCCACAGGAAAGACATCGGTCTGCAGCAGCTGCTGCTGTTCGGCTTGCGCCTGCTGCGGCGGCCTGTCCCAGAACCGCCGGACATCGAGCGGCCTTGGAATGACGACGGTGCCGTCGTAGCTGCGCGAACAGCCGCTCCCCAACAGCAGCATCGGGCACAGGAAAAAAGGCAGGATCCGTCCCAACATCGGCAACACCCTTGCGGGATTTATAACGCGGCTTCGGCTCTGCCGACAACCGTCGGAATACACCGCGGGCAAGGCTAGCGCATGACCCGGAGAATCGGAATCGATTTCGCTGGGGATCATGCGCAAAATCAAAGTGCCGCAATGTCCCTAGACTAGCGCGACCGGAGGCGGGCATGGACGATTGCCTGCCCAAGCCCATCAGCCCCAGGGCCTTGCTCGAAAAGGTCGAGCGCTGGCTCGGCGCGGACGGAGAAATCCAGCGCAACGCGGGATTGGCATCCCCGTCAGGCCGTAGAGTTCAGCCGCGATTCGGCGACGCGTTGCGAGCAAGACTATGGTGCGATCGCACCATACCAAAGCGTGCGTCCGGTTGGGACAATAAGCGCATTCGAGTTCCGCCCTCCGGTTACGGGCGGGAGCAGCGACCGCCGGCAAGAAGCAGGGTCAGATTTACCCCAACGGACCTGTTTCGGCGATGGCGCGGCCATGACCTCCTTGGCCGCATGCAACGCGCTCCCGCCCGGATTTTCTTTTTCGGCGCCAATTGTTCGCCTGTCGAGGGCAAATGTCGGCCGGAAATCGTGCAAGCTGCTGATTCCAGCGGCAAACCACGGCTGTGCCGGCGAGACCCGCGGCGCTTCCTTTTCGACACGGCAGTGCCGCGTTACCGGGCTGACATCAAACTGTCATGTGACTGTAATAATCGGAGGCTATTGGCCTCAGCGGGCGCCGAAGGAATGGCGCCGAGAGACTATTTTCCGAACAGGAGCAGGCCACATGAAGAAATTCCTCCTTACGGCGTCGGCCGCGGCGCTTGCGCTCGCCGCGTCGGCTGGTTATGCCGCCGCGCGCGACCAGATTCAAATCGTCGGTTCGTCCACAGTGTTCCCCTTCACGACGGCTGTCGCTGAAAAGCTCGGCCAGAGCGGAAAGATCAAGACCCCGGTCGTCGAGTCGACTGGCACCGGCGGCGGCATGAAGCTGTTTTGCCAGGGCGTCGGCGAAAATACCGCTGACTTCACCAATGCCTCGCGCGCCATCAAGGACAGCGAACTTAAGACCTGCAAGGCAAACGGCGTGACGCCGGTCGAGATCAAGGTCGGCTTCGACGGCATCGTACTCGCGAACTCGAAGGCAGGGGCTGTCGTCGATCTGACCAAGGAACAGGTTTTCAAGGCGCTCGCCAAGAACGTCGCTGTTGACGGCAAGGTCGTCCCCAACCCCTACAAGAACTGGTCGGATGTCGATGCATCGCTTCCCGCGACAAAGATCGAGGTGCTTGGCCCGCCGCCGACATCCGGCACGCGCGATGCGTTCGTTGAACTCGTCATGGATGCGGCCTGCCAGGAAGAAGTGAAGGCGGCTAATGAAAAGGGCTGCGGTGAGATCCGCGAAGACGGCGCTTTTGTCGAGGCCGGCGAAAACGACAATCTGATCGTCCAGAAGCTGGAAGCCAACGCCAATGCCTTCGGCATCTTTGGTTTCTCGTTCCTTGACCAGAACGCCGACAAGCTGCAGGGCCACAAGGTCGACGGCGTCGAGCCGACCTTCGAGAACATCGCATCCGGCGATTACGGCGTTTCCCGCTCGCTCTACATCTATGCCAAGAAAGAGCATGTCGGCGTCATCCCCGGCATGCAGGAGTTCATCGCCGAGTACACCTCGGACGGCGCATGGGGTCCTGATGGTTATCTGGCCGACAAGGGCCTGATCCCGCTGCCGGACGCCGAGCGCGCCAAGTGGGCCGAAAACGCCAAGGCCCTGAAGGGCATGGGCTCTTGATGTTTCGGGGTCCGGGTGTATATCCGCCCTGACCCTCATGCTCTAAAAGCCCAAAGCGCGGGACCAGAGGTCCCGTGCTTTGAGCCGGTGAATGACCGGCGGTCGAGGGGACGTCCTGAATGGTCGGTTATCTCGTTGTTCTACTGTTAATTCTGGCCGCTGCGGCCTATTGGATCGGCCGGACACGCGCAATTGCCAGTGTCAATGGCGACGTCGCGCGATTGCATTCGCTGCCTGGCCAACATGGCATGTTTCTGGCGCTTTTTGCTGCCGGTCCCGCGCTGCTTGCGATCGTGTTGTGGTCGCTGGTGACGCCGGGAATTGAATCGTCGATCATTGCCGACCGCTTCTCCTCCGAGTTGTCGGGAATGGGCGTTCCTCAGGTCGAAGCTTTCATCCGCGACGCTCGCGCGATGGCCTTTGGCGGGCTTGTCGGCTTCGCCGATCCGGCGAAAGAGGCGGCCGCGGCCGTCTACAAATCGATCCATACGACCAGCACCTGGATCATCTGGGCCGTCGCGCTCGTGCTTTCCGCGTCCGGATTTTACTGGGCCTATTCGCGTATCGCACAGGCCTACCGGGCGCGCCACGTGGTCGAGCGCGTTCTTCGCGCATTCTTGATCGCCTGTTCGGTGGTCGCGATCCTGACGACGATCGGCATCGTCCTGTCGCTTATCTTCGAGTCCCTGCGGTTCTTCCAACAGGTGCCGTTCTATAAGTTCCTGTTCGGCACGCATTGGTCGCCGCAGAGCGCCTTCGCCGGCGCCGGAACGGAAGCCGGGGCGGTCAACCAGGATATTTTTGGCATGGTGCCGCTCTTTGCCGGCACGTTGCTCATCACCTTCATCGCCATGCTGGTGGCTGCGCCTATCGGGCTGATGGCTGCCATCTATCTTTCGGATTACGCTTCCAAAAGCGTCCGCGCGATGGCAAAGCCGGTACTGGAAATCCTCGCCGGCATCCCGACCGTCGTCTACGGCTTCTTCGCCGCGCTGACGGTTGCGCCCTACTTCCGCGGTATGGGCGAAAGCCTGGGCCTCAGCGTCGCGTCCGAATCCGCGCTCGCGGCAGGCGTGGTCATGGGTATCATGATCATTCCCTTCGTTTCCTCGCTTTCCGATGATGTGATCAATGCCGTTCCGCAATCCCTGCGAGACGGTTCCGCCGGCCTCGGCGCGACCAAGTCGGAAACCATCCGCAAGGTGGTCCTTCCCGCTGCCCTTCCGGGCATCGTTTCGGCGATGCTGCTCGCCGTCAGCCGCGCAATTGGTGAAACAATGATCGTGGTCATGGCGGCGGGCCTGGCGGCAAACCTCACGGCCAACCCGCTCGAAGCGGTCACCACCGTGACGGTGCAGATCGTGACGCTGCTTGTAGGCGATCAGGAGTTCGACAGCGCCAAGACGCTTGCAGCCTTCGCACTCGGCCTGGTGCTGTTCAGCATCACGCTTACCCTCAACATCGTCGCTTTGCGCGTCGTCCAGAAATACCGAGAGCAATATGACTGATGCGATCGCGTCATTCGGCGCCGGCCGGCGGCCGGTCAGCGTTCATACCGACGATGCCGCGAAGGCGCGGCTGAAGGGTCGTTACCGCACTGAAACGTGGTTCAAATGGCTCGGCGCCGCAGCCGTCGCGTTGGCCGGCTTATTCCTTGTGCTGCTCCTGTCGACGATCGTCACGCAGGCGATCCCGGCGCTGCGGCAGAACTATCTGACGCTGCCGATCGATCTTTCGGCGGCCAAGGTCGACCCGGCGAAACTCGACGCCGCCAACTACGACGCCATCGCTCAGGAAGCGCTTACGGCAAAATTTCCTGATGTGACGAGCCGTCAGGACAAGCGCCTGCTGCGCGGACTGATTTCCACCGGCACAGGCGTCTTCCTGCGCAAAGATATTGCGGCTGATCCGGGGATGCTCGGAGGAACGGTGGACTATGCGGTTCCACTTGACGATTTTGCCGACCTTTATCTCAAGGGGTTGCTTGCCGACGTCGGTTCGGACGAAGCGATTTCGACAAGCGTCACCCCTTCGGAAACCAGCGGCGACATCGATCTGACCTTCGGCGACGACGCCATGCTGACGCTGGCGCGTGGCAATGGTGCGACCGAGGGCGAAAACGGTATGCTCACGCTGACGAGCGGCGCATCGTCGCTGCTGGTCGCGTTCAATGGCGGTACGGTCAAGCTGACCGCGCTGTCGCCTGGGGCCAACGGGACGGCGGTCGCAAAGGGCACGGTGATCGAGGCGCTGGACAGCACGGCGCCCGCAGCGAGCGGCCAGGCATTCCTGCGCGTCATCGACACGCCGGAAGCATCGCGAAAGATTTCCGACAAGATGATCGTCTGGCTCGACACGCTGAAGAGCGCCGGCCTGATCGAAAGCCGGTTCAACTCGATCTTCTTCTTCACCGGCGCAAGCCGCGAGCCGGAACTGGCCGGTGTCTGGGGCGCGGTCGTCGGATCGTTCCTGACCATGATCGTCACGCTCGCCATCGCCTTTCCCATAGGCGTTTCGGCGGCGATCTATCTTGAGGAATTTGCGCCCAAGAACCGGCTGACGACGACCATCGAAGTGAATATCAACAATCTGGCGGCGGTGCCTTCGATCGTCTTCGGCCTGCTTGGACTTGCCGTATTCCTGAACTTCTTCGGCCTGCCGCGCTCAGCCCCGGTGGTCGGCGGCATGGTGCTGGCGCTGATGACCCTGCCGATCATCATTATCGCCTCACGCGCTTCGCTGCGCGCCGTGCCGCCGTCGATCCGCGAGGCGGCGCTTGGCATCGGAGCGTCCAAGGTCCAGACCGTATTCCATCACGTCCTGCCGCTGGCGATGCCGGGTATCATGACCGGCACCATCCTCGGAATGGCGCATGCGCTGGGTGAAACCGCGCCGCTGCTGATGATCGGCATGGTCGCCTTCATCGTCGACATTCCCGGCGGCTTCACCGATCCCGCGACGATCCTGCCGGTGCAGATATTCATGTGGGCGGATTTCCCGGAAGCCGGGTTCCAGCAGAAGACTTCGGCGGCGATTTTGATTTTGCTGCTTTTTTTGGTCATCATGAATGCCATCGCGGTGATACTGCGCAGGCGCTTCGAGCGGCGCTGGTAAGGAGTAGAGGATATGAACATCATGACGGAAGCCGGCGTCGAACAGAAACTGAGCAGCGGAACCATCGCCCCTTCGATCAAGATGAAGGGCGACAAGGTCTCTGTTCATTACGGCGAGAAGCGAGCTCTGTTCGACGTGGATCTCGATGTCCGCGAGAACCAGGTGACGGCGTTGATCGGCCCATCGGGCTGTGGCAAGTCGACCTTCCTGCGGTGCCTGAACCGAATGAACGACACCATCGATATCGCGCGGGTGAGCGGCAAGATCACGCTCGACGGCGAGGATGTCTACGACCCGAAGATCGATGTCGTCGAGCTGCGAGCCCGCGTCGGCATGGTATTCCAGAAGCCGAACCCGTTTCCGAAGTCGATCTATGAAAACGTCGCCTACGGTCCGCGCATTCACGGCCTGGCCAGGAGCAAGGCCGAGTTGGACGGCATCGTTGAATCGAGCCTGAAGAAGGCCGGCCTGTTCAACGAGGTCAAGGATCGCCTGCTCGAGTCGGGTACCGGTCTCTCCGGCGGACAGCAGCAGCGCCTGTGCATCGCGCGCGCCATCGCCGTATCGCCGGAAGTGATCCTGATGGACGAGCCCTGTTCGGCGCTCGATCCGATCGCCACCGCCCGCGTCGAGGAACTGATTGACGAACTGCGCCAGAACTACACGATCGTCATCGTCACCCATTCGATGCAGCAGGCAGCGCGCGTGTCGCAACGCACGGCGATGTTCCATCTCGGCTATCTGGTCGAGGAGGGCGCGACCGACAAGATGTTCACCAACCCCGACGACAAGCGCACCCAGGACTACATCACCGGCCGGTTCGGCTGAGCGGTCCGGCGGCGAATTTCGAACACGAGGACAGTATCATGGGTGAACACACCGTCGCATCTTTCGACGAGGAACTGGAGCACATCGACAGGCTGATCCGCGATATGGACGAGCTCGCCGCCGCGATGGTCGCAGCCTCGATCCGCGCGTTGCTTGCATCAGACAATGCGATGGCGCAGCGCGTCGTCTCGGACGACGCCATCATGGATGCGCGGCAGCGCGAACTCGACGATAGTGCGATCACGCTGATCGCCAAGCGGCAGCCGATGGCGCAAGATCTGCGCGCCGTGGTTGGCGCAATCCGCATGGCCGGCGATCTCGAGCGCATCGGCGACCTGGCCAAGAACATAGCCAAGCGGGTCAGCGCAGTCGGGCAGAGCGCCACGCCGCGTAATCTCTCGCACGGTATCGACGCGATGGCGGATCTCGTTCTTGTGCAGCTCCGCGGCGTGGTCGAGCACTATGTGTCGCGCAATGCCGGCGCGTTGAAAGAACTGCGCGCCGACGACCAGAAGATCGACGTGAAATACACGGCGGTTTTTCGCGAACTCCTGACCTACATGATGGAGGATCCGCGCAACATCACCGCCTGCACGCATCTTCTGTTCTGCGCCAAGAATCTCGAGCGTATCGGCGATCACGTCACCAACATCGCCGAAAACGCCTACTATGTCGTGACCGGGCAGCAATTGCCGGCGGATCGCCCGAAGCTCGACGAAACGACGATGTCGGCGCCGGCGACATGACGGGGGTGACCGGTCGATGATCGCGCCACGCATCATGGTGGTGGAGGACGAAGAGCCGCTGGGCGTCCTCCTCCGCTACAATCTGGAATCCGAAGGCTATCAGGTCGAGGTGGTGACGCGCGGCGACGAGGCCGAAATCCGGCTGCAGGAAAACGTGCCCGATCTTCTGGTGCTCGACTGGATGGTGCCGGCGGTTTCCGGCATCGAGCTTTGCCGACGCCTTCGGATGCGCCCCGAAACCGAGCGGCTGCCGATCATCATGCTGACCGCACGCGGCGAGGAGAGCGACCGGGTGCGCGGCCTCTCGACAGGGGCCGACGACTACCTGGTCAAGCCGTTCTCGACACCGGAATTCATGGCCAGGATCAAGGCGCTGCTGCGCCGCGCCAAGCCCGAAGTGCTGTCCAGCGTGCTGAAGGTCGGCGACATCATGCTCGATCGCGAATCGCACAGGGTCTATCGCAAGAAGAGCGAGATCCGGCTCGGGCCGACCGAATTCCGGCTGCTCGAATTCATGATGCGGCACCCAGGTCGGGTCTTCTCGCGCAGCCAGTTGCTCGATAATGTCTGGGGCGAGACGATCTACATCGACGAGCGCACGGTGGACGTCCATGTCGGCCGGTTGCGCAAGGCGGTCAACAATGGTCGCATGCCCGATGTCATCCGCACCATCCGCGGTGCGGGCTATGCGATCAGGGAAGACTAGCTGATATTCAGGTGATGCCGGCCTGCGACCGGCGATTTCCTGCGCTTCCGGTACGTACCCAAAAGTACGCTCCGTTCCGGTTCTCGGAACTCGCCCAGTCTGGTCGCTTCGCGCCCGTCTTCGACTCCGGCGCGGCCTGACCTGAATCTCAACACAACCCCAAGTCGCATTCCGCCTTTGTTCCTTGCCTTCGGACTCACGCCACGTCCTTCCTGATCGTGCCGGACTTCCCTTGCGCGCCCGGCGCGAAAATCTCCTGGTCGACGAAGCTCAGCGCTCGCAAGGCGCAGCCTTCGCGGATCAGCGGCAGCTCGTTCGTCTCGGTGTCGAAGGAAATCGAACCCGAATGCTGGCCGCCGGCGGTCTGGGCGATGGCCTCGCGCAGGGCCGGCTCGATCAGGTCGAAGGCGGCAGCGCTGGCGCCGACCATGGCGACCGGCGCCGGATCGATCAGCGCGAACAGGCTGCCAAGCCCGAAGCCGAGCGCTTCGCCGGCCTTGCGGTAGGCTTCGCGCTCCGGTCCGTCCGTCTGGCGCGCCCGGGCCGCCAGTGCCCGCATCTCGGCGTCGCTGACATCGGCGACCGGCTCTGCGTTCTCGCTCAATTGCCTTGCGTTGCGCCAGATGGCGTAGTTGCCGGCATAGGCCTCGACGCAGCCGCGCCGCCCGCAGCGGCAAAGCGCGCCGCCCGGCCGATGAATCATGTGGCCGAATTCGCCGCCCGAGGAATGGGTGCCGGTGAACAGTTCGCCCTTCAGCACCAGCCCCATACCGATGCCGTGCGAGAGCAGGATGGCGATGAAATCGTCGCGGTAGCGATCCGGGTCACGCCAGCGCAGCGCCACGGCCATCATGTTGCAGTCGTTCTCCATGATGGCCGGGATGCCGAACTCGCGTTCCAGAATGTCGGCGAAGGCGATGTTCGTCTGCGGCGTGATCGGCGACCACAACATGGCGCGCGCATGCGAATCGGTGATGCCCTGGATCGCCAGCGCGATGCGGGCGACGCTTTGGACGTCGAGGTTGGGGTCTTCGATCCGGCGCCGCACGATGGCGACACATTCGTCGATCAGCTCGTCGCGCGACATGGTCAGCGTGTCCAGCCGGCGCTGTTCCTCGGCGACCACCTGTCCGGCATAATCGATGACAGCGACCGACAGGAAATTCAGCGACAACACGACCGCCAATACCGCAGCGGCTTCCGGATTGAGGCTGAGGCCGACCTGCGGTCGGCCGCGTTTCATCGAAACGGTCTCGCTCGCCTTGCTCTCGGTCAGGATGCCTTGCTGGATCAGGTCGGAAGAGATCGCCGATATGGTCGAATGGCTGAGGCCGGTGGTTGCGGCGATCTCGGTCCGCGACGGCTGGCCGGCCCGGCGTACCGCAGAAATCACCATCGCCCGGTTGCGCCGGCGCAAATCGTCATGACGGATTCCAACCGACATTCTTTTGCTTCCTCCCTATTGCCGCGGCCGCTCATGAACCGGAAGCCGTCGGTAATGTCCGACAAATACTGGCAGAAGCAGAAGGGCCTGTCATTGTTTATTCCGAGCCTCGAAAAAAAGCCGGCAGGCCAACAAAATCCATCAGAATTGGTGTTGACAGTGCTTCGGCGTTGGACCAGTATTTTTTCGAGGCTCGAAAAAATAGGAGCCTTTGTGCCGGCCTTCGGGCCAGTTGGTCGCGCCGTACGCGGCGCAGGGAGGAAAATCATGAAGAGATTCACAGCCGCCATTCTGGCGGGGGTCGCCATGTCGCTGACGCTCGCGTCGGTCGCACAGGCCAAGGACAAGGTCATTGGCGTTTCGTGGTCGAACTTCCAGGAAGAGCGTTGGAAGACCGACGAAGCCGCCATGAAGTCGGCGATCGAGGCCGCCGGCGACAAGTATATTTCCGCCGATGCACAGTCCAATCCCGGCAAGCAGCTGACCGATGTCGAGAGCCTGATCTCGCAGGGCGCCAACGCGCTGATCATCCTTGCGCAGGATGCCTCGGCCATCGGGCCGGCGGTGCAGAAGGCGCTGGACGAAGGCATTCCGGTCGTCGGCTATGACCGGCTGATCGAGAACAAGGACGTGTTCTATCTGACCTTCGACAACCAGGAAGTCGGCCGCATGCAGGCCCGCGAAGTGTTCAAGGTGGCGCCGGAAGGCAATTACGTCTTCATCAAGGGCTCGGGCGCCGATCCGAATGCCGATTTTCTGTTCGCCGGATCCATGGAAGTGCTCAAGGACGCGATCGACAGCGGCAAGATCAAGAATGTCGGCGAGGCCTATACGGACGGCTGGCTTCCCGCCAACGCTCAGAAGAACATGGAACAGTTCCTGACCGCCAACGACAACAAGGTCGATGCCGTGGTTGCTGCCAATGACGGCACCGCTGGTGGCGTCGTCGCGGCGCTGACGGCGCAAGGCTTGGCCGGATCCGTCCCGGTGTCGGGCCAGGACGGCGACCATGCCGCGCTGAACCGTATCGCGCTCGGCACGCAGACCGTATCAGTATGGAAAGACGCGCGCGAGCTCGGCAAGAACGCTGCCGAGATCGCCTCGCAGCTGGCCGACGGCAAGCAGATGACAGACATTGCGGGCGTCAAGGACTTCACCACGCCGGGCGGCAATGTCGTCAAGTCGCTGTTCCTGACGCCGATTGCCATCACCAAGGACAATCTCAACGTCGTCATCGACGCGGGCTGGATCAAGAAGGAAGAGGTCTGCGCCGGCGTGGCAGCGGGCACCGTCCCGGTCTGCAACTGATCCGGCCTTCGCAAGAAGCCTGAAACGCCGCGGCTTCACGCCGCGGCGTTTTTTCAAAAAGAATTGTTTTTCCGCTTCTCGCGGCTAACTTCTAAGCTGCTTCCGGCATCCGCGGCAGACGGCAACCCGGTGGGAGGACATCATGGCCGACACGACTTCCAACACGCCGGCCGCCGACACAGCTGCCGATCGGGCGCGTGAATCCGAGCTCAGCCCCGTCGGCCGCTTCCTCAAGGCAACCGAACTCGACATACGCATGCTCGGCATGATCGGCGCGCTGCTGGTCATCTGGGTTGGAATCCACATCCTGTCGGGCGGGCTTTTCCTCACGCCGCGCAATCTCTGGAACCTGTCGGTGCAGACCTCCTCGGTCGCGATCATGGCGACCGGCATGGTGCTGGTCATCGTGATGCGCAACATCGATCTTTCGGTCGGCTCCGTCGAAGGTGTGATCGGCATGGTGATGGGCGTCGCGCAGGCCGAATTCCTCATCCGGGTCATGGGCTTCCAGCTTGGAAATCCCTGGATATGGATCATCGCACTGGCTGCCGGCGTAGCGCTCGGCCTCATGATCGGCGCGCTCCAGGGCTTCATCATCGCCTATCTCGAGGTTCCGGCCTTCATCGTGACGCTGGGCGGCCTGCTGATCTGGCGCGGCATCGCGTGGCTGATGACGAGCGGGCGCACCGTCGCGCCGCTCGACGCCACATTCCAGCTCATGGGTGGCGGGCCGCGTGGCTCGATCGGGGCAACTGCAAGCTGGATCGTCGGCATTCTCGCCTGTGTGGCCGTCGCCTTGATGCTGCTCAACGGCCGGTCGCAGCGCAAGCGGTTCAAATTCCCGCTGCGCCCGGTTTGGGCGGAGAGCTTGCTTGGTGTTGTCGCCTGCGCCGCCATCCTTGGCGCCGTCTGGATCGCCAATTCCTACCCCTGGCCGATCGGCATCGTTCGCCAGTACGCTCAGCGGACCGGCATCACTGTTCCCGAAGGCGGCCTGTTCATCGCCCATGGCATCGCCATACCGGTGCTGATCGCGGTCGCAGTCGGCATCGTCATGACCTTCATCACCAGGCGCACCCGTTTCGGCCGCTATGTCTTCGCCATTGGCGGCAATCCGGAAGCGGCCGAACTCGCCGGCATCAACACGCGCTGGGTGACCATGAAGGTGTTCATGATCATGGGCGTGCTGGCCGCGATCAGCGCGGCGATTGCGTCGGCCCGCCTCAATGCGTCGACCAATGCGCTGGGTACGCTGGACGAGCTCTTGGTCATCGCGGCTGCGGTCATTGGCGGTACGTCGCTGGCCGGCGGCTCCGGCACGGTGCTCGGCGCGATGCTGGGCGCACTTCTGATGCAGTCGCTGCAGTCCGGCATGGTGTTGCTCGGCATCGATTCACCGCTTCAGAGCGTCGTTGTCGGCGCCGTGCTGGTCGTCGCCGTCTGGCTCGACACCGTCTACCGCAAGCGGGTCTGAGCATGATCCCGAGCCGAAGCGCCGCGTCAGCGAAAATTGGACGCCGGTTTCGACAAGACCATGCTCAAGCAGAAACTATGGGGAGGAACGATCATGGCTGACACAACTGCGCCCACGCCACTGATCGATATGCGCAACATTTCGATTGCCTTTGGCGGCATTCGTGCTGTCGACGATGCGTCGATCGACCTTTTCCCCGGCGAGGTCGTGGCGCTGCTTGGCCACAACGGCGCCGGCAAGTCGACGCTGATCAAGATCCTGTCCGGCGCCTACAAGCGCGATTCGGGCCAGATCTTCGTCAATGGCGAAGAGGCTTCGATCTCCAATCCGCGCGACGCCAAGAAATACGGCATCGAGACGATCTACCAGACGCTGGCGCTCGCCGACAATGTCGACGCCGCCGCCAATCTCTTCCTCGGACGCGAGCTGATGACCGGCTGGGGCACGCTCGACGACGGCGCCATGGAGGCCGAGGCGCGCAAGGTGATGGGCAGGCTCAATCCCCGCTTCCAGCGCTTCAAGGAACCGGTGGTCAAGCTTTCGGGCGGCCAGCGGCAGTCGGTGGCAATCGCGCGCGCCATCCTGTTCAACGCCCGCATCCTGATCATGGATGAGCCGACGGCGGCATTGGGGCCGCAGGAAACGGCACAGGTCGGCGAACTGGTCATGCAGCTCAAGGCCGACGGCATCGGCATCTTCCTGATCAGCCACGACATCCACGATGTGTTCGAGCTTGCCGACCGCGTCTGCGTGATGAAGAATGGTCGGGTCGTCGGCACGGCGCACACCAGCGACGTGACCCAGGACGAGGTGCTCGGCATGATCATTTTGGGCAAGTGCCCGCCCGGTGCAATTCCGGGCCCAGGTGCACTGAAGATCGCCGCCTGAAGCGTCAAATACCTGTCATGTGATATGCCAGTCGTCATGATGGTTTGGCCGCGCCATTGTGTTGCCACGGGGACTTGCCCATAAGATGGGGAACCATGGGCCGCAGCAGCAACTTGAAGAAGTTCTTCCCGATCGTCGCTTTCATCGCCGTCGCGCTGATCAGCCTGACGATGGCGGGATTCGCCTATTTCGCCACGCAGGAAGCGGCGCGCATCAAGTTCGAGGCGACGGCGGACGATGCGCTCAACCGGATCGATAGCCGCATCGACCTGCATCTGTCGCTGCTGCGATCGACCCATGCGCTGTTCGAGGCGCGCAATGGTGGCATTTCGCGGGGTGAGTTCAAGGCGTTCTTCGAAGCGCTTGGTATCAACGACAATTTTACCGGCCTGCGCGGTATCGGCTTTCTCCGGCTGGTGAGAGCCGGCGACGAGGCAGCCGTCGAGCGTGCCATCCTGCACGACTATGGCGCCAGCGATGCGATCTATCCGGCTACGACAACGCTGCCATGGCGTACGCCCATCACGCTATTCGAGCCGCTGGATCCTTCCAATCAGTCCAGCATCGGCTACGACATGTTCACCGAACCGGTGCGGCGCGAGGCGATCGAAAGGGCGATGGCCGACAACCAGCAGCACGCGAGCGGGCGCGTGCAGCTAGGCCAGGAAACAGGTGCTGCGCAGACCTTCACCGGCTTCCTGGTCTTCGTGCGGCTCAACGTCGAAACCGCCCAGGACGGCATCGATGCGTCCAGATCCTCGACAGCAGGCTTTCTTTATGCGGCCTTCCGCGCCCGCGATCTGTTCCAGACCGCGCTGAGCCGAACGCCGCTGCTGCCGGTGAACATCGAAATCTATGACGGCAAGGTGGATGCCGACCATCTTTTGTTCCAGTCGGAAACGCCGCCGGCGTCGAGCTTCGGCGACAGGCTGCTGGTTTCTCGTGAGATCACCATCGCCGGACGTCCATGGACCGTCCTGTTCAGACCGACAAGCGCATTCTCGCAACCCTCCTCGCGCGCCATTCCGGTGATGCTCGGCCTGTTCGGGCTGCTGCTTGCGGGAACCATCGCGCTGGTGGCCCGCTATCAGGAGCGGGCCTATGACGCGGTCTCGCTGCTTCATGAAACGACGGAAAAAAGCCTGCTCGAAAAAGACCTGATGCTGCAGGAGATGAAGCACCGCATCAAGAACTCGATCACGCGGGTGCTGGCGATCGCGCGCCAGACGGCGTCGCACGCTACCGACGTCCACGAGTTCTCGTCCTCTTTTTCGGCCCGGCTGCAAGCGATGGCGGCTTCCCAGGACATGCTGACGCGCTCGCGCTGGCAGAAGGCCGATCTCGGCGATCTCTTGCGCATCGAACTTGGCCAGGTGTTCGGCAAGGAGCTTCCCGAGGGGATATTGTCGGGGCCAGAGGTGTTGCTCGACGAGACGACGACGCAAGCGCTCGGCCTGACCTTTCATGAACTGGCAACGAACGCGCTGAAATATGGCGAAACCGGCAATTCGGTCAATGCTAGAACGGGCGAGTGGTCACTCAAGGTCGACTGGTCGGTCGAGGGCCGCAGGAGCGACCGGACGCTGGTCCTCAACTGGCGCGAAGCCGGCCAGAAGAAGCTCGAACCACCTGTCAAAACCGGTTTTGGCACCAAGCTGATCGATCTGAACGTCACGCGCGAATTGCGCGGTACGATCAATCGCGATTTTCACGATGGCGGGTTGAGCGTGGAAATCAGGATTCCACTGTCGGACTGAAACGCTGCCGCAAACCGACCGTTTTCGAAGGCGCAAGTAAACAGAGACCGGCTCGTCCGGTCTCCGCTTCTATTGCTTCATGCGTTTGAAACGGATCAACAGCGAGCCGTAAACAGACGGCCACGGTTGTCGCGGTACTGGCAATAGCCGTTGCGCAGGTTGCGCACCAGCAGGCCGGAACCGGCACCGATGGCTGCGCCCACCAGCGCACCCTTGCCGCCGTCAATCAGGCCGCCGGCCAGCGCGCCGACACCGGCGCCGACGGCGACATCCTTCTCAGTGGTGCTGCAACCGCTGACTGCGATCACGGCAACCATGGCAATAATCATCTTCCGCATAGGGTCACTCCTCGCCTTTTTGTCCTCACTTGTAGCTCTACCGTCATGTATCATGCGAAAAAGCGTTTTGCCTGCTCGATTTCATTGTTGGCTAAGGGAATCTTTTTCGGGGCGCGCGCCGTTCGAGGCAACCTCAAGATTGGAAATCTCCACGGACGCGTCGAGCGTGCCGTCCGGACGCACATTCCAGACGATCTGGTCGTAATCATCCTCAAGTGCCGGATCGACGGAAAGGCATTTGGCAATTATGCGCGGAGCCTGACCCTGCAAATCGCTCAAGGCAAAGGGCCGCGCGGCGGTGCATTCCTGAGCGGTTTCGAAAACGCTCACCGATACGGGCAGTTCGCGACACTCGGTCATCGCGTTCGAACAGCCAATGACCAGCAACACGGCAGCGATGTGTTCCATGGCGACGGTCCTCCGGCCATAAGAACGGGCCACATCCGTCAAAGTTCCTGCCATGCAGGCTGGCGCGACTGATTGGAGAACAGGTCGACATGAGGCCTCGGGTCAGGCCCTGGGTCAGGCCCGAGGGCATGCTTTTGCGCGACATGCATTAGATCAACTGGAACGCGGCGACCAGGACGACCACTGCAGCCAGCCCGATCGCGGCGACGCCGGGGGTCGGGAGGGAAGTATGGGGCGACGGCATCGCGGATGCTTCGAGATCCTGAAACCCGCCCATCGAAACGCGCGCGGCCTGTTCGAGCCTGTTGATGTCGGCAACCGTCAAAGCCATTCCTCCCGTACTGCGCAGCAACTGCGATCGAAAACGTCATGCGGAGCGGTGTCTGGGAAAAACAGCATCGGACTTTATGGTGAACAGATGGTTAAGCCGGCGCGGCCCGTATCGATCCCCAGCCCTCTTGGCCACGGCTCTCTTGGGCTCGGCTGCTGTCCGTTCAATCCGTCTCGAAATTGCCGCGAGGAACGACAAGACGATATTCGAGGCGGTCCCCGGTGATTTCAAGTGTCGCCGTACCGTTCAACGACGCAGGCACGACGCGCTCCAGCGCGACGCTGCCAAAGCGCTTCTCACTGGGCTGATTGTCATTGGCTCCGATGGCTTCGGCCCATGTCAGCGACAATGCGGTCTCGCCAGCGGAAGCGGCCGTCAGATCGGCCGTCACCTCGACGAATCCGTCGGCTCGCGACAGAGCGCCGTAGCTGACCGAATTGACGGCAAGCTCGTGCATGGCCAAGCCGATATGCAGGGCGGCATTGGGGTTGAGGTACGGATTTGCACCCTGGAAACGCAAGCTGCGCACAGGGTCGGCTCCATAGCGGCCGACCTGGCCGGACACCAGTTCGCGCAGTGCCGCTCCCCGCCAGTTCGACGAGGTCACCAGGTCCTGGGATGAGGCAAGCGACTGCAGCCGGCCGCGAAAGCGTGTCAGGAAATCACCGAGCGTGTCCGAATAACGGCTGGTCTGGGTGGCGATGCTCTGGATGATTGCCAAAAGGTTCTTTGAGCGGTGGCTGACCTCGCGCAGCAGCGTCTTCAGGGTCTGCTCGCGACGTTTCTGCTCGGTCGTTTCGACCATGGTGGTGACGACGCCCTGCACGGCGCCGCCGTCGTCATGATCCGCGTCTACCCATATTTGGAACCAGCGAACGCCATCATCGGCGGGAATGCTGAGCTCAAGATGTTCCGGATTGCCGGATGCGACGACATTGCGTTTGGCCGCACCGATACGCTCCGCCTGCGCCAGCGGCAGGATGCCGTTGCCGTCGGTCGTATCGGAAGCCCATGGCGGGCGCATGTTGCGGGCCCAGACGGTTTTCATCTCGCGATCCTGATAGAGAACCGAAATGCCGGCATTGTGCAGCGCATGGAGAAGGGCCCGGCCAAGCTGCATTCCACTCTCAGCGGACTGCAAAGCGATGATTTCATCGCTCCGTCCGCTGTCTTTCATGTCTCCGGCTCTGGATTGCATTGGTCACTTCACCGCCCAATGCAGACTGAACGGCTGACGGAAAATTGGGTTCCAAAAAGAGGTCCGCCGAGCGACGTCCGGTAAGGACTCCGCCCGGCGGTAGCTGGAAACCGCTTGAGGGGTGCGGCTCCCAGTGTTCGATCGCAGTTCACGACGCGCGTTTGAACAAGCCCGCGATAAGCGAAATGATCAGGAAAGCGAGAAAAATGAAAAACAGTATCTGCGCTATACCGGCCGAGGTGCCGGCGATACCGCCGAAACCAAGAGCGCCTGCAATGATCGCGACGACGAGAAATACGAGCGCCCAGTAAAGCATGATCCATCTCCTTCAAATGGTACGGCAAAAACGTCTTTCGCTACCGTTTGTTCCACCATTTCCCGAAAAAGACGATCCCTGGAAATCTTTCCGGCCCGAATTGAATCGCCATGCGCAGGGGGAAGTTCGAGGCGCAAGTGACGTTTGCCAGCCGCAAGCGGCCAGCATCATTCGATCAGTGGGAAAACGGGCGATCCGTGGAACGGGCAGCGCGAGGCTGGGCCTGCCCGGTCCTATGCAGCGGCTTTCGCATGCCGGTCGAAGAACAGCGCCTGGCTGATCAGGGCCTTGACCATATCCGGATTGAACGGCTTGGTGACGAGGAAGGCCGGCTCCGGCCGCTCGCCGGTCAGGAGGCGCTCGGGAAAGGCGGTGATGAAGATCACCGGCACCGGCGTGGACGACAGGATCTCGTTCACCGCTTCGATGCCCGAGCTGCCGTCGGCAAGCTGGATGTCGGCCAGCACCATCTTCGGCCGCGTCTTTGTGAACATCGCCACCGCCTCGGCGTGGGTACGCGCAGTTCCGACGACGCGATGGCCGAGGCTTTCGACCATTTGCTCGATGTCCATGGCGATCAGCGGCTCGTCCTCGATGATCAGCACATCGGTTGCCACCTGGCGGGAAATCTCGTTGCTGGCCTCGGCGAGAAGTTCGGAGAACTCCTGATCGTCGACGTCGAGAATCTCCGCCGCCTCGTCTTCGCTGAAACCTTCGACGGCGACCAGCAGGAAGGCTTGGCGGGGGCGGGGTGAGATCGCGTTCAGATTGGCGGCGGCGCGCTGTTCCCACGCCGACTGCGGGTGTTCTTGCGGAACGCGGATGGCGACCGAGGTGAACAGCCTGGCGAAGACTTTGTAGAGCGCGATGCGGTCGTTCGACGCGTCCGGAAAGATGTCGATGTCGGCGATGATGGCTTCGAGCATCGCGGCGACCAGCGCGTCGCCACTCTCCTGCGATCCGGAAACGGCTCGCGAGAAGCGGCGCAGGAACGGCAGGTGCGGAGCGATGGTTGCGGATAGGCTCATGATGGACGTCTCCCTCCGACGTAATTGCATAGATTGCAGGCCAAGGTGATTACAAGCCCCGAAAATAAACCCTGAAAACATAAACGCCGGCTTTCCGAAAAAGTTCCGATGGTTTGGAACTAATGTAAGAGGACGGCGTTTGAGGTCGGGACGGGCAACCAGACGAGGGGACCGCCTGCTTTGCATCGTGTATTGAAGGGCGGCAGGGTGCTGGGAACAAAGGGCGAAATGAAGACATGACGAAAGATACCACGGCTGGCGCTGCAAACAGGCGCCGGGCAGCTTCCGGCGACCCGCTCGGGCCAAATTCGGAAATCGGCCGCAAACTCAAGCAATATTACGACGAGCTGGTCTCCGACAATGTGCCGGATCGCTTCGCCCAATTGCTCAGCCAGTTGGAACGGGCCCAACCTGCACGGAAAAAGGACTGAGGCATGGCGGCCGTGTCCCAGAGCTTCAAGACGGATCTGCTCGGCTCGATTCCGAGCCTGCGGGCCTTTGCCGTGTCGCTGACGCAAAATGCCGACAAGGCCGACGATCTGGTGCAGGAAACGCTGGTGAAGGCCTGGGACAAGCATGAAAGCTTCGAGCCGGGCACCAATCTCAAGGCATGGCTGTTCACCATCCTGCGCAACGAATTCTATTCGCAGATGCGCAAGCGCGGCCGCGAGGTGCAGGACAGCGACGGCATCATGACGGCCAGGCTAGCCGTCCATCCGGCCCAGCACGGTCAGCTCGACCTCAAGGACTTTCGTAGCGCGCTCGAGCAATTGCCCGAGGACCAGCGCGAAGCCATCATCCTCATCGGCGCTTCGGGTTTTTCCTATGAGGAAGCTGCTGAGATTTGCGGCTGTGCGGTCGGAACGATCAAGAGCCGCGTCAGCCGCGCCCGCACGCGGCTGCAGGAAATCTTGAAGATTTCCGGCGATGACGAGTTTGGGCCGGATGCGATATCGGCTCAGGTGACGGGGTCGAACGCCGCCTGAAATACCGACCCCGATAATATGGTCCCCGGTAATGCGGGCCCCGGTTTTCGGACATCAGATAAGAGGGCCGCGCCCGCACGCCGCCGCCACTGCCTGCACGAGATCGTCTCCCGAATAAGGCTTGGTGACCAATCTGATATCGGGAAAGGACACCTTGATTTCGTCCATGTCGGAATAGCCCGAGGCGAAGACGAAAGGCACGCCCGATTCGCGCAGCCGCGAAGCGAAATCGAGCGTCGAAGCGCCGCCCAGCATGAGATCGACGATGGCGGCGTCGAATTGCGAGGCAACGCTCTTCCGATCGATCTCACCCAGATTGCGGGCGACGATCACGTCGCCGGCGCCGTAGTCGCGGCAAAGCTGCTCGACATCCATGGCGATCAGGAATTCATCCTCCAGAACAAGAATCCGCAATCCGTCAAGCAAGGGCACGTGGCAATGTCTCCGTGGGGCGCAGGGAAAAGGGGAAGCGCAGGGAACAGAGGAGTCATGATCTCTATTTGGCTTCCTGTCATCTAAAGTTATTTGGCATCCTGTCATCTAAAGGCATGCCCGTCGCAGATGACAGAAATCTCGGTCCTTAACGAAAGCTCAACTCGCTGGGAGGGTTGAGCGAGGATCGCCGGCCGCTGATCTGACGCCGGTCCCGGGACGCTCGGGTCGGGCTGGACTCATACGCGGAAACACCCTTTCATGGACCTCATTCCGATTTCGGAACCTTGGCGTGTATCGAGCGTTTGGAGCCAAGCAAGCAAGGAGTTAAGCAATGGCGACTGCTGCAGGAAAGGCCGCGAACGCAAGCCGGGCGGATTCGGATCTTGAGGCCGACATCAGGCAATTGAAAGCCGATATCGAAAAACTCACCAAGCAATTGGCCAAGACCGGCGAACATGGTTATGGGACGGCCCGCCGCGCCGCGACCGAAGGTGTGGAGCAATTGCGCGCCCAGGGCGAAGCAGCCTTCGACACCCTGCGCAGCAACGCCAAGGACATCGAGGCGCAAGTGGTGGCGAGCGTGCGCGAAAAGCCGGTGACGTCGCTGGCAATCGCGGCAGGCGTCGGCTTTCTGTTCGCGCTTCTCGCGCGCCGCTAGTCTCAGCCCAGATGGGAATGCTGGCATCGTTGATCTCGGGCCTCGTCTCGGGTGAAGCCGCTGCAGCCGTGCGCCGCGCGCGCACGGCTGCAATCGTCTATGCGCTCGCAGCACTTGCAGCACTGTGCGGCGTCGTTTTCCTCGTCGGAGCGGCCTATATCTGGGTGGCGGGTCACTACGGGCCGATGGCAGCCTGCCTTGGGTTCGGGGTCGGCTTCCTGGTGATCGCAGGGCTCCTCCTGCTCATCCATCAGCTGTCGGCCGGCGCGCGCGCTCGACGCCGGGCGCGGAGGCGCAATGCCGACATGAAGGCGGTCGGCATCACGGCCGCGCTCGCCGTACTGCCGGCGCTACTCAAGGGGAAAGGCGGCCTGGGCACCATACTCGGCCCGGCGATTGCACTCGCCGCCTACGCCATCTACCGCGAGAACACCAAGCCCGATGCCGACGATCCGGATGCCGGCGAAGCGAAATAGCTCGAAGCGATTCTTCTCCTTGTTTGACAATGATCTTATCCGAAAAGCGGGCTCCCACTTTTCGCTGACGCGGACCTTCGGTTCGGGATCATGGCCGGGCCGTCACTTCGGCAGATCCTCCAGCGGCATCGATATTTCGGCGAACACGCCTTCCGGCCGGAATTCGTGGGTCACTTCGCTGGAGATGACCTTGGCCAGGCTGCGGCGGATCAGGATCGAGCCGAAGCCGTGGCGTTCGGGCGAGGCAACTTCAGGCCCGCCGCTTTCGCGCCAGGTCAGCACCAGGCGCCGTGCGCCTTTCCGGCCCTGTGCCTGCCAGTCGAGATCGACCTTGCCCGAAGCCGCCGACAGCGCTCCGTATTGCAACGCGTTGCTGGCCAGTTCATGCAGGATCAGGCCGAGCCCGACTGCCTGGTCGGGCGAAAGCAGCAGATCGGCGCCTGAGATCGTCATGCGCGGCCGTTCGGCGGTGTCGAACGGCTTGACCTCGATCTGCACGAGTTCGCGGATGCCAATGCCGCGCCACTCGCGGTCGGACAGCAGGCTGTGGGCGGCGCCCAGCGCCTGAAGCCTGGCGCTGAAGGCTTCAAGGAACTCGCTCGGCTGGCGGGCATGGCGAACGGTCTGCGTCGCCAGCGCCTGCACGGTCGCCAGCGTGTTCTTGACGCGATGGTTCAGCTCGCGCAGCAAGAGCCGTTGCCGCTCGTCGCCGAGCTTGCGTTCAGTGATGTCGTAATTGACGCCGAAGATCAGCGTCGGCTTGCCGTCGCCGTCGCGCTCGATGACACGGCCGCGCGTAGCGAGCCAGCGCGGCGGACTGAAGCCCTTGATGCGGTATTCGCCAAAATAGTCGTCGCCGCCGGTCAGCGCGTCACGAAAGCGCGTCTCGGTCTGGTAGACATCACGCGGGTCGATGGCGGCAAGGATATCGCGCGCCCTCAGCCGGTTCGAGCGCGGCAGGCCGAACAGCTCAGACAACCGGACATCGCATTCGATCATATCGGTGTGGATATCCCATGCCCAGCTGGCGAGCGAGGCGGCATCGAGCGCGATGCCGCGCCGCTTTTCCTCGCGCGCCAGCGCCGCAGCGACGCTGGCGCCGTTGCGGGTGGCGTCCTTCAATGCGAACAGGCTGGCCGCGAGGCTGGCGAGCGCCGTCAATTGTTCGAGCTGGGCGGCAGACGGGGACGCGCGCGGCTTCCGGTCGAACACGCAGAGCGTGCCGATCCGGGCGCCGGCCACCACAATCGCCGCACCCGCATAGAAACGGACATGATGCTCGCCAGTGACCAGCGGGCTGGCGTTGAAACGTAGATCCGTGGTCGCATCGGTCACCACCATCGGCTCGTCGCCGGCGGCAATGGCATGGGCGCAGAAAGATGTATCTGTCGCGACCTCGGTCTCATCCAGGCCGACACAGGACTTGAACCATTGCCGCTCGACGTCAAGCAGCGTGACGAGCGCGATAGGCGTTTGCATCACCGCGGCGGCAAGACGGCTGATATGGTCGAAGTCAGGATCGGCCGCCGTGTCGATTGCATCGAGACCGTGGAGTACGGCAAGCCGGTCCTGCGCCCTTACCACGCCAAGGACATCGACCGGCAGATTCGGCTTTTTCACTACCCTGCTATCCACAAGGCCCCCAAATGCATCGGCTTGCAGCCATTCGCGCCAGGCCAGTTGCCTGGCTCCGAAACCGGAACCTTCGCCTTGAGGAACCGTTACCCAACCACGTTTTGCCAGCCGCGCCCGCCGGCGCCAAACGACTTGCCGGCGCTAAACGACGTGCCGGCGCCCAACGAAATGGAGGCCGATCATGCCCAGGATCGTTCCTGAAGACAAAGCCCGCCAGGGACGCTGGGGGTGGCATACTTTCCGTATCTTGATCGCCGCGCTGCTGTTGGCGTTTATCGCCTGGGGCATCGCGGAGATTTACGGCAACATGATAGACAAGAGGTCGACAACCGAACAGGGCGAGCTTCCCAGGGACGAACAGGGCGAGATTCCCAAAGGCTGAAGCTGTCCAATCGACTATGCCGGGCTGCATCACGCGGCCTTCGCTTGGACGGCGCGCGCCGGGACGAGAACGTTCAGCGCGCCAGGATGAATTTCGATCGTCGTTTCGCGGTCAAGCCTGACCAGTTCGCCGTCCATGACGGCGCGGAATTTCTTCGCAGCCGAGTGGACTTTCAAAACGGCCCGGTCAGCCTGGTGGATTTCCACATGTTCACTGTCGCGCCATTTGCCGCGCGCCATGTCGAAGAGGACCCTGACCAGTTCGCCACGCCGCCGCGCCACCGTGACATAGATGCCGAGCACGCCGCCGGCGGGATTGTCGGCATAGGGCAGGTGACCCTCACCGAACAGATTGTTGGTGACGCCGATGCCGGTGGTGCGCGTCACGATCTCGGCTTCGCCGATGGTCAGCGTCACCTTCATTGCCGACGGGTTGTTGATCGCCGCCCAGGCAGCCTTCACTGAAGCCCGCATCTTTCCCAACCGCGAGCCAAATTCCATGGTCTGGCGAAGCTGAACCATCCTGGCATGCATGCCGATCGAGAACTGATGCACGAATGGCTTACCGTTGGCGGTTGCCATATCGACTGCGATCACCTCGCCGTCGGCAAAAGATTTCACGGCCGCGTCCAGGGTCTGTGGAATGCCGAGCCCGCGCGCGAACAGGTTCATCGTGCCAGCCGGTAAAATGGCAAGTGCCTTCTTCCTGCCCATCAACCGAGCCGCCGCGGCCGAAATGGTGCCGTCGCCGCCGCCGGCCAGCACAATGTCGACGCCGTGCTTCGAAGCGATGCGGTCCAGCGTTGCGACGATGTCCTTGCTGGCAACGATGTCGATATCGATGGAGTGACCTGCTGCCTCCAACGTCTGGCGCATCCGGTCCGTGAAGGCGGAAAGATCAATCGTACGCAGGGTGCCGCCCTCCTGGTTCAGCACCGCCGCAAATCTCATCCCCCCGCTCCGTTTTTTCTTGCCAACCATTGGATAATCATCGGCCAGGACAGACCCAGCCACAGGTTGGAACGGGGCGGCTGAAAAAAAGTTCCGCAGCTCTGACGAAAATACAGGAGCGAATCTCACCGGCCGAACGCATGATTGAGCGCGATTCGGGTGGTTTTTTCACGACGCTCGCCATGGTGTCGGAACAACGGCGCGGTCACGACGTTGTGAATATGTAACGCCGCGACCAATCTCCCACCCGGCGGCTCGTGGCGTGAACGAAATAACGCTCGAGGAGGATTATGATGATCCGCACCCTTTTAACCACCACCGCACTGGCAGCGTTGATTGCGACTGGTGCGTATGCGCAGGAAGCCACAACCCCGGCGCCGACCCAGGATCCGGCGGTTCAGGAGACCGCTCCGGCTGCGCCCATTCCACGCGCCGAGGGCAGCCTGGTAACCAACATCGTCGGTGAATCGGTCTATAACGGCACAGGCGACGATGCCGAGAACATCGGTAATGTCAGTGATGTCGTCTTCGATGAAAACGGTCAGGCGAAATCCGTCGTCATCGGTGTCGGCGGCTTTCTTGGCGTCGGCGCCAAGAATGTCACTTTCGACTACAGCAAGCTGCAATGGGCCGAACGGGGTGGCGACCGCTGGCTGATCGCCGAAACTACAAAGGATGAGTTGATGGCTCAGCCGGACTTCGACCGCAGGCCTTACGATCCGCCTCCTGCGGCCACCGACACCACGGCTACGGCTCCTCCAGCCCCTTCTGGCACGACCGATACCACCGCACAGAACGCTCCGGCGGCTCCGGTCGAACCGGTTCCGGCCGAACCCGTGAAGCGTGCCGACGGTAACCTTGCCACCAATATCATCGGCGAAACCGTCTACAACGGCACTGGCGATGACGCTCAAAACATCGGTGACGTGAACGACATCGTCCTGGCCAAGGATGGCAAGGCCGAGTCGCTGATCATCGGCGTCGGCGGCTTCCTTGAGATTGGCGAAAAGAATGTGGCCTATCAGTTCGACAAGGCCAAGTGGGCTGAAAGGGATGGCGATCGCTGGCTGGTAGCCGAGACCACGAGGGAGGGTCTGGAGGCGTTGCCGGAGTTCAACCGCGAGCCCTATGATCCCGCCCCGGCGACAACCGCATCGACTGACGCGGCGACGCCGGCGCCGGTGACCACCACCCCTGCTGTCACTCCAGCCCCGGCGGAGAAGACCGCGGAAGCTCCGGCGGCAACGCCTGAACCCGCTGCTCCGGCTCCAATGGACAAGACAGCCGAGGCTCCGGCTGCAGCAACGCCTGACGCAACCCCCGACCAGACACAGACCGCGGCGATCGACAAGTCGGCGCTGACCGAAATGCCGGTCGACAAAATCCGGTCCGAGGATTTGGTTGGAACCACCGTCTATGGCGCCAATGATGTCAACGTCGGTGAGATTGGTGACGTCGTGCTGACGGGCGACAAGAAGGTCGATGCCGTCATCATCGACGTCGGCGGTTTCCTTGGCGTTGGCGAGAAGGAAGTGGCGATCGGCATGGATAACCTGAAATTCATGACCGACAAGGATGGCAAGCGCTATCTCTACACGAACTTCACCAAGGAGCAGCTCGAGGCGCAGGCCCCCTATGACAAGGCCACATATGCGCAAAACCGCGACACCCAGCGCATGATGATGCGCTAGTTTACTCCAACGACGAAGGAGGCCCGTGCCGGCAAAGGCGCGGGCCTTTCTTATGACTGGAAAGGTGGCAGGCCGGCGACGTGGCCGACAACGCCGTCCTCGGTCAGTTCGGCAAGCGCCAGCGACTGATCGAGATGTTCGGCCCGCCAGGCAAGCAACCTTTCGGCAAGCTCCAGCCGGACCGGCAGATAGGCCGGATCGGCAGCGACATTGGTTAGTTCGTCCCGATCCTGCTCCAGGTCGAACAGCAGCGGCGGCAGGCCGCCGCCGAAATGTACATATTTGAATTCCTTCGTGCGGATGACGGCCAGATTGCACTGGCGCGGACCGATGCCGAAATGGCGCTCGGCATGACCATCGGCAATCGAGCGGAAATCGAACTCCCAATGCGCGGCCTCGCGCCAGTTGTCCGGCTCCGTGGCATCCAGGAACGGCTTCAGCGACTGTCCGTCGAGATGCGGCGGGGTTTCCTCGCCAAGCAGATCGAGCAAGGTCGGCGCTATGTCCACCGCCTCGGTGAAGCGGTCGACGCTGGCGCCGGCCGCTTTGCGGCGACGCGGGTCGTGGACGATCAGCGGAATATGATAACTGCCGTCGAAGAAGCCGCCCTTGCCCAGCATGTAATGGTCGCCCATCATTTCGGCATGGTCGGAGGTCAGCACGACGATGGTGTCATCCCAGGCATCCGCTGCCTTGACTGCCTGCCAGATACGGCCAAGCTGCGCGTCGACTTCCGAGATCATGCCGTAATAGAGCGCGCGGATGCGGCGAAAATCGTCGTCGCCCCAATCGCGCACCTTGCCCTCGGCGCCGGGGCGGAAATTCGAACGCTCCTGCAGGTTAAGGTTGTAGGCAAGGTAGGGATGGCATTCTGCCTCGGCCTGCCAGCTCACGGCGCGGTGGAAAGCCGGTCCCTCGGCAGGATCATACCTGCTGTTGTAGGGCTCTGGCACGATGAACGGCGGATGCGGGCTGAGGAAGGAAAGATGCGCGAACCACGGTGTATCGCGCTCCTGTTCGCCAAGCCAGCGGAGGAATTCGCCGGTCAGGAAAGCGGCTGGGGATTCGTCCTTCGAGTAGACGGGTGGCGCGTTGGTGACTGCGCTGTCGGTCGTGCCTCCATGCTCGTCGGCTGGGCGATGAATGTCGGGAAAGCCGGCGCCGCTATCGATGCCGCGCGCCTTGAGCCACGACAGCCATGGTTTCTGGTGCTCCGGCAGGAGTTGGCGCACGGTGAAGCCGGGCAGCACGCCTTCGTAGCTTTTCAGCCGCGGGTCGCCCGGCGCCAGCGTGCGCGGATCGGGCGATACGTCGGTATAGCCGAACAGCGTCGGATCATAGCCGAGGTTGCGCGCCGAGAGCGCGATGTTGCCATGGCGGGCGTCGAGCGGCGTGCCGTTGCGGCAGACGCGGTTGTTCATCTGGTAGAGGCCGGTGTAGAGGCAGGCGCGTGCCGGCGAGCACGGCGCCGCGCCGCCATAATGCTGTCGAAACAGTACACCCTCGGCGGCGAGCGCGTCGGCATTCGGCGTCCGCACCACCTTGTGGCCTGCCGCCGACAGGCACTCGCCGCGCCACTGATCGCAGGTGATCAGGAGAACATTCGGGCGTCTGTCTTTTCTGACCAATGCTGTATCCTTCATTGAGAACGTGCCGCTCATGGAGCCGAATTTTTGTGGCGACGCAAGCCTGAGGTGTTCGCGAAACGGTGAACAAAAGTTGTCTTATTGTTCACTTGTAGAGCACAGTCCATTCTGTGTTTGCGACCTTTGCCGTCGGCCGGCGGGTCCTCATATTGGCGTGGAGCGCGGCATGGGCCGCACAGGACAAGGGAAGGAGCAGGAAATGCTCGACCAGATCAAGGGCCTGCATCACGTCACTTCGATGGCCAGGGATGCACGCCAGAACAATGAGTTCTTCACAAAAAAGCTCGGCCTGCGCCGGGTCAAGAAAACCGTCAACTTCGACGCGCCGGATGTCTACCATCTCTACTATGCCGACGAGGTCGGCACGCCCGGTTCGGTGATGACCTATTTTCCTTTCCCCAACATCGGCAAGGGCCGCCACGGCGTCGGCGAAGTCGGCACAACGATCTATTCGGTGCCCGAAGGCACGCTTGCCTATTGGGAAAAGCGTTTTGCCGATGAGGGCGTCGCCGGCCTCTCGCGCGACGAGAGCTTCGGCGAGAAGCGCCTTGGCTTCGCCGGTCCCGACGGCGACGGGTTTGCGCTGGTCGAGAACAACGCCGACACCCGTACGCCGTGGGCGAAGGGCGATGTTCCCTCCGACGAGGCGATCCGCGGCTTTCACTCGGTGTCGCTCAGGCTGAAGGATGGCGGCGCCACGGAAGAGCTGCTGAAATTCATGGGCTATGAAGAAGTCGACACATCCGGCACTGTAAAAAGGCTGGCGGTGAAGAACGGCAACGGCGCCAATATCGTCGACATCGAATCGCTGCCGGGCGCCGCTTTTGCCGATCTCGGCGCCGGCTCCGTCCACCACGTCGCCTTCGCCGTCGAAAACCGCGCCAAGCAGCTCGAAGTGCGCAAGGCGCTGATCGACACCGGCTATCAGGTGACGCCGGTGATCGATCGTGACTATTTCTGGGCGATCTATTTCCGCACGCCGGGCGGCGTGCTGTTCGAAGTCGCCACCAACGAGCCGGGCTTCGACCGCGACGAGGACACCGCCCATCTCGGCGAGGCGTTGAAGCTGCCGTCGCAGCACCAGCATCTGCGGCCCTATCTCGAGCAACATCTGCAAAAGCTGGAAGGCTGAGGACAAGGCAATGAGCAAGGACGCTTACATCTACAAGACACTGCCCGGTTCGCCTGATGGATCGCTGCTCTTCGTCTTCCATGGCACCGGGGCCGACGAGAGCCAGCTTCTGTCGCTCGGGCGTGATCTCGCGCCGCAGGCGACCATCGTATCGCCGCGCGGCGATGTCTCGGAACACGGTGCCGCGCGCTTCTTTCGCCGCACCGGCGAGGGCGTCTACGACATGGACGATCTGGCGCGGGCGACAGACAAGATGGTTGGCTTCGTCAAGGCGCATGTCGAGGCGGCAAAGCCCTCGTCGGTGCTTGGCCTCGGCTATTCCAACGGCGCCAACATCCTGGCCTCGGTGGTGTTCGCGGCGCCCTCTCTGTTCGACGCGGCGGTGCTGATGCATCCGCTGATTCCGTTCGAGCCGGAAATCGAGGGAAGTCTCGCCGGCCGCCGCATCCTGGTCACAGCAGGCAGGCGCGATCCGATCTGTCCGCCCAACCTGACCGCTCGGCTCGAAGCCTATTTGCGCGCCGATGGCGCCGATGTCACAGTGGAGTGGCACGACGGCGGCCATGAGGTGCAGTCGAACGAGATCGAGGCGGCGCGGCGGTTCCTGTCCGCTACGCCGGTAGAAGGAGCGTAAGCAATGCTTGACCAATTGCCGGAGATCGAACTGGAGGATCGCGGTTCCAAGGGCCGTTATCTCTTGCGCGGGCCTGATGGCGCCGAGGCGGAGATGACCTTCACCAAGATCGGCGAGCACCAGATCATCATCGACCACACCGAGGTGCCGGATGCGTTTCGCGGCCAGGGCGCCGGGCTTCGCCTCGTTACCCGCGCCGTCGAGGACGCGCGCGCGGCGGGCAAGAAGATCATCCCGCTTTGTCCGTTCGCCAATGCCCAGTTCCATCGTCACCCGGAATGGGCCGACGTGCTGAAGCAATAGCGCTGGTCCTACCACAGGCCTTAGCCCGCGGTGACGGTTGAGGGCGGGCAGCCACAAGGGCATCCATCGCTGTGGCATTTGCGCAGATCGCCTGTCCTACCCGGTGGGTTGTCTTGCCTAGTGGGTATCGCCTTGCCTAAGTAGGTATATTGCCGCCCGACCAATCGAACCGAATGATCCCTTGATGACCGAAACCGACCTTGTTCCCGTCTTCGACGGCCACAACGATACGCTGCTCAGGCTCCATCAGTCGAAGGACGCGGATGTCGAAAAGCTGTTCATCGAGGGAACGCAGGGCGGCCACATCGACCTGCCGCGTGCGAAAAAGGGCGGCTTTGCCGGCGGCATGTTCGCGATCTTTCCGCCGCCGCTCGAGAAATCCAAGCGCAGTGCGGTTCCTCCTGCGCCGAGCGATACTGAGCCCTTGCCGCCCGAGCTTCCGCGCGCCGACGCGCTCGCCTCCACTATCGCGATGGCCTCGATCCTGTTCAGGCTGGAACGAGCGTCGGCGCTCACCGTCTGCCGCAGCGCCGGCGACGTGCGAAACGCGATGGCGCAAGGGTCGATCGCGGCGGTGTTCCATATAGAAGGCGTTGAGGCGATCGACCCCGAACTGACGATGCTCGACGTACTGCATGCGGCCGGCCTGCGCTCGCTCGGCATCGTCTGGAGCCGCCCGAACGCTTTCGGCCACGGCGTGCCGTTCCGCTTCCCGTCGACGCCCGACACCGGACCTGGCCTGACCGATGCCGGCAAGGCACTGGTCAAGGCCTGCAACCAGCTCGGCATCATGGTCGATCTTTCGCACCTCAACGAAAAGGGGTTTCGCGACGTCGCCGAGATCAGTGACGCACCGCTGGTCGCGACCCACTCGAACGTCCATGCGATTTGCGGCCATTCCCGCAACCTCACCGACTGGCAGCTCGGCGCGATCCGCGAGTCGGGTGGCATGGTCGGACTGAATTTCGCCACCGGGTTTTTGCGCGAGGACGGCAGGATGAATGCCGATACCAGTCTCGACATCATGGTGCGCCATGTCGATTCACTGCTGCAGGCGCTGGGCGAAGACGGCGTCGGCCTCGGGTCCGATTTCGACGGCGCCATGATCCCGGCTGTGATTGGCGACGTCACCGGCCTGCCGAAGCTGCTCGATGCGTTCGCCGAGCGCGGCTTCGGTCGCGCGCTGATCGAGAAGATCGCCTATCGCAACTGGATCAGTATGCTGGAAAAGACCATCGGCTAAAGCGTGTCGCCCGGCAAAGTAGCCAGCGACCTGCAATATATCGATCGAGCGGGGTTTTGATGATCTCGACAAGACCGTTGTCTCCGGAGCTCAAGCCGCGGATGATTGCGGACTTCGAGAACTTCAGGGCCGGCTCTTGAAGCGCCAGACCGTACGAACCGATGTCGCCATCGTCGGCGCCGGCTTTGCCGGCCTGTCAGCCGCGCATGAATTGAACAAGGCCGGCATTGATTTTGTGCTGCTCGAGGCGCGCGGCCGCGTCGGCGGGCGGGTCGAGGCCAAGTGGAATGGGCTTGGCGAGCTGGTCGACAGCGGCGGTCAGTTCCTGTGCGAGGACATGCCGGAACTGATGGCCCTGGTGCGAACGCGCGGTAAGACGTTGATCGAGACCTATGTTAAGGGCGAAGTCATTGCCCAGCCGCGGACGGGCGAAAAGGAAGCCGAGCGAATCTACTGCGCCTCGATGGCGATCCGCGACCGCATGAACGCGATTGCACCGGCCGATCCGGCTATTGCCGGCTTGACCGTCGCCGCATGGCTCGATCGCCAGAACGATCCCGGTGAGGCCAAGGCGACTTTTCGCTCGATGATCGAGGGCCTGTGGTGCCAGGCGCTCGAAAAACTGCCGCTTTGGCACCTCATCGACAATGACCGCCGTATCACCAATGAGGTGTCGGAACTGCAGTATTTCGTGCACGAAACCATGCAGTCTCTGGCGGATGATCTGGCCGGCGATCTCGGCGACCGCCTGCGATTGAACACGCCGGTCAGAACGATCGAGCGCAGGCCGGGAGGCGTTCGTCTCGCGTCGGCAACGGGCTCGATCACGGCGCGAACGGCGCTGATCGCCATGCCGCCGATGATGGCTTCGAAGCTGGATTTCGCGCCGCCGCTGCCGGTTGCCTTGGAAAAGGCCCTCGGTGTCTGGCAGAGCGGCGCGGTGATCAAAATGCAGGTGCGCTACCCCACAGCCTTTTGGCGCGCCAAGGGCTTGAGCGGCATGGTGATGTGGCGCGATCCGCCGGCACTTTTTGCCTGTGACGTCAGCAAGGATGGCGGCCACCCTGCGTTGGTCGTCTTCGTCGGCGGGCCGCTTGCCCTACGCTGGCGGGAATTGGGAGATGCCGCGTTGCGCGCCGAGGTTACGGCGCGGCTCAAGGAGGCGCTCGGCACGGATGCAGGCAGCTTCACCGATTTCACATGTCGCGACTGGACCGATGATCGCTGGAGCGGCGGCGGCTACAGCGATCTCATCATCGATACGAGTGCCACCGACGCCGAACAAACCATCCTGGCCGGCACCCCGCCAGTGTATTTCGCATCCTCGGAATTGTCACCGTCATTTCCGGGCTATGTCGAAGGCGCAATCGTGGCTGGGCGCATTGCTGCACAGAAAATCCTCTCGAAATTTAATTCGCAATAGTCAAAAGCGCCTCATGGTCGCAGGCGAGGCGTCTCAAGGTGGCGACCCGACGTCGCCGGGCCAGCGCGGCGGCGTGATTTGATGCCGTGAACATGCGACTGCATGAAACAGTTCGGCAAAGAACTCCCTCGCCCTCGCATGACCGAATATGCCCGGTACTGCCCGAATTCCCGTTTCAAATCTGTTACACGGTCAGTTTGCGCGCGTCGTTCGTCCGTTACCGGGTGCGGCTAAGTTCGTTTCACAGAAAAAGAAAATCGATGAAGGGAATGGCGATGGATACGAAAATCCAGACTGCCTACAGCGGCCGCCTGCAGGCGCCGGAGCGCAACGATCGGCGGCCGAAGCTGGCGCTGCGCCGGCGCGCCAACGACCATCCGATGGCGCTGTTCGTGGTGCTGGGCGGCGCCGCGTTCGTCGGCATGGCGTTCGCGCCGACGGTTGGTCCAGCTTTCGCTTCGCTGAATCCGCCGGCAAACATCGTCGACGGCGCGCCGACTACGACAAAGACCGCGCGCCTGCCGATGCCGGAGGTCGATTTTGTCTGCAAGGGGCAGGCCTGGGGCGCCGAAAGTGCGGACTGCCTGCGCGTCATCGCCGAGCAATCCGGCATTCACAAGGCTCGCGCGGTCCGCGTGATCGCCAATGCCGCGCCGCTGACCCATACGCCGAACGTTTTTTGATGCCCCCGAGCGACCCTCCAGCGCTCCAGGCAGGCTCCCGCCGCATCGGTCGGGAGCTTTCTTTTGAGGATCCTAGGCCGGCTCTAACCGCCCAATGCGGCCTGCTCGGCAATGGCCGACAGCACGCCGCGCACGTCCAGCGTGCTGAACGGCTTTTCCAGGATCTGCGGACGCTGCGGCGCGGGCAACGCCTCGATTTCGGCTTTCGCGCCGATCAGGTCGCCGGTGACCAGAACGAAGCGCCGCGCCAGATCAGGCTTTTCGGCGAGCAGTTCGCGATAGACTGATATGCCGCTGGTGCCGGGCATGCGCAGATCGGAAAAGACGATGTCCGGTGGCATGTGGCCGGTCAAGGTCGCGGCGGCCGATGCCCAGGCCGGCACGATCCGCGACTTGATGCCCATCAATTCCAGAATGTCGGACAGCGACGCGGCGACATCCGGCTCGTCGTCGATGATGAGCGCATGGCGCAATCCGCTCGAGCGCGACGGGGTTTCGCCGGCGGCGGCCGCGCCGGCGGCGATCGCCGGCAACTGGACGACGAAACGGGCGCCCCTCGGCAGAACTTCCTCGAACCAGACATCGCCATTGTGCCGTTCGATGATCGATTTCGAGATCGACAGGCCGATGCCGGTGCCGACGCCGACCGGCTTGGTGGTGAAGTAGGATTCGAAGATGCGGGAGCGTATCGCTTCCGGCACGCCCAGCCCGTTGTCCTCGACCGAGAAACAGGGATTGCCGCGATCGCTGCGAAACGTGCGTACCTTGATCAGCCGGTCGCCGCCGATGCCGGCCAGAGCGTGCTGGCTGTTGATGAGGAAGTTGGCAGCCACTTGCGTCACATGGTCGGCGTCGGCCATGGCCAGCAGCGGACCGCTGGCGAAATCGGTATCGATAATGATGCCGGTTGACCTGGCGCCGTAGGCTGTCACTTCGAGTGCCGCGCGGACCACCTGGTTGAGGTCGGTTTCGGCCTGCGACGCGGGATGCAGGCGGACCATCGAGAGGAAGCTCTTGACTATGCGGCCGCACCGCTCGGCGGCTGCTCGCACCTTCTCGGCGCGCACCTTGGTCTGCGGGTCTGTGGCGAACTCGTGCAGCAAAGTCGATTGGGCGACGACCACGGCGAGCGGGTTGTTGAGCTCGTGTGACACGCCGGCAAGCAGCGAGCCCATCGCCGCCATCTTCTCGTTCTGGTGCAGCTTTTCACGCTGGCGGCCGATCTCCTCTTCGGCGCGCAATTTGTCGCGAAGGTCGCGGATCGAGCCGAAAATCAGGCGGCGATCGGCGACCCGCATCTCGGTCGCGGTCAGTTCGATCGGAAAGACCTCGCCGGCCGCATTCTGGGTTACGGTCTCGATCCGCTGGCCGACCATCGGCGCGCCGCGGCCCGACATGTATTCGGCGCCCGACACATAGCCCTTTCGATAATATTCCGGAACGACGGTGTCGAGCAGGTCCTTGCCGAGGATGTCGCTGCGCTGGTAGCCGAACATCTTTTCGGCGGCCGGATTGAATTCGATGATCGAACCGGTCTCGTCGATGACGATGATGGCGTCGAGCGAAGCCTGCAGCATGGTGCGGCGGATGACTTCGCTGGCATGGGCATCGGAAAGCGATCGTTCGATGGCGTCGCCTATGGCCAGTGCCACGATGTGCAGCGTTGCCTCTTCTTCGTCGGTCCATTCGCGCTCGTTGACGCAGTCGTTGACCGCCAGCGTGCCCCACAGATGGCCATGCGCAAAGACCGACACCGACAGGAACGACTTGATGTGCTGCTTTTCGAAGTCGATTCTCAGAAAACCTTCGAGGTCGCGCGTGTGTCCCGCGAAGATCTTGCCTTGCCGCTCGTCCTCCGCCAACCGTTCCAGCAGTGGGTCCGAATTGACAACCGACTGCAAGATCACCGTTGGCGATGCCAGTTCGCCGCCAAATCGCGGGTTGATCCAGTAGGCCGCGACCGACTGGGCAAAGCCCTGGCCGGGCAGCTCGCGCAGCCGAAACAGGATGCCGCGCTGGCAATCCATGGCCTCGCAAAGCCTTTCAAGGATGCCGTCCATCTCGCGCTGCCAGTCGCCGGCTTCGCGAAGCCAGCGAACGACATGGACAGCCGCCATCGCCGCGCCCTGCCTGACGCCTTGCATACCGCTGCGTGCTGCTTCAGCCGTCATGGTCAGCCGTCATTTCACAGTCGTGCCCGGCCACAGTGGTACCAGTGGTCGCGCCGCTCAGTTGCTTTCGCCGGTCGGCAGCGAGAAGATATAGCCTTCGCCGCGGACCGTGCGCAGGAATTTCGGATTGGCAGGGTCCGCCTCGATCTTCTTTCTCAGCCGCATGATGCGGATATCGACCGCGCGTGACGATTCCGGATCTTCCACGAAGCCGATCGCCTCGGAGATCGCCGCACGCGTCAGCAAACGGTTGGCACGTGTCAGGAAGACCTCCAGCACGTCGAATTCGCTCTTGGCCATGTCGATGACCGTCCCATTGGTGCCGGTGACGAACCGGCCGTCGAGATCGGCATGGAAAGGGCCGAAGCTCATGAAACGGCGGTTGGCAGTTGTTTCAGCCTTGGCGCCCTGTGGTTCGGCCGGCTGCGGCACGCGGCGCAGCACGCTGCGGACCCTCGCCAGCACCTCGCGCAATTCGTAAGGTTTGACGATGTAGTCGTCGGCGCCGAGTTCCAGCCCGACTATGCGGTCGAGCGCGGTGCCGGCGGCAGTGGCATAGATGATGCCGATCGGCATTTTCGAGCGCAACCAGCGGCCGAGCGACAGGCCGTCCTCGCCCGGCATGGCTATGTCGAGGATGGCCAGATGAAACGACTGCGTTTCCAGCAAGGTTCGCGCGGCGCTGGCACTCTCGGCCGTCGCGACATCGTAGCCGCTGGCGCCGAGATACTCGGCGACCGCGTCCCTCAGATCGGGCTCGTCCTCGACGATGACAATTCGTGCCCGCACTATGCTCTCGCTCCCGCTTTCAGCGGAAAGTAGATTGGGTATAAACATCATGTCCAGCACTCATCTTCGGTTGCCGGTTGCAGGGTGGAAAAAAATGGTTGCACGATCCGTCATCGCGCTTGTTTCGGTCGCCGAAGTGGTCGCGACCGATCTCGCCGACCATCTCGAACGGCGTGGCCATGACGTGCGCGCGGTGCGGCAGCCGTGGGAGGCCGAATCCTTGCTTTCCGGAAAGGGCATCGATGTCGTCGTCGTCGGCGACAGCCTCAGCCAGGCGGAAGGGCGTGATCTGCTCAGGCGCCATGGCGGCGAGGGCGGGCCGGATTTCATCCTGATCTGCCGGCCGGCCGATCTCGTCGACAAGGTGCTGGCGCTCGAACTCGGCGCCGCCGACGTCGTCGAGAGCCCGCTCAACGTCAGGGAACTCGCCGCCCGTATCGGCGGCTTGCTGGCACGGCGCGGCAGGAACGCCGGGGAACTGGTGGTGCTGGAGAACGCGACGGTCGACCTCCGGTCGGCCATGGTCATGCATCGGTCCGGCACGGAAGAGCAATTGTCGCCGGGTCAGGTGGCGCTGCTCAGATTGTTCCTGGCCAGTCCGCGCAAGGTCTTGACGCGCGACGACATCATTGCCGCCGCGCCCGCCGAAAATGCCGATGCCTTCGATCGCTCGATCGATTCGCGCATCGTGCGGCTGCGCCGCAAGCTCGACACCGAAACCATAACCACCATAAGGGGTGCGGGCTACCGGTTCGATCCGCCGACGCAGTTCGCCGACTGAGGCCGGGGCCCTCACCGTACTGTCCACAGGCCCAGGCGCTCAGCGCACCACGAGAAGCGACGGACCTGTCGGCATTTCGCTGGCCGCGACGAATTCGCTCGCATGGGCACGATCCCTAAGAAGCACGGTGGCGAGGCCGGCAAAGCCGAGCAGGCCCTGTGCGTAGAGCAGTGCGGAAAGCACCGAAGCTGCAAATTTCGTGTTCATCGTTTTCGTCCCCCAATTTGGTTTTAGGTTCGCTTCAGGGAAACCCCCGAAGTGCCCGCGCCGCCAGCGGAGCCCCCCGTCGCGGCGCGGGCCTTCGGTCCTCTCGGCTGCAAGTTGCCGGAGGGGCCGCGCATCTTCTTCAGCCCAAAACCGACCCGCCAGAGGGTCTTGAGCCGGTTAATGCGCAGACTGGACACGATCCAGACCGTGGCGAAAAACAGTGCGGCATACAGCGTCGAAACTTCGCCTGAAGTCATCTCCGCAAGCTTCGTCATCGGGTTGCCGGCGAAGGTGCCGACACCACCAATGATCGCTGCGGCTATGCTTATCCTAAAGAGCCAGGAGATCGCGTTCGATTGCATGTTCATCTTCGTTTGTGCCGGCTGTTTTCGTTGGGTCAACTCTGCGGGTGGCCTGTATCCGGCTCATGCCGCTAGAGTCCGCGCTTTGTTGCAGATTGGTTTCGAGCCAAGTCAAGTTTCTTTCCTAGGAGCGAAAACCGCACTTTCGCTTGCAGATGGCAGTAGCTTTTTGCGGAATCCGGGCTCGATCAGCCGAGGCGTTGTGTCCTTGATTCACCCCTGCAAACCCCTCGGATGGGCTTCCGTCCGTTAACCAGAGGAAACAGATTCGAAACAGAAACGTCTGCCGTGCGAAATCAATTCGAAACGTGCCCCAACGATAAGCCACTCATCGAATTGGAGCCGGCCGTGCCCGGCAGACAGGGGGATATCATGTACACTGGCATTTCCGCCAAGCTCATCAACATCGCCGCCGCCGTCACTGCGGGTACGGTTCTTCTGTTCGGCGCTGGCAACGGCGTTGCCCATGCCGCCAATCGGGCCGCCAATCAGATCGTGGCGCGGATTTCGCTTTCGCAGCAGACGATGGAAGTCCTGGTCGACGGGCGGCCGACCTTCGCGTGGAAAGTCTCGACCGGCGGCAAGGGGCATGTCACCCCGACCGGCTCGTTCAAGCCGACCCGCATGCACCAAATGTGGTATTCGAGGAAATACGACAACGCGCCGATGCCGCATTCGGTCTTCTTCAAGGGTGGCTACGCCGTGCATGCGACCAATTTCGTCAAGCGTCTCGGCCGCCCGGCCTCGCATGGCTGCGTGCGGCTGCATCCGGACAACGCCGCCGATTTCTACCAGCTTGTCGAGATTTTCGGTCCGACCAACACCAGGATCGTCATCGTCAAATAGATAACCAAAGACGATCCGCCTGCCGGTTATAAGTCCATTACGGGTCGGACATCACTGCCCAAGAAAAAAGGCCGGAAATTTCCGGCCTTTTTTGTCAATCAATCAACCGGCACTGGCATCAGCTTCGGGTCCGGCTTCTCGGCGTGATGCGGCAGGTCCTTGCTGGCAATGAAGGTGTAGAACATCGGCACCACGAACAGGGTGAACATGGTCCCCACCAGAATGCCGGTGAAGATCACCAGGCCCATCGAATAGCGCGCCGCCGCACCCGCGCCGCTGGAGATGATCAGCGGCACCACGCCGAGCGCCATCGCAGCGGTCGTCATCAGGATCGGCCTCAGCCGCACCCTGGCCGAGGCGACGATCGCATCGCGCCGCCGCATCCCGTGGTGCTCGCGCTGCTGGTTGGCGAACTCGACCAGAAGAATGCCATGCTTGGTGATCAGGCCGATCAGCGTGATCAGGCCGACCTGCGTGTAGATATTGAGCGTTCCCAGCCCCAGGTTGAGCGGCACGATTGCGCCGAAGATCGACAGCGGCACCGACATCATGATGATCAATGGATCGCGGAAGCTTTCGAACTGCGCCGCCAGCACCAGATAGATGACGAGAACGGCTGCCGCGAAGGCGATGATGATCGTGTAGCCCTGTTCCTTCTCCTGCCGCGACTGGCCGGTATAGTCGATGAAGAACGTCTCGGGCAGGCTTTCCCTGGCGATGTCCTCGATGGTCCTCAGCCCGTCGCCGGTGGTGACGGTTGGCAATGGCAGAGCGGAAATCGTGGCGGAGTTCAATTGGTTGAACTGCTCGATCACGGCCGGCGAGGCGTTGGTCGAGATCTTCACCACCGCCGAGAGCGGCACCATCTCGCCCGACGCGCTGCGCACGAAATACTCGGCCAGCTTTTCAGGGTTGTCGCGGAAGTTCTGCGGCACCTGCGGGATGATGTCGTAGCTATTGGATTCGCGGTCGAATTGCGCCACTTCGGCGCCACCGACCAAGAGGGTCAGCGTCCGGCCGATGTCGGCGATCGGCAGGTTGAGCGCCGCGGCGCGGTCGCGGTCGATCGTCACTGTCACTTGCGGCGCGTCGTAGGACATCGAATTCTCCACGGCGAGGAAGCGACCGGAGGCCTGCGCCTTGTTCTTGATGTCCTCGGCCGCCTCGTACACCTGGGAGGCCTCGCCGGTCGAGCGCACCACCATCGTGATCGGCAAGCCGCCGCCGGAGCCGGGCAGCGTCGGTGGGGCGAAGACGAAAGCCTTAACGCCCGCCACCTTGGCAAGGCGGGCTGTGATGTCTTCCTGAAGTTCCTTCGAGCTGCGCGCGCGCTCGGCCCAGTCTTTGAATGCGAAGCCGACGAAGGCGTTGTTCGTCGGGCCTTGGAACGCAACAGCGGAGAACCGCGCCCTGGTTTCGGGGATATCATTCATCAGCCCGAGAATCTGGTTCACATAGGTCTCGGTGTAGTCCGATGTGGCATAGCGCGGCGCATTCACAATAGACAGCAAGAAGCCCTGGTCTTCTTCCGGTGCCAGTTCGCTCGCGGTCTTGGTGAACATGAAGCCGGTCGTGGCCACCAGTGCGATGACGATCATCAGCGTCACCGGGCGATATTTCAACGAGCCGCTGACCAGCCGCTCATAGATGTTTTCGACGCGCCCGAACGTGTTGTCGACAATACGCTGGAAGCGGCTGTGCGAGCCGGCCCTGAGGATGCGTGCCGACATCATCGGCGTGACGGTGAGGGCAACGACACCCGAAAGCACCACCGAGCCGGCAAGCGTCACCGCGAATTCGCGGAACAGTGCGCCGGTCAGGCCGCCGGTGAAGGCCAGCGGCGCGAACACGGCGGCCAGCGTTATCGTCATGGCGATGACGGCGGACGAGATCTCCCGCATGCCGTTGAAGGCCGCCTGCATCGGCGACAAACCGTCTTCCTCCATGTGGCGGTGGATATTTTCCACCACCACGATAGCATCGTCGACGACGAGGCCGATCGCCAGCACCATGGCCAGCAACGACAAAAGATTGATCGAATAGCCCAGCGAAAACAGCAGGAAGCAGACGCCGATCAGTGACAGCGGAATGGTCACGATCGGCATCAGCACCGAGCGGAACGAGCCGAGGAAGAGCAGGATGACGACGATGACGATGGCGACCGCCTCGCCGATGGTCTTGAACACCTCCTCGATCGACGCGCTGATCTGCTCGGTCGAATCGTAGACGATCTCGATCGTCATGCCGAGCGGCAGCGTCTCCTGAATTGTCGGCACAATTTCGTGGATCGCCTCCGCCGTCGTCAGCGGATTGGCGGCCGGCGTCGGGAAGATGGCGAGAAAGATGCCGGGCTTGCCGTTGAAAGTGACCCTGGTGTCGGTGTTCGCCGCGGCGAGCGCGACGCGCGCCACGTCGCGCAGCCTCACCACGTTGCCGTCCTTCGAGCGGAGCGGAAGAGCGGCGAAAGCTTCCGGCGTCTGCAGCGTCGAGCGAACGGTAATCGAGGAAGCGACGTATTCGTTTTCGGTGTTGCCGGGTGCTGACAGGAAATTCGATTCGTTGATGGCGGTCAGCACTTCCGCCGCCGTCACGCCGCGCGCCGCCAGTTTGATCGGGTCGATCCAGACGCGCATCGAATATTCGGCGGCCCCGAAGATCTGCACGTCGGCGACACCCTCGACCGTCGACATGCGCGGCCGCACGACGCGCTCGATATATTCGGTGAGCTGTTCCGGCGTCATGTTCGGATTCTGCATCGAGATATACATCATCGCGAACTGCTCGCCGGTGCCCTTGACGATCACCGGGTCTTCGGACTCGTCCGGCAGGTCGCCGCGCACGCCTTGTACCTTCGAGAGGACTTCGTTCAGCGCGACGTCGGGGTTGGAGCCGAGTTTCATCTGCACCGTCACGGTGCTGGAGGACGCCCGGCTCGCCGACGTGACATAATCGATATTTTCGGTCGAAGCGACGGCACGGGCGATCGGCGCGGAAATGAACCCCTGGATCAGGTCGGCGCTGGCGCCGGGATAGGCCGTGGTGATCGTGATGGCCGTTTCTTCAACCTCCGGATACTGCCGGATCGAGAGGCTGAAGATGCCCTGGAAACCCAGGAGCAGGATCATCAAGGCGAGCACGGTCGAAAGGACCGGACGGCGAATGAAGATGTCGGAGAAGCTCATTTCTGGGCTGCCTGCTGGTCTGCCGGCTTGGTCGGATCGATCGTGTTGTCGACGGCAACGGACATGCCGTTGGAAAGGCGGTTCTGGCCGGCGGTAACGACTTCGTCGCCGGGCGCGATGCCTTCCAGGATCTCAACCAGGCCGGCATTGCGGCGGCCTGGCTTGACGAACACCTGGGCAAGCACGAGCTGCGGTTTCTGTTCTTCCGCCGTCGGTTCGGCCGGCGTTGCCGCCGGTTCTTCCTCGGGTTTTGCCGCGCGCGCCTCGGCCGCGGATTTCGCAGTATCCGTGGCGGGCTTTTCTTCCGGCTTCGCAGGAGCAGCAGGGGCGGCGCCGTTGTCCGCGGGCTTTGCCGGACGCACCACAAAGACGAAGTCGCCGTACAGGCTGGAGGTCAGCGCGGTCTGCGGCACCGTCAGCACGTTGTTTTCCTCGGGCAGTTCGACGCGCACCTGCACGAACTGGCCAGGGGTCAGCTTGCCTTCGGGGTTGGCGACCTCGGCTCTGACCGTCACCAGCCGGCTGGTCGGGTCGATCTTCGGGTCGATACCGCGGATGGTGCCAGCGAACGGCAGCTCGCCGTCACCAACGCCAAGCCGTACCTTCTGGCCGATCTTGAGCAGCGGAAGCTGCTGTTCGGGAACCGAGAAATCGGCCCGCATCGTCTCCAGATCCTGCAGGGTGACTACGGAAGTACCGGGTGAGAGATACTGGCCGAGATCGATCCTGGGGATACCCACGGTGCCGCTGAATGGCGCTGTCAGCAGCTTCTGCTCGAGCACCGCCTGCAGCCTGTTGACCCGCGAAGCGGAAGCCAATGCGGCTGCCCGCGCCGTATCGAGCGTCGATTCCGAGCCGACATCGCGTTTCTGCAATTCAAGGGCGCGTGTCAAAGCCGTCTGGTCGAGCGCTGCTTGCGCCTTCGTCGCATCGAGATCGGCGCGTTCGGCGGCATCGTCGAGCTGAAGGAGAGCCGCGTTGGCTTCAACCTTCTGATTGGCGTGAAACAGGATGTCCTTGACGATGCCGGCGGTTTCGACGGTCAGGTCGACGCCGCGGACCGCGCTGACAGTGCCGATCGCCTCGACGCCCGGCGTCCACTCCGTCGGCTTGACGATTGTCGTCGACACGGTCGCGGCCGGCGGTTTCATCGTGGCGAAGAATTGCTGCATTGCATTGTCGCGGAACAAATTGAAGCCGACGATGCCGCCGCACACCAGCACGAGCAGAATGAAGGCAATGATGAAACGCTTGATCACGAACAGTCCCCTTGGCCATGGCCCGGCATAACGGTCGGATGACCGAAACACATACCTGTGACTGGTCCCGATTTCAAATGACGGCGATCTTACTGTACCGTCTGGACGGTCTTGTCAATTCCGCGTAGGCTAATGTATGGGGAGCGACCGATGAAGGCCCGCAGAACAAATTCGCGTGATAAAATTCTCGCCGCCGCCGCCGATGTGGCACGCGAGACAGGGCCCGGCAGCCTGTCGCTGGACGCCGTCGCCAGCCGAGCCGGCGTGTCGAAAGGCGGCTTGCTGTACAATTTCCCAACCAAGGCGAAACTGATGCAGGCGCTGGTAGAGGATTACCTGCGCGCCTTCGAGCAGGCGCTGGAGTCCGCCCGCACGGCCGGCGTCGACGGCGAAAGCCCGCTTGCGACTTACATCAAGCTTTCGGCCGAACATGCCGATGAATCGAAACCTTCGGCTTCCTGGATATTTTCAGCGATCGCCGAGGATCCCGATTTCCTGACACCTATAAAATCGTTCAGGCGGCAGGTTTTCGAGCGCCTCAAGGGAGAGACGCCGGACCTCAAGGCGCTGCTGGTCTGCTACCTCGCAATCGAAGGACTTCGCAGCATGAACCTGTTCGATTCGGACGTCCTTTCGGTCGACGAACGCCGGTTGCTGGTATCGTCCTTGCTGGAAATCGCGGGATAGATTGCCGCGTAGGGCGGGCGAAGCACCTGCGGCCGAAGACCGCTTGGTGAGATCCTCCCCGCTCGCCGGCACGAGGGGCGCCTTGCTGTTGTAGACGATGCCGGTGGTGACCAGCTTGGTCGAGAAACAGGTTGAGCTGGTTGGCCAGAGTGCCGTTCAGGGAACTTTTGTTCGGCTGGCGATTTTGGATGTATGGTGGGAACCCGAACGGCCAGAAGGGTGTTGCCGATGACGACAAAACGCTTTGCGATCTGCGCGCTCGCTTTCGCGATGGGCTGCAGCATGTCCGCCGCGGCCTTCGCTGGAAGTCGCGACCAACGGGCTGACCCTGAACGCTACGTTCCCGCCGAAGGCGACATCATCGACATCCTGTTCGGCGGCCCGCGCTACTATGACCAGCAGTTGTTCACGACGGCCGCCGGAGCCTGCTCCTACCAAAGGGTCGGCCCCGACGCGAATGCGTTGAACAAGATCAACGATCACCATTGCGGCAAGTAGGCAGGCTTCAGCGCCCGCCAGTCTTCTTCATCTGCTCGATGATCTCGGCCATCAGCGCCAGGTCGCGACGTGAATCGGCGAGGTCGGTCAGTGGCTTTGTCCCGTCGGTGATGTGGCGATGGAAGGTCTCAAGTTCATTCGAGAAGGCGTCGCCATAGAGCGGCCCGTATGTCCGCGTCACCGGGCCGGCTGCGCCGGCCTCCGTCACTTCTAGCCGCGTCGGCAGGCTGCGGATGTAGGGTGTGTCGTAGATGATGCGGACCCGCTTGGTATTCGAGCGCACCTCGATCATCGCGTCGAACAGGCCGAGATCGTCGACCACTGCGTCGTAGCAGCAGGCGAAATGGTCGTAGTCGAAGGTCACGCTGGTGTTGGCGCCGCCATTGGTGCGGTGCGCCGCCAGCACGCGAACCGGTTCGCCGAGCAGCCCGCGCATCGCCGAAATATGGTGCGAGCTCAGCGCCGTCAGGCCGCGATAGGCGCGCACGAGATCGGCCGGCGCATCGGAGCCCACCACTTCTCGAATCAGCGTGTCGCGCTCCTTGGCGCCACGCTCCAGAAGCGCCGGGTCGATATCCCGGGGATAGAGGACGTTCTGGCTCTTCTTCAGGAAATGCCGGCCCTCGGAGATCAGGTCGAAGATTCGGACATGGGTGATATCGGCGAAGTCAGGCAGTTCCTCCATCGCTGCCAGATAGGCCGGCGCGTAGCGGCGCATGTAGCCGACAAGGATCGTCTTGGCGTAGTTTGGCGTCAGCGCCAGAAGCTCGTCGATCTCGCGCACCGTCAGGCAGGCGGGCTTTTCCAGGAGGACATGCTTGTTCGCCTGGACGGCGGCACGGACGAAACGGCTGTGGGTTTCGTCGGACGAGAGGATGAAAACCGCGTCGATATCCGGCGAATCGATCAGCTCTTCGGCGGAATTAAAGGCCGCAGCCGTCGGGTTTTGGGACCGGCAGAGCGCCACCAGGCTCGGCGAAACATCATAGACGCCTGATATCAGCCAGCGGTCGCGCTGATCGCTCAGCACCGGCAGATGGATCGACTGCGCGACCTCGCCAAGACCCACAAGTCCGACACGGATTACCGCCACGGCACACTCCCTTTGCAAACCAATTGTTTCAGCCAACAGCTCGTTATAGCGACAGGTGCGGCTCGACCCGGCCGTCCGTCATGCGGCGCCGGTGACGAGCGCAACGAGTTCGTTGCCGGTCGTCTCCGAGGCACGCACCGTCGCCACCATCCGTCCCGCTCGCATCACCCAGATCTGGTCGGACAGGCGCCGCACCTGATCGAAATTATGGCTGACCAGGATGACGCTGACGGCCTGTTCGCGCAGCCGCCGGATCAGGGCTTCGACATTGGCCGTCTCCTGCACGCCGAGCGCTGCGGTTGGTTCGTCCATCACCACCAGCTTGGCGCCGGAACCCGCGGCGCGGCAGATCGAGATCGCCTGTCGTTGTCCGCCCGAAAGGCGCCGCACGCGCTGACTGACCGAAGGCATGTTGATCGACAGGCGCGACAGCATGGCGCGCGCCTGCTGTTTCATCGCCTTGCGGTCGAGCAGGGCGAAGGGACCGATCCGACGCACGATCTCGCGGTTGAGGAACAGGTTCTGGGCGACGGTCAGTTCGTCGATGAGCGCCAGGTTCTGGTGCACCGTCTCGATGCCGGCCTTACGCGCCTCGTCGGGATTGGCGAAGGGACGCGGCCGCCCGTCGAAGAAGATGTCTCCTGCATCCGGCACATGCACGCCGACCAGGCAGCGTATCAGTGTCGACTTGCCGGCGCCGTTGTCGCCGATCACCGCCGTGACCTCGCCACGGCGGGCCTGGAAGGCGACATCGGTGAAGGCTCGGATGCCGCCGAAATGCTTGCTCAGCCCTTCGCAGGCGAGGATCGCGTCGGCCGACGGGGAGTGATTGACGGCGCTCATTTCTGATACCGCATGATCAGTGCCGCCAGCACCACGATGGCCCCTACGGCAAGGGGTTGGTAGAAGGCCGAAACGCTGAGCAGCGTTAGCCCGTTGACGAGAGCGGTGAGCATCAGCGCACCGATCGCCGGGCCAAGAATGCTGGCGCGGCCGCCGAACAGGCTGACACCGCCGAGAACCACCGCCGCCACCGAATTCAGCAGAAGGCTGGTGTTGATCTGCGGTTCGGCCGAGCCGATGCGCGCGACCAGGAGCAGTGCGGCGATGCCGGCGCAGAAGCCTGAAATCGTATAGGCGGCGATCTTGACCCGGTTGGTGCGGATGCCGAGCGCGCTGGCGCTTTCGACCTGGCCGCCGGTCGCCAGCAGATGCACGCCGAAGCGGGTGTGGTAGAGCGCGATATGCGCCACCAGAACGGCCGATATCGCCACCCAGACGGGATAGCCGAACGGTCCAAAGGAGCCGGAGGCCAGCCGCAGCAGGAAAGGCGAGCCGACCATTATCGGCTCGCCGCCCGACAAGATCAGGCCGAGCCCGGTGACGCCCGAAAGCGTGCCGAGCGTTACCACGAAGTCGGGTATTCGCCCGGCTGTGATGAGCACGCCATTGAGGAAACCGACCGCGCTGGTGGCGGCTACGGCGAGCACACAGGCGAGGAAGATGCCATACCCCGCGGCATCGACGAGGCCGAGGATGATGGCGCCCAGCATGACGGCTGCCGCCAAGGAGAGATCGATGCCGGCGGTGGCGACGACGAAGGTCTGGCCGATCGACAGCACGACCAGGATTGCCGCGGCCAGCAGCAGGGCCTGCAAATTGGCGATGCTGAGAAAGACCGGCTGACTAATGCCGAAGACGATGACGAGGCCGACAAGGCCGACGACCGATGCCCAGTCGGCCCAGAAGGAAGGATCCAGGAGGAGAGCCGACAGGGAGGGGCGGCTCTCCTCCGCCGCGCCCGCGGTATGCACGGGCGCGTTTTGTTCAGGAATGCTCACTTCAACATCTCGCGGAAGGGATCGGGATAGTCGCCGCCCGGACGCGGGAAGTTCTTCAGCGAGGCTTCGGCATTGTCCTTGTTGATCAACAGAACCGGCGCCGGCACGTTGGCGGGCAGTTCCTTGCCCATGGCCGCTGCCTTGCAGGCTTCCACGCCCATGGCACCGACGACATAGGGATATTGCGCGACGGTCGCGGCGAGTTCGCCGGCCGCGACCGATTTCAACGCGTCGACGATGCCGTCGAGGCCGATCACCTTGACGTCCTTGCCCGAGGTCTGGACGGCGCGCTGAACGCCGAGCGCCATGATGTCGTTGGCGGCGAAGAAGCCGGCGAGATCGGGATGCGCGGCCAGGATGTCGGTGGCAGCGGTGAGTGCCTTCTCGCGATCCCAGTCGGCACTGACCATCACCACGACTTCGAGCTTGCCTTCGACAGCCTGCTTGAAGCCCTTGATGCGGGCGTTGCTGCCGACATCGCCGACGATGCCGGCCACCAGCGCGACCTTGGAGCCTGCAGGAACCAGCTTCAGCATCTCTTCGCCTGCCAGCACGCCGGCGGCAACGTTGTCTGTGCCGATATAGGTTGAGATGGTGAAGCCCGCGGCCTTGGCCTGCTCGGCGTCGATGGTGCTGTCGATGTTGACGATCGGCTTGTTCTTCTGGGCGACAGGCACAAGTGCCTGGACGAGGTTGCTGACGCTGATCGGATTGACCAGATAGCAATCGAAATCCTGCATGGCCATGGCGGTCAACCGATCGGCCTGCCCGGTGGCGTCGCCCATATTGGCGGCTGCCTGGATAGTGACGGCCACACCCTCGGCCTTGGCCTGCTCTTCGATGCCCTGGTGCATATACTGGAAGAAGGGATTGTCGAGACCCTTGACGATAGCCGCGACGCGGGCTGCGTCCTGGGCTTGGGCCGGCATGGAAATGATGGCTGCAAACAGGCCTGCGCCAAGCGACAGGCAATTGAACATACGCATGCTTCTGCCTCCTCCTAATTGTTGGTTGTGCCGCAATTGACCCGTTGTCCGGCGAACGGAATGCCTGTGCCGGCTAAGGCCAGCCCGGCACTTGCGAAAAGCTGCCGACCACTGGGCGATTGCCATGCGGCTCGCCGGTTCAGGAACCGTTCCGGGTCATTGTTCGTGTCAGGCATTTCTCCTCCCAGAGCGCTGACCGATGCCTGTCAGCATTTCCGCATGTTTTAGAAAAATTTGACACGCGTCAAGATTTAAAATGGTGTGCAGTGGTTTTTCGATGTGCTGCGATGCAGCAGAAATCGACACTGCAGGGAAGTCGAAGCAGGCTCGATGCTGCGTCGTCAGTGGTCCGGGTCAAACTGCAAGTGCACGCCGTCAGGCCGGTTGCAGAGGCGCCAGCGCTGGCCCATCGGTGCGAAATAGGTGGCAAGCCGATGGCGAGATGTCGAGCGCGATCGGGCTGTGCAACGGCGTCCTGTCGCCGCCTTCGGCCTGGACGACCAGAGTGATGTCAGGCGCGATCTCGACATGCAGGATGGTCAGGCTGCCAAGCCGCTCCGCCAGCACGGCTTGCCCCTTGAATTGTCCGTTGGCCGAGATGCGGAGATGTTCCGGCCGCATGCAGAGCAGCAGATCGTCGCCAGATTTGCTTGCACCGGCGGCGACCGCCACGGTCAACGCCCCGCCGTCCGACAAGGTGACGGTGACGCCTTCGGGGACGGCTGACGCCACCTTCAGCTTCAGCAGGAGCAGCGTGGACTTGCCGCAGCCGGACGGGCCAACGAAGACGACGAATTCGCGGTCCTCGACGTCAAGATCAAGCCCCTTGATGATCTCGACGGACCCGTAGGATTTGCGCGCACCGCGCAGCTTGAGCTCAGCCATGGCTTGTCTCCCTGGCGCCGGCACGCTCAGTCGCGCCGTCTTTGTTGTCCTCGTCCTGCGCCATCGCCAATGGCGCGCCCGGTTCGCCTTCCCACAGGATCAGGCTGGCCGCGCCGATCAGTCCTGCGCGGTCGCCAAGCTGCGCCGGCACGATCGGCACATCCCGGTAGGCCGGCATCGCCCGCTGCTCGACGGTCGCCCTGATGGTTGGAGCCAACAGGTCGAAGCCATTGGCGAGGCCGCCGCCCATGACGATCAGGTCCGGCGAATAGAGGTGAAGCAGGTTGGTGAAGCCGATGCCGAGCCACTTCGCCTCCGCCTCGATCAATTCGAGCGCGCTGATATCGCCGGCACGTGCGGCTTCGACGACGTGCCTGGCTGAAACATCGCCGTCAGCCGAAAGGCGCCTGAGCCGGGAGCCGTCGCCCGGCGTTGTCAGCGCTGTGGCACGCCGCCCGAGCGCGGTTCCGGAGGCGACCGCCTCGAAACAGCCGACGGCGCCGCAGAAGCAGCGGTCGCCCTCGCCGGTGATGGTCATGTGGCCGATTTCGGCCGCCAGCCCGCGCCGGCCGTGATAGATGTGGCCGTCGGCAACGACCCCGCCGCCGATGCCGGTCGACACGGTGACGAATACCAGGGATCCGCTGCCTCGGCCGGCGCCGAAGCGCCATTCGCCAAGGGCGGCCGCGTTGGCGTCGTTTTCCAGCCGCACCGGCAGGCCGAAATGCTTGCCGAGAATGTCGATCAACGGCACGTCGTGCCAGCCGGCCAGCGTCGGCGGCGCGATCACGATGCCGGCCTTGGGATCGAGCGGTCCCGGCGCGCCGATGCCGATCCCGGCGACATCCGCCAGTGGGCGCTGTGCCAGAAGCGCCCCGGCCAGTGCAATGATCTGGCCGATCACCGCATCCGATCCCGCTATCGCCATCGTCGGCGCCGAAACCTGCGCGACAATGCGGCCGCCGCTCTCGACCAGCGCGCCGCGCAGCTCCGTTCCGCCGAGATCGAAGGCGAGGGCCAGTCTTGTCATCAGGCGGCGACCTTCAGCCCACGCAGCCAGGCCATGCGCTGCGCGAGGTCGGGGTCGCCGAATGCCAGCGATCCGAGCACCACCGTCTCGGCCCCGGCGGCGCGCAGGCGCGCCAGCGTCTCGTGGCGGATGCCGCCGTCGGCAGCCAGGATGATGTCGGCCTCGCGACCCGCTTGCTGCATCAGCGTGCGTGCTTCAATCAGGCGGGGGCAAGCCTGGTCGGAAAGGCTCTGGCCCTTGACGCCGATGGATGTGCCGAGGAGCGTCACAAACGCGACTTCGGGCAGGAACGGGGTGACCGCAGCGACCGGCGTTTCCAGCCTGAGCACCACGCCGGCCTCGGCGCCGAGCGCATGCGCCAGCCGCACGGCGCGCAGGCCGGCTTCGCCGTTTTCGGCGTGGACACTGACCAGGTCGGCACCGGCATCGATGAACTGACGCGTCTGCTCCTCGACGATCTCGGCTTCGACCATCAGGTGCACATGGATCGGTTTTGCCGTCAGCCCGGCGATCCGCGCTACCAGATCCGGGAAGAACAGGAAGCCGGGGGTGAAGCGGGCGTCTGCGACATCGATGTGGTGGAGGTCGACATGAGGTTCTATGCGCTTCAGGTCGCGCTCCATATTGGCAAGATCGGCCGACCACAGCGAAAACTCGCCGAGCAGCCGGTTGCGCGGCAGGGCGGCGATGGCGTCGGGACCGGACAGGGTTTTGGTCGTCATGACGGAATGAGGCTCCGGAAGTTCGAGGAGGTGTGAAGGAAGGTCGTGATATCAGCCTGCAGCTCGGCGAAATGCCTGACGCTGTCGAGCGCCTTGGAAGAGATCTCCGCAAACGTGGCGCCGGGGATCGCCGCCGCGAGCGTATGGGCCGCCGTCAGCGGATGCACCGCATCCATGGCATTGCCGATGACGAGCGTGGGGATGCCAAGGGCAGCGGCGTCACTCGCTGAAACTCCCGGGCCGTCGGCGGCAATGTCGGCGAGGACCTGCGTGAATGGCGCGGCGTCCGGCCGGTCGAAATAGCCGAACAGCGAGGCAAGGTTGTCGGGCGCGTCGCGCTGCAGGCGCGCGGCGGTTTCCGATTGCGCGAAGATCGCCCTCGCCTTGTCGGGGCCGTGGTCCAGGATAAGCTTGGCAACCTCGGCGATCGGCCGCAGGTTCACCGGCGCGCTGTCGAAAATCCAGGCCGGCCGCACCAGCAGCAGGCCCGCGACGCGGTCAGAATGACGGCAGGCAAGGCGCATGGCGATCGCGGCGCCCATGGAAATGCCGCCCGCGACGAAACGGTCGAGACCGGCCTGATCGGCGGCGGCAACAACATCGTCCGCGAACATCTCCAGGGAAAACGGCCGGCGGCTGCCCAGTCCGGAGGCGCCGTGCCCGCGGCATTCCAGCGTGATGCGCCGCAACCCCGGCCCGGAAGGGAAAGCCTGGGCGACCTGCGCCTCGCCACCGCCCAGGCCGTGCTGAAAGACAACCGCAAGCCCGTCGCCGTGGTCGCAGACTTGGAGCAATGCGTCATCGCGAAGCAGCTTGGCAAGGCGGCGCATCAGGTCAGCCCCTTCAGGAAGCGGGCGACCCCGGGCGCTTCGTCGGCCGAAAGGCCGTGGGTGACCAGCGCCCCGTCAAAGCCTGATACCTTTAGTCGAGCGACAAAATCCGGGAAATTGACGACACCTTGCCCGGCGGTGGCGAAGCGGCCGTCGGCGAAACGGTCCTTGGCGTGCGCCATGGCGACATGGCCTGCCGTGGTTTCGACGGCGGCGGCGACGATGTCGCGTGCTTCGGCCGGGCTCGCCTGTTCGAACAGGTTGGCCGGATCGAGCACGATGCGCAGCCGTTTCGAGCCCATCTCGGCGATGAGGCGCGTCGCGTCCGACGCCGAGGTGACGATGTTGGCCTGTTCGGGCTCGATGCCGAGATCAACGCCGTGGCGCTCGGCGAGTTGCAACGCCTTTTCCATCTCGCTCGCCATGTCGTCCCATGCCTCAGGGGCAGCATTGTCAGGGTGATACGCCCACTGATCGTCCGCGTTGCGCGTTCCCGTGCACAAGGTGACCAAGGGAACGGACAGGGATGCCGCGGCCTTGATGGCCACGCCAAGCCGGCGCAGGCCGTCGTCGCGCACAGCCCTGTCGGGATGGGCCATGTTGTAGGTGCCGGAGAGCGCCACCAGCGCGACACCGCAAGCATTGGACGCGGCCGCGATGGCATTAATGGCGTCTTGCGGCACCGCATCCGGCATCGACGGCAGCCCGGCGCAGGCAAGGTTGAACTGGGTGACGGCAAATCCCGCGTCGCGGACCGCTGCCAGCACGCCAGCCGGCTCGCTGCCCGGGAAGGTCTTGGCGAACACCCCGATCTGCATCAGACCGCTCCCGTTGCGGAAGCGATCTCGACGCGATCGCCGGTTTCGACCGAACGGGCGATCGCCACCATGGCGCGGATCGAGGCAAGGCCGTCCTCGACGTTGGCGCCGCGCATCGGCTTGCCGTCAAGGATTGTCTCGGCGAGGCCTTCGAGCTGCCGCCTGAAGAAATGCCCGTCGGCGCCGAGCGGCCTTCGCGACGTCGCATCCTTCTCGTGAAAGATATCGACCTCACTCGCCCGGAAATACCAGGGATTGAAGGTCTTCGCGATCACCGAGCCGTTTTCGCCATAGAGCTGAAAACCCTCATGCCAGTCCATGCGGACAGCCACGGTGAGATCAAGATGGCCGAGCGCGCCATTGGCGAATTCGGTTTCGACGAACCAGCAATAGGCGCCGAAACGTTCGTTGAGGCGGGCGCGCACGGCAACGATCTCGCCGCACAGGAAGCGCGCTGTGTCGACGAGGTGCGAGCCGTGCGCGAGCATGAAATACTGCCTGAGATCGGCCTTCGGATTGCCGCCCGGCTTGCGCGCCAGCTTGCTGGTGACCGGCAGCGGCTGGACCGCGTCGGTGTTGGTGTAGCGGTGAGTGGAATCGCAATACCAGGCTTTTAGCGCCAGGATCTCGCCGATCTCGTCGCGGACGAAATCGCGCGCCGCTTCCAGTGCCGGGTCGAAACGCTTCATATGGCCGACCTGCAGCACCTTGCCGGAGCGCCGGACCGCATCGGCGAGCATCTCGCCTTCCTCGACCGAGACGCCGATCGGCTTTTCACACAGCACGTGCTTGCCGGCCTCGAGCGCCTTGATCGACGTCGGCACGTGATAGGCGTCGGAGGTCGCGACGATCACCGCTTCCAGTTGCGGGTCGGCCAGCATCTCATCGTAATCGCGATAGATTTTTTCGGGTTCGTAGGTCGCGCCCATGCGCGCCAGAAGATCGGGGGCGGCATCGCAGATAGCATAGAGATCGGCGTTCCTGGCCTTCACGCAGGATTCGAGATGGGCGAATTGGGCGATCGGCCCGCAGCCGAGCACGCCGACACGAAGGCGACGGTCTTGCTTTCGGATCATGGTCTCTTCCTCACGCGCCATAGCCGCGCATGGTCTGGCGGTTGGTCTTGACCGCGGCGGCCGGATCGGCGGCGGCGATCTCGGATTCTTCTTCCAGCACCAGCCAGCCGTTGAAATGTGGCGCGGCGCTGGCGATATCAATCACAGCTTGGGTGTCGCAGACGCCCTTGCCGAGCATAGCCCAGGTGCCGCTGGCGTCGACGTCTTTCAGATGCACGTAGCGGATGCGATCGCGGTAGGCGGTGAGCGTATCTGCCATGTCTTCATGGCCGCGCAATATGTGGCCGGTGTCGGGCACCCAGCCGACGAGCGACGGATCGATCAGTTCGAAAATCCGGTCATAGTCGGCACGGTCGAACAGCAGCGTGTTGTGGTGGGAACTAGGATGGACGGCGATGTCGACGCCGGCCTTGCGTCCGAATTCGCCGGCCTTGTTGTAGAACTCGGCCGCGATGGCAAACTTGTCGTCACGCGGGCCATCGGACACGGCGGTGGCCGAACCCATGGAGACGAGGGCGCCGGGGAATGCAGCGGCGAAATCGATCCAGCGCTGCGCGGTTTCGAGGTCGGCGCCGATTTTCTCCTCCAGCGTGAAGCCGCTTTCGGAGCCGAAGGCGAAGGAAACGAGCGCCAGCCCAGCCGATTTCAGTGCCGTGGCGAATTCCGCCGGGCTGTCGGCATAGTGGCCGATCATCGTGTCGGTGATCTCGATGCCTGCATACCCGCCATCGGCGATCGCCTTCAGGAGGTCGTCGGGACCACCGGCAAACCGGTCTCCGAGCATTTCCCAGGTAAAGGTCTGGCATCCGACTTTCAGGTCTTTCACGATCGTCCTTTCATTCCTTGATGCCGCCCTGCGTCAGCCCTTCGATGATGTGCCGCGGAAGAACAGCACCAGCACGATCAAAGGGACGGTGACGACGGCCGAAGCTGCGGCATGTCGCCCCCTGGGCCCGACCCAGCGCGGTCTGCGAAAACATCGACACCGAAAGGATGACCGTCAGGATGCCGAAGCGGCCCTTGACGTTGAGCCGTGACAGCGCGAAGGCAGCTGGCGACCCGGCGAAGAGGCACAGGAATGTCGTGGCCAGCGTTGTAGCAGGGCTCGAGCGCGGGGATCAGCGATGGCGAGCCTGACGATGTCAGTCATTTTCTCCTCCTTGCTCTGGCAGCCTCCCAGACAGCATTTCCGCATGTTCCATAAAAATTTTACGCGCGTCAACATTTAAAAATGCTGTAAAGCCTGCTTTCGAATGTGATCCCCAGGGCGTTGCGACGTCGGGAGGTGGAATAGAAAATGCTGGAAAGATCAGCAGCTAAGCTCGGCATCGGCGTTGTCGGGTGCGGCAACATCTCGATGACCTATTTGCGCAATGCGGCTCTGTTCGGCGAGGTGGAGCTGCGCGCCTGCGCCGACATATCGACTGACATGGCGGCCCTGCGTGCCAGCGAATACGACATCCGGGCTCTCAGCGTCGATGCGCTGCTGGCCGATCCCGAGATCGACCTTGTCCTCAACCTGACATCCCGGCGGCGCATTTCGATATTTCGTTTTCAGCGCTTTCGGCGGGCAAGCACGTCTTCACCGAAAAGCCGCTGGCAACCTCGGCAAGCGACGGCCGGCGCCTTGTCGCCGAGGCGGCGGAGCGCGGGCTGCTGCTGGGCTCGGCCCCGGACACCTTCCTCGGCGCCGCCGGACGGCGGGCGCGCCGCCTCATGGACGAGGGCGCGATCGGCCGCGCCGTGACCGGCACCGCCTTCATGATGGGGCGCGGCATGGAGCACTGGCATCCCAATCCGCAATTCTACTATCAGCCCGGCGGCGGACCGGTCTTCGACATGGGTCCGTACTACCTGACGATGCTGGTCAATTTGCTCGGGCCGGTGGCCCGCGTGATGGCGATGGCGACGCGGGGCCAGGAGGAGCGGCTGATCACCGCCGAAGGCCCCTACCGGAACACCAGCTTCAAGGTCGGCACACCGACCAACATCCTGTCGCTGCTGGAGTTCCATTCCGGTGCAACTATCACCTTCGGCGCCTCGTGGGATGTCTTCAGGCACTCCAACCATCCGATCGAGTTGCACGGTACCGAAGGCTCGCTCAGGCTGCCCGATCCGGACACGTTCGGCGGCACCGTTTCGCTGTCGGAACGTGGGGCCGACTGGGCCGACTTCCACAGTGAGAGCGAACTCTATGGCGCGTGCAACTGGCCCTTCGCCGCGCCGGACCGCGCCAACTATCGCATGCTCGGGGTCGCCGATCTTTCACGCGCGCTGACAACCGGCAGAAGGCCGCGCGCGTCCGGCGACCTTGCGCTGCATGTGCTGGAGATCATGGAGGCGATTCTCGCTTCGGGAGAGAGCCGTGAGTCCGTCGCCGTCAACACAAAGGTTGATCAGCCGCCGCTTCTTGGGGAAGACGAAGCGGCCAGCCTGCTTGCCTGATATCGGAGGGGACCTGCTGTGACGACATCGCTTTCGCCCTTGCTCGATCCGGAGGCCTGGCATGTGCTCGGGCTCGACCGGCAGGCGGCTGCCCCGCCATTCGAAGCTGGCACTCCCGAAGAAGCGCGCCGCGCCTATGAGCAAGGCTTTCCGGCACTCCAGGGCGAGCGCGAGCCGGTTGGCTCACTGACCGAGCGCATCATCGCCGGGCCAGGCGGCCCGTTGACGCTCAGGATCTATCGCGGACAGGGCGTGAGCGGGGCCGCTGCCCGGGCGCTGCTCTATCTGCATGGCGGCGGCTGGGTGATCGGCAATCTCGAGTCGCATGACGAGATCTGCCGCTGGCTTGCCAATATGGCGGCCTGCGTCGTTGTCTCTCCCGACTATCGGTTGGCGCCGGAGCACAAATTTCCGGCGGCGATCGAAGATTGCCGTGCCGCACTTTCCTTCATGCAGGACAGCGCGGGCGACCTCGGCATCGATGCAGAGCGACTCGCTGTCGCCGGCGACAGTGCCGGCGGCAATCTCGCTACCGTGCTTTGCCTGCTTGCGCGCGGCGACAAGAACCCGCCGACTGCGCAACTGCTGTTCTATCCGAATACGGACGCCTCGCAGGCGGCAGACAGTTATCGCCGCTTTGCCGAGGGTTATGGTCTCACCGCGGCGACCATGGCCTGGTTCCGCGACCACTACATCCGCGATGCCAGGGACATTGGCGACTGGCGCGTATCGCCGCTCAAAGCCGCGAGCCTTGCCGCCGCAGCCCCGGCCTTTGTCGCCATCGCCGGTCACGACATCCTCGCCGATGAAGGCGAGGCTTATGCCAAGCGTCTGGAAGATGACGGTGTGCCGGTCGTCCTGCGGCGTTGGCCCGGCCAGATCCACGGCTTCGTCTCGATGGGCCGTCATGGTCCGGCGGCGCGGCAAGCGGTCGGCGCGGCGGTTGCCGCATGGCGCGGCTTCGATCCTGTCTTTGGAAACGCTCAGGCCGACTGACGCATGACCAGCGTCGCGTCGAGACTGACCTTGCTGGCAACTGCCGCGTCGTCCTCGTCCAGCAAGGCCAGCAGCGTCTCGACGCTGCGTCCCGCCATGGAAGCGAAGTCCTGCGCCATGGTGGTGAGGGCAGGGCAGGTGTAGCGGCTCAGCGGATGGTCGTCATGGGCTGCGACCCGCAGGTCGCAATCGCCCTTGCGGCCGACCTTGCGGCCTTGCGAGTAGGCGGCAGCCATCACGCCGAAGGCGAGACGGTCGTTGGCGCACAGAATGGTCTTGCCCGGCAGACCGCCACGGGCGAGCATCGCTTCCATCTGCTCATAGCCGATCCGTTCGAAATCCCAGGTGTAGTCGTAGGTGTTGCCGATGAGCACCGGCTCATGCCCAAGCCGCTGCATGGCGCCGACATAGCTGTTCAGGCGTTCGCGCGAATTGTGGTTGACGTGCGGGATGTCGAAATAGACCGGGGCATCGCCGGAACGGCATAGATAATCGACGATGGTCGAGACGCTCTGGCTGTTGTTGTTGCCGACGAATGGCGTGTCGCCCTCGAGATAAGTGTCGAAATAGACGATCGGTATGGTCTGTGTCAGCTTCTCCAGCGTGCGGTGGTCTGAGCGCAGGCCGAGCGGCGCAATCAGCGCGCCGGAGACTTTCAGCGAAAGAATGGTTCGCGCTGCTTCCACTTCGAGCTCGCGCGAGCCGTGCGAGGAGATCACGATCGGCCAGTAGCCTTCGTCGCGCAGCCTGAGTTCGATTCGGCTGACCATCTCGGAATAGAAGGGATCGGCGACCGTCGGCACGACAATGCCGATGCTGCGGGTCCGCTTGCGGTTCAGGTTTCGCGCAAAGAGATTGGGCTGGTAATCGGACGAGCGCAGCGCTACCTCGATCCGCTGACGTGTCGCCGGCTTGACGCTGGTCGGATCGTCGAAATATTTCGACAGTGTCGGCCTGGAGACGCCGCAAGAGCGAGCAAAATCCTCCATCGTCTTGTGTGTCATCGACATCAAAGCCCCCGCGCTGCTGCGAGCGCTGCCCGGTCTCTACATACGGTGCGCCAGCGCGCAACTGCAAGGCGAAACTTTACAGACAATTTCGATAGTTTTCATGCGTCAATTTATTAATTGACGCGAAAAAGCACAAGCCCTATCACCTCCAGTGGGCGAATTCGAAATTCATGTCACCCGGAAAGTGCTCGCGCGGTTCATCAGAAGCGAGGCCGGGGCGAAACGCCGGGAGGGATTCCGCGAGATGAGGAAGCTGGTCAGTGCCGGCGAGATTCTGGTCGAGATCATGGCCGAGCGGATCGGCCAGAGCTTTCTCGAGCCTGGTCCGCTGCTTGGACCCTACCCGTCCGGAGCGCCTGCCATCTTCATCGGCCAGGCGGCGGCGCTTGGCCAGCCGGCCGGTCTCATCGGCGCCGTGGGCGACGACGATTTCGGCAGGCTGAATATAGAGCGGCTGCGGGCACTGGGCGCCGACGTGTCGGCGATCGCGGTACACAAGGGCCATGCAACGGGCACCGCTTTCGTCACCTACCGGGCCGACGCCAGCCGGCATTTCGTCTTCAACATCCGCAACAGCGCCGCCGGCCTGATCGAGACAAACGCGGCGGCGACAAAGCTGCTCGCCGGCGCCGATCATGTCCATGTCATGGGCTCGTCGCTGTTTTCCGACCGCGCCATCGCGGTGGCGCTATCGGCGATCGAGACGGTCAAGGCCAAAGGTGGAACCGTGTCGTTCGATCCGAACATCCGCCGCGAGATCATGCAGGCATCCGGCATGCGCGCAGCACTCGACCAAGTGCTGGCGCAAGCCGACATCTTCCTGCCGAGCGGCGAGGAACTCTTCCTGTTTTCATCAGCCACGGACGAGAAGGGCGCAGTCGACGAACTGCTGGCCCGTGGCCTGTCCTGCATCGTCCTGAAGAAAGGCGCCGCCGGCGCCGTTTATCATGATCGACACGGTGCGGTCGCCTCGTCCGGCTTTGCCGTCGACGAGGTCGATCCGACCGGCGCGGGCGATTGTTTCGGTGCTGCCTTCGTCTCGTTCTGGCTGCGCGGGGCGGCTCCTGCCGAAGCCCTGCGGATCGGCAATGCCTGCGGTGCGCTTGCCGTCACCCGCAAGGGGCCGATGGAAGGCATTTTCCCGCTTGAAGCGGTCGAGGCATTCATCGCCACGGGCAACACGCAGTGAGTGACGCGACGCGAAGGTTTGCGAACATTGCGGCCAGGCGCGCCGCAGGCGAGAGAAGCGGCATCGCCTCGGTCTGCTCGGCGCATCCGCTGGTCATCGAGGCTGCCCTGCGCCACGGCGCCGCGCGGCACGCGGATGTGCTGATCGAGGCCACCTGCAACCAGGTCAATCACGAGGGCGGCTACACCGGGATGACGCCCGCCGACTTCCGCAGCTTCGTCGAGGCGCATGCGCTGAAAGCGGGTTTCCCAGTCGATCGCCTGATCCTTGGCGGCGATCATCTCGGACCCAATCCGTGGAAGCACATGGCAGCAGCTACCGCGATGAAGAAGGCGGGGGCGATGATCGACGCCTATGCGAGCGCCGGCTTCACCAAGATGCATCTGGACACGAGCATGGCCTGCGCCGACGATCCAGCCGTGCTTGCCGATGAGATCATCGCCGCACGCGCGGCCGAACTTGCTGCAATCGCCGAGGCGGCGGTCGAGCGCGCCGGCAGCGAGAAACCCGTCTACGTCATCGGCACCGAAGTGCCGGTGCCGGGCGGTGCACTGGAGGCGCTCGACCACTTGCATGTGACTGCGCCGGACGATGCCTTGCGAACGGTAGAGGTACACGCCCGAGCGTTTTCCCGCGCCGGCCTCGAGGCCGCTTTTGGCCGTACGCTCGGCGTCGTCGTTCAGCCCGGCGTCGAATTCGGCAACATCGAGATCATGCCCTATGCGCCAGCCAAGGCGACCGAACTGGTGGGCGTGCTCGACCGCATGCCAAAAGTCGTTTTTGAAGCGCATTCGACCGACTACCAGCCGGCCGAAGCGCTTAACGCTCTCGTTCGCGACGGTTTTGCCATCCTCAAGGTCGGCCCCTGGCTGACCTTCGCGCTTCGCGAAGCGCTGTATGGGCTCGGCCATATCGCCGATGTGCTCGCGCCGGACCCCTCGCGCGAAAGCCTGCCTGCCGCGATGGAACGCATCATGCTGGCGTTGCCGGACAACTGGCAGAAATACTATCCGGGCACGCCGGACGAGCAGCGCGTGCAGCGGCATTTCTCGCTCAGCGACCGCATCCGCTATTACTGGCCGACGCCGGAGGCGCAGCGCGCGACACAGACGCTGCTGGACGTGCTGAGCGAGAAGGACATTCCCCGGCCTCTGATAAGCCAGTATCTGGGGCAGCTCGACGCCGAGGTTGCGGCAGGCCGGGTCAAGCCCCTCGCGCACGACCTTCTGATCGGCAGCATCACCCGTGTCCTCGATATCTACGCGGACGCGACGGGACAGTAGGGATCGCGCAGCCGGAAAAACGACATCTGCCTAAATCCGCCTCATAGAGTCGGATGTCGACGTTGTTTCGAAAAGGGCGTCGCCCCAATTTACAACTAACATGTTAGTGTGCTAGTACTGCGTGCACATTGATGTCTGGAGAGAATAGCAGTGGCCTCGCGCTTTGGTCTTTCGGTCGCCCTCACCACGCCTTTCGAGGCTTCCGGGCAAATCGCCATCTCTCCCATGATCACGCAGGCCCGGGCTTGCCTTGGCGCCGGCTGCAGCAGCGCAACGCTCTTCGGCACCACCGGGGAAGGCGCCTCGGTGGGCACGGGAGAGCGGCGGATTGTTACCGAGGCCATGCTGGCCGCCGGCATTCCGCCACATCAGCTCGTCGCCAGCGTGCTGGTCGATGCGGCCGAAGACGCTGCCGAACAGGCGCGGCATGCCTTGCAGTGCGGCGTCCGCAACATCCTGCTGGCTCCACCGAGCTACTTCAAGAATGTCAGCGAGGACGGGTTGTTCGGATGGTTTTCCGCCGTCTTCGCTGCGCTCGGCCCACTGGCCCGCGGCGTCCTCCTCTACAACATCCCTTCTGTCACCATGGTGCCGCTCCCGCTTGCCCTGATCGGTCGGCTGCGTGCGGCCTTCCCCGGCGTGGTCGCCGGCGTCAAGGATTCGGGTGGCGACTGGAGTTACAGCGAGGCACTGCTAAGAGCTCATGGCGACCTGGTGATCCTGATCGGCGACGAGCGGCACCTGGCCAAAAGTGTGCGCCAGGGCGGGCAGGGCGCCATTTCCGGCATGGCCAATTTCGCCACCAGTGAAATCCGTGCCATGGCCGAGGATGGGCGCGACGATGCCCGTGTCGAGGGCTTCGTGCTCGAATTGCTCAAATATCCGGTCACCCCGGCGGTGAAGGTCATGGTGGCGCGCAAGACCGGCGACGAGCGCTGGCTGGCTGTCCGTCCGCCGCTGGAGCCGATCGCTTCGCAGGGGCGGCAACAGCTTGCTGCCGCCTATGACAGGCTGTTTGCGACAGAGCCGGCCTGACCGGCAAAGGGAAGCGCGCTGAAATGGACGACAGCAGCGAACCGGGAACCCTCAGGGAAAGAGCTTATGCCAGTTTCACGCGGCATTTGCTGGCCCGCGATCTCAGGCCGGGACAGTTCGTGTCGCAGCGTGAACTGGTTGCCTTTACCGGGCTGCCGCTTGGCGCCATCCGCGAGATCGTGCCGCGTCTCGAGGCCGAGGGGCTTTTGACGACCATCCCGCAGCGCGGCATGCAGATCGCCCATATCGACATCAACCTGATCCGCGAGGCCTTTCAGTTTCGCCTGTTCATGGAGCGCGAAGCGGTGGCGCTGTTCACCGTCAACGCCTCCGACGCCGAGCTCGCCCGCCTGCGGCACGAGCATGAGGACATGCTGGCTCAAGCGCTGTCGCAGGCGCCGACGCCGGAAATGGAAGCCAGGGCCCAGAACATCGATTGGGCCATGCACGACACCTTCATCGATGCGCTGGGCAACGAGATCATCGCCAAGGCGTATCTGGTTAACTCGGTAAAGATCAGGCTAATCCACCAGGAGCGTTTCCGTATCGACGGGCGCGTCGTGCCGGTGATGCAGGAGCACCTGACGGTGATCGAAGCGCTCGAGAGCCGCGACCCGCAAAAGGCGGTCGAAGCGATCAGCCGGCATATCGACAACGCGCGCCGGTTGGCGCTCCAGATCTGAGGACGTATGGTTCGCGGCTGCCGCGACACTATCCACAACGACAGCAACCCAGGGAGGAAGAAATGTCGTCCAATCCGTTTAAGCCAACAAGAAGGCAAGTCCTTGCAGGAACCACGGCGCTCGCCGCCGCGGGTCTGGCGGGCCTTCGCCCGAGCTTTTCCGCCAGCGTCGACTGGAAGCGCTTTGCCGGCACCACGCTCGACGTCAATCTGGTGAAAAGCCCGCGCAGCGACACCATCCTGAAATATATCGCCGAATTCGAGGAGCTGACCGGCATCAAGGTCAATGCCGAGGCGACGCCGGAACAGCAGCAGCGGCAGAAGACGGTGATCGAGCTCAGCTCCGGCAAGCCGAGCTTCGATGTCGTGCATCTGAGCTATCACGTGCAGAAGCGCCAGTTCGAAAAGGGCGGCTGGCTGGCCGACATCGCCGGCTATCTCGCCGATCCGACCCTGACCGATCCCGGCCTGGTCGAAAGCGATTTCGCCGAGGCCGGCATGCTTTTCGCCAAGGACAACCAGGGCGTGCTGCGTTCGCTGCCCTTCTCGGTGGACTACTGGATCGTCTACTGGAACAAGGAGCTGTTCGAGGCCAAGGGCCTCAAATACCCTGAATCGTTCGACCAGCTGGTGGCCGCCGCCGAAGCGCTGACCGATCCATCGACCAACACGTTCGGTTTCGTCGCCCGCGGCCTCAAGAATGCCAACACGCCGGTGTGGACGTCGCTGATGCTCGGCTACGACATGACGGCGCTCGACGACAAGGGAAAGCTGCGCACCGAAACGCCCGAGGCGATCGAGGCCGCTGCCCTCTACCAGAGGCTGATGACCAAGTCCGCCCCTCCGGGCGTCACCGGCTTCAATTGGGCTGAAGCGCAGTCCGCCTTCCTGCAAGGCAAGATCGGCATGTGGTTCGATGGCGTCGGTTTTGCCCCGCCGATGGAAAATCCCGAAAAGTCGCGCGTGGTCGGCAAGGTCGGCTATGGCGTCATGCCAAAGGGGCCCAAGGCACATGCCTCCGGGACGTTTGGCGACGGCCTCGGCGTGACCGCCTCCAGCGAAAAGAAGGAAGCTGCCTATCTCTTCTGTCAGTGGGCGGTTTCCCCGGCGATGGGCGCGCGCCTGCTCCAGGCCGGCGCCGGCGTGCCGTTCCGCAAGTCGGTGCTGGAAGATCCCAAGGTGCGCGAAGGCGTCACCATGCCGGCAAGCTGGCTCGATGCAGTGGTTCAGTCCGGCAATATCAGCAGGCTGGCGCTGCCGGTGATCATCCCGGTCACCGAGTTCCGCGACATCTACGGCGTGGCGTTGACCAACATGATTGCCGGTGCCGATCCTGCCGAAGAACTGAAGAAGGCCACCGCGCAGTTCCAGCCGGTTCTCGACAGGAGCGAGCAGGGCTGATGTCGACCATCGCCCCAGGTCGCACCGGGGCGACGATAGATCGCACCGGGGCGGCGACGCAAGCCATCGAGGAGAGCCAGTCGGTCCGACTGGCTCCCAACTACTGGCCCTTCGTCGTTCCGGCGCTCGTCGTCGTTAGCGCCGTGATCGTCTTTCCCTGGGCTTTCACGCTCTGGATGAGCGTCAACCGCTGGACGCTCGGCCAGTCGCGGAGCTTTGCCGGGATGGAAAACTATCTCCGTCTGGCCAGCGACCCGCGATTCTGGGAATCCCTTGTTCATACGTTGACCTACACCTCCCTCTCGGTGGCAGCGCCGATGTTCTTGGGCACTGTCGCCGCCCTGATCTTCGACGCCAGGTTTCCGCTGCGCGGCCTGCTGCGCGGCGTCTTCGTCATGCCGATGATGGCAACGCCGGTTGCGGTGGCGCTGGTCTGGACCATGATGTTCCATCCCCAACTCGGCGTGCTCAACTACCTTCTATCGCTGGTCGGCATCCCGGCGCAGGAATGGATATTCAACGCCAACACCGTCATCCCTTCGCTGGTCGCGGTCGAGACCTGGCAGTGGACGCCGCTGGTGATGCTGATCGTGCTGGGCGGGCTGGCCTCGGTACCGCGCGAGCCGTTCGAGAGCGCCGAGATCGACGGTGCCAATGCCTGGCAGCAATTCCGCTACCTCACCCTGCCGATGATCGCGCCGTTCCTGATGATTGCGTTGATCATCCGCACCATTGATGCGCTGAAGAGCTTCGACATCATCTATGCGATGACCCAGGGCGGACCGGGCACGGCGTCCGAAACCATCAACATCTATCTCTACAACACCGCCTTTTCCTACTACGACATCGGCTATGGCTCGGCCATGGCCGTGGTGTTCTTCATCGTCATCGTAGCGCTGTCCTTCATCCTCCTGATGCTGCGCCAGCGCTCGCAGTGGAACGATGCGGAGGGCAAATAGATGAGTTCACGGTTGCTCAATCGGATCGGCCTGTTTTTCGCGGCTCTGGTCATCGTCTCGCCGGCGATCCTGTTCTTCCTCTGGATGATCTCGCTTTCGCTGAAATTCGAGATCGACAACGGCGCCTATCCGCCGATCCTGATCCCCGAACGCTTCGCCTGGTCGAACTATGTAAAGGTGTTCGAAGAGAACAATTTCCTGCTCTATCTCTGGAATTCGGTTCTGGTGACGGGCACGGCGACACTGCTGGCGCTGCTGATCGGCGTACCGGCCGGCTATGGCATAGCGCGGCTCAAGGCCGAAAAATCGGCGGTCGTCATCATGATCGCCCGCATGACGCCGGGGCTGTCCTATCTCATCCCGCTGTTTCTGCTGTTCCAATGGATCGGGATCCTCGGCACGCTCTGGCCGCAGATCATCATCCACCTGGTGGTGACCGTGCCGATCGTGGTCTGGGTGATGATCGGCTATTTCGAGACCACGCCGATGGAACTGGAAGAAGCGGCCAACATCGACGGCGCCAGCTCCTGGCAGGTGTTCCGGCTGGTCGCCCTGCCCATCGCCAAGCCGGGCATCGTTGTCGCCTTCATCCTGTCGGTCATCTTTTCGTGGAACAATTTCGTGTTCGGCGTGGTGCTCGCCAGCCGCGAGACGCGCACGCTGCCGGTCGCTGTCTACAACATGCTTTCCTATGAGCAGGTGAGCTGGGGGCCGCTCGCCGCCGCAGCGCTGGTGGTGACGCTGCCGGTGCTGGTCCTGACCATGTTTGCGCAAAAGCAGATCGTCGCCGGGCTGACCGCCGGCGCGGTCAAGGGCGGCTGAGGCCGCATTCCAGCTGGACATCACTCTTTTTCCCCGGAGAAATCCAATGGCATCGGTAACCATCAACAACGTGCAGAAGGCTTTCGGAGCCACCAAGATCATTCACGACGTCAGCGTCGATATCGCCGACGGCGAGTTCGTCATCCTGGTCGGCCCGTCGGGATGCGGAAAGTCGACGCTGCTGCGCATGATCGCCGGCCTTGAAACGATCTCCGGCGGGAAGATCGCCATTGGCGAACGCATGGTCAACAATCTGCGGGCGCGGGACCGGAACATCGCCATGGTGTTCCAGAACTATGCGCTCTATCCGCATATGACGGTGGCCGACAATATGGGCTTTGCCCTCAAGATCAAGAAAGCCGATCCGGCCGACACCGCTGGCCGCGTCAGGAATGCCGCCAGCATACTCGGCCTGGAAAAGCTGCTTGAGCGCTATCCGCGTCAGCTCTCCGGCGGCCAGCGCCAGCGCGTTGCCATGGGCCGCGCCATCGTGCGCGACCCGCAGGTCTTCCTGTTCGACGAGCCGCTTTCCAATCTCGACGCCAAGTTGCGCGTCCAGATGCGCGGCGAGATCAAGGCGCTGCACCAGCGGCTCGGCACCACCACGATCTATGTCACGCATGATCAGATCGAAGCCATGACCATGGCTGACAAGATCGTCGTGCTGCATGACGGCCTGGTCGAGCAGATCGGCGCGCCGCTCGACCTCTACGACCAGCCAGCCAATCTCTTCGTTGCCGGCTTTATCGGCTCGCCCGCCATGAATTTCATTGCCGGGCGCATCGAGGAAGGCGTGTTCCGCAGCGCCGGCGGGCTGATCCTGCCGCTGCCGGAAGGCGCCCGCCCGACCGACGCTGCAGGACGTGAACTTGTCTACGGCATCCGCCCCGAACATATCCGCGCAACCGCCCAGGGCATGCCGGGCACGGTCACGCTTCTGGAAGCCACGGGTTCGGAAATCTTCGCCAAGGTCGACTGCGCCGGCGAGGAAATTGCCTGTCTTTTCCGCGAGCGGCTGCCGCTCAAGCAGGGCGCGCAGATACGGATCGAAGTCGATCGCGTCTGCGCCCACCTGTTCGACGCGAAAACCGGCCGGCGTGTGTGATTGGCGTGGCCTGCGCGGGCGGGTTCGCTCACGGCTGAGGTTCACTAGTCTAGAGCCAGATACCATCTTTTCTTTACGATCGAGCGGGCCAACGCCCTCGGGTCCCGGATCAGCTTCTGCGGCTTCTGCGCCGTAGACCGTCCAGAGCATGTAGACAAAATACCCGACCTGCAAAACTATCGGGCTAATGATCGCCCAGCCGATTGAACCCGTTGCCCAATAAATCGAGATCGACACAAGGCACGACGTAGTGAGTATCCCCACCAGGACCTGCAGAACATTCATCTGTTTTTCAAAGCGTCCCGGAACTGACAACAGCCGAGAGGCTCCCCCAACCCAATACTCGATACTCAATACCCCGAACCAACATCTCATTATTTTAGGGATGGCGCAAGTACCATGTCGGGTAGCGGCCGCGACATGCAACCTTAAGTTTAAAGTCGTTTGTTCCGGCGGTCTGTCGGCTGCCAACGAAGGGTGTAAAAGCTGGTGGAGGCGACTCGGATTGCTCCGCTTGGGGCGATGGGGTGTGGGTGTGTCCTCGTCGTCGTTCGCCTTGGCAGCCGGAGCAAGTTCCAGTCCTGCAAGCGGGGAAGCCGATTGGCCAGGACGGCAGCACGGTCTGGGCAGATCGGTCAGCCTCCCATCATCCCAACGGATGACCTAAAGCGCGTCGCGTTTGCCCGGCCTCATGCGACACGCTTTAGGTTGTTGTTTTTATGCATGTCATTGTCGCAAAACCGCTGCACACTTTTGCGCGACATGCATTAACCTTCCAATCGGCCGCGGTCCAAAGCAGGTGCAGATATCTGGTTAGAGGAGTCCATAGACCAAAAATTCCGATTGGCGCCCTAGCCCCTCTGTGATCGTCAACTGGGCAGACGAGACAGTTCGAAGTCGGTTCCATTTCTGGATAGCAGCTGCTCGGCGGACCGGAACATGTCTTCGAACGCGAGTTCATCCTCGAAGACTACCCCTCCGACGCCTATGCTCAGGACATCCTCCGCCCCTTTTGGCGCGAAATAGACTTGCGCAACGCGCGCCCGGATACGCTCACCGACCTCCTTGGCGTCTTCTTCGGTGGCACCAGGTAGAAATACCCCAAAGATGGATGTCCCTATGCGGCCGATCAGATCCTCCTCGCGCACTGATGACTTTATGGTCGAGGCTATGAGCCGCAAGGCCTCGTCGCCCCATTCAATACCAAATCGCAGGTTGATGGATCGAAGGTGTTCGGGATGGATGACCAGGAAGGCGCCCGAACGAGAGCCACGCTCAGATGGCTTCTTTACTCTCCGTTCGATGATCGAAGTAAAAACCGTTCCGTTCAAGCAGCCCGTCAGGCCGTCGTAGGTCGCTGACTTGTTTAACTCTTGCCGATAGCGGCGGATCTCAACCCGACCCCAGCCGATCAACAGGAAAAGCGGTAGCCCAATGGCGAGGGGGACGAGCGTTGCCGTGACAACGCCGCGTCCGAACGGCGTGAGCCCATCGGCGAACAGGAGCAGATAGTTGAGGGCTAGCGAAAAGCCCAAACTCCCGGCGGTCCCCAGAAGCGTCAGCCACGCGATACTCTTCCACGCTTGGGCAGAGCTGTTCGCCATCGATTTTGTCACTAACCGATCTCCTGTCAGATAGGCTGGCATAAGGCCGGCAAGTTACAAATTCGGTCTCAAAAGCCAATACAATTTGATCGATCGGACTGAACGAGCTCTGGCTGACCCACAGATGAAGCTGGAGTGCCCGCGAGAAAGCTGGAAGACAACAGTTAACGAACTAAGTGTCGGCACAGGCTGAACAACCAGCGGAGCAGGCAACCGCCTGTATCAGCATGCTGCTCTAGAGCCTGCCCCGATAAAATCGGGATGGGGCTCTATCTTTTTGTTTGAGCATGATCTTTTCCGAAAACCGGATTCCACTTTCGGGATCATGCTCCAGCTTCGGCAAGTACGGTCCGCCTTGCCGTAGATACCGCTCGGCAATGACAGGGCCCAGCCATTGGAACCAGCCAGGCGCCGACATCCTGCCTGCCGAGCCTGCATGGGGCGGCGATAGCGAAACGATCAACTTCCGGTGGCACGAAACAATTCAGTGCGCGTCCGCGCAACCAGGAGTTGAAGGCTGCGCGCGCGCGTTGGCCGCAAGGCCAGACGATGTCATGAAAGGAACAGGTCTTGTCCATGTCAATGCTCTGAACCCCGCTGATGACCAGCGTCCGTCCCATCGATTCGAAGATCGCGGACGAACTCGCAATCGGAGCGTAGAGCAGGACCTCCCGCCAATCTTGCGGCATCGGCGTTTTCGGGGGCACGGCGAGACCGAGTTCGCTGAGTGGCGGACGGGGCTCGATCCGTTCGACTTCCGAGGAACCAAGTTGTGGCGGAGCGATGAGGTCCTGAGCAATCTTGCGTGCCGGCTCTCGCCGTTGAGCGTCGAGAACGGTTGCGCCCGGTCGGGTTAGCTGCTTGCCGCGAATATCATGAGACGGCGCAGGAACAGGCCGGTCGACCGAAAGCAATGCCCCGCCCTGAATGATCAGGAGGAGCCCGGCCAGAAGCTCCAGGCTTGCGAGCGCGACAGCCAAGCGGATGCGGCTCGGCCTGCCCATCAGGTCGAGAAGGTCCTACGGGTTCGCGCCGGGTCAAAAACCCGACGTCGATTTGGCAACCAATTTGAGCGCACCCTTTTCAACTCGATAGAACGGCATCGATCGCTGGCTGGATCCGTCGGCGCGAAACCGGAATAGACCTGTGGATCCGCGAAACCCGCTCGGATTTTCGAGTACCTGTTTGCTGAAGCCATCGGGTCCAACTGCGCTGGCGATCCCAGCAGTCAGCGCAACCATATCATAGGCGTAGGCGACATTGACGTCGGGCTGATAGTTATAGGTAGTCTTGAAGCGGTCGGCGATTGGTCCGGTTTCGCGCGGATCGAGCGTGGCGATATGGGCCCCTTCAAACAGCGGTTCGATGGGGCGTTCCAGCCAGCGGTTTGTTCCCACCACAGCGATTGTTCTTCCCGGGATACCCTTCGATTTCAGGGCGGCAAGGATTTGCAGCGGGCTGTCGTCTCCGCTGGCGACAATGACGGCGTCCGGAGCATCCACGAGTGAGCTCATGTCGGTGACCGCTTTGGTGCCGCCGTCGCCTGCCGAGTATGGGATAGTGACCGCCAGCGTTGCGCCATAGATGCTTAGGCTGTTCGCGACCCGCTTTTCAACGGCACTGCCGTTCGAGCCAGCTGCGACAAGCAATACGAACTTCTTGCTGCCTTTCGCCGCGATGCCTGCGGCGCCCGCGGCCGCGCTGTCTGCCTCGCTGAGGCGCACGGCATAAACGCCTGGACCGCCTGTGAAATTGTTGGCAAGTGCCAACACTGGCGGCCGTTTCGGTCCCGACAATTTGGCAATATGCTGTGCCGCCGGTAGTTCGGTCGGACCGATGACGACTTTCGCCCCCGTCGTGATCGCCTTTATCGACAATTCCCTGGCGTGTGCACTGTCGCCCTGCGTGTCCTCGACCGTCAGTGTGAGCAATCCATTGCCAAGATCCGCCATTGCGAGTTTTGCGGCATCGAGCATCTTCCTGCCGGTTTCCCCCGTGGCTCCAGGGGCGGACAAGGGCAGCAGCATCGTGATCTTCGCCGAACCACTGCCGATCGATTGGGTCGCCTGGGCTCGGCCCGCAACTGCGGCGTCATTCTGCACTCCGGGTGCGGCGATTGCAGCCGGATCGAGCGCTTCGGAAACGCTGCCTTTCGACTGGCAACCTGACAATGTCACGGCGAGCGCAAAGGCGATTGCCCTCGTCCGCAGCCAGAGGACCTGTCGGCCAGCTTCCATTATTTTCCACCCTATTTGCCGCCGGGTCACTTCCCGGTCTGATCTTCCAGTCATGTCACGGCTGAGTTGCGCCGTCTTGTGGTTCTTTAGCCTGAAAAAAGCCGGGCTCTGAGCGTCCTGATCTGTCTGGCTTGCCTTGCATTTCGATAGTCGGCGCATAAAGCATTCGCGCTGTCGCGGGCATAACCCGCACGACTTCTCCGTCGGCACCGCGCGCCTCGGGATCGAACCCGCTTTCGATCTCCATCACGGCGTGTGCCAGCCGCGGCTCCAGGCCGTAGATCGACGACTGGAAGGTCGCAAATGCCTTCAGCGTTTCTCTCGTCCATTCCTGGGTGGCATCGCAGCGCGTCGGCCGCAACCGCTCGGGCAAGGCATTTTGTACTCTAGTGGATTGTTCCGACGCACCCGCGCCGGCATGCATGGCAAGCAGGTCAAAACCGACCAAGGCAATCGTTCCGGCGATCGCCCGCAGCAGTGTTCGGGCGGCCATCATTGTCAGCCAGCCGGCGCGTCGCCGCCTTTTGGTCAGTTCATGTACTCGACCATGCGGTCGTGGAAACACTCGCATTTATTGAGGTAGTCTTCGTCGCGATAATTTGTCTTCAAATAGCCGTAAGCCTTGCCGCAGGCGACCTTGGCCTCGGAGGCCCAGACGAAGACAGGCCGTGACGAATGGATCCATTCCGAGCTGTTGGCGACGGCGACAGACTCGTCCATCAGTTGCACTACCTGGTTCTTGAGATCGACGATGTTGTCGGTCTGCACCAGGTTGGACGTGCCCACGACGCGACAATAATCGACCGACGGACCTTCGATGATGTCGGCGGCATACCCCGTCGATCCAACAGCCAGGAACAGTGTTGCACCGGCAACCAGAAGTTTTGCAGACTTTTTCATGATGAATTCCCCTCTACCATTCGAATGTATAGCATAGCATCTAGCCCGTGCACTATTCCCCTAAACCGCATTGGCCGTGGTCGTATGCTGGGTTATTCCGTCGTCATAAAGCAGCGTGATCGTGCTGGACACCGGCACGTTCGTTAGCGTGGCCACGTCCACGAAATTGGTGCCGTTGGCCGTACCGTCGGCATCGACGCTTAGCGTGCCGGTCCCCGCATCGTAGTTCACGAACTCGCCGATATTGGCTCCCCCCGGGGCTGTGTCGAACAACGACGTCAGGTCGATCACGTCGCCCTGGCCGCCGGCGCCGCTGTAGTCGGAGATGAGATCCTTGATGTCCAGCTGGTCGAGGTTGAACGTATCAGCGCCGTTTCCTCCAGTCATTGTGTCTTGGCCGAAACCTCCAACGAGGAGATCGTTGCCGTCGCCACCGCTGATAAGATCGCTGCCACCACCGCCGCTGAGGAAATCATTGCCTCCCCTGCCTATGATGACGTCATTGCCGCCATTGCCATTGAGGTGGTCGATACCGGATGTGCCATAGATCTGGTCGGCCAAGGTGGCATCGCCATTCACTGTTATTCCGGGATCGCCTGGATCATGGGAGAAGAATTCGAATCTGACTGCGCGGGCCTGGTAGTTGCCGCCATCATTGTCGAAATAGGAAACTGTCCATGTGTCGCCGGCGGCCGGTGGATTTGCGATCAGATAGTCCGCGAGAGTCGTCGTCGTTGCGACCCCGGCGCCGTCGAGAAGGAAGATATGGTCATAGTCGACGGTCGCCTTCATCAGCCCGGTGGCCGGGTCGTAGGTCCAACTCTGCTCGAATGTTCCGGCAGTCAAATCGTCTTCAACAACTGCAAAACGGTTCGCTCCAATCCTGATCTCGACTTGAACTTCCTCCTCGCGATGCGACCCCGCACTGCCGTCTCCGAAGACGCCTGGATTGCGTTCCCCTAGCGGGATCGGAGTTACGAAGGGCGACTCTTGGAAGTCGGTGTAGACTACTACTGTCGAGCCATGAGGATCGGCCGTTATGGCGCTTACCGTGGCTTGGGACAGGCTCAGGTTCTGGGTCTGGTCGTTTCCGGACGTGAGCGGGCTGTTGCCATTACCCACCTGTGCGGTATCGCTGGGCAAGCTGGTCGGCGGGACTTCGTGGATGCCAACAGTCTGAGTGACGTGGGCGGTGCCGTCGAAGACGTCCAGCGATAGATTGACGTTGACGGTGTCGGTTACCGTTGCGGTCGGCCTGTAGACCAGGTCGTCCAGCAGGTTGATGCCACCGGCCGGATCGTAGAGCACAGTGCCGGCCGTCAGGGCGACGTAGGTGACGCCATCGAAATAGAACGTGCCTGTGGGGATCGTCCCCGTCGCGGTGACGATGAGGTTATCGCCATCCGCATCGGTCGGGATAGTCACCAGCAAGGGATATCCGTCGGGATAGCTCGGCGTGCTCAAAGTTTGCTGTGCCGGATCGCTCGACATCCAGTTCTGGGTGTTTGCGGCAACCGGCGCATTGTTGACGTCCGACAGGTTGATGGTCAGCGTCGTCGTCGACAGGTCGCCGTCGCCGTCCATGATGGTGTAGACGAAGGTGTCGGTGGCACCGCCGGCCGGCACGACGTTGGCAAAGCCGTCATAGCTGTAGGTGCCGTTGGCGTTCAGCGTCAGCGTGCCGTAGCTGCCGGCAATGCCGGCGCCGCCGAGCCCGCCGCTCACCGGGCTGGCGGTGTTGCTGCCGGCGGCCACGCCGACAACGCCGCCACCGGCGGCTGCAGCGTCGGCGCCGAACACGTCGTCGGTGCCGTCGCTCAGCACGTTGCCGGTGGCGATGGCGCCTTCGGCGACGCTGTTGGTGTTGGCGTTCGCCGTCGGCACGTCGTCGACGACGTCGATGGTGATGGTGCTGGTGATCGTGTTGCCGTTGGCGTCGGTCGCCTGGTAGGTGAAGCTCTCGACGTTGTCGACCGTGTTGGTGCCGTTGTCGGCATCGGCGCCGTCGACCGGTGCGGTCAGCGTGTAGCTGTAGGTGCCGTCGGCATTGAAGGTCAGCGTGCCGTGCGAGCCGGTTGTGCTGCTCAGCAGCGCATAGGTGTAGGGGCCGCTGCCGCCGGAGACGTTGTCGGCGACCGTGCCGGTCACCGTCTCGGCCGGGCTCGGCGGATTGCTGCCGATCGCAAGTGCTGCTTCGTTGACCGTGGCGTCGTCATTGGCGGCCGCCAGGCCGCTGTCCGACAGGGTGATGGTCAGCGTCGTCGTCGACAGGTCGCCGTCGCCGTCCATGATGGTGTAGACGAAGGTGTCGGTTGCGCCGCCGGCCGGCACGACGTTGGCAAAGCCGTCATAGCTGTAGCTGCCGTTGGCGTTCAGCGTCAGCGTGCCGTAGCTGCCGGCGATGCCGGCGCCGCCGAGGCCGCCGCTCACCGGGCTGGCGGTGTTGCTGCCGGCGGCCACGCCGACAACGCCGCCACCGGCGGCCGCAGCGTCGGCGCCGAACACGTCATCGGTGGCGTCGCTCAGCACGTTGCCGGTGGCGATGGCGCCTTCGGCGACGCTGTTGGTGTTGGCGTTCGCCGTCGGCACGTCGTCGACGACGTCGATGGTGATGGTGCTGGTGATCGTGTTGCCGTTGGCGTCGGTCGCCTGGTAGGTGAAGCTCTCGACGTTGTTGACGGTGTTGGTGCCGTTGTTGGCATCGGCGCCGTCGACCGGTGCGGTCAGCGTGTAGCTGTAGGTGCCGTCGGCATTGAAGGTCAGCGTGCCGTGCGAGCCGGTTGTGCTGCTCAGCAGCGCATAGGTGTAGGGGCCGCTGCCGCCGGAGACGTTGTCGGCGACCGTGCCGGTCACCGTCTCGGCCGGGCTGGCCGGATTGCTGCCGATCGCAAGTGCTGCTTCGTTGACCGTGGCGTCGTCATTGGCGGCCGCCAGGCCGCTGTCCGACAGGGTGATGGTCAGCGTCGTCGTCGACAGGTCGCCGTCGCCGTCCATGATGGTGTAGACGAAGGTGTCGGTTGCGCCGCCGGCCGGCACGGCGTTGGCAAAGCCGTCATAGCTGTAGCTGCCGTTGGCGTTCAGCGTCAGCGTGCCGTAGGTGCCGGCAATGCCGGCGCCGCCCAGGCCGCCGCTCACCGGGCTGGCGGTGTTGCTGCCGGCGGCCACGCCGACAACGCCGCCACCGGCCGCCGCACCGTCGGCGCCGAACACGTCGTCGGTGCCGTCGCTCAGCACGTTGCCGGTGGCGATGGCGCCCTCGGCGACGCTGTTGGTGTTGGCGTTCGCCGTCGGCACGTCGTCGACGACGTCGATGGTGATGGTGCTGGTGATCGTGTTGCCGTTGGCGTCGGTCGCCTGGTAGGTGAAGCTCTCGACGTTGTCGACCGTGTTGGTGCCGTTGTTGGCATCGGCGCCGTCGACCGGTGCGGTCAGCGTGTAGCTGTAGGTGCCGTCGGCATTGAAGGTCAGCGTGCCGTGCGAGCCGGTTGTGCTGCTCAGCAGCGCATAGGTGTAGGGGCCGCTGCCGCCGGAGACGTTGTCGGCGACCGTGCCGGTCACCGTCTCGGCCGGGCTGGCCGGATTGCTGCCGATCGCAAGTGCTGCTTCGTTGACCGTGGCGTCGTCATTGGCGGCCGCCAGGCCGCTGTCCGACAGGGTGATGGTCAGCGTCGTCGTCGACAGGTCGCCGTCGCCGTCCATGATGGTGTAGACGAAGGTGTCGGTTGCGCCGCCGGCCGGCACGGCGTTGGCAAAGCCGTCATAGCTGTAGCTGCCGTTGGCGTTCAGCGTCAGCGTGCCGTAGGTGCCGGCAATGCCGGCGCCGCCCAGGCCGCCGCTCACCGGGCTGGCGGTGTTGCTGCCGGCGGCCACGCCGACAACGCCGCCACCGGCCGCCGCACCGTCGGCGCCGAACACGTCGTCGGTGCCGTCGCTCAGCACGTTGCCGGTGGCGATGGCGCCCTCGGCGACGCTGTTGGTGTTGGCGTTCGCCGTCGGCACGTCGTCGACGACGTCGATGGTGATGGTGCTGGTGATCGTGTTGCCGTTGGCGTCGGTCGCCTGGTAGGTGAAGCTCTCGACGTTGTCGACCGTGTTGGTGCCGTTGTTGGCATCGGCGCCGTCGACCGGTGCGGTCAGCGTGTAGCTGTAGGTGCCGTCGGCATTGAAGGTCAGCGTGCCGTGCGAGCCGGTTGTGCTGCCGACCAGCGCAAAGGTGTAGGGGCCGCTGCCGCCGGAGACGTTGTCGGCGACCGTGCCGGTCACCGTCTCGGCCGGGCTGGCCGGATTGCTGCCGATCGCAAGTGCTGCTTCGTTGACCGTGGCGTCGTCATTGGCGGCCGCCAGGCCGCTGTCCGACAGGGTGATGGTCAGCGTCGTCGTCGACAGGTCGCCGTCGCCGTCCATGATGGTGTAGACGAACGTGTCGGTGGCACCGCCGGCCGGCACGACGTTGGCAAAGCCGTCATAGCTGTAGGTGCCGTTGGCGTTCAGCGTCAGCGTGCCGTAGCTGCCGGCAATGCCGGCGCCGCCGAGCCCGCCGCTCACCGGGCTGGCGGTGTTGCTGCCGGCGGCCACGCCGACAACGCCGCCACCGGCGGCTGCACCGTCGGCGCCGAACACGTCGTCGGTGCCGTCGCTCAGCACGTTGCCGGTGGCGATGGCGCCTTCGGCGACGCTGTTGGTGTTGGCGTTCGCCGTCGGCACGTCGTCGACGACGTCGATGGTGATGGTGCTGGTGATCGTGTTGCCGTTGGCGTCGGTCGCCTGGTAGGTGAAGCTCTCGACGTTGTTGACCGTGTTGGTGCCGTTGTTGGCATCGGCGCCGTCGACCGGTGCGGTCAGCGTGTAGCTGTAGGTGCCGTCGGTATTGAGGGTCAGCGTGCCGTGCGAGCCGGTCGCGCTGCCGACCAGCGCAAAGGTGTAGGGGCCGCTGCCGCCGGAGACGTTGTCGGCGACCGTGCCGGTCACCGTCTCGGCCGGGCTCGGCGGATTGCTGCCGATCGCAAGTGCTGCTTCGTTGACCGTGGCGTCGTCATTGGCGGCCGCCAGGCCGCTGTCCGACAGGGTGATGGTCAGCGTCGTCGTCGACAGGTCGCCGTCGCCGTCCATGATGGTGTAGACGAAGGTGTCGGTGGCACCGCCGGCCGGCACGACGTTGGCAAAGCCGTCATAGCTGTAGCTGCCGTTGGCGTTCAGCGTCAGCGTGCCGTAGCTGCCGGCGATGCCGGCGCCGCCGAGCCCGCCGCTCACCGGGCTGGCGGTGTTGCTGCCGGCGGCCACGCCGACAACGCCGCCACCGGCGGCTGCACCGTCGGCGCCGAACACGTCGTCGGTGCCGTCGCTCAGCACGTTGCCGGTGGCGATGGCGCCCTCGGCGACGCTGTTGGTGTTGGCGTTCGCCGTCGGCACGTCGTCGACGACGTCGATGGTGATGGTGTTGGTGATCGTGTTGCCGTTGGCGTCGGTCGCCTGGTAGGTGAAGCTCTCGACGTTGTTGACCGTGTTGGTGCCGTTGTTGGCATCGGCGCCGTCGACCGGTGCGGTCAGCGTGTAGCTGTAGGTGCCGTCGGTATTGAGGGTCAGCGTGCCGTGCGAGCCGGTCGCGCTGCCGACCAGCGCAAAGGTGTAGGGGCCGCTGCCGCCGGAGACGTTGTCGGCGACCGTGCCGGTCACCGTCTCGGCCGGGCTGGCCGGATTGCTGCCGATCGCAAGTGCTGCTTCGTTGACCGTGGCGTCGTCATTGGCGGCCGCCAGGCCGCTGTCCGACAGGGTGATGGTCAGCGTCGTCGTCGACAGGTCGCCGTCGCCGTCCATGATGGTGTAGACGAAGGTGTCGGTGGCACCGCCGGCCGGCACGACGTTGGCAAAGCCGTCATAGCTGTAGCTGCCGTTGGCGTTCAGCGTCAGCGTGCCGTAGGTGCCGGCAATGCCGGCGCCGCCCAGGCCGCCGCTCACCGGGCTGGCGGTGTTGCTGCCGGCGGCCACGCCGACAACGCCGCCACCGGCGGCTGCACCGTCGGCGCCGAACACGTCGTCGGTGCCGTCGCTCAGCACGTTGCCGGTGGCGATGGCGCCTTCGGCGACGCTGTTGGTGTTGGCGTTCGTCGTCGGCACGTCGTCGACGACGTCGATGGTGATGGTGTTGGTGATCGTGTTGCCGTTGGCGTCGGTCGCCTGGTAGGTGAAGCTCTCGACGTTGTTGACCGTGTTGGTGCCGTTGTTGGCATCGGCGCCGTCGACCGGTGCGGTCAGCGTGTAGCTGTAGGTGCCGTCGGTATTGAGGGTCAGCGTGCCGTGCGAGCCGGTCGCGCTGCCGACCAGCGCAAAGGTGTAGGGGCCGCTGCCGCCGGAGACGTTGTCGGCGACCGTGCCGGTCACCGTCTCGGCCGGGCTGGCCGGATTGCTGCCGATCGCAAGTGCTGCTTCGTTGACCGTGGCGTCGTCATTGGCGGCCGCCAGGCCGCTGTCCGACAGGTTGATGGTCAGCGTCGTCGTCGACAGGTCGCCGTCGCCGTCCATGATGGTGTAGACGAAGGTGTCGGTGGCACCGCCGGCCGGCACGACGTTGGCAAAGCCGTCATAGCTGTAGGTGCCGTTGGCGTTCAGCGTCAGCGTGCCGTAGCTGCCGGCAATGCCGGCGCCGCCGAGCCCGCCGCTCACCGGGCTGGCGGTGTTGCTGCCGGCGGCCACGCCGACAACGCCGCCACCGGCGGCTGCAGCGTCGGCGCCGAACACGTCGTCGGTGCCGTCGCTCAGCACGTTGCCGGTGGCGATGGCGCCTTCGGCGACGCTGTTGGTGTTGGCGTTCGCCGTCGGCACGTCGTCGACGACGTCGATGGTGATGGTGCTGGTGATCGTGTTGCCGTTGGCGTCGGTCGCCTGGTAGGTGAAGCTCTCGACGTTGTCGACCGTGTTGGTGCCGTTGTCGGCATCGGCGCCGTCGACCGGTGCGGTCAGCGTGTAGCTGTAGGTGCCGTCGGCATTGAAGGTCAGCGTGCCGTGCGAGCCGGTTGTGCTGCTCAGCAGCGCATAGGTGTAGGGGCCGCTGCCGCCGGAGACGTTGTCGGCGACCGTGCCGGTCACCGTCTCGGCCGGGCTCGGCGGATTGCTGCCGATCGCAAGTGCTGCTTCGTTGACCGTGGCGTCGTCATTGGCGGCCGCCAGGCCGCTGTCCGACAGGGTGATGGTCAGCGTCGTCGTCGACAGGTCGCCGTCGCCGTCCATGATGGTGTAGACGAAGGTGTCGGTTGCGCCGCCGGCCGGCACGACGTTGGCAAAGCCGTCATAGCTGTAGCTGCCGTTGGCGTTCAGCGTCAGCGTGCCGTAGCTGCCGGCGATGCCGGCGCCGCCGAGGCCGCCGCTCACCGGGCTGGCGGTGTTGCTGCCGGCGGCCACGCCGACAACGCCGCCACCGGCGGCCGCAGCGTCGGCGCCGAACACGTCATCGGTGGCGTCGCTCAGCACGTTGCCGGTGGCGATGGCGCCTTCGGCGACGCTGTTGGTGTTGGCGTTCGCCGTCGGCACGTCGTCGACGACGTCGATGGTGATGGTGTTGGTGATCGTGTTGCCGTTGGCGTCGGTCGCCTGGTAGGTGAAGCTCTCGACGTTGTTGACCGTGTTGGTGCCGTTGTTGGCATCGGCGCCGTCGACCGGTGCGGTCAGCGTGTAGCTGTAGGTGCCGTCGGTATTGAGGGTCAGCGTGCCATGCGAGCCGGTCGCGCTGCCGACCAGCGCAAAGGTGTAGGGGCCGCTGCCGCCGGAGACGTTGTCGGCGACCGTGCCGGTCACCGTCTCGGCCGGGCTCGGCGGATTGCTGCCGATCGCAAGTGCTGCTTCGTTGACCGTGGCGTCGTCATTGGCGGCCGCCAGGCCGCTGTCCGACAGGGTGATGGTCAGCGTCGTCGTCGACAGGTCGCCGTCGCCGTCCATGATGGTGTAGACGAAGGTGTCGGTTGCGCCGCCGGCCGGCACGACGTTGGCAAAGCCGTCATAGCTGTAGCTGCCGTTGGCGTTCAGCGTCAGCGTGCCGTAGCTGCCGGCGATGCCGGCGCCGCCGAGGCCGCCGCTCACCGGGCTGGCGGTGTTGCTGCCGGCGGCCACGCCGACAACGCCGCCACCGGCGGCCGCACCGTCGGCGCCGAACACGTCGTCGGTGCCGTCGCTCAGCACGTTGCCGGTGGCGATGGCGCCCTCGGCGACGCTGTTGGTGTTGGCGTTCGCCGTCGGCACGTCGTCGACGACGTCGATGGTGAGCGTATCGTTGGCGCTCTGCCCGTCCTGGTCGGTCAGCACCACTGCAAAGTTCTCGAACAGGCTGTTCTCACCGAGGGCGGTGGGATGTGCCTCATTGTCGAGGAGCGTGTAGGTGTAGCTCACCTGACCTGTCGCGGCATCGTAGGCCGTCACAGCCAGCGTGTTGCCCTCCGGCGTCGTGAACGAGCCCGCCGTGAACACGCCGTTGGTGATGAAGGCCTGACCACCGATCGTCAGCGAGGCAATGCCGTCGGGCGAGGAGATGGTGAAGGTGCCCGTACCGGTCTCGGCCGTGCTTGACGGGTTCGAGCCGGGCCCGCCCGGCGTCCCGACATTTAACGCCTCTTCATTCACCGTCACGTCGCCGCCACGCGCCCCGGGCGTCAGGTCGCTGATCACCGGCGGTGCATCGCCGATCGAGATTGTCAGTGTCGTATGCGACAAGTCGCCGTCGCCATCCTTGATGGTGTAGGTGAACACGTCGTCGACGCCGCCGGGCGTGCCGGCATCGCGCGCATAGCTGTAGGTGCCGTCCGCGTTCAGCGTCAGCTTGCCGTAAGTCCCCTGGATCTGCATGCCAAGCGTGCCAGCGTCGTCCAGATCGGAATTCGTCGTGCCGCTCGTGACCCCGACCACCGTCGCGCCATCGGCGCCCTGCGTGTCGGCCGCCCCGTCAGTCACGTTGACGTCAAGGCCGTCTGTCCCGCCAGCAAGCACATTACCCGTCGCGGGGCCGAACTGACCCGCCGCGATGCTGTCCGTGTCGGCAATCGCCGTCGGCGCGTCGTCGACGATGTTGATGGCCAGGTTGCCTGGCGCTGCCGGATCGCCGTCGGCGTCCGTCACCGCCACCGGGAGGTTTACGCTGGTGGTGTCGCCGGAGGTGTTGTCGATGAGCGTATAGGAATAGCTGATCGTGCCGAGGCCGGTCGCGGGGTCATAGACATAGCTCGCTGTCAGCGAGCCGGTCGCGTCGGTGAAGGTCTGGGGCACGCCGGTCAGCACATGGCCGCCCAGCGAGACTTCCGACACGCCGTCCGGCGAGTTGAAGCCGATCGTGCCAGAGGTCGTCTCCGTGGCCGCAGGCTCGTTCGAGCCTTGTGACTCGCCGCTGCGTGCCGGCAGGCCAGCCTCATAGACCGTGGTCGAGGCCACAGGATCGATCGAAGGGGTAGAGTCTTTCTCCCTGACGCCAATCGTCAGTTCCCGCGGCTCCAAACGGCCAAACTGCAAGGCCGTCGGCGGCAGCAACGCCGACAGATCGAATCCATTGCCGATCCCACCGACTGGAACCGCGAAGTTTCCGCCGGCACTGCCCGGCGTCCCGTTTCCCGGCCCCGCCGAGATCGAGCCGTCGGCGCCGAAGGCAATGTCGACATGGCTTGCTTCAAGCGCCGCCAGCAAGGCGACGCGCGGCACCTCAATGTCGCCGAGAATAAAGGTCGGCACGTTCAGGGCACCGTCCTTGATGATGACCACCGAGCCGTCTGGCTGTTCGAGCAGAAGGTGGCGGCCATCGACTCGGATATTGTCGATGGCGACGTTGGCCGGAAATCTCACGGTGTTGCTGGCGTCGGCCACATATTCATGCGGCGCCGCAGCCGCTGGTGCATTGGCCGCTGCCGGCGCTTCCGTTTGCACTGGTGCGCCGTTGCCCACATCCGCCGGCACCGGCTCGGCTGCTGCCGGTTGCTCGGTCGAGGCTGCTTGCGCGACCTGGATACCTGCCGCCGATGCCAGGCCGCTGTGTTCATTGGAAGCAGAATGTTCGTCCGAGGAATCTGAAACACTGTCCAATTCGATAATGGTCGCCATAGCTGAAACCCCTCCGGTATTTCTCTGGAAGAGACAGCGGTCACCTCGGCTTTGCAACAGTCTGGTAATCTATTCCATATATCCTAATATGCATCTGCCACTATTTTTTACGCATGGTAAATCATATTTATATAACCCTATATATGTTGGCGCTGCAGACCGACTTGCTGGCAATCCTTACGACAATGACGCGAAAAAATAAGTATAAATATATATAAAAGTTTATACAAAATAGACGTATCCCTTTGCGGCAAAGTTATCCACCTTCCTTTCCAATAATTTGAGACAAGATTGGTAGCGTCCACAGTCAAAGGTGGGCGTTATGAAAAAAGAAAAGGCTGGCCTGGGCGGCCTCAAAATGCTCTTGCTGGCGGTCGGCCTTGTCGGCCTGTCGCAGCCAGCACTGGCGAATGCCATTGTGGCGGATGTCGCTGCGGCCGGTGCGCAGCTGGATAAGGTGCAGGCGCCGCCATGCCTCGGCGGCGTTTCGCTGGCGAGATTTCAGCCTTGGCGGCCTGCTGAAGCTTACCGCGCAGAAATGTTTCCCGGCAGCTACGGGCCAGCCGTTGCTTATTACGGGGAGGCTCTTTCGACGTCGCGAGGCGATGCCGGCATAGATCCTGTGCAGACGGCGGCGATAATCCCCGGTGTGTTCGGATCGGTTGCCTTGTCGATGCGCAACTCTCCCGTCTCGGCGCGCTGGGCACCTGTCTACAGGGCCATCGCCGGCTGCTCTGCGAGCAGTGCGTGCGAGCGCAAGAGCGCTGCTTTCGCCGAGATCGTTAACGCTGTCAAAGACCGGGGATTCAGCGACAAGCTGTCCTTCGTCAACAGCAGCATAAACCGCGCGATTGCCTACAAGAAAGACAGTGCAGTTTACAGCAGGCTCGACTATTGGGCGAAGCCTTCGGAAATCCTCGAGCGGCGGGCTGGCGACTGTGAGGATTTTGCCATCCTCAAGATGGCGGCGCTGCTGCGGGCCGGCATCCCGGCGCAGAGCATGTCGCTTGTTGTTCTCCAGGATCGCCGCAGAAAATTCTTTCATGCCGTACTGTCGGTGAGTACGGACAGCGGCACATTCATCCTCGACAGTCTCAACAACACTGTTTTGAAAGATAGCGATCTCCCTGATTATCTGCCGCTGTATTCCTTCAGCACTGACCGGGCGTGGATCCATGGCGCAAAACCAGGGGGCGCGCAAATAGCCGACATCAAAGGCGCTTTCGCAACGGTTGCTCCTGGCGACGGTTCGGAGCCGGATATGTCCCTGTGAAAATTACGCGAAGCATCGTCAGCCAGGATTGAGCTGCACTTGCCCGGAGCGGCAGCTCTAAATTAGCCGTTGACGAACGCCATCAGCAGCTCCGGTTCGGGTACGGGCGCCCGCACCGCATTCAATTGACCTCGATACCGACGTTCGCCGGCGCCGATGACGAATCCGCTGGCGATCGGAACTTCGCCATTGGCATCGAGTCGGGCAAAAATGTCGGCGACATTGAGATCCAGCGCCAGCTTGAGATCTTGTCGTGCATCATTGTTTGGTCCGGTCGGCAACTGACGCTTGACCAATTGCTGGAACGGAGCATTGAAAGTCAGGATCTTCTTCGATGACGCCAAGGCAAAAGCGGGCGAGGGACAGGCAACCAATATGGCATTGATCGTTCTGATCGATGCAAGCTTTCGCAGGATCAGGTTTTCATCCGCCAGCCCGAGTATGCAGGCCACCCGTATCGCCGACGTCAGATTACCAGTCTTGGGTTGATTTTTGGCGATCTCGTCGATCAGCATGCCGATCGTGCATTTCCTGTTTTCAGCCATCTGCTTCAGCGACATCCAGAAAGCCTTTTCCAGACGAATGCCGCGGCGTATGCCGCCACGCGCGACAACCCGGAACTCCAGCCCGAAATCCTCTCTGGTGATCGGCAGGAGCAACCGATCATGGGTGGTGGGAGGAGAGTTGGCGCTACCGCTCACTCATGGCCTCCTGACGCGCCTTGTTGATCGGCTTCAAAAGGTAACTGAGGATCGTCTTGCGTCCTGTCTTGATGTCGACTGAACAGATCATGCCGGGGATGATCGAATAGGCCTTGCCGTCCCTTTCGAGGGTCGACTTGTCCGTCGCGACACGCACCTGGTAAAAGGGCTCACCCGTTTTCTCGTCGACCAGGCTGTCGGCGGTGATGTTGGAGACCTTGCCTTCGATGCCGCCGAAGATCGAGAAGTCGTAAGCGGTGACTTTTATCAGCGCCTCCTGGTCGGGACGAATGAAAGCGACATCGCGTGGCGAGACCCGCGCTTCGACCAGCAAGGTTTCGGAGGTGGGCACGATGCCTGCCACGACCGAGCCAGGCTGGACGAAGGCGCCAACCGTGTTTAGCTCCAGTGTATTGACGATGCCGTCCACCGGCGAACGGATATCGGTGCGCGCTACCTTGTCGGTGGCCCCACGAATGGTTTCGTCCACGACCGAAAGCTCGGCCAGCGCCTGCGTCAGTTCATCCAGTGCTTCCTGCTGCAGCTGGAGGCCGAGCTCATCAACCTGGAGTTGAGCTTCAGTGATCGTTGACCTGATCTTCTTGACTGTCTCGCCGGACAGATTCAGCTGACCATTGAGTTCGGTTTGCTCCCGTTCAACCCGGATTTGCTCTGTCCTGGCCATCAGCCCCTTTTTGACCATTGATCCAACCAGTTTTGCCTCTTCGTCACTAACGGCCAGATTCTTGGTGAGGCGTTCGGAATTGGCGGCTGCTTCGTCCAGTTCCTTTTCGCGCTGGTCGAGGCGCGATTTGAGAACCGACAATTTATTGTCGAAGTTTTCGCGCCGGGCGATAAGGAGCTTCTGCTCATTGTCGCAGATTTGCGGAGCGATCGACTGAATGTCGGCCGGGCACGGAAAGGGCCCTGCGAGATTGCCGCTTTGTTCGTATTTGAGCCTTGCGATTCGCACTTCAAGCGCGCGTGACTTGGCCTGCTGCTCGCCAAGGCTGGATGTATTCAGCGTGTTGTCGAGGCGAATGATCAGGTCGTTTTTCCTGACGACCTGCCCAATCTTGACGGCGATTTCCTGGACGACGCCGGCTTCGCTGGCCTGGATGATTTGGGTCTTGGACGCCGGGATGACCTTGCCGTCGCCGCGTGCGATTTCATCGACTTCGGCAAAAGACGCCCAAGCAACAAAAACGACGAAGAGCGCTCCTATGATGAATATGGACGCCGACGCGAAAAGCGGCGGACGATCTTCTTTGGCAAGCATTTCCTTACGCCCCATTATATTGAACTCGCTCAATATAATCTATTTTTTATCAGCCACTTTTCTGCAGAGCCTTTACGACCTGTTCCTTTGGCCCGTCTGCCACTATCCTGCCTTGCTCGATAACGATAAGCCGATCCGCCAACTCAAGCATGCTGTAGCGGTGGGTCGACACGATCAGCGTCGTATTCCCGTCGAAAGCCACTTTGAGCTGTTTGATCAATTGTCGTTCCGAGGCGAGATCCATTGAGCCTGACGGCTCGTCCAGGAAGACGATTTTCGGCTTGGTCAGCAGCAGCCGCGCAATTGCCACCGTCTGTCGCTGGCCCCCCGAGAGATTGGTACCCCGCTCGCCGACGTTCATGTCATAGCCGCGCGGGTGGCGAGAGACGAACTCGTCGACGCCGGCAGCCTTTGCGGCGTCGATGATTTCCTCATCGGTCGCTTCGGGGCAGGCCATCAGGAGATTTTCCTTGATGGTGCCTGAAAACAGATCGCCGGCCTGGGCGACGATTCCCACCGCAGCGCGAACCTCCGACGGGTGGTATTGGCGGATGTCGATGCCGTCGAGCAAAAGCTCTCCCGAGGTCGGAAGGAAAAGCCTGCCGATCAGGCGACCCATCGTTGTCTTGCCGGACCCTATGCGGCCGATGATGCCGATCCGTTCTCCCGGTTTCACCGAAAAATTGAGGCCGGTAAGAACCTCGTTTTCCGAACCGGGATAGACGAACCCGACATTCCTGAACACCATCGCACCGTTGCGGATGGGGCGATTGACGAAGCCCACCGTGTCCGGCCGGTCTTCCGGTTGAGCCATGATCGAATTGATGATTCTCAACGAGAGCATGGCTTGCCGCAGTCTCGAAAGCGTGATGGCGATCTGGCCAAGCGGAGCAACCGCGCGGCTCGCGAGCATGACCGTGCCTATTATTGCTCCCGTCGAAATATCCCCTTCCGAGAAGGCATAGGCACCGGCTACGACCAGGGCGACGGTCACAAGCTGCTGTATGGCCTGGGTGATGTTGCCGGCGGCGGCCGAAAGCTGCTTGATCTTTTCCGACGTGTTGGCAGCGTTCTTGGAGTGCTCGCCCCATCTCCGCAGCAGATACGCTTCGGCCCGCAGCGATTTGATCGTCTCCAGCGTCGAAATGGATTCGACCAGCAAGGCCTGGCGCTGAGAAGCTTCATTCATCGAGGCGGCGACTCGCCTGCCGATACGTCGCTGCGTGATCAGCCCGACGATGACCGACGCCACGAAGGCCAATGCCGGTATCACCACCAACCAGCCGCCTATCGCATAGATGACCAGAAGAAAGACGAACACAAAAGCCGTATCGATGAAGACGCTGATGGTGTTGGAGGTGAAGAACTCCCTCACGAACTCATATTGGGTCACACGATTTGCGTATTCACCGGTCGAGCCAGGGCGCGCTGACAAAGACGAGTTGAGGACTTTTTCGAACAGACGATATGATATTCGCAGATCTGCTTTGCGCCCGGCATAGTCGATGAGAGATGCCCTGGCGGTCTTCAAAAGCAGATCGAACAGAATGACGGCGCCGATGCCGATTGCCAGAACCCACAGCGTTGAAGTTGCCTTGTTCGGCAGGATTCTGTCGTAGACGTTCATGGTGAAGATCGGCGAGGCGATGGCCAGCAGATTGATGAATATCGCCGACAGGACCACTTTCGAATAGGTGCGCCAGAAGGCGCCCATCGTTCCCGTCAGCCAGTGGCGCCTTTCTATCTTCGCCGCCGAACCGACATTCATTCCTTCGGCGGCATTGGCATAGGTAATCGAAAAGGATACGCCGCCACTGATGAAACTGGCGGCAAGCTCGGATTTGGCGATGATCGTGCGGCCATCTTCCTGCGGGGCGGTCGTATATGCGCCGTCGTGCATCTCCGCCAGCAGGGCAACAGGCAACTGGCTGACGCGAAAGAGAATGGCAGGGAGATCGACACGACCGCGCAGAAAATCCCGGTGGCTGAATTCCTGGACCTCCAGACCGATCCGTTCGGCAAGATGCCTGATGTCCTCCACCTCTATTCGCGTCTCTGAAAGCGGAACCCCGGCGAACAGGACGGTTTCGGCGCTCGGTCTGCCGAGATATCCGGCAACAGCCGAAAAGCAGGCCTTGAATGCCTCTTTAGGAGAGAGGATGTTGGGTTGCTGATTCACGATCTGCCCGCAAGGACTCTCGATCGATCCTTAAACCGAGCTATTTCTTCCTGACCGGGGCGAGGATGTCGAAAGGCAGATCATTTTTCTGTTCCGACGGGGTGCGCGCATAGGTTTCGGTGTCAGCAGTCTCCGGCGTTCCAAACTCGGTCCTGGCATAAGCCGCCGCCTGTTTTGCCGGCTGAAGGTTCATCGTTTTCAGCAACTGCCCGGTCGCCGCCAACAGCCGATACTCGGCGAAAAGCGATGCGTAGGAGGCAGTATCCGCCAGCGCTGCTGTGTTGAACCGCGTATTTTGCGCGTCAAGCACGTCGAGCAGCGAACGCTGTCCGACCTTGAATTGCTCGCGGTAGGACGCGACGATTTTTACGCTCTCGGCAGCTTGCTGCCGCAGAGTCTTGGCAAGTTCGGCTTGCCGGAAACGGCGATCCCACGAGGTGCGGACGGCTTCCTCGATTTCCCGCAAGACCTGATTCAATCCAAGTCGCTGTTCGCTGGTGCGGCGGATCTGTTCTTGTTCGTTGGCCTTGTCGATACCTCCCCGATAGAGGTTCCAGCGCAGCACGAGCCGCGCTTGCAGGTCGCTGGCGTCGCCGTCATCGCCATCAAGATCATATCCGGCCCGGGCACGGCCTTCGGCGACGATAGCGGGCCCGAATTTAGCCCGGGCTGCGTCCACCAGTGAAGCAGCAGCGTCGATATCGCTGTTGGCCATGTGAACGCGCGGATTATTCTCGCGCGCCAGTCCCAGCGCCTCATCAAGCGACCTTGGCAGCGCGCCGCCAACACTGCCTGGCCTTGAGGCGTTCGTCAGCGGCTTGCCGACGGTCTTGAAGAACCGTATTTTGGCCTGTTCCAGCTCTTCGGTGGCTTCCTGCAAGCGTGCCTTGGCTGCTAAAAGCCGCTCCTGGGCTTGTTGGCCGTCGGCATCGTTCAACGCACCACCCGCGATGCCTTGCCGGATATCGCCGAGAATCCCCTGATGGAAGCCCAGGTTCTTTTTCGCCTCCGAAACGATCGAGGCCTGCAGCATGTATTCAAGATAATCCTGAACGACGGAGAGCCCGATGAATTCAGACCGCTCCAGTACCCTGAAAGAAGCCCCGTCGACCCGCGACGCCTGATGGTTCAGTTCGGCCCGTCGTGCTCCACTGTCGTAGAGCGTTTGCGATATCACGACACCCGCTTCCGCCGGATAGAGCCCGTCATTCTCTATGGAGAGCGCTCGTCGGGACGAATTGTCGAGGAGGCGGGCACCTGCAGATGCCTCAAGATCGATGCTGGGAAGGTAGAGCCCTTTCGCCTGGCGCAGCTCGAATTCGATTGCTTCGCGGTTTTCTATTGCTTGGCCGATCTCCGGATTGGACTCGACGGCGACGGCCATCGCTTCCTTGAGCGTGAGGGCACTAGCGCTCCCGCAAGCCAGCATCGAAAATGTAAAGAGCAGGCCAAGGCGCTTGCCAATGGCCACTTTGATTGTCGTATTCATGGTCTACCCCACCCCACCCATGCTTCTGCCCGGTACTTTTTGTATGCCAAGCCTTCTCACCGAAGCTTTGACAAATTATCCAATAAATTCTTCGAATACGTGAGTGTTTATTGATCTAGGGCCGGCCAAGAAGCGAATTCGGGTCATAAGTTTCGGGAATGTAGCAAAAATGGCACATAAAACGGGCGCTCGCTGTGGTTGCGGCAAGCGCCTGCGCCTGTGATCAATGCTGCTCGCCGCCTTCCTTAAGCTTCGCGCAATCTTTGCAGCCTATTCTGCTCATCGATTGGCGAGGGAACATGACGCGCAAGCCGCTACTGCTTTTTGCCTTCCCGGCTCTCATCCTTCTGATTCTTGCAGGGGGGCGAGCGGCGACGTTCCTGCTCGGAACCTATCCGGCTAGCCCCGCTTTGTGGCGGATCTGGCTTGAACTGCGGCCGTTGTCGATGATGTTCTGGCAGCAGGTCGACCTCTATCTCAGCGGTTCAATGGCCCTTGATGCCGCCATCCTGACGGCCGCATCGATCCTCTGCTGGATGGCTTGCCGGACGCGAAAGTCGGCCGCGTTCTTTTTCCTTGCCAACCACGTCGCTCTGCTTTTCGCCGCGATGATGGTCGCTTCCAGCAGCCATTCTGAAACAGCGAGCACGATTGCGGCATTCACCGCACCGAGCGGCCATCCGTTCTCGCTGATCCTCGACTTCACATGGCAAAACAGCCTGGTGCTGCTTCTGGGCACTGCAGCCTGCGCCTACTGTCATGTTGCGTTTCTCGGCGAAGCGCGACAGCGTTTCCAAGCGCTCGCCGTACGGCTTATTGCTCTGCAGCGGGATCTCTAGGACCCGGGACACGCCGTGCCAACTTCGTCATCCCAGGGCGGAGCAAGGAGCGAAGCGACGCGGCGCAGACCCTGGGATCCATGCCGTGACATCAGCCGAAGAATGCAGCGGACTGGAACGGGTGCTTGTATCCGCAACGGTGCCAGCTACCCTTCCACCATGACCGGCTATGCTTATATGACCGCGAGCCAGAAGCGCGGCACGATCTACATCGGCGTCACCAATGATCTCGGCCGCCGCATGCCGGAGCATAAGTCCGGCGATGGCTCGCGCTTCACCAGCCGCTACGGTGTGCAGCGTCTGGTCTGGTACGAGGAGACATTCGCGACGCCATCCAGCGCGAGAAGTCGCTGAAGCGCTGGCCGCGCCAATGGAAGATCGAACTGATCGAGAAGACCAATCCAGAGTGGTTCGAGCTTTTTCGCGGAACGGGGTGGTAGCGTTGGGTTCTGGTCCGCTGCATTCTTCGGCTTGGGTAACGGCATGGATCCTAGGGTCTGCGCCGCGTCGCTTCGCTCCTTGCTTCGCCCTAGGAAGACGAAGGCGCGGGGGCTTACGGCTAATCGCAGACGTCGGAGTGGCGGCTGCAGGCCGGTCGGCAGTGACCGTCGACAGTCTAAAGCGCGTCGCATGAATCCATTCACATGCGACGCGCTTTAGGACCCAGGGCACGCCGTGGTTTTCACGAAATGGGCTTTCACGTAGCCGTCCAGGCTCACTGACGGCAACGGATAGTAGGTGACCGGGCACCATTGCCGCTTTCGGTCCGCCCCGGCCGGCCGGCATGGGCCTGTGGCCACGATGATGCCGTTGTGATCGCTAGCGATTGCGCCCGTAGCCCTGGAGAGGTGGCTTGGCTGCGATCGGATATAGAGAACATCCCAAAAGTCGACATTGACAACATGGTAGCAGGTAGCAGCCGTCGCGCTCCCGATCGGCATTGCCAACAAGACGACGGCAGCTCTGCACGCAGCTGAACGCAAAAACCGTCTCTCGATGTCTGTCGCTTCTAGTTGATTTTCTTGTAGTGGACCTTGCCGTCAGGCTGCACTATGCGCTGGTAGGACGAGTTTGGGGGAGGGGGCGGCGCCGCGATCCTCTTTTTGGGCGGGCGCGGCGTTTCGACGATACTGGGTTCGGTCGCTTCTTCGAGATCGGTGGCTGCTTCCGCCATAGTGCTGGTCGTGATCACGGAAGGCTCCGCCATGCTCGACATGTTGTCGTCACTGTCCAGGGGCAGCTCCTGTTCAAGCCGGGCAATGCTGCCTTTGACTTCGTTGAAGCTGCCCTGCAGTTGACCGTCCAGTTTTTCAAACCGGCTTTGAAAGCCGTTGTTGACCGTATCAATCCGGGCTGCGATCCGTTGCTCGAACGATCCGAGCTGTTCCAGCCGCCGTTCGACAAGGCGCAGATCGTTGATGCCGCGGTAGAAATAGACCGCGGCCGTTATGTTCACCGCCGTGATCAGCAAGGCGCCGACTGCGACAACGCCGATCATCCTTGCACTGCTCGGTTTCCCCACTGCAGCTTGTTCTTCAGTGTGGGCTGCCGGCCCAATGTCGATTGCCGGCATATCCGGGTCGCTGATCATCGTCATTGGACCACCACCTTTGCGCCGACCGGGACGCGCTTGAAGAGATCGATCACATCAGTGTTGGTAAGACGGAAACATCCCGATGTTCCGTCGAAGCCGATGCCCTTGGGATCGTTGGTGCCGTGGATGCGGTAGAGCGTGTCGCGCCCGTCCCGCAGCAGATAGAGTGCCCTGGCGCCGAGCGGATTATAGGGACCGGCGGGCACCATTTCCGGCAGCTCCGGCTGGCGGGCGCGCATTTCCCTGGGCGGGCGCCATTCCGGCCATTCCGTTTTCGCCCCGACCTTGACGATGCCGGTCCAGCCAAAGCCGTCGCGTCCGACGCTGATCTGGTAGCGCAGCGCCTGGCCCTGCCGGGTGACCAGATAAAGCGCCTTCTCGTCCTTGCGGATGATGATCGTGCCGGGATGTTCCGCGGTTTGGAGAGCAACTGCCTTGCGCAGGCTAGGCCCCATTGCCGGCAGCGGTGGCCGGTCCGACAGCGCGGATCGGGCATGGGCGAATTCCCAGGCAGGCATCCCCAAGGCAAGGCCGATGATGCAGGCGCCGGCAAGCCTCGGGACGGTGCGAAATCTACCGTGCAGCGTCATCGAGCCGTTCTTTGAACATCCGCTTCAGGTCCTTGTTGAAGCGCGCCCGCCCGTCCACTTCGGATGGCAGGATGGCCCGGTTCAGCGCGTCGGTCAGCAGCGCATTGTCCAGGCCGACCGACTTGATGTGCGGCGCCTTGAAGATCTTCTCGAGTTCGCTGCGCGAAAAGTGGTTGCCGAACCATTTGCGCTTATGCTTGTTGGCGACCAGCGTGATGCTCACCGAATTGCCGCGCAGTTCGCGGATCTTCGTGTAGAGCCGCTTGCCTTGCCGCAGCGAGGCGACGTTGAGCTCGAAGACGATGAAGATCTCGTCGCTCGTCGAAAGCACGGAATTCTGCCAGGGGGTTTCGATATTCGGCAGGTCGATGATGATGTCGTCGAACCGGTAGGCGACGAGGTCCAGCAGCCGGAACACGAAATCGGCGCCCTGCGGCTCAAACGGCAGCTGCGGCCTCTCGAATGAATAGAGGGTCAGGCCGGACGGGCGAGAGAGCTTGATGACGTCCATCAGTTCGACATCGAGCCTTTCCGGCTGGCCGATGATGCCGGCCAGGTCGAACTGGTTGAACAGGTTGAGATAGGCGCCGCAATTGGCGCTCTGGAAATCGAGGTCGACGAGGCAGGTCGAAGCCGCACGTTCGGTGGATTTCGAGGCCAGGAACTCCGCTGCCGACAGAGCGATTGTTGTGGCGCCGGCGCCGCCGCTGGCGCTGATGAAGGTGATGATGCGGCTCTTGGTGCCTTGGTTGCCGGTGTCGTGAAAGGTGACCGCGTTCAGCAGCTCCTTGGCGTCGAGCGGCTTGTGCAGCCAGTCCGAAGCGTTCATGCGAACCAGGATGCGCGTCTGTTCGGAAGTCAATTCGTCGGAAACCGCAATCAGCGGAACGGTCGCCCACAAGGCGCGGGCCGCGACGATACCGGGCATGCCGAGCAGCTCGCCATTGGCCAGGTCGAGGATGACGATGCCCGGGCGCGACTCGGGGGGCGGACCGTTGAGGAAGTCAGCCGTCTCGGAAATCCTGACATCGTAGATGGCCAGGGCGTCCAGCCGCGTCGCCACCTCGCGCTTGAACTGCGGATCCGACGAGAACAGAGCGACCTGCTTTCTTTTGGTCGGGAGAACTTTGGTGTTGATGGCATTCATGGGTAGGTGCTTTTCATATCTTCGCCCGTAACTGTGCTGAGCATGGAGGGCATGGTGATGTCATTGAATCCAAGAAGCCCACTGAGAAAGAAGAACTGGAAGGTAAGACCCTCAAGGCTGACCGTGACCGTCGGGACCGGTCCGCCTGGACGGCCCCAATAGCCGAGGCCGGTCGCGGAGTAGGTGATCCTGACATTCGCCGGCTGGAGCCTGGGGAAGAAAACGACCATGCGATTGTAGATCGCGTCGAAATTCGCCTGGTCGAATCCAGTACATCCGCCTGCACCGGTACAGGAATAGGTGGGGAAGCTTCCAGACGCCATAGCCGTTCCCACCAGCGGCACGTTGGTGGTGACCGCCGCGCTGGCAAGCGCGACACTGACAGGATTGGAAATAGAGGCTGCCCTCGCGCCGACTTGGACCGCCTTTGTGGCTGCGTTCCATTGGTAAAGCGCATAGCCGAAATCGATAAAGCCGAGCGTCAGCGTGAGAAGCAGGGTCATGGCAATTGTAGCCTCGACCATTGCTGCTCCGCATTCCTCTTGTCTGAAATCACGTCGTGGTCGCATGTCAATAGCCAACAAATCGCTCCTCATGCGAGGCCGCGATGGTGATTGGGCCGACCCCGATGTAGAACAACAGCGAGCCGGCCCCATAGTTGTAGGTAGTGGTCACGCGGATTGTGCGAACGGTCGTGCCGGTCCCTCTGTAGTCCTGCAAGCCCGTGTCTGGATCGACCGGGTTTGCAGTGTCGTAGGTCGCGATTGCGACGGGCTCGTCGGCAGCCCAGTCAGCTACCCTGAACGTCCCGGCCACCGGTGTCCCGTATTTAGCGATGTTTTGTGCAGTAGAGACGCAATAATTTGTGCCTGGGTCAGGGTTTACAAAGTCCTCTGTGCAGCGCGCCATGAAGCGTGCGGCATCACGCAGACCCGCCTCGATCAGCAGCTTGCGATGGATAATGGTGCCAAACTCAAATACGCCGGCCGTCAGGGCAATCATCAGCGGCGTGATCAACGTCATCTCGACCAAAATTGCACCGCGCTCCTCGCGCCGGAATTGCCGGGCGAGGCGCTGGACGGAGTCGACGCACCTAGCGATAAAGCTGCACATTGTCCTTCGCGAAGCCCATCATGGTGCCTCGACCCTTATTGCCATCGATGTCAACGATTTCGGCCAGCACGTCGTCACCGGTAACCGGCTCGGTGAGGAAGAAACTCGCGAAGCCCATCGCGGTCATGCTGCCACTCTGTCCGTTCAGTTCATCCTCGTATTGAGCGCAATCGACAATGGCTGCGTAGATCAAACGCCGATCAGGATCGGTCGATGGCGATGCATGGCAAAGTGCTTCGCCGGTTTCACCGCCGACTGATAGGGTGTCGACCAGACCGTTGGCGGGGTCCGTCTCGTATTTGTAAAGGTCATACCGGGACGGCGGGTTGGCGTTCGTATAGGCGCTCCCGTCTTCGTGTTGGAAGTCATCCAGCTCACCATTGGGGTAGTTGGCTGCCACGTAGCCCTCGTAATCCCACAGGCCATTACCGATGCGCCCGTCGAATAGCGGGTAGGCGGTGTCCTGCGTCAGGCCATGGAACTTTGTGAGGTCGGTCCCGGGTATCTTGTCGCACGGGTCGGTGCCGGGATTGTTGCCCTTTGGCGCGAAGTCGAACCCTTTTCGAATATTGGGTGCCGGTGGCACCGACGCGTCGGTCTTCGCGAAGTGCGATCCGTACATGTCGAACCGGGTATTGAACGCCGCCTTCGCTTTTTCAGTCAGATTGCCGGTCTGTGTGTAAATTCCTCTGCTGTTCACGCATTCCGGAAAATCGACGTGCGCGATGTCATCGGCAAGATCTGGCTCACCGTAACCATGGGCAGACAGCGGGCGCAGGAAGCCCATGTTGCCCGGCCCCCACGACGTTGAGCCCATCACAAGTTTAATGCCCTTTCGGTAGAAATTCTGATTGTTCGCCACATCCTGCAGGTTCTGACCCGGGAACGGGTTGCAGATGAAGAGCGGGGTCATGTCGCAGACGACGACGCCCGCGAATCCCGCAACGGCGGTCGCGCCGACATCGAAGAAGTTGTTCGCGCCGGCGCCGACGAAGGACGCTGGGAAGATCGCGTCGAAACGGCTTGCCTGGACTGAAACCATGGCAAACTGCGCATCCGCGCTGGTCGCCGCCTTCCGATCGACTCCATTGGCGTCGACCCCCGTCAGCGGATTTATGGCCGTCGAATCGCTTGGCGGTATGCTCGCGAGAAAGCACCAAGCGATGTCGCCTCCGTTCCGGCAGGCCGTCGTGCCGTTCACGGCGCCGCCATTATCAAGGTCGGCGCGAGCAGTCACACTGGAGAAGCGGCTGTCGTTTTCGACAAGGTTGGCGAGTGCTCGTTCCGCCCGGGTCCACGCATCCGGCTTGCCGTCCAGTTCCGCTGCCGCCGCGAGCGCGAACGCGTCAGCGCCCTTCTGCAAATCATTGTGTAAATTGTTGACCCGGCTCATGTCGATCGCCAGCAGGGAAAAGCCGATGATTGCCGGCAGCATGATGCTGACCAGTATCAGCGCTATTCCTCTTTGATCGTGCCAGAACGCGCGAACAATCCGCAGCATGGCCCTTGCTCCCCTGACGCCAGTCGCTTTGCCTGACGCTGAACCCGCACTCTTCTATTCAACCCCGGTGTTGCCGACGTTGACCGTGATGGCCGGCGGAGGCGGCGGCGGTGGTGGAAATTTGTAACTCTGGGCAACAGCGGCAGCGCGAGCGCCATCGCCTTCGATCGCCGTGTTCCTCGACGCCGGATTGAGCGGATCGACGGTCTGCAGCAGCGAATTGTATTTCTGCGTGTCGCCGGCAGCCAGTGTAACCGTTTCGTAATTGTTCAGGTAGTCAGCGGCGCAGCCCGTCAGCCCGCCGGCGCACAAGAGGATGAGCAAGATCCTATTTCTTGACATAGAGCATCTTGTCCTTGGATTTGAGGTCGAGCATGTGGCCGTAGGGACCGACCACGCCTTGGCCGAGTTCATATTTGCGAACCATGTCCTTGGTCACTTCGAGTTGACCGAGAATGAAGAGCTCCGGGTCGTTGGCGGACCGTGTCTTGTCGAACGGCGTCGCCAGCTGCTCGCCAGGCTTTACCGGCCGCACGATACGCGGCGTGACGATCACGACCAGTTCGGTCTCTTCCTTCTGGTTGCTCGAATTCCGGAACAGCGTCCCGACGATCGGCACCTGGCCGAGCCACGGCACCTGCCTCTGGATCTTGGTGTTCTTGCTGGACAAGAGCCCGCCGACCGCGAAGCTCTGGCCGTCGCGCAACTCGACGACGGTAGACAGCTTGCGGTTGGTGAAGATCGGGTCGCCGGCGACGGTGAAACCGGTGAGGTCGCTGACTTCCGGCGCCAGCCTGATGTTGATCTTGTCGTTGTTGAGCACGACCGGCGTGAACAGCAGATTGACGCCGAACTGCTTGTATTCGACCGAGATCTCGCCATCACCCTCGTCGGTGCGGATAGGCACTTCGCCGCCGGCATTGAAGCTGGCGAGCTCACCGGAAAGAGTGGTGAGGTTGGGTTCGGCAAGGGTGCGCACCACGCCCTTGGCCTCGAGCGCCTCAATGATCAGGTCGACCTTGATGTTGCTGTCGATGACGCGGGTGATCAGCGCCGCGAACGGGTTGGTGTTCGAAAGAAGGCCGGTAAGCAGATTGCCCGGCCCCAGCACCACACCGTCCTCGTCGACGGCGGCTATGCCCGTTGCGGTGCGGGTCGTGCCGCTGCCGTTGGTGCTCCTGATTGAGACGCCAAGATCGCGGCCGGCGTTGCGCTTGGCCTCGAGCACGCGCACTTCGAGGTTTACTTGCTGGCTGTCGTCGACGGTCACGGCGTTTATGATCGCATCGGGGCCATATTGCTGGGCAACCTCCATGATCGCCGCCAGCGTGGCGCCGTCCTTGACATGGCCGCCAAGCCTGACCTTGCCGTTGATCGAACCGATATCGATGCGCGAATTGGGCGCCACTTGCCGGATCGCCTGCGCCATGTCGCTCACGTCGACGCCGACTTCGATCTGGATCACGCCAAGCGAGCGCTTGTCTTCTGAAAAGAGGTTGACGGTGGTGGTGCCGGCGCTCTTGCCGATGACATAGAGCGTCCGATCGGTCATTGGCTGGGCGTCGGCGATCTTCTCGTCGCCGACGACGATGTCGCCCAGCGTGGCGTTCACCTGGATCGTCACCGACTGCGACATGGGCAGGAAAACACGGTGGACGCTGGGGTTCGATACATCGATCCTGCGATCGGCTGCATGAGCAGCAAGGTCGATCGGCAGTAACATGACCGAACAGGCCAGCGCGGCAGCCGCCAGTGGTCCCCGGAACATACGCATCTAGACTACCCCCGTTTGCCGATTCGTTCGGCACTACCCTAGCGTTATTTTTGTCGCGGCACGTCGTAAGATTCGAGCTTCACACCCCTGAACACGCCGATTGTCGCACGCGTCGGCGGCTCCGGCTGCACATATTTGATCACTTCCTTAACCACTCCTTGCACCTGGGGTGCTGAGGCCACTGCCGGCGCCGGTTTTGCGCTGCTCAACAGGTCGAGCCTGCTTCCCACACGTTCCACGGCCTGGGTCAGCCCATTGATCTTGTCGTCTGCGCGCTTGCGCTCGGCCGCGGCCTCAGCCTCGGCTGCAGCCTGCTTGGCGAGTTCGGCCTGCCTGGCGGCGACATCGTCCGGCGTATCACCGGTCAGGTCGGAAAGCGTGATACGTTCGGTCGTCTCGCCCTTGCTGGCGGCAGCCTGGCGAAGCGCCAGGGACAGCTGGCCGGCGTCGGCGGCGAGGGTAAGCTTCTGTGCGTCCTTGGTGCTGGCCTCGAGCGTGACCGCCTTCACGACCGTCGGGTTCTCGGTGCTTTCATCGGCGACCTGGTCGACGGCGAGCACCTTCATGCTCTGCAGAAGCACGTCGACAAAACTCTGGTCCGTCCCTTGGCCGGTGCGCACCTTGCGCGTCAGCAGCACATCGACCCGGTCGCCGGGGAAAACGAACCCGGCGACGCCAAGCACGTCGTTGACCCTGATAGAGACGGCCTTCATGCCTTCGCCGAGCACCGCTGAAAGGGTGGCGCGTTGGCCCGGGCCAGTGATCTTGGTGGCGAGAACAGGCTCGTTGACGCCGATCGCCTGCAGCGCCTGCCTGGTGCCTTCGCCGTCCAGCATTTCTTTCGTTGTCTTGAAAGCTCCGGTCGGGACGGCGCCTGAGGGCCAGGCGACTTCGCGCAGCTTGTCCGCCGACAGCGTGTCGCCGAACTTCAACGGCATCGCGGCCACCACGACTGTGTCGCGCTGGACATCATCCGTCCGCGCCATTGCACTGCGCTGGCTAGCCAGCCAAATATTGGCGAGCACCACCGCCACCACGCCGAACACGCCGGCGAGAACGATCATGATGACAGTGTTTGCGCGCATTTCTTGCCCCACCCGACTGCGTTTGCACAGCTTGCTGTATTATTCTTGATCATCGACGCCGCGGATATCCGCGGCGTCGATGACGCGACCCGTATCACGGGTTGGCAGTCAACGTCGTCGATAGCGATGTCCACCGGGCACCGACCCAAGTGCCGACGACAACAATCGACGCAATCACTGCGATAGTAATGATGCCGAGCAAGATGGTATATTCGACCATGGCAGCGCCGTTTTCGTCGTCGCGGAACTGCCGGGTCATCGTCATGAGCTTCTTCATGCCAATTTCTCCCTTTGGAGGTTTGAACCCGACGAGACGAGCCAAGGATGAAATCCATACCCAAGCATCCCCCGTCATCTCGATCTAAGTCCCGACGAAAATCAGAGTCAAACGACATTAAGGGTTTCTTAACTTTCCTATACATGAGTTGGCAAGAATATTGCCGATCTCAGGCGGACCAAAACATTGATTCGCCTCGTTTTTCAACCATCTTAACCATTCGTTCACAATTTGGCCGTGGGTATGGCAGAAGTGGGGCAGCATTAGCGGTAGTGCATATTCCTTTATATCTTAAGGGTTTGCGTGGGTTCCATGGCGCCTTTGTGACAAAAAAGCATCTGGCATTGAAAGGCGAGTGCTCGTGTTCCATTAGGACAGCGCCGCTGACCAAATGAACGTCGCGTTTTCTTATCCTTGATTTTAACTATGTCTGAAGTATTAAGTTGCATGGTGCGGCTGGCGCTTGTGCCAAGCGTGGTTAACGCTTAGTTTCGCGGTGGGGATTTCAAAGGGGAGAAGCGTCATGCTGGGGCGATTCATCAAGGGATCAAGCGAGCCGCGGGTCGAGCCAACGCTCCATCCGATAGCGGCGGTGTCGCCTGTCGTCCCTACGCTTTCCCCAGCCTCCGATCTAGCGCCGCATGGTAACGATTTCCTGACGCTCAAGGTCGAGCTCCACCGCCACCTCATTGACCGCTTCAACCTGACCGCCCTTGAAAACGCGTCCAAGGATGAAATCTTGAACGAAATCCGGCCGATCGTGCGGGAATTTGTCCGCGCTCGCAACGTGCCGCTGAATGCTCGCGAGCTCGATCAATTGACCAGCGACACCGCCGACGAGATGCTCGGCCTGGGGCCGATCGAGCCGCTGCTGAAAGACGATTCAATTTCCGACATACTGATCAACACGCATAATCGCGTTTTCATCGAGCGGCGCGGCGTGATCGAGGAAACCTCGATCCGTTTCCGCGACGAGGCGCATCTGCTGCGTGTCATCAACAAGATCGTCTCGGCGATCGGCCGACGCGTCGACGAGTCGGCGCCGATGGTGGATGCGCGGCTGGAAGATGGGTCGCGCGTCAACATCGCGGTGCGGCCGATCTCGGTGGATGGCCCGCTGGTGTCGATCCGCAAATTCTCCAAAAACCCCTATTCGCTCGAACGCCTGATGGCGTTCAATTCAATCCGCCAGCCGATGATTGACCTGCTGCGCATTGCGGTGCAGGCGCGCAAGTCGATCCTGGTTTCGGGCGGCACCGGCAGCGGCAAGACGACCCTGCTCAACGCGCTGTCGAGCTACATCCCGTCCCGGGAGCGCCTGATCACCATCGAGGACGCGGCGGAACTGCAATTGCAGCAGCCGCATGTCGGCCGGCTGGAGACGCGTCCGCCCAATGTCGAGGGCAAGGGCGAGGTTCGTCAGCGCGAACTGCTCAAGAACGCGCTGCGCATGCGGCCCGACCGCATCATCGTCGGCGAGGTCCGCGGCGAGGAAGCCTTCGACATGCTGCAGGCGATGAACACCGGCCATGAAGGTTCGATGACCACTATTCATGCCAATACACCGCGAGATGCCATATCGCGGCTGGAACAGATGGTCGGCATGGCCGGCATGCCGATGACACATGAGTCCATCCGAGCGCAGATTGCGTCGGCCATCGACATCATCGTGCAGACACAGCGCCTTTCAGACGGTGGCAGGCGGGTCGTTTCCATCTCGGAACTCACCGGTATGGAAGGCAATGTCGTCCAGCTTCAGGAACTTTACCATTTCGTTCGCCGCGATGTGAATGCGGAGGGTCAGATCGTCGGTGAATTTCGCGCCACCGGCGTCCGGCCGCGCTTTGCCCAGGAAGCGGCGACGCTCGGCCACCACTTCGCCAAGGATGCCTTCAATCCGCAGGTTCCGCTTTGATGCCGTCTGGCCAGACATTACTTTACCTCATCTATGTGATGGCGTCGGCGTCGGTTATTCTCGCGGCCGAAGCTCTGTACATGACGTACTCCAAGCGCCGCTCAACGGTCAGCACGATCAATCGTCGGCTGAAGCGGCTCGCTGACGAGGTTCCGGCCGAACAGACCTTGCAGGGATTGCTGCGAGAACGTGGGCTTACCGGCTCAGGCGATTTTCTTTTCAATGCGGTCGGGCTGAACAGGCTATACACCCAATCCGGCATTACCGGGAATCCGCTGTCGTTTGTCGCGATATTTATTCTCGCTGGGCTAGTACTGGCACTGGTATTTTCGTTCCTGCTACACTTCTCCGCCGTGGTTTCATGTATCACCTTTCTTCTCATCGGATTCGCCCTGCCGTTTCTGGTTCTCCGCCGCGCCCGTGCCAAGCGAATACAGAAATTCGCGAAGCAATTGCCGGATGCACTTGACATGATCGTGCGTTCGCTGCGCGCCGGTCATCCGACTTCCGTGGCGATAGGTCTTGTCGCCCGTGAAATGCCTGATCCCCTCGGCACCGAATTCGGCATCGTTTCCGACGAAATCACCTTTGGCCTTAGCCTTGAAAACGCGGTGCGGAAACTCTCGCAACGCGTCGGCTTCGAGGGCCTTCAACTGCTGTCTGTGTCGCTATCGATTCAGGCCAAGACCGGAGGCAATTTGACCGAGATACTGTCGAACCTCGCATCGGTGCTGCGCGAACGGCAGAAACTCAGATTGAAGATCAAGGCGCTCTCGGCCGAGGGGCGAATGTCGGGGTGGATCATTTCATTGTTTCCGCTCTTCATGTTCGGCATCCTCATGGGCATCGCTCCGAGCTACTATGGCGATGTATGGGGCAATCCGCTGATCATGCCTGTGTTTTTGATTTTCGGACTATGGGCTCTGCTGGGCGACTTCATCATGTATCGCATGGTCAATTTCGATTTTTGACAGGAGCCAGCCATAAACCTGTTTTCGAATACCCAGGATCTGAGCCTTCTGGTCTCCATCGCCGTTTTCCTGGCGGCGGTGGCGCTATTCCTGTTGGGCGCATTTGTCTTCACGCCGGCGCTGCAGACGAGGAAACGGGTTGCGCAAAGCCTGTTGGCAGAGGGTATTCCCAATCGACGCTCGCTTGTGGGACAGGAAGAACTGGCCAGGATCTCGGCGCAGCGGCCGGTCGAAGCGTATTTTCGATCGCTCAAAAAGGAACGGGACGAGCCCAGCGCGCTGGACGCGAAGCTCTTTCGCGCCGGCTTCTACCAGTCAAGCGCGCCGCTCATTTATACTCTGTCTCGGCTCGGCGCAGTCTGCGTCGGCTTTGTTGCGACCTATGCTCTCCTGTCCCAGATTTTACCGCCCCAATTGCCCAGTCTTGTTGCTTTTGGAGGTTCAGCCTTGCTTGGGCTGGCATGTATTGTCATACCCAGCATCGCGCTCGACCGGTTCGAGAATGGGCAAAAGCAGATCTATCGTCGCGGCTTTCCGGATTTCATGGATATGATGATTACCTGCGCCGACGCGGGCATGAGCCTCGAGGCGGCCGTCGAGCGCGTCAGCAACGAACTGGCCGGCACCCATAAATGGCTTGGCATCCAGCTTTCGATCATGACTCTGCAGTTGCGCGCCGGCAAGCCGCTGCGCGAGGCGCTGCGCGAACTGTCTGACCGCATCGGGCTTGAAGAGGCGCGGGCGCTGGCGGTTCTGTTCCGGCAATCCGAGGAACTCGGTACAAGTTTGACAGAAGCCTTGCGCGTCTACAGCGACGAAATGCGTGGACAGAGAATCCTTCGGGCCGAGGAACGCGCCAACTCTTTGCCGGTCAAGATGATGATTCCATTGGGGCTGTGCATCTTTCCGGTGGTGATGATGGTCGTGATGCTGCCTGTCATCATTCGAATGAAGGGCATTTTCTTCTAGGCAGGTATATGCTTTGGTCGGAATACAGAGTCGGAGAGAATTCTTTTGGGGGACGAAATGACAGGGCCAATGCGCCTCGCAGCCGCAGCCAGTCTGCTGCTGATCGTGCTTTCCGGCTGTCAGACGGCTGATACCAGCGGTGTCGTCCGCACCAACGAGCCCTCAAAAGGTGATGTGACTGCCTTTGGGGATGCCTTCGACGGGCTGAAGACGGTCAGCGACGTCGAATATTATGCCTCGGACCTAGCCGTCGCCGAAGCCAAGAACCAGTTCCGCGCGGAAAACTACGGCAATGCCGGCGCCCTGTTCTACAAGGCGACGCAACTGGCGCCCAATGATGGTGGTGCCTGGATGGGCCTGGCCGCCTCTAGCGATCGCATCCGCCGCTTCGACCTCTCCGACCTGGCCTATCGCCAGGCCTTCCGGCTGGTCGGCGGGACACCCGAATATTACAACAATGTCGGCTATTCCTATCTGCTGCGTGGCAAGCTGCAGGACGCGCGCAGCAATTTCCTCAAGGCTTATGAACTGGCGCCCAACGATCCGACCGTGGCCAACAATCTGCAGCTCCTGTCGTCCAGCGTGAAGAATCTCGAGCGGTAAGGCGATAGCATGTTGCTCGCCGCATCGGTGCTGCTGAAGGGACTAGCCATTCCTTTGCTGGCAAGGATCGCCTGGCTCGACTTCACCACCCAGAAAATATCCAACCAGAATGTGCTGCTGCTGCTTTGCCTGGGTTTGGGCTCGCTGCAACTCCTGTCGGTGCAATCCGGGTCGTGGTGGGACATGGGCCTGAGCGCGCTTGCCGGTCTTTTGCTGTTTGTTGCGCTGTTTCCGTTCTGGGCCCTGCGCAAGGTCGGGGCCGGCGATGTCAAGCTGCTAGCGGTGGTGCCGTTTCTGATCGGCGGCAGCGGCCTCCTGGTGTTTTCCGTGCTCCTGCTTCTTTTCGCCCTCGCCACGGCGATGGTCGTCAAAAATCCACTCATGCTGCCCGCGGGCGCCTTCCGCCTCTATGTTCAGCACCTGGATCGCAAAGGCGTTGTGCCGTTTGGTGTGCCGATCTCACTCGCAGCGATCTTCACGATAGCGTTTCAGATTTATAGCAACTTGACGGTTCTAGTCGGCTTCTCGATCTGACACTGGTGGCGCGCAAGTCACCTTCCCAATTAACCTTTTGGAAACCATTAACTTGCGCTCAAATCGGCGAAGTGCTTGGATTGGGTCTTGCCGGCGGGGCGCCGTATGGACATTCTCAATCTCAAAGCGCTTTTGATTGCGGTTCTGATCTTCGTTCCGGTCGAGCGCCTGCTCGCTGTTAGGCTAGGTCAAAAGATCGTCAGGAAAGCCGACGCGCTGTTTGGAACGATGCACCTGCCTGGCAAAGCGGTGCCGGACCGCTATGGCGTCGATGATCCCATTCCACCAACTTACGTCGAGCAACTCGCCTATCCGTTTATTCCGAAGGGCAAAATCCATGAAGCTCCCACCAGCAGCGACGCGTGATTTCATCGGGCGCGCAACGATGACACTTTACTTCACGTTCTGCGCGACTTTGAAGGCTGGAGCATTGGTTATAGCTCTTCGCGGCGAAGAATGGCCAATAACACGAATTATCGGGCTCGCAGCAGACGTTGCCGCTCTCGGCTTCCTCGTTCTCGTTGTTGCAACGACAGTGGTGCGTCTTCCGCCACTGAAGACAGCGCAGGGACTGGAGCCCCGAATCTCGGCGCTGATCGGATGCTTTGCCACCGCAACTCTGATTGCTGTCCCTCGAGTCGAGATACTTCCGCAGATTGAGCTCACTGCCGACCTGATTACCATCATCGGCTTCGCGCTTTGTGTTTGGTGCCTATGGTGGCTCGGCAGATCGTTCAGCATCGCTGCTCAGGCCAGGCGGCTCGTCACCGCAGGCCCCTATCAAATCGTGAGGCACCCGCTCTACGCCTGCGAAGCGATCGTCCTGCTCGGCATTCTTCTCGGTAATCCGACATGGGCAACGGTCGCAATCTGCGCGATCGCTCTCGCTTTCCAATACCGGCGGATAATCAACGAGGAGAGGATCTTGCGAGCGACGTTTCCCGAATATCATGAATACGCCCAGCGCGTCCCGATGCTCTTGCCTCGTTTCGCTGGCGCATCTTTGCCGGCGCCTGACCCGCGATAGCTTATGTCGCATCTCAAAACACGGTGGGTAAATTCATCCAATACTGCGGCGAGTATTATGGGCGCAAGGAACTACCTTTACGCGACGTTGATCACTTCAGGCCTGCTCGGGGCTGTTGACCTGCTGTGGCTGCCCTATTCGAGCGTCCGCTTTTCGCCACTTAACTGGCATGACATTAGAGCAGTGGCATTATGCATCTGCTTGGCTGGTTTGGTTTCGTGGCTTGCCACGCGGCGCCTACGGACGATCGCTCGCGGGCAGGCCAATTTGTTCGCCGGGCATCCGATTTTCTTGGAAGCTTGGTGCTTGTCGCGGCAGCCTTTGTCCCACTGCTGATCTGCACGACTATTCTAATGCATGTGGCCAGCGCCACTGGGCGCCCGCTTGCCGACCCGGCGCTGACGGTCGTCACGCCCGTTCCCGGGCTCGCCGACTACATCGCACTCAACGCCGCGCCGATCCCGACATTGTAGGAAAGCGAGGTCATCATCGCCTGCCAGGACACCGGTTTCTTGTCGAACGAGGCAATGCACTTCTTGAGGCCGGGATAGAAATCCTTGGTCAGCCACTTTTGCAGCCGCCTGTCGCAGCCGGCCGGCGTTTCCACCATGCCGGCCTTCACGTTCTCCGTGTCACCATCACAGATGGTCCAGACCGCCGGCTTGGCGATCCTGTCGTAATAGGCCTTGAGTTCGCGGCCCTCCCAGGGCTGGACCAACGTCTGCCCGGCAAGCACGATGGCAGCCGGCACCGACGCCTCGCCCGGCCTCACGACATGCCAAGCACCACCGATCATGCTCGACATCGCCATGACGGCGGCGATGGCGGCCTTGGCGCGGCTGCTCGAAACGATCTTATTCCTCGGCATCGGGATCTCCTGAGATTGGCTTTTGCGGGATGAAGCGCGCCACGAACGTCACGGCAGCAAGCACGCCGTTGACGGCAGCCAGCCATTTCGGCGGCATCGGCATGGTGCCAACGATGATATCGGTGAAGGCATAGACGCCGTTGACGACGCCCATCAGGGCGATCAGGCGCGGCGTCCAGCCGCGCTTAAGCACGGCCTGCCAGTTGTCGATGAGGCGCATGGTTTGCCTTTCCGTGATCGCGGAAGTTGCTGGTTCAGATTTTCGGAGCGAAGGCGCATCAGCACCCTCTAAATAACGGGATATATCTGGGGCTTAGGTCCCACGAAGTGGTCGGTCAAAACTACGCCGAATGGTTAAGCCGGCAAATTTCGATGAATTCGCAGAGGCTTAGGTGTAAAACCCGCAAGCCCGGAAGCATCCCAAGGTTAACCGTCCGTTAAACGACAGTTGACTTGCATCGGATTTGAGGAAGAGGATCATCTTCGGGACTGGGGGATGAGCGACCTAAAGGGGCACCTCTGTCCGGGTAAATGGGTAAGGGGTACAGAGATATGACCAAACTTTTCAAGCAGTTCCGCGACGACGAAAACGGCGCCGCGATGGTGGAATACACGATCCTCCTCGGCATCATCACCATCGCCGTGATCGCCTCGATCGTTGTCGTCGGCACCTGGGTCGGGGCCCGGTGGACCTCGCTGTCCGCGACACTGACGGCCAACCCGTAATCTGGAAACCACCGCCGGCCCCGTCGATTTGGACCCGAGAGACCGGCACGTTTACCGGCAGCTTTGAACCCATTGATTAGCTTTCAATGGATCGTCGCTGCCGGTATTCTGTCTCTGGACATTTTGGGGCGCGGGACGTGGATATCTTCAGCATCAAACTGCTGCTTGTTACCTTTCTGATCTTCGTGCCCCTGGAGCACCTGATCAGCCTTCGAGCACACCAGAAGACGTTCAGGGCCGGATGGGCAAACGACATCGCCTTCGCCATGCTCAATGGACCGATGGTCAAGGCCGGGTTGATACCCATCGTAACGGGCGGCATGTGGGTGTTGGCGTGGATTTTCCCGGAGCCGATGCGCGCGGCGGTGGCCTCACAGCCTGTGTGGCTGCAGATTCTGGAAATCGTCGCGGTCGCAGATATTGGGTATTATTTCTCACACCGCGCAATGCACCGTTGGTCGGTGCTTTGGCGCTTCCATTCGATCCATCATAGCTCAGAAGAACTCGACTGGGCGGCGTCCTTCAAAATACACCCGGTCGACCTGATTCTGACCAAGGCGGCATCCTTCGTGCCAGTATTCGGACTTGGCTTCTCGGAGCCGGCGATCGCCCTGTTCGGCACCGTATTTTACTTTCACACCTGCCTGATCCATTCGAACACCAAGGTCAGTCTTGGCCCGCTCAGGTGGCTGATCGCAACGCCTCAGTTCCATCACTGGCACCATGGCCACGAGAAGGCCGCCCATGACACGAACTTCGCTGCACAGCTTCCGTTTCTTGATGCCCTCTTCGGCACTCTCTATCTGCCCGGAAACGAGATGCCAAAAAAGTACGGAATCGACGAGCAAATCCCGGGGTGGTTCACCCCCCAACTGCTGTATCCCTTTCTCAGAACGGGCCGCCTGCAATCACCTGGCAAAACCGTGGCACCGCCGCAGTCGGAGGAGCAAGGCCAGCGTCCGTTCGGATTTGCGGCCGACCGGCCTGATTGAGCAGTTTCTAAGGCCCTTTCAAGTGGCCTTCAAATTGGAGGTTAACCCATCGGAAACCATCGCCTTGCGCGCAACCGATAGCGGTGTTTCAATCTGGCGGGTCGTTCAGGGGGCGGGGCATGGAAAACGATAGAAGTCGTTGTCTGATTGCAGTCAGCGTGGTGATTACGATCGTGTTAGCCGTGGTCGACGCGCTCTGGCTGCCGACCTCGACCATTTCGCTCGATCCGGCTGCACTGCGCGTCTACGCCGCCCTGGCGGCGTCGATCGCCCTGCTATGGCTGTGTTTAGTTGCGCTTAGCTACCAGCTTCGCAAGATGCGGTTTCGTTACCGCGACACAATGAGCATGGCTGTGAGCCGTGGTCGAACGTTGGCAGGCGCCATGCTGTTGATGGTCTTTCTGACTGCGGCTTTTGGCATATTTTCGTACCTTGCGAGCGCGACAGACAGGCCGCTCATGGATGCCGATCTGGCGGCCTTCGACGAGTCTCTCGGCTTTCACTGGACAGGCTTTGTCGCCGCTCTCAACTCGAGCCAGCTCGCTGCCTCGGTATTGTCGATGGCCTATGGAAGCATCACAGCGCAGATGCTTGCCGTGCCGGCGGTCCTGGCATTCGCCGGTCGCACACGTCGCCTCCACGAGTTCGTGGCCTTGTATGGGCTGACCGCCTGCTTCACCTGCCTGGTGATGTGGGCAATCCCTGCGGCCGGCACATATGAGTTCTACAGGCCCTCGCCGGAGATATTGAGTTCATTCAGCCCCGGCGCCGGCACGCGTCACCTAGCCCAGCTCTTCGCGCTACGCCGCCTGGAGCCGTTCACGCTCTCGGAAGTCGAAGGACTGGTGACCTTCCCATCGTTTCACGCGGCGATCGGCTTCATCTTCATCTATGCGCTGCGCGGCGTCAGGTTTGTCGCCCTGCCGGCAGCGGCTCTCAATGCGACGATGATCGTGGCGACAATCCCCGAAGGCAGCCACTATCTGGCCGACGTCTTTGCCGGTGGAGCTGCTGCTCTGGCGGCGACTTTGATCGTTCGCGCGGTCGCGACGAAGGAGGCAGGATCGTCGCGGCCTTGGATGTTGCTGCAAAGCCGCCGGCGTGGTTGACTGCACACTATGGAAGAACTGGCTCGCGAAGCACTTCACTGGTCGATCAGCAAGATCAAGACCGATCCGCTGACCTTGGTGCTAGCGGTCTACGTGGTCGGATACCTGCCGGCGTTGCTAACCTCGCTGGTCCTGAGCTTCATCCACGGCAGCGATTTGAACCTGATCGGCGTCTGCTTTCTCGATCTACGACGCCACGATATGGCCGCTGAAGGTTGCCGGCTTCTAGTGTTCCGTCTCTGACGAAAGGATTCCCTTTAGCTCTCTGATGTGCGAGTCAGAGGGCATGTCAACTGAATCGGGCATCCGGTTGTCTCCTGAGGATCGGGCGACGCTGGAAGGTTGGGTGGCGGACCGCAACTCGCCACAGAAATGGGTTTGGCGGGCGCGGATCGTGCTGTTGTGGGCGGGCGGCGACGGCGTCACCGCGATTGTACGGGCGACCGGCAAAACCAAGCGAACCGCCTATCGCTGGCGTGATCGTTACGTTGCGTGCGGCATTGAGGGGCTGAAGCGGGATGCCAGCCGGCCGAGCCGCAAGCCGCCGCTTTCGGCCGAGGTGATCAAGCGTGTGGTGGATATGACGCTGCATCAGAAGCCGCCGGCGGGCACCCATTGGTCGGTGCGCAAGCTCGCCAAGGTGGTTGGGCTCAGCCCGTCGAGCGTGCAGCGCATCTGGGCAGCGCACGGGCTGAAGCCGCATCTGATCAAAAAATTCAAGCTGTCCAATGACAAGGCGTTCGTCGAGAAGGTCCAGGACGTCGTCGGCCTTTATCTCAACCCGCCGGACAAAGCCCTGGTGCTTTGCGTCGACGAGAAGAGCCAAATCCAGGCGCTCGACCGCACGCAGCCGGGGCTGCCCATCAAGAAGGGGCGGGCCGGCACGATGACCCATGACTACAAGCGCAACGGCACCACGACACTGTTTGCCGCCCTCAACGTGGCCACCGGCAAGGTCATCGGCGAATGCATGCCGCGACACCGCCACCAGGAGTTCCTGCGCTTCCTGCGTACGATCGATCGCAACACGCCCAAGCACTTCGCCCTGGATTTGGTGGTCGACAACTACGCCACCCACAAGCATCCCAAGGTCAAAGCCTGGCTTGCCCGGCATAAGCGCTTCCGCCTCCACTTCACCCCGACCTCTGCCTCCTGGCTGAACCAGGTCGAGCGCTTCTTCGGGCTCATCACCGACGACGCCATCCGCCGCGGCGTCTTTCGCAGCGTGACCGATCTGACGATCGCGATCGAGGCCTACCTGGAGCATCACAATGCCGACCCCAAACCCTTCATCTGGACCGCCAAGGCTGCTGACATCCTTGAAAAGGTCGCACGAGGGCGTCGAGTGTTAGAGTCACAACACTAGGCCCCGATGTGAGACCCGAAGTCTGCCGCGAGAGCGTCCTGTTGAGGCGATTCCGGGCCGGAGTTCAGGCCAGGGCTTTGCAGCGTCTCATTCAGGCCAGCGAGAAGCGCCGGCGTGCGCGAGGCGCTTCGGCGGTGTTAGGAGAGCGGCCAGCCGGAACGCGCGCTGGTGGGGCTCCTAAGGGCTAATCAAAGGGGCACTGGCACGCGAGCTTCCACTCGTCAGCCTGTATGATTCAGTAGTCTGGTGGAGGTGTCACGACGATGTCCGGTATTGGCGCGATCGATGCCTTCTACGGTAATCGCGAACATTCCGTTTTCGACCCTTCCTATCCAACCTTTTGCTTTTAGATACCAGAGATGAAATTCCAGATGTTCACGCGGACAGCCCGACATGCGTTCGAGTTCTTCATCGCCAATGCCAGGATTGTTGACGTCTTGTCGGCGTTTGACATAAAGTAGCGAGAGCAGTTTGGCCTGAATGACGCCGTCCCGTTCGATTCCTTTAGTGTTGCTGACTTCCTCAATCAACTCGAGGCGAAGTTTCAAATGGTCTTTATACTGAATGTCGTACTGCACGCGTTTGACCGGATCTTTGAGAGTATTATGGGCCTCCGCGATTTCACTGAAGCGTGATGCATCGCCGGTGTCCTGATTGTCGGGATGGTAGCGCATAGCAAAATAACGAAATACCCGTTCTATCGTTTCCGAGTTGGCGTTCGGGCTGATTTCCAGGAGTTCGTAGTAGTCAATGAACAAAGTGGTGCTCCCACAACAACGCTATTGCGCACACAGTCGAGAGAACGTCGCCGGAGTGTCTTGCGGTCATAGCCAGAAATCCGCGCTTGCGGGTTTCTACTCGCTCAATTCGTGGCATTAGTCCCCCTCCCGTTTTGCAGATACTAGCGCGCAAGCTTCGCCCCTGCAAAGGGCTGCTCTCATTCCGGTCATCCGCCGATATACGTCGGCGATCGTTCTCTCCAGTCGGGATCACTGATGCCCGCCTGGTAGTCTTCGTGCACCGATCCGATTTCGATTGACGGATCGTCTTCCAAGGCTCGAACTGCCCTCACAATGAGTCGCTATCGGTGATCTCTGGTATAAGTGTCTGCTATGAAGATAATCATGGACAACCGTTACCCGCCAGACTCGGACTTCGTCTGAATGGCGGCAAACGAATTCGGGCCGAGACCTGCGATGCCTTCAGGGCTTGTGTGGCGGCGCCGATCAATCGCGCCGGAATGTCCGTGATGGATCGGAGCAGGCGCAATGTGCTGATCGGTGCGTCTATCTTCGGAGCCCTGAGCCTTGCGGGGCTGCTTCCTACCATGTGCGCAAGGCGGCAAAGGACAAAATCCCCCATGGCCGAAACCAGTCGTCCCAAACGGCCGCCGGGACAGGCGAAGCCGTTGCTGGAGGAAGATATCGCGCCGGTGCTTGCGCGCCTTGATGCCTGGTATGCTGCCCATCTGCCGCCAGACAAATATGTGTTCAATCCGCCGGCCACGGACGCGCAACTGGATGCGTTCGAGCGCCTGATCGGCCTCAAGATGCCGCGCGCCTATCGCGACCTATACCGATGGCACGACGGCGAGAACGACGACCGTCGGGGCCATATCTATGGGCATCCGCTGCTGCCGCTGCATCAGGCGGGGGCGCAATGGAAAGCCTGGGTCGATGTGCTCGCCGATTTCGGCGGCAATCGCTATGAAATTCCCGGAGGGGCGTGGCCTGAACACGCGGTTGACCCGGCCTATATCAATCCGCGCTGGATACCGCTGACCCATGATGGTTCAGGTAATCATATCGGTCTCGATTTCGATCCCTGGCCCAGCGGTCGCGTCGGCCAGGTCATCCTCTTTGGGCGCGACGAAGACGTGAAGGCGGTGCTTGCGGAATCCCTTGGCAAGTTCCTCGAGTGGATCGCCGGTCTGCTGGAAAGCGGCAATTTCAGATTGGAAGCGGCGGAAGAGCCAGTGCTGCGCCGGTTCCGATTGAAAGCCCCCCCATCAAACGACTTCCACGAAGGCGCACGAAGCCTTCTGGGCGTACCTGGCCCCTTCCTATGACGGCACGTATTTCGGTGACCTTCGGCACGCTTCGCTTCAGGACTTCTGGGACGAAAGCTAGCGCGCCCTTCTGCCACTCGGCGCCGTCTGGTTGAGCATTCATGAGATTTGAGGTCTATTAAGGGCGCCTTACATTGAAGGCGGGGAGTCTGATGCACAACGTCTACAATGACATCCACGCCTATGACGACATCCAATCGTTGGTCAACAGAGAACCGATTTGGTGGGATAGATACGGTGTGCCGCGCTATGTCCCTTTCCGTCCAGGCGGGTCCAGCAGAGAATGCGTCCTCGTATTGGCTCGGGCTCGCGGTGGTCCCGAATACCTACAACTGATATGCGGCTATACCGAGCAATTCGAAAGAGCCGAACAAATTATCCGACGCCAGTTTCTTCCGATAGGAGAACCACCAGCAGGTCTGCACACGCCAAGAACGGCGATGTGAGCGCAGTGGGAATTAAGGTGCTGGAATATTGGCGGCGCGAAACACCGTTGCAGCAGTGGCAGCGGTTACCGGAATTTGAAATCGACCTGATCGATTGAGGCAGCTCCGGAGGTGCGCAAGGTAGGCGCTTGCTATGACCATTACGATCAGGAATATAATCCTCCCCGTTGCTAAGCGTGGTGATCCCGACAGGAATCGAACCTGTGACCTACAGATTAGGAAGCTTCCTTAACTCCTTACGTTGCAAGCTATAGAGACCGTCATGTCGCATTCATGTCGCATGAGTGCGATTTGCCGTCGCCCTATCTATAAAAAATTTTGCAATCCTCAGCGTTCCCTCGCCACGATTGCTATAACGTGGTCATGGAAGCCTAGGAGCATTACAGATGAAGTATCGGCATTTGCCCACCGGGCGCATCGTAACCGTCCACACTGGAGAGGACGGCTTCGCGAGAGCGGTAGGCTATATTCCTGGAGATAAGCGCTGGAAGGCGACGGAACACCAGCGGCGTGTTACGGAGGATCAAGCCCATGCCGTTATCGCGAGGAAGGAACTGTACATAGCGATGGACGTGGGGACCGGAAGTCGGTCCTTGCTTCATAGCATTACGCTAGAGCCCGTACCCTAATTGAGCAGGGCCGCTTCTGCGGTGGCCAACTCAGAGGCGTCGTCGGTACGTGGGAACAGGTGCGAATAGGTATCCATCGTCAGGGCTATCGTCGAGTGGCCAAGGCGCTCCTGTACCGATTTCGGGGGCAGGCCGAGCCCGCCGTCCTCCTTCCGGTTGATCAGCCAGCTTGCATAGAAGTGCCGGAGCGAATGGAAGCCGGTGTACTTCGCGCGCATGACCGGCTCTCCGTTTCTGCCGCTCTCCCCGTTGGCGACCGACACGCCCACCTTGACCTGGGCCGGAAAGAATCCACGCTGCATGATGTTCGACAGGCTCTCGACGTTGCCTTGACCATTCGGGAAGACAAGCTGCGCGGGCCTCATCTCCTCGATCACCGGATCGCCTTCGACGTCCTTCTCCCCGGTGCGCGGTCTCGGGCACGAAAGGCGCCATTCGCGTAGCGTGTTCACGACCAGCGGGGACATCGGCACAGTGCGCTCGCCGGCTTCCGACTTCGGCTTGCCGATATCATTGAAGCGATCGGCGCGCTGCCTGACATGAATCTCGCGTTTCTCTAGATCGACATCCTGCCAGCGAAGGCCGCGCAATTCCGAGGCGCGCAGGCCGGTGAAGATCGCCGTCAGCAGCAATGGTCGCCATCGGCCGTCTAGCGCGACGACAATGGCCTTGATCTCCTCACGCGTCGGGATGTCCACACCTACCTTCAGCTTGCCCTTCTGCCGCTTCTCCCGTCGCCTGTCGCGCCCCTTCTGGCGTGTACGCGCTTTCTCCCTCACCGCGTTGCGAATCACGAGTCCGCGCTCCTGCGCATCGGCCAGAAGAGATCCGAGGCTCACCAGCACCTTGCGGACCATCGAGAGGGAGCGGCCGGCGTCCAAAAGCTTATCTTCGAAGTCGCGCACGGCCGGCACGATCAGCCGGGATAGTAGCGTTTCGCCGAGGAACGGCACGATATGGAGATCAAGGTGCTGCCGATACTGGACCAGCGTCCCTCGCTCGACCCGGCGCCCTGCCGCCTTGATCCATTTCTCTCCGGCTTCCTTCACCGTAGCGCTGGCGCTGTCGGCGACGTGCACGCCTTCCCGAATCTCCACATCGGCCTTGCTGGCGAAAGCGTCGGCGTCCTTCTTCTTGGCGAAGGTCTTTAGGCGGCGGATACCCTTGCCGTCCAGGTAATCGACGACCCATGCCTCCTTTTCGAGGCCCTTGGCCGTTTTCCATTTGCGCTTGCGGATCGACATGGAGGATCAGATTCCCGGGTCTCGGATGGTGCCATCCATCGAGCGAAGTATTCCCTCATCGAGACCGTCTTTGTTCAACCTCGTCATTGCGAGCGGATTCGCGGGGTTCTTAACAATGGTGGCTTTGCCATCAATATGTACGGTGACTTCCTCACCCGTCGTCAGTGTGAACTCGATGCGGTCGAGTTCCATGCGCAGTGTCGAAAGTCGCGGATGACCCATCAGGACATCCTTGGCAACGTCGGCCAGCAGCCGCGTTTCCTTCAGCCGGTCCTGAAAGCGATGGGTGATCGAAAGAGCCGTATCGTGGTTTTTCAGGGCTTCGTCCAGAAGCCTCCGTACAACCTCGGCCTCTGACGCCAGTCCCGTTTGCTCCTGATAAGCCGCAATTCGATCCGCCAACTCGCGCGGCAGCATATAGACACGCCGCTCAGTCTTTCCCTTGTCCATTTGCATATGCTCCAACTGTCTGCCAATCATTTGCATATTAATGTTGCAAATGCAAGAGGGTCATTGTTAGTGACATTAAATTTGGGCATCTACCATTGACAAGCATCTTGACCAAGTCAAAATGACAAGTGTCTCCATCGAGGAGAAATCGAGGAAGGGAGAGCGACTCAATGGCAAATATTGACTTGATCTGGGGCGCCGCGGCTATCGCGCGCGAGATCAACCGGACCCCGCGCCAAACCTACTGGCTCCTTGAATCCGGGAAGCTGCGGCGAAGAAGATCGGTGACCAATGGGTCATCGAGCGCGGGAAGCTGCATACCGCCCTTGTTGGCGAAGCTGCCTCGGATACGGAGGTCGCGTGAGCCATGACCTCCAACGCGAAACCGCCCGCGCTGGGGCTGCGGGCGGCTCGAGAATGTGATCTAGCGGGCGGCGAGATCAACCACAGACATAGCCAATCTGCTTTCAATTTGCAAGCGGTGCAGGGACGGCCAGCGCGTACCGTCATAATGCACGATCTCGATCGCCTCGCCGCTGAGCAGCTCGTAACCGTCATAGACGCGCTTTCCAGTAAGCGGGCCGTTCTCACCGATCTTGCGGCGGCACTGATACGTCGGTGCCATCTGTGCAGTGGCAGGAACGAGAGAATGCTGGCGCCGGTGCGGAGGGGCTGATGGGCGACATCATTCATTTTCGCCGCTTGCAGTCTGCCAATGATTCCGGCGATGACCCCACTCTGGCCGCGATGCTTTTGTTCGCCGACGATCTCCTCTGGATGCTCCCCGACCTGCCCGGCCAGACCATCGTAGCCATGGCGGCAATAGTTTTACTCGACCAGTTCCGCGACGAGCTTCCGGATGATGTGGTCGCGGCCCTCGAGGTTTGCCGCAGATGAGCACCAATGTCTGTGCCGTTGACGAAATCGGGGTCGGCCGGCGCGAGGCCGGCCGCGGCGGCAAAGGATGGAGGGGCTGAGCGATGGGTCGGCTCAACCGGAAATTCGCCCCCGTTCCGCGCGACTTCTACGTGACGCCGGCAAGCGCGGTGCCGTCGCTGCTGCGATGGCTGGAGCCACAAACTCTGTTCTGCGATCCGACCGCGGGTAACGGTGCATTGATCGACCACCTTTCCGCGCATGGGCATCGCTGCGTCGCCGCCTTCGACCTTTCTCCGGGCCGGGAGGACATTGTCGAGCGAGACGCACTGACGCTCTCCGAAAGAGAGGTCGACGACGCGGACATGCTCATTACAAACTTGCCTTGGTCGCATCCAGTTTTTTCGAACCTCATTCGGCACCTGATGGCGCTCAGGCCGCTGTGGACGCTGGCACCGGCGCGTTGGGCGCACGCTGCGCGCTCGGCGGCGCTGGTGAGCCACTGCAGCCATATTCTCTGCGTCCCGCGCTTGAAGTGGTTTCCGGATAGCCTGCATGCGCACACGCAGGACACCGTCTGGCTTCGGTTCGATGAGAGCCACCAGGGCGGACCTCACTTATATCCGCGTGAAAGAGAAGGATGGCGGCAATGATCGACTTTGCCGCCATCAACAATGCCGCGCTCCCGGTCTTGCCATTACTGCTGGAGCGGTGGGCGCCCGATGGCCACACGCTGGGCCGCGAGTATGTCGTCCGGAACCCGACGCGGAAAGACCGCCGCATAGGCTCGTTCCGGATCAACCTCGTCACAGGTCGCTGGGCTGACTTCGCGACTGGAGACGCGGGCGGCGATGTCATCTCGCTGGCGGCCTACCTCCATAACCTCAGCCAAGGAGACGCGGCGAGGCGCATCGGCCACATGCTTGCCGTTTCACAACGAGGGCGAGGGACGCGGCCATGAGCGATCCTTTCGCCCCGCTCGGCGACGAGCCGATCCGCACGGTTCCGCCCAAGGATCAATGGATGCCGATCCTTCCGATTCCCGACGACGCCCCGGCGCTCGCGACAGTGATGATGGAGCGTTTCCAGCCTGCTGGAGCCTCGTTCACAGCCCGTTGGGCTTATCGCGACTTGCAGGGCAGATTGCTTGGCCACATGGTGCGATACGATCACGTGGCCGATGGTGCGGCGCCGAAGAAGGAGTTCCGGCCCTTCACTTACTGCGAGGGACCGGACGGCAAGCGAGAGTGGCGATGCAAGGGTTTTCCCCAGCCAAGGCCCCTATATGGGCTTGATCGCCTCGCATTACGGCTGGATGCAACGGTAATCGTCACCGAGGGAGAGAAAGCGGCAGACGGCGGTGGCGGACGCTTTCCTGCCTTTGTATTCATCTCCCCGCCCAACGGTTCGAACGCCGCCAAGAAGGCCGAATGGAGCCCGCTTGCAGGCCGCAGGGTTATCATCTGGCCTGATGCCGATAAGTCCGGCGCTGCCTTTGCCGAGGACGTGGCCGAGATGCTCCGCCAGGCGAGAGCGGCATCGGTGCGTGTGGTCAACCTGATGGACGGCTTGCCCGATGGCTGGGACTTGGCCGACGATCTGCCAGACGGTCTTGACGAGGCTGACCTCGCCGCCATGCTGGCCGCGGCGGAAGCCGTTACTGACGGCTGGCAAGACATTCAGCCGATCGTCTCCACGCTGCCGCCCGTCCCGCCCCTTACCCGTGAAATGCTACCCGCTGCCATTTGCGCCTATGTCTTCGACATCTCCGAACGGCAGCAGGCGGCGCCAGATTTCGCGGCGGTAGCCGCCTTGTGTGCCGCAGCCGCCGTGGTCGGCAACCGCGTTCTTATCGCACCAAAGCAGAAGGACAACTGGGAAGAAGCTCCGAACATATGGGGTGTCCTCATCGGTCCGCCCAGCGTGGGTAAGACGCCTTCCTTGAAGGCAGCATTGGGGCCAGTTTACGCTATCCAGGACCTCATGCGCGAAGCCTGGCAGCAAGGGGTAAAGCTTTCGGACGTGGATGAGATGCTGGCCGACCTCAGCAAGAAAGACGTCGAAGCAAAAGCCAAGCAGGCCATCAAAAAAGGTAATCGCGACGAGGCCAAGAACCTCCTGGCCCGCATTTCAAACGATGACAAGGAAGGCAAACAGTCCTGTCCCCGCCTCGTCGTCAATGACGCCACCGTAGAAAAGCTGGGCGAGCTGCTAAAGGAAAACCCTCGCGGCCTGCTCCACATCCGCGACGAGCTTTCAGGCCTGCTCGCTCGTCTGGAAAAAGATGAGTTCCAGGCCGAGCGAGCGTTTTACCTGGAATGCTACAACGGTCTGGGCAGTTACATTTTTGACCGGATTAGCCGAGGCACGATCCACATTCAGAAATGCACCCTCAGCATCATCGGTGGCATCCAGCCCTCAAGATTGGCGCCGATAGTTCGCGCCGCGACTACCGGTTCCAACAATGACGGCCTGATCCAGCGCTTCCAACTGGCTGTATGGCCCGACCCATTTCCTGAATGGAGATGGGTCGACCAGCATCCCAGCCGCTCGGCGCGTGAAGCCTACGAATCCTCCTTCCAGCAACTTGACGAGGATCCGCTTGGCAGCACGGACAACCCTACTGTCTACCGCTTCTCAGCTGCCGCACAAGACATGTTCCGGCACTGGATCGAAGAGCTTCACGCCGAGGTCCGCAACGGCCAGCACTCCGAAATCATGCAGAGCCACCTTATGAAGCTGCCAACGTCCATAGCTCGTCTGGCCCTGCTGTTCGAGTTGATCGACGGCGGCCGTTTCGAGGTTGGGCAGAAAGCAACTGCAATGGCGCTTACCTGGGCCAAATATCTGCGCGGGCACGCCAACCGCATCTATGGGGCAGGTGCTGCGATGGCCGAGGATGGGGCGAGGCTCATCATCGAGCGGCGTGACCAGTTGCCTGCGGAGTTCAGCTTAAGAGACGTCCAGCGCAAGAACTGGGCAGGCCTGTCCGACCGCGACGCAGTGTTGGCGGCGATCGAGCTTCTGGTGACGACCAACCATTGCCGAGAGCTCCCCAGGCCTACCGGATCGGCAGGCGGAAGGCCGACATCAGCATTCGAGTGGAACCCCAGGCTGGAAGGAGCAACGACCTGAAGAAATTCAAATCCGGCCAAGGAAGGCACTGACAAAACCGACAAAACCCTCGTCCGGTGGAGGTTTTGTCAGTTTTGTCACCCCCTTGTTTTGAGAGTTTCAATTTTTTTGGAGCCGACGATGACGAAACGGCGAAGCTGGACCTGCCCGAAATGCAGGCGCACGACATACCACGCCGATGATATCCGCCGGCGCTACTGTCCGTGGTGCAACGATCCCGACGACGATCGCCGGCCTCGCCCGCGACACCCCAGGCCATTACCGCCATGCTCGCCACAGCCAGAAAAGGAGGAGGAATTCGCATGACAACGACATTGTGCAGTGATCTCGGGCAAGTTGCGCCCGGACCGTGAGGTGGCAGCCGGTCGCGCATTGCGCTACTATTGGCTATGCCGATGCTTCAAAACCCGCGCCATGAAGCCTTTGCCCAAGCCCTAGCCAAGGGTAAGACACGAGCTGAAGCCTATGTTGAGGTTGGCTATAAGCCGTCGGAGCCGCATGCCTCGCGTCTGGCAAGTAATGGCAAGGTTGTCGCTCGCGTGACTGAGCTGCTCGGAAGGGCTGCCGAGAGGGCCATCGTGACCATCGAAAGCATCGCTCGCCAACTAGATGAGGATCGCCAGCTTGCCCGTGAACTGGGGCAGGCGGCCGCTGCCGTGAACGCCACAATGTCAAAGGCGAAACTCTACGGTCTGGTCACCGACCGCCACGAGGTGGAGACCTCCCTGCGCAAGCCGATGCGCGAGCCTGGAGCGGTCCGGCAAATGTCGCTGCAGGAGTGGGAGGAGCAGTTCAAGCCGAAGACGTCAGTACCGCAGGCCAGCGACGGCGAGCCCGCCTCCCAACCTGAGAAGACGGAGCCGGAGGCCGAGATTGGGATCCTCGAAACCATACGGCGGGCCAAGGCGGCCGGACAGGTGAAGTCGGGTTCGACTTAAATGTCGCTTGGATATCCTTGAGAATGCCCCGCAAAGCCTGCTCAGGGGCCGTAGAGGCCCATTCGGGCCGGGCCGTTGTTGTGCGGCCTCAGCGGGCGCTGATTCCCCTGCGAGCGCTTGACTTTCGGCGGTTCTGAAGGCATCAATTTTTATCAATTGCTCAAGCAATTGATATGGATGTCAGGCTGTACCCCATGCAAGACAAGGATTTAATCAAGGCTGTCGCCTATCTGCGAACTTCATCTGCAGCCAATGTCGGCTCAGACAAGGACAGCGAGCGGCGGCAGCGCGAGGCCATCGAGGCATTCGCCCGCTCGGCTGGCTACGAGATCGTTGAAAGCTACTATGACGCGGCAGTCAGCGGTGCCGATGCGGTGACGACGCGGCCGGGCTTCTCGGCGATGCTGGAACGACTGCTGTCGAATGGCGTGCGCACGATCCTAGTCGAGACCGCCTCCCGCTTTGCCCGCGACCTCATCGTTCAGGAAACCGGCCACGAGATGTTGAAGGCGCGTGGTATCGAGTTGATCGCCGTCGATAGCCCGGACAGCTTCGTGGCCGACACGCCGACGGCGCGGCTGATCCGGCAGGTGCTCGGCGCGGTTTCGGAATTCGAAAAGGCAATGCTGGTCGAGAAGCTTCGCGGTGCCCGCGAGCGCAAGCGGCGCGAGACGGGCCGGAAGGTCGGCGGCCGCAGGAACTATTCCGAGATCGCGGGCGGGCCGGAACTGATCGCGCTGGCAAAGAAGCTGCACCGCTATCCGGTCAACGGCCGGCGGCGGACACTGGCCGAGATTGCGAAAGCGCTGGCCGGGGCAGGGTATCTGTCGAGCGCCGGCACGGCCTACACGCCGACTGCGGTGAAACGCATGGTGAGCGTGAAGGCGGACAAGACCCCGGCGCCGCGAAAGGTCGAGCCCGAAATCCCTGCGCATCAGCCAGCCGCCGCGCTTCCAGCCGATGCGGATGACGTGTCTGAGGCGGTGGCGAAGACAAGGCGCGAGACCGAGGCACTGCGGGAGTATCGGGCCAAGCTAGAATGGGAGACCAACGAGTTGCTGAGGCGCTGACAGCAGCCTTAGCGAGGAACACCCTTTCCTTGCCCTGGCACGGCCGCAGCGAGGCAACTTCTGAGGCCATGTCACGCTTCCCCCTGGCCCAGAGATACCCGTCACGTTTTTCTCGTCTCGGAACGGCTCTGATGCGGGCATTCGTCTGGTCGCCGCCTGCGCCACCCCTCCCGGCTTGCCCGAAGGCCGGGGCCGGGTGGCCTGCAGGGGCCCCAGTTCCCGGCACACGCGCCAGTTTCGGAGCCATTTTACTGCACGGATAGCGTGTCGCTCACGCAATCGACTTTCAGTAAGCTTTCTGCTTTATCTGTATGAGATCTGGGGGGTACGAAATGCGTCTGTTTGTTCTCTTTCTTTCAATCGTGGTCGCAGGGTCCGAAGTCTTGGCACAGGAGACGCAAGCGGAAAACGGTCCTGTTATAATACCGGAGCGGCTGCAGCAGCTTGCGACCCAGTATCCCGTTGCTGACAGGCTTGGCGTAAATTGGCAGAAGGCCAGCACTGCTGACATAACAAAGTACATTGGATTTCTGGCGTCGACAGCCGTTTTGGCCAACCAGATGGCTAAGGGCAATGATCGCTCTGCACCAACCGACAACGACTTTCTTGCCGCGTTAGCAATTCAATGTATCTGGCCGCCAAATAAGCCGCCCTTTGTCGAAAAGTACTGGCCCGCCCAGATCGCCGCTTTCTACGACGAGAGCGTTCGCAACGCCTTACGCGAAGCCATTGGCCCTGTCGGATGGGATACTCCGGCGCTTATCGGAAAATACGGCAAGGACCAGTTCGCCGCCGAGGGTGGGTTCCTGCCCTTAAAGGAAAATGAGTATTTCAACCAAGTTTTCGACCCACGACAGTTACCTGGTGCTCAGTGATGGCGTCTTTCGGGGCGTCTCTTGTCGATGCAATACGCTCCTGGCCGTTGGTCGAAGCGGCAGTGTTTACCTTCTGGCTGATGAGCGTTCTGGCTGCTTGGCGCAATGCTGAGGGCCCTAAAGAGGATGACGTTAGTGAAAGACAACTCGGAGCCGATGTCATCCTCGCTCAGCTAAATGGCGTGATCACCGGCAGTTCAATCATCATTGCAGGCGTCGGTGCCTTCATCGCGATAAGCAATGGAGTGTTGCCCCCCACGTCATGGCATTTCGTGTGGGCTGCATGGTACTCGATCCTCGCAATGGGCTTGGCGATGTACACACTAGGAACTCTGCCGTCTCGTGCACCCATCGAAAACGTCGTTCGGTCGAAGGAAGTGGCTGTGCTCTGTTCGATGGCGCTCTTTTTTGCCTTGGCGGGTGGCGTGAGGTTCGCGTTGGGAGCAATCGCATCGATTGGATAAGGCCACCGTGCGGTCGTCGAAGCACCCATAGGAGCGCACCGCGCCAAGCCCCTGGGGCCGGTTCGTGGGGTCCGCCGCCGCCCAATTAAGCAGCGCGTCGTTGAGCGAGGTGGAAACCCGAACGGGCTCGGCGAGGCTCGACGGCGGTCACGATGCTGTGGTGGTGATCGCAGTAGACGCGATCCGGCGAAGTTGGCCCAGCACAAAAACGGTAACCGCCGGGTACTGACGCGTCTTCGCTCACCGGGAAGCGGCACTGATAGAGGCCTAGCTGAATGAGGGGGACGTCTCTTGAAGTTAGTCTGATATTTTCAGGCATGGTTTTAATGTTCCTGGTTCATAGCCATTGCCTGCTGACGGCCGCGGTGCGACTGCGTCGGTGCGAGCTTCTCTCGGTTTGGAGGGCTATGGATAACCATATGGTGTTGGTCGCAGCGTCAATGAAGCCCGACGCCTTGCTTCTGAAGCCAATGGTTTGCGACTTAAGGCCACACCTGAGCGGCCAAGAACGCACGGGCAAAGTGCCATCGTAGGCTTACCCCGGCACTCGCCCCGCCGGGGTCCTTCGGTGGCGGGGGCGGGGGTGGGTTGTGGGCCCACAAAAACGCAGACGCTCAGGTTTTTGGTGGCCATTCATTCAAGGTGCTGGCTGTGCTAATCAGAGCCGAGGAAACGCTGGGGGTACCATCCAACATGAAGACGAAATGCTTCGGGCTAGCTATCGAGTGCCGGGCCTCGATGGTTGGCTTGGTCGGTACGCTACTGCTCGCCAACCCCTTATCGGCGCGCGCGGAACTGACTTACGAAACGGGTCAGACGGTCGATGGGGCTCCTTTCGTCGTAGTGTCCGGTGAGTTCGAGGCAACTGACGATCTCAACCTTTTCAGGGAAACAATTCGATCTCATCATGTCCGGGTTGTGGGCTTCAACTCACCCGGTGGCAACGTTGCTAAGGCACTTGAGTTGGGCCGACTAATCCGAGCGTTCGGTTTGGACACATTCCAGATCAAGCGGAGCGAATGCGCCTCCGCCTGCGCGCTCGCCTTTATGGGTGGCGCCCGCCGGATGGCCGAAGCGGGCGCTATAGGTGTCCACAAGTCCTCATTTGCAAATCCGGATCAAATTGGGTCCGGCCACGCCGTGGACATTGTGCAGGACATGACTGCTGAGAAGATCGACTACATGATCGAGATGGGCGTTGATCCCGCGTTGCTACGCCTCTCGCTTCGCTACGGCAGCGATGACATGCGCTACCTTTCGCGGAGCGAGATGGCGCAATATCGCGTCGTTACAGGCGACACCACCTCCACGGCTCCCACTGTGGCGACTACGATGCCTCCAGCCGGTGGTGTGGATGCGCGGTTCCAAATTCCCGACGCTACCTCGGGACGCATCAGAAGCAGCCAGAAGGTGGTGTCTCTGAAGCAGCAACCCAACGCAGATGCGAGGGAAGTCGGAACGTTGGCAAACGGAACCGCCATCCAGATCATCAGCAGCGCAGACCGCTGGTTTCGGGTCCGCGCGGGCGACTTGGGCGGCTTCCTGCCGCAAGGCACTGTCGCCGTCGATCAATACGAAAGCGGCTCATTGGAGCAGCGCTATATACAGGTCAAGAGCCTGTCAGATTTCTTCACCGCCGAAGCCTACGCCCGCTCCTCACCAATACCGCTTACCGTTCATCTCTCGAACAATGGTATGTTCGCCATTGCCCTTGCCGAGACCTTCTCCCCGAAAGCGGTTGTCGGAAAGCTGGCCGAACTGAAGGCTGGGGGCCGGGTGCCCGCCGACGCAATAGTAGCCTACGGGAACACATATGTCCGTAAGGTTTGCTGCGCGCAATGATCAGGTCGTGCGTCCTTGGACTTGCGGTCGGGCTTCTCGCGATCTTCTTAGCACCGGTGACCGTCATGGCGGAGACGGTCAGCGGCGACCGCATCGTCATCATCGACGGCGACACAATTGCGCTGCCCTGCGCCGTTCCGGCACGCGGGTGCGCCGAGAAGATCCGGCTGCTCGGCATCGACACCCCCGAAACCCGACGCCCGCGTTGCGAGAACGAGCTACGGCTCGGCCTAGCAGCCAAACTGCGCCTTGCCGGACTGCTGCGCGGCCATCCCGTCGATATCGACCGCTCAGGCAGGAAAGACCGCTATCGCCGCGCCCTGGCCGATCTGAAGGTCGAGGGCGTTGATGTCGGCACCACGCTGATCGTCGAAGGCCACGCTCTCGCCTATCGGACCGGCGCTGAGGCAAGACTGGCCCGGCTCAGGCTCTGGTGCGGCCCGGCGGCAAACCTCGACGACGTGTGGAAGGGTTCCTGATGGCCCGTCATCAGCAGACGAAGCCCGGCGGCGCGTTGTCGATGTCGCCGGAGGCTTCAGAGCGCCTACGTGGTGAACTCGATGCATCACGCGAAGCTGGCATGGATATTGGAGACTGGCGGATCAAGCAGCGTCTGGAGAAGCGCGGCAAGGAGTGGGGCCGCGAGAACTACATCCATGCCCGCTGGCTCCGCGAACTGCCGGGAGAGTGGAACGAAGGCGAAATTCCCGAGGACCTGCAGGACTGGGAAGAGGACGGGCCGTAACCGAGATTTGCCGGTATCTCTAGGTCAATGCTCTATAAATTGTTTAGCGAAGGCAAACTGCATGCGAGCAAATCGGGCAGGCGCACGTTGATGCTCAAAACTGAATTAGAGCGGTATTTGCGGAAGATAACCCGATAAGGGAGCTATTGCTGCGCCTGACCGCCAACGTTTTGGCCACTCTCCACAGGCACAGGGCCCCGGCAGACCCGTCACACCAGTCAACTCGAAGGCGGGGGCGGGTGGGATTGTGGCCCCCCAGCGATCACTCGCTTTCAGCCCCCAGAGATATCACCACGAGGAGAAAGCTTGCTGAAGTGCAATCGCCTTGTTAGACCAATCACGCATCCAGAGAGGGCTTCGGCCCTGCCAACCAGCCTTGACCGGCAACGGTGGTAAAGACGATGTGGCCCTTAACGGGGCAACAGTAGGTCTCAGCCCTCCAGATGCGTGCGAAACGACGGAGGGAATTTTCATGCTGACGAGGCGAGGTTTTCTGATCGGGGCGGGCGGCCTGCTCACGGCTGCATTCGCAAAGGATGCGCAATCCTTCATTCGCAGGACTGGGCAGCCCCTGCTTGCCCCACCTGCGGAGGCGGCGCAGACCATGTACTGGTATGACGGTGGGGAGCAGGGCTACCTTCTCACAATCGGCCCTTGGGACTTCTGCCCAGCGCCGCCGACCTGGCGCGAGTTCTTCACCAGCGAGGGCCTTGGACACCGCACCGAACCCGAAATTCACGCCATCTGGGAGGAGCACGGGATCGGCCCTGAGAACTACGACGATCCGGTTGGAGGGTGGTTCTGGGAAACCCGCTTCGATCTCGAGACCGGCCCGTGCGCCAAGGCCTACCGCCTGCTGAAGAAGTTTGACCTTGGCCCAAAGCTCAGGCGCGGGAGCGATGAGCCCCATCTGGTATTCTGCGAGGGTGACGTCGCCAACGACGATAGCCGGTGGGTCGATGCAAGAGATCAACTCACGCTCTCCCTCCTGCAGGCTCGGCTGATCGATCTGAAGGTCCCCATCCGGATCGCACAGGGGGTTTGAGGGTTCCCGACATGACGGAAAATGGTACGAAGCCGACCGCCGGCGCACCGAGCCTGGGGAGGCCGATGGAGCCTTACACTTGCCGCTATTGCAGCTGGGTGACCACGGTGCCGAGCGAGGCCGAGGCACGTCTCTGTATGCGGTGTGTCCGTTTCGAGGGTGATGTGCATCCGGCTATGACCGGAGCGCGGATTGCGGCACACAACGCCCGCATCATGGGCATGATCAAGAAAAAGGACTAAGGCTAGGCGATCCTGCATCGTCCATAACGTAGCAAAAAGCAGCGTGTTGAGCGGCTGCAAAGCGGCTGGCCTCGCTTGTGGCTGGATGATGAACCGGTTGTTCGCTTCATCGCTGAAAAGCGATATGACGAGCTTGACCAGACAACGGTACGAATGGAACCTGGTTAGTGATTGTGGGAGGGACAGATGCGCGTTCCAGCAGTTCTGGGATTGTCACTCGTCTTGGGTAACGCAGCGCACGCCGAGACCCTGTATTACGGCTCGCGAGCGGGAATGGAAGTCACCGTAGTGAAGAAATCAAACATCGGCACGACGCACGCCAAAATCACGCTCAAGCATACGAAAGCGAACGCAACTGCTTTTTGTCGGGATTACGTCCAGAAGGTCACGCCAAAATGCATCGCGGACGAAATGAAGGTGTCGCTGCTGCCGGAAATTTCGGCCAACTGCAAGACCGGCAAGTTTGTGACGGCCAATGGGCAGGGCTATCAATTCCTCGGCTCGAACACACAGTACGATCCGACAGCATTTAACACCGAATACCTGCTCGTTGAGGTAGGCAGCAACGAACCTCTCGATGGAAGCAGTGCCTCCGGATACGATGTCGCTTTGGACCAGTTCAAGGCTCTATGCCCCGACCGGGCGCTGTAAAAGATCACCCTGAAAATCGGGCCGGGCCCACTTGGCTCGCTTGGCGCCTTCGGTAAGCACAGGCGCCGATCACTCGTTCATGGGCGGCAACGCAGGGATATCCTTCAGCGGACATCGACAGCATCTACCACGCGCTTTGCCATCGCCGACGACGAGGCAGAACCTGATGACGATGAAGGACGCGATCGTGGCCGGGCAACGACGCGCGCACATGATGAAAACGAAGTAGTCGCCTTTGATGAAGGCCGAGGTGGAGGGCCGGGCCCGCGGCACCCCCGCCGCCCCCGGTTGACCGAAGGCGCGTGGTGGCTTGTGGGGGCCCACATTCTTGCGCGCAGCCGGGTTCGGCGGCTTTGCCAGATGGTCTGTCGACTGAAGATTCAGCGCTAACTACCCATTGCGGAAGCTCGTTCGGCCTCGGCCGAATTCACGCCCATGACCCTATGGGGATGTTTGATGTGCCGCGGCCAAACGCCCGCTTCCGCACGGGGAGCCGACATTCCGTCAGTTGACACGTAAGGAGCCTCATTGCTCGGCACGATGCTACCGTCCTATTCAGATGCTCCTCGCTTCGGCGACCATGGCTTCGGTGGTGACGAGCAGGCCGGCGACCGAGGCCGCGTCTTGGAGGGCGGTGCGGACAACCTTGACCGGGTCGACGATGCCCATGGCGATCATGTCGCCATATTCGCCGGTCTGGGCGTTGTAGCCGAAGGTCGGCGACTTGTTGTCGAGGATCCTGCCAGCGACGATCGAGGCTTCCGCGCCTGCGTTCGCGGCGATCTGGCGGGCCGGAGCCTGCAGCGCGCGGCGGACGATGGCGATGCCGGCCGTCTGGTCGGCATTGGCGCCGGTGACGGTGATGGCCAGCGATGCGCGCAGCAGGGCGACGCCACCGCCGGCAACGATGCCTTCTTCAACGGCTGCACGCGTGGCGTTCAGCGCGTCGTCGACGCGGTCCTTCTTCTCTTTGACTTCGACTTCGGTCGCACCGCCGACGCGGATGACGGCAACGCCGCCGGCCAGCTTGGCGAGACGTTCCTGAAGCTTCTCCTTGTCGTAGTTCGACGTGGTCTCCTCGATCTGCTGCTTGATCTGGGCGACTCGGCCCTGGATCTCGGCCTTCTTGCCGGCGCCGTCGACGATGGTGGTGTTCTCCTTGGAGATCGACACCTTCTTGGCGCGGCCCAGCATGTTGAGGCCGACGTTCTCGAGCTTGATACCGAGGTCTTCGGAGATGACCTGGCCGCCGGTGAGGATGGCGATGTCTTCCAGCATGGCCTTGCGGCGATCACCGAAGCCCGGCGCCTTGACGGCGGCGATCTTCAGGCCGCCACGCAGCTTGTTGACGACCAGCGTGGCAAGCGCCTCGCCCTCGACGTCTTCCGAGATGATGAGCAGCGGCTTCGACGACTGGACGACAGCCTCGAGCACCGGCAGCATGGCCTGCAGGTTGGAGAGCTTCTTCTCGTGGAGCAGGATGTAGGCGTCCTCGAGATCGGCAACCATCTTGTCCGGGTTGGTGACGAAGTAGGGCGACAGGTAGCCGCGGTCGAACTGCATGCCTTCGACGACTTCGAGCTCGGTCTCGGCGGTCTTGGCTTCCTCGACCGTGATGACGCCCTCGTTGCCGACCTTCTGCATCGCTTCCGCGATCATACGGCCGATATCATTTCCCTTGAGATCAGGAACGCGACGGTTCTGTATCAGTTGAATACCACGTGGCGAATCCTTCACCTCGAGGTTGCCGCTTTTGCCAATCCTCTTAAAATGACTGATAAATTTGGATATTTCATCAAGAACCGCACGCCTGCGACCACGATCCAGATTCAGTTCATCAACAATTCCAAAAACGTCACCGTTGAGCATTACCCGGGGGTCAGAACTGGGAATCGCATTCACCCAATTGTATAGCTCCCCACGCGCTTTCTCGTTCAAATAGTCTGCACCACGGAGAATTTCATCGATAATTGTTGACTGATCGACATATTCAACTCCACCTGAAGCGATCGCCCCAACTTGCGCGACTTCCTCGGAGGTCTTGATCTTCTTGGCGTTCTTGATGAGGTGCGCCACGACTTCGGTCACGGCCAGATCGATGCCGCGCTTCAGGTCCATCGGGTTCATGCCGGCGGCAACCGCCTTGTGGCCTTCCTGGACAATCGACTGGGCAAGAACCGTCGCGGTCGTGGTGCCGTCGCCGGCGATGTCGCTGGTCTTCGAAGCGACTTCGCGGACCATCTGCGCGCCCATGTTCTCGAACTTGTCCTCAAGCTCGATTTCCTTGGCTACGGTGACGCCGTCCTTGGTGATGCGCGGGCCGCCGAACGACTTGTCGAAGACGACGTTGCGGCCCTTGGGACCGAGCGTGACCTTCACCGCGTCGGCGAGGATGTTGACGCCGCGCAGCATGCGCTCGCGAGCATCACGGGAAAATTTTACGTCTTTGGCGGCCATTCACTTCAGCCCCAACCCATCATGCAACAGTTCATTTGTAGCGATATTTACAGCAATTATTTCTAACGCAGTCTCAATGTCGTCATCCTCAGTCAGCGGATGCACTTGAATGTCGTTCCCGTTGTAGCCACATATGCTGAGTTGCCCCTTCAACGCAGCCAAGTTTTTCTTTGCAAGTGGATGCCTGTAGTTGATATTAGATAGAACATACAACGGCATCACTTTTTGTTCGTCCCGCTTTTTTCGAATTTTGAATGTAAGCTTCTGAAAACTGTCCGAAACGGCGAGATCATTGCTAAGTGATTCCACATCCACCATGCACCCAATCACTCTAGGCAGCATTTCGTCCGCGATGTCTTCGATTCTTTGCGTTGTAATTTCCACTTGAAATGTCACCGAGCAATGCCCGTTCTCCACTTCTTCTCTATATTTCTTTGACAGTTCATCAAGAGTACGCGCATGTTTTCCAAATGGGCGCCATTCCCACGGTTCATTCCGATCTACAGCAACAAGGAACAACTTTACCGATGTCATCGCCAGTTCTCGATCTGCCAGATTTTAGTAGTCGTGGATTTCAATGCAGATATGGTAGCACCCTCTCCGCTCCAGGCATCGGGTGGCCATCTTTGTACTTCTTCACTGACACGCTGAAGTAAAAGTTTTGATTCCTCGAGCCCGGTTAGATCATACTCATCGATCAAAAACTCGATTTCGATAGCTGCGGCGGACATGGTCTTAACTAACTTCTGTGTAATGTCTTTTGCCGTTGCCGGCGCCCGCGTGCTTAAGGCCACCACACCATTCAACTGCGAATCCAAACTGCGGAGAAGGTTCCCAAGTTTCCTCATGTCTGCTTTCGGATTGCCGAAATAAGCTTTAACAAGTGCGAGAAATGCAATTGCGCCAACTACGCTTTCCGTCGCGACGTAGGGTGCCGTGATGGGAGCGCCGCTCGGAGGGACGATGCCCAGTTCGCCCGCACACAGCAGCGCAATCGCGCAGGCGCCGGTGACAATCGCGGCGGTTGATATCGCGGATGTCATCCACCACAACTGCCGCATGTAATACTTTCTCGATATGTAAACTGTCTCCAGAATTAGCATAACAAACAAGATTGTAACAACATATCTATAATGCTTATTTATGAATTCATAGGGGATTGTTATGGCCCTGCGTGAGAGAAACGGAAGTAGCAGGAGGTAGATCAAAATCAATGCCGCAACCACCCAACGCGTCGTTGGGTCATCAGAGATTTGGGGGAACCATATGATCCGACGTATCGCCAAAGCCCGCGAATTGTGTCGCTTAACTATCCCCACGAACACGCCCCTCGTTTTGAGAACAGGCAGGACCTGTTCTGATCAGAAGATTATATAACCGGAAGTTGCGCAATTCTAGATATTGGATCATTGTCCCTCATAGGGGGGTGTCATGGTATCTGCGGCTCCAATACGCGCGCTTCGTCCGTTGCTTGATTATGTCGATCCGAGCGACACCCTGCTCTATGAGTTTCTTAACCTGGATGAGTTGACATCCGGAAGCAGTCCGCTGGACGGGATTCTGGTTTCGGATGCGTGGACGGATCTTAAGGAAGACAGCTTTACGCTTGGGGCCGAATTCTACCTGAACGGGCTTTCCGGCCTCCATCTCCCAGGTTTCGACGCGATCAAGTTGTCGTTCAATGATGATGACGGTGCGACCGGGGTGCTCGTGTGCGGCGCCGATCCTTCCTTCACCCTCGCGGATCTCGAAATCACGCTCGAGATCGATCCCGCCATCTTGAATGACGGACACGGCAATCCCGCTCGAATAGAGAGTAGCTGTGCGGTTTATCTGGATGAATCGGGTTTCCATTTTGATCAGTTCACCAAGACGTCGCTCAGCAATGTGTTTGTTGGCGACACAGGAATAGGCATTTCGCTCCAGGGTATCGATCTTGATCCGAAGCCGGGCGCATTCCTCAGCATAGACAAGGCTGAGGTCATCCTGCCCATGTTCGTGGACAACACGGGAACCCCTCTCGTTTTGAGCGGGGAAGCGCTTCGCCTCGACAGGCAGGGACCTAGTGGAACATTCCGCAAGCAGGCCGGTCAGCCGATCGAACTTAAGATCCACGACTTTTCCTGCGAGATCGACACTGCCTCGGTGACGCTCGATCGAGGACAACTCATCTCGGCCGAACTCAAGGGCCGTCTGGATTTATCCAAGTTCCTTGCGAACGGAGCCGATAGCGGTTGGATATCAGCATCGTTTCACGTCGGGGCCTCGGGCGTGACCGCCGCACTCAGCACCGATGGTGTACCAATCACAATGCATATCGAGGACGCCTTCACGCTCGCTGTCAGCGCGATCCGGCTCGAAGCGAACAATGGCGCTGATGCGGTGTTGTGGATGTCCGGCGAATTGACCCCTGGCATAAAAGGTATTCAAGGCACTTGGCCAAGCTTCGAGTTCGACGAGCTTGGCATCACCAGTCAAGGGGAAATCCGTCTCGCACAGGGCGCGTCCGTCGCGACCACGCAACCTTTCGTCGTCAGTTGGAACTTTGCACGTTTGACCGTGACCTCGTTTTCCCTGCAGAGGCCCGAAGCCGGCAGCTCGGGTGAACTCGAACTGAGGCTCTCAGCTGGGGTTGAGCTCGTCAAAGGTATCCCTGCAGGCGCGTCCGTTGATGGACTCGTCGTCACGACATACACGAATGCCACCCCAACCGTTCGCTTCGATGGAATTGGCATTCACTTTAGCACGCCGGGTGCCTTCGAAGCGGCGGTATCGGTCTCCTGGAACAGCGCCGATGAGCGGTTCTCCGGGCATGGATATCTCGACATAGCCGCACTTGATCTTCGGCTGGATGTCATTTTTGCAGCCGGGAAGGACGAAGCCTCAGGTATCACAACCGTTTTTGCAGCGGCTGAGATGTCTATTCCCGGGGGCATTCCGATTGGGTCGACTGGCTTGTCGCTCTACGGAGTTTCCGGCCTTCTCGCTTACAACAAGGAGATTGACCTGGCCGGTCGAACAGGGCCGCGGCGCTATTTTGAACGGTTTACGGATGCGCCTGAGGGTTTTGCTGCCGAAAGCAAGTGGGCCGCACGTGAAGGCGCTTACGGGCTTAGCCTCGGTGTTGTCCTTGGTACCGGCGATGATGGTTGGGCATTTTCCTGCCGGGGTGCGTTGCTGCTGACTTTGCCCGACGTTGCGATCCTGGCGGTCGCGAGCGGCGACCTGCTCAGCAAACGTCAGCCGATGGACGGCAAGGAGGGCAAACTGGCTGCAGTGCTGGCCGTCCTGCCAGCCGAACAACTGATGAGATTTGATTTCTCATTGCAATGGAGACAGGGAAACCTCTTCGAGGTCGAAGGAAGTGGCGGCGGTGAGTTCCATTTTGATCGCCCGCTCGATTGGATGGTGTTTGCCGGACGCAAACCCTCCGAGGGAAAGCCGATATCTGCTCGTGCTCTGCGAATGGGCGATAGCTTCCTTCTTTCAACCGACTATTGGTTCAGAATCGACGCAGCACGATCAGCCAATATCGGGATGGCGACCGGGGTCGAATGGCGTTTTGGCACAAGCGGGCTCTATGTCGAACTCGCCGCACGTATCTCCGGCGATGTCACACTCGCTTGGAACCCGGCTCAACTCGAAGGCGATTTTGGCTTTTCCGGACGGGCGCGGCTTGTTGGTGCAGGCCTCTCACTCAGTCTCGATGTCAGTGCTTTGCCATTGGTCAAGATTGCACATCCAAAGGCGCTTCGCGTGCCGTTGAAGGCATGCATCGAGATCGATCTTCTGTTCGACAAGATTGAGCTGTGCCTAGCTTTCACGATTGCATGGGAGGATCGCGTCTGGCCAACGTTGGATCCGTTCGTGCATGGCCTGACTGCGGTGCCACGGCACTGGACGCCACGTCTAACTGCTGATCCGGAAACTCCGCAGGACAGCGGCATCATCTCACGCGTAACAGACGCCAACCATCAGTCCGTCGATCTAGGTACGGTTCAGCCGCATAGCGAGCTTGTCCTCGAATTCTCGAAAAGCATGCGTGTCGACCTCTCCGGGCCGCCGCCGGTCAAGCTAAACGACCCAGCGACACCGCTGCCCTCGGCGATCGGGGTGAAGTCTCGCTGGGCCGCAGCATGGACCCTGACGAGGCTGGCGCTACTTGACGCCACAGACAATACTTACGTTGCGCTCTTCGGCACGTTCACCCGCTCGCCGGTTGCGCGCGAGCAGAATGGCAAGGTCGTCAGCCCGCGCCCGCCCAATACCGAGCTTAGACTCTTTTCCTCTCGCAGGTTCGGGCAGGATGGCTCGCTCAGTGGAGGCGGAGTAGAACAGAGCCCCGGTATAGACTGCACACCGCGCTCACCAAAGATTCGCAAATGCATCCGACTAGCGGGGCTAGAAGAAGGCTTCAGCCTGCTGGAAGAGGGCTGGGCCTACGAATGGCAGTTTACTGGCGGACAGAGTCGAGGGCGTAGAAGCAATGTCCACGGGGTTCGGCTGGCCCCAGAGGACGTTTTCACGATCTTTCCTCCGGGAACGGTTGATAGCTTCTATGTGATATTTGCGAAATTTGATTCAGACTCAAAGCCAATACCCGGAACGGAGAACGAAGTTCGCTATCCGGTACCGCCAGAAATCCACGATTTCAGGTTCTGGGACACGATGCTCGTTCAGCTATGTTGGGAGGAACTTGTCGTCGACAGCGGCAGCGGGCCAACAGAAGATTGGAAGGGATCGTCGGGGACCGAAGAGTGGACGATCGACGACGATACCAAGCGACTGCTCGTTCCAGGCCATAGCTATGAATTAGCAGTCCATGCACAAGCGCAGTTGCTCGAAGGCGTCAACGCGCGCGGTGCTCCCGCAGTCTTCACGCGAACCTATACCTTCAGGACTGCCCGTGCCCCGGACTGGCTGGGTGCTCTTGCCAATGCAGTCGCAGGAAAATATCCCGATGATGGCAGCAGGCCCGTTTTCCGCGACTACGATTTATTGTTACGGTTCAAGGACGATTTTTACGAGGCTCTCTACCGCCTAGACAATCGGGTGCTTGGCGTCCGCATCCGCGACGCAAATGGCAACACCTTGCAAGGGCCGAACGGCAGCGTACTCATTCCAACGAGTTGGTCAGAAGGACCAATTACTCGGCCGCCGAATGAGGATTGGTGGGGTAGGGAACAAGTGGGGAGCGGACGTAATCCCTGCGAGCAATCGACACCGCGACCTCTACCAACAGGCCACACCGTTCTCCCGATCGCGCTGAAGGATCTGGCTCTACGCCCGCTCGAGCACTACACAGCGGAACTCGTTGCTGTCGACAGTGGTGTCGGAGCTACAAATCCGACGGAACCCCTCATTTCCTGGAGCTTCACCACTTCCGCTTTCAAAACCTACTCCGATTTGGTCGCGGCTCCTGGTTATGTGCCTCCGCGAGGAATGGTCAGGATCGGAGCACCGGCAGAGGAATTCGATCCCCTGATTCGTGCCTTCCAGGCCCCAGCCGTAGAAAGCGTCGACCACACACGCATTACCCCGGTTCGCGCAGATGACGCGGTTGCCTACATTTTGATTGAGGCGCCTGAGCCATTGGATGACGAGTTCAACCGACTCTCGATCAAGGTGCAAGGAGCGGATACGCGCCTTGCCTTCAACCTTGATCGAACCCGCGTAATCGCTTGTCTCTCCGCGCCGCTCGAACTCAACGACCCGGACGCAATCATTGATGTCGAGATCGAATGGATCGCGACACCACAAGAGGCCCCATCAGAAGCGCGCCGAACAATCGCTGGTGCGTCAGCCCGAGAAAGCAGCCGTTGGCTAGTTCCAGTCAAGGGAGTGTTCTGATGAATGACGCACTTCAGATTTTAGCGCGGCTACGTCCTGATAGCCCCGATATTGCTGCAGTTCGATGGACCATCAATCCTCGTTTCAGCTTCCCTGAGAATGGTTTCGAGCTGACGCGCTTCGACGGTCGCACCACAACCAGTATCGTATCTGGACTACGCCTGCCGGGCGCCATCGCCGGGACAGGAACGCAATGGAAAATCGATAAGAAGGCAGTTCTCGGTGACCTGGCGACACGCACGACCAAGCATGGGGCGCCACTTCCGGACCGTGCGTCTGTTGTAGCGCTCATTCCGGTGTTGGCATTCGGGTTGCCGCGACCAGACGATGACCAGCTTGAAGAGCATTTGGAAGATGTCGCATGGATATTTGTAGATTCACACAAGAGCGATCCGACTCTGTTACGCCTCTACTGGCTAAATCAGAACGTTCCTCCGATGGACCAGATACGCGCGATGCGCGGAAGCGTCATCGCTGACGAGGCAGCGTTATACAACGACGTGATCGCTCACTACAGAAAGCAAGCCGTAGGTCGGCTTTTGTTCCTCGCGAGCAACTTCGGCACCTCCAAACTCCTAGGGCTCGGGTTTGACGACCAACCGTTTCTCGGGACAACGCCTGGTCCTCTCTCTTACACCGTTAGCTGTAGCTTTTCGGGGAGGCCAGAGGGTGCCACAACTATCGTCGGGTCTGTTGACCCAGGTTGGCCTCCTGCGCCGTCGCGTCCGACGTGCTCGGCAGCGGGGACCTTTGTCGGCTATCCATTGTTCGAACCATTCTACGGTACGAAGCGTCCACGTTGGCAACCTGTGGCACCGAGCGGTGGTGAGCAAGTATTTGAAGACCTCGTTGAGTTCGCGCGAAACGGTCCGCGGAAGTACGACTCCCCATTGGCAGAGATCCGCTGGGCCACAAGCTCCGTCGGGGAGGGTGACGGCCCGCTCCTTCTTACGCGGCAGGCAATTTATTGGCGCATCCAGAGGCACGCTTTCGGACCGGAAACAGCTCGAGATGACGCGCAGCCAACAATCGATTCATCCACCAAGTTTTCGACCTGCCATGACGGAGAGATGGTGCCACGAACGTCGGTCAATCTGTTCCGCGATGATGTCGACACTCCTTGGGGCGAACAACCGATGGAAGGTTGGTACGCCTACCAGGTACGCGGCATTGACATCTTCGGGATCGTAGGGCCGGCGTCTCCTCCCGAGATGGTTCGGCTGCGAGATGAGTTTCCGCCGCAGCCGCCGATTATTTCCCTCGACCTCGAAAGCATAGAGCTTCCCGCGAGCGGTAGTCTGCCTGTCACGGTCACGTTGGATTGGACAGCGGCAAACGAGCTTCAGGCTCCTGATGCCAAGACATTCAGGATATCCCAGGAGTGGACGCCGATCGTTACCTGGCCAGTTAGCATCCTTGAATGCCTTGAAATTCCGGGTAATCTGAACATCCTTCAGATTGATGTCCGTCTCGGCACCGAAACTGGCGATCCGTTAGCCGATACCATATTGGAGACCTTGCCGGGCGCGACCTTGCGCGCGGCGAATGCAGATTTCACGATCGTGGAGACGAAAGGCGCCTCCAAGGTCCGGGTTCGAAGGTCCGCCGGCCGGGCGCCGGCGCTCGGAGGCGCGACTGCTTCTTTCGCGGGATCTCTCGCACCAGGAGCGGTCCTGCCGGTTACACGCTCGCCCGCACTCGTCGGCGAGTTGATCGTCGACGATATTGCGAATTTTGAACTTCGAATTGTACTGGCGGGTACCAAGAACGAGATCGCTCCTGCGGAGGGGAAGTTATACCTCCACGCGCTCCAACATACCTTTGACGTGAAGCCATCCGTACTAGGCCCAAGACTCGCAATTATCAGGCCGGATCATGATGAAGACCAGCGTGGCGTCGAACTGCTCAGCGCGCTTTCTGCGGCCGCACAAGCCGAGGCGATCGCCTTCTTAAATGGATCGCCCGCTATCTTCCTGCCGCCGCATCAGATTAGCGTTCAACTCGCTCCCCCTCAGCCCGATTTTCTCGCCGGCACCTTACGTCTGAAGGTGACGGCCATTGACGGTACATCCTACCAAAGCGGCCCTAATGGGATCGGTAATGAAAGCACTGCCAACGAGCTGATTGTAACATCCCGCCGCGCCGCCAAACCACCGCTACCAGGTTTTCGACCAAAGAAACTCTGGGCACATGACGCAGGAACCTTCATCCCCCAGGCTAGTGTACTGCTTTCGTGGCCGGCCATTCCACTAGCAGCATCCTACCAGGTCGAGCGCGCGCTGGAACCAGCGCTTGGACAAGCGCCGTCCGCAAGCGATGAGGAATTGCTAGGACATACAACGACGTCGGCCGCCGAAGACGCGTTCGAGCGCATAACCGAGCGCGCCTTCCTGCCACGTTGGCGAGACCTTCTTCCCGGTGAAGCGCCGACACGCGCGATCTATCGGATCCGGGGCATCACTCCCGCCGGCCACTCAAGCGACTGGCTTATCGTTGCACTTGTACGCGTCCCCGACATCCGTATCCCGCCTCCACCTAACTTCCTGAATGCCTATCCCCCTGAGAACGAAGAGCGAGCGATTGTCTGCGTTTGGACCCATGCCGGTCCCCGGACAGGCATTGGTTTCATAGTCGAAGCCCGGGACCAGGGTTCTTGGCCGGGCGGAGATGAAGGGTGGCGAGATCTTGCCGAGGTGCTTCCCGGAGCGGTCACAGCGTCACCCGATGGACACTTTGAAACGATGATCGGTGGGCAACGTCCCGGATGTAGGCAAGAACTGCGTCTGCGAGCGATACGTCATGCTCTCGATCCTGACGATCCGCGAGCTATCCAGATCAGGCGCATCCGAGGACCTGCTTCCCGAAAAGTGGTTGCGCAGGCGACCGGTGCGATCAGCGGTCCGGAAGATGCCACACTCACCATTGGCAACAACGGAATAGCGAGTTTGCGCTGGCGCAACGCCGACACCTATCGTGAGATCGAGGTACAGAGACGCGCACCCAATCGATGGGGGTTCGAACGTCAAAGCATTGCTGGCGATGCAACGCAGTTCACTGAGTCACAACCATTAGCCCTGGAAGGCACGTGGACTTACCGTCTGATTGCGATCGGTTGGGAGGGACGTACTGTATCCGAGACTGTAACCGCGGATTGGGATGGTTGATGTTCAAACAGTCACGCCTTGGTCCGATGAAATTGCGTCTGCCGCTTTCCGCACTCGATCGGCTTGCAGTACAGAGTCCCGACATCGTGGAGGGCTCACGCACGGGGTGGCCATCCGACAGCCTATCGATACGTGGCACCTGGCAGGCCCCATCCTTGCCGCTCCAGGTTCGTCCGATCTTTCCCGGTTCAATGTGCTTCCTGGTCGATGATCCCACAACGATACCGACCATTGATCAAATCGACGTTCAGAACGGCAAGGTGACAGTGGAATGCCTCGAACGCTTGAGCCAGATTTCAGGAACGTTGCGTGTCCGAGTACAAAACGTCGACGCGACAGGGGACCTTGAAAAGACTGGTGTTCTCGACGCGCTAGGAATATCGCCCACACATGCCTTCTATGGACCGGTCCAGCTGTCGGTGCCGTTCTTTCAAGACGCGCTGTTGAATCACCGCACTGGATTGATACCAGCCCACGTCAGAGTCAAACTTCATCAATTTCCCCCCGGTCATCCGGAATGGGAGCGGCATGTTGTGGCCGCCTTCCTGGCGGGGTTGTATGAACCGATCATCAAAGCTGCAGCGGACATCAATGCCGATCAGGCCGTGACGTTGCCGATGCCGCAGATCGTTCTCGGTGACCGCGGCGCCTTTTCGCTGGACATTGCTCTCGGTTGGGCCAAGCGCCGAGCGGATATTCTTTTGCCCATCTCACCCAGTTCTCAGCTTGAGCCAGTCCCCGCACGAGTCTTTTTGCGTCATGTAGCCAAATCGTTGCGGGAGCCAGTTCGTGCCGCCAATGGCGCCGACGCGTTGACGGTCAAGCTCTTTGAGGAACAGGACGATAGTACCCAGTGGCATTCTGATCTGAAATCGATACTGCAAAGCCTCGGATTTGGCGCACTCAATGGGGCGTCCCCCATAGAAGCGATCATCCGCGAGTTTCAACTCTGTGCATCCGCTCTGAATGTGGCCACTGCCCAATCGCTATTGACCAACGATGAAAAGCTTCAACAGCGCGACTTCAAGGACCTGAAGCGCACCTTCAATCCTCATATCTACACCGGACCAATCTCCGGTCGCGCAAACATCGAAACGCGAAAGCTGATAGAAGCCTGGCGGACAGCCTCGCTCCGATGCCCTCTAATCATCGCGAGCTTCGATAACGGTGATGTTGAGGCTGATGGGCGTCCATCTCTCGGTGCCGTTCCGACCTTCGCTGACGTGTGGTTACGGGACGAGGTCACAGACAAGAGGAAACGGATGTTCGCTGCGGATTTTACCCGTCCTGACGTTGATGCGACATTTACAAACAAAACCTTGGACCGGATTGGTTCTTTCCTCCCATACGAGTCAGTCGGTGGTCCGGCCAGCCTGGCCCCCAAAACTGCAAATCGAGAGGCACCCGCTGAAGTTACGCCGGAACGATTGTTCAATGGAGTGTCCGCTGATTTGATCGATGCTCTCACGGGAGTAACAAATGACCCAACTTTGTTGGCGCAGGCATCAACCTTTAGAGTCGTGCGCGCGGTATCGGAGCAGGAGTGTGCTGGCTATCTGGATCAGGTCAATGCGTACGATAGTGCGGGAATTTCAATCGGCCTGTTTCATCTTTCGATGGCGGATGCTCGAAAGACTCCAACCGGCGGCACCGAGCTTGGCGGACTGGCAGCCTATTGCCGCTACCTGGAATCGACGGGTGCGATTGCTGACGCCGATTTGTTCAAGGTGCAAGGCCTTAGCGCGAGCCTGGGCAAGCGCGAGACGATCAGGGAGGCTGCCCGTCAACGCGCTCGAGGCGCATACTTCAGGCCGCTATGCTATTTGGACGATCGCGGTGAGCCTAGGCTGATGGGCACAGTAACCCACATAGACTATATGGGGTCTTGGCGCTCGTTCTATCGTTGGGTTCGTGCTGGTCGCGGCAGCATACCCTACGGCCCGATCAACTGGGCGTCTGCGCTGCGTCGCCTTGCGAGAATTGCAGAGACCCCAATAAAGATGAATCACTACCCGAAAGACTCTCGCCATCCGGCTGGCACACAGCCAACGATCGGATCCGTGTTTACCTCTGAGGTGCTCATCGCTTGGCTTCTACGCTGGCATGTCAAAAAGTCAATTGGTGTGATTAGCCGGCCCAAGGGCTCGTCATCCGACCAAGCTTCTGACTATGTGACGGATGCCTATGCGCAGGCCGCGATATCCAGTCCCGCAACCGATGATGAGTGGCAAAGCTGCCTCAAGATCGGTCTCGAAACGACGCTCAAGGCGTTTCTAACGAAGTTTCCGAAAGATGGTGACCTGACACGAAATTTCAAACAGATTGAAAAGCCAGGGTGGGTAGGGGGATCAAACCCGCGCGGATATGGCCTTGATCCGCGGTTGCGCCTGTGTAGCCTCAAGGGTCGCTCATTCCATCTCGCTCGTCAGAGCGAAGACGTCTAGTCTCATGAGTAAGCGATGTTGCTTAGACAGACTCCAGAAGCTACAACGCCGTTAACTTCCACGTTGGTGCGCCGTGCAAATCGACAGGCTGGCGCCCAATAATGCGGCCGTCCAGATGGCCTCAGCTCTCTCCTTCTGGTCTTTGGTTGGCTCTCGCAAAACCGTATGAAGTAATCGCCCAATATAGCCGTCACAATGGTCATCTGCGCATTTTCGCTGATTGTGAGCAGCCATTTCACGCGATGGTGATCTCCGGATGTTCCGACCTCACCATCTGAAAGTCGGCTCGGTGTCAAGAACCCGCCATTGCGGCAAGTTCGATTGAACTTCCGCTCTTGGCGCAAAGCCGGCCAATGAAGACGCATCGAGTACACCCGATAGTGACATCCTGACCCATCACCTATTCATTGACGCACATCCACATCTCGAAACGCGCGCAAGCGGTCGCCATAGACAACGTCCAAGCAATTCGTATCACTGCCACATGCGTTTCGCTTCCTTAGCCAATCACGTTGATCTGCGAGCATCATTTTGCGCATCTTCGCGTTGTTGACGTCGCGTATGTAGAAGAAAATAGCACTCATCGCACGGTCCCTCGCCCAAAGGTTTTCATCAGAGCATAGGGCTTTCTCGGTGGCAGTGCCCGCCTTCGAACAAGCGAAACTCGGGCCGTCTATCCCGGTCGGCTGACGCTGATCGCGTAGCCGAGCTTCCGTTTGAAGACACACCAAGAGCGAGCCTTTGTCGCGGACCTCCGTCTTAGCTTGCTCAAGGAAAGTCATCCAGAGTTCGATCCATTTGTCCGATCCGACAAGTCTTATGCCGTCTTCGGCATTCTTTTTGCTGGCGTTCTCCATGAAGGTTTCGTCTAGCTTAAAAAGCGCTTCGCACTGTGATCGCAAAATACCGTACGCCATGAAGCGATCGGCATAGATATCGGCCGTTGGAGCTTGATTCGGTGTCGTGAAGCCCGTGCCAGCGTCTTCGTAGACCTCGATGCCGAGAACCCGAGCCTTTTCGGGCGTCAACAAAAGGAACTGATCTGGCCCCGCGATTGTGAAAAAGCGTATCGCCTCAATGCGCAATCCGAGATGGGTCAGAAAGGATCCGATCTCGGCATTGGCGACACCGGATTCTTTGTATTCTCCGTTCTCCTCGCGATACGCCGCGTGGAAGCCGATCTTTGAAGTTGAAGACATATAGCGGCGGGCACCAGATACCCAAATCAAGCCGCAAGCCGAAAAGCAGTCCTGGCCGGTACTGACAACGGTTGCGAAATTCCGAACTCGGATTTCTGCTCCGATCTCAAGCGCCTCTTTTACCAGACCTCCCGGGCTTTCTAGGAACACGGAAACGCGATCCAAGCCGTCGACAACATCTCGAAACTTCTTTGCGTCCCCGTCGACGATCTCGCCTTTGAAGCTGACCATTTTCACTGCGAGACCAGGAACATCTAACAGTTCGATCTCCGCTGCCCCAGCAGTTGCAATCCAAAGTGCTGCTGCACTGATTGCGAAAAGTAGTCTCTTCATGAACGGCATCCTCGCCCTTGTGTATCAACGTTTCCAATGGCCCTAAATAGGATCTTCCGTCCCAGCCTGGAGCGGGGACTTGGCCCACTGATTCGCCGATCGGACGGCCGTGATCCCGCCCCAAAATCTGCTGCGGGCAATTTTTGCAGGCGTTCTATTCGATGCGCTCGGAGCGGCTGTTGATGGAGCGGCTGGAATACGACCTTCTCGATCCGGCCACTATCACCACTGGCGATAGGTCCGCTGAATTGCTCGACGACGGCTCGATCGAGATCACGTGTCTGGGTGCTCGTGCCGGAGGTGTAACTGCTCTCGCAGCCTGTTCCTTCTCCAATCAAGGAACCGCCCCCCAAGCCCTAGTATTGAAATGGTGATATGTGAGAGCTTCGTGCCAAGTTGCTGGACGAAAAGAAACCGCCGCACTCGCTCCGTCTGGAGCAGCCGGTGCACTCGTCCACGTATTCATTTTTCCAGTCGCTGATCGATCGTTTTGCGTACTTATGGATAGACCCGTCGAGAAGGCAGAGCTGGTGGTTGTAGACTGAAACGTTGATCCTAGCCGCAGCCAGATATTGCACGGCCGCTCGCAGCTCGCTGCGGTAGTCATATGGGTCCATCCAGAGCTTATCCATGTTTGCTCGTGTGTACCCGGTGATCTCGAGGCCCATGAATGTGACGTGATCCACAAAGGTCAGATTTCTGAAAATGAAAGCCGACAGGTCGGCAAGACCCTCATAGGTCTGCTTGTGAACGACGACTCGAATCTCGACCTCTGCACCGACCGACTTCAGATTCATGATCCCGCGTATGGTCTCGTCAAAAGCGCCCTTGGACTGAACCACATAGTCGTGCACTTCCGGGTCCGCGGAATAGATCGGTATGCCTACCGAAAGGCGACGGTGTCCAACAGCTTGATACCGCTCGGTGAATGCCTTGTCTTTAAACGTCCGGCCATTGGAGAGAACATGAATGGGCGTTGAAGGAAGATGGTCACGAGCCGAAACCAGAATGTCAAAAAAATCATTGCCCACCAGTGTTGGCTCACCGCCGGTGATCCCGAGAAACGGGGTCGTTGCAGGCAGTAGGGGCAACACATCCAGGATTTCCCGCGCCAACCAGCGATCATCAACGTCTTTGGGTGGCTGTGAGCACATCAAGCACAGATGATTGCATCGTTCGGTCACAAGGAAATAGTTCGCGCTGGCTCCCTTTCGAAACAGTACGCGCACGGCCTTGCGGTCCGGCACAAAGCGGATGACGTCTCCTTCGCCCAGATAATCAAAGTAGGCTGGCAGAACGATCAATCGTTGGCTCGGAAACAGTCGCGCAGCCTCCGACTGAAGTTCTTCAAAGGTCACAACCCACCGGCATTCAGGATGGGTTACCTCGCCTGTGAAAAGATACGCATCATGGTCGCAGTTAGGCGCTTGATCAGATTGAGCCGTCACCAGCCTAAGAGCCACTCGCTGTGAGAAATCACCGATGCTTGCCGACGCAGCGAAGCCACTTAGACGCAACATCTTAGTTCGCCCAACTTAGAAACAGTTCCCGAGCGGTGACGTCGCTCTCCATAAGGGCGATCAGCCTCTTGAAGATGGACATATTGCGATTGCAGAATCCCGACCGCGTTTTGAGACCAACAAAGTCGCCTTGTGTCGCTGTGTGGAATACTGGATCGGAGCCGCAGAACGGTTCGTAGGCGCACTCGGCACACATGGGGACAGAACCGGCAAAAGACTGCTCGATAGGATCGAGGAGAGCGTCTGACCCGAAGATCTCCCTGTAGGTGTTTTCATGGACATTCCCGAGCAGAAATGTCTTGTCGCCCATTTCGGCCAACATTCGCGCTTCGTCGGATGCGTAGACGCTGGCATCATAGTTATAGACAACGGCGGAGATGCCGATGCCTGCTGGACTCATTAGATCCACGTATCCCGGCTCGAAAGGCGTGAGCATCTTTGTGAGGATGGTGGCTGCGTAAAACTCCTTGAAGGGAATGCCTTTCCGATTCAGTTCCAGGATGTAGTCCAACCCGTCGAAGTAGAAGTCGAGCCAGCGGTCCACATCATAGGCGGCGTATGACTTCGTTTTGACGGCGAAACCGTAGGGAGAAAGTGGCCGAAGAAATATTCCGGGGAACTCCAACCTGACGTATTCGTCAATGATCTCGCGCACAAGTGGGAGGCTGGACTTGGTAGTCGTCATAAGCGCACTAACGCGCTCATTGCCAAGAGCGACTCTCGCCTTGTGGATGCCCGCAACGGCGAGCTCATAGCTGTTCTTTCCCGGGCGCGGTCGATTGGCGTTGTGAAGGGTGGCCGGACCGTCGAGCGATGTAGAAATTAGGACGCTGTGCTCGCGGCAGAACTCCAAGATTTCGTCCGTAACAACAGCGAGGTTCGTCGTGATGACGAATTGCAAGGACCGCCCGGCGGCCTTGTTAATCTCTTTAGCCCGGTGCACGACATGTTGGATTAATGGGAAATTCAGAAGCGGCTCGCCGCCCTGGAACTCGATCTTGATAGCCAGACTTGGAGATTCAAAAATGAGCGCCAAGGCCTTCTCGGCAGTCTCCTCAGACATATCGAATGCTGAGCGATCTTCACTTTGGCGAGAGACCTGACAGTAGGGGCAGGAGTGCTCGCAACGCAGAGACACGACCATAATGTGAAGCGAGGTGAAGTTCTCGAGCCTCTTTGCCTTGGTCCGAACCTTCAACGCCAGCAGCTCTTGGCCGATGTTGGAGGACGCATCGAAAAGGAACTGCCTGCTGCGGAGGCGAGAATAGGCTGGGTGAGTGCTCGGGAGTTCGTGCTTAACAAAGGAAGACAGCACCGATCGGGGGAGAACCAAATACTCGCCCGTTTGGTTGGTTAGCACATACCGCTCATCGTCCAGCTGGGAAAAACGGAAGTACGCCAGCTGGTAGGTGTCGTCCAACGGTCGTTGAAATTCAGTTGCCGGAGCAAACTTAGTCATCGGACTGCAGGCCCGACCTTGAAAACGCCAGCGCCAGTATCGCGTTTCTTACTGAAGCAGTTTCTGAGGCGATCGTGCTGCGAAGGTCCTGATCCAAGACCTCCAGACGCAGACTCTCTATCGCTGAGTCGGCCGCAGCCCGAGTGAGTGCTTTGCTGAAATTGAGCGCGCAGACCGCAAAGCCGTCTTCCAGCGTGATCTCTACGGCGGCGTTTCCCGTTACCCGGTACGCCGCCCGCTTCACACACTCGAGGCTGAAGACTGAAAGATCAAACTGGACTTGGGCCGCGGGGACAAGCTCGCTATCGCGAGAACCGTCCGCCATTAGCAATAGCTATAGCCAGAGCAATGGGACCCGTGGCTCGCATGGCTCGAATGGCTGGTGTGATAGGCCATGAGAACTTCCGCGCCCTGTGAGCGGTCTAGGACCTCACCATAGCCGAGTTTAGCAGGAGCCACCCCGGCTTCGGACAATTTGGTCGATGCTTGATCTATTGGCTCAACAAGCACTGCGGCTTGAACATGACCGCCAAGAATCACCGTGGCCGACAAAGCCATTGGTGAGAGAAAGCTGCGCTTTGACATTTTGAACCCCCCGGTTGCACGAGTCTGAATACCAGACCGCGACACTAAGGGCAAGTGCCATCGGAAATAGTAGGTTAAGCATCTGCTAATTTAATTGCGGGAATACTGCACCTACACATTAATGATGCTCTCCTGCAACCAACTGCACCCGCGCGATCACAGTGGGAGTGGGCGACGCGCGCTCTTGCCGCCTGTCCTTCCGGTGGCGATGAGGGGCAATAATCGGTAGAATGCACTGTGGCTGCACAGAATCAACATTGCGTCCCGAAGGTCACCCTACGACAGTTCCTGTGCGACGAGGTGTTCGGTGAGCATGGCAGGGAAAACGTTCGTGACGTCTATCAAGAACATCATGGCGGAGCTGCGCTTCAACGAATTGTCCTTCGATGATGATCGGATTGCCTTGTTCGAACCCATCGCTTGTGCTGCCGAGAACCAGGTTCTGCCGAGCTATCGCAAGGTGTTGGATGAACGGCGGCTAGACAACAGTCCAGAACAGAAAGCTGCTCTAGACTTGCACACTCAGTCGAGAAATTTGATCTTCTTGAACGTCATCATTTCCCCCATGATTTCGCCCGCATCGTTGAGTTGTTGCCCTTGCCCGACTGTAACGGTTACGCGCTTGCCTTTGTAGCGTGACGGCATAGAGGTGCGCTCGTTCCAGTTCGCGCACTCCTGGGCGACACACAATCCGACCTGCTCGGCCTTTTTCGTATCGACAATCGTCAGATAGCAATTGTCGCCACATTCGAAGCCGCGAATCTTGCCTGTAATCGTTCGGTCTTTGGCGACCGAAGGTGCCGACTGTGCAAGCAAGCCGGCCGCAACGAGAAGAACGAAGGCGGATAAGGACGATTTCTGTTTCATTGAACGAGCCTGCCGTAACCAAGGTCGACGTGCAAGCGTGCTGCGGCCAGATAGTTTGGCGCTTTATGTGCGCAAAACGACGGCAAGACAGAGTGGGCGCATTTATTCGCCTATTCCGGATCATCCCGGAGAGCAGGCGCATGCCCGGTTGGACGCCTGCCAGCCGCCGGGATCGAGGCGGCAGTTACCCGCTGCTGCTGCCATGGGAGCTCGTTGATCAGGCCGGAGGCCTTGTGGGCAATGACGGCTAACCACCCAACCTTGCCGTTCCGAGGGGTGCTAAGCGTCAGGCTTTCACCACTAGCCGGTCGGCAGCGGATCAACGCGGTAGGCAACGGGTCAGCCTCTCGACGGTCTCAATGATGGCTTTGGCCAGCGCTTCACCCTCATGAATCGGCTCGGGACCATAGAGCAGCACAACGGCTTCTTCGCTCGGCAGCACGCCGGCGGGGCAGGTTTGTTCGATCGCCGAGCGAACCAGTTTGAGGGCGGCCCAGGCGTTGCGGATGTTCTCTTGGGCTTCCATGTTTCCTCACCAGATGGACTGTCTCAGCGTCAACCGTGAAGGCGAGGCCCTGTTCCCATAAAAGTCTAACGACTGGGAAAACGCACTGGAAAGCACGTTCCGTAACAGTTGATTCAACCATTACTTGGTATTTTGGAGGAGTGTGGTAGCGGCTCCGACAGTGACGCGTTAAGAATAGCCGGAGCCGCCAGCGCAGCCCGTTTGGGGGTTTGACCGCGCTGTCCTATTCTGGGACAGCGCGGTCAACGATTCGTTAAAATTTTCCGGAACTAATTAAGAGCATGCTAATTGAATCGCGGTTTTGCGAGTCAATGCATGCGTTTGAAGTTTGTCCCGCCGATGATGCCCGCCTTGGTAGCAAAGCCGCCCCAAGGCGATGACTGGATGCATGAAGCCAAATTCGACGGCTACCGCTCGCAAATTATCATCGAGGACGGTGGCGTTCGCATTTTCACCCGGAGAGGCCTTGATTGGACTGCCAGGTACCGCGATCTCGCCGAGGCAGCCAAAGGTCTCAACGTACAGAACGCCATCATCGATGGCGAAATCGTCGTCTTGAATGAGGCTGGCCTTTCGGATTTTGCCGCGCTGCGCAAGGCAATCACTAGGCGCCAGCACGACCTCTACTTGGTGGCGTTCGATCTGCTGCATCGCAACGGGCACGACTTGCGCGACATGGTACTTGAGGATCGGCGGGAAATCCTGGCCGGCCTTATAGGGTCTGATAGCCGCATCCAGTTCAGTGGGACCATGCCAGGCGAAGCCAACGCGATCTATCATCTGATCGACGCGGCCGGGCTGGAAGGGATGGTATCGAAGCGTCGAGACAGCAAATATCGCAGCGGCCCGACCACCAATTGGCTGAAGACAAAATCCTTCACCGAAAGCGAGTTCGAGCTTCTTGGCGTCGAACGCGAGAGGGGCAAGCCGGCGTTTGCTCTGATGGCTGACCCAGGCACCCGGAAATATGTCGGCAGTGCGTTCGTGAGCGTCAATCGCGAGATGCGAGAGCGGCTGTGGAAGCGCGTCCAGGAACATGCTGGCCCACCGCCCAAGGACATGCCAAAGCGGCCGGCGACGCAGTGGGTCAAGCCGGGCATCAAGGCCCGCGTGAAGCACCTCAGGGGCGAGGAAGACCTTCGGCACGCCTCGCTGCAGGATTTCTGGGATGAGAGTTAGCGACCAGTGGCAAGGGATCAGCATTCAGGAATATAATCCTCCCGTTGCGGCGAGCCCTTCAACGGAGATCGCCATGCCTCGAAAGACTCTCGCCGACACTCTGGCCGCCCGCGAAACCATCTATGTCAATTGTGCGCACCCGATGTGCTGCAAATCGATGAAGCTCGACATCCGGGCGCTGATTGACAGGCTCGGCCGTGGCCACGGCTCGATGCATGATGACCTGGTCGGGCTCTTTGTCTGCTCAAATTGCAAGGCTGCCGGTCGTGAGCGCCGGCAGGTGTTCTTCACATGCATTCCTGACTACGAAGGCCAGCAGCGGGCGCGCAATCGCGACTGGAAGCCAACTTTCGAACGAAGGGGCTGAAAGTAGGCGCCACTTACGCGCTGCCGTTGGGGTAGATTGCCTTATGGGCGCCGTTTTCGCGCAGCACTGCGGTTGCCGGTTCTAGCGGTAAACCGGCGACATTTCTCAACGCAGGCAAATTTGCCGACGTGACGCTGCCCGTCGACCCTTTACCGCCTTGCCTTACGCCAGCCGGCCGCGCGCGCCTCGGCCTCGCTGCAGAACCAGCGCTCGCCTTTGCTCGGCGTGATCACTGTCTCGTCGTAATACTCTTGGCCCGGCAGATGGTAGATCTGGTCACCCGAGTTCACGCTGATGTTGCCTTTGACGTTGCAACCGGAGCCGAGCAGACCGAAGCCGGTCGATTGGTCACTGACCGTCTCGACCTTGTCGACGTTCGCAGCCCGCCAGTCCCACGGGGGATCGAATCTGCCTTGCCATACGCCGCGATGGGCGGCTTTGGCTGAGACTTGATCGGCGGCGAATGCCCCGTTCGAATAGCGAGGCCAATCTAGAGCGAGGCCTTGCTCAACGAGCCATTTCTGAACGCTTCGGCCGTCGGCGCGATTGCAGTTCCCGACAAGACGCCCGTACCGATCACGATCGACAAAACTGCAATGCAGCGGTCGCGAAGCTGCCAGGAACTTGTCCAAGGCTTGGGCGGCACGGCGCCCGCATGGATAATCGAAACCCTTCGCGTCGTTGCAGTACTGCCGGCTCTCTGGCGCATCGATGCCATTGAAGCGAATGCGCTGGCCAGCAATCTCGACCGTGTCGCCATCGATCACCGACGCCCGGCCTTGCATTGGGCCAGGCAATGGTTCTGTCCAGTTTGTTACCGTGCCCTGAAGGCTTGCGGTGCTCTGTACTACGAATTGAGCGACCGTGGCGGCAAGCGTGCCCACGCCGAGAAAGAGGAGCCCCAAGAGCGGTCGCGGCAGTCGTCGTGACGGCATTCTTCTGCCGGCGCGCTTTCGCCACCGGTCAGCCTGATTGGCGCCTCGATAACGCTGGACCTTGCCCACGCCCTCTCTCTCAATGGCAATGGACGCTACCGGCGCTGTTGTCCATGTGGCAGCACTGACCAGGCGGAGAACTTTTCCGACAGCCTCCGCCATGTGCATAAGACGACACCGCTCCCGCTAGAATCGCGAGTGCAACAACACAGATGGTTGTGAATGTTTTCATGAATGCCCCTCCCCAGGTGACGCCTGAATAGAGCACTTCTCAGGCGCTTTGAATAGGGCACCTCTAATCACACGGGAATCGGCATCTTCCGGCTCGCGGCCTGGCTCTATTTCAGCGGGACGGAAAAGGCTGAACGGGCGATGACCGACAAGCCACCAAATTCAGGAGCGTGCCTTCAAGATCGTCGCTATCATGTTGTCTTCTGCACCTTTTCGAACGGCAGGGAAAAAATCGGTCTGAACAAAATCGACCCAGGCTTTCGGCATGCCTTGGATGTAAAACTCGTAAAGTGTGTTTTCCTTGGTCTGGCACTCGGAGAACGCACCGCGGATGATAATTTCGACCGCTTCATTTGTTCTTTGGGCGGCGCGGCGCGAAAAAACTGTGAGACAGTCCGACCACGCATTTTGAAGAGCAACTTGTCGGGCCTTCCTCGCCGGGCTGTCTGCCGCGGCTACCCCCACCGTTGCCAGGACAAGTAACAGCCCAACCGCAACTCGCATATAGCCCCGCCCCCGTTTGATCCGGGCCGGAGTTTCCTGCCTCGGGTGGAAGAATGCAAGCTTCTCCCCGCAAGGGCGCCTACATCTCATTGTTTTCGATGATGCCGGGCGAGCGCGATTTCTTGAGTCTCACGCCAGCACCGCCGTCCATTCTACGGGATGAAGTCGACGCCGGCAGGATTGGAGCCGCTGCGCGGAAAAGTCGCCAAGGGTTTCACTCGGCTTTCAGTACCTGGTGTCTGATCAACCAGTCACGGATGATCAATCGGACGGCTTCAGGTCGCGAAACATCATGCTCGGCAACAAATTGATCGACGCCCGCCAGCATGTCCGGTTGAAGGCGAACCATGATCGGCACACCCTTTCCAGTTGGGGCCGGGCCGCGCCGTTTCTTTGATACCACGGTTTCTTGCTTTGGCATAAAAACTCTGATATCAGAATTCCCGTTCTTGCGGAAGCGCTAGAGCCTCACACACAACCGAATTGGAGAAGATCCGATGCTGAACACCCTTGTTCGGGTAGCCGCCGAAGGTATGCCCGATGTCAACCGCCGCCGCCTGCTTAACCTGACAGGGGCAGGCCTCGCTCTCGCCGCTACGTCTGCTGTCGTGCGCAATGCATCGGCCGCGCCGATCGACGCCGCACCTGCCGTGCATCCCGAGGCCTTCTCGTCGATCGCCGCCGATATCAGGCGCCTTGCGGACGTGAAGGGCGAAGCGTCATGAAAGACAATATCGCGCACTACATGGAGACCGCCGAGCGGCTGGAACTACTCATCCCGACGTTCGATCCGGCGAATGGTGATATGATCCTGGTGTTCAAGACCGAAGCCGCAAACGGCGGGCGTTCATTGCGCCTCTCGCCCGAGTTGGGGGCGGAGTTCCGTTCCTATATTTTCCGGGCGATTCGCGAAAAGGCAAACTGACAATCGTTCCGTGGCGAAACGATTATGGCCCGCTGCCTCACGGTGGCGGGCCTTTTTCTTTGCGTCCCAGCGTGTCATCCTCACTCATGCAGGGGTGAGGGGGGCAATGGACACTGAACTTATTCGGGCGCAGGGCGAAGCGCTGTGGAATGCAAATCTGAACATGCTGGCGGCCGCCGACAGGAACATGGACGGCGTCGTGACTATCTCCGATCTATGGCTGCTGGCCAAGGGCATCTTCTTTCTGCCGGGAAACTACCTGCTTACGCATCTGATGATGCAGATGCCTGATGTCGCCATCTTCTGGGAAATAGACGCAGGCTCATTGTATGGCTTTTGGGCCGGCGCTTGGTCCGTCCTTGGGTGGATGATCGCGATAGGCGTCGCTTTCCCGGCCCTTGGCGGAATCGCCATCGCGTCCGAAAGGATCAGTCGGATCTTAAACTCGTTGAGGTTCCTGGAGGTATTGGGGTTGCTGGTCCTGGTATTGCTACCCTTCCTCCTGAGCATTTTCATGGTCGAGTCCGGCGCGCTGAATAGGAATATGCTCGACACAGCGCTTGTTCTTGCATTTCTCGCTGAGATAGCGCTCGTGCTCTTCTACTGGCGCAAATTGCGGCGTTAGAACCCGGCCTATAAATCGGAGCCCGTCTCGGCCCCTTCTTTCTCAGGCAACAGCGCCCGTCACTGTCCCCACGGTGGCGGGCTTTTCGTTCGCAGGAATTCGCGGGCGTTTATTCGATGCATATTCGATGCATCGATCGGAAATTCAGCTAAGTGCTTGATATTGCTGGTACGCCCAAGGGGAATCGAACCCCTGTTACCGCCGTGAAAGGGCAGTCGGACTTTGCAAGTGTTTCATGTCGCGCCCATGTCGCATGGACCTGCCGACAGCTTCTGTAAGTCATTGAAAATAAACGGTAGCCAATTGCAACATGATGCGACATGAAAAGAGCAGCGGTGGCATTTAAGCCGTTGATTTTATTGGTGATCCCGACAGGAATCGAACCTGTGACCTACAGATTAGGAATCTGCCGCTCTATCCTACTGAGCTACGGGACCACGCGGCCCGACACATAACCGCTTCGGATCGTTTCGCCAAGAGGCAGGCTTGACGCAATCGGCCGGTTGCTAGCCGTCGAGAGGCTTGCTCACAATTCGAAATTGCATCCTCATCACTTTACGACTGAACCGCAAGGGTTGGATCGCAAAGATGAGCTGGGGATAGCGGAACTTCGGATCACCGCCGCGCTTTAGTGTGCCGAAGGAGATGCCGCATGAGTGCAACGAAAGAGTTCTTTGAAACCTGGCTCCAGGAGAACGTCGGCGACCTGCCCGCTGAAAGCGAGGTGAGCGTGGCGGTCCTGGCTCAGCAATTCGAACAGGATGCCGACGCGGCCGGCTATGGTCACGAGGTGCGCGAAGACGAGATCGGCGACATTGAAGAGGCTATTGCGGAAGCCCTGAGCAAGGCCAGAGCAGGCGCAGAGCCGCAGGCTGCGGCCGAAGAGAGTGATCCGGCGCTCGTCATGGAGGCGCTGGAGGTCGACGACCCGAAGAGCGGACCATAGCGGTCCAGGCACCACCGATTGATTTTCGAATAGATTCGTCCCGGCGGTTGCGGCTCCCCTCTACATGGCAGGGCTATCGCATATTGGTAAGTACCCCCTCACCCGGATTGCCAACCGAATTGCGAAGGGCAATTCGGGACAATCCGACCTCTCCCCAAGGGGAGAGGAGCCAGCGCTGACGCTTCTCTCTTCTCCCCGGCGGGGAGAAGGTGGCCGCCCACGGGTCTTGCCTCCGGCAAGCCCGAGGACAGGCTCCGCGGCCGGATGAGGGGGCAGTTCTCATATGCGATTGCCCTACCCGATATGGGGGCAAGCCCGAGGGTAGGCTTTGTATGCATCAGGCGGCCAGCGCCGTCTCCGCGAGCTTCACCCAGTAGCTCATGCCGTGCGGGATGATCTCGTCGTTGAAGTCGTAGGCCGGATTGTGGAGACCGGCGGTGTCGCCATTGCCGATGAAGATGAAGGCGCCGGGCCGCGCCTCCAGCATATAGGAGAAATCCTCGCCGCCCATCACCGGCTGGATGGCGCGGTGCACATGGGCCTCGCCGGCGACATCAGCCGCGACGTCGCTGGCAAAGGCCGTCTCCTCCGGATGGTTGAAGGTGACGGGATAATTGGCGTTGTAGTCGACCTCGATCGTTGCGCCGAAGGCCGCGCCCACGCCCTCGCAGATGGCGCGCACGCGCTGCTCAGCCTTCCTGGCGACCTCCCCCTTCAGCGTGCGCACGGTGCCGGCGATCTCGGCGCTCTCGGGAATGACGTTGTAGGCGTCGCCGGCGTGGAACTTCGTCACCGACACCACGACAGCCTCGACCGGATCGGTGCTGCGCGAGGCGATCGTCTGCAGCGCGCCGACGAGCTGGCTGGTGATGACGATCGGGTCGATCGTGCCGTGCGGCATCGCCGCATGCCCGCCGCGGCCCTTGACGGTGATGGTGAATTCGGCGGTCGCCGCCATGATCGGGCCGGGCTTGATGGCGAATTGCCCGACCGGCAGGCCCGGCATGTTGTGCATGCCGAATACCTTGGAGATGCCGAAGCGCTCCATCATGCCGTCCTTGACCATCTCGTTGCCGCCACCGCCGCCTTCTTCGGCCGGCTGGAAGATCACTGCGACGGAACCGGCGAAATTGCGCGTCTCGGCAAGATATTTGGCAGCACCGAGCAGCATCGCGGTGTGGCCGTCATGGCCGCAGGCGTGCATCTTGCCCGGGATGGTCGAGGCGTAGGGTTTTCCGGTGATCTCGTTGAGCGGCAGCGCGTCCATGTCGGCGCGCAGGCCGATGCTCGTGCCTTCGCCCAGGCGGCCGCGGATGATGCCGACGACGCCGGTCTTGCCGAGCCCGGTCACCACGTCGTCGCAACCGAAGGCCTTCAGCTTGTCGGTGACGAAGGCGGCGGTCTTGAAGACGTCGAAATTCAGCTCCGGCGTCTGGTGCAGATGGCGGCGCCAGCCGGCGACCTCGTCTTGCATTTCGGCGGCGCGGTTCAGGATCGGCATGATGGTTCCATCTCGCTGTTGGAGCAGACGGGCTCTGCCTGCTGCTTTGCAAATTGTGCCTGCTGTTTTACAATTGTCATTCAGGCACTTTGCCATCGTGACGTCACATAGGCTAAATAGCACCGCAAGATTGCGATCCGGATAGGGGCCGGATCACCATGCTGGCGATCGCGTAACAAATCTTACGGAGCCAGAGGCGACTGCGGCAAGAGGCGATTTCGGATTCCACCATGCGGTACAGGCATTTCTTCAAACTAAAGCGCGTCGCGTTTGACCGGGCGACGCGCTTTAGCGTTGTTGTTTTTATGCATGTCGTTATCGCAAAACCGCTGCACACTTTTGCGCGACATGCATTATTGCTGGCGGGCGCCGTGGCGCTTCCGGTGCTGGCCGGACCGGCTCTCGCCAATCCGACGATCGTGTTCGAACTGAGGAATGGCAAGATCCTCCAGCACCAGGAGGCTTTCAAGCGCTGGTATCCTGCCTCGCTGACCAAGCTGATGACCGCCTATGTGGCATTTCGTGCGATCGCCGCGGGCGAGGTCCAGCTCGATTCGCCGATCAAGGTCACGAAGCGTTCCGCCGGCGAGCCGCCGAGCAAGATGGGCTTCAAGCCGGGCTCGGTCATGCGGCTCGACAACGCGCTGAAGATGATCCTGGTCAAGTCGGCCAACGACGTCGCCATGGCCGTCGGCGAGAACATCGGCGGTTCGCAGGCCGCTTTCGCCGAACGCATGAACACCGAGGCGCGCCGGCTCGGCATGACGGGAACGCATTTCGTCAACCCGAACGGGCTATTTTCGCCGGACCAGTATACGACGGCGCGCGACCTCGGCTTGCTGGTGATGGCGATCCGCACAGAATTTCCGCAATATGCGCCATGGTTCTCGATCGAGGGCCTGGCCGTCGGCAAGAAGCAGATCGCGAACTACAATCTTCTGATCGGCCGCTATCCCGGCGCCGACGGCATGAAGACCGGTTTCGTCTGTCCCTCGGGCTTCAACATGATCGGCTCGGCAACACGCGACGGGCGTACGCTGGTGGCGGTGGTGCTTGGCGAGAAGTCGGCCGTCACCCGCGCCGAGGCCGTCGCCAAGCTGCTCGACCACGGCTTTGCCACGCCGACACCGGGCTGGTTGACGGTGGCGGCGCTGCCTTCCTATGGCGACACCACATCGGTCAACAACCTGAATGACGAGATTTGCAGGAAGAAGCCGGCTAAGGAGCAGTCGGAAGCTGTCCCCGTCGGCGACAAGAATGCGCCAAAATCTCCTTATCGGAAAAAGCTCGACCATGTGCCGACATTGGTCGCCGTCGGCCTTGGCGGCGCCACCGGGCCGAAGCCGAAGGCGATGCTCGATGCATCGGGCCGGGAATATGCAGACGTGCCGCTGCCGAGCTGGCGACCCGACCTGCCGCCGCCGCCCGGCGCCGAGCCGGCAGTGATCGGTTCCGCCACCGCGGCCCAGGAGCCCGCCAAGGCCGTGAACTAGCCTGATGAGCAGCGGCTTTCCCATCGCCGTCTCGGTGCTGACCGGTTTTCTTGGCGCCGGCAAGACGACGCTGCTCAACCGGCTGCTCAGGGATCCCGCGCTTGCCGACACGGCGGTCATCATCAACGAGTTCGGCGAGGTGGCGATCGACCATCTCCTGGTCGAACAGGCCTCCGACGGCATCATCCAGCTTTCCGACGGCTGTCTCTGCTGCACGGTGCGCGGCGAACTGGTCGACACGCTGGCCGATCTCGTCGACCGGCTGCAGACCGGCCGCATCGCCCGGCTTGCCCGTGTCGTCATCGAAACCACCGGCCTCGCCGATCCGGCGCCGGTGCTGCAGTCGATCATGGCGCATCCGGCGCTGGTCCATGCCTTCCGGCTCGACGGCGTCATCACGCTGGTCGACGCGGTCAACGGCAATGCGACGCTGGACGCCCATGTCGAGGCGGTGAAGCAGGTGGCGGTCGCCGACCGCATCGTGCTGACGAAAGCCGATCTGGCCACCGATCCGCGCGACCTCGAGGCCCTGCGGGCCCGGCTGCGGCAGATCAATCCGGGTGCCGAGCTGCTCGATGCGGGTGACAGAAGGACCGATGTAGCGGCGCTGTTCGATTGCGGCCTCTACAACCCAGCCACCAAGTCCGCCGACGTGCGGCGCTGGCTGGGCGAGGAAGCCGCCCATGATCACCATGGCGATCATGACCACGGCGACCATGAGCACGATCACGGCCATCGGCACGATTCCCGCGTACGCGCCTACTCGCTGGTTCATGACGGGCCGGTGCCGTTTTCGGCGATCGAGATGTTCCTCGACCTGTTGCGATCGGCGCATGGCGAGCGCCTGCTGCGCATGAAGGGCATCATCGAATTGCTGGAAGACCCGTCGCGGCCGCTGGTCGTCCACGGCGTGCAGAAGATCCTGCATCCGCCGGCGCGGCTGCCGTCCTGGCCGGACGGTCAACGCGGCACAAGGCTGGTGCTGATCACGCTCGACATGCCGGAAGATTACGTTCGCCGGCTGTTTGCCGCCTTCACCAACCGGCCATCGATCGACACACCGGACCGCGCAGCGCTGGAAAACAACCCGCTGGCCATCGCCGGGCGGTGAAGCGGCTGATCTCCCCCCTCGAGGGGGAGATGTCGCCGAAGGCGACAGAGGGGGTCGGCGCGACCGGACGCGGCCTCCTGCGGCAGATCAAGGTTGGCGCTTTACGCGCGGCGACCCCCTCTGTCGCCTTCGGCGACATCTCCCCCTCGAGGGGGGAGATTATCCCGCTCCGCGCTCGACGAGGAAGCGATGGCCGCCTGACATCGCTGCCGTTTCGATCAGATGATGGCCGCTCTCGGCGCAGAAGGCGGGAATGTCGATGACGGCGAGGGGGTCAGTGGTTTCGAGCCACAGGCGGCTGCCCGGCTGCATTGTGGCCAACCGCTTTTTTGCCTTGAGCACGGGCAACGGGCAGTTCAGGCCTTTGAGGTCGTAGATGGCGGCGGGGCTGGATGAGGGCCTGTCTTCCTGGCCCCGATCTTCTTGTTCAAGCATGAACCTCAGCCGCCGAACATGCCGAACAGCTTCTTCTTCAGCCTTGTCGCCGTGCTTTCGGCGTCCGCAGCCTGCGTTTCGACTGCCGGGGCGGCCTCCGATGGCGCTACGGTCGCGGTGACGACAGGCATTTCTGCGGCGGCCTTGGCCGCTTCCTTCTCGGCCAGAGCCTGAGCCTTGGCCGCCTCTTTCTCGGCCTTGGCTGCCTCTATCGCGGCAAGCCTTTGCTCCTCGGCCTTCTGCTTGGCGGCTTTCTCGGCGTCGAGCGCGGCCATTTTGCGCCCCGCCGGCGAATCGATGCGGCCCATGCGCGCCGTCTCGGTCACCGAGCCGTCGGCGTTGAACGACGGCGGATCGATCGGCACGCGTTCGCCACGGGCGCGCTTCTTCGACCACTCGGAGACGATGCTGGCTTCCTTGATGCCGGCGATGGTCGGCTTGGGCGCCGGCACGCTGGCCTTGACCGCGCCGTTGAAAGCCGCTTCGTAGGTGCTCTGATAGGCATTGAAGGCGCTCTTCAGTGAATCCGGCTGCGTCGTCGCGGGGCAGGCGCCGGCCGGATCGAACGTCGCGCCGTCAGCCGCGACCTGGTTGAAGACATAGCGCTTCTCGCAAACATCGACCTTCGGCGGCACTTTGGTGATTTCGAAATTGTCGTAGCCGACCTTCAGCATCTTCCAGAATTCGTAGTTCGGATCTTTGCGATAACGCGCCATGTTGGCGGCGGTCATGCGGAACGGAAAGGCCTGGATCTGGAACTCGGTCTGCCCGCCCTGGAAGGCATCGCGGCCGAAGGCGTAGATCTGCTCGATCTGCGCGTCTGTCATCGAATAGCAGCCCGACGACGAGCAGGCGCCATGGACCATCAGATGGGAACCGGTGCGGCCATTGGCGCGGTCGTAGGCGTTGGGATAGCCGATGTTGAAGGCAAGGTGGTAGCTCGACCGCGGATTCATCTGCGCCGGACGGACCGTATAGAAGCCCTCCGGCGCCTGGCGGTCGCCTTCGGTGTATTTGGGACCCAGCTTGCCCGACCATTTGCAGATGTCGTAGCTGGCGACCAAATCGTAGCGGCCGTTGGTCCTGGCCTTCCAGATTTCGAGCTTGCCCTCTTCCTTGAAGATGCGGGCCATCACCGGCGAGGTGCGGGTCATGCCCTTGGCCTTCATGCTGGCCAGGATCTTGTCGGGCAGCGGCTTGTTGGCCTGGGGGGCAAAATCCTTCATCGAAGAATCGGTGCAGCCGGCGACGCCTATCGCGGCAATCACAAGTCCGGTGCGGGCAAGCTTGGCAAACATGGCTATGTCTTTTCTTTCGGGCCGCAGGCATCAGCGCCGCAACCCTAAGTCCGTTAACCTTGAAAATTCCTTACCGCAAGCGCCGGGCCTTACGGCAATCTGATTGAAACGAGCGCAGCGGCATTTTTGTGGCGGAAGTGCTCAATCTCGCCACATTGCAGCGCTGACACCCGTCTTGCGGTCCGTCCGATTGAAATCGGACGGCCTGAAGCTTCTTGTTTGACCATGATCTTTTCCGAAAACCGGTTCCCACTTTTTGGGATCATGGTCTAGAGGTTTCGCCCCATAGCCAGGTACTTCTCGCGGCGCTGCTCGCGAAAATCGGTGTTGGCGCCGGAGAATTCCTTCATCGTTTTGGCGATGAGATCGCCGGTGGCGGCAATCACCGTTTCCGGGCCACGATGGGCGCCGCCGAGCGGTTCGGGAATGATGGCGTCGATGATCTTCAGCTCCAGCAGATCCTGGGCGGTGATCTTCATGTTGGTCGCCGCATCCTTCGAGCGGGTGGTGTCGCGCCACAGGATCGAGGCGGCGCCCTCCGGCGAGATCACCGAATAGATGGCGTGTTCGAGCATGTAGACGCGGTTGGCGGTGGCGATCGCGATGGCACCGCCCGAGCCGCCTTCGCCGATGACCACCGAGATCGACGGCACCTTCAGGCCGAGACAGGCCGAGGTCGAGCGGGCGATGGCTTCCGCCTGGCCGCGCTCCTCGGCATTGACGCCGGGGTAGGCGCCAGCCGTGTCGACCAGCGTCAGCAACGGGATATTGAAGCGGTCGGCGAGTTCCATCAGCCGCACCGCCTTGCGGTAGCCCTCCGGCCGCACCGAGCCGAAATTATGCTTCAGCCGGCTGGCCGTGTCCGAGCCCTTTTCCTGGCCGATGATCGCCACCGGCTCGCCGCGGAAGCGGGCGAAGCCGCCGACGATCGCCTGGTCCTCGCCGAAATTGCGGTCGCCGGCAAGCGGCGTGAAATCGTTGAACAGGCCCTTGATGTAGTCGACGCAATGCGGCCTGTCCGGATGGCGGGCCACCTGCACCTTCTGCCACGGGGACAGTGCCTTATAGGTGTCGCGCAATGCGTCGCGCACGCGTTTCTCGAGACGGCTGATCTCATCGCCGACATCGACCGCCTCGCCATTCTCGGCGAGCTTCTTCAGCTCGACAATCTTGCCTTCGAGATCGGCAACCGGCTTTTCGAAATCGAGGTAATTGTACATTCTTGAGCGGACCGATAAGCCGGGAGGCAATGACTGACGGAACCTGGGAAATAAAGGCTCCGGGCGGTGGAACGTCGTCCTCACATAGCGATATGACGTCTAGTCGGCAAGCGGATGATGATCGTTGACCAGCCGCACCAGCCGCTCCTCCAGCACATGTGTGTAAATCTGCGTCGTTGAAATATCGGCATGGCCAAGCAACTGCTGCACGGCTCTGAGATCGGCGCCGTTCTGCAGGAGATGGCTGGCGAAAGCATGGCGCAGCACATGCGGCGATATTTTCGCCGAGGCGATGCCGGCCCGCGCGGCAAGGCCCTTCAGGTCGCGGGCGAAAACCTGCCTGGAGAGATAGCCGCTGTCGCTTGCTGCCGGAAACAGGAACGGGCTATCTGCGAAAGCCGGCACCGTTGCCCGGGCAGCGAGCCAGGCCCGCATCGCCGTGCGCGCCTTTGTCGACAGCGGCACCATGCGTTCCTTGTCACCCTTGCCGCGCACCATGAAGAAACGATCGTCGCGCAGCGCCACCGTCATCGGCAGGCCGACCAGTTCGGAGACGCGCAGGCCGGTGGCGTAGAGTACCTCGACCAGCGCATGCAGGCGCAACGCCGCCAGGCTGTTGCCATCGTTCAGCGAGGCGTCAGCTGCTTCTTGCGCCGCACGGTCGATCAGTCGGCCGGTGGCGGCCTCGCTCATCGTCTTCGGCAGCGGCCGGCCTTTCTTCGGACTGTCCAGGGTTCCGGTCGGGTCGTCGCCGCGCAGGCCTTCAGCATAGAGGAACTTGAAGAACTGGCGGATCGCCGACAGTTTGCGTGCCTGCGAGGTGGCGGCAAAGCCGCGCGCGGCGACATCGTCGAGATAGGCGCGGATATCGGCGGCGGCGGCACCCGCGAGCCCGCCGTCGATCCCGGCCGAAGCGTCTTCGAGGTCGCGGCGATAGCTGGAAAGCGTGTTTTCGGCAGCGCCGCGCTCGGCGCTCATCATTTCCAGAAAGGCTTCGATGCGGACCGCGCTGTTCATTTCTCGGGTCAGTTTTTCTTGATTCAGTTCTTCTGGGGATTCAGCTTTTCGGGAGGAATGCGTACGCTCATCTCGGCCTTTCTCGGCTCGACGAACATCGCCAGAGCGAACATCGCGCCATAGACAATGCCGGCCAGAATCGTGAGCGTCACGACAAAGCGAAACAGTGTCGGCATCAATTTTCGCCCGTCTGCTTGTTCTGCGTTTCCAAACCCTGTGCCCTTATGAGACGCCAATCCGGCCAATTCAAGGGCGAAGCTCGGACGACGCGCGGCCGCGCCACGCTTGACGCAATCAGGCTTTTGATGTCGATACGCCGGCAAAGAGGGCCTGCTTGGATTCTTTGGTTGTCGCAGGTTCTTGTCGCAAAACGTGGGACACTTTTTTCGGAACCTGCTTAGAAACATCATGGTGTCATGAACGCGCTACCAGCAAATCCCCCTGATGAGAGCCATGCCGCGCTGCTCGGCCGGCTGGGCAACCGTTCCATCGTCTTTGTCGGCCTTATGGGCGCCGGCAAGACGGCGATCGGCCGCAAGGTGGCGGCGATCCTGGGACTGCCTTTCATCGACAGCGATCAGGAGATTGAAAGCGTGTCGCGCATGAGCGTCCCGGAATTGTTCGAACGCTATGGCGAGACCGAGTTCCGGGCGCTGGAGCAGCGCGTCATCCTGCGCGTGCTGGAACACGGGCCGCAGGTGCTGTCGACGGGCGGCGGCGCCTTCATGAGCGCGCAGACGCGGGAAGCCATTGCCGGCCATGGCGTGTCGGTATGGCTGAAGGCCGAGATCGACCTCCTGATGGACCGCGTTTCCAAGAAGCAGAACCGGCCGCTCCTGAAAAGCGCCGATCCGCGCGCCGTGATCGAGCGGTTGATGGCCGAGCGCTATCCGGTTTACGCAGCCGCAGATGTCACCGTGCCGACCCGCGACGATCGCAAGGAGGTCATTGCGGCCGAGGTGGTGAACGCGCTTTGCGGGTATTTCGGCGTTGCAGCCGCGACAGGCGAGGTGCGGTCGTGAGCATCAATGCGACAGTCACCGTCGAAGTCGGGCTTGGCGATCGTGCCTATGACATATTGATCGGCTCCGGCCTGCTTTTGCGCGCCGGCAGCGAGATTTCGCGCCGCCTGCCCGGCACGCGCGCCGCGGTGGTCACCGACGTCAACGTCGCCGCAGCCCACCTCGAGACGTTAAAAGCCGGCCTCGAAAAGGGCGGCACCCAGCCTGCCGTGATCACGCTGCCGGCTGGGGAAAAAACCAAGAGTTTTGCGCATCTCGAAGAGGTGGTGGACGGCGTCCTCGCCGCAAGACTGGAGCGCGGCGATGTCGTCATCGCGCTCGGCGGCGGTGTCATCGGCGATCTGGCCGGCTTTGCCGCCGGCATCGTGCGCCGCGGCATGAATTTCGTGCAGATCCCGACTTCGCTGCTGGCGCAGGTCGACTCTTCCGTCGGCGGCAAGACCGGCATCAACAGTGCGCGCGGCAAGAACCTCGTCGGCGTCTTCCACCAGCCGAAACTGGTGCTGATCGATACCGAAGTGCTCGACACGCTGCCGATCCGGGAATTCAGGGCGGGTTACGCCGAACTCGCCAAATACGGGCTCATCGACCGCCCCGACTTCTTCGCCTGGCTGGAGGAGAACTGGGGCAAAGTGTTTGCCGGCGGCCCGCAGCGAGCCGAGGCCATCGCCGAAGCCTGCCGCGCCAAGGCCGATGTCGTCGCCCGCGACGAGTTCGAGACCGGCGACCGCGCGCTGCTCAATCTCGGCCACACGTTCGGCCATGCGCTCGAGGCCGCCACCCGATATGACAGCGCCCGTCTTGTCCACGGCGAGGGAGTCGCCATCGGCATGGCGCTGGCTTATCGCTTTTCGTCGCGCCTCAATCTGGCAAGTCCCGACGACGCGGCGCGCGTCGAGGCGCATCTTCGCGCCGTTGGCCTGCCTTGGCGCATGGCCGATATTCCGGGTGAACTGCCTGATGCCGAGGCGCTGCTCGCCTTCATCACCCAGGACAAGAAGGTGTCGCGCGGCGCGCTGACCTTCATCCTGACGCGCGGCATCGGCCAGGCCTTCATCGCCAGGGATGTGCCGGCGTCGGAAGTGCTGTCGTTTCTGAGGGAGAACCATCCGGGTCAGCCGAAAGGCAGCCCGGGGCAGCAGAGAGGCCGACCGGGTCAGCCGAAAGGCAACCCGGGTCAGCAGAAGAGCCGCCCGGGATGAACGAGGGCGGCTGGATCGTCGCTGGCGTCCTTGCCGGGCTCGGCCTGCTCGCCTTCGCCTTTCGCGCGCGCCTGCTCGCCGCCTTCGGCTATCAATTGCAGCGCATCGAGCCGCAGCATTCGAACCATGATGAAGCGCGCGGCGCCGTCGACGATTTTCGGCGCGGCGGCCAGGTGGTGCGCGAGGATCGCGCCCGCATCGGTCGCCTGTCCGATCTCGATGAGCTCGAAGTGTCCGATGTCATGGTCCATCGCACCAACATGCGGTCGGTCAATGCCGACAATCCGCCGGAAGCGGTGGTGCGCGAGATCCTGCAGAGCCCGCATACCCGCCTGCCGTTGTGGAAGGGCTCGCTCGACAACATCGTCGGCGTGCTGCACGCCAAGGACCTGCTGCGCGCGCTGAACGATGTCGGCAACGACTTTTCCCAGATCGACGTGATGAAGATCGCGACAAAACCGTGGTTCGTGCCCGACACCACGACGCTGCAGGAACAGCTCAACGCCTTTCTGCGCCGCAAGGCGCATTTCGCCATCGTCGTCGACGAGTATGGCGAGGTCGAGGGGTTGGTGACGCTGGAGGACATCATCGAGGAGATCGTCGGCGAAATCGCCGACGAGCACGATATCGACATGCAGGGCGTCAAGCAGGAAGCCGACGGCTCCGTTGTCGTCGACGGCACTGTGTCGATCCGCGACCTGAACCGGGCGCTCGACTGGAACCTGCCGGACGAAGAAGCCACCACCATTGCCGGTCTCGTTATCCACGAGACGCAATTGATTCCGGACGAGAAGCAGGCTTTCACCTTTCACGGCAAGCGCTTCGTCGTCATGAAGCGCGACAAGAACCGGATCGCAAGGCTGAGGATCAGGCCGGCCGGCGACATTTAGTTCCGGTAGGTTCTGTCCCGGCTAACCAATCCTTGACTGGACGCTCGCCGCGCCGGCGTGCACTTTCGACTGGGCTGTCTGGAGATGACGGTGATCGATCGGCGAACCCTGCTTTTGATGTCGATGGCTTTGTTGCCGGCCAGCGCTCCGGCGGCATCGCGCCGGCGCTCGCCGTCTCCGCAAACCTTCGACTACGGACCGGCCAGGCTCGACATCTACTCGCTTGATGGCGCAAGCTCCCTGCCTGTGGTCCTTTTCATCCATGGCGGTGCCTGGCGGGCCGGCAATCGCACCAACGTCAACGTCAAGCCGGCCTTCCTGCTCGACAACGGCTTCTGCTTCGTCTCCATCGACTACCGGATGCTGCCTAAGGCCGATGTCGCCACCCAGGCCGACGATGTCGAGCAGGCATATCGCTACGTGCGCGCCAACATCGCCAGATACGGCGGCGATCCGAACCGGATAGCGGTCATGGGGCATTCGGCCGGCTGCCATCTCGCCGCACTGACCGGGCTGCGCGGCGGTCTGCCCGACGTCGCGGCGCTGGTCCTGAACGACACCAGGGCCTATGACCTGGAGGCGCTTGCGAGGAGCGGCGGCATGACACCGGCCTATGCCCGGGCATTTCCCGACCCGGCTCAGTGGCGCGCGCTGTCGCCTGCCACCCATGTCGGGAGCCGCAAACATTCGCCGACCTTCATCGCCTATTCGCGCGCAGCGGGTCGTGCGGCAGCCTCACGGGCCTTCGCCGAGCGCCTGCGGGCGACCGGAACGGAGGTGACACTGTTCGACGGCAGCGCCTATTCGCACATGTCGATCAATCGCGATTTCGGCGACGAAGGCGACGCCTTGACGCGTGCGGTGATGATTTTCCTGAAGGCAGCGCTCGGATAGAGCGGTTCATCGTTTCACGGAAACGCCGAACCGCTCTATCTCTTTGTTTTTGCGCAATTCCCTAGGGAAAGCGCTATGCGCTTTTCCCGGGAAAACCGTTTCACACTTTTCCTGGAATTGCTCTAATGCCTACCACCTGGTCTTTTCGTCCGGCGCGGCCGGCTCGATCGCCAGCGCGTGGACACCAGCCTTCAACTCGTCGGCCAGCAATGCGTTGACCGCGCGGTGGCGCTCGATGCGGCTCATGCCGGCAAAGGCCGAGGAGACGATGCGGACGCGGAAATGCGTCTCGCCGGTACCGTCATAGGTGCCGTGATGGTCGGAGTCCTGATGGTGATGGCCTGCATGCAGATGGCTTTCGTTGATGATGACCAGCCGCTCCGGCGAGAACGCCTTCTTCAACTTGCCTTCCATCGTCGACTGTATGGACATTCGTACTTCCCTTCACCACATATGGCGGGCGCATGACCCCCGAAAATCGGCGCCCTTTGCGCGTCCGGAAGGACGCGCGGTACCCTCGCCGCGACAAAATTCGCCGATCGCCCGCTTAAATGCCGCGATTCAGCGGTTAGGGCGATCATCGCGAAAATGTCAATTCTTGTTTCGCACCGGCGAACAGCCCATAAATGGGTGAGATGAAACCGTACCCCAAATATTTCGAGAAAATCCGCATCCGCCCGGAGAAGGATGCGGAGCTGAAGTCGCGCTCGCCGATCTGCCAGTGGGACGGGTGCAAGGAGGCTGGCACCCATCGCGCGCCGGTCGGACGCATGAAGGAGGGCGAATATTTTCAGTTTTGCTTCGATCATGTCCGCGAGTACAACAAGGGCTTCAATTATTTCTCCGGTGTCCCCGATACCGAGATCGCCCGCTTTCAGAAGGAAGCGATGACCGGCCACCGGCCGACATGGAAGATGGGCGTCAACGGCGCCTCGACGCGCTCCTCGCCCGATTTCGCCCAGCAGCGTTCCGGCCGCGCCGGCTACTACAACCGCATGCGCGATCCGTTCGACCTGTTCAAAGGTCCGAAGGATCCGCGCGAAGCCCGCGAGCGCAAGGCCAAGCCGCTTGAGGCCAAGGCGCTGGAAACGCTTGGCCTTGATACAAAGGCGACTGGCAAGGACATCAAGGCGCGGTATAAGGAACTGGTGAAACGCCACCATCCGGATGCGAATGGCGGCGACAGAGGTTCGGAAGACCGGTTCCGCGATGTGCTCCAGGCCTATCGCGTGCTCAAGCAGGCAGGATTGTGCTGAGCGACCTTACGGTTCGTGTCGTTTTCAAACTTTCATAAGGTTGGAAAAGGCTTTAAGACCGCCCCCGGACAAAATCGATTGCCGGCGAAATCAGGCGTTTCGCCCGTGGAGACGTTGATACGATGAACAAGGTCGATCGCGACATCGCCAACCTGCCCGACACCACTGTGCCGGTGAAGGAGAAATTTGGCTTCGAGTCCAAGATGGTGGTGCCGGCCTATTCGGTGACGAGCGAGCATGTGCCCGACATCGACCCGGACTACCTGTTCGACAAGAACACGACGATGGCGATCCTCGCCGGCTTTGCCTACAACCGTCGCGTCATGGTGTCGGGCTACCACGGCACCGGCAAGTCGACGCATATCGAGCAGGTCGCCGCCCGCCTCAACTGGCCTATGGTGCGCGTCAATCTCGACAGTCATGTCAGCCGCATCGACCTCGTCGGCAAAGACGCCATCGTCGTCAAGGAAGGGCTGCAGATCACCGAATTCCGCGACGGCATCCTGCCCTGGGCCTACCAGCACAATGTCGCGCTGTGCTTCGACGAGTACGATGCCGGCCGTCCGGACGTGATGTTCGTCATTCAGCGCGTGCTGGAATCGTCCGGCCGGCTGACGCTGCTCGACCAAAGCCGGGTCATCCGCCCGCATCCGGCGTTCCGGCTGTTTTCGACCGCCAACACCGTCGGTCTCGGTGATACCACCGGCCTCTATCACGGCACCCAGCAGATCAACCAGGCGCAGATGGACCGCTGGTCGATCGTCACCACGCTGAACTATCTGCCGCACGACAACGAGGTGAATATCGTGCTGGCCAAGGCCAAGCACTATCGCGACGGCAAGGGCAAGGAGATCGTCAACAAGATGGTGCGTGTCGCCGACATGACGCGCTCGGCCTTCATCAATGGTGACCTGTCGACTGTCATGAGCCCGCGCACTGTCATCACCTGGGCCGAGAATGCCGAGATCTTCGGCGATATCGGCATGGCGTTCAGGCTGACCTTCCTCAACAAATGCGACGAGCTGGAACGCTCGCTGGTCGCCGAGTTCTACCAGCGCGCCTTCGGCCAGGACCTGCCGGAGAGCGCAGCGAACGTGGTGCTGGGCTAAGCATGGCTCGATTCCGATTTTCGGGGTCATGCTCCAAGGAATGATCGATGGCGGGTCCGGGCGACAACACGCGCAACAAGTCGAAGACGGGTTCTGAAGCCGACAGCTTCAAGCGCGCCGTCACCGTCTGCATGCGCGCGATTGCCGGCGACAAGGACCTCGAAGTCGGTTTCGCCAAGGATCGGCCGGCGCTCGCCGGCAGCCGCGCCCGGCTGCCTGAACTGCCGAAGAAAGCGTCCAAGGCCGACATCGCCATCACCCGCGGGCTAGGCGATTCCATGGCGTTGAAGCGCGCCTGCCACGACACGCGCATCCACACCAGGCTGGCGCCGGAGGGCAAACAGGCCCGCGCCATTTACGATGCGGTCGAGCAGGCTCGCGTCGAGGCGATCGGCTCCCGCGCCATGCAGGGCGTCGCCGACAACATCGGCTCGATGCTCGAGGACAAATACGCCAGGGCCAACCTCATCGACGTCAAGGACAAGGCCGATGCGCCGATCGAGGAAGCGCTGGCCCTGATGGTCCGCGAAAAGCTGACCGGCCGCGCCGTACCGAAGAGCGGCGAGCGGCTGGTCGACCTCTGGCGCCCGTGGGTCGAGGAGAAGGCAAGTGCCGATCTCGACGGGCTGTCGGCAAAGCTCGACGACCAGCAGGCTTTCGCCCGCGTCGTGCGCGAGATGCTGGCTTCCATGGAAATGGCCGAGGAACTCGGCGACGACCAGGAGACCGAAGACGCCGAGGACAATGACGAAAACCAGCCGCAAGGCGAGGACCAGAGCGAGGAGGGCGGCGAGGACGATTCCGGCTCCGAGCAGTCGCAGTCCGACGATACCGAGGCGTCGTCCGACGACGAGCAATCGGCCGAGACGGAGGCATCCGATGCCACCGCCGACGACCTGTCCGATGATGACGACGCCGATGCCGAGACACCCGGCGAGGCGCGCCGCAACGACAATCCCTTCACCAATCTGTCGAAGGAGATCGACTACAAGATCTTCACCACCGCCTTCGACGAAACGGTGGGTGCGGAGGACCTGTGCGAGGAAGAGGAATTAGATCGGCTGCGCGCCTTCCTTGACAAGCAGCTTGCCAACCTGTCGGGCGTTGTCGGCCGGCTGGCCAACCGGCTGCAGCGCCGCCTGATGGCGCAGCAGAACCGGTCCTGGGATTTCGACCTCGAAGAGGGTTATCTCGATCCGGCGCGGCTGGTGCGCGTCGTCATCGACCCGATGCAGCCGCTGTCCTTCAAGCAGGAACGTGACACCAAATTCCGCGACACGGTGGTGACGCTGGTGCTCGACAATTCGGGCTCGATGCGCGGCCGGCCGATCACTGTCGCCGCTACCTGCGCCGACATTCTGGCGCGCACGCTGGAGCGCTGCGGCGTTTCGGTCGAGATTCTCGGCTTCACCACCCGCGCCTGGAAGGGCGGGCAGGCACGCGAGAAATGGCTGAAGGAAGGCAAGCCGCCGAATCCCGGCCGGCTCAACGATCTGCGCCACATCATCTACAAATCCGCCGACCATCCGTGGCGGCGGGCGCGCCGCAATCTCGGCCTGATGATGCGCGAGGGCCTGCTCAAGGAAAACATTGACGGCGAGGCGCTGCTTTGGGCGCACAACCGCTTAATCGCCCGGCCGGAGCAGCGCAAGATCCTGATGATGATCTCAGACGGCGCACCGGTCGACGATTCGACGCTGTCGGTCAATCCGGGCAACTATCTCGAACGGCATCTGCGCGCGGTGATCGAACTGATCGAGACGCGCTCGCCGGTCGAGCTTTTGGCCATCGGCATCGGCCACGACGTTACCCGCTATTATCGCCGCGCCGTCACCATCGTCGATGCCGAGGAACTGGCCGGCGCCATGACCGAGCAACTGGCCTCGCTGTTTGGCGAGGAAAGTGCGCGGGACGCGCGAAGCGGCGGCGGCATACGGCGCGCCGGATGATTTTTTCGCGGGGCGGCTTTCGGCAGACGCTTTTCGCCGCCACAGCGCTTTTCGTTGCCGGCATCGCCCTGTCGCCTTGCATCGCCGCCGGCACCGCTTCGGTCGAGCCGATCGAAATCTCGGCACGGCCGATAGACCGGTTTCACATCGGCCGTGACGAGAAGCGGTTCGGCCCGCTCGAATTCGTCGGCGGGCTGGAAATGACCTCGCCGTCACGCGATTTCGGCGCGCTGTCGGCGTTTCGCTTCCTCAAGCCCGGCAGTGATTTTATCGGCGTCGCCGACACCGGTTTCTGGTTCTTCGGCACGGTTACCCATGATGCCGACAAGCGCCCGTCCGGCATTCGGAATTTCCGCATGCAGCAGATGGCCGACGAGGCGGGCCATGTGATCGATGAGAAATGGCAGGTCGACGCCGAAGGGCTTGCGGTCAAGGACGGCATTGCCACAGTCGGCTTCGAGCGCGATCACCGCATTGCACAGTTCAAGATCGAACCGGGCGACATGAAGCCGCCGTTCAGGCAGCTCGACTTCCTGGTTCCTGCCTGGGAGCTCCGACGGAATCGTGGCTTTGAGACCATCACCCACGCCAATCCTCACGGGCAGCACGAAGGCGGCCTGGTCGTGGTCTCGGAAAAGAGCCTCGACAAATCAGGCAACATCTATGCGGCTGTTATCGAAGGGCCGCACAAAGGCGTTTTCACCGTTAAGCGCAACGGCGATTTCGATATCACCGACGGCGCCTTCCTGCCGGACGGCGACCTCTTGCTTTTGGAGCGCAGCTATTCGATGGCCCGCGGCGTCAAGATCCGGCTGCGGCGCATCTATGGCGAGAGCGTTGAGAAGGGCGCCGTTGCCGACGGGCCGGTGCTGATGGAAGCCGACATGAGCTACCAGATCGACAACATGGAAGGGCTAGACGTCTGGACCCGCGACGACGGCGCGCTGATGGTGTCGCTGATCTCCGACGACAACCACTCGATGCTGCAGCGCAATCTCTACCTGGAATTTGTGCTGCACGAGGATTGAGAGGCGGTCGGCAAGGGACGGCTCTACAGCTTCGCGCCGGTTGCCGCAGGCCGGGGTCCGTTGGTCGCGATCCAGATGACGTGGCGCGCGCCGCGCTTGCCATTGGCGCGGACCTTGACTTCCTCGACCGCGAAGCCTGCCTGCTTGAGCCTGCGGGCAAAGCCGCTGTCGGGTCCCTGTGACCAGACCGCCAGAACGCCGCCGGGCTTGAGCGCTGCTCTCGCGCTGATCAGCCCGGCTATACTGTAGAGAGCATCGTTGGCCTGGTGGACGATCCCTTCCGGACCGTTGTCGACGTCGAGCAGGATGGCATCCCAGGCCGAGGCTTCCGATCGTATGAGCTGCCCGACATCCATTTCGCGAACAGTCACGCGCGGATCGTCGAGACAGCCGCCGAACACCGCCGCCATCGGGCGGCGCGCCCACGCCACGACGGCGGGCACCAACTCGGCGACAACGATACCGGCATCGGTGCCAAGCTCGGCAAGGGCGGCGCGCAGCGTAAAACCCATGCCCAGTCCACCGATCAGGATTTTGGCTTGCCGGCGGCCGGCAATCCTTTGGCAGGATAGCCTCGCCAGCGCTTCCTCGGAGCCGCTGAGGCGGCTGTTCATCAGCTCGTTCGAGCCGAGCATGATCGAGAATTCGGCGCCGCGTTGTTTCAGGCGAAGCTCGTGGTCGCCGTCAGGCGTTTGCGCGGTATCGAGCTGGACCCATGGGATCATGCTCGAGAACCTGTGAGCATGATCTTTTCCGAACCGAAGGTCAGCGATAGCAAAAACCGGTTCCCACTTTCAGGGATCATGCTCTATGCCGCCAGTGCCGGCTGGCTCCAGCGGGCGGCAAGCAGCCGGTAGGGGATCAGCGCCACCACGGCGATGATCAGCTTCACGCCGAGGTCGCCGAGCGCCCATGACACCCAGCGCATGGCCTCGACCGGCAGCACGCCCATCAGCGGCGCTGTTTCGAGCGCGAAGCCATCGTTCGGGCCAGCGAAGGCGAAAGCCGCGGAAAAAGCGACGGTGAAGAACACGGCGGTGTCGAATACCGAGCCGACCAGCGTGCCGACGATCGGCGCCCGCCACCAGCTCTGCCGGCGCAGCCGGTTGAACACGGTCACGTCGAGCAATTGCGCGATCAGGAACGCGGTGCCGGAAGCCGCCGCAATGCGCACCAGCCGGTCGGCGGCCGTTTCGAACTCGATCAGACCGTAGCGGAACAGCAAGGGCGGGATGACGACCGAGCAGATCACCGCCGCCGTGAAGCCGACAAACACGATCCGGCGCGCCACGGCCGGACCGTAACGGCGGTTGGCAAGGTCGGTGACCAGGAAGGAGAACGGATAGGTGAAGGCGCCCCAGGTCAGAATGTCGGCCAGCGACAAGCCGCCGATCGCACCTTGCAGCGGGAACTGCACGAGGATGTTCGACGCCACCACGACAAGCGCCATGGCCGCAACAAAGGGCAGATATCGGGAGAAAAAACTCATTTTTTTATCCTGGGTAATGGAACCAGCGGGGTGTCATGCCGAGTTCGGACGACACTCCTTGGAAGGCGGTTGCCTGAAAAATTAAGCGGCCGGCTGTTCGGCAAGCTTCTTGGCGATCTGCTTCTTCAGCAGGCGCGCGCGCTGCGACAGCTCCTTGGCGTCGGCCTTGGCCAGGAACGCATCAAGGCCGCCGCGGTGCTCGACCGAACGCAGCGCGTTGGCCGAAATGCGCAGGCGCACATTCTGGTTCAGCGCTTCCGAGATCAGCGTCACATTGACGAGATTGGGCAGGAAGCGACGCTTGCTCTTGTTATTGGCGTGGCTCACATTGTTGCCGGACATGACTGCCTTGGCAGTGAGTTCGCAGGTGCGGGACATGGTTCTAAACCTTCAGTTCTCGGTCTGGCCAAACATTCGACCCGCGCCGGGTGGCGCGCGGTTTCGGTCAGGCGGCCTTATGGAAAAAGTTGGCGTTCCATAGTTGCATTTCGCCGATGCGTCAAGCTCCGGCTTGCGCGCGGGTGTGACGACGCCTTTCACATAAAGGCCGGAATTCAGCCTATAAGCGGTCGCACAAGGAGATACTAGGCCGGAGTTGTCCGCTTCCGCTGAAAAATCGAGGATCAATCCCCGCCATGCTTCGTTCGTCTCATGCTCTCCTTGCCTCGCTTGCCGTCGCGCTGCCGACGGCAGCGTCTGCTGCCACGCCACAATCCTTCAAGGGCGAGTATACGGTGTCGATCCTCGGCCTCTCGGTGGCAAAGGCAACCTTTTCCAGCAGTTACGAAGGCGATACCTATTCGATCGACGGCAGCGTCTCCAGCGCCGGCCTAGCCACAATCTTCGACGACACACGTGGCACGATCTCGTCAAAGGGCAAGATTTCGGGCAAGCAATTGCAGCCGCAAGCGTTCCACGCCGACTACAAGTCGGGCGAGAAGGCGTCGATGATCGATATCCAGTTCGCCAATGGCGCCGTTATCGCGACGAAGGTCGTGCCTGCGCCGAAGAAGCGCAATCCCAAGAATTGGATACCGCTGGGCGCCGGCCATCTCGCATCGGTGCTTGATCCGATGGCCGCCACCGTCATCCATGCCGATAGCCTCGACAAGGTCTGCGGGCGCACGGTGAAACTCTATGACGGCGAGATGCGTGCCAATCTGACGCTGACCTACGAGTCGAAAGGCTCGACCTCGGTGCGCGGCTACGAGGGCGATACCGTCACTTGCAGGCTGGGTTTTGAGCCAGTGGCGGGTTACCGCAAGAACCGCAAAGCTTTGAAGTACCTGAAGGATCGCAGCCGCATCATGGTGACGTTTGCACCGGTCGGCCAAACCGGCGTATATGCGCCGATCCACGCCACGGTCGGTACGAAAATCGGCACCCTCACCGTCAGCGCGGAGCGGTTCGAAGCGACAGAATAGGCGCGATCGCGCGCCGCCGGAGACGGACATGGGGCGCGCAACACTGATCGGCTTCTCGGCGATCGCCATGTGGGCGCTGCTGGCGCTGCTTACGGACGCCTCCGGCGCGGTGCCGCCGTTCCTGCTTTCGGCGATCACCTTCACGATCGGCACCGGCGTCGGGCTCGTCGCGCGGCTGTTCACGCCGGCCACCGACAGCAGCGAGAAGATACCGCCGCAAGTGTGGCTGATCGGCATTGCCGGCCTGTTCGGCTATCACTTCTTCTACTTCACCGCGCTGCGCAACGCGCCGGCGGTGGAGGCGAGCCTCATCGCCTATCTGTGGCCGCTGCTGATCGTGCTCGGATCGGCGCTGATGCCGGGCGAGCGGCTGGCCTGGAACCATGTCGTCGGCGCGCTGCTCGGCCTTGCCGGCACTGTCCTGATCGTCACCAAGGGTGGCGGGCTTGCCTTCGACGCACGCTATGCCTTCGGCTATGCAATGGCCGGCGTCTGCGCCGTGCTGTGGTCGTACTATTCGCTGTTGTCGCGCCGCTTTCCGTCGGTGCCGACCAGCATCGTCACCTGGTTCTGTGCGGCTACGGCAGCGCTTTCGCTTGTCTGCCATCTCATGCTGGAACAGACGGTGCTGCCTGTCGGCGCCGGCCAGTGGCTGGCCGTGCTCGGCCTCGGCCTGATGCCGGTGGGCGCGGCCTTCTACGCCTGGGATATCGGCGTCAAGCGCGGCAACATCCAGGTGCTGGGCGCGGCGAGCTATGCCGCGCCGCTGCTGTCGACGCTGGTGCTGATATCAGCCGGTTTCGCCGAGCCGTCTCTGCGGATACTCGCCGCCTGCGTGCTGATAACCGGCGGGGCAGCCCTTGCGGCGAAATCGCTGTTCTTGCGCAAGAGGGCTGCGAGCGAGGCAGAGGCGTGATGCCGTTTCCCGGCGGCATCGACGCCAACGCCAATGCGACGCTGCTGTTTTCGCTGGTGGCGGCGGTGATCTACGTCTTCACCATCGACATGCCGCCGACGCTTGCGCGTTCTGCGGTCAAGACGCTCGCCGTGGCAATGCTTGGCGTGCTGGCATCGCTGCAGGGCGGTCCGTGGCTGCTCGTAGCGGCGCTGACGCTCAGCGCCATCGGCGACGCGTTGCTGTCACGCGAGGGTGAAAAGGCTTTTCTCGGCGGGCTGGCCAGTTTTCTCGTTGCGCATGGGCTTTACATCGCGCTGTTCCTGCGCTTCGGCGACGGGGTCGGGCTGCTCTCGGCCGAGCCGTGGCGCGCGGCGATTGCTGTGGCAATGGCCGTGTTCGCGCTCGCCATGCTTTTTGCGCTCTGGCGCCGTGTCGGCCCTGCCTTGCGCCTTCCGGTCGGCGTCTATATCGCGGCAATCCTCGCCATGGCGATTTCAGCCCTCACCCTGAGCAATTTCTGGATCATCTGCGGCGCCGCGCTGTTCATGGCGTCCGACGGGCTGCTCGCCTCGGAAAAGTTCCTGCTGAGCGCCATCTCGCCGCACCGCGCCTGGACGCGCCACGCGGTCTGGATGCTGTATTACGCCGCCCAGCTGGCGATCACGATGGGTTTCCTGCTGGGTTAGGGAGGTCGATATTCAAGTGATGCGGGCCTGCAAACGGGGTTTTCCTGCGCTTCCCGTACTCATATTCCCAAACGTTACGCCCCGTTCCGGTTCTCGGAATCCACCTGTTTGGTCGCTTCGCATCCGTCTTCGACTCCGGCTCGGCCTGACCTGAATCTCGACATAGCTAGGGCGTTCCCGGCTGCCAGCCCGGTGCCGCCAGTTCGAAGGCGGCGAAATCGAAGCCTGGCGCCACGGTGCAGCCGACCAGCGTCCACTCGCCCAGGCTGCGTGCCGATTGCCACCAGCCTGCCGGCACGACGATCTGCGGCCGCTCGCCCGCCGCCAATGCCGTGCCGAGCACCTGCTCGATCACCGGTCCGTTTTCCCGGTGCATCGACAGCTCCAGCGAAGCGCCGGCGTAAAAGTGCCAGACCTCGGCCGCGTCCTTGACGCGGTGCCAGGCCGACACTTGCTCCTGCTCCAAAAGGAAATAGATCGCGGTCGAATGCCCGCGCGCGCCCTCCGCGCCATCGCGGAAGGTCTCGGCATACCAGCCGCCTTCCGGATGCGGTTTCAGGCCGAGCGTTGCGATGATTTCGGCGGAACTGGTCACGATTTCCAGTACGTCATGGTGCTCAGAAGTTGTCCTTGCGCTTGCGAATTTCGGCGAACACTTCGGCGTCGGAGGCTTTCTCCATGCCGAGATGCTTGCGGATTGCCGGGTCGTGCCAGCGCAGGAACGGATTGGTCGACAGTTCCTCGCCGATCGTGGTCGGCAGCGTCGGCTTGCCGTCGGCGCGCAGCGCCTCGATTTTCGCAGCGCGCTCCTTCAATGCCGAATTGGTCGGGTCGACGGTCAGCGCGAAGCGGGCGTTGGAGAGCGTGTATTCATGGCCGCAATAAACGACCGTCTCGGCCGGAAGTGCCGCGAGCTTTTTCAACGAATCGTACATCACCGGCGGCTTGCACTCGAACAGCCGGCCGCAGCCGAGCGCGAACAGCGTGTCGGCGGTGAACGCCACTTTCGATGCAGGCAGATGATAGGAGACATGGCCTGCCGTGTGGCCGGGCGTGGCGATCACGTCGATCCTCTCGTCGCCGAGGTGGATGACCGAACCTTGCTCGACGGTTTCCTCGATGCCGGGGATTTTTGCCTTTTCCGCTTCCGGTCCGACGATGCGCAGCTTGAAGCGCTCCTTCAGCGCCAGATTGGCCTCGACATGGTCGACATGGTGATGGGTGGTCAGGATCATCGTCGGCGTCCAGCCGGTACGCTCGATCGCGGCCAGGATCGGCGCCTCCTCGGGCGCGTCGATGATCGCGGTCTGGCCGCTTTTCGGGTCATGCACCAGCACACCGAAATTGTCGCTGCGGCACATGAACTGTTCGATTTCAACCGGCATGGCGTTCTCTCCACTAGTGCGCCGTGCGTCCAGTTGGACGCACAAAGGACGCTCTAAACACTTTTATCTGCTGCATCGTGCTTTCCGAAATCGAAACCGATTTCGGGCCGATGCAGTAGTCGCCGCAGACATAGGGCGCTTGCCCGCGGATGTCATCCGCGTTTGTAGAACTTGGCGCCTTTGTTGAACTTGGACAGCATCGAAGATACCGTCCCGCGCATGCATTCCGATATCGTCGACCTTCGCTCCTTCTATTCGACCACGCTCGGGCGATTGGCCGAACGCTCGATCACCATGGCGTTGTCCTCGATATGGGCTGTCGTGCCCAATGAGCGGCTGGTCGGCCTCGGTTACACCTTGCCGTGGCTGGAGCGGTTCGGCACCGACGCCGAGCGCGTCTTTGCCTTCATGCCGGCAACGCAAGGCGCGGTGGTCTGGCCGGCTACGGGGCCGACCGCGACCGCACTGGTCTTCGATGAGGAATTGCCGCTGGTCGATGCCTCCATCGACCGCATGCTGCTCGTCCATTCACTCGAACATGCCGAGAACCCGCGCGAGACGCTGAACGAAATCTGGCGGGTGCTGTCGCCCGCCGGCCGCGTCGTCATCGTCGTGCCCAACCGGCGCGGTGTCTGGGCCCGTTTCGAGCATACGCCGTTCGGCAGCGGCCGGCCGTTTTCGCGCGGCCAACTCACCGAATTGCTGCGCGAAGCAAACTTCACGCCCGCGGCCTGGTCCGACGCCCTGTTCTTCCCGCCATCGCGGCGACGCTTCATGATGCAGTTCCACAATGTGCTGGAGCGCGCCGGCCGCAGGTTCTGGCCGATCTTTTCCGGCGTCATCGTGGTCGAGGCGCAGAAGCGGCTCTATCAGGGCGTGCCGGTCGTCCAGCGCGCCTCTCGCCGCGTCTTCGTGCCGGTTTTCTCGCCGCATGGCGCCACAAGGCTCGGCCGGATATCGCCGACCGGGAACGCAACATTGCCGGGCCGTCGATGACATGTTCGTGATCGGAATCGCGCTTTTTCTCACCTATCTGTCGAGGGCGGGTTAGGTACCCGATTGAGTCGACATGTTCATCGGTTCCAGCACCGCTTCCGAATTGAAGGACTTCACCAATGGCTGATTATCCGGATGTCGAAGCCAGCGCCAAGCCGGTTGCCGCGTCGATCGAAACCAGCAGCCTGCGTGACCAATTGGCGACGATCAAGCTGGCGCTGGGGACCTCGCCGATCCGCAAACACCTGCTCTGGGCCTGCGTCGGCATAGTCGCCGTCATTGTGGCAACCTCGATTGGGCAGGTTCTGCTCAATCGCTGGAACGAGCCCTTCTACGATGCGCTGGCTCGGCGCGACATGCAGGGCTTCCTGCACCAGCTTCTGGTCTTTGCCGCCATCGCCGGCGGGCTTGTGGTGCTCAATGTCGGCCAGACCTGGCTCGACCAGACGATCCGGCTGAAGCTGCGCGAGGCGTTGACCCTCGATCTGATCGGTGAATGGATGCGGCCGGCCCGCGCCTTCCGGCTCGCCAACGCCGGCGCCATCGGCGTCAACCCTGACCAGCGCCTGCAGCAGGATGCCGGGCATCTCTCCGATCTTTCCACCGGTCTCGGCATAGGGCTGTTGCAATCGTTCATTCTGCTTGTTTCGTTCGTCGGCGTCCTATGGTCGCTGTCTTCGGGCTTCGTCTTCCATATCGGCGGCTATTCGCTGGCCATTCCGGGCTACATGGTGTGGGCCGCGATCCTCTATGCCGGCACGGCCTCCTGGCTGAGCTGGCTGGTCGGACGGCCGCTCATCCGCTTCAACAGCGACCGCTATACGCGTGAAGCGGAGCTGCGCTCCTCGGTTGTCCGCGTCAACGAGAATGTCGATGCCATCGCGCTTGCGCACGGCGAGGCCGACGCGAGACGACGGCTCGAGCTCGACCTCGGCACGGTGCTGGGCGCGATGCGGCGCATCTACAGCGCCCAGATCAATCTTTCCTGGGTGACCGATACCTATGGCTGGATCACTGTCGTCGCGCCGATCCTCGTCGCCTCGCCGGTCTATTTTGCCGGCGATATCAGCTTCGGCGGGCTGATGATGGCAGTCGGCGCCTTCAACCAGGTGCATGCCTCGTTGCGCTGGTTCATCAACAATATCGGCGGTATCGCCGATTGGCGCGCCACGCTGATGCGCGTCGCCGATTTCCGCATCGCGCTCGTTGAAACGGATGTGCTGCACGATAGCGAAGAACGCATCACGATCGGCGAAAACCCGAATGGCAGGCTGACATTCGAGAACCTCGAGGTCGCGTCGCGGGATGGATGTACGAAGCTCGCCGAGCCCCATATCGAAATCCGCGCCGGCGAGCGCGTCATGATCACCGGAGATCCGCGCGCCGGCAAGACGCTGTTCTTTCGCGCCATTGCCGGTCTGTGGCCGTGGGGAAGCGGGCGGATCGGCATGCCGGCCGGAGAGGTGCCCGCCTTCGTTCCCCGAAAACCCTATTTCCCGCTCGGCACGCTGCGCGAAGTGCTCGACCACGCCGATGCGGCGGTTAGCGACGCCGAGATCTCGGCGGTGCTTGCCGAGGTCGGTCTCGGGCGTCTGTCGTCCTCGCTCGACCGCTCGGCGCGCTGGGAGCGCGAATTGAGCGATGACGAGCAGCGCCTGCTTGCCTTTGCCCGGCTGGTCTTGCGGCAGCCGAAATGGGTGATCATCGACGAGGCCTTGGACACGTTCGACGGCGCGACGCTGAGGCGGGTGCTGTCGATGCTGGAGGCGCGTCTGGCCGACGCCGCAATCCTCAATATCGGCCGAGGCCAGCAGAACATTGAATTCTTTCCACGCTCATTGGCGATTGTGAAAGACATCGAGCGACCGGCTCTCAAGCCAGTCCGTGTCAGGGCCGGCGCGATCGAACCACCCCCGGCCGTCGCCGCAGCCTACCAAGAGACGTAGCCGGCTATACGCCGCCAAGCTTTATTTCGCCGTGATCGCAGCGAAAGATTGGCTGGTATCGTTCGAAAGCCTGCGGCGTTGGACCCATGCTTGACGCGCTTAAAGCGCGTCCCGGTGAAGAGATTCATGCGACACGCTTTAAGCCTCTGTTTCTATTCATGTCGTTACCCCAAAGCCGCTGCGCACTTTTGGGCGACATGCATTAGCCTGCTTGCCTGCCTTGCCTGCGCTCAGGCAGCACCACTCGCCGCGCCCGCCGATGCCATTGCAGTGGACGTCGAACTGGTGCTGGCGGTCGACATTTCGCACTCGATGGACGAAAAGGAATTCGCGCTGCAGCGCGCTGGCTATGTCGAGGCGCTGCGCCATCCCGACTTCATCAATGCGGTGCGTTCGGGCGTGACCGGCCGCATTGCGCTGGCCTATTTCGAATGGGCAGGCACCGTCCGCGACGATGCGGTCATTGCCTGGCAGGTCATCGACAATGCTGAGAGCGCTAACGCTTTCGCCGACAAGATCGAGGCGCGCCCGTTCAGGAGCTTTCGCGGCACCTCGATTTCCGGTGCGCTCGCCTTCGGCGCCAAGCTTTTGGATGGAGCCGCTTTCGACGCGACGCGCAGCGTCATCGACATTTCAGGCGATGGCCCCAACAATACCGGGATGCCCGTCACCACGACACGCGACGCCGCGGTGGCAAAGGACATCGTCGTCAACGGCCTGCCGATCCTGATCAGCCCGTCGCCCAGCTTTAGCCATCTCGACCGGTACTATGCCGAGTGCGTTACCGGCGGGCCAGGTTCCTTCGTGCTGCCGGTCTATGCCGCTTCCGAATTCGTGACCGCCATACGCCGCAAGCTGGTCCTGGAGGTCAGCGGTGTTGCCGGTCCCAGGGCCGCTCCCGCGACACTCCGGGTCGATGCGGCAACGCCGGTCGACTGTTTGCAAGGCGAGCGCGGCCGCCAGTTTTTCTCCGATCCGTATTTTCCGGAGCTTGATCGCTAGCTAGACTTGGTCGATGAATGGCGAACAGTCGCAGATGGTCTCCGGACTCTTGCCGGCCGCGCGCCATATGCGACGGCCGTTATCGCTTCAGCAGGAACACCGCTTGCTGGCCAAAGAAATTCCAGAACCACCAAGGCATCGACAGGCCGATTTTCTGGCCATTGGCGTCGAGCGCGGTTGCTTTTTCTACCGTTGCGCCGAGCTCTTCGCAGAGATTGACGAAGTCGCGGATGGTGCAGAAATGGATGTTGGGCGTGTCGTACCAGGAATAGGGCAGGTCCTTGGTCACCGGCATCCGCCCTTCGACGAACAGCGAAAGGCGCACCCGCCAGTGGCCGAAATTGGGGAAGGAGACGATGGCGTGCTTGCCGATCCTAAGCAACTCGTCGAGCACCAGCTTCGGGTTGCGGGTCGCCTGCAAGGTCTGCGACAGGACGACGAAATCAAAACCCTTGTCGGGATAGAATTTGAGGTCCTTGTCGGCGTCGCCCTGGATGACGGACAGGCCGCGCGCCACGCATTCGTTGACGCCGCGCTGCGACAGTTCCATCCCACGGCCGTCGACCTGCTTCGTTGCCTGCAGCAATTCGAGCAGCAGGCCATCACCGGAGCCGACGTCCAGCACCCGCGACTGCGGCGGGATGAGATCGGCGACGACTTCGAGGTCGACGCGCTGGGCGTGGTTGACACTCATGATCGTGGCTTTTGCTTGGCGCATGACCTTGATCCGAAAAGTCTGCAACTTTTCGGGGCCATGCGCTGCCTGGCACATGATCCCGGTCCGAAAAGTCTGCAACTTTTCGGGGTCATGCGCTGATGCATGGCGCAAGATGCCGGTCCGGAAAGCCTGCAATCTTCAGGGATCATGCGCTGAGCCCCCTGGCGCGAGCCGCCGAGGCGATAAAGCCGTTGATGGCAGCAAACAGCTCCGGCTCGTCGAGCAGGAAGGCGTCGTGGCCGCGATCGGTCTCGATCTCGACGAAGGACACCGAGGCGCCGGCCGCGTTCAACGCGTGAACGACCGAGCGGCTCTCCTCGGTCGGGAACAGCCAGTCGCTGGTGAAGGAGACCAGGCAGAAACGGGTTCTGGTGCCGGCAAAGGCGTCGGCCAGCCGGCCGCCATGATCGGCGGCGAGATCGAAATAGTCCATCGCCCGGGTCATGTAGAGATAGGAGTTGGCGTCGAAGCGGTCGACGAAGGTCATGCCCTGATGGCGCAGATAGCTCTCAATCTGGAAGTCGGCGTCGAAACCGAAGGTGAGCGCTTCACGGTCCTGCAGGTTGCGGCCAAACTTCCGGTGCAGGGCCGCCTCCGACAGATAAGTGATGTGAGCGGCCATGCGCGCCACAGCCAGTCCCTTTTCCGGGCGCTTGCCCTGCTCGAAATATTTGCCGCCATGCCAGTCCGGATCGGCCATCACCGCTTGCCGGCCGACCTCATGGAAGGCGATGTTCTGCGAGGAATGGCGTGCGCCAGTGGCGATCGGCAGCGCCGAGAAAACGCGCTCCGGATAGCTCGACGCCCATTGTAGCACCTGCATGCCGCCCATCGAGCCGCCGAGCACCGAGAACAGTTTTTCGATGCCGAAATGATCGACCAGCATCAACTGCGCCCGCACCATGTCGCGGATGGTGATGATCGGCAGGTCGAGCCCGTAGGGCTTGCCGGTGGCTGGATTGGTCGAGGCGGGGCCGGTCGAGCCGAGGCAGCCGCCGATGACGTTTGAGCAGATGACGAAGAAGCGGCTGGTGTCGATGATCTTGCCGGGGCCAATCAGCACTTCCCACCAGCCCGGCTTGCCGGTCACTGGATTGGTGCTGGCGACATGCTGGTCGCCGGTCAGTGCATGGCAGACGAGGATGGCGTTGGAGCGGGCGTCGTTGAGCGTGCCGTAAGTCTTGTAGGCGATCTGGAACGGTGACAGCAGCGTGCCGGCATCGAGCTTGAGCGGCTCGTCGGCACCGAAACGCAACACCGGGCTCGACGGCTCGTCGGCCTCGTTGTTGGTTCTTTTAGTGAGCAGCGCGACCATCGCATCCTCTTACATTAACCCATCGCGCTTTCCGAAAGTCGATTCCGATTTTCGGGTCGATGCGACTGTCCGGCCGGCTACGGACAACAAAAAACCGACATCGCCTTCGCAAAGCCGGTTACAGGATGCAAACGGCCCTTTAGCGAGTTGTTTAACGTGGCTGCAAGCCGACCGGCCAAATCACCACGGGATTTCGCCTTTCTTCTAGGACCGGAGCGTCTCGGCGTCAACGGCCAGTCGTTCACCCACGCCAGTCGCTCACCCATGATCGCCGCCTCTCGACATTCCAGGCCACGGCTTGTATTTCCGCTGCGGCTTCTAGTGTGGCGAATCCGAAATTCGCATCGCGTTGGAGCAGCGCAGTGGGCGAATTTCGGATTCGCCACACTAGCAACCAATGAATTCTAGTGTGCTGGATTTGAAGTTCCTGAGCGCTGTTGCCACCAAAATGGCAGGAACTTCAAATCCACCACACTAGGTGGAAGCGTTCTCGACGGATTTTTGCAATATGAACCAGGCATCGGATCAGGCACGTCCAACGCCCCGCGCGGGGATCATGGACATCGAAGCCTATGTGCCGGGCAAAAGCACGGCGCCGGCCGGCGTTGCCAAGGTCCACAAATTGTCGTCGAACGAGAACCCGCTCGGCCCCTCGCCGAAGGCGATAGAAGCCGCGCGCGACGTCGCGGCCAAACTCGACATATATCCCGACGGCACCGCCAGGCGCCTGCGGGAGGCGATCGCTGAGGTGCATGGCCTCAACCCGGCGAACATCGTCTGTTCCAATGGTTCCGACGAGATTCTCGGCCTGCTTGCGCAGACCTATCTCGCGCCCGGCCATGAAGCTGTGATCACCGAACACGGCTTCATGGTCTACAAGATCTACATCCAGTCGGCAGGTGCTGTCCCGGTGTCGGTCAAGGAAACCAATGAGCGCGCCGACGTCGATGCGATCCTCGCTGCGGTGACGCCGCGTACCAGGATCATCTTCCTCGCCAATCCCAACAACCCGACCGGCACCTATTTGCCGTTCCAGGAGGTGCGCCGCCTGCATGCCAGCCTGCCTCGAAACGTGCTTCTGGTGCTGGATGCAGCCTATGCCGAATATGTCCGCCGCAATGATTATGAAGCCGGCGTCGAGCTGGTGGCTGGCGCGGAAAACGTGGTTATGACCCGCACCTTCTCCAAGCTCGGCCTCGGCGGTGCGCGGATCGGCTGGATGTACGCGCCGATGCATATCATCGACGCGATCAACCGCGTGCGAGGTCCCTTCAACGTCAACGCGACGGCGATCGAGGCCGGCATTGCCGCGATCCGCGACCGCGCCCATGTCGAGCGCAGCGTGGCTCATAACGACACTTGGCTGCGATGGGTGAGCGAGGAGTTGACCAAACTCGGACTGCGGGTGACGCCGAGCGTCGGCAATTTCGTCCTCATCCACTTTCCCGAGGACAAAAAACATTCGGCGGCAGCTGCGGACGATTACCTCTCCGCGCGCGGCTATATATTGCGGCGCGTTTCCGGCTACGGCTTCCCCAATGCACTGCGCATGAGCATCGGCACCGAAGAGGCCAATCGCGGCGTTGTCGCCGCCCTCGCGACATTTCTGAAAAGCTAGAAGACCATGACATCACCGATGTTCGAAAAGATCGCGCTGGTCGGCATTGGCCTGATCGGCTCGTCGCTGGCCCGCGTAATCCATCGCGAAGGCCTTGCCGGTCACGTCGCCATCTCGACGCGCAGCGAAACGACCCTGGCGCGGGCGCGGGAACTCGGCCTCGGCTCCTCCTACGCGATGGACGCGAAAGAGGCGGTCGGCGATGCCGACCTGGTCATCGTTTCGGTGCCGGTCGGCTCTTCGGGCGAGGTCGCCGAGGAAATCGCACCGGCGCTGAAGCAGGGCGCCATCCTCACCGATGTCGGCTCGACCAAGGCGTCGGTCATCGCGCAGATGCAGCCGCATGTGCCTGCTGGCGTGCATTTCATTCCCGGCCATCCGCTGGCCGGCACTGAAAAATCGGGCCCGGACGCCGGCTTTGCCGAACTGTTCGAAAACCGCTGGTGCATCTTCACGCCGTTGCCCGGCACCGATCCGGCCGCCTTGGAAAAGCTCTCGGAATTCTGGCGCCGCTGCGGCTCCAACATCGACACGATGGATCCCCAGCATCACGACATGACATTGGCCATCGTCTCGCATCTGCCGCACATCATCGCCTACAACATCGTCGGAACCGCCGACGACCTGGAGTCGGTGACCAAGTCCGAGGTGATCAAATATTCGGCCTCCGGCTTTCGCGACTTCACTCGCCTTGCCGCGTCCGACCCGACGATGTGGCGGGACGTCTGCCTGCACAACAAGGACGCCATTCTCGAAATGCTGGCGCGGTTCTCGGAAGATCTGGCCTCGCTGCAGCGGGCGATCCGCTGGGGCGACGGCGAAAAACTTTTCGACCTGTTCACCCGCACCCGCGCCGTCCGCCGCTCGATCATCGAGGCCGGTCAGGACATCGACGTACCGGACTTTGGCCGGCAGGCAGTCGAGCACCCGGCCAAGGGATAGAGCATCGGACCCAAAAGTGGGTACTGGTTTTGGGAAAATCCGATGCTCAAACAAAAAGATAGAGCAGCGGTACGATTCGATTTGAAAGTCCGCCGCTGTCTCAGGCCGGCCAGTGAGCCGCCATCATCGCCAGTGTCTCGGCCCTGTCCGGCGCGCCCAGCCTGCCGCCGAAGCGCAGGCATTTGAGCGCGGCGGCGGCGCTGGCAAAGCGCAATGTCCGTTCGATCGGCATCGCCTCCGCCAACCCGACGGCAAAGGCGCCGTGAAACACGTCGCCGGCGGCAAGCGTATCCACTGCGTTGATCCTTGGCGCTGCGACATGGCGCACGGACCCAGCCGAGCGGTCGAACCACCAGCTTCCCGCCGCGCCGCCGGTCACCGCGACAAACGCATCGGTGCGTCTGCCCAGCGCTTCACAGGCCTTTTGCGGACCTCGTTCCTCGCCGCCGAGGATGAACGCCGCCGGCTCCGACGCGACGATGTGCGAGGCCAGCGGAAACAGCCGTTCCAGCACGTCTCGTGGCGCGGTGTCGGCGTCCAGTATGGCCGGACGGCCGATTTCGCGCGCCGCCGCCATGGCCAGAGCTGCTGCGCCCGGCCAGCGCACATCGACCAGGACGGCGTCGAATGCGGTGAGATCTTGAATGGGAAGCGCCCCGGGGTCGGCCTGGGCGAGTTGGTCATAGAATGGAACGATGATGCGCTCGCCATGCGTGTCGACCAAGATGGCCGACAGTGCCGACCGCGCGCCGCCGACGCGCCGGACAAAGCTGCAATCGACGCCTTCGGCCTCGATCCCGGCGACCAGCTGATCGCCGACGAGGTCGTCGCCCGCGCTCGCCCATAGCGATACGTCCGCGCCGAGGCGACGTGCGGCGCAGGCCGCGCTCGAAGCCATGCCCGAGGCGATCTGGACGCCGTCGGACGCGATGAACTTGCCCTGACGTGCCGGAAGCGTGTCGACGCGAAGGATGGTATCGAGCGTCAGCGCGCCAACACTCAGGAGCTTCACCGGGCTGTTCATCTATCTTCCTGTTTCATCATGATCTTCTCCGAACTGGAGGTTCGCAATCATGGTCTAATCGACCGGCTTGATCCTGCCCAGCGGGATAAAACCCAGCGAGGCCTTGCCCTTGACGACCTTGAGGGGCATCGACGGTTCGTTGCCAAGCAGCGCCAGCCCGGCAAAGCCGGTTTTGATCTGGCTCTTCTGCTCGGGAATGGCCTTGCCGAGGATTGCCGCCACCGCCTTCGGATCGCTGAGCTTGATCATCAGGTCGGCGTCGATCAGCCCGTCGGCATCGACCGACACCGGTCCGGAAACGGTGACGCGCGCGGTCCCCGACGACAGATCAAGCTTGCCGATATCCATCGCCTGGCCGCGCAGGCTCTCTGTTTGTGTCTTGATCAGCGCCACGCCGTTCTTCAGCGTCACGTCGCCACTGCCGTCGAGCGACGGCAGCACGCGGCCATCGATGGCATCCGGTTCGATTTCGAGATTGGTGAAACTCCCGGAATAGTCGATGTCCTGGCCGTTCGGACGCAGTTGTCCGGCCGCTGTCCCGGCGCTGAACAACTCGACCGGGTCTGTGCCATCCGCCGGATCGGTCTGGGCTGACAGGCCCTCGGCCTCCAGTGAAACGCGCCGGGGCAGGGGCCAGGATAGTTTGACGTTCGCTCGCAGATCATCCCAATCGATCCACAGCGGCGCCATCCCCGGCACGGAGGTTCTGAGCGGCCCCCGCAGGTCGGCGCCAGGCGACAGGATCTGGGTGATGTGCGTGACGGCGTTGAGGCTGCCGAGCGAGGCTGCGACGTTCCTGTTGTCGTCCTGATAAGCCAGGCTGTCGCAGGAAACCGCGAAGCTCAGCGGATAGCCGCTGACCGTGAGATTGGCGCAGTCCGCCTCGATGCCATTGCCGTTGAGCTCGGCCACTGCTTTGTCGGCTTCGCTCTTGACCTTGTCCGCCAGGTAGAACCAGCCGGCGCTGTAGAGGCCGAACAGCACAAGGATGAAAGCGCCAAACCAGAAGAGGCGGCGGCGAAAATTCGGCGGACGCTCGTCACTTGACGTCATGCTACGGCTCTCGCTAGCGCGTGTTGCAGAGGGGACTGTCGTTTCCGGCAACATCAGGTAGACGGAGACGGATTGAAAAAAACGCGGTGCTGCAACCAGGCTTGGCGATATGGGCGATTTTTGGGTTTTTGGCTACGGTTCGCTGATCTGGCGGCCGGGATTTGCGCATGTCGAGACGCGGCGCGCGCGCCTCCACGGCTACCGCCGGTCGCTGTGCGTCTACTCCTTCGTGCATCGCGGCACGCGCGAACGGCCCGGCCTGGTGCTCGGCCTCGACCGTGGCGGCTCCTGCATTGGGCTGGCTTTCCGCGTCCCCGGCGATCTGCGCAACGAGGTCATCACCTATCTGCGCGAGCGCGAGTTGGTCACCAATGTCTATCGCGAGCGCATGCTTAGCATTCGCCTCGACAATGACGCTACGAACGGCGAGACGGATGGGGGCGAGACGGTCTCGGCGGTCGCCTATGTCGTCGATCGTGCCCACGAGCAATATGCCGGCGCGCTCGATGCCGCCGATGCGGCGACCGTCGTTCGCGGTGCCGTCGGCCAGTCGGGAAAGAACGAGGACTACGTGCTCAGCACGCTGGAGCACCTCGAAGCGCTGGGCATCCGCGACCACTGGCTGGAAGAGGTAGCGAAACGGATCGGGTCGTGATCTTCTTTCGTTGTTTGACCATGATCCCGAAAACCGGTTCCCATTTTTTCGTCGCTGACCTTCGGTTCGGGATCATGGTCCGGGTTACATCCTGAAAATCTGCTTTCCGAGATCGGCGCGATCCAGGCTGTTTGTCACGGCGAGCTCGAACTCCGCCAGCGGATGGATGCCGCCAACAGGGACATGGAAATCGGGTTGGCCGAAGATGTCGACAATCTCGCGCAACACTGGCCGGTCGGCTTCGACAGGCGGCGAAAAGAAGTAGCGGTAGATATTTGCCCTGATCTCGAGGCCGCTCAGCAGCACGTCGAAATTGTGCAGTTCGAAACGCTCGGTGCTCATGCCGCCATTGATAACCATCTGCCCGCCCATCGCCAGGGTGCGGATCAACTCGCCACTGACGGGTCCGCCGACATTATCGATGATCCCGTTCAGCCCGGCGCCGTCGGTCATGTCCATGACTGCTTCCCTGATGCCGACCTTCAAACCCGATAGATCGAGGATGGCGGTGGCACCAAGCCCCTTCAGGTCCAGCCTGTCGCGAGATCGTCGCACGAGCGCAATCACGTTGATGCCGCGCCGTTGGGCGAACTGCATCACCATCGTCGAAACCGATGAATAGCCGGCCGTGACGGCCAGCCACTGTCCAGGCTGCACACGGGAATCCGCCAGCAGGTCCCAGGCGGTGATTGGGTTCACCATCTGCCCGGCGCGTTCGACCGGATAGCCGGCGGGCAGCGGGATCAGCCAAGCGGCCGGAACGGCCGCATATTCTGCCCAGCTGTTGTAGTAGCTGAATGCGACAAGCGTGCCCGGTTTCAAGGCGACGTTCGCGCCCACGGCCTCGACAATACCGGCGCCATGGTTTCCGGCGATCTGGCAGGGGAAATGCGGCTTCTTCGGTTCGGGATAGAGGTTCTGGATGAACAGAAAGTCGCCAGGGTTGATCGAGGCGGAGACCATCCTGAGCAGCACCTCACGGTCGCCGATTCGCGGCATGGGCACGTCGCCGAGATAGAGCACGTCCTGCGGCGAGCCGATTGCGTCGAATACAACTGCTTTCATGGTGGTCTCCAATAAAGGGCGATCTGGCCATGCAATCTGGACGCGGCCAGATCGCAGGCACCGGTGTTTGCATCGGCGTCGCGGAACCTAAGGCCGCTGGCAAAAATCGGAATTGGCAGATTTGACAATCTATGTGCTAAACTTGCCATAGCTGTTCAAAGGAGCCATCTTGGACAATCGTCCCGTCCACGCCGTGATCTGGCTGCCGTCGACGTTCTATTCGGCCGTCGCCGCGACGCTTGTCGAAATGTTCGAGCTGGTAAGCACCATTCGCGGCGCGCCGGCGATTTCCTTCGAATTCGTGGCACGGCAGGCCGACGCCACGACGACGCCTGGAATCTCCTTTCACACCAGACGCGAACCCTCGCAGCGGATGGACCTGCTGGTCCTGCTGGCCATGCCCGGCATGCAAATCCCGGAGCTTGTTGCCGCGCTCGAGGAAGAGAGCCGCCACGCCGCGCCGCTTATCGCAAGCGCGCAACGCGACGGCGCCATCATCGCCGCGCATTGCGGGGCCGGTTACTTCCTGGCAGACGCCGGTCTTCTCGACCGAAAGCGCGCGACGATCTCCTGGTGGCTGAAGACCGATGCCCAGCGTCGCTTTCCGAAGGTGCGTTGGGACGCTTCACGTGTGCTGATCGGGGACGGACGGATCTATACTTGCGGCGGCGGTTTTTCAGGCCTGGAGCTCGGCAAGGCGCTTCTGCGGGATCTTGGCTTCGCCAGGGAGGAGCGCCTGGTTCGCAAGTTGCTGGTGTTGCCGCCGTCGCGGCAGATCCAGACACCCTACGAGTTCCCGCTCACCGATCTGCTACCTTCGCAAGGGCCGTTCCGCGACCGGCTCGAAACCTTGTCCAGAAAACAGCTCGGAGCGCTCGACCTTGCCTTCCTTGGTGCGCAACTCGGTCTGTCGCCGCGAACGCTTGCGCGCCGGTTTTCCGATGAATTGCACACCACTCCCGGCCGATGGATCCAAGACCGGCGCCTTGAGGCCGCGAAAACACTTCTTGAAAGCACCAAACTCGGTATTTCGGAAATATGTTACCAGGTCGGATACCGGGACACGGCCTCATTCAGCCGACTTTTCAACCGCGTGGTCGGACTGCCGCCTGGTGAATACCGGCGCCAGAGCCAGTAGACATCGGCTGGAACTTCGAACGCGGCGGATCGCGCCCCCGGATCGCGCCCTTGTGAAGCACTGGTCCGTCGGAAAGAACGGCCAGGCCTTTGACCTCGGCGCGGTGAGACATAGGTAAGCGAGGGCTTTTCGCCCGCTCCTTTCCATTCCCCACGGAGATCAGTCTTGCAGAAACGTCGTCTCGGTCAAACCGACCTGTCAATCGCGCCGCTGGCTCTGGGCGGCAACGTCTTCGGCTGGACCGCCGACGAGAAAACCTCTTTCGACCTGCTCGACCGGTTCGTCGGCGCCGGCCTCAACGCCATCGACACCGCCGATTCCTATTCGCGCTGGGTTCCCGGCAACAAGGGCGGCGAATCCGAAACGATCATCGGCAAATGGATGAAGAGCCGCGGCAACCGCGACAAGGTCGTGGTGATCACCAAGGTCGGGTCGGATATGGGGCAGGGCAGGAAAGATCTCTCCGCCGCCTATATCGAAAAGGCCATCGATGCGTCGCTGAAGCGGCTGCAGACCGATGTCGTCGATCTCTATCTGTCGCACTGGCCGGACCCGACCACCCCCTACGAGGAAACGCTCGGCGCCTACCAAAAACTGCTCGCCAAGGGCAAGATCCGCCATGTCGGCGCCTCCAATCTCGACGCCGGCCAGTTGCGCGCCGCGCTCGACGTGGCAAGCCTCCGAGGCCTGCCGCGCTATGCGGTGCTGCAGCCGGAATACAATCTCTATAACCGCGCCTCCTTCGATGGGCCGCTCCGCGATCTGTGCATGGCCGATGATATCGGCGTCGTCACCTATTTCAGCCTCGCCAAAGGGTTTTTGAGCGGCAAATACCGCAGCGAAGCCGATCTTGGCAAAAGCGCGCGTGGCGACGGCGTGAAGGGCTACCTCAACGGGCGCGGCATGCGCATCCTGGCAGCACTCGACGCCGTGTCGACGCGTCACGCGGCCAAGCAGGCGGAAGTGGCGCTCGCCTGGGTGATCGCGCGGCCCGGCGTCACGGCGCCGATCGCCAGCGCCACGACGCTGGACCAGGTCGACAGCCTCGTCCGCGCTGCATCATTGAAGCTCAGTCCGGACGATATCGCCGAGCTCGACAGCGCGAGCGCATAGACGCCAGCGCGAAGCGGCGGCTTGATCAAACAGCAGCCAAGAACCGTGCGCGGCCTGCGCCGGAAGGCTCCCTGCACGATCGTTCAAGACGCCCTGGTCTGTCCTGCCATACCATTGCCCGCATCGCGCCTGGATACTGGTATACAGATGGCCGAACTGGTCTTTTCCCATCCGGAACTATGGCAGCAATTGCTCGCACTTGTGCTGGCATCGGCGGTCGTGATGGGTAGTCCGGGGCCGGCGACGATAAGCGTCACCGCCGTTGGCGCCGCCTTCGGTCTGCGCGATTCGCTCCGCTACGCCTCGGGCATCATTCTTGGGACGGTCGCCGTGCTTTTGGTCGTGGCGACGGGCATTACGGCCATGCTTGCCTCTGTGCCGAAGCTTACACCGCTCCTGGCGCTGGCATCCGCAGCCTACATCCTCTACCTCGCCTTCAAGATAGCAACGGCTCCGCCTCTGGCAGCGCGTACCGGCGGGGCGGCACGTCCCACATTCCTCGGCGGGTTTCTTCTGGCCGTCGCCAACCCGAAAGCCTATGTGGCGATTGCCGCCGTATTTGCCGGCACGTCGTCCGCCGGTGAGCTCGATGCAGGGCTCAAGCTGGCGGTCCTCGCTTCGATGATCGTCGCCATCCATGTCCTGTGGCTTCTCGCCGGAGCAGCGTTTGCGCGCTTCCTGCGCAAACCGCTGGCCTCGCGGATCATCAATCTGACGTTCGCGGCGACACTGGTTTTGACAACGGCGCTGGCTGTGATTCCCTAGGGGATACTGCCGACCAAGCCGATGGTTCAGGCCGGGGTATCGGAGCCAAGTTCCCTCAGCCGCTTTACCGCTGTCGGCGGCATTGGCGGCGGGTTTGGCGCCTGGGACGCCTCGATGAGCAGCTGGTCACAGGCGGCTTCCGTCTCGCCGATCAGCCGTTCCATGAATTCCTCCTTGCCCAACCCCGCCGGGATCGGCGGCAGGAAGCGCGCCTTGATCGTGCCGGGATAGCGCAGGAATTTCCGGCGCGGCCAGTAGAGGCCGGCAACATGGGCGACCGGCACCACGGGAATGCCAAGCTGGGTATAGAGCTCGACGATGCCGTATTTATAGGCCGGCTCGTCGCCCGGCGCCCGGCGCGTGCCCTCGGGATAGATGATCAGCTGGCGGGGATTGCGCGCCAGCTCCTGCCTAGTCGCGGCGACCACCGCTTTCAGCGCCTTCGAGCGGCTGCCGCGGTCGACCGGGATCATCCGCATTTTCAAAATGTACCAGCCGAAGAACGGGATCCAGGTCAGTTCCCGCTTCAGGATGTAGATCGGATCTTGCAGGAGGGGGAAGAAGGCGATCGCGTCCCAGAAGGATTGGTGCTTCGGCGCCAGGATGAAGGAACCCTCGGGCAGGTTTTCCTGGCCGGTGATCTCGCTTTTGGTGCCGGCGATCTTGTCATAGAGCCACATGCTGGTGCGCGACCAGAATTTCGGCACAAACCAGGCGCGGTGGCGCGGCGACAGAAAATAGTACGGGGTCCAGAGGACCATCTGGACGATCAGATTGACGTAGAAGACGAGGTTGAACGCCAGCGAGCGAATAAGGAGCATGTGGGAAGTGCCCGGTGAGGAGGTGTGCGTTGGTTACACCAAGCGCGAGCAAAAAGGAAACGATGCGAGATCGATCCGACTTGATGAACCCGCTATCCGTTCGTCAGGCCTGCCACGTCGCTTGCACCAGCCGCTTCTTCAGGCGTGGGGCGGCGAAATCGAGGAACGCGCGCAGTTTCACCGGCAGTAGACCCTGGCCGGCATGCACGAGACTGACCGACCATGGCTGCGGCTCGAATGCCTCCAGCACGGTGCGGAGCGTGCCGGACCGCACCGCAGCAGTGATCTGGTAGGAAAGCACCCTCGTCATCCCGGCGCCGGCAATCGCGGCATCGATCGCCGCTTCCGCGGTGTTGACCCGAAGCCGTGAGCGGATCGGAACAGTGAGGTCGCTCTTGCCGGTGGAAAAAGTCCATGCGGCAGGAGCGGTGAGCCCTTCGAAGGTGACGCAGCTGTGTGCCGCGAGGTCTTTCGGCGTCTTTGGCATGCCGTGCTCGGCCAGATAGGCCGGGCTCGCGCAAACAACGCGCCGGATCGAGCCGATGCGGGTGGCCACCAGGCTCGAATCGGGAAGCTCGCCGATGCGGACGGCGAGATCGATGTGCTCCTCGGTCAACTGGGTTATCCGGTCGGCGAGCATCAGGCGGATAGCCACGTCGGGGTAGGCGGCAAGGAAGCCGGTGACGACCGGCAGCACATGCAGGCGGCCAAAGACGATCGGCGCGGTGATGATCAGATCGCCCGTCGGGGCGCTGTATTCGCCGGCGGCGGCACGCTCGGCCTCGCCGACCTCGTCGAGAATACGATGGCAGGCAGCGAGGTAGGCGTGACCCGCGTCGGTCAGCGTCAGCTGCCGCGTCGAGCGGTTCAGGAGACGCGTCTTCAGATGCCGCTCCAGGTCGGAGACTTTGCGGCTGACCGTTGCAAGCGGGATGCTAAAACGGCGTCCGGCGGCCGAAAGGCTGCCGGCCTCCACCGCGGCGACGAAAAGCGACATGGCCTCGAGGCGATCCATACTTCTCCCGGAAATTGGAAGGATCAATTGCAAATATGACAGCTACATCCGAATGATGGAAGGGGCCATGTTTTGGCGGCGAAGCTGATCAATGAGAAGGAATGCCGATGCCCCGTATCCCTACGCCCGCGTCCATAGAGGCCGCGCCTGCTGCGTCGCAGCCGATGTTACATGCCGTCGAGAAGCAACTCGGCGTCGTGCCAAACGTCTTCAGGCTTGTTTCCAATAGCCCGGCTGCGCTTGAAGGCTATCTCAGTCTGTCCGGAGCGCTTGCCAAAGGCCGCCTGCCCGCGCCGACGCGCGAGCGCATCGCTCTGGCGGTCGCCGAGATCAGTGGCTGCAGCTACTGCCTTTCCGCCCACACCTATCTCGGCAAGAACCTCGCCAAGCTTGACGATGCCGAGATGGTCGCCAATCGCGGCGGCGGGTCCAACGACCCCAAGGCCGCCGCAGCGGTGCGTTTCGCCGCCAAGATTGCGCGCGACCGCGGCCATATCGGTGACGAGGATCTCAGCGCCGTCAGGCTCGCAGGCTACGACGATGCGCAGATCATCGAGATCGTCCAGCATGTCGCTCTCAATGTCTGGACCAACTATGTCAATGAGGTTGCCAGGACGGAGATCGACTTTCCTGTCGTTTCTGCCCGCAAGGCAGCCTGAATTCAGCGACCACTGTGTCGGCTTTTTGGAAAATCCGATGCTCAAACAAAAGAGATAGAGCGGCGGTACGGTTCGACTTGAAAGTCCGCCGCTCTAGCCCATCGCAAGGAGTTCCCATGTCTGAAAGCCGCCCACCGCTACCGCCATTCACCGCCGAGACCGCCGCACAAAAGGCACGCATGGCGGAGGATGCCTGGAACTCCCGTGATCCGGCACGGGTCGCGCTTGCCTACACAATCGACAGCCGCTGGCGCAACCGGGCCGAGTTCCTGCAAGGGCGCGACGCCATCCAGACCTTCCTCACACGCAAATGGGATCGCGAACGCGACTACCGGCTCATCAAGGAGGTCTGGGCGTTCCGCGACAACCGTATCGCCGTGCGTTTCGCTTATGAATGGCACGACCACAGCGGCTCGTGGTTTCGCAGCCACGGCAACGAGAACTGGGAGTTCGATGAGCTTGGATTGATGCGCTTGCGCATCGCCAGCATCAACGACCTGCCGATCCTCGAGGCCGACCGCAAATATCATTGGCCGCTTGGCCGCCGGCCGGACGACCATCCCTCTCTGACGGAACTCGGCCTTTGAAGGAGGCTTTCCATGAATGCTCACGTCTTCACCAGCGATGTCGCCTTTACGCCAACCGTCAAGGCGATCCAGGCCCGCAAAGGCTCACGTGATGCCTATGCCCGTGTCGAGGAGCGTGGCGGCTGGCAAGCCGATATCACGCCCGATCTCGCCGCCTTTATCGAGGCGCAGACCAGCGTCTTCCTGTCGACGGCCAATGGTGAGGGCCAGCCTTATATCCAGCATCGCGGCGGGCCGGCCGGCTTCCTCAAGGTGCTCGACGAGCGGACGATCGGCTTCACGGATTTCTCCGGCAACAGGCAATTCATCACCCAGGGCAATCTGGACGACAACCCCCGCGCATTCCTGTTCCTGATCGACTATGCCCACCGGCAGCGCATCAAGATCTGGGGCAGCGCGCGTGTCGTCGAGGACGATGCCGAACTGATGGCGAAGCTGATGCCGGAAGGCTACAAGGCGCGCCCCGAGCAAATCATCCTGTTCACGGTTTCGGCTTGGGATTCCAATTGCCCGCAGCACATACCACAGCGTTTCGAAGCGGCCGATGTGGCGGCGGCGCTGGCCGAGAGGGACAAGCGTATCGAATGGCTCGAACAGGAGAACGCGCGTCTGCGTGACGCCTCAAGCGCCACAGTCAAGGAATGATGCCGCTGCCGGTTCCAGATCGGCTCAGTTCGGCGCAGCAGCCTCGGCCAGCGCGACGCCGGTTGGCGTTGGCTTTACCGGCACGATGCCGCGCGCCAGCGCCAGCAGATATTTGTTGTATTCGGTGAACAGCACGCGCAGCGCCCTCGGCTTGGTCAGCCAGCCGCCATTGCCGAGATTGCTGTTGACCACTGGATAGGGCTCGAGCTTGGCCTTGTGCAGCAGCCGGCCCATTTCCAGCAGGCTGCGCGGCATGTGATAGTTGTTGGTGACAAGAATCACGGTGCCATAGGCGTGGTCTTCCACCCACTTGGCACTTTCCTCGGCATTGCCGATCGTATCGAGCGCGGCGCGGTCGATATCGACGCAGCAGGAAAACAATTTCTTGTCGCCGCGGGTCGCGACCTGAAGCTGGCGGCGGCTGGCGGAAGGATGCACGCCGCTGATCAGCAGCCGCTCGCCCTTGCCGGATGCCAGCAGACCCATAGCGGCGTCGAGACGTGAATGGCCGCCGGTCAGCACGATGATGGCATCGGCTTTTGCCGGATTGGTAGGCGTCGCGAGACGGCTGACGGTGTTGGCGAACCAGCCGAAGCCGCCGGCAAACAGCGTTGCCAGCACGAGCAGAAAGAACGCGGAGATGCGCAACGCGCCTGCCAATCGGCTAGGCTTGGCGCGCTCGCGGGAACGCGTAATCACCAAGGGCAACTGTCCAGCCATTCCGGTCGAGTCGCGCGCGTCCATCATCTTTATCGTTAACCCCGAAATGCGGCGTTTAGTAGGTGAAAAAGCACACATTACGTTACGTTAATTCTCTATTCGTGATCACCCCGCGTCCGGTTGGCGGACATCGATGTCGCTGAGATAGGTGACGACGGTGGCATGGGAGGTTGCCGCCGTCAGCGCACCGATGACCAGCACCATGAGGACAACGCCGAGATAGCCCGCCGAACCGATGGCGAAATTGCCGAACAAGGCGGTCGCCTGATCTGCCTCAGGCGTTGCCATGTTGCGCGACGACCACCATGAGAAGACGATGAAGACGAGCACCGCCGCCGCACCCCCGGCGGCTGCACCCTTCATGCCGGTGACCAGAAAGTGGTGGCGGAATTCGCGCGCGATGAAGCGCGCTTCGGCGCCGACGAAATGCAGCACCTCGATGATGTGGCCGTTGCCGGCCATGGCGCCGCGCGTCGCGAACACCACGGTCAGCACGGTTGCCGACAGCATCAGCGCCAGCACGGCGATGCCGATGGTCACCGTGGTGCGGGCCATGGCCACCAGCCGGTCGACCCAGGTGCGATGGTCGTCAAGCGCTGCACTGGGCAGTTTCGGCGTGATCGCGGCGCGCATTGCGGCGAAGTCGGGCGGGTTGTTCTCGTCTATGGTGACGATGATCAGACGCGGCACCGGCAGGTCGTCGATGTTGAGACCCGAGCCGAGCCACGGCTCCAGTAGCCGCGCCGTGGCATCGCGGTCGACGATCCTGGCGCTCTTCACGCCAGGAAATTCGCCAGCGATCTGCGAGGCCTGGGCAAGTGCTGCCTCCATGTCGAGGCCGTCTACCGGCTTGATCTGGATCGTCGCCTCGCGTGAGATCTGGTTCTCCCAGACCGAGGCGGTGTCGCGCACCAGCGTCACCGCGCCGAAGGTCAGGCAGGAGAGGAACGTCATGATGGCGATGACCAGGACCAGAGCCCGGCCGGCGATGTTCTGCGCCGGCACGATCGGCGCCATCTTGCGCTGAACGCGCTGCGTCGTCGCAGCCTTCACGGCGTGCTGGTCTTCGACATGCTGAACGGAATGGTCAGTCATAGATATCCAGCCTTCCGCCGGCCAGGATCATGCGCCGTGCGTCGACCTGTTCCATCAGGCCGAGGTCGTGGGTTGCGATCACCACCGCGGTGCCCAGTCGGTTGAGTTCGATGAACAGCCGCAACAGGCGCCGCGCCAGCGGCGGATCGACATTGCCGGTCGGCTCGTCGGCAAGCAGGATCTCGGGCTGCTCGATCAGCGCCCTGGCAATTGCGGCACGCTGTTTCTCGCCACCCGACAGCACCGGCGGCAGCACATGCATACGCTCGCCAAGGCCGACCCATTTCAAGAGCTCGGTCACGTCGGTGCGGTAGCTCGCCTCCTCGCGACCGCGCACGCGCAGCGGCAAGGCCACGTTCTCGTAGGTCGTCATGTGGTCGAGCAGGCGAAAGTCCTGGAACACGACGCCGATGCGCCGCCGCAGATGCGGCAGCTCGGTGCGCGAGATGCGCGAGCGGTCCTTGCCGAAGATGGTGATCAGTCCGCGCGTCGGCTTGAGCGACATGAACAAAAGCCGCAGCAGCGTCGTCTTGCCGGCGCCCGAAGGGCCGCTCAGGAACTGGAAGGAGCGCTCCGGTATGTGCAAGGAAATGTCGCGGAGGATTTCCGGTCCCATGCCATAGCGGAGGCCGACATTTTCGAAGCGGATCACGTTCGACGACCTGAAACTTGCGGCGGCGACGAGCCAGCCTTCTCTGAGAAAAGACCATCGGCCGGCATGGTTAACCGGCGGTTAATTCTGAGGTTTTTTGGGTGCGTCACAGGGGTACCGATGGGGAAGCGTTAACCATTTCCGTTTACGCAAAAGAAACGAAGAGCGAACAAGTTCCGTAGTGCTGGGGCCATGATGGCTGAGGATCGAACCGCGCGCCCGGTTTCCGGCGAAATCATGGCCGACACGGCCGCGCCGGAACGCATCATGCGTGATCCGGCCGACGACATCGTCGATGCCGACTACGAGGTGCTGACGCGCCGCACCGCCAGCATGGACCCTTCACCGCCGCTTTCGCGCGTGATCGCCACGCCATCGCTCGAAGGCATGGACATGCTGCGCAAGCCGAAAGCCGCGATGGAACGGCTGCGGGCGCGCGGCGGTCCGATCTTCTGGATCGCCGGCCTCAGTGCCGTGTTTGCAGCCTTCTGGGTCTCGGGCGGGCACGCGCTGGTGCGCCAGGCGCCGCTTCTTCTTGCGGCACAGGAAGCGGGCGTTGCACTCACCATTTCAGGCGTTACGTCGCGTATCGATGCGTCCGGGCCGAAACCTGTCCTGTTCGTCGTTGGCGAGGCCGCGAATGACGGCGCCAGTCCGTCGCCGTTGCCGCCGCTGGAAATCCGGGTCACCGGCAATGACAGGCGCACAACCCGCTATACGCTGGAGACATTCAACCGTTTGCTGGCGCCCGGCGAAAGATTTGGCTTTTCGAGCCGGCTCGACATGCCTAGAAACGGGGTCAGGACCGTCTCGGTCACCTTCGCCAACTAGGGCGATCATTTCTGGAAAGGCTGCCAATGCCAGTCGTGCGCGGCAAGGATATCGAGGTTCTGTTTTCGGCGTCGGCGATTGCCCGCCGCAATCTGGAGCTCGCCAAGGAGATCGCCGAGCGCGACTATCACGACCTTCTGGTGATTTCGGTGCTGAAAGGATCGTTCATTTTCGCTGCCGATCTCATCCGCGCCATGCACGATGTCGACCTGTCGCCCGAGGTCGAGTTCATCTTTATTTCCAGCTACGGCGCCGGCACCACCAGCGGCGAGGTTAGGGTGCTGCGCGACATCGACAATGAGGTCGCCGGCCGCGACGTACTGTTGATCGACGACATCCTCGAATCCGGCAAGACGCTGTCCTTCACCCGCGACCTGATGCTGTCGCGTGGCGCCAAAAGCTGCGCCATCGCCGTGCTGCTCGACAAGCGCATGCGGCGCCAGACCGCGCTCATCGCCGACTATGTCGGCTTCGACTGCCCCGACTATTTCGTCGTCGGCTACGGCATGGATGTCGCCCACGCCTTTCGCGAACTGCCGTTTGTAGGCGTCGTCAAGGGCGACGCCTAGGGTGTGCTGATATTCAGGTGAGGCCGGCCTGCAAACAGCGGCTTCCTGCGCTTCCTACAGCGCCGCGCGCCTTCTTGGGCGCGCAAAGGACGCTGTAGTACTCTGATTTTGCGCATGACCTTTCCGAAATCAAATTCGATTTCGAAATCATGCGCGGGCTCACGTACCAAAAGTACGCTCCGCTCCGGTTCTCGGAAGCCGCTGTTTGCGACTCGGCCTGACCTGAATCTCAACACAGTGCTCGATCCGTGCGCTGGGCTTGAAATCGCTGTATGCAATTCTTCGATGCGGCGCGCTCCGGATTTTCTCCCTGACTGCGGTTGCGGTTCAGAAAAAGTCAACTTTTCCACGGCAACATTCCGCTATGGCAAAGCTCCTGATCGTCGAGGACGATGAATCCGTCCGCACCCTCGCCGCCCGCGCGCTCGAACGCGCCGGGCACATGATCGACATCGCCGCCGACGGCGCGCAAGGGCTTGCCCTGATCCGCGCAGCACGTGGCGGCTACGACCTTGTCGTCTCCGATATCCGCATGCCGGAGATGGACGGCATCCAAATGGCCAAGGCGGCGGCGTCGCTTTTCCCGGCGATGAAAATCTTGCTGATGACCGGCTATGCCGACCAGCGCGAACGCGCCGAGGAATTGAACGGCGTCATTGTGGATGTCGTGCAGAAGCCGTTCACGCTGGCCGAAATCCGCGCGCGTGTCGAACAGGCGCTCGCCTGTTTTGCCTAAAGCGCGTCGCGTCTGAAGGGATTCATGCGACGCTTTAAGTTCTTGTTTTTATGCATGTCGTCGTCCCAAAACCGCTGCGCACTTTTGGGCGACATGCATTAGAATCCAAGCCTAATCGCGGTCAGGCGGGATCGCAGGTCGCCGCGATTGCCGGCCCGCTGCTCCGGCGCCGGCTGGCATGGAGCGCGAACAGACCGGCGCCGATGATGAGGACGGCGCCGACGACGGTGGTCGATCGCGGCACTTCGGCAAAGAACAGGAAACCCCACAGCGGCGACCAGATGATGCCGGTGTATTCGAAAGTGGCGACGCTGTTGGCGGGCGCCAGCCGGTAGGCCTGCGACAACAGGATCATTCCGGCCGAAGCGACGAAGCCGCAGGCGGCCATCGTCAGAAAATCGATCGGCTGCGGCCAGATCCATGGCCTGACCAGGAATTCGAGGCTCGGATGCGTGGCGTGAGCTATTCCTGCCAGCCAGAACAGCCCGGCGACCGCTGCAGCGCCCAGGAGATAGACGCCGTTTTGATAGAACGCCATGACCGTGGATGATTCGGTGTCACCGATCTTGCGGGCCATCAACTGCGAAAAGCCGTACAGAACCGCCGAGGCCAGCGACAGCAGCGCCGCCCAGTCGAACAGCCCGGCATCGGGCCGCAGCATCACCAGCACGCCCAGCATTCCGACCATGACGGTGACGAGCGTCTGCCACGCCACCCGTTCGCCGAGATAAGGGCCGGCAAGCGCCATGATGAACAGCGGTGCCATGAAATAGAGCGCCACCGCGTCGGCAAGCGGCAGGGCGGCGATCGCCAGGTAGTAGACCGTGTAGGAGGCGAACAGGATGAAGGCGCGCATCGTCAGCATGCGAAACCGCTTCGAAAAGATCGCGCTGAGCCCGACATCGGCATGAACAAGCACGAGAAGAATGGGCAGGGCGACGATCGAGCGGATCGCCATCACCTCGGTCACCGGATAAGTGCTCGATACAGCCTTGATCAGCGGGTCCTGGAGCGAGAACACCAGAACGCCGAGGCAAAGGCTTGCCATGCCGAAAACGAACCGGTTCTGCATGTCGTTCAACGGCTCCTTGCGTGTGCGGCCCGAGAGCCGGCCTGGTTTTGGTTATCCATGTCGCTGTCCCAAAACCGCTGCGCACTTTTGGACGACATGCATCAAAAAGAACCCGCCACCGTTTCGGGCAGCGGGTACGAGTGAGGACTCTAGATTGGTCCGCGGCCGATTTCGCAGCCGCATATCCAATGGGTGAGGTGACTATTATCCGCCGTTTGACATGTTGCAAACGAATTGGAATGATGCCAGCAATCATATTTTCTTATGGCGGACAAATGAAGCCCACGCTCGACAGCGATCTGCTGCGCACCTTCGTCGCGGTTGCTGACACCGGCAATTTCACCAAGGCAGCGGAGCAGGCCGGCCGTACCCAATCGGCGGTTTCGATGCAGATGAAGAAGCTCGAAAATGTGGTCGGCGACAGCCTGTTCGAGCGCGGCTCGCGTGGTGTGGCGCTGACGCGCCGCGGCGGCGAACTCATCGTCAACGCCCGCCGGATCGTATCGCTGCTGGACGAGACGGCGGCATCGATGGTCGCGGCGCCGCTTGGCGGTCCGGTGCGCATCGGCATCCCGGAGGAATATGGCCACGCGATCCTGTCGCGCGCGCTCGGCGCCTTTGCCAAGCGCCATCCTCAGGTCGACATCACCGTCCGCTACGCGCATTCCGGTGCGCAGATCGCGGCGCTCGCCGCCGACGAACTCGATCTGGCGGTGGTGTTCGAATGGCAGGATCTCTCCGGCGGTGAGGTGCTGATGCATGACCCGACCGTGTGGGTGACGTCGGAGCTGCATCACATGCATGAGGAGCGGCCGGTGCCGATCGCACTCTACAACCGTGCCGGCTGGTGCAAGGATTTCGCGATCAAGTCGCTGGAGCAGCGCGGCCTCGCCTATCGTGTCGCTTATACCAGCGACACCAATGGCGGCCTGCGGCTCGCCGTCACCTCCGGGCTGGCGATTGCGCCGATCTCGCGCAGCAACATCCCGGCCGCCTGCCGCGAACTTGCGGCCGCCGATGGGTTCGGCGACATCGATTCCTCGAACGTGGTGCTGCGCCGCAATCCGAACGCTTCCGGCGAGGCCATCGACGGCATGGAGGAGGCGATCCGCGAGGCGTTCACCAACCGCTAGTTGTATGCGCCTAACATAAGAGTCCAGCTTGGGATTCCCTTTGTCGCGTGCGCATGCGAGTCGTCGGCAACCGATCGCCAGCGCCTGGCAGCGCTGATCAAGGATCGCAATGCGCCCCAGAAGCACGTCTGGCGCGCCGAGATCACTCTGTCAGTTGATCAAGAAAACGACCGCCCCGAACGATTCGAACTATCACGCGAATCGCGGCAGCAATCTTCGACGCGGGAGGCTACAAGGACGGTGCCGAGCGTGAAAGTGCCTGGCTCCCGAAAAATGTACTGGCGTTGGCGAAAGAACGCTCATCAAAGAAATGTCGATGCGATTTTGCTCGTTCAAAAGATATCGAGTTTTTCATTAACTGACTAAGGAGGGCCGGATACCTTGCCTCCGCCTAATCCCGGGCGTCTTGTTTTTTCTATGTAGTATACGGTTATTTGCGTTGCCAAAGGTCAGGCAAAGCGCCAACGTCACTGCGGGGATCGGATTTCGTGGACAAATCTGGCAAAGAGGGGATTGCAAAATGACCACCCGACGAAACCTTCTCCTAGCCGCCTCAGCTCTCGCCGCGACAGCGACGTCGCTGAAGTTGCGGCCTGCCGAGGCGGCCGACGACATTGCCGACTTCCTGTTCGTCCAGACCGCCGATGCGATGACCTACGACAAGGCAACGAACAAGCTGACGCTCGTGGATATTGCGACCTCGACGCTGTTCTTCACGGATCGGCCGGAGCGCGTCGCCGGCAATATGAAAACGGCGGCCTTCGTCCCGTTCTGGAGCACAGGTAAGGACAGCTTCCTGTCCGACCCGCCGAACGCAGACCTGTCGATCATTGAGGGCGAGGAACTCAGGCAGGTCGTGGTCGTCCTCAAGGACCCACAACTGAACGGCAGCGACCTCACTTATACGGTCCAACTCGTCGACGGAGAGATGCCCGACAAGGGCTCCGAGGTGTCGGTCTTCATCGACATCATCGGCATGCCGCTGACGCCGCTATCGTATGCTGGGGTGGCAAGGCGATCGTTCAGGCGGGCGGTGCTCTATTGATCCTGAAAACCGAGCGGGCAGTTCGAAGGCCTTTTTAGCAACTATCAGTCGTCGGACAGGTCACTGGGCCTGGGAAAGTCTGGAGGATGAAATGAACGTGTCACGTCGCACAGTTTCGCTCGGCGGCTTAGGCCTGCTTGCCGCTACGTCGCTAAGACCGACGGCGGGCAATGCCGAAGGTTTCGTTGCAGATCTGATCGGGGGTTCAGACGAATTCGGCTTAGCGGTCGAAGCCTACACCTATGGCTACCCGCTGATCACCATGGAGATGACCCGCCGCGTCGTCACCAACGTCGCGAAACCCAAGGGCACCAAGGGCCCAATGGGCCACGTCATCAAGCTTCGCGCGTATCCGGACGCTAGTTTCACCGACGTGACCGCTCCCAATGCGGACACCCTTTACACCACCGCATTCGTGGACGTGGGGAAGGAGCCATGGGTCGTCAGCCTTCCGGATATGGCGGATCGTTACGCTCTGTTCCCAATGCTTGACGGTTGGACGACAGTGTTCGACGTTCCTGGCAAACGCACGACAGGGACGGGCGCGCAAACCTACGCAATCACCGGACCCGGCTGGGAGGGCAAGCTCCCCGACGGCGTCAAGGAATACAAGTCGCCAACCAGTTTGGTCTGGCTGCTGGGTCGCATCTATTGCACCGGCACCAAGGAGGACTATGCCGAAGTGCATAAGCTGCAGGATGAGGTGAAGCTCGTTCCTCTGAGCGCCTACGGCACCGACTGGACTGCGCCGGCCGGCAAGGTCGATTCGTCGATCGACATGAAGACCGCTGTTCGTGAGCAGGTCAATGCGATGGATGCTGTCGAGTACTTCACGCTCCTGTGTGAGCTGATGAAGACCAATCCTCCAACGGAGGCGGATGCGCCGATGGTCGAGAAAATGGCCCAGATCGGCATTGTGCCCGGTCAGGATTTCGACAAGAGCAAATTCGATCCGTCGTTTGCGAAGCGTATCCCTCAGGTCGCTTTCGATCGCATCATGCTGCACTTCAAGTTCAGTGACGGCGACGTGAAGGATATCAACGGGTGGGGTTACACGACCAAGACGGGCATCTATGGTACGAACTATATTCAGCGCGCCCTGGTCACGGCAATCGGGCTCGGTGCAAATCGTCCCCAAGACGCCGTGTATCCGACTTCGATGAAGTCCGACAGCGGCCTTATCAGCCGCGCCTATTCGGGCACGGAGAAATACGTCCTGAAGTTCAAGAAGGGGAAGCTGCCTCCGGTCTCGGGCTTCTGGTCGCTGACTATGTACAACGAGAAGTATTTCTTCGTCGACAACCCGCTCAATCGCTATTCCATCAGCGCCCGCCAACCGCTGCAGGCGAACGCTGACGGCTCGGTCGATCTCTTGATCCAGAACGAGTCCCCGGGCGCTGACAAAGAGTCGAACTGGCTGCCGGCTCCGAAGGACAAGTTCGTCCTGATGATGCGGCTCTACTGGCCGAATGAAAGCGCCCCTTCGATCATCGATGGCTCGTGGGTTCTGCCACCGGTCAAGAAGGTGAGCTGAAGCCGGTCTTCGACGCACGGCCCGGGATTTTCAAGGATTTACCTTCGACCCCGGGCCAGCAACTGGACCCAGCATCGGGTGGGTCGGGCCTGTTCTTCGCTGCGGCGTGATAGGCCACGTCCCGCAGAGGGCGACAAGCTGCGAGCGACAATGTCATTGGATTGAGAAGTTATCGCCTGCAATGACCACCATCGTGAACGTTGGCTTCCGCCCCTGGGGCGGTCATAGCTTCATTGCTTCGCGTAAGCTGCAACGTGTCACGACTTCCCGTTCAAATTCTCTGAGGGAAGGGCAGAGAAGGGTCGAGAGCGGTATTTCGGGTCGGGTACCAAGCGTTGGATTTTGACCACTAGAGCATCGGACCCAAAAGCCTGCCCTCGGGCCTGACCCGGGCCTGACCCGAGGGTGGGTACCGGTTTTGGGAAAATCCGATGCTCTAACAAAACAAAAAGATAGAGCGGCGTCACGGTTCGACGTGATAGTCCGCCGCTCGAGAGCATGTCGCCTAATTGCGCAGCCCGGCGATGTCGGCCGCCATGACCGTGCACGCCGATCTTCCTGATATAGAGGGCAGCTTTACTTCAGCTCCAGCAGCCGCTCCAGATAGCTGCGCTCGATGTCGGGGCTGAGCGCGTTGCCGAGCCGCTTGCGGATCGCTTCGAGGATCTGGCGGGCGCGCTGCACATCGATCTCGTCCGGCACCTTCACCGAATCGCCGAAATCGGGACCTTCGGTGGCGCGCGGCCGGCCGAGCGGATCGCGGTCGGCGTTCTGCTGGCGGCCGCCCCGCTCGCCTTCGCCCTCGTCGCCCTGCATGGCCTGCAATTGCTTCATCATGTCCTTGGCGCCCTTGCGCAACGCTTCCAGCGCGCGGCCCTGGTGACCGACGGCCTGGTCGCCATCGCTGTCGCCAAGCGCCTGCTCGGCGTTGCCCATGGATTTGCCGGCCTCGCCAAACCCTTCATTGGGCTCGAGACCCATGCCTTCGAGGCCTTTTCTCAGCTGGTCGAGGTCGCCCTGCAGCTTGCCCTGGCCTTCCTGCAACCGCTTCAGCGCGTCGGCGAATTCCTGCGGCGTCATCGGGTTCGGCCGGCCGAGCGGATCGCGGTCTTCACCTGGGCCGGGCTGCTCGCCCTGTTCGCCCATTTGGCCCTGCTCACCGTTCTCGCCGAGCTGCTCTTCGCGATTCTGCCCGCGCTGTTGCTGGCCGCGCTGCATCTGGTCCAAGCGGAAGGTCTCGTTCATCATCTCCTGCTGGCGCCGCATGATCTCGCCGAGCTTGTCCATCTGCTGGCGCATTTCGCTGTTCTGCTGGCCGCCCTGCTGCTGACGTCCGGCCTGCAGATTGTTCATCATGTCCTGCAGTTGCGAAAGCAATTGCTGCGCGCTGTCGCGGTCGCCTGATTTCGCTAGGTTTTCGATCTGGTCCATCATTCGTTCGATGTCGCTCTGGCGCAGTTCCTGGCCGTTCTGCTGCATTTGCGGCGCGTTCGGATTCTGCTGTGCACGCTGGGCGAATTCCTGCAGGAACTGGTTCATCGCCTCGCGCAGTTCCTTCATCGCCTTGTCGATTTCCTCGTCGCTGGCGCCGTTCTTGATCGCGTCCTGCAGCGCCTGCTGAGCCTGGCGCAGCCGCCTCTCGGCTTCCGAAAGATTGCCTTCCTCGATGCCGAGCGCGATCTCCCACAGATAGGCGACCTCGTCGCGCAACTTGTCGTCGCTGTCGGCCATCTTCAACCGGGTGCGGGCGCTCATGATGGCGAGGTAGTGCGCCATGTTGTCGAACGTGTCTTCGGGCCTGAGCGTGATCGCGTCCATCAGGTCGAGCACGCGGCTCTTGGCGTTGGCGTCGAGCGCCAGCACGCGGCGCTGCTCGATCACGGCCCTCGCCAGCGGGTTGGAGAAAGGCCGCTCCGGCATCACCAGCGTCTTGGTTTCGCTGGTTGCCGTATGGCCGGCATCGTCGGTGGCGACAAGCCTGAGCTTGATGTTGCCGCCGGCCCAGACATGCTCGGTCAGGTCCTTCGTGGTCTTGGCGGCATTCCCCTTGGCGCCGCGGCGCGGCAGCGTCAGCGGCATTTCGGGCGGGCCATAGAGCGGATGCGCATTCGGCGCCGGCGGGTCGGCCAATACGAAATCCGCCTTGGCGGAGGCCGCGCCATAGTCGTCGTCGATCTGGTAGTTGAGTTCGAAGGAGCCGTTGACGGCGCGTTTCGGCTCGCCGACGAAGCGGATCTGCGGCGGCTTGTCAGGGATCACTGCGAAGGCCCAGTTGCCGAGTTCGTCACTGCCCGAGTTCAGCGTCAGCGTGCCGTTGGCGGTCAGCTTTCCGGTAAACTGGCGCACCGTAGATGGCGTTGCCGTAGAGGGCGTTGCCGCCGCCGGCTTGGCCGCGTCGGCCTGCTGCCCGGCCGGCTCGATGGTGCGGGCGTTGCCGTCGGCGTCCGCGTAGCTCAGCGTTTCCTCGCCGGAACCGCCGGTGACGCGCAGCGACACATCGCTGCCTTCCGGAACAGTGAAGGTGGGCGCAGCCTGATTGCCATTGTCGGCGAGGGCTGGGTTGGCGAGGGCTGGGGACGTGAGGAAGACCGGCGGCCTGCCGGTGTAGGCCGGCGGCGTCACCCAGGCGTCGATGCGCGGCGGCACGGCGTCCCGCGCCGCGTGGGCACTGAACCCGTCTGCGATGCGGCCGCCCGACGGTCCGAAGGAGAAGGCAAAGGCGGTGACCAACAAAAGCGCCGCCACGGCGCGCAGCCCCCACGGGTCGCGCTCCGGCACCCGGGTGCGCGGCAGGTCGCCACCGAGGTTGCCGAGTTTTTCGGCCATGCGTTTCTGGTGCTCGCGCCACAGCGCTTGCGAAAATATGCTTTCCCTGCCGCTCGGCCGGTCGGTCTGCACCAGCACCGGGCTGTGCAGCAACTGGTTGGCCGCCTCGATGCGCCGGTCGATCTCGGCGCTGGTCGGCACCCGGAAGAAACGTAGGGGATAGAGCGCGGCAAGGGCTGCGATGCCGAACACTGCCATGAGGCCCATGCGCGCCGCGTCGGGCAGCAGAAGGAAGAGGCCGAGCCACGAGGCGCTGAGGAACAGGCTGGCGACAATGAGCAGCGGAAGCAGCAACGGCCAGCCACGCTCGACCGTCATCGAGACCCGCGTCGCCAGTCTGCTCAGGGCAAGGCGCCCGGCCAGGCTGCGATCGCTGGTGAAGGTGGGTCGTTGCGTCATCGGCCCTTCCTGCTCGGGCGGGATAACCCGAACCTCACAAATCTATCGCACCGGCCCGAAAATCGGATGCGAAGGACTCAAAGTTTTAGATGCACGTCACTCGAAGCATATCAACAAACACGGCGAAGGCGAGGCGGTTCCCGAAAACGTGAACGATACTGCCTCCATTATCGTCAGAATTTAGCCGGATTGGCGTTTGCACCGCAGACCAGCACGGCGACACGCTCGCCCGCAGCCGGCGCGTAGCGGCCGGACAGGAGCGCTGCGAACGCCGCTGCGCCGCCCGGCTCGGATATGATTCGCACCCGGTCCCAAAGCGCCGCCTGGGCGGCGATGATCTCGTCGTCGCTGACCAATATGGAACGCTCGACGAAGGCCTCGGCGATTGGAAACATCATTTCGCCGACGCGCTTCGGCGCCAGCGAATCGGCGGCGATGCCCTCAGTCGGCGCATCGACGGGCTGGCCGGCCTCGAAGGCGCGATAGAGCGTCGGTGCACCCTCGGGCTCGACGGCGATGATCCTGATGCGGCCGGCAAACCAGGCGGCGATGCCGCCGATCAGGCCGCCGCCACCGACGGCGACCAGCAGCGTGTCGAGCTCCGGCAGGTCAGCCTCGATCTCGAGGCCGAGCGTGCCTTGCCCGACAAGCGTTTCCTCCTGGTTGAAGGCGTGGATCTGCAGCGCACCGGACTTTTCCGCGAAACTTTCGCTGGCGGCCAGCGCCTCGGCATAGCGCGCGCCGCCGACGACCAGCTCGGCGCCGTAGCCGCGGATGCGTTCCAGCTTGGCCGGCGGACTCACTTCGGGAACGAAGATCGTCGCCTTGTGGCCGAGCCGCATGGCGGCATAGGCGACCGCGGCACCATGATTGCCGCCGGATGCGGCGACGACGCCGGCCGCGGGAACCGGCCGTTCGAGAAGATTGGTGAACGCGCCGCGCGCCTTGAACGAGCCGGAATGCTGTAGACATTCGAGCTTCAGGTCGACGGCAAGAGGCGGACGGCCGAAATCGGCCATGTCGACGCGCAGCACCGGCGTGTGGCGCACGAATGGCCGGATGCGCGGCTCCATTGCGGCGATGCGTTCGCGGGTGATTATATTGCCGTTCAGCATGGTCTGCTCCCGAGGTTGACATCACTTAGTAACTTAGCAAAATGGCTAAATGCAAGAGGTTGATGTCTTCAAGGCGATTGCCAACGAGCGCAGGCTGCAAATCCTCGATTGGCTGAAGGACCCGCGCGTGCATTTTTCGCCGCAGGCCGATGGCGATCTGGTCGAGGACGGCGTCTGCGCGCTGCTGATCGCGGAAAAGCTTGGCATCACCCAGGCGACGCTCAGCGAGCATATGCGGGTGCTGACCCAGGCGGGCCTTCTGCGCAGCAAACGCATCAAGCAGTGGACATTCTATCGCCGCGACGAGGGCAGGATCGCCGAGACCAGGGCGCTGATTCAGCACCGGCTGTAGCGCTACAGACGATCTATTCTTGTTTGACCATGATCTTTTCCGAAAACCGGTTCCCACTTTTTCGGGATCATGGGTCTATTCCAGCCAATCAGGCAGCGAATCCAGCCCGATCAGCTCGTCATAGGTCTGGCGCGGGCGCACGACATGGAAACGGTCGCCGTCGACCAGCACTTCGGGCACCAACAGGCGGGTGTTGTAGGTACCGGCCTGCACCGCGCCATAGGCGCCGGCGGTGGCGACGGCGATCAGGTCGCCGGCCTTGAGCCGCGGCAGGTCGCGGTCGAGGCCGAGATAATCGCCGGTCTCGCAGACCGGGCCGACGACGTCGACCGTCATGCGCGGCGCCGCGGCCGGCTGCTGCACCACCGGCTTGATGTTATGGAAGGCGTCGTAGAGCGTCGGCCGGATCAGATCGTTCATCGCGGCGTCGACGACCAGGAAGTTCTTGGCGTCGCCCTCCTTCACGAAGATCACTTGCGAGACGAGGACACCGGCATTGCCGACGATCAGCCGGCCCGGCTCGAACATCACCTTCAGCCCGAGCTTGGCGACGTGCTTCCTGACGATCTGGGCATAAGCGTCCGGCAAGGGAGGCGGGCTGTTGTCGACGCGGTAGGGAATGCCGAGGCCGCCGCCGAGATCGATATGCTCGATGGCGTGCCCGTCGGCACGAAGCACGCCGACCAGTTCCACCAGCAGCGCGAAGGCGTCGTCGAAGGGCTGCAATTCGGTGATCTGGCTGCCGATATGGGTGTCGATACCGGTGACCTTGATGCCAGGCAGTTCAGCCGCGCGGGCATAGACCTGGCGCACCTTCTGCCAGGGAATGCCGAACTTGTTCTCGGCCCTGCCGGTGGAGATCTTCTTGTGGGTCTTGGCATCGACATCCGGGTTGATGCGCAGCGAGATCGACGCCACCTTGCCCAGGGCCGTGGCGCGGGTCGACAGCAATTCAAGTTCCGGCTCAGATTCGACGTTGAAACAGAGAATGCCGGCCGAGAGCGCAAAATCCATTTCGCGCGCGGTCTTGCCGACGCCGGAAAACAGGATCTTGTTGGCCGGAATGCCGGCGGCCAGCGCGCGGCGCAGTTCGCCTTCCGAGACCACGTCGGCGCCGGCGCCGAGTTTTGCCAGGATCTTCAGCACCGCCTGGTTGGAATTCGCCTTCATGGCGTAGCAGACCAGCGCGTCGAGCCCGGCAAAGGCCTGCGCAAACACGCGGAAATGCCTGGTCAGCGTCGCCGTCGAATAACAATAGAACGGTGTGCCGACGCTTGTGGCGATATCTGATATCGCCACGTCCTCGGCATGCAGCACGCCGTCGCGGTAGTCGAAATGGTTCACAACAGAGATTCCGGAAGTTGGAGCACGATGAGATCGGCCGATCTCATCGGCTCTAGATCAACGGGTCGAGAATGAACTTCTTGTCCTTGACCGGTTTTTCCGGCTCGGGCGGCACGGGCTGCTCGGCCTTTTGTGCGTCCTTGCGCGCCTGCACGGCCGCCTCATAGGGCGTCTCGAGCCCGGCTTTCCTGCCGCAGGCCGTTACGGTTGCCAGCGCCGCCAGCAGCGCGAGCGTCACCAAAATCCTGCTTGCGGTCATCGATCCATCCGTCCGAAACTTTTGCCCGCCGCTTTTAGCCGAGTTTTTCTGGCATTGCACCTGGTGTGGTGGATTTGAAGTTCCTGTCATTGATGGCATTCGCGTTAAGGAACTTCAAATCCAAAACCACACTAGTGTCCTGATTCCGAAGTTCTGACGATTTTAGCCTGTTGGTCGCCGGTTTTGAGGGTTGCGAGGCAGAAGCGTTCGATGGAGGCGAGAATGTCGGTAGCAGACTTTGTCCATCTGAAGGGCTTCGGATCGGCGTTGACAGCATTGATGTAGGTTTCGATGGCGGCTTCAAGTTCTCCGGTTGAGCGGTGAACGCCGCGCCTGATCTGCTTGTCGGTGAGGTCGGCGAAGAAGCGCTCGACCTGATTGATCCAGGACGCGCTGGTGGGTGTTAGATGGACGTGCCAGCGGGGTCGCTTGGCGAACCAGTTGCGGATGGGTTGCGTCTTGTGCGTGGCGTAGTTGTCCATGACCAAATGGATGTCGAGATCCTCAGGAACCGCCGCTTCGATCTCGTCGAGGAAGCGGCGGAACTCCGTAGAGCGGTGGCGCGGATAGCATTTGCCGATGATGCGTCCGGTGGCGATATCGAGCGCTGCGAACAGCGACGTCACGCCGTGGCGCTTGTAATCATGGCTGCGCCGCTCGATCTGGCCGGGCCGCATCGGCAGCACCGGTTGGGTGCGATCGAGCGCCTGGATTTGGCTCTTCTCGTCCACGCACAGGACCAGCGCGTGTTCGGGCGGTGCCATGTAGAGGCCGACGATGTCGCGCACCTTCTCGACAAACAAAGGATCGCTCGACAACTTGAAGCTTTCTGCGCGGTGCGGCTGAAGGCCGAAGGCTTTCCATATCCGATGGATCGTCGATGGCGCATGGTCGACCGCGCGCGCCATCGAGCGCAGACTCCAATGCGTGGCTTCGCGCGGTGTCGCCTCCAGCGTCAGGCGGATCGTCTCGGCAATCGCATCATCGCCGATCTCTCGTGGCCGACCCGGCCGCGGCTCATCGTAGAGGCCATCCAGCCGATCTTGGGCAAAGCGGCGTCGCCACTTGCCGACCGTGTTCTCAACCGCCCCGACGCGCTGCGCGATCACTTTGTTCTCAAGCCTCTCGGCCGCCAACAACACGATCTCTGCCCGCTGTGCCAGACCTTGCGCCGTTCGCCGCCGGCGCGACAGACCTTCAAGCTCCTTGCGTTCCTCGGCGCTCAAGTCGATGGTTGCAGCAACTCGTCCCATGCATCGCATCTCCAATCGAATCAACGCAATAATCGCACGAATTACGCGATCATGACACTAGAATTCATCAATTAGCTCGTGCGGCTTTTGAACCCGAAATTCGCTCGCCGCGCTGCTCCAACGTGATGCGAATTTCGGATTCGCCGCACGAGCATCACGCCTTGGCAATGTGCTTTTTCCAGTATCGGATCTGCTTCCTCACTTCCGACGGCGCGGTGCCGCCGAAGCTCGTGCGGCTCTTCACCGAGTTCTGCACGGCAAGCACGGAAAACACGTCCGCCGTGATCCCGGGGTGAATGGACTGCAAGTCTTCCAGCGGCAGCCTGTCGAGCCCGATCTTCTTCTCTTCGGCCAGCGCCACCGCGCGGCCGGTGACATGATGCGCCTCGCGGAACGGCAGGCCGAGGGTGCGCGCCAGCCAGTCGGCGAGATCGGTCGCGGTCGCATAGCCTGACCCGGCGGCCTTCTTCATGGCGGCAGCGTTCACCGTCATGTCGCGCACCATGCCGGTCATCGCCGCCAGTATCAGGTCAAGCGTCTCGGCGGCGTCGAACACGGATTCCTTGTCCTCCTGCATGTCCTTGCCATAGGTCAGCGGCATGCCCTTCATCACCGTTAGCAGACCGACCAGATGGCCAGTGACGCGGCCGGTCTTGCCGCGCACCAGTTCGGCGGCGTCGGGGTTCTTTTTCTGCGGCATGATCGAGGAGCCGGTAGAGAATGAGTCCGACAGCCTGACGAAGCCGAATTGCGGCGTCGACCAGATGATGATCTCTTCGGCCAGCCGCGACAGATGCGTCGCGCAGATCGCCGCCAGCCCCAAAAACTCGAGCGCGAAATCGCGGTCCGAAACGCTGTCCAGGGAATTGCGCATCGGCTCGCGGAAGCCGAGCGCCTTGGCCGTCTTGTGCCGGTCGATCGGAAAGCTGGTGCCGGCAAGGGCGGCCGCACCGAGCGGGCTTTCGTCCATCCGTTCGATGGCGTCGCGGACACGCGACAGGTCGCGCGAAAACATCTCGACATAGGCCATGCAGTGGTGGCCGAAGGTCACCGGCTGCGCCGCTTGCATATGGGTGAAGCCAGGCATCACAGTTGCCGCATGCTCCTCGGCCCGTTCCAGGAACGCCGTGATCAGGCCCTTCAGCGCCTCGGCGACGCGAAAGCATTCGTCCTTGACCCACAGTCTGAGATCGACCGCCACCTGATCGTTGCGCGAACGGGCAGTGTGCAGGCGGCCGGCGGCCGGCCCGATCAGTTCCGCAAGGCGAGCCTCGACATTCATGTGGATGTCTTCCAGCCTGGTCGAGAACTCGAACGTGCCGGCTTCGATCTCTGCCAGGATCGTGTTCAGCCCGTGAGCGATTTTTTCTTGATCGGCCGCCGAAATAATGCCCGTTTGCGCCAGCATCTCGCTATGGGCGATCGAGCCTCTGATATCCTGCGCGTAGAGTTTGCGGTCGAACGAGATCGACGCGTTGATGGCTTCCATGATCGCGGCCGGACCCGAGGCAAAACGTCCGCCCCACATCTGGTTGCTGGCCTTCTTGTCGCTCATCGCTATAACCCGTGCTCCGGAGCAGTTTTTAAAAATGGCAGACGGCAATCGATTTTTTCCGGCCCCGCGCCTCATCCTCGCCGCTTTGGTGGCGGGCGTGCTGGCCGGCGCGGTCGCGGTATATGTCAGCGAGAGCGGTTCTGGCAACAACGCGCCCGCTCAAGTCGCCGTTGACGACAGCAAGGACGATGTCGCCTGCGCCGCCAAGGCTGACCGCGCCAAGACGGTCGCTGCGGCTGCCACCGGCCAGGTTGCGGCACTCTTGCCGGCCGATCCGCCGCAATCGCTGAAAAGCCTTGCCTTCAACGACCCTGGCGGCAAGCCGATGACGCTCGCCGACCATGCCGGCAAGACGGTGCTGCTCAATCTGTGGGCGACATGGTGCGCGCCGTGCCGCGCCGAAATGCCGGCGCTCGACGCGCTGCAGAAAGAAATGGGCAGCGACGCCTTCGAGGTCGTCGCGGTCAATGTCGATGCCGGCGACGACACCAAGCCGAAGAAGTTCCTCGAGGAAACCGGCGTCGAGGCGCTCGGCTATTACCGTGATTCGACGATGGCGCTGTTCAACGATCTCAAGACGCGCGGCCTGGCGCTCGGCCTGCCGGTCACCATGCTGATCGACGGCGAAGGCTGCCTGATCGCTCACATGAACGGCCCTGCCGAGTGGTCGAGCCCCGATGCCAAGCGGCTGGTCGAGACGGCGCTCGGCAAGTCGGACTAATGCATGTCGCGCACAAGCATGCCCTAGGGCCTGACCCAGGGCCTGACCCGAGGGTGCGCAGCGGTTTTGCGATAACGACATGCATCAAAACAAGAACCTAAAGCGCGTCGCATCCATTCAAACGCGACGCGCTTTAGGCGCCGACGATTGCCGGTCCCCATCGCCCTTGTTCGAACAGTAAGCCGGCTTGGCAATTCCTTTCCATCGACTCCATTCGGAAGCGTGCACCACTTTAAGTGGAGATCGAGTTCATCGATCCGCAACAAATCCGTTGTCCAATTGTCACGAGCGGCACATATTGCCTTTGCGAGAGTGCCCTTTCGCCAATGACAAAACGGGAGATGAAACATGAAGTTCTTCGGCTTCGCGGCCGGTGTTGCCGCCACCTTGACCCTGCTTTCCACTACCTCCGCCTTCGCCGTCACGCAGATCAGCTGGTGGCACGCCATGACCGGCGCCAACGCCGAGGTCGTTGCCAAGATCTCCAAGGATTTCAACGCCAGCCAGAGCGACTATGAGCTGGTTCCGGTGTTCAAGGGCACCTATCCCGAGACGCTGAATGCCGGCATCGCTGCTTTCCGCGCCGGACAGGCGCCAGATATCCTCCAGGTGTTCGATGTCGGCACCGGCGTGATGATGGCGGCCGAGGGTGCGATCAAGCCGGTGGCCGAGGTGATGACCGGTGCCGGGATGACCTTCGACAAGAGCCAGTACCTGCCCGGCATCGTCGGATATTATTCGAAGCCGGACGGCACCATGCTGTCCTTCCCCTACAACTCCTCGTCGCCGATCCTCTACTACAACAAGGACATCTTCCAGAAGGCGGGCCTCGACGTGAACAACCCGCCCAAGACCTGGAACGAGGTGTGGGAAGCTGCCAAGAAGATCAAGGCGAGCGGCGCCGCCTCATGCGGCTATACCTCGACCTGGCTGACCTGGATCCATCTGGAGAACTTCGCGGCATGGAATGACGTGTCGTGGGCCACCCAGCAGAACGGTCTGGCCGGCGGTGATGTCGAACTCAAGATCAACGCGCCGATTTTCGTCAACCACTTCCAGGCGCTCGCAGACCTCGCCAAGGACGGCACCTTCAAATATGGCGGGCGCACGTCCGAAGCCAAGCAGATCTTCCTTGCCGGCGAATGCGGCATCTTCACCGAATCCTCGGGCGGCCTCGGCGACATCGTCAAGTCCGGCATGAACTATGGCATCGGCCAGCTTCCCTACGATACCGACGCCAAGGGCGCACCGCAGAACACCACGCCGGGCGGTGCCAGCCTGTGGGTGTTCGGCAACAAGTCGGACGAGCAATATAAGGGCGTCGCGGCCTTCTTCGCCTACCTGTCCAAGACCGATGTGCAGGAATACCTGCACCAGAAGTCGGGATACCTGCCAGTCACGCTCGCCGCCTACGAGGCGACCAAGAAATCGGGCTTCTATGACAAGAACCCCGGCCGCGAGACACCCATCCTGCAGATGACGGGCAAGGCGCCGACCGACAACTCGAAGGGCGTGCGCCTGCCGAATCTGCCGCAGGTGCGCGATATCCAGAACGAGGAGTTGGAGAAGATGCTGGCCGGCCAGCAAACCGCTCAGCAGGCGCTTGACAACGCGGTCACGCGCGGCAACGCCGCGATCAAGGAAGCGCTAGAGAACTAACGAGATTATCTCGGTTGGTCGATTGGAATATCGCCCACGCGAGCTGGCGTGGGCGACCCCTGGATAGCGAGGGAAATCAGCCTGTCTCCACGCATCGTCTTTCCCAACAAGATCCTGCCCTACCTGCTGGTGGCGCCACAACTCGCCATAACACTGGTTTTCTTCTACTGGCCGGCCGGTCAGGCGCTTCACCAGTCGATGCTCAGGCAAGACCCGTTCGGGCTGAGGACCAAGTTCATCTGGTTCGCCAATTTCCGCAAGGTGCTGGCCGATCCGGCCTACCTCAACTCGATCAAGGTCACGGTGGTGTTTTCGCTTGCGACGGCGATCGTTGCCATGGGTGTGGCCCTCTTGCTTGCGGTCATGGCCGAGAAGGCAGTGCGCGGCAAAGGCCTCTACCGCACACTGTTGATATGGCCTTATGCCGTGGCGCCGGCGATTGCCGGCATGCTGTGGCTTTTTCTGTTCAATCCTTCGATCGGCTCGTTGGCCTATTTGCTGAGAAGCCTCGGCATCGCCTGGGATCCGCTGCTCAACGGCACCCACGCCATGATCCTGCTGGTGTCGGCGGCTGCCTGGAAGCAGATCAGCTACAATTTCCTGTTCTTCGTCGCCGGCCTGCAGGCGGTGCCGAAAACGCTGATCGAGGCGGCGGCGATGGACGGTGCCGGCGAGACCAAGCGCTTCTGGACCATCGTCTTCCCGCTGCTTGCGCCGACGACCTTTTTCCTGCTGGTCGTCAACACCGTCTATGCCCTGTTCGACACTTTCGGCATCGTCCATGCCGTCACCGGCGGCGGGCCAGGCAAGACGACCGAGACGCTGGTCTACAAGGTCTACAATGACGGCTTCGTCAATCTGATCCTGGGTGACTCGGCGGCGCAGTCGGTCATCCTGATGGCCATCGTCATTGCGCTTACCGCCATCCAGTTCCGCTACGTAGAACGCAAAGTCCACTACGGTTGAGGGCAGCGATGATCGGCCAATCCCCGCTCCGCACATTCATCGCCCATGCCGTGCTCATCCTTGGCGTATTGATCGTGGCTTTTCCGATCTACTACACCTTCGTTGCCTCGACACACACGCTGCAAACCATCCTTAGGCCGCCGCTGCCGCTCTTGCCCGGCGGCCAGCTGTGGAACAATTACAGCGAGGCGCTGTTCGGCGGCATTGGCCGCATCGGCGGTGTCAGCGTCGGCAGACTGCTCCTCAACACCACGATCATGGCGCTCGGCGTTGCGGTGGGAAAGATCTTCATCTCGATCCTGTCGGCCTACGCGATCGTGTTCTTCCGCTTTCCCCTGCGCATGACCTTCTTCTGGCTGATCTTCATCACCTTGATGCTTCCCGTGGAGGTGCGCATCCTGCCGACCTACAAGGTGATGGTCGATCTCGGCATGATCGACACCTATGCCGGCCTGATCATCCCGCTGATCGCCTCGGCCACCGCGACGCTACTGTTCCGCCAGTTCTTCATGACCATACCGGGCGAATTGGTCGAGGCGGCGCGTGTCGACGGTGCCGGGCCATGGCGCTTTTTCTTCGATATCCTCTTGCCACTGTCGCGCACCAACATCGCGGCGCTGTTCGTGATCCTCTTCATCTACGGCTGGACGCAGTATCTCTGGCCGCTGCTCGTCACCAACAGCAACGATATGAACACCATCGTCATCGCGCTGAGAAAGATGGTTTCCTTCGCCGATGCCGACACCGAATGGCACCTGGTCATGGTCACGGCGATGCTGGCCATCGTGCCGCCGATCCTGGTGGTTGTGCTGATGCAACGCTGGTTCGTGCGCGGCCTGGTCGAATCCGAAAAGTGAGAAGCCGATGGCGACCGTTGATCTGAAGGACGTGAAGAAGGTCTATCCCAGCGGCGTCGAAGCCGTGAAGGGCGTCTCCATCGCCATTCCCGACAAGGAGCTTTGCGTGCTGGTCGGTCCATCCGGCTGCGGCAAGTCCACCCTGCTGAGGATGATCGCCGGGTTGGAGACTATTTCTGCCGGTACAGTCGCCATCGACGGCAAGGTGGTCAACGCCATTGGCCCGACCGAGCGCGACATCGCCATGGTGTTCCAGAACTATGCGCTCTACCCGCATATGAAGGTCTACGACAACATGGCCTATGGCCTGCGCAATCGCGGCACGCCGAAGGACGAGATCGACAGCAGGGTGCGCTCGACCGCCAAGGTGCTGGAGCTCTCGGCGCTGCTCGACCGGCGCCCGCGCGAGCTTTCCGGCGGGCAGCGCCAGCGTGTCGCCATGGGCCGCGCCATCGTGCGCAATCCGAAAGTCTTCCTGTTCGACGAGCCGTTGAGCAATCTCGACGCCAAATTGCGCGGTCAGATGCGGGTCGAGATCAAGAATTTGCAGCGCAAGCTTGGCGTCACCTCGGTCTATGTGACCCACGATCAGCTCGAGGCGATGACGCTGGCCGACATCCTTGTTGTCATGAACGCCGGACTGGTCGAGCAAACGGGCGCGCCGCTCGACATCTACGAAAAGCCGGCTTCGATCTTCGTCGCTTCCTTCATCGGCGCGCCGCCGATGAACCTTCTGGCGCTGACCGGAAGTTCCTCAGGCCCGATGCTGGCCGACGGCACGGCGATCGGCTTCGCGGCCCCCGAAACACCAGCCGTGACACTGGGTTTTCGCCCTGAAGACGCCGACGTCACCTTCAATGCGGAGGCGCTGCCCGGTGCGCTCGTGCTGCCGGCGACAGTCGAGGCAGTCGAACCGGTCGGTGCCGAAAGCTTTCTTCACTGCGCCGCAGTTGGTAGCCGTATCGTCGTGCGCGTCTCAGGGCGCGCCGCCGCAAAGCCTGGCGACCAGTTGCGTGTCGTCGCCAGGGCCGAAAAGCTGCATTGGTTCGATCAGGCCGGAAAACGGGTCGATTGAAGCCAGCCTGCCGTCCTGGCCAGCGAACCGCGAGCGGCGCAAGACCGTTCAGGCAAACACATGCGCCTTGCCCGACACCGTCAGCCGGACGATTTCGCCAACCACCGGTGTGTCCATGCCCGGCTTGCGCAGGATCAATGGCGTGTTGCCGATCGCGGCTGCGTCCGGCGGATCGGGACTGTTCAAGAGCCGCACCGCGATGGTGCACATCGAACCGGCGAATTCGGATTCCGTCACTTCGCCGAACAGCATGTCCGGCGTGCCCGACATGCCTTCGCGCGATGTCCGTTTCAACAGCACCTGTTCCGGCCGCAGCATGATGCGGACGACATCGCGCCGTTCGGTGCTGTCGACGGCGATGCGGCCGAGCGGCGAGCTGGCGAAACCGTCCGCGATCTTGGCCGGCAGGATGATGGCATCGCCGAGGAATTCGGCGACCATCCTGTCCTTCGGCTTGAGATAGAGCTCGCGCGGCGTGCCGACCTGCGAAAATACCCCGTCACGCATCACCGCGACCTGGCTGGCAAAGGACAGCGCCTCGGCCTGGTCGTGGGTGACCAGGATCGTGGTGATGCCGGCGGTCTCCAGAAGCTCGGCCACCGCCTTGCGCATAGAGGCGCGCAGACCGGTGTCGAGCGCCGAGAACGGTTCGTCGAGCAGCATCAGCCGCGGCTTCATGGCCATGGCGCGGGCCAGCGCCACACGCTGCTGCTGGCCGCCGGAGAGCTCGTGCGGCCGTCGTTTCAGGATCGCCTTGTCGAGCCCGACGATATAGGCGAGTTCGACGATGCGCTCGGTGCGCTTGTCCTCGTGATGTCGCATGCCGAAGCCGATATTGGCGGCGATGCTCAGATGCGGGAACAGGGCGCCGTCCTGCGCCACCACGCCGATGCCCCGCCGATATGCGGGCACGGCGGCGCCGCCATTGGCCAGCACCTCGCCGTCGAGCACGATGCGGCCCTGGTCCGGCGCCTCAAAGCCGGCGATCAGCCGCAGCAAGGTCGTCTTGCCGCAGCCGGACGGCCCGACGATTGCGGTGCGGCTGCCGCTGTCCACGCTGAGATCGACACCGGCCAGTGCAGCCACCGGGCCGTAGTGCTTGTGCACATCGGTGAGTTCGAGGAAGCTCATCGTCCGGCCATCCGCTTCGACTGGACATAGAGCAGCCAGGTCAGGGGCAGCGACATCGCCACCATGATCAGGGCGTAAGGTGCGGCGGACGCATAGTCGATCTCGCCGCTGTGCGCCCAGAACGCCATCGCCAGCGTCCGGGTGCCGTTGGGCGCCAGCATCTGCGTGGCGGTCAATTCGTTCATGATGCCGAGCGCCACCAGCGCCATGCCTGCCGCGGCACCCGGCGCCGACAGGCGGATCGTCGTCGACCACAGCGCCTTGAGCGGTGACCGGCCGAGACTGGCGGCGGCGCGTTCGAGCTCGACCGGCGCCTGCGCGATCGACGCCCGCAGGCTGATCAGGGCCCGCGGCAGGAACATCAGCGCATAGGCAACAAGGATCGTGAACAGGGTCTGGTAGAGCGGTAGAGCGATGCGCACGGTGATGGTGACCAGCGCCAGCGCCACGACGACGCCGGGCAGCGAGCCGACGATGTAGTTGCAGCCCTCCAGAAGCCGCTGCAGCGGCCCCGGCGCGCGGATCGAGATCCAGGCCATCGGCATGGCGGCGATGGTGGCGAGCAGGGCACCGGCGAGCGCCAGGAACAGGGTCTGGCCGAGCGCCAGGCCGATCTCATCGAGGCGCCAGACATCGGCACCGCCGGCCACAAGCCAGCGGCTGATGGTGACGAACGGCACGCCCAGCGCCAGCAGGGTGATGACGACCGGCAGAGCCAAGCACGGGATCGTGGCGCGGCCGAGCCTTGTGCGTTGCTGCTGCCGCGCAGCGCCCGAGCCGACGCGGGCATAGCGCTCCTCGCCGCGCACCAGCACTTCGATCCCGAGCAGCACGAAACAGCATGTCACCAGCACCGCAGCCAGCATGTTGGCGGCGGGGCCGTTGAAGGTCGATTGGAACTGGTCGACGATCGCCGTTGTGAAGGTATCGAAGCGGATGAACACGTAGAGGCCGTATTCGGCCAGGAGATGCAGGCCGACCAGCAGCGAGCCGCCGCAGATGGCGAGCCTGAGCTGCGGCAGCACCACGCGCCGGAACACGCGCCACGGCCCAAGGCCGACGGCTGCTGCGGCGTCTTCGAGGGCAGGATCGAGCCGGCGCAAAGCTGCCGCCACCGGCAGATAGAGGAGCGGGAAATAGGCGACGACGGAAACCAGAACGCCGGCCCACAGGCCGTGCAGTCCCGGCACCAGGGTGATCCAGGCATAGCTGTGGACGAAGGCAGGAATGGCGAGCGGCGCCACCGACAGCCAGGCCCACAGGCGGGCACCGGGAAGACTGCTGCGTTCGGTCAGCCAGGCCAGCGCCACCGAGAGCACGATGCAGATCGGTACGGCCAGCACCACCAAAAGCAGGGTGTTGGCCAGCAGCTCGCCGACGCGCGGCCGGAACACCAGTGCCGATACGGTTTCCCAGCCGGTCTGCACGGCAATCCAGATGATGAAGGCGAGCGGCAGCAGGGAGAAAAGTGAGACCAGGATGGCGGCGAGCGAAATCCAGGATATCGGCCGCCGGCGCGTCCATTGCCCAGCCGCCACGCCGGTCGGCAAGCCTGAACGTGCAAGATCGGCCCCAGACTGCATCAGCTCAGACGCCGCGCCGCTGCCGCCCAGTGGCGGAAACGGTCGAAGGGCCGCAAAAATGGCCAAAAACACAGCTTGTCGTCATCGACGAATGCCATCTTGAAAAACAGAGCGCTCCTGCGGAAAGCGAATTCCCGCAGGAGCGCAGTCGGTTGCCCTTTTAGGACGAACGCTGACTAAAGCAAGCCGGCTGCCGTCATCAGATCGGTCACCTTCTTGGAGTTCAGCGTCGTCGCGTCGACCTTCGGCGCCTGCAGATCGGCCAGCGGCACCAGCGCCGGATTGGAATCCGCGCCCTTGCCGACGGCGTATTCGAAGGAATTGCCGGTCTTCAGCACGTCCTGACCACCCTTGCCGGTCACCCATTTCAGGAAGGCCTGGGCCTCCTTCGGGTGCTTGCTGGAGGCCAGCACGCCACCGCCGGAAACCGAGACGAACGCGCCCGGATCCTGGTTCTTGAAATAGTGGAGCCCGACGTTCTTGCTGTTCTCGCCGGTCTTGGCCTGGTCGCCGTAGTAGTAATAGTGATAGATCACGCCGCCTTCGATCTCGCCGGCATTGACCGCCTTCATCACCGTGCTGTTGCCTTTGTAGGCGGTGAAATTCTCCTTCATCGCCTTCAGCCAGTCGGCCGTCGCGGCCTCACCCTTGAGCTGCAAAAGGGCGCTGACGATCGCCTGGAAATCGGCGCCGGACGGCGAAGCGGCCCAGCGTCCCTTCCAGCTCGGATCGGCGAGTTCAAGCAGCGACTTGGGCAACTGCTCGGCGGTCAGCTTGGTCTTGTCATAAACGAAGACGGTGCTGCGCGCGGCGATGCCCACCCATTTGCCGCTGACCGGCTGATACTCCTTGGGAACCTGCGCCTGCGTGTCGGCGTCGACCGGCGCGAACAGGCCGGCGGATTCTACCAGCACCATGGCGGGAGAGTTTTCCGTCAGGAACACGTCGGCCGGCGAGGCGGCGCCTTCGGCGACGATCTGGTTGGAGAAATCGCTGTCGCCGCCGTGGCGAACGGTGACCTTGATGCCGGTTTCCTTGGTGAAACCTTCCACCCAGGCATTGGTCAGGCTCTCGTGCTGGGCATTGTAGACGACGATGCCGCCGTCCTGGGCCATCGCCGGGCCGGCGATCAGGCTGATTGCAAGCGCCGTGGCACCGGCAAGGGCGGAAAGAGCATATTTCATGGACGTCATCCCTCTCGATCTCGATGGTCTTTGATTTAGAATGGCTGCACCTATCAATTCCTGACCGGTGTAGTCAACATTGATGAACGGCGCAATCGGGCGCCGGAGGTGAAACCTTCGTGATATTCCCCATACTTTGGCTTGGACATTATTTCGCCGGCCACGTAACAAATCAGCGCCGAGGTGCGAATATCGGGAGTGAACTCTTGTGACCGGCAAGGACGAAGCCGAGCTTTCCCGGCTGATGCGGGCCGCGATCGCGGGAGATGAAAGGGCTTACGCCGACTTTCTTCACCGGACGGCTGCTCTCGTTCGCGGCTTTATCAGGCGCAAGATCGTTCAGGGCGGGGTCGATCCCGAGGATGTCGTGCAGGAAACCTTGCTGGCCATTCATGTGAAACGGCATACCTGGCGCCAGGATTTACCTGTGCTGCCCTGGGTCTACGCCATAGCGCGTTTCAAGCTGATCGACGCCTTTCGGCGGCGCGGGCGGCGCATCGAGATCGAGATCGACGAGATCGCCGAGACCTTCGCCGAACCGGAGGCCGAAGCGGTCAGCGAGCGCGACATCAATCGGGCGTTGGACGGCCTGCCGCCGTCGCAGCGTTCCGTGGTTTCGTCGGTGTCGGTCGAAGGCCGTTCCATTGGTGAAACGGCAGCGAAGTTCGGCATCAGCGAGACGGCGGTGCGCGTGTCGCTGCATCGTGGGCTCGCAGCGATTGCCAAACGGTTCGGGGCCAAACAATTCGGGCGGGAATGACATGAGGACCGACGATCTCATCAAGGCGCTCGACGCCGATGCCCGCAGTACGGCGATGCCGCTTGGCTCGGCCTGGTGGATAGGCGCCGGTGCGGCTACGCTGATCGCGGCGGTCGTGTTCTGGCTGGCGATCGGCCCACGCACCGACATCGCCACCGCCATGCATACGATGCGCTTCCTTGCCAAGTTCGTCTTCACGATGGCTCTGGCCGTCTGCGCCTTCGCCTTGATCCGCGCCCTGTCGACACCCGGTGCATCGACGGGCAGGGCGGCGGCCTGGATGATTGCCGCACCGCTGCTGGTGGCCGTGGCGGTGGTGCTGGAACTCCTTTTTGTGCCTGCGGCCGACTGGGGCACGCGGCTGGTCGGCAGCAACATGGTTGTCTGCCTGACGTTCATTCCGCTGATCGGCATCGGTCCGCTTGCCATCTTCCTCGCGGTGCTGCGCTATGGCGCCCCGACGCGGCCGGTGCTTGCCGGAACGGTGGCGGGCCTGCTCGCCGGTGGGCTGGCGGCAACTTTCTATGCCGCGCACTGCTTCGACGACTCGCCGCTTTTCGTCGCCACCTGGTACACGATCGCCATTGCCATCCTCGCCGGGCTCGGCGCGCTCGGCGGGCGGCTTTTTGTGCGCTGGTAACGACGGCCCGCGATCGGAGACCATGATGCTCTAAGGTCAAAACTCATTCATTCTGAACGACCTAGTTCGACCCCAAGCGGAAGTTTCGCTCGCCCGTGCCGAATTCACGCCCTTGACCCGAAGGCACCTTCGTAGTGTCGGGCCAGAAGGTCTGAAAAGGGATCAACTCGCCTCTAATCTGAAAACGTTTGTCGCCTGGTGCCGACCGCGCAATATATGCTCGCCGATGGGTTGCGCCGAGCATTCGGGTCCCGCAGATCGCAGCACGGCGTCGCTGACCAGAATGACCGCTTCGTCTTCGTCGGTCATGCATTTTTTGGCGACATCCTCGATGCGTTGCGCGGTGTTCACGATGTCTCCGACCAGCGTATAGTTGATGCGCCCTGGAGCCCCGATATTTCCCACCATCGCCGGGCCGGCATGGATACCTATCCGGATTCTCGCGGGCGGCAGCCCAAGCCCTCGTCGGCGCCGATTGTCGCCAATGATCGCAGTGGCGATCGCGCGCGCTGCACGACAGGCACGGGCTGAATGATCCAGCTGCAATTCAGGCGCTCCCCAAAATGCCATCAGCGAGTCGCCGATGTACTTGTCTATGGTGCCGCCTTCCGCCTCCACGCAGGCGGCGAGCAGCCTGAAATGGTCATTGAGGAACGTCGCCGCATCGGACGCCGATAGCCGTTCGGCAAAGCTCGTGAAGTCGACAATGTCGGTGAACAGCACCGTGACTTCCCGCTCTACAAGTGCTGACGCCTGTTCGCCCTGCGCCATCAGCTGCTTGACTAGGCGTCGCGGCACATAGGTCTCGAACCAGTGCAAGGTCGCAATGAGCGCGTTATAGGCTCGGATCGCCTCGTCCAGTTCGCGAAGATGACTGCCAGCGAGCGGGCGGGCAGAAGTGAGATCGAGCGTACGAATTGCAGACGTTGCGCGTGCCAGACGCAATATCGGCTTTCCAATCGCATAGCCGACCAGCCAGGCGCCAGCGACCGCCACAAGGACCGCCCCGAGCCCTAGCCAGGCCGCGTGTTCAAGTCTGCGGACTTCGCTGCCAATCTCGTCGAGCGGCAGGTAGCGGCCTACCACCCAAGGCTGGTCGCTGTATCCTGTGATGTCGCGATAAATGAAGACATAGGGCGCGCGATCAACGGTCACGACGTGGCTTTTCGAAGAACCTACGAAGGCGGCTGCGCCCAAATCGGGATTTGGACTCCAGATCGAGGCCAACACCGGATCCCCGATCTCGGTCACTTCCGGAAGGAGTTTATCGCGCTTGAACAGCTGAGGATTGTGCGCAAGTGCTGCATGAGCGAGGACGTGGTTGCGGCCGAGAAGAATGAACGCGCCGACGTCTGATCCGGCGGGCGATTCGGCGAGAAAACGTGACAGCTCCGAAACCGTAACCGCGGTTAATAAAATCCCGAGAAAGGAACCCTCATGCCACAGAGGGGTACGAACGTTGACGAGAGGCTGGTTCAACCGTTCACTCCACAGAAGCTCTTCCCAGACAGGGTGACCTGCGCGTCGCGCCATCTCGAACGCTTCGTCCAGGCCGGGCACGGTTTGCATGTCGATCTTTCGCAAAACGACATCGTCGCCATGGCGTTCGGCGCGCAATTGCTTCAAATCGGTGCGAATGACGGCTAGCGCGGCGACCTGTGGAATACCTGCGAGTGCCGCCCGAAGTTGGCCCAATGAGGCAGCTTCATCTTGCGGGTCGAGATCGCCATCGCGGAAAAGCCTGGCCAGGAATTCGGACTGGTCGCGGGCTGGATCGAGGTGCAATCGAGTCCGTTCCACAATCGTGTCGATAATTCGCTCACTGCGGTCGCGGACGAGAGCGATAGTGTTCTGGCGGCCGCTTTCCAATGCGAGGATGAGCGCGGCGGCGGTCACTGCGATGATGACACCAAACGTGAAAGCCAGCGCAGCGCGTATCGAGACGCGGCGCGGATGCAACGACGATGCTTCCTCACTGCTATTGGATCGAGCCTTTGCGACGCCTGCCGATCTCGTCCCGGGAAACAACTTCCCGGCCAGAACCATTCGCAATTTCGGACCGACAATGGACATCTGACGATCAGCGAGCCGCGAGCAAGAGAAAGGGCGGGCTGTAGTCCGGGACACAACCTCCCGTTAGGTCGCTCGCTTGATGGGTTGAAGCGCTCAGCTTCAATTCTCAGTAGTGTCAGTAGTGGAGGTGCAGCACGATCGGCGCCTGCTCTTCCTTCGGGACGACTACGAACAAATTGTCATATGCACTTCGTTCGATCTTTACTTCCTCAGGATATCCGAGCGCCTTGAGAATCTCTGGAATGGTACTCCAATGCCCAACGACAAGCACTCTGTCTCTGCCGTTCTGTGAGCGAAGTAGACGGACCAAGCCGTCGCTGTCCTCATACGAATGAACACGAATTTCGAGTCCACGGGTTTTCGCGAGTGGCTCTGCCGTCTCAACGGTACGCGTGGCTTGCGTGGCATAGATAGCGGTAACGCCGGCGTCTTTTAGTCGCTCAGCCAGCATCTTTGCCCTTTGTCGTCCGGACTCCGACAGCGGGGTTTCGTCGAGAATCTCATCCAGGTTCAGTGTTGATGGCGGATCACTGTGCCGAACGACATAAATCACCTCCTGCGCACTGACTGGATGGGGCAATACGAGGAAGCCGGCAGCTAACCCGACCAGAAAACGGATGGCCCTAGCTCCCATGACCGTTGCTCCCTGCGTCCGGCTCTCCCAGACGACCCCCAATGGTAACATGCAAGGCACGTTGCAGATAGCCAGTGGTTCCGCACGAGGAGGCGACCGGAGTGTTCGGCAGCCGCCCAGCAGGCGACTACAATGGGACCCAAAACGGCCGTAAGCAGACGGGTATGCTAAACGTCCGTTCATGGCGCGACCGCGTCCATTGACCAAGCTGCTGCCTGCGTCTGACAATCCTATAACCCCTCGAGCGAACGTGCGCGAGGCTCTATGTTCGTTCTAGGATTGTCTGCTCGCGTCGAGCGCTGTGGCTGCGGAGGGCGGCATGGGAGAAGAACCATGTCCAGCTGGAATAGAGGCCACCTTGTTGGTCAGAAGCCACCCCTCAAGCCGCGCGAAGTCTGGAGCATCCGAACACGACTGCAGGTGTCAGGCGCAGAACGGGATCTGGCACTATTCAATCTCGCCATCGACAGCAAGCTTCGAGGTTGCGACCTGGTCACCGTGACGGTCGGCGATGTCGCGCTCTCCGGTGCTGTCCGCGATCGCGCGGTGATCGTTCAGAGGAAGACGGGGCGCCCGGTGCAGTTCGAGATCACGGAGCAGACCCGCGCCGCCGTCAACGCTTGGATAGCCCGTCGCGGCCTTAAAGGGACTTGCGCATGGCGTTTGTCGCTACGCTATCGGCCTGCGTTGTGCTATACTTTTTCTTTGGCTTCTTTCGACGGGATGGAGATGTTCGCCCTGTCAACCTTGACGCGGAGAAGCATTGGCGTTGCTCTTGTCGGTTGCGCGTTCCTCGCGCCGGCTGCCATGGGAGCGGGAGATACTGAAGATGTCGCGATGGGAATCCGCCTTGCGGAATTGCTTCGCGCTGGGCGAAGCGTTGTCTCCAACTATCAGACACTAATCAACGATCCCGCACTTGGCGACAAGCACCTCGACAGCGAGCGGTTTGCGAGCGAGGCCATCGCCGTTTACTCAAAAAACACCGGCCAAGCCCCGTTTTCCGGCGAATTGACCAATCGCGACCGGCGTCTGCTTGAGGCCCAGATTGGGGCTATGCGGGAGGTGGTGGACGAGCGCCAAGATGACATCAACCGCGCTGGGATCGGGTTCAAGGGCTTCGTGCCGGCCGTTTTCGCGCGTCTGTTGAATGAGAAATTCGCCGCCAAGGTTGGCAACGAAGCTCTGGTGCGCGTGACTGCGCCCGAGCAACTCGTGCGCAACCGCAAATCTCTTCCGGACGCTTGGGAAGCCAGCATCATCGTAAGCGTCTTTTCAGATCCGAAGAGAGCAAAAGGCGAAGCCTACACGGATGTGACCGAGGTGGAGGGACGCCCGGCATTTCGAATGCTCCTGCCCGAATACTATACGGAGTCGTGCCTTTCCTGCCACGGCGAGCCGAAGGGCGAGATCGACATAACTGGATATCCCAAGGAGGGCGGAAAAGCCGGCGATCTGGGGGGCGCAATCAGCATCGTCTTGTTCAAATGAGCGTCCTGGAACAGACACCCCACGAGGTGGAAGCCATACCGGCGCCGTCGAAATCCCTGGGACGTCGCCTTGCCAGTCTGCCGATCGCGGCGCGCGTAGCTGCACTGACAGCGGCCGGCCTCATTAGTCTCATCGTATCTTCCATCCTTCTCACGCAGGCGCTTTATCGCAGTGCCGACCGCACCGCAGACACTAAGGCATTGTTCGATCTCGCGGCGACTGCGGCTGCGGCGCACGTGACCTTTGGCGAATTGCGATACTGGCTCACCGATTTGTCGGTCAGCTTGCTAATGAACTCCCAGCGGAATGCCGAGCAGGCGCGTGAGCGACTGCTGGACCAACTGGACGGCCTTTCGAAATCATCCCCCGATGCAGTGAGGGAAATCCGTGTCGAGATCGATGACTACGTAAAAAGGGCACTAGAGGCGGCGGACAGCTATACTCAGGATAACCGCATCATTGGAAACGCTCTCCTGGCCGAGGCGCGAACCCACAGCACGAATGTCGATGCCGCCCTTAACAAACTTGTCGAGCAAGTGAGCGCCGAGGCAGAAGCTGCTCGCAACGAGGCTGTAAGGCTAGCCCAGAAAACCGCGACTACCGCTGCCATTCTGGTGGTCATCGTGCTGTTGATTGGGTCGCTTCTTACAATCCTTGTTCTTCGCTCGATCGTTAGCCCGTTACGGCGGCTGAACCGGGTCATCGGCGAACTGACGCAAGGACGCTACGATATTGAAATACCGATTGAGGGAGGCGACGAACTCGGCGCAATGTCGCGGACGCTTCGACTTTTTCGCGCGGGCGCGATTGAAAAGAAACGACTGGAAGACGAGGCGGAGCAGCAAAGACGGACGATCGCAGCGGCGCTTGAGGCAATTTCTGACGGATTTGTCCTATTCGATCCGCAGGACAGGGTCATCCTGGCCAACAGCAAATTTTGCGAATTCTTCCCTGACCATGCGCGAGCTTCTCTTCCTGGGCAAAGCTTCCAAGAAATCTTGGAGCAACGCCTGGCGGGCGGGCAAGTCGACCTTGCGGGCGCGTCGCCGGAGGAGTGGATTGCCCAGCGGTTACACATCCACAAGGATCCGGCGGGCTTCGTCGGTGAGGATCGCTTCGGCGACAGATGGGTTCGCGTAAGCAGGCGAAAAACGCCTGACGGCGGCGCGGTCGCCGTTTACACCGACATCACGGAATTGAAACAGAGACAAGACGAACTCGAGCGCGCCAAGAGCCGTGCTGAATCGACGAATGAAGCCAAGAGCCGCTTCGTCGCATCCGTCAGCCACGAACTGCGTACGCCGCTGAACGCGATTATTGGCTACAGCGAGATGCTGATCGAAGATGCGAGCGACCAGCACATGGTGGAATTCGTTCCGGAACTGGAGAAGATCGCCGCGGCTGGTCGCCATCTCCTGGCGCTCATCAACGACATCCTCGACTTGTCGAAGATCGAGGCGAACAAGATGGAAATTTTCTTGGAAACGTTCGACGTCGCCGATTTGATGCGCGACGTCCAGGCCACAGTCGCGCCTCTGATGGCGAAAAACCGAAACGGTTTCGTACTGGACCTCGAGGACGACCTCGGGAAAATGCATTCGGACCAGACGAAGTTGCGTCAGAACCTGTTTAACCTGCTCAGCAACGCCGCCAAGTTTACCGAAGGGGGACGTGTAACACTCACGGTGCGTCGCGACCGGCGACCAAACGGCGATTGGCTGATATTCAAAGTGTCCGACACCGGGATCGGGATGACGCCGGAGCAGCAGGAACGGCTCTTCGACGCTTTCACGCAGGCGGACGCATCCACCACTCGCAACTATGGCGGAACGGGGCTTGGCCTCAGCATAACCCGGAGTTTTAGCCGAATGATCGGCGGCGTTGTAAAGGTCGAGAGCGAACTCGGAAAAGGCTCGACCTTCACAATGGAGATTCCAGCCGAGTTCAAAAAAGAATCTAGCGAGCAACACCCCTCCGAAGCTGTGCCGTTGCCGCCACGAGACAAGGCGGTTCTGATCATAGATGATGAACCAGCCGCCCGAACCGTCATCGCCAGCGCCTTGGCGGAGGCGGGACTGGCATCGTTCGAAGCAGCAAGCGGCGAGGAAGGAATAGCCGCTGCTCGAGCGCATCGCCCCGCGGCGATCATTCTCGACATCATCATGCCGCATCAGGACGGCTGGTCAGTGCTGCGATCTCTGAAGAACGATAGGGAGCTTTGCGAGATTCCTGTGATCCTTGCGACGATACTTGCAGATCGCGAACTCGGCCTCTCACTCGGGGCGGTTGAATACCTGACGAAGCCGATCGACACCGAGAAGCTGATTCAAACAATTGAGGCTTGCGGCGGTGGCAACCGTGATGTGCTTGTAATTGATGACGACCAAGCCTCCCGCGATTTCCTTCGGCGTATCCTGATCAAGAAGGATTGGCGGGTCCACGAGGCAAGCGACGGGGTGCGCGGCCTTGGCCTGATGAAACGGTTGTTGCCGCGCCTGGTGGTGCTTGATCTGTTGATGCCCGAAATGGACGGGTTTCAGACATTGAGTGAGATGCAGCAGACGCCCGAACTGCAGAACATTCCGGTGGTCGTAGTTACCTCGAAAGATCTGTCGATGAACGAGCTCGAATGGCTCCGCGATAGGGCGGTTGCCGTTGTGACCAAGGGCGCGAACAGCAGGTCTCAATTGGTCAAGGCGCTCGAACGCCAGATTTCCGCGGCCGAGTAGGTTGGCCCGGCATCTCAGGTCGTTGACCCATCGTTAGAAGAGGCCGAAGATGACGAGAATCCTTCTGGTGGAAGACAACGAAATGAATCGCGACATGCTCTCGCGGCGGTTGTCGCGGCGTGGGTTCGAAGTGCTTATTGCGGAAAACGGACAATCCGGCGTGGAACTAACCATTTCGGAAAGACCGGATCTGATCCTTATGGATATGAGCCTGCCCGTGATGGACGGATGGGAGGCGACACGGCGGATCAAGGCTGATCCAGCCACCTCGGGGATCCCTATAATCGCGCTTTCTGCGCATGCTATGACCAGCGATCGGGAATTGGCGCTTGAGGCCGGCTGCGATGACTACGACAGCAAGCCGGTGGACCTGCCGAGGCTTGTCCAGAAAATCGAACAATTGCTTGCCACAAATCCGTGAGCCGCCGAGTCGGCGGATTGGAGATATGACTGCCAACGAGTTCCAACGCCACGCAATAGCCGCCCATCTGGCGCAGACGCTTGCTGGACCAGCACGGGCAATCTCGGGATTTCAGGAACTGCTGCTAGAACAGGTGCAGAACCACAGTCTGGTGCACATCACTCCAGATCTTGAGAGGGTCGGCGCCGCTGCCCGGCAATTGAACAGCCTCATCGACAGCTTGATCCATGGCAAAGCCGACTATCCGGACCATGCAGGGCGCGAGATCGAGGCGAAACTGCGCCACGATTTGCGAACACCACTCAACGCGATTATCGGCTACTCCGAAATGATCCTTGAAGAAGCCGAAGAATTGCACGAACACGCATTGGACGAAGATGTCAGGGTGATGCTCGCGGCTGCGGCCGAGCTGTTGGCGCATGTCGATGCAATTGCCGGCCTATCGCGCGCCAGCGACAACGAAGGGCTGTGGACGACGGATCAGGCAGAGATTGATGCAGCAGGGCTCGAAAGGGCGCTGGGCAAGACGGAGCGCGATGCATTCTCAGGACGCAACGGTAGAATACTTGTCGTCGACGACATCGGCAGTAACCGCGATCTTCTCTCGCGCCGCTTGCTGCACGACGGTCATCAGGTAGTCACTGCCGAGTCAGGCCTGTCCGCGCTGACCCGCCTTGCGGAATATGAATTCGACCTTGTTCTGTTGGACATACTGATGCCGGACATGAACGGCATCGAGGTGCTCTCGCGATTGAAAGCTGAGCGCCGGTGGCGGCACATCCCGGTCATTATGATATCGGGGCTGAACGAAGTCGACGCCGTGGTCCGCTGCATCGAGGCGGGAGCCGACGACTACTTGCTTAAACCGTTCAATCCGGTCCTGCTGCGCGCCCGGATCAACTCCAGTCTGGAGAAGAAGCGTTGGCGCGACCGCGAGCACCAGTATCTTCAGCGGATCGAGGCGGAAAAGCGGCGGGCCGACTCGCTTCTACATGCCGTCCTGCCCGGTCAAATCGTTGCGCGGCTGCAAGGGGGCGAGGAGATCATTGCGGACCGGTTCGAGGAAGTGACCATCCTTTTTGCCGATATTGTCGGATTCTCGCCTATCGCAGCGAAATTGCCGGCATCCGACCTTATCAAGCGCCTCGACCGGATGTTCAGCATGTTCGACGCGCTGGCGGAGAAGCATTGCGTGGAGAAGATCAAGACAATCGGAGACGCGTATATGGCCGCTTGTGGTCTTCCGGAGCCGGCGGCCGATCACGCCGACAGGACCGTGGCCCTGGGAAAATCCATGCTGGACTCGTTGAGGCTCTTGGCGTCGGGCAGCGATAGTTTTCGCGTCCGAATCGGCGTACACACCGGACCGGTGATCGCCGGTCTGATCGGCCGACATCGGTTCGTCTATGATGTCTGGGGTGAAACCGTGAACATCGCAAGCCGGCTCGAGTCCCAGGGCGTAGCCGACCGCATGCAAATCTCGGAGGCAACCAGACGCGCTCTGCACGCCTCTTGGGAGCTAGAACCGCGCTGCACTGTGGAACTGAGAGGCGTCGGCACGATGGAAACCTATCTCGTTCGACACTGATGTCTGATTCCCTCAGGATATTCCGCAAAGCGACGCGTAAGCGAGTAGCTTACGGCACCGGCGTTGAGAGGCTATTACTACCATAGCAATCGCGAATCGAAGAGCAGATTAACCAGCGTCCGTGTCATCATCAGCATGACTGGGTTAGGCTCGGCGGACTTGGCTAAGACCACCCGTTCCATCCATATCGAATTTAGTTATGGGTTGCTGGCGAGACTGGAGGCCTATGTCGAGACGGGTATTCTACCGCGGCACCATACGTCCGGAACGTGTCCGAGACGCGACCTCCATAGCGATGGCCGCGTAAGTCCGATTATGGCGCTGCCTGCTCGTTCCGATTGGCGAGGCGGAGGGCAGAAAACCACCCATCTCGGCCATTGGCGGCAACCCGCTGATTGAGTTTTGACCCTAAAGCGGAATGCGTTTGGATTGAACCGGGCTCTATCTCTTTGTTTTAGCCGCATTTGTGCGACGCCAAGTTATTCCACTTGGCTGCAAAATGCTCGACGTGAAACGCTCTGCCGGGCTGGTTTAAGCCAAATCCATCGGGCTTCGGCGGTCGGCGAGCAAACGGGCAAGGATCGGCCTGATGCGGTCTTCGATCAGCGGCCAAGAAGCTGTCGACGGAACAGCCGCATGGTCTTCACTCAGCGCGACCGCGCGCGATGGTCCGTTGGCTCGTATCGCCAGTCAGCGCGTCGGAACGGGATGCTCGCCGCGATAGTCGTAGAAGCCGCGTCCGGTCTTGCGGCCGAGCCAGCCGGCCTCGACATATTTCACCAGCAGCGGGCAGGGGCGGTATTTCGAATCCGACAAACCGTCATGCAGCACCTGCATGATCGACAGGCAGGTGTCGAGGCCGATGAAATCGGCAAGCTGCAGCGGTCCCATCGGATGGTTGGCGCCGAGCCGCATGGCGGTGTCGATCGCGTCGACCGAGCCGACCCCCTCATAGAGCGTGTAGATCGCTTCGTTGATCATCGGCAGCAGGATCCGGTTGACGATGAAGGCCGGAAAATCCTCCGAGACGGTGATCGTCTTGTCGAGATGGTTCACATAGGCCTTTGCCGCTTCGAAGGTCTGGTCCTCGGTGGCGATGCCGCGCACCAGTTCGACCAGCTTCATCACTGGAACCGGATTCATGAAATGAATGCCGATGAAACGCTCCGGCCTGTCGGTCTGCGCGGCGAGACGTGTGATCGAGATCGACGAGGTGTTCGTCGCCAGGATGGCTTCGGGATTGAGCTGCGGGCAGAGCTGGGCGTAGATCTTGCGCTTGACCGTCTCGTCCTCGGTCGCCGCTTCAATCACCAGATCGGCACCCGCAAGATCGGCCATGGTGGGCGCTGCCGAAATGCGCGCCATCGCCTCGTTGCGCAGCTTTTCCTCGAGTTTGCCGGAGCCGACCTGGCGGGCCATGTTGCCGCTGATCGTGGCGATGCCCTTTTCGATGCGGTCGGGTGAGATGTCGTAGACCAGCACCTTGTAGCCCGCAAGCGCGGACACATGCGCAATGCCGCCGCCCATCTGGCCCGCGCCGATGATGCCGATCGTCTCGATCTTGTTCATTACACCGATCCCGTCAAAAGGCCTTTGCGGCCTGCTTTTTGTGCGGTGCAAACTAAAAGGGCGGGGCGACTTCGTCTACCCCGCGCTTCACAATTTAATACGCTTTGCCAGAAGGCGTCAAAGCGCCTTTTGCAGCTCCGGCAGAATGACGAAAAGGTCGCCGACGAGGCCGTAGTCGGCGACCTGGAAGATCGGCGCTTCCTCGTCCTTGTTGATGGCGACGATGACCTTCGAATCCTTCATGCCGGCAAGATGCTGGATGGCACCGGAGATGCCGACGGCGATGTAGAGATCGGGTGCGACCACCTTGCCGGTCTGGCCGACCTGCCAGTCGTTCGGCGCGTAGCCGGCGTCGACGGCGGCACGCGAGGCGCCGACGGCCGCACCGAGCTTGTCGGCGATCGGCAGGATGACTTCCTGGAATTTCTCCGAAGAGCCCAGCGCGCGGCCGCCCGAGATGATGATCTTGGCCGAAGTCAGCTCAGGACGATCGGTCTCGGAAAGCTTGTTCTCGACGAAGCTCGACAGGCCGGGATTGGCCGCCGCCTGAATCGTCTCGACCGGAGCGGAACCGCCCTCGGGTGCGGCCTGGAAGGAGGCGGTGCGCACGGTGATGACCTTCTTGGCGTCGCTCGACTGCACCGTCTGGAGGGCGTTGCCGGCATAGATCGGCCGCTTGAAGGTGTCTGATGACACCACTTCGATGATCTCCGACACCTGCGCGACATCGAGCAGGGCTGCCACGCGCGGCGCGACATTCTTGCCCGACGAGGTCGCCGGCGCGATGATCGTGTCATAGGCGCCGGCGAGGCCGACGACGAGCGCCGCCAGCGGCTCGGCGAGACGCTCGGTGAGTTCGTCGGCTTCGGCGAGCAGCACTTTGCTCACGCCCTTGAGCCTGGCGGCGGCGTCGGCTGCCGGCTTGGCGCCCTTGCCGGCGACCAGCACATGCACGTCCGAACCGATCTGCAGTGCCGCCGAAAGCGCCTTGGCGGTCTGGTCGGAAAGCGTTTCATTGTCGTGTTCGGCAATCAGAAGAATAGCCATTATGATATCCCTGACTTTCCTTTTCGAGACTCCCTGAAATCCGGTCAGGCCGAGTCGAAAACGGTTGGTTTCGAGAACCGGAGCGGAGCGTACTTCAGTACGTGAGCACCGGAAGCGGAGAAACCGGCCGTTTGCAGGCCGGCCTCATCGGATTTCCTTAGAGCACGCCGGCTTCGTTCTTGAGCTTGTCGACCAACTCGGCGACGCTCTTGACCTTGACGCCCGCCTTGCGGCCGCTCGGCTCTTCGGTCTTGAGCACTTTCAGGCGCGGCTTGACGTCGGCGCCGTAGTCGGCGGGCGATTTCTCGTCGAGCGGCTTCTTCTTGGCCTTCATAATGTTGGGCAGCGAGGCATAGCGCGGCTGGTTGAGGCGAAGATCCGCGGTGACAATCGCCGGCATCTTCAGCTCCACCGTCTGCAGGCCGCCATCGACCTCGCGCGTCACCTTGGCCTTGTCGCCATCGATCACGACCTTGGAAGCAAAAGTACCTTGCGCCCAGCCGAGAAGTGCGGCCAGCATCTGGCCGGTCTGGTTGGAATCGTCGTCGATCGCCTGCTTGCCGAGAATGACGAGACCGGGCTTTTCCGCCTCGACGACGCCCTTCAGCACCTTGGCGACACCCAGCGGCTCCGTCTGCTCGTCGGTCTTGACCAGGATGGCGCGGTCGGCGCCCATGGCGAGTGCGGTGCGCAAGGTCTCCTGCGCCTGCTGCGGTCCGATCGAGACAACGATGATCTCCTCTGCCTTGCCGGCTTCCTTCAGCCGGATCGCCTCCTCGACCGCGATCTCATCGAACGGGTTCATCGCCATCTTGACGTTGGCGAGTTCCACCGCCGAACCGTCAGCTTTCACACGAACCTTCACATTCGCATCCACAACCCGCTTCACGGGCACAAGGATCTTCATTTGCCTGTCACCTCTTTCACGATAGCCACCTCTTTCAAGATAGTCGGGCGCGCTATAGCAGTGTGCGCCTCTTCAGAGTTGTCGAAAGCCGACATTCCGGACGGAATTCTGGTCTCCGACCGCCTAAAGCGCGTCGCGTTTGACCGGCCACACGCGACGCGCTTTAGGTTGTTGTTTTATGCATCTCGTTATCGCAAAACCGCTGCACACTTTTGCGCGACATGCATTGTGGGAAAGCTTCCGTAGTTGCGGCGACCCCGCACGTCAATATCCGGGCGCGCCCAAATCATCCGCGACGCACTCAAATCGGTTCAGTCCGGACTGGAGGCGCTTCCCCGGCCCCAGCGCGGCGCCGGCTGCGCTAGCGGGTCGCTTGCCGTGGGCTCTGCAGCAGCGGGTGCCGGTCCGACGACCAACGTGGTTTCTTCCTCAGCACCGGCAAGCAGTGGTACGGCGCGGTTGCGCAAGACGAGCACCAGCACGGCCCCGGCGATGATGCCGCCGACATGGCAGGCCCAGGAAATCTGATCCTCGCCGCCGGCGGCGAACATCACGATCTGGAACAGGATCCAAAGGATGAGCGGGATGAAGGCCGGGATGCGCAGTGGGATGCGGGCGAAGGCCAGCACCCATACCTTCACCCTGGGGTAGAGGATCAGATAGGCGGCGACCACGCCGGCGATGGCGCCTGACGCGCCGATCAGCGGAACCTGCGAGTCCCACGCGATCAGGCCCTGGAAGAAGGCGCCGGCAATGGCGCAAAGCAGATAAAAGATGAGAAAGCGGACATGGCCGAGCGCGTCCTCGACATTGTCGCCGAACACCCAGAGGAACAGCATGTTGCCGCCGAGGTGGAAAATATCAGCATGCAGGAAGGAATAGGTGACGTAGCTCAGGCTCTCCGGAATGACGACAAACTGCGGAGCCAGTTCGACGCTGTCGTGGACGACCGACGGAATGAAGCCGAGGCCCAGCACAGCGGCGTTGGTGAACTGCTCGCCGCCAAGCGCGGTGGCGAAGTAGATGAGCGTGTTGAACGCGATCAGGCCGATCGTCACATATTGCAGCTTGATGTGGCGCAGCCGGTTGGTGTCATAAAGCGGGATGAACATCGGACCCCCTCCCGCCTCGGCAGATTCAGCGGTTCTTGCCGGGAACCCATAGCACGTCGGCGTTTCCATTGTCATTGACTGCGCGCGCGGCGACGAACAGAAAGTCCGATACGCGGTTGATGTATCTTATCGCCTCGCGGTTGACTTGCTCGCCTGGGTCCTGCGTCAAAGCCACCATGATGCGCTCGGCCCGCCGTGCAACCGTGCGGGCGAGGTGAAGGGCAGCGGCCGCCGGCGTGCCGCCGTTGAGCACGAAGGATTTGAGCGGCTGCAGGTCCTTGTTGAGCAGGTCGATGTCCGTTTCGACACGGTCGGTCTGCGCAGCGGTGATGCGCAGCGGCTCATAGTCGAGCGGCTTGCCGTCGTCCGGCACGGCCAGATCGGCGCCGAGGTCGAAAAGGTCGTTCTGGATGCGGCCGAGCATCGCATCGATCGCCGGATATGTTGCTGCGGTGTGGATGCGTGCCATGCCGATGCAGGCATTGGCTTCGTCGATCGTGCCATAGGCGTCGATGCGCAGATCGGATTTCAGCCGCCGTTCACCGGTGCCGAGGCCGGTGGTGCCGTCGTCGCCGGTGCGGGTATAGATCTTGTTGAGCTTGACCACGCTCTGCCTCCCGAACTCGCCACCCTCGTCACTTGCGGGTGAAATACACCGCCAGCATGATCAGCACCAATGCCACGAACTGCAGCAGCACGCGCGTCTGCATCAGCTTGTTGGAGGTCATGCCGGAGCCGCCGCGCATCATGTTGACGAGGCCGCGGATCAGCACGATCACCACGGCGACCATGACGAGGACAGCGAGGATGTTGAAGACGGTTGCCATAGTGTGTTTCCAGTCGATTGCGTTCAGGCGCGTTTGGCAAGCAGGCGGTAGAGCATTGATGCCGGCAGCATGCGTTTGAGGATAACGCCGATCCTGGCCGGCACCGTTACCACATAATGCGGATGCGGGCGCCGCGACAGAAGCGCATGGCGCAAGGCCGCATGAACCACCTCCGGCCCAGGCTTCAGCCGTGACGTGCTGCCGCCGGCCTGCAGCCGTTGCAGCTGCGCCTCGTAGGCGCGGCGGTGGACGGAATTCTCACGGTCGATATTCCTGAGAAACCACACAAGGCCGTTGCTGGCGATCTTCGATGTCACCGGCCCCGGCTCGATCAGCGAGACATGGATGCCGCTGCCCTGAAGTTCCTGCTGCATGCACAGCATCAGCCCTTCGATCGCGTGCTTCGACGCCGAATAGGCGCCGCGAAAGGGCAGCGGCGCCAGGCCGAGGATCGAGGAGCAGTGGACAAGACGGCCATGGCCCTGGCGCCGCATCACCGGGACGACGCGGCGGGTAAGGTCATGCCAGCCAAAGACATTCGCCTCGAATTGCTCCCTGAGTGCTGCCACCGGCAGGTCCTCGACGGCGCCGGGCTGTGCGTAAGCGCCGTTGTTGAACAGGGCATCGAGCCGTCCGCCCGTCCGCTCCAGCACTGACGCCACCAGCGTCTCGATGGATCCGGTCTCGCGGTAGTCCAGATAGAAGGCCTCGATACCATCGACCTCGAGGGCGGCGATATCCTCCGGCTTGCGTGCCGTCGCGAACACCCGCCAGCCTTCCGCCTTCAGCGCCCGGGTGCAATAGGCGCCTATCCCGGAAGAAGCTCCGGTGACGATGATGGTGCGCAACTCTCCTCCAGGAGGAGGCGTGCTTTGACCTAGGCTTGCCATTTGCCGCAATCCCTTCCCATATTCTCGGCGTCGAGACAATCGAAGGGAACGCGGTTCGTGTTGCGGAAGATCGTAGCCGTCAAACGCGTGCTCTATGACGCGTTCGGCCATTTCGATGCAGACGATGGCTGGGCGATGGCCAGTCATCTGGCGATCACGGCGCTGATGGCGCTTTTCCCCTTTCTGATTTTCGCCACGACGCTGGCCAGCTTCCTCGGCGCACAGGCTTTTGCCGACACCGCCGTGCATCTCGTCTTCGACACCTGGCCCGAGCAAATCGCCAAGCCGATCGCGCGCGAAGTGCTCAACGTGCTCACCGTGCAGCGCACCGACTTGTTGACCTATGGCGTGCTGCTTGCCGCCTTCTTCGCCTCGAACGGCATCGAGGCGCTGCGCACCTCGCTCAACCGCGCCTACCGCGTTTCCGAAACGCGCGGCATCATCTATCGCCGGGTGCAGAGCATCGTCTTCGTGCTGATCGCCACGGCAGGTTTTCTGGTGATCAGCGTGCTCGTGGTTTTCGCGCCCTTACTGGGGCGGCTGGCCGAGGCCAATTTCGAATGGATAAAGCCCTATATGGGCACGATCACGCTGTGGCGTTACATCATCGCCTCCGTCGTCATCGTCGGCGGGCTGTTCGCAGTGCATTACTGGCTGCCTGCGGGCAAGCGCCGCTTCGTCTCGATCATACCGGGCATCATCTTCACGCTGATTGCCTGGCTCATCGGGTCGACAATCTTCGCCGCCTATCTCGACCGTTTCTCGTCCTATGTGACGACCTATGCCGGCCTTGCCTCGATCATGGTCGCGGTCGTCTTCCTCTACATCGTCTCGGCGATCTTCATCCTCGGCGGTGAGCTCAACGCCGCGATCAGCCGCTATCTGGAGGCACGCGCCCGGGTTGGCTGATTCTTATTTGAGCATGATCTTCTCCGAAAACCGGTTCCCACTTTTTGCTTCGCTGATCTTCGGTTCGGGATCATGCTTTGGTCGGCTGAGCGGTTGCCAGCCCGACGCCGAGCGTCGCGATCGCCATGCCGACGATCTGGATCAGGGTCAACTTTTCGCCGAATAGTATCCAGGCGATGACCGCGGTGACCGCCGGGACCAGATAGAACAGCGAAGCGACTTTCGACATCTCGCCGTCGCGGATCATCACCATCAACAGGAAGATGGCGCCGATCGACAGCACCAGCACCAGCCATGCCATGGCGAAGATCAGCTCGCCGTTGACGACGACCGTTCGCGTCTCGAAGGCGAGCGAGGCCAGGGCCATCACCGACGCGCCGCCGACATATTGCCATTTGGTGGCCGCCACGAGATCGCCGCCGGAGGCGAAGCGCTTCTGCCAGATCGTGCCGGCGCTCATGCCGAGCACCGAGACAAGCGAGGCGGCCAGCGTCTCGGCCGTCACGCCGCCGCCGAGCGCACCGAGCTTCGGCCAGAGCACGATGACCACGCCGGCAAGTCCTACGGCGAGACCGGCCCAATGGCGCGGCAGGATGGCCTCGCCGAGAAACCGGCCGGCCATCACCGCCGTGATCAGCGGCTGCAGCCCGACGATCAAGGCCGAAAGCCCGGCCGGCATGCCTCGATGGATGGCCCAGAACACGCCGCCGAGATAGACGCCATGCATCAGGATGCCGGCGCCGGTCGCGTGCAGCGCTTCCGCGCGGGTCGCCCGCCTGGAACCGAGTGCTGCCATCAAGGCGGCCAACAGGACGGCTGCCAGAACGAAGCGCGCGGCCAGGAAGGTGAAAGGCTCGGCCCACGGCATGGCGTAACGCGCGCCAATGAAGCCGGTCGCCCACAGGACCACGAAAGAGGCGGGGATGAACCGCTTGATGTTGTGCATTTTCGGGGGGCTGCCGCGTGTTCGGTGATGGGTTGAGTGTCGCGACTGCTGTAATGCGGTTCAACCCGGCAAGCAAAACCAAACGGTTGATCCATAGGCTCATCCGAATTGAAGGAGGCGCTGGTCAGGGAGGTTTCAAGACCAAAGCATGATCCAGTTCCTCTGCACAGAGGATTTGGTTCTTAGACTGAGCCTGAAAGCGACTGTGGACGGTCGCTGTCGGCCGGCCTCCAGCCGCCATCCCTGACGCTGGCGATTAGCCGTAAGCCCCCGCGCCTTCGTCATCCTAGGGCGGAGCAAGGAGCGAAGCGACGCGGCGCAGACCCTTGGATCCATGCCGTGACATCAGCCGAACAATGCAGCGGCTCAGGATAAATGCTCATCTGTAGTGATCCTTCGCGCCCCCCTCTGTCCTGCCGGACATCTCCCCCACACAGGGGGGAGATTGGCCTCATCACTGATTTCGCCAACCACCAACCTTGCAAAAAGGACGCTGTCCGCGAAGCTGCCAATCTCCCCCCAAGTGGGGGAGATGTCCGGCAGGACAGAGGGGGGCGCCTCGCTCCGTCATCAAAGGTTCTGCACCTTCGTGACGCTCTGAGGTAACGGAATGGACTAAATCCCAATCAGCCGCCTGACGTCGGCCGGTGATGCGCCGGCCTCGCGCAGGGCGGCAAGGCCGGTATCCGCAAAACTCTTCGACAGCTTTCGTCCGTCTGGGCCGAGGACGAGACGATGGTGGAAGTAGCCTGGTTGCGGCAGGCCGAGGATCTCCTGGAGCAGGCGTTGCACGCCGGTGGCGGAATAGAGGTCCAGGCCGCGCACGACATGGCTGATGCCCTGCAGCGCGTCGTCGACGACGACGGCGAGATGATAGCTTGTCGGGATTTCACGGCGCGCCACGATCACGTCGCCCCAGTCCTGCGGCCGAGCATGCACCGTGCGTGTTGCGGAAAGCATCTCATCCGAAAATTCCATCCATGCCAGGTTCTTGCCGACGCGCGCCATCGCAGCATCGACGTCGAGCCGCCAGGCGAAAGGCGCGTTCTCGGCAATCCGACGCTGGCGTTCCCTCATCGGCAATGCCTTGTCGACGGCGGGATAGAGCGGTACACCGTCCGGGTCGCGCGGCCAGTCGCGGCCGCGCTTTTCTCTGTCGGCAATGAAGGCGCGGATTTCGCCACGGCTCATGAAGGCTGGGTAGACGAGTTCTTCCCTGATCAGCCGGTCGAGCACCGCCTGATAGTCCGCGAAATGCTCGGACTGACGGCGCACCGGTTCTTCCCAGCCAAGCCCGAGCCATCTCAGGTCGCGAAAAATGCCGGCCTCGAATTCCGGCGTGCAGCGCGTCGTGTCGATGTCCTCGATGCGCAGCAACAGGCGCCCGCCGGTTGCCCTCGCCAATTTATGATTGAGCAGCGCCGAATAGGCGTGGCCGAGATGCAGTTCGCCATTTGGGCTCGGCGCGAAGCGGAATGTCAGGAGTGTCATCCTTCGGCGGCAATCGGGTTGTGCGGCGCTTTCGCCAGTTGCTACTTTGCGCCTGATTACATCTGACATTTTGCGCTGGGAACAAGCAGACATGCAACGCATCGCCACGCTCGACGACATCGCGCAAGGGCTCGACGCGCTCTGCCTGCTCGACCCGCGCCTCACAAAAGTGCGCGGCATGGCCGGCGAGGTGCCGCTTCGGCTTTCCGAGCCGGGGTTCAGAAGCCTTGCCTCGATCATCGTCTCGCAGCAGGTTTCCCGCGCCAGCGCCGACGCCATCTTCGGGCGGCTGACAAAACTCGTCGATCCGCTGACGCCGCAGGCGATCCTTGCCGCCGACGAAGCCATTTTTCGCGAGGCCGGACTGTCGCGGCCGAAGCAGCGCGGCCTGATCGCCGTCGCCCAGGCGGTGGTCGATGGCCTCGACCTCGATCATCTCTGCTTGCTCGACGCCACGGATGCGATCACGGCGATGACCAAGGTGCCGGGCATCGGCCCGTGGACGGCGGAAGTCTATCTTTTGTTCGCCGCTGGCCACCCCGATGTCTTCCCGGCAGGCGATGTTGCCCTGCAGAGCGCGGTCGGCCACGCGCTCGGCATCGACCCGCGTCCGCCCGAGAAAACACTGATCCAGCTCGCCGAATCATGGAGCCCGTGGCGAGGTGTCGCATCAAGGCTTTTTTGGGCCTATTATCGTGAAACCCGGGGCAGGGACGCCGCGCCTCCTGCCTGAATCCGCAAAAAAGCATGAAAATCCTGCATTTTTAGCGCTGCGTTTGATCGACAAGCCGCTTCACATCCCTGTCATGTCGGGCTTACAGTATCCGCGCCGACAGGTTCGAGAGCCAAGGAGGTCAATGACGTGACGGTTGCCGTATCTCCGGATGGGCTTCCAGCACTGGTGCTGAACGCGGATTACCGTCCGCTCAGCTATTACCCCCTGTCGCTCTGGTCGTGGCAGGACGCCATCAAGGCGGTGTTCCTCGAGCGGGTGAATATCGTCGCCGAATATGAGCACGCCGTGTCGTCGCCGACCTTCTCGATGAAGCTGCCGAGCGTCGTCAGCCTGAAGGCCTATGTGAAGCCATCGCGGCATCCGGCCTTCACCCGCTTCAACGTGTTCCTGCGCGATCGTTTCCAGTGCCAGTATTGCGGCACGCCGGAGGATCTGACCTTCGACCATGTCGTTCCCCGCCATCGCGGCGGCGCAACGACGTGGGAGAATGTCGTCGCCGCCTGCTCGCCGTGCAATCTGAGGAAGGGCGGCATGATGCCGGCTCACGCCAAGATGTGGCCGCTGCAGAAGCCCTACCAGCCGACGGTGCATGATCTGCACAATAATGGCCGCCTGTTCCCGCCCAACCATTTGCATGAAAGCTGGATGGATTATCTGTACTGGGATGTCGAACTCGAACCATAGAGTTCGGCAGAAATCCGCCATGCCGGTCGCCTGACGCAGCTTTCTGCACTTCCGGTGCTCACGTACTGTAAGTACGCTCCGCTCCGGTTCTCGAAACCCACGTCATGCGCTCCGGCCTGACGAATTTCTGGACGAACTCTGCGCTGTGCAGCTCAGTCGCGGGCAAAGGCGCCGCGGAAGGCGATGACAGCCAGGACAAAGCTGGCGATGGCGTTCCAGCCGGCCAGCGACAGGCCGAGGATGCGCACAGCCGCCTTGTCGCAGGAGGGCGGGACGAATTTGTCGAGCGCGTCGAGCACGCCCTTGCCGCCGGTGTCCACCGGTCCTGCCGCCGCCGCACAATCGGTCGGCCCCGGCCACCACGCCCATTCAACGCCGGAATGATAGACGCCGAGATAGACGCCGTAGGCCATCAGCAGCCCGCCGACCGCCAGCAGACCGCGCGTCAGCCAAGCCGGCCAGCGCAGAGCCGACGACAGCACTGCAACCAGCATCAGCGGCACGCCGATGTAGTAGGGGGTGCGCTGCTCCAGGCAGAGCTTGCAGGGGATGTAGCCGCCCAGATACTGGAAGGCCAGCGCCGAGCCGACGGTGGCGGCCATGGCGACGGCGAGAAACACCGCCGTTCGCAAGCGCTGGCGTCCAGTGTCGGCATTCACGGTCGCTGTCATCGATCTACCGTCCGTTCTCGCTCAGGGCAAAGGATGGTCAATTCGAACATCCTTGCTCTAAAACGCGTATTTGACGACGATATAGAGCGAAATCAGGGCAGCGGCGCCGGCGCCCGCAATCATGCCAAGGCGCTTTTCGATGAACTCGCGGATCGGTTCGCCATAGCGGCGCAGCAGCCAGGCAAGGAACAGGAAACGGGCGCCGCGCGCCACGATCGCCAGCGCGATGAACAGCAGGAGATTGACGCCGATGACGCCGGACAGGATCGTCACCACCTTGATCGGCGGCAGATGGGCGAGGCCGGAGGTGACCAGCATCAGGATGATGAAGCCGACGCCCGACGAAACACGCAGCGTCTCGAAGTCGTCATACTTGCCGTAAAATTCGAGGATCGGCCGCGCCACCGTGTCGTAGGCATAATGGCCGATGTACCAGCCGGCGATACCGCCCAGAACGGAAGCCAGCGTGGCGACCAGCGCGTAGCGATAGGCGCGATCCGGCCGCGCTAGCGCCATAGGCAGGTAGAGCACATCGGCCGGCACCAGGAACACCGAGCTTTCGACGAAAGCGATGAAGGCCAGCCACCATTCGGCGGATTTCTTTGCCGCCAGCGACAAGGTCCAGTCATAAAGTCCGCGAAGCATTGGCACTCCTGATGCACTCACCCAAAATGCGCAGCGGTTTTGGTATGACAATGCATAAAAACAAAGACCAAAAGCGCGCCATATGAATCTCTCCAGACGCGACGCGCCTCAATGCGCTGCCTGTCTAGAAAGATTTTTGGCGCCGCACAATGGCCGCCGCTTCACGAAATCGAAAGGCCGTGGCCGAGCGAAGGCCGCATGTCGGGAATTGGCCAGTTGACGAACAGGCCTCCAACCGTATAGTCCGCGCCCATCCAGGCCGCCCGGCCTGAGCCCCTATGGCGGAATTGGTAGACGCGCTCGACTCAAAATCAGGATGCGTCTACCTTCAGCCCGCAGGGTAATAGGATTAGAGGTCAATAGGTTAGGAGTTGAGGGCCGCTCAATTCTCAAACTGCCACCTTCTACCTAGGTGCAGGATGAGAGCGTTGAGAGGTCAACGAGTTAGTGCTTTGCGGGTGTGGTGAAACTGGTAGACGCGCTGGATTCAAAATCCAGTTCCGAAAGGAGTGTCGGTTCGATTCCGACCACCCGCACCATTCAATCTTAGTTGGCACGGCCGCACCTTGAGCGATGCTCACCGAATGTGGAGTTGACACGTTCGAATCGTGTCGGGCGCGCCACTAAATACCCTGCAAAAACACAGGGTTGGAGGTGCCTCCCTACTCCCGAAATAGCTCTTTGTTGCGGCCGGTCACAATCTCGTCACATCGAAAGGAGCAACGCGTTATGGCATCCATACGCAAACGAAACGACAAGTGGCAGGCGCAAGTCCGCGGCGTCGGGGGTGTTCGGCGACACAGGCACAACGACCGGACTATTACCCGGTCGTTATCACCATCCGGAACCGGGCTGCGCCGCTCATCATCCTCTCATAGGCTTCTGCCGCCCGCTCAAGCGGCATCGTTTCGATCATTGGGCGAATGTTGGCGAGGGCGCTGAAAGCCAAAGTGTCTTCGGAATCAACCGAGGTTCCAGAAGGCCATCCCTGGATCGCCCGGCGGCCGCCGATCAGAAGGAATGGCGAGACCTCGATGGGGTCTGGTGAAGCGCCAACGACGATCATCTTGCCATCAACAGCCAGTCCGCCAAGCACCGCGCTCATCGCCTGCGAATTGGTGACGGTGGACAGGATCACGCGAGCCCCACCCAGCTTATTCAGTTCGGCGGCAGCATCCTGGGTGGTGCTGTCGAAATAGTGATGAGCGCCAAGCTTGTGCGCCAGCGGCCGCTTGTCAGCGCCCCGCGCAATGGCGACCGTGCGGCAGCCCATTTTGGCGGCGAACTGCACACCGAGATGACCTAGACCGCCGATGCCGAGCACCGCGACGGTATCGCCCGCACGGATCCCGCTATTCCGCAACGCATTGTAGGTCGTGATGCCTGCGCACAGGAGCGGCGCGGCTTCGGCGGCCTGCAGATCATCTGGGATCGCAGCCAGGGCTTCGAACGGCGCGATCATGTAGTCGGCATACCCGCCATCATAGGTGATGCCGGGAATCTGCCCATTCGCACATGTGATGAAATCACCGCGACGGCAGGAGGGGCAATGGCCGCAATGACCGCCGTGCCAGCCAACGCCGACCCGCTGCCCAGGCTTCCAATTGGGCACACGCTCGCCGACCTTGTCGATGACACCCACAACTTCGTGGCCTGGCACCCGCGGATAGGCGATTCCCGGGAATACCCCCAATTTGGTCAAGGCATCGCTGTGACATACTCCACACGCTTGGACCTTGATCAGGACTTGGCCCGGAGCCGGGATCGGAATCTCGCGTTCGACCAGCTCGAATGGTCCATTGGCGTTTTTCACTTGAACAGCACGCATACGTGGCATTGGGGGCTCCTGTAGTTGGGGTTGCGTCGGGCAAAGGGTTGATATCGATTGATCGCTCTCTAAGTCTTGCCCTGCTTAAACTCTGCGCTGGCGTCACGTAAATCGCTTCAATCACCCGCCGCGGTGATGGTTGAGATCGAACTGCCAGCAATGCGCGACTATACGCCTGAATCGGAGCGCTGTGGCGGAGCGAGCATGCCGTGGCGTCGACCGAGGTCTGTCAAGCAGAAATAGCGCAATTTCTGCCTAAGACGCCCGTTTTCCAGACTGTGTCAAAGCTCAGAGAGGCCCGCCACAGGTTTCGCAGTATGTTGGATTGCACATGCGCGTCATCCTTTCGGATGATTACAAGGTGATTTGGCTGGTTTAGTAACGGCCGCGGTTTCAAAACACGCGAGCTGCCGGCATTCTTCCGATACAGCAGTCTGTTTCTACGGCCGGATGAAGCCTCGTGACGGCGCTGTCGTGTTTGACCCCTTCACGCGATTCCGACCTCGCGCCGCAATGGATGGAGCTGACGATGCTGACAGCCCTTGTTCTCATTTGCTCGGTTGCAACTACACCCAATCGACAGGACTGCACCTCTGATATTGCGGCGGCAGTCTTGCGCGTGCCCGTCGAGTTCGCGAGCCCGACCACGTGCTTCATGCACGGGCAGGCCTACCTGGCCGGCGGGACGACCCTCAAGCATAGACCAGCCACGCCGCTATTGTATTTTGCTAGATTGAGCAAGCAGATGCTTATTTAGCCGGAGCTCGGGCAACCCGGCATGACCTGGCTGCCTCGACTCCCACCCGATTCCCTGGGCAGCCGGGTCGCCTTCTCAGACCGTGGCAAACTCAGGGGATGTTCGCCGAGCCAACGTCTGCCCTGTCGCGCGCCAGTCACGCAGCCTTGCGACTAACGAGCCAGCAACTCCGTCTCGACCCGACTAGACGTGCATTGACGCAGATCAAAGAACGTGGCGCGGTTTCAGACCAACATGAAGTTTCGCGTAACTTACATGCTGCTTATCGACAGTATGATGCATTGAGAAGATGTTGCGCCAGGTGGTCAGCACAGTCCGTTCTGCACCGGTTCGTTTGCATGCAAAGGAGGAAGGCTTGAAACGTCACCTTGGCAAAATAGCTACTTGCTCCATGAGAACGGTAGTTGCGGCGACCGGCATGGTTGTTGCACTGACGGGCGTTGGGCAGGCACAGCAATCCGATGCGCCGCTGGGTTCTCCGGCTGCCACGCGAACGATCGACGGGCTCCAACTGCCTGCGCCCGACATGCCGTTTGGCGGCAAGACCGAGCGCAACGCGCTTGAATCGACCCCGTTCTGGCAGCCGCGCGTCGCCCCGCCAGAAGGAGCTCCGAACGTCCTGCTGATCATCACCGACGACGTCGGCTTTGGCGCTCCTTCAACGTTCGGAGGCGTAATTCCAACCCCGACACTACGTGCCGGGCGCTACGCATGCGCCGCATCATCCGACGGAGGAGTGGGTCAAGAAGATCGGCGACATGCACCTCTTCGACGAGGGCTGGAACAAGGTGCGCGAGACCATCTTCGCCAACCAGCAACGCCTGGGCATCATGCCTGAGAACGCCAAGCTGACGCCATGGCCGAAAGACCTCCCGGAGTGGGATTCGCTAAGCCTGGTGCAGAAGAAACTCTACATCAAGCAGGCGGACGTCTACGGGGCTTTCCTCGCCTACACCGACAACGAGATCGGCCGGGTCATTCAGGCCGTCGAGGACATCGGCGAACTCGACAACACGCTGATCATCTATATCGGCGGCGACAACGGCGCGAGTTCCGAAGGCATGCTCGACGGCACGCCGAACGAGTTCACCACCTTTAACGGCATTCCCGTGCCGGTGAAGGACCAGTTTCTGTGGTATCCCTTCTGGGGCTCGGAACGGACGTTCCCGCACTTCGCCGCAGGCTGGGCCTGGGCGATGGACACGCCGTTCAAATGGGTGAAGCAGGTGCCGTCGCACTTCGGTGGAACCGCTCAGGGCGTTGCAATGTCTTGGCCCGGCCACATTACCGATCTGGGTGGCATACGTCGGCAATTCCACCACATCATCGACATCGTCCCCACCATCCTGGAGGCGACCGGCATACCGGAACCTGAAATGATCAATGGCATCAAACAGCAGCCCGTCGAAGGCGTGAGCATGATGTATGCCTGGGACAAGGCGAACGCTAACGCCAAGACCCGGCACACGACGCAATATTTCGAGATGCTCGGCAATCGCGCCATCTATCACGACGGGTGGGTGGCCGCCACGACCCCGGCGACCACTCCCTGGAAACTGAGCACCGAAACACCCCCGGATGTCATCACCGGCTACAATTGGGAACTCTACAACGTCGACGAGGATCCAACCCAGTTCGACGACCTTGCGGCCAAGATGCCGGAGAAGGTCAAGGAGTTGCAGGCGCTCTTCTATTCGGAGGCCGCGAAATACAACGTGCTCCCACTCGACAACACGACGCTGGCGCGCTGGAATACGCCGCGTCCGGACCTCACGGCGGGACGAACTGAGTTCACCTATTCAGGGGAACTCAGCGGCGTGCCGAAAAGCGCTGCACCGAGCATCCTGAACAAGTCCTATACCATCACCGCCGAGATCGAAATTCCCGAGGGTGGCGCCGAGGGCATGATCGTCACCGAGGGCGGACGCTTCGGCGGCTACGGCCTGTTCCTGAGCAAGGGCGAATTCGGCGTCGGCAGCGGCAAGGTCGTTTTCCTTTACAATTTCCTCGACCTCAAACGAACGATGTGGGAGGGGCCGGAACTGGAGCCCGGCAAGCATACGATCGTTTTCGACTACAAGTCGGACTGTCCGGGTCTCGGCAAGGGCGGCACTGGCGTGCTGTCGGTGGACGGCAAGGAAGTGGCCACGAATACACTTGAACACGGCACTCCGATCACATTCCCGGAAGACGAAAGTTTTGACGTCGGCCTGGACACCCGCACCGGCGTAGCACTGGTCGAATATCGCTACGACGCTCCATTCAGGTTCACCGGCAAGATCGACAAGCTGACAGTCAAACTGCAGTAGGCGCGCTACGGCAGCAACGCAAAGCCCCCCGCGGCCCGGGCATCTGCCAGACGGATCGCGGGGGCAACGACCGAGCGGACTGGTACAATGAAGAAGGTGCTCATTTTCGCGGCCGTCGGTGAAGTCTTGACAGGGGTGGCTTTGTTCGTCGTCCCGTCGCTCGTCGGGCGGCTGTTGCTCGGCCAGGAACTTGCCGGCATCGCCCTACCGGTCGCACGGGTCGCAGGCCTCGCCCTGATCGGGCTGGGAGTCGCCTGCTGGCCGGGTTCGCCACTGCTCGGGATGTTGACCTACAGCACGGCCGTCGCTCTGTATCTCGCCTACCTCGGTTTCACAGGCGGCTTCACCGGCATCCTGTTGTGGCCGGCGGTTGTCCTGCACATACTCCTGACATCACTTTTGACTTGGGCATTTGTGCGAGACAAGGAAGGGCATGCGGCACGCTAAACTCGTTCCAAAAGTGGATGATGCGTGCGACGATGAGGAGGAGGAGCTAATGAGGAGGAGTTGTCTGATGATTAGCCTCAGATCGAAAACGACCAAAATTTCAAAAGCAACCTTGCTGGCGGCCGCCTTAAGCCTGTCAGCGCCTTTGGCCGCGAACGCCGACGAGACTCACGCCAAGAGCATGCTGAAAGCCATGTCGGACTACATGGCTGCACAGCAGATGATTTCGTTCGGCTACGATACGAACCTGGAAGTCGTCACTAGTGACCATCAGAAGCTCCTGTTCGCGAGTTCGGGCACCGCCGCCCTCAGCCGTCCCGACAAGATTCGCGCCACCCGCGACGGCGGCTTTGCTAGCGTTGAGATGATCTTCGACGGAAAGACGCTCACTCTGCTGGGTAAGAATACCAACCTCTACGCCCAAGCCGAGGTCCCAGGCGATCTTGACCATCTGATCGACGAGCTGCGCGACAAGTTCCACAGGCCCGTCCCCGGTGCCGATCTGCTCACGTCCAATGTCTACGACGTGCTGATGGACGGCGTGACTGACATCAAGGACCTCGGCAGCGGCGTGATCGGCGGCACCGAATGCGATCACCTGGCGTTCCGGGCCAAGGAGGTCGACTGGCAGATCTGGATCGCGCAGGGCGAGAGCCCCTATCCCTGCCGCTATGTCATCACCTCCAAGGAGGTGGACCAAGGCCCGCAATACAGCGTCCAGGTCAGGGACTGGAAGGTTGGCAGCGAGGTCGCGGCCGACGATTTCGCCTTCAAGAACACGACGGATGCCAAGAAGGTCGAGGCGACGGAACTCACCGATACGGATGAACTGCCCAGTCAATTTTCCCCAGGAGGCAACCAATGACCATGACAAACAAGATGACAACTGTTTTCCTCGCCGGGGTGATCGGACTTGTCGGGATGGGAGCCTCAGAGAGGTTTGCGGTTTCCGGCTCATATGGGTTCATCTCAGGCGCCGAGGCCAGGGTCGGCCGTCCGCTTACGCCGGTTAGCGTTGCCGGCGTAGCGCGTCGCACCGTGCGGCGCTGCGCTGTTGGTGTATACTACTGCTAGAGAAGAGTTCACCGGTGCAGCGCAATGGGCGAAGAACGCAGATTAAGGCAGAGCCGCAGCACCGTGTTCACAATTCTTCGGCCACCACGCCTCGCTGTCGAACTGTTGACAGCGATCGCCCTCTGCACGATGGCGTTGACGGGTTGCGTCGGAGTTTCTTCCAAGGAATTGCTGGCGCTCGGTTCGACGGTCACGCCCAGCAAAGTCGATTTCGTAGAGCTTTCCGCTTATGCCGGTAGGGCAAAGACCGCCTATGCAGCGGAAGCGGCCATCCGCGCCAAATATCCCTCCACGGTGCGCGTCGGCTCGCCGGGCAAGACCGATGCGCTGTATTTCGTCGAGCGGGACGACAAAGCCAAGAGCCAATACATCTCGATCCGCGGAACGGCCAACAAAAAGAACATTTTCGAAGACATCGAGATAAGAGTCCGGCAGGATCTGGATATCGATATCCCGGTCCATTCCGGCTTCGACGCTACAGCTCGTGCCATCTACGATGACATGAAGCCGTATCTGAAGCCGAACTACAAGACCTTCATAACCGGACATTCGCTGGGCGGAGCGATCGCTGCGCTACTTGCGATATACATGGTCGAGGATGACTACGACGTCGTGAAGGTCGTCACCTTCGGGCAGCCGAAATTCACCACCTCGGCCGGCGTCGAACGGCTTGGGTTTCTGACGATCACCCGTGTCGTCGATGAGAACGACATCGTGCCGATGCTGCCGCCGACAACTGTATTCAACCGTATTCATGGTTCGTACCAGCATATCGGTCCAGAAGTCATTCTCCTGGAAGGTCCGCGCTACGTGTTCCTACCCGAGCACGATGCCGATCGCATTTCGCTCGGAGAGTTGTCGCGCTCCATCGGTCTTGCCGACCTCGCCGACCACCATATGGACAACTACGTGAATAGGCTCTCGACCAAGGCGTCCAGCGCTGTCGCGGTTTCCTACAATGATCGCGAAGAGTACGTTGCGCTCAAAAAGAAACCCGCTTCGAACTGAAGCAATACGATCATTGTGGTTCAGCTACGTTACTGCGTCGGCATTCGCCGGCAAAAAAGGCTATACACCCTGCCTAGGCAGCATCGCCGCATGCCGAGAATTGGCCAGTTGACGAACAGACCTCCAACCGTATAGTCCGCGCCCATCCAGGCCGCCCGGCCTGAGCCCCTATGGCGGAATTGGTAGACGCGCTCGACTCAAAATCGAGTTCCGCAAGGAGTGCTGGTTCGATCCCGGCTAGGGGCACCATTTCACGATTGAAAAGCTTTTATTTCCAGTACGATATAAGAACCTGATGGATTTCTATCCACCCGAATATCCACCTTAGAATGCTCGTTGGGCAGCCCTGTGAGGGTTGCGTCCTAATCTGTACCATGGCCGTCTAAGCGAAGGGCATCCGTCATCAGGTTGACCAATCCTCGCCTTACCTTGCAGGCCGTATCAAGGTTGTCCAATTGGTCGCTCTTGGTCGCAAACGCCACCATCCCAAGATAGATTCGTTTTCGGTAAAGTCCGAAATGAAATCGAAACATGACATTTGGCGTACCAAGCTCTGTTCAAGGACCTTATGCCATATGGCCACAGCTAGAAGGCGACAGCGGTCGGCGGGCGAAACAGTGATGGTATTTTCGGCGCGCATACGCCCGACCCGCGCACTAACGCCCAACAAGAATTCCGCACAAGAGATTTCAAATGTCGGGTTTTCTTTACTAGCGAATCGTCATTGCCGCACCAAAGACGCATTTCCAAGAACAGGTTTTGTATTCTTGGCGACAGTCTCTACCCCTGCTGGTATTGCACAGACTGTAGACTTGCGCACAATCCGAACCGCAGCTTTTATGCTCGCCGACGTCCGCTAGAACGCTTTCATCGATGCTGGCCTTGGAGGTCACACTACATTGATGAGTATAACCTGGTAGGCCCGATGACGCGGTCACGTCGCCACATTGTTCGGCGGCAATCGCCGATACATTTGCAAGGGCAACAAGACCGAGAGAAGCTAAGCTTACAATTGATATGTAGCGCATGGTTGCTCCCTCCAATTAATGAATTAGCTGAAGAAAGTGGAATAAATACATTATTCCATCTTTCATTGTCTTTAAACAATCAATGTCGCTTGAAGATACTTCTTCGACAGGATTAATTATCTCGATGACGGTGCTGCTGTCTTGTGCTATGTTTTGTTCAGCCTGCTGCAAAAATTGCAGCGGTGATGCCGGAGGCTGCCGATGCGTTACCTGAACTCCGCTCACTATATCAATGTGGTGGCCAAGGCCGGTTCGATCCGCGCCGCCGCGGAATTGCTCGCCATAACCTCGACGGCGCTCAACCGGCGTATATTGGCGATGGAGGCCGAACTCGGCGTTGCGATTTTCGAGCGACTGCCTCACGGCGTGCGATTGTCCAGCGCCGGCGAACTTCTAGTGCAGCACATGCGCAACCAGTTATCCGATATGGAGCACGTGAAATCGCAGATTGCAGACCTTGCTGGCGCCCGGCGCGGCCATGTGGCGATCGCCTGCAGCCAGGCGCTATTGCCCTACCATCTGCCGATGCAGATCTCACTCTACCGCAAGGAACATCCGAATGTGACCTTCGGAGTGCACCTGCGCGACCGGGAGGAGGCCGAGCGTGCCTTGGTCGATCACACGGCCGACATCGCCATCGTCTACGAGCCAACCCGGCTGGCTGCTTTCATGACGCTGATGCGGGTGCACCAGCCGGTGCATGCGGTTATGCGGCCCGATCATCCGCTGGCTTCTCACGAGACGGTGCGCTTGCGCGCTTGCCTCGACTATCCAATCGCGCTTCCCACATCAAGTTACGGCGTGCGCTACCTGCTCGACATCGGGGCGCAATCGTCATCGCTGCAGCTGGAGCCGGTGATTCAATCGGACAGCTTCGAATTCCTGCGCAACCACGCTATCTCGGAGGATATCATCACCTTCCATTTCCCAATTGGCCTGTCCCACCATACGATGACCGGTGACATGATCTCCCGGCCGCTCGATCCGCGCGACGTGCCCGCTGGCATGCTCTATGTCGGCCAACTCAAGGGCCGCACCCTACCGGTGGCCGCTGCCCGTTTCGCCGACCAGCTTTCCGCCTCGCTGGCGCAGCAGTATGACGTGTCGTGATGGCCTGCCACTCAGCTTGATGCACTTGGATAAGGCTGTCGGGGTTGCTGTCAAGCGTTGCCGGTGTAGGTGCACCCGTCAGGCGCAAAGCGGCACTGTCCTGTCAATTGTCGGCCACGACAATGCCAACAGCCCGCCCAACCCACCAATGCAGTCACCGGTCCTTTCTGAAGCGGCGGGGGGAGTCACGACGAAAAGAGCACTATCCAAGGCCGGCTTCGGCGCGTGGTGTGAGACCGGGCAATCTCCCATGAAGGGTACAGTCCCTTTCAGCGGATGTTTCTTTTCCTTGGAAAGGAAATCCCACACGCCACATCCCTAGGAAAACCAGTCGTCAGCCCTCGTAGTGGGCGATCTTTCGCAGGTCGTCGTCGTTCTATGGCCGTTCGTTGGGGATTCTGCGTCGGTTATCTTTTTGATAATTCATGTGAAAATGAGTGTGTTGGTCTGTTTGCCTTACATTAGGGTCGTGACCGCTGTCGCTTCCCCGCCTCAAGTTGGCTCCGGCGTCGGACGGCAGCGTTGCGCCATTTACGGACCTGTACAAATCGCTGCGCCAACGTCGGCTTGCCGCGCCAATTCCGGACATGGGGTGCGCAGGCGCGGCTCGCCTGCCAAAAAGCGCCAAACGGGTACCGCAAAGGCGCAGGTTCGGTTTATCGAACCGTTTCCGAGCCACTCCTGATGCTCGGGGCGGCGCGCCAGCGGGATTTCGTATGGCACGTAGCGCTGAACATGATACTTTAGGCTCCTCTGAATAACCCGGATTTCCCTCATGGAGCGCCGGCTCACTGCGATCCTCGCCGCCGACGTGGTTGGCTACAGCCGCCTCATGGGGCTGGATGAGGCCGGTACGCTGTCGGCGCTAAAGACGCACCGGCGCGAGATGGCGGACGCCAAGATCGCCGAGCATCAGGGCCACATCGTCAAGGTCACCGGCGACGGTATGCTGGTCGAATTCCCGAGCGTGGTGAATGCAGTTGCCTGCGCCGCAGATATCCAGCGCAGGATGCGCCAGCGCAACGTCGACGTGCCGGAGGACCACCGCATCGAATTTCGCATCGGCATCCATCTCGGCGACATCATCTTCGAGGACAACGACATCTATGGCGATGGCGTCAACATCGCGGCGCGCATCGAGAGCATCGCCAGGCCCGGCGGCGTCGCCGTGTCCGGCTCTGTGCGAGACCATATCGGCAACCGGCTCGATCTGACCTTCGAGGACACTGGCGAGCAGACGCTGAAGAACATTGATCGACCGGTCCGCGTTTACAACGTCAACCTCTTCGCCGACGCGCCGTGGCTGCACGCCGCAGCCGGCACGGAACGAGCCAAGACAAGATTCTCGCGACGCGGCTTCATTCTTGCTGCACTCGTTCTCGTTGCGGCAGCGATCGGCGTATACTACGGCGCGGAAATATGGCGGGCCGCTCCGGTTCGTTCGAGCGACATGCCGAGGATTGCGGTCCTTCCCTTCGACGACTTCAGTACCGGCGCGGACAAGGGATATCTCAGCGATGCCGTCGCCGAGGGGATCATCACCGAGCTTGCTCGGAGCAAGACTTATGCCGTCATCGCCCGGAACTCGAGCTTCAGGTACCGCGGCCACCCGGTTGACGCTAGGCAGATCGGAGATGAACTCGGCGTCGACTACCTCCTCGAAGGCAGCCAGCAGAAGATCGGAGACCAGCTAAAAGTGACTGCCCAGTTGCTGAATGCGCATGACGGATCGCATGTCTGGGCCAACACTTACAACCGCGAAATTGCCGATCTTTTCGTCGTCCAGGAGGAGATCATCCGCACGCTTGCGGATAGGGTCGGGCGCAGGATCGAGCGCCCCCTGCCAAAGAGCGACGCCGCGCAGGTCAGCGCACTCCGCTATGTCCTGATGGGGTTTGCCGAGAACGAAAAGGATTTCTCCGCCGCGGGGAACGCGCTGCTACGGCAGTTCAGCCTCAAGGCGATCGAAGCGGATCCGAACGCCCAGTTCGGCTACATCGGGCTGGCCTGGCACTATCGCAATGACGCGGTTTTCTGGCACAAGCAGGAAAATAACCCCGACGAGGCGTTGAAGCGCGCCGCCGAATACGCCGACAAGGCCATTCTGCTCGCTCCGGACGATGCCAACGCGCATCATGTCCGCGCCAGAATTCATACCGAAGCCGGAGAGATCGATCAGGCCATTGCGCGGTACGATCAGGCGATCGCCCTGAATCCCAGCGACTCGAATATCCTCGTCGGCAGTGCGGCCCCGCTGATCTTTGCCGGCCGAATCGACGAAGCTATCGATCGGATCAAGCAGGCTATGGGCATCGATCCTTTCCACCCTGACTGGCTCCACTGGGACATGGGCTGGGCGCTCTACGAAAAGAACGATTGCGGGGCTGCGCTGACGGCGATGCGGAAAATGTCCAGAATCCCGAGCGGCGCACACCGAATGCTTGCGGGGATCTACGCTTGTCTGGGAAACCAGCGGGAGGCAAAGGAAGCGCTTGCGGTTTTCCTCAAAGACTCGCCCGGCGACTCCATCAGCAAACAACGCAGGCAGTGGGAGAAGAACTACACCGTCCCCGGAAGCCTCGAGCGCTGGATCGAACACATGCGGTTCGCGGGCTTGCCGGAGTGAACGGCTGTCCGAGCGCGACCCCGCAGAAGACCGACTGGGCCGCTACATTGAAGCAATTGTGTTATGAGCGCTGGTTGCCCTCAAAGGGATCATCCTTCGCAAGGAATATTGGGTGCGGAAGGTCGGCAGAGGGGCCGCCTTGCGTCATAGTGCGCTCGCACCCGAACTTCTGGAACGGGTCACGAGTGCTGGTTGGGCCGAATGTCCGGCTTCTGGAGGAAAATAGATCATCCCGGAAGTCTGGTCCTAGGGGTTCAAAGCTCAGGCTTACGAAGTCAAGAAAGACCGCTGGGTGCGTGAAAGGGGGCTTGGCGGCTTGCAAAGGGTGCCGGCCACGCACCAAGCGCCCTGTCGGAGCAGTCTGCCTAGCCAAAGGTGGTGACTGAAAATGTATGTGCGTGGTTCGTTCGCAGGAAGTCAGAAAAAATCTGCTGCGATTTCGAAGCAAGGTCACTCCAGACGGCTACCCCACCCAGGGCCGCAAATGGGGACTGGCTCCCTCCCGCCCGCCTGTCTGACTGAAGCGTATGGCGACCCCAGTAGGAATCGCCTTACCGGAAAACGCCGAGTCCATACAATCCCCACACGATGGCGCCCACAGTAAGGAGCGCCGTCATCACGGCCACGATTAAGCCGATGAAGGCGGCAAAGACCATCGAGATGGTCTGGAAGCGGGGGGCTGGCCCCGGCCTCGCCGAGCGGATGCGCCGCTCACGGATCGGGAAAGTCACAGGTCCGCCAAGGAACTCGAGATAGCCCCAGAAAATCAAGCGCAGGCGATGGCTTGCTATCGCAGGGAGGTCAGATCGGTTGCGGTTGGCCCAGCGGAACCCTCTGTGGAGACAAGCGACCACGAACCCGGCAGCGAACAGTGCCACAACCACCATCCAGGCAGTGCCGATGGCGGAGCCGACAGCCGCGTTCAACGGGTTTGGAACGCCTTGGAGCCACAGCCAAACCCCGTATGCCAGCATCGGCAGTCCAATGCAGCAAAAAGCGATAAAAAAGACGATCCCGCCGACCTCCACCCAGTCCTTAGCTTCGCGGAAACCCCTAAGGGCCTCGCGGATCAGGTAACCAGCAAGCGACAGAATTCCCCAGATCACGGCGATAGCAAAGACGACTAGTGGTTCTGCACAGTGATTATGACTCTTTGGCGGTTGGCACTGGATAGGCTTTGGCCAATTTGAGGCGGGCCTGTTCAGTTGAGAACATCCAGTTGATGCGGGCGCCGCTATTGTTTCGCTGGTTTTCCCAAGCGGCGACCTCGGCAACGAGGCTGTCGCGACTTTCGATGCGGCGGTCGAGGCACTGACTGCGCAGGACGCCGATCTCGATCTCGACCATGTTGAGCCAGCTGGCATGCTTGGGCGTGTAGTGGAACTCCAGCCGTCGCAGGATGCGTCGCGCCTCTGATGGCGGCAAGGCCTGATAGAGCGCGGCGGGCGAGTGGGTCGACAGATTGTCGAGGACGACGCGGATACGTTCGGCATCGGGATAATGGATATCGGCAAGGTCGCGCATGCAGTGGGCAAAGTCCTCTGCCGCGCGCCGCTTGGTGACCTTGACCTTGCGCCAGCAGCGCTGCGCGTCGAGGAAGACGAACAGGTTGGCGGTGCCGTTGCGCTTGTACTCGCAGTCGTAGCGCGCAAGCCTTCCCGGCGCGGCCGGGATCGGCTGGCGCACTTCGCCGATGAGTTGGGTGGGGCTTTCGTCGAAGCACACGACCGGCCGCCGTGGATCTGGCGCCTCGGCGTAGAGGTCGAGCACATCCTCCATGCGCGCGACATACTCGGCGTCGATCTTGGGAATGCATCACATGTCCTTGCGCCACGGCTTGAGGTCGTTCTCGGCCAAGCGACGGCGCACCGTCTCGCGCGACAGCTGTTCATGCTCGGTCAACTTGACGAACGCGTCGGCCAGCAGCTCCAGTGTCCAGCGGGCCCGGCCGGGCGGCGGACTGGAGCAGGCGGTGGCCACCAGCAAGGCTTCCTCCTTGCCCGTCAACTTGCGCTCCGCCCCGGGACGCGGCTCTTCGCTGAGCGCCGCCTCCAGGCCTGTCTCCACGAAGCGGCGCTTGGTGCGGTAGACCGTGGAGCCGCCGACCACCACCGTCGTCGCAATGGTCTCGTCGTTCTGGCCGGCATCGGCAGCCAGCAGGATCTGGGCCCGCTTGAGCTTGCGCGCCGGATGCTTGCCACTGCGCAGCATCGCTGTGAGTTCGTCGCGCTCGGGTTGGTCGAGATCGACGCGATAGCGTACATTCATCTGGATAGCCTCCTTCGGTTGCGGAGGTTCCGGAAGAATCGGAAAATGAATCAATTACTTGACGGACAGCCGCCAGCCCAACCCCGCTTCACCGAAAAGCAGGGGCAGTATCTCGCCTTCATCTGGACCTACGCCCTGCTCAACGGGCGCTCGCCGGCCGAACGCGACATGCAGCGCTTCTTCGGCGTCACCGCGCCTTCCGTCCATCAGATGGTGCTCACCCTCGAGCGCGCGGGATTGATCCGCAGGCAACCGGGCCTCGCGCGCAGCATTGAACTGCTCGTCGAACCCAATAGCCTGCCCAGGTTACAACCCATCGAACCCGTCAAATCCTCTGTGCAGAGGAACTAGGGCGAATCCTTTCAGGCCGCTTAGCACTGCGTCGCGACCGAACAACAGAACGCCGGCGATTACCGCTAGCAACAGATTAGTGAAGCCCCGTCCATCCATGAATGCCCCCCACCAGGAAATCGGCTAAGTGTCTGCGCTATATGACAATATGATACGCGGTGATACACGCTGAAGTCGTGGGAAAATGCCGGCTAGGGGCACCATTTTCCACCCGAGACGCCGAAAGCTCGGTTGAATGTTATCCCAGGATCCTGGGATAACCATTAATTCAGACCCAGGCCGGTCCTTCCTGATTAGATCGGGCTCCGTAGCTCAGGTCGCCATCACATCGGCCCCGGCACCATCTTGGTCGGCTGCTCCGGCATCGGAAACGCGTAATTGTCGCATTTCACGTCGGGGTTCGTCGGGCTGAACATTCCGAGCGGGTTGTCCTTGAACAGCCAGACGTGAAGATCGTAATGGTAGAACTCCACCGGAATAAGCGGATAATGCCCCTCCATCGGCCCCTGGAACGTCTGTCCAAAGAGTTTCGGCGGCTCCTTGGTGTCAGGCGTCAACGGGACAAGCCATTCCACGGCCACCAGGCGCAAGCCGCCGTCGACCGGCTCATAGATAAGGACATTGGGGCGCGCCGGATCTGGTGTCGGGCTGACGCTCGCGACGTTGACGAAATGAATGCCCATCGCGCCCTTCGGGTAATCCATAGCTCCAGCCACCTTTTCGCCGCTGTAATAAACGCATCCGACCGTCGACAGATAGAGGTCGCGGATGGCGGCCTTGTAGTCTTCGTACTTGGATAGCGATTGTTTCAGGGCATCGATCTCGACCTTGCCGGGCTCGGCGGCCTGAGCTGTGGCCGCAGTCAGGCAGGCGCCGATGAGGCCGGTCAAAGCGAGAATACTGCGACGCCTGAGGTAAGTGGTTTTCGTCATGCATTCCTCCCAGTTTTTTGTTCTGGCCGTGCAGCGCAAAATGGCCAGTCGCGCGGCCGAAATTTATCGCCTCATCCCGGTTGAGACCGGTTGATGCTAATCCTTTCCGCTGATCGGGAGAATTAACCCTGATGACCTAGGCCCACAGAGGGTTTGGTTCTTCGACTGAGCCTGAAACAGACTGTCGACGGTCGCTGCCGACCGGCCTCCAGTGCCAATCTCCGACATCTGCGATTAGCCGTAAGCCCCTGCGCCTTCGTCATCCCAGGGCGGAGCAATGAGCGAAGCGACGCGGCGCAGACCCTGGGATCCATTCCGTGACATCAGCCGAAGAATGCAACGGCTCAGAACGACGCTATGCCTACTGACCGCGAGCCAGAAGCGTGGCACGATCTGCACCAGCCGCTACGGCGTGCAGCGTCTGGTCTGGCACGAGGAGTATTTCGACATTCGTGATGCAATCCAGCGCGAGAAGTCGCTGAAGCGCTGGCTGCGCCAATAGAAGATCGAACTGATCGAGAAGACCAATCCAGAATGGTTCGAGCTTTTTCGCGGAGCGCGGCAGGCGTTCGGTTCTGGTCCGCCGGAGCACTGCCGAGGTAACGGAATGGATCCCAGGGTCTGCGCCGCGTCGCTTCGCTCCTTGCTCTGCCCTGGGATGACGAAGTGGAGGGAGGGCCTACGGCTAATCGCCAGCGTTGGGTCGACCTTCGCTGCCGATCGGCCCCGAACGCCAAGCCTACCGCCGTCCCAACAAACTCATCATCCGATTGCGCAGCAGGCGCGCCATGTTGCGGGTTTCGCGGTAGAGGTGAAGCTGCGACGCCGCCTGGCGGGCGAGGCGGTCGGCGTCCGGCGTCAGGCCGATGACCAGCGTGCCGATCGGCCGGCGCTCCGTCCATAGCCGGCTCATCACCGGGTGGTCGGGCACGGCGCAGGAATCGGTCATCATGATGTTGGGATCGTCGAGATGCTGCCTGGTCGCCTCGATCATCAACAGCGTGCCCGGCGAATAGGCGGCGAGCGTCTCGTCATAGGCCGTTTTCCAGGTGTAGGCGACGCCGGCCTCGACAAAGACGATCAGGCTGGCGATGGTGCGGTCGTCGAGCGTCAGCGAATGGATGCGGCACAGATCCTGTTCGGCCAGCCGGTGCACGGCCTCGCGGGCAAAGGCGGCGCGGTAGCGGTCGATGGCCATGGCGGTGCGCTCGCGGCCTTTCCAGCCTGCTGCTTCCAGCGTCAGGAAGCGTTCTATGGCATGGCGGATATTTTCCGGTCCGCGCGCCACCAGATGCTCCAGCCTGCCGAGGTCGGCAAGGCGGCGCTTCAGGCGGCGGAACTCGCGATAGTGGTGCGAGCGCAGCGAGGCCTTCAGATACTCCTCGCCGTCGAGCTCGCTTTCGAGCACCGGGCGTTCGGCCTTGCCGGTGGCGACCAGCGTCAGGCCGCGCGTCTCGGCGACGGTGGCCAGCAGGCTGGCCACCGGGCCGTCGAGCCGGATGTCGGGCAGCACGAAGACTCTCGGCAGCTTGAGATGCGGCCGCGACAGCATCGAGAAGAAATCCTCGATGACGCCGACGGGATCGTCACGGTCGACCAGCGGCGTGCCGATCGGGCCGAACGGGCTCGACCATGTGCGCATGACCCGTACACCGAGCGGCATCGCCGGCCGCTCCACCGAGAACGGCACCAGCAGGCGCAGCCGGTTGCGGTATTCGTCGCCGTCGCGGATGACCGCCAGCCGCACCTCGCGGTCTTCCAGCCTCGGCATGGCGGGCGCCAGGAAGCGCGGGTTGAAGAAGACGTTGGGCTCGATCGTGCGGGTGCAGAGATAGTCGAGTTCCTCGACCAGGTCGAAGCCGGCGGAGGCCGGGTAGATCGCCAGCTTGCGCTCGGGCCGGTCGTTGGCCAGCAGTTCGATATGGGCGGGATCGGCTTCGCGGGCGAGCCCGGCGAGGCCGGATACCATGGCGCCGGCCGGGCCGCCGCTGGTTTCCTCGAGCAACGGGATGGCAGCCATTACGCGGCTCCTTCAGCGGCTGCGAAAATGGCCATGACGATGCCAAGCTTGCGCCAGACCGTGAAGGACAGCGCGCCGGCCTCGAAGATCATGGCGAAGGCGGTGGCCATCGCCGCGCCCCACAGGCCGAAAAGCGGGATCAGCACCAGATTGAGGCCGATGTTGAAGGCCAGCGTCATGGCGTAGACGGCGGCGCAGATGTTCTGGTTGCCGCTCATGGTGAGCAGGCTTTCGCAGGGGCCGACGGCGGCGCGGGCGACGACGCCGAAGACCAGCAGGAACAACAGCGGATAGCCGGCAACGAATTCAGGCCCGAACAGGCTCAGCATCGGCTCGCCCAGCACCAGCACCAGCAGCGCCATCAACAGCGACGGCCAGAACGTCCACGACACCGTTTCACGGGCGAAGGCGGCGAGCTTTTCCGGCTCGCCATGGGTGAATTGCGCGTAGCGCTGGGCGACGCCCGCCTTGACCGCGAAATAGACGAAATGCACCAGCGCCAGCGTTTTCACCGTGGCGAAATAGACGGCGACGTCGTTGGGGTCCATATAGGCGCCGACCATCAGCACGTCGGCATTGGTGAGCAGGAAGAAGAAGCCTTCGACCAGGAAGATCGGCAGCGACACCAGGAACCACTGCGCGAAATGCACCTTCATCGGCCCGGCCGGGATTTTTTTGTCGATGCGCGTGGTGATGCCGATGAGTTGGCCGAGCGTGGTGGCATAGGCGGCGGCGATCGAGGCGAAGATCGCGGTCCTGGCGTCGGGCGCAAAGCCGACCACAAGCATCAGCGCCATGAGCGCCAGGATCAGCATCGGCCGCACCAGATAGGTCGGCGCCAGCGCAAACAGCGCCCATGAGTTGGCCCGCGCCAGCCCCTGCAGCAGGTCCGACATGGCGATCATCGGCATGCAGATGAGGCCGAGAATGAACGGCACGACATAGTAGTTTTCGATAAACGGCGAGAGCAGCCAGACGCCGAGCGCGCCCAGCCCGGCGATCGCCGTCGAGGCAACCAGCACGAACAGGCGGCCGGTCAGCACGATGCCGCGCAATTCGGCCAGCATGTTGCGCTCGCGGTATTCGGGAATGAAGCGGATGACCGAGGTGTGGAAGCCGAGGCAGGCGAGGTTGCCGACGATGACCATCGTCACCCAGACGAGGACGAAAATGCCGTATTCGAACGAGCCCATCCAGCGCGCCATCAGCACCTGGCTGACGAAGGCAATGACGGCGCTGACGATGCGGATGGAGAAGGCGATGAGCGACATGCGGCCGGCCCCGCCGCGCTCGTCGGCAGTGAACAGCACGGCATCGATGCGGCCAAGCAGCGGCTTTACGCGCAGCGCAAGGCGCTGCGGCAGGAACCGCCCGGCTGTCGTCGCCGCGGAAAAGCGCACCCAATACTCTCCGTTTTCCGCCTCTTTTTCGGGTCTGGGTCTAGCGAGAACAAATTAAGAAACGGTTGGGTGGGGAGGTGGAGGCGCGGCGCGCGGGATGCGCATTCGTCATGCCGGTGGCATGACGAATGGCGAGCGAACGCCGGGGAGCATGCGACAGGCCCCGGCCGACCGGCGCGCCTATGCCGTAAGGTGAGACGTAAGAAAACGAATCTTTCGTTTCCGCGAAAGCCCCTATGCCGGGAAAATTGACGCGGTCTCTTCCGTGCTTTTCATCCGGACAACTCCTCGTACATATTTTGCGACGTCCTCGACAGCATAATCAACCGCAAGCTCTACTACTCGTTCGCCCTTCTTTCTCTTCGTTTTCCAGTGCTCGTACGGGTATTCCGATATCCGCCGAAAAGTCGAATTGCCGCGAGGGTGAGGAAAGGGTTTGGTACAGCCGCTGTTGATCGGACAGAACCAAATGCGATCGGCATAGTCTTTGACGAGAGCTTTCGCATCTAACTCTAGTGGTCTGAGTCCGACGCTTCAAACCCGCACCTGCGGCCCGCGCCGGACTCGGCACGTCTGACGGCAATTCGGACAAAGCGGGCTATCCAGCGTGACGCCCGTTATAGGTCCGCTGACTAATCTGCCAGGGCCACTGGCTTGCCATGCGGTGTATTCAGGTAGGCGTTTCGCCAATCCTGTTCGCGTCTGTCCACCTCGGCCTGTAGGGCGAACTGGCTCCTGTCCAGTATCTGCTCCAAAGCGCTGAGAAAGGCGCTGTAATAGGTCGCGTCGGTGTCGATAGCAGTATCGGTCACCCGTCGGTCAAGCTCGGCGCCCAGGGTCTGAGACCAATCCTCGGCTTCGATCTTTCCATCGGCGATGAGCAGCTCGACCATCGCAATGACCTGAGCGTGCCATTGCTCGAAGAAGACCGGTTCGCCATCGCGATGGCGCCGCGCGTGACGGGCAATCTCAGGCCGGCTCAAGATAGCTGTCCCACATGTCAATCAGCAGGCTGTCTGCGCTGTCGCCGGCTTCAGGCCAAAGATCCGACATGCGAAACCGCACGACGTATGTCTGCTCGCGCCGTATCGTGCCGACAGCTTTCTCGTCGGGCAAAGGCTGTGGTCCGATCACGCTGTCGACGACCCCGGGCCGGCCCCGGACATATCCCGTCAGCCGCGTGTGCATTGTGGCGATGTCGCGCCGTACCACAACCTTGTTGCCAGGTTTGAACCTTGCCCGTGTGGGCGGGGCCTCCGCCGTAGGCCTGAGCGATTCGTATTCGAAGGTTCGACTCGAGGCCCTGCCATCGAAGAACTCCTGAACGCCCGCGACGCCTTCATCCACAGACGTGACCATCATGGCCAGAATCCATTTCTCGAAATAGTCGAGGCCGAAGTAGGTGTCCGGGGGAAGCCTTTCCAAGACGTGGCGATACCAATCGAGCGTCCAGCCCGTGCGATCTGTCGTCAGCTTGCCCATCGACATCATGGCGATCGCCCATGTGCGCGCCTTCCATTCATCGGAAAACAGAGCCGAGTCATCTTCTGCGACGTTCGGGATCGGTCTGAACCCTTGTCTGCCGCCGAGGTCGTGTACCGTATCCACTACCCCGCCTCCTGTTTTGGCGACAGGTCCCTCGTCGTCCCGATCATTGCATTGCGCGTCACGAGGCCGGCGAGGTCCTCTTCGGTCCAGCCGTCCGTCCCCTCTGGACGCTCCGGGACCACCATGTACCGCCGGTCTGAGGTCGAGTCCCACACCTTGACCTCAACCTTTTCCGGCAGGTCGGTTCCGAATTCGGCGAGGACGCCGCGCGGATCGCGGACCGCTCGCGCCCGGTACTCGGTCGACTTGTACCAAGATGGAGACATTCCCAAGATTCCAAGTGGATAGCAGGAACACAAGGTACAAACGACAACGTTGTGGACATCAGGCGTGTTGAACACTGCGACAAGGGGGTAATCCTTATCGACGCTTGGGACGATTTCCGAAAACGCCTCGGCCGCATGTTTCGCGAGGCGTTCGGCAAACTCGGGATCAGTCCACGCCCGCGCGATGACCTTGGCTCCATTCATCGGACCTACGTTTTCCGAGTAGTTGTCGAGCCACTTGTCCACGGCGTCGGCCGCCAGAAAGCCTTTCTCGACCAGAACCGTCTCCAGTGCTTTCAGGCGAAGAGCCGGCTCAGGCGGAAGATGGCTGTGCAATTCCCGATGAAGTTTGGCGACCTTGTCGGAATCGTATGAACTCATTGCTTGCTCTCCCTGAGAATCATTCTTGCTCCGCTTCGCGCCGCGCGGGCCTCAAGGGTTGCGGGGCCAACTCCCGCTGACCATCAATGACCAGACTATAGGGGCAGTGCACTCGAGTCATTGACTTTCTGACCTTACGTCAGCTACGGGCTCGAAACCGCCGTTATCCACGTCCTGTCGGGCCGCCCAAAACGCGCGGCGTGAGCATTAGCCGGTCGCCTCCAACGCTTGGAATCCTCGGTATCGGCTTGCGATGATGGTGTCCGGACCTGCGCGCCAGACAAAAGGCTTTGCCTCGACCTCGTTGTGTTCAGCTATGAAACGATTGATCGCCGCCTGCAGCTCGACGACAGAGCCGAAGACGCCCTGCTTCAGCCGCCGGCGCGAGAGTTTGGCGAAGAAGTCCTCGACTGCGTTCCCCGTATAGGGAGGGGGAGAAGGAAAGCTGACGCTTACGCAAACGCCCCATGGCAATGCTTGTACTTTTTCCCTGAACCACACGGGCAGGCCTCGTTGCGGCCGACCTTGCCCCAGGTGGCGGGGTTCTTGGGGTCGCGGTTTTCGGGGGCGACGGTTGCGTGGGTCTCCTGGCGGACCAGAAGCCCGGTCTCGCCGAAATCGTCCTCGCCGGTGGTGCCGTCGAGATGGCTGCCGAACATGTCGGGCGTCTCGGGCGGCGGCGCTTCGGCGGCCTGGCGGACCAGCTCGACGCGCATCAATTGTGCGGTGACGGCCTGGCGCAGATTGCCCAGCATCGCCTGGAACAGCTCGAACGCCTCGCCCTTGTATTCCTGCAGCGGGTCGCGCTGGGCATAGCCGCGGAAGCCGACGACCGAGCGCAGATGATCGAGGTTGACGATGTGCTCGCGCCACAGATGGTCGAGCGTCTGCAGCACCACCGAGCGCTCGACATAGGTCATCACATCGGGGCCGAAGCGCTCGGCGCGGTCCTTGGCGGCGGCATCGGCGGCCTCGGTGATGCGCTCGCGGATGTCGTCCTCGGCAATGCCCTCTTCCTTGACCCAGTCCTCGATCGGCAGGTCGAGATTGAGGAATTCGGCGACCTCGGCCTTGAGGCCGGCGACGTTCCACTGCTCGGCATAGGCGTTTTCGGGAATGGCCTTGGCGACGATCTCGTCGATGACGCCCTCGCGCATTTCGGCAATGGTCTCCGACAGGCCTTCACCGTCCATCAGCTCAAGGCGCTGCTCGAACACCACCTTGCGCTGGTCGTTCGAGACGTCGTCATATTTCAGCAGGTTCTTGCGGATGTCGAAGTTGCGCGCCTCGACCTTCTTCTGCGCCTTTTCCAGCGCCTTGTTGATCCAGGGGTGGATGATCGCCTCGTCTTCCTTGAGGCCGAGCTTCTGCAGCATGCCGTCCATGCGCTCGGAGCCGAAGATGCGCATCAGATCGTCCTGCAGCGACAGGAAGAATTTTGAGCGGCCGGGATCGCCCTGGCGACCTGAGCGGCCGCGCAACTGGTTGTCGATGCGGCGCGACTCGTGGCGCTCGGTGGCGAGCACGTAGAGGCCGCCGGCGGCCAGCGCCTTTTCCTTCAGCCGGGCGACGTCGTCGCGGATTGCCTTTTCCCTGGCTTCGCGCTCGGGGCCGGCCGGCATGTCGCCAAGCTCCTCGGCGATGCGCATGTCGGCATTGCCGCCGAGCTGGATGTCGGTGCCGCGGCCGGCCATGTTGGTGGCGATGGTGATGGCGCCGGGTTTGCCGGCCTGGGCGACGATCGCCGCCTCACGCTCGTGGTGGCGGGCGTTCAGCACCTCGAAATCGGTAAAACCTTCCTTGCGCAGACGCGTGGCCAGCAGCTCGGATTTCTCGATCGAGGTCGTGCCGACCAGCGTCGGCTGGCCTTTTTCGCGGGCTTCCTTGATCTCCTTGACGATCGCCTTGTACTTCTCCTCGACGGTCCGGTAGACCTCGTCGTCCTCGTCAATGCGGATGACCGGCAGATTGGTCGGGATCTCGGTGACGTCGAGATTGTAGATGTTGCCGAATTCCTCGGCCTCGGTCAGCGCCGTGCCGGTCATGCCGGCGAGCTTCTTGTAGAGGCGGAAATAGTTCTGGAAGGTGACGGAGGCGAGCGTCTGGTTCTCCGGCTGGATCGCCACATGCTCCTTGGCTTCGAGCGCCTGGTGCAGGCCTTCCGAATAGCGGCGGCCGGGCATCATGCGGCCGGTGAATTCGTCGATGATGACGATCTCGCCGTTGCGCACGATATAGTCCTTGTCCTTCTGGAACAGCTGGTGCGCCTTCAGCGCATTGTTGACGTGGTGGACGATGGCGACGTTCTCGACGTCGTAGAGCGACTCGCCCTTGAGCAGGTCGGCGTCGCGCAAAAGGTTTTCCAGCTTCTCGGTGCCTTCCTCGGTGAAGATCGAGGTCTTCTGCTTCTCGTCGATCTCGTAGTCGGCCGGCTCGAGCTTCAGCATGAAAGCATCGATGGTGTTGTACATTTCCGAACGGTCCTCGAGCGGACCGGAAATGATTAGCGGCGTGCGCGCCTCGTCGACCAGGATGGAATCGACCTCATCGACGATCGCGTAGCTGTGGCCGCGCTGCACCATCTGGGCGCGCTCGTATTTCATGTTGTCGCGCAGATAGTCGAAGCCGAGCTCGTTGTTGGTGGCGTAGGTGACGTCGGCGGCGTAGGCGGCTTTGCGTTCCTCGTCGGACAGGCCATGAACGATGACGCCGACGCTAAGGCCGAGGAATTTGTAGACGCGGCCCATCCATTCGGAGTCGCGCGTGGCAAGATAGTCGTTGACGGTGACGACATGGACGCCCTTGCCGGCGAGCGCGTTGAGATAGACCGGCAGCGTGGCGACAAGCGTCTTGCCCTCGCCGGTGCGCATTTCGGCGATGCCGCCATTGTGCAGCACCATGCCGCCGATCAGCTGGACGTCGAACGGGCGCATGCCGAGCACGCGGCGCGCCGCCTCGCGCACGGTGGCGAAGGCCGGCACCAGGAGATCATCGAGGCTGGCGCCGTTGGCGACGTCCTGGCGGAATTTTTCCGTGCGGGCGGTCAGCTCGGCGTCGGAGAGCGCCCGCATCTCGTTTTCCATGGCGTTGATCGCTTCGACGCGCGGCCGGGTCGACTTGACCCGGCGATCGTTGGAGGAGCCGAAAACCTTACGGGCGAGACCGCCAAAACTGACCATTCAATGGTCCTTTCGATAGCATTCCAAGTCGTTGCGACGGGTGCCGGCGGCCCCATCAAATCCACGTGAAACGCGGACAAACGCAAAAAGCGCCCGGAAAACGGTTCTGGACGCAAAGTCGTTGGACAGATAAGAGGGGGCTCAATCGATGTCAACGGCGCGCTCGCCCTGACGACCGTGCCAAATTCCGCCACAATCCGGCTGGTCTGGAAGCCATCCCGCTCTAGCTATCCCCCATTGGAGTTTAATCGTATGTCCTTATTGTTCCGCCGCGCGTCGCTCGCCAGCCTCGGCCTGGCATTCGGGCTGTCGGCTCTGCCGCTGTCGCCACTGATGGCGCAGGACACTGCGCCTGCCCAACCAGCCCCGGCCCAACCGGCCGCCCCCGCCCAACCGGCGCCGGTCGATCCGAACGCCGTGGTCGCCACGATCAACGGCCAGACGCTGACCGAGGCAGACCTTGCGCTTGCCGAAGGCGAGCTGTCGCAGCAGTTCGCGCAGATGCCGCCCGAACAGCGCCGCGCCGCAGCACTTTCGGCGGCGATCGAGATCAAGGTCATGGCCGCCCAGGCGGTCACCACCGGCCTCGACAAGGATCCAGACTTCCAGCGCCGCATGGCGTTCCTGCAGCAGCGCGCGCTGCATGGCGAGATGGTCGAGAAGGATGTCGTCGGCAAGGTTACGGATGCCGAGGTTCGCGCCCGCTACGACCAGGAAATCGCCAACACGCCGCCGACCAACGAGGTGCATGCCCGTCACATCCTCGTGAAGTCGAAGGAAGAGGCCGATGTGATCATCAAGCAGCTCGACGGCGGCGCCGATTTCCAGAAACTCGCCAACGAGCACACCAGCGATCCGAGCGGCAAGACCAGCGGCGGCGATCTCGGCTGGTTCGGACCCGGCCAGATGGTGCCGGAATTCGACAAGGCGGTTTTTGCGCTGGCGGTCGGCAAATACACCGAGCAGCCGGTGCAGTCGCAGTTCGGCTGGCACGTCATCCAGGTCGAGGACAAGCGCGCCAAGCAGCCGCCGGCCTTCGACCAGGTCAAGGACCAGGCCCGTCAGGCGGTCATCCGCGACAAATACATCGCGCTGGTCAAGTCGCTGCGCGCCGAGGCCAAGGTCGAGATCCCGGACGAGAAGCTGAAGAAGACGGTCGACGCGCTGGAAAACACCAAGTAGGCGAGGGCGAGGCTAGGGCAGGCGGGGTCGTCGGTACTTCCCTTCTCCCCTTGTGGGAGAAGGCGGCCGAGCCCACGGGTCTTGCCTCCGGCAAGCCCGAGGACAGGCTCCGCTCGGTCGGATGAGGGTGTTCCGCTTGGCACCGACCGCACTCCGTCCAGCACCCCTCTTCGGTCTTGGCGCTTCGCGCCAATCCACCTTCTCCCACAAGGGGAGAAGGGAAGAAGCGCGGCGCCGAGATCGCCCTATCCTACGATGCGTCGACGCCTCCGCCGGACCGCCGCGGCGTCGAGCGAGCCGGCATCGTCAGCGGCTATGCCCTTCACCACATATCCAACCGCCTTGCGCAGCGTCGTTTCGTCTTCGTCGAGGCGATTGGTCAAAAGATGCGTCCAGGCAAAGGAGGCGACCAGGTCGGCGACGAGCGTGGCATCGACGTCGGCCGCCACTTCGCCTCTTGCCTTGGCGCGCTCGATCATCTGGCCGGTATGGGCATGGCGTCCTTTGGTGTATTCGACAAGCACGGCGGCCACGGTCGCATCCGACTGCGCCTCGGCGATCAGCGATCTGAAGACGCTGCCTGACGACGTGTCATGCCAGTGCGAGAACAGGTTCTTCAGGAAGCCGACGAGATCATCCTCGAGGTTTCCGGTATCGGGATTTTCGACGCGCTTTAGCCGCTGATAGACGTCGAACAGCAAAGCGGCCTTGCTCGGCCACCAGCGATAGATCGTAGGCTTTCCCGCACGCGCCCGCCGCGCCACCGCTTCGATCGAGAAGCCGGAATAACCGGCCTCGACCAGCACCGCCTCGGCGGCGTCGAGAATGGCGTCGGCGCTGTCGGGGTTGCGTCGCGCGCCAATTGATTTGCGGGTCCGATCTGCGTCCTCAGCCATCTGCTTTTTTCCTTATCGGCAGTTTCCTCAACATGCATATACGACCTCTCTTGACGAAACGGAACGGTCCGTTTTATATAACGGAACGCTTCGTAACGATAAGGAGAAGGCCAATGACCTCGACCGCCGCCCGCTTCTCGCGCCTCCGCTTTGCGCTGCTGGTGCTTGCCGGCGTCTATCCGCTGATCACCGCCATCCTGTTCCCGCTGACCGAAGAGTGGGAGATATGGCAGCGCACGCTGGTCATCGCGCCGCTGATGGTCGCGATCATGATCTGGGGGCTCATTCCGGGCGTGCAGAAGATGTTCCGACGGTTCCTCAATCCTGCCCAGTGAGGTAAGCGTGGTGCGGCAGTTCGGTGTCGTCCGCAACGGTCGGGAAAACGCCCTTGCGCCGGCGCCCGCTATCGGGCAAACCGGCGTTCCGCTTGCGATTTTCCCGCCCGAGGTCTTCATGTCAGCCACGATTTCGCCGCTCGCGCCGAAAAAATATCCTAAAATGCCTGACATCGAGGGCGTCCGCATCGCCACTGCCGAGGCCGGGATAAAGTACAAGAACCGCACCGACCTGCTCGCCATGGTCTTCGATGCCGGCACCACGGTCGCCGGCGTGTTCACCAGGTCGAAATGTCCGTCGGCGCCGGTCGATTTCTGCCGGCAGAATCTTGCGCAAGGCAAGGCGCGCGTCCTGGTCGTCAATTCCGGCAACGCCAATGCCTTCACCGGCAACAAGGGCCGAGCCTCCACGGCAATGACCGGCGAGGCTGCAGCCAAGGCTGCGGGCTGTACGCCGGACGAGGTGTTTCTGGCCTCGACCGGCGTCATCGGCGAGCCGCTGGATGCCGGCAAGTTCAGCCACCTGCTCGCCGGACTGGTCAAGGAGGGCAGGCCGGATCTGTGGACCGAAGCCGCCAAGGCGATCATGACAACGGACACCTATCCGAAACTGGCGACCGCGACGGTAAAACTCGGCGACGCCGACGTCACCATCAACGGCATTGCCAAGGGCGCCGGCATGATCGCGCCCGACATGGCGACGATGCTCTCCTTCATCGCCACCGATGCGCCGATCGCAGCCCCCGTGCTGCAGGATCTTTTGTCGCGCGGCACGGCCAAGACCTTCAATGCGGTCACCGTCGACAGCGACACCTCGACCAGCGACACGCTGCTGATGTTCGCCACCGGCACGGCATCCAGGCGCGGCGTGCCTGACGTCACCGATGCCGGGGATGCGCGCCTCGGCGCCTTCCGCCGCGGGCTCGGCAAGGTGCTGAAATCGCTGGCGCTGCAAGTGGTGCGCGACGGCGAGGGCGCGCGAAAACAGGTCGAGGTCACCGTCACCGGCGCGAAATCGGCCCGCTCGGCCAAGCGCATCGCGCTGTCGATCGCCAATTCGCCGCTGGTCAAGACGGCGGTGGCCGGCGAGGACGCCAATTGGGGTCGCGTCGTCATGGCCATCGGCAAGGCCGGTGAACCGGCCGACCGCGACCTTCTGTCGATCTGGTTCGGCGATATCAGGCTGGCGCATGAGGGCGAGCGCGACGCCGCCTACTCCGAGGAGGCGACATCGGCCTACATGAAGCGCGACGAGATCCGCATCCATGCCGATATCGGCATCGGCCGCGGCAAGGCGACGGTGTGGACTTGCGACCTCACCAAGGAGTATGTCGCCATCAACGGCGATTATCGGAGCTGATGGCGTTGGTTTCCAGACATCCGGCAAGCGTGCTTGCCATCGTGCGCCGCTATGAGGCGGCCGGCTTTCGCGCCTGGCCGGCGGCGGCGGTCCATTATGACGGCACCTGGGTGGTGCGGCTGACGGCGGGTCATCCGGCCAAGCGGCTGAATTCGGTCAACCCGCTCGATCCGGGCGACATCCAGCACATTGCCGAGCGCATTGGCCGCGCCAGCCGCCGTTTCGACGCCTATGGCAGGCCGCTGACCTTCCGCATATCGCCGCTGTCGGGGCCGGTCCTTTCCAAACATCTCGACGCCGAAGGCTGGAGCACATTCGACGAATCGCTGGTGATGCGGCTGCCGCTGGCAGACGCCCAGCTGGACGCTGCCATGGACCAGATCCCGCTGAAGGACATCAGCCGCTTCATCGGCGCGTCGCTCAAGGTAAGCGGCTCGGATGTGTCGCTGCGGCCGGGCCTGTCGGAGATCATCGGCGCCATCCAGCCGGAAGCCGGGCTGTTCGCGCTTGAAAAGGGCACCGAACCGCTGGCGACGCTGATCTGCGTCCACGATGGCGATCTTGCCGGGCTGTTCGAGATCGCCACCGACAGATCGGTACGCAACCAGGGCCACGGCCGCCACCTCATCCTGTCGGCGCTGAAATGGGCACGGCTGCGCGGCGCCCGGGAAGCCTGGCTGCAGGTCGAGGCCGACAATGCGCCGGCGCTGGCGCTTTATCGTTCGCTCGGGTTCGACGAAGTCTATCGTTACCATTATCGCCGGCCGCCCGGCGCATGACCGGCCGGAACCCTGTCGGCAAGCGCCTGCTCCTGGTCGCAGCCTGCGCGCTGGTCGATACCGACGGCCGCGTGCTTTTGGCGCAGCGGCCCGAAGGCAAGCAACTCGCCGGCCTGTGGGAGTTTCCGGGCGGCAAGGTCGAGCCCGGCGAGACGCCGGAAGAATGCCTCATCCGTGAGTTGTACGAGGAGATCGGCATCGAGACCGATATTCCCTGCCTGGCGCCGTTCACTTTCGCCAGCCATTCCTACGATGATTTTCACCTGCTGATGCCGCTGTTCGTCTGCCGTCGCTTCCGCGGCATTGCGCGGCCGAAGGAGGGGCAGGTGCTGAAATGGGTGCGGCCGCGCCAGATGCGCGATTTTCCGATGCCGCCGGCCGACGCGCCGCTGATCCAGTTCCTCATCGATCTTCTGTGATTGTGCCGTCACTGCCCGATTTAGACAGCGTTAATGGAAGATTTATCTCGCTGTGAGAAATTGACGGCATGGAAAATCGAAGGGAAGGCCGTGTTCAGGCCTTCGCCGGAGGGCGGCTGCATGAGCCTCGACAGGGACTGGGAATCGATCCGACCCGACCGCAGCTTCAGCGCTGTCCATGCCGGCATGGGCATATTGCGGATCACGCTGCTGTTCGGCTCGGCCGCGGTGGCGCTGGCCTTGATCGCGACGCCCTTCCTCGACAGCCGGACGCGATTGCAGTCCGCCCGCGACCATTTTGCCGGCGGCCTCGACGGCATGAGCACAGGATCGGTCGGGAGCACAGGCTCGATTGGAAGCACAGGCTCGATCGGCCGTCGTGTTACCTACACGCTGCGCAGGAGCGTGCTGCAGCCGCTGCCCAGTTCGATCTGCGTGATACGCGACAATGGCAAGCGCAGCGGCGACTGCTGAGATGGTTTAAAGCGGGCGTTTCATCGCCTGTTAAGCCTGTGCCGTTAACCTTTCTTAACAGGTCGACGCTAGGGTTCCGGCAAGCGGGATCGACGGTCATGAAAACAGTGCTGCAACGATTTTTGGAAGACAAGACCGGCGCGACGGCCATCGAATATGGGCTGATCGTGACCGTGCTGTCGCTTGCCATCATAGGCGGCATCGGCCAGGCCGCAGACGCAATGGCGTGGCTGTTCAGCGACAATTCCAGCAAGCTTGTGAACGCTTTCGCGCAGTGATCACGGCCGGCCAGCCGCATCCGTAGAATCCGGTCAACGCCCGCCGGGATCTTCCAGTATCGTCTTCAGCGATATTTTCGCCGAGCCGGGCTTCAGCGGTTTTTGCTGCGAGGCGTCGGGCGCCCAGCCTGACATCCAGACGATCGGAAAACTCGCCCTGACGCGACCATCGGCATCCGAAAACCGCTCGGCGTAGATTTCGGCGACGCGGGCAAACAGCCTTCGTGTGCCCGGTCGCCTGCTGCGGTCGATGAGCGCGCTGGTCTCGCCCATCGCCCGCAGGTCCGCCATCAGGCCGAACAGAGAATCGTAGCGCACCGTCACCGTCTCGACATCGGCGACGGGCAAGGCCAGGCCGGCGCGTTGCAAAAGCGCGCCGGCGTCGCGCACGTCGGTGAACGGGATGACGCGCGGGCTGGCGCCGCCGTAAAGCTCGGTCTCGGCCGCGAGGAGGCTTTCGCGCAGCTCGGAAAGCGTACCGGCGCCGGCAAAAGCGCCGAGGAAAAGACCGTCCGGCTTCAGCGCGCGGCGGATCTGAACCAGCATGCCGGGAATGTCGTTCATTGCCTGAAGGGACAAAAGAGACACCGCGAGGTCGAGGCTTTCCGGCTCGAATGGCACGGTCTCCAGCGGCGCCACCAGTCCGGCGGCATCGCCCAGGAACATAGCGTCCGCCTCCACGCGTATGATGTCCGTCACCTTGCCGCTTGTCGCGAGCACGTCGACCGCCGCCGGCGTCTGGCAAAACAGCACGGCCGCTCTGTCGAATTTGCGCTCGACGGCGCCCAGCCGCTCGGCAAGCTCCTCGGCCACCCGCCGCATCAGGAAATCCGCGCCGGCAGTCGGTCGGGCGAGCGCCCGGCGCTTGTGCGCCAGCCAGAGAGAAGTGTCGACTATAGGTTGCAACTGACGGTTCCTGGTTTCCGCTGTCTGATATAGGGTGGCGGAGGAGCAACCACGTGGCCGATCCAATGCCAGATATCAAGAGTACCGCTCGAAAGGCATTGGACTGGCCGGCGCGCATCCTGTTTCCGCCGGTTTGCGCCGGCTGCCGACGGCATGTCTCGCAGCCCGGCGTGCTGTGCGGCGCCTGCTGGCCGAAGCTCAGGCTTCTGGAGCGGCCATGGTGCCCGGTGATGGGCACGCCGTTCATCCATCACATGGGCGAGGGGTTTCTGTCGGCCGAGGCGATCGCCGACCCGCCGCCCTTCGAGCGCGCGCGGGCCGCGGTCGCTTATTCCGGTGTCGCCCGCCAGATGGTGCAAGGGCTGAAATACCAGGATCGCACTGACCTGGCGCCGTGGATGGCGCGCTGGATGCTGCGCGCCGGTGCCGAACTGATCGCGGAGGCCGATGTGGTCGTGCCGGTGCCGCTGCACTGGCGGCGTTTTTTCAGGCGCCAGTTCAACCAGTCGGCGGAACTGGCAAGGGCGGTATCGCAACTTGGTGGCCTGCCTTTTGCGCCCTCGGCGGTCAGGCGCGTCAAACTCACCCGCCAGCAGGTCGGGCTGGAGCGGCGGGAACGCGAGGAGAATGTGCGTGCCGCCTTCAGAGTGCCGGAGGAGGCCGAGATCGAGATCGCCGGCCGCCGGGTGCTCTTGATCGACGATGTCTATACCACCGGCGCCACTGTCCGCGCGGTCGCCAAGGCGCTGAAGAAGGGCGGTGCCGGGACCGTCGACGTGCTGACCTTTGCGCGCGTGCTGCCGGGGGACTTTCGGGCCGACGAGTCCGCGACTATATAGATTGAAGAAAGGCAGGATTGCTGACCGATGGTCGACGTGACGATCTATACACGGATGATGTGCGGCTATTGCGTGGCGGCCAAGCGGCTGCTCGAGCGCAAGGGCGTTGCCTACACCGAGCACGACGCCTCCTTCTCGCCGGAACTGCGCCGGGAAATGATTTCCCGTGCGAATGGCCGCTCGACCTTTCCGCAGATATTCATCGGCGATACCCATGTCGGCGGCTCCGACGATCTCCACGAACTGGAGGCGGAGGGCCGGCTGGACCGTCTGCTCGCCAATGGCTCGACGAATTGAGGATATGACGATGGGTACTTTCAAGGCGGCGGCGATCCAGATGCGTTCGGGCACCAGCCCCGAGCGCAACGCGGTCGATCTGGAGCGCCTGGTGCGCGAGGCCGCGGGCCAGGGTGCGACCTATATCCAGTCACCGGAAATGACCGGTGCGCTGATCCGCGACAGCCAGGCGCGGGCCGCCTCGTTCACGTCCGAGGACAAGGACATCATCGTCTCGACCTCGCGCAAGCTGGCGAAAGAACTTGGCGTCTTCCTGCATATCGGCTCGACCGCCATCCTGCGCGCCGACGGCAAACTCGCCAACCGTGCGCTTTTGTTTGGGCCGGATGGCGCGACACTGGCCATCTACGACAAGATCCACATGTTCGACGTTGATCTCGACAATGGCGAAAGCTGGCGCGAATCCGCCGCCTATGAGCCAGGCACCGAGGCCGTCGTCACCGAGATCAGCGGCGCCGGGATCGATGGGGCGAGGCTGGGTTTCGCCGTCTGCTACGATCTGCGCTTTCCGCAGCTCTTCCGCGCCGAGGCGCTGGCCGGCGCCGACCTGCTTTCGGTGCCCGCCGCCTTCACCCGCCAGACCGGCGAGGCGCACTGGCATGTGCTGCTGCGGGCGCGCGCCATCGAGAACGGTGCCTATGTCGTCGCCGCGGCGCAAGGCGGACTGCACGAGGACGGCCGCGAGACCTATGGCCATTCGCTGATCGTCGATCCGTGGGGCCGCATCGTCGCCGAAGCGGCACATGACCAGCCGGCCGTGATCATCGCCGAGATCGACCCGGCGCAGTCGGTCGCTGCCCGCAAGAAAATCCCAAATCTGAAAAATTCACGCGACTTCGCCGTGAACGCCACTCCGGTCGAGGCGCAAAGTCTCAGGGGTGCGGCGTCTTGATTCGCTTTTCACTGATCTGTGACCACGAGCATGAATTCGAAGGCTGGTTTCGCAGCAACGACGATTTCGACACCCAGAAGAAGCGTGGCTTCGTCGACTGCCCGACCTGCGGCTCGCACAAAATAGAGAAGGCGTTGATGGCACCGGCCCTCTCCACCGGGCGCAGCCGAGAGAAGATCGCGCTCGCCATGGGCGCGGCCCAGAAGCAGGCGCTGGCGCAATTGAAGGCGATGGCCGAGAAGGTGCGCGAGAACGCCGACTATGTCGGCGACAAGTTTGCCGAGGAGGCGCGCAAGATCCATTTCGGCGAGAGCGATCCGCGCGGCATCTATGGCGAGGCGACGCTGGAGGAGGCCAAGAGCCTGGCCGAGGACGGCGTCGAATTCATGCCGATCCCAAGTTTCCCCGACGACCGCAACTGACTGGCTAGGTTACGCTGCCGATCAATTTCTCAAGCAGGCGAGCAAGCGTCTCTTGTTCGGCGCGCGTCAGACCGGAAAGTATCTCGTGTTCGTTGGCGACGTGGGCGGCGACAGCCTCATCGACCAATGCCAGACCTTTTTCGGTCAGCTGCACGACAACCCCGCGCCGATCGTTGGGATGCGGCCCGCGCATGATCAATCCTGACTTTTCGAGCCGGTCGAGCCGGTTGGTCATGGCGCCCGACGTCACCATCGTCGCTTCGTAGAGAGCGGTTGGCGTCAGCGCGTAAGGTGGTCCGGAACGGCGCAGCGTCGCCAGCACATCGAATTCCCCGGACTGCAAACCGAAACGCGCAAACAGCGGAGCGAGGCGTTCTCGTGCTATCAGCGACGAGGCTTCGTTCAGCCGTCCAAGGACGGCCATCGGAGAGACATCCAAATCCGGCCGCTCTCGTTTCCACTGCTCGATGGCCTTCGCGGCGCGATCCATCTATATCACCGTTAAATATCTTGACGTTAAGAATCTTTGCATTATCTTACCTCAAGACACAGTGCTGGCCAAGAGCCGCAAAGACAATAGGTTCGTTATGAAATTTCTCTGGGATTCAGCGCTCGGCCTTTTGGTCGTCACCGGCGGCCTGCTCGGCCTGACGCTGCCGTTCGGCAAGATCGCAACGGCGGCCGGTGTTTCGGCCATGGTCTGGGCCCTCGTCATCTCGCTCGGCGCCGGCAGCGTGCTTTTGTGCGCCTTGCTGCTGCGCGGACAACGCATCCGGCTCACCCTGCACAGACTGCGTTATTTCTTCGTCACCGCGGCGGTGTCCTATGCCTTCCCCAATCTCTTGATGTTCTCGGCCATTCCGCATCTCGGCGCCGGCTACACCGGTATCATGTTCACGCTGTCGCCGGTGGTTACACTGGTGTTTTCGATCCTGCTTGGCGTTCGGCGTCCCAATTTGCTTGGTATCGTCGGCATTGCCGTCGGCTTCCTCGGTGCTGTCATGGTGGCGGTGACGCGCGGCGAGGCTGGCCAGCCGGCCGAATTTTTCTGGGTGGCGGTGGGGCTGCTCATCCCGGTCAGCCTTGCCGCCGGCAACATCTACCGCACGGTCGACTGGCCCGAAGGGACCGGACCGATCGAGCTTGCCGTCGGCAGCCATCTGGCATCGGCTGCGCTGCTTCTTTGCGGCATCTTCACGCTGCAGGGCGGCGGTTCGCTCGCCCTGCTCGGCGGCGTGCCGCTGGTGGTCGTCGGGCAGGTCGCGTCAGCCGCGGCGATGTTCGCCTTCTTCTTCCGGCTGCAGGCGGTCGGCGGCCCGGTCTATCTCAGCCAGATCGGCTATGTCGCGGCTGCGGTCGGATTGTTCGCCGGGACGATCTTTCTCGGCGAGCACTATCAATTGCTGACCTGGGCGGGCGCTGCCATCATCACTGCCGGCGTGTTCATCACCACCAAAGCGCAAAGCCAGATCGCCACGAAGGCGCAAAGCCAGACGGGTGAGAAGGTGGCGGCGTGAGAAGGTTCAGACGGGTGCCTTCTCCGCCAGCACCATGTAATTGACGTCCATGTCCTTCGACCGCTGCCAGCGGTCGGCGAGCGGATTGTAGGCGACGCCGGTGCGGTCGATGATGGTCAGGCCAGCGCCGGCAAGCGCCTTTTCCAGCTCGTCTGGCCGCACCAGCTTGCCGAACTGGTGGGTGCCGCGCGGCAACCAGCGCAGCACATATTCGGCGCCGATGATGGCCAGGCCCAGCGCCTTCAGCGTGCGGTTGATGGTGGCGACGAACATGATACCGCCGGGCTTGAGCATCTCGCCGCATTTGACCACGAACAGGTCGATGTCGGCAACATGCTCGACCACTTCCATGTTGAGGATGACGTCGAATTTCTCCCCGGCGGCAGCCAGATCCTCCGCTGTCGTGGCACGGTAATCCACCGTCACGCCGACCTCCGCCGCATGCAGCTTGGCCACTTCGATGTTGGTGGCGGATGCGTCGGCGCCGAGCACTTCGGCGCCAAGCCGCGCCATCGGCTCGCACAACAGCCCGCCGCCGCAGCCGATGTCGAGGAAGCGCAGGCCCTCGAACGGCCGCGCCGCACGCGGGTCGCGGCCGAAGCGCGCCGCCACCTGGTCGCGTATATAGGCAAGCCGGATCGGATTGAACTTGTGCAGCGGGCGGAATTTGCCGTTCGGATTCCACCATTCGGCGGCAAGGGCGGAAAAGCGCTCCACTTCTCCGGCATCGATCGTCGACCGTCGGGGTTCTGGCATGGCGTGTCTCCCGCAGACTCAAAAGTTCAGAGCACGATCGGGCGCAAAACCGGATATCACTTTTGCTGATCGCGCTCTGGTGCGCTAGGAAGTCGGTCGCGAGGCAGCGAATGTCAAGGCAGCAATTTTGCCTGTCGACAGAGCAGTGCTCATGATGCCGGGCGGTGCCGACTGCGATCTGTCAGCATGTGGCAGCTCGATACGCCTCACGGCGGAAACAAAATTATTCCGGCGGACGAAGGAGAGGCGTTGCTTTCAACGGGAGGAGACCATGATGCGAAGCGTAGCTTCCATCCTTTGGCGCCGACTTAACCTCGAGGCCATGACGCCTGCCTGCTGTCTGAAATTGGCCTGCTGTCTGAATCTGGCCGGCCTTCGGAAACGGACGGTGAGCGCAGCCTCAGAGGGCAGGCGCTTTTCGTCCAGGACGGCAAGCCGTGCAGCATTGCCTACGAGGTGACCTGCGATGCCGGCTGGCATACACGATCGGCGCACATCGAGGGCTTTCTCGGCACACAAGATCTGCACTATGCGATTGAACGACTTGCCGACGGCGGATGCTGAACGGCGAACGCCAAGGAGAAGTCGCTGGCCTCATCGATGTCGATCTCGGCTTCACGCCCGCTACCAACCTGCTGGCGATCCGCCGTTTCGACCTGGAGGTCGGCATGTCGACACAAGCTCCGGCTGCGTATCTGACATTTCCCGAACTCAGGCTGGTGCGCCTCGAACAGACCTATCGGCGTCTCGACGAGGCCCGTTACGCCTATGCTTCGCCCATGTTCGGCTACGATGAGATCCTGAAAGTCTCGCCGGCCGGCTTCGTTGTCGACTATCCGGGCCTGTGGAGAGGCGCAGCGCACCTGGCCTGAAGCCACCGCATGTCGTCGATAGGCATGCGGGCACGCGCTGCCGCCCTCGTCTGTCGCCTTCGTCGCCAGCTGCAACCGGCAGCACGCCTTGCGAAACCCAAAGCATTTGGCTAAGGAGGCCGCGAATTCAGCGGCCGGCCCAGTCGCCCTTTCCGTTTTTTCGGCAGCCGGTCCGGCACCCAGTCAAAGGCATTTCGCTTCCATGGCGCGCATCGTGATGAAATTCGGCGGAACCTCCGTCGCCGACATCGCCCGCATCCGCAATGTGGCGCGCCATGTCAAACGCGAGGTCGATGCCGGCCATGAGGTTGCGGTGGTCGTCTCGGCGATGGCCGGCAAGACCAACGAGCTCGTGCAATGGACGCGCGAAGCCTCGCCCATGCACGATGCACGCGAATATGACGCCGTCGTCGCCTCCGGCGAGCAGGTGACCGCCGGCCTGCTGGCGATCACGCTGCAGAACATGGGCGTCCATGCCCGTTCCTGGCAAGGCTGGCAGATCCCGGTCAAGACCGACAATGCGCATGGCGCGGCGCGCATTCTCGACATTGACGGCGCGTTCCTGATCAAGCGCTTCGGCGAGGGCCAGGTGGCCGTGGTCGCCGGCTTCCAGGGCATCGGGCCGGACAATCGCATCGCGACGCTCGGCCGCGGCGGCTCCGACACCAGTGCTGTCGCCATCGCGGCGGCGGTCAAAGCCGACCGCTGCGACATCTACACCGATGTCGACGGGGTCTACACCACCGACCCGCGCATCGAGCCGAAAGCGCGGCGGCTGGCCAAGATTTCCTTCGAGGAAATGCTTGAGATGGCCTCTCTCGGCGCCAAGGTCCTGCAGGTACGCTCGGTCGAGCTTGCCATGGTGCACAAGGTGCGTACTTTCGTGCGGTCGTCCTTCGACGATCCCGACGCGCCCGGAATGGGGGATTTGCTCAATCCGCCCGGAACGCTTATTTGCGACGAGGAAGAGATCGTGGAACAGCAGGTCGTCACCGGAATTGCCTATGCCAAGGACGAAGCGCAGATTTCATTGCGCCGTGTCAGCGACCGGCCGGGCGTCGCCGCCGGCATTTTCGGGCCGTTGGCCGAGGCCAACATCAACGTCGACATGATCGTTCAGAACATTTCCGAGGACGGCAAGTTCACCGACATGACCTTCACCGTGCCGTCCGGCGATGTCGACAAGGCGCTTACCGTGCTCGAGCGGCTGAAGACTACGATCGGCTACGACGTCGTACAGTCGGAAGCCGGCATGTCGAAGGTCTCGGTCATCGGCATCGGAATGAGGAGCCATGCGGGCGTCGCCGCCACCGCCTTCAAGGCGCTGGCCGACAAGGCGATCAACATCCGCGCGATCACGACCTCCGAGATCAAAATTTCGATCCTGATCGACGGTCCCTACACCGAACTTGCGGTTCGCACTTTGCATTCCGTCTACGGTCTGGATAAGCAGTAGCAGACTGCATCGGCCCGAGAATCGGAGTCGATTTTCGGAAAGCACGATGCAGCAGATCGAAAGTCTTAGAGCGTCCTTTGGCGTCCAATTGGACGCATGGCGCTCTAATTGAGTTGTTGCGTGAGCGCCGGCCGCGGGAGAAACTGCGGCGGGCAAAATGTCCATTGGAGAACAAGCCGCGATGCGTGATACGGCCAGTGGCCCGCGCGTTTTGCTGAAACGGCTCCGCGAACTCATGCAGGAGCCGCTGGAGCCGCAGGAGCGGCTCGACCGCATCGTGCGCGATATCGCCGCCAACATGGTCGCCGAGGTGTGCTCGCTCTATGTGCTGCGCGCCGATTCGGTGCTCGAACTCTATGCCACCGAGGGTCTGAACCCAAAGGCCGTCCATTTGGCGCAGCTCAGGCTGGGCGAAGGCCTCGTCGGCACGATCGCGGCCTCAGCACGGCCGCTCAATCTCTCCAACGCACAGGAACATCCAGCCTTCGCCTACCTGCCGGAAACGGGGGAAGAGATCTACAATTCCTTCCTCGGCGTGCCGGTGCTCAGGGCAGGGCGCACGCTTGGTGTTCTGGTCGTCCAGAACAAGACCATGCGCCACTATCGCGACGACGAAGTCGAGGCGCTGGAAACGACGGCGATGGTGATCGCCGAGATGATCGCCACCGGCGACCTTGCCCGGCTGACCCGGCCCGGGCTCGAACTCGACCTGCGCCGCCCGGTGAGCTTTACCGGCCTGTCCTTCAACGAGGGTGTCGGGCTCGGTCATGTCGTGCTGCACGAGCCGCGCATCGTCGTCACCAATCTGTTCAACGAGGACAGCGATGAGGAGATCAAGCGGCTCGATGCATCCCTCGGTTCGCTCCGGCTCTCCATCGACGATATGCTGGAACGCCGCGAAGTCGCTTTCGAAGGCGAGCACCGCCAGGTGCTCGAAGCCTATCGCATGTTCGCCAACGACAGCGGCTGGGTGCGTCGGCTGGAAGAGGCGATCCGCAACGGCCTGACGGCGGAAGCGGCGGTGGAAAAAGTGCAGAGCGATATGCGTGCCCGCATGCTGCACATGACCGATCCGTATTTGCGCGAGCGGATGAGCGATTTCGACGATCTCGCCAACCGGTTGCTGCGCCAGTTGATGGGGCGCGGGCCGGACGATGTTGCGGCCTCGCTGCCGAAGGACGCCATAATCGTCGCCCGCTCGATGGGGGCCGCCGAACTGCTCGATTATCCCAGAGACAAGCTGCGCGGGCTGGTGCTCGAGGACGGCGCGGCGACCAGCCATGTCGTTATCGTGGCGCGGGCCATGGGCATACCGGTCGCGGGCCAGATGAGGGGCGCCGTTTCCATGGCGGAAAACGGCGACGCCATCATTGTCGACGGCGAGGAAGGCGCGATCCATCTGCGCCCTCAGCCCGACCTCGAAGCCGCCTATGCCGAAAAGGTCCGCTTCCGGGCGCGGCGGCAGGAGGTCTACCGCGAACTGCGCAAGAAGCCGTCGGTGACCAAGGACGGCGTCCAGGTCGACCTTTTGATGAATGCGGGCCTGGCCGTCGATCTGCCGCAGCTTGCCGAGGCTGGTGCCGCCGGCATCGGCCTATTCCGCACCGAGCTGCAATTCATGGTCGCCTCGACCTTTCCACGTGCGGAAGCCCAGGAACGGCTCTACCGCGACGTGCTCGACGCGGCGCGCGGCAAGCCGGTCACCTTCCGCACCATCGATATCGGCGGCGACAAGGTGCTGCCCTACTTCAAGGACACGATCCAGGAAGAGAACCCGGCGCTCGGCTGGCGCGCCATCCGCCTGACGCTCGACCGGCCGGGCCTGTTGCGCACCCAGATCCGCGCGCTTCTGAAGGCCTGCGGTGGGCGTGAACTGAAGCTGATGCTGCCGATGGTGACGGAGCTCGGCGAGATCGCACAGGCGCGCGAGATCATCGATCGCGAGGTGCGGCATCTGTCGCGTTTTGCCCATCATCTGCCGACAAGCCTGAAGCTCGGGGCCATGCTGGAAGTACCGTCGCTGCTGTTCCAGCTCGACGAGTTGATGAAGGCCGTCGATTTCGTCTCGGTCGGCTCGAACGATCTGTTCCAGTTCGTCATGGCGGTCGATCGCGGCAACACGCAGCTCTCCGACCGCTTCGATGCGCTGTCGACGCCGTTCCTGCGCGTTCTGAAGCAGATCGCCGACGCCGGGGTGCGCAATCAAACCCCAGTGACCTTGTGCGGCGAACTGGCCGGCAAGCCGATCTCGGCGATGGCGCTGATCGGCCTTGGCTACCGGTCGATCTCGATGTCGCCGGCTTCGATCGGTCCGGTCAAGGCGATGCTGACGGAACTGCCGCTGACCGAACTGGAGACGTTCTTCGACGACAATCTCATGGCGCCGGTCCAGGGATTGCCGATGCGGGCGCTGCTGCAAGCCTTTGCCGACGACCGCTCCATTCCGTTGTAGATTCACGTGAGGGCGGCCTGCAAATGTCGATTTTCTGCGCTTCCGGTGCTCATGTACCTAAATGTACATTCCGCTCCGGTTCTCGAAACTCGTCGTTTTCGGCTCGCCCTGACGTGAATCTTATCTAAGTTCCAGGACTATGATCAACCTGCCCCGCGACCGTATGGATCAAGTCGTCAAGCGTTTCGACATGCTCGAAGCGCAGATGTCGGCCGGGCCGGCGGCGGACGCCTATGTCAAGATGGCGTCGGAATATGCCGACATCCAGGAGATGGTGGCAAGGATCAGGGCGCTGCGAACCGCCGAGGATGAACAGGCCGACTTGCAGGCGATGCTCGCCGACAAAAGCACCGATGCCGAGATGCGGGCATTGGCCGAGGCCGATCTGCCCGAGGTCAGGGAACGCATCGAGGCGCTGCAAAGGGACATCCAGATCCTGCTTCTGCCCAAGGATGCCGCAGACGACAAGAACGCCATCCTCGAAATCCGCGCCGGAACCGGCGGCGACGAGGCGGCTCTCTTTGCAGGCGACCTGTTCCGCATGTACGAACGCTACGCCGCGGCACGCGGCTGGCGTTTCGAGACGGTGTCGGCCAGCGAGGGCGAGGTCGGCGGCTACAAGGAAATCATCGCCACTATTTCGGGCAAGGGGGTCTTTGCCCATCTGAAATTCGAGTCCGGTGTGCATCGTGTGCAGCGCGTGCCGGCGACCGAGGCCGGCGGGCGTATCCACACCTCGGCGGCGACGGTTGCGGTGCTGCCCGAAGCGGAAGAGGTCGACATCGACATAAGGGCCGAAGATATCCGCATCGACACGATGCGCGCCTCGGGTTCGGGCGGCCAGCACGTCAATACCACCGATTCGGCGGTGCGCATCACCCATCTGCCGACCGGCATCATGGTGGTGCAGGCGGAGAAGTCGCAGCACCAGAACCGGGCGAAAGCCATGCAGATCCTGCGCGCCAGGCTTTACGACCTCGAGCGCAGCAAGGCTGACGAGGAACGCTCCGAATCGCGCAAATCGCAGGTCGGTTCCGGCGATCGCTCGGAGCGCATCCGCACCTATAATTTCCCGCAGGGCCGCGTCACCGACCATCGCATCAATTTGACGCTCTACAAGCTCGACCGGGTGATGATGGGCGAACTCGACGAGATCGTCGACGCGCTGATCGCCGATCACCAGTCGAAGCTGCTCGCCGATATCGGCCTCGATGGCTGACAGTCTGCCCGGCACGCTCGGGCCGCTGCTGAAAGCGGCGCGGGCACGCCTTGCCGCGGCCGCAGTCGCCGATCCGGCGCTGGATGCAAGGCTGATCGTCGAACATCTTTCCGGCACGACCCGCACACAAGCCATCGCCGATCCCGAATGCAGGGTCGATGCCGGCGCGATTGCCGCGATCGATGCAGCCTTAAGGCGGCGGATCGCCGGTGAGCCGGTGCATCGCATCCTCGGCCATCGCGAGTTCTACGGCTTGCGCCTGTCGCTGTCACCGGAAACGCTGGAGCCGCGACCGGACACCGAAACGCTGATCGAAGCGGTGCTGCCCTTCGTTAGGGCGACAGCGGAACGGCAAGGCCAATGCCGCATCCTCGATCTCGGCACCGGCACCGGCGCGATCGCGCTGGCGCTGCTCAGCGCCGTTCCGGCGGCGGTCGCAACCGGTGTCGATATTTCGCAAGGCGCGCTGGCGACCGCCATGCGCAATGCAGGGGAATTGGGGTTAGCCGACCGGTTCCAGGTGCTCAAATCCGACTGGTTCGAAAAAGTTTTTGGCCGATACCATTTAATTGCCGCCAACCCGCCCTATATAGCGTCCATAGACATCGAAAATCTGCAGGGCGAAGTCCGCGATTTCGATCCACGCCAAGCCCTCGATGGCGGCGTGGACGGTCTGAGTCCCTACAGGATCATCGCCGCCGAGGCGGCAGGTTTTTTGGAAGCCGAGGGCAGGATTGCGGTCGAGATCGGCCATACCCAACGCAAAGAGGTCACGGGCATATTCTCCGCAGCCGGCTATTTGCCGGCGGGGGTATTCCGAGACTTTGGCGGAAACGAGAGGGTTCTGATCTTTGAACTGACAAAGACTGACAAAGGAACTGACAAAGCCGTGATGCAGTGCAAAAAAAGCGCTTGGCAATGTCGGGGAATGCGGCTAGGGTCGCCTTAACCGGATGAGACGAAGCAGGCAGTGCTCTTAGCGATTCGGTTTCCTTGGAAATAGCTGCCTTCTTGCGCAAACGACGCCCAAGCTTCGTGCGGGAATCGTCCGACAAGTGATGTAACCGGAACAGGATGAGACGTGGCGCCAACGCAATCGATGCGGGCGAACGCCGGTGAAGAACGAGACGGCTGGCTGCATGAGCGCCTCCGTGCGTGAACAATTTTCGAAAATTTCAAAATGAAGAGAGTCGAATGAGGCCACAACAGCAGAACAGGCGCATGCGCGGTCGCAACAACAATGGCGGCGGCAATAACAACAACAACCGCAAGGGCCCAAATCCCCTGACGCGCAGCTACGAGAGCAACGGTCCGGACGTGAAGATCCGCGGATCGGCTCAGCAGATCGCCGAAAAATACGCAACCCTTGCCCGTGACGCGCAAAGCTCCGGCGACCGGGTGATGGCGGAAAACTATCTCCAGCACGCCGAGCACTACAATCGCATCATCGCTGCCGCGCAGGCGCAGCTACCGATCCAGAGCGCTCAGCAGAACCGCGACGATTTCGACGATGACGGCGACGAAGATCGCGACGAGTTCGACAATGCCGGCAACAGCAATGTCGGTGAGACTGCGGCTCCGGTGGTCAACCAAGGTGGCGGCCCGCAGCCGGTCATCGACGGCACGCCGGCCGAGTTGGCGTTCAACCAGGAAAGCGGCCGTGATAATCGCGATAACCGTGGGCGCGATAACGATGGACGCGACAGCGGTGGGCGCGACAACAATGGCGGCCGCCATCGTGACCGTCGCCCCAATGGCGGCTACGGCCAGAACGGCCAGCGCGGCGAATACGGTGCGCGCGGCGAGCAGGGCGGACAACGAGACGATCAGAACCGGCGCGACGATCAGAACCGGCGCGGCGATCAGAGCCGGCGCAACGAGACACCGGTACAGAACGAGACGCCCGTACAGGCGGAAACTGTGTCTCCGGTCGAGCCGGTTTCTGTGGCCGAACCCGCGCCGCAGTTCGAAAACTTTTCGCCGGCGGCTCTCGCTGCCCAGGCCGAGATGAACGAAGCAGCCGCCGAAAGCGGCGCTGCCCGCCGCCCCAGGCGTCCGCGCCGCCCGCGCGTCAATGCTGATCAGGTGGATGGCGGTAACGACAATGCTGGCGCTGATAACGAGAATGCAGCGCCGGCGGAAGACGCCGGTGGCGAGCCCGCCGTCATCGACGTCAACAACTGATCGAGCAAGGCTTCAGACATTCTTGGACGGCGGAGAGAAATCTCCGCCGTTTTTGTTGTGCGCGCCCGGGCAATATTATGCATTCACCATTATTGGGACGTCTTGAGGGTCCGTGGCTTGCGCCCCATATCTCGCGTGAACAGGACCCGGCTCGAACGGGCGGGTCCGTCACCGCAATCTGATCCGGTGCCGCAAAGCGGGCCGGTGACGGAAGGAGACAGAGATGAACCTTGAAAAATATTCCGAGCGCGTGCGCGGCTTCATCCAGTCCGCGCAGACCTTGGCGCTCTCGCGCAACCACCAGCAATTCACCCCCGAACATATATTGAAAGTGCTCGTCGACGACGACGAGGGCTTGGCCGCGTCGTTGATCGAGCGCGCCGGCGGCAGCGTCCGCGACGTCAAGCTTGGCGTCGAGACGGCACTTGAGGCAATGCCCAAGGTGGAAGGCGGCAACGGCCAGCTCTATCTGGCGCAGCCGCTGGCCAAGGTGTTCTCGACCGCCGAGGAACTGGCCAAGAAGGCCGGCGACAGCTTCGTCACGGTCGAGCGGCTGCTGACGGCGCTGGCGGTCGAGAAATCCGCCAAGACCGCCGACATCCTGACCAAGGCCGGCGTGACGCCACAGGCGCTGAACCAGGTGATCAACGACGTCCGCAAGGGTCGTACCGCCGATTCGGCGAGCGCCGAGCAGGGCTATGATGCGCTGAAGAAGTACGCGCGCGACCTGACTTCCGACGGCCGCGCCGGCAAGCTCGACCCGGTCATCGGCCGCGACGACGAGATCCGCCGCACCATCCAGGTGCTGTCGCGCCGCACAAAGAACAATCCGGTGCTGATCGGTGAACCCGGCGTCGGTAAGACGGCGATCGCCGAAGGGCTGGCGTTGCGTATCGTCAACGGCGACGTGCCGGAATCGCTCAAGGACAAGCAGTTGATGGCGCTCGATATGGGGTCGCTGATCGCCGGTGCCAAATATCGCGGCGAATTCGAGGAGCGGCTGAAGGCGGTCCTTTCGGAAGTTACCGCTGCCGCCGGCGGCATCATCCTGTTCATCGATGAGATGCACACGCTGGTCGGCGCCGGCAAGGCGGATGGCGCAATGGATGCGTCGAACCTGCTGAAGCCGGCGCTGGCACGCGGCGAACTCCACTGCGTCGGCGCAACGACGCTCGATGAATACCGCAAGCATGTCGAGAAGGACGCCGCCCTTGCCCGCCGCTTCCAGCCGGTCTTCGTCAACGAGCCGACGGTGGAAGACACCGTCTCCATCCTGCGCGGCCTGAAGGAAAAATACGAGCAGCACCACAAGGTGCGCATCTCGGATTCGGCGCTGGTCGCGGCAGCGTCGCTGTCCAACCGCTATATCGCCGACCGCTTCCTGCCGGACAAGGCCATCGACCTTGTCGACGAGGCCGCGTCGCGGCTCCGGATGCAGGTCGATTCGAAGCCCGAAGCGCTGGACGAGATCGACCGCCGCATCATGCAGCTCAAGATCGAGCGTGAGGCGCTGAAGGTCGAGAAGGACGACGCGTCGAAGGACCGGCTCGCCCGCCTCGAAAAGGATCTTTCCGCTCTGGAAGAAGAATCGACCGAACTGACCTCGAAATGGCAGGCCGAGAAGCAGAAGCTCGGGCTCGCCGCCGACCTGAAGAAACAGCTCGACGAGGCGCGCAACGAGCTCGCCATTGCCCAGCGCAAGGGTGAATTCCAGCGCGCCGGCGAGCTTGCCTATGGCAAGATTCCGGAACTGGAAAAGAGGTTGAAGGCAGCCGAAGCCCAGGACGGCAAGGTCGGCATGGTCGAAGAGGTGGTCACCCCTGATCACGTCGCCCATATCGTGTCGCGCTGGACCGGCATTCCGGTCGACAAGATGCTGCAAGGCGAGCGTGACAAGCTGCTGCGCATGGAAGACGAGATCGGCAAGCGCGTCGTCGGCCAGGGCGAGGCGGTGCAGGCCGTGTCGAAAGCCGTTCGCCGCGCACGCGCCGGCCTGCAGGATCCGAACCGGCCGATCGGCTCATTCATGTTCCTCGGACCGACGGGCGTCGGCAAGACCGAACTGACCAAGGCGCTCGCCAGCTTCCTGTTCGACGACGAGAGCGCCATGGTGCGCATCGACATGTCGGAATTCATGGAGAAGCACTCGGTCGCCCGGCTTATCGGCGCGCCTCCCGGCTATGTCGGCTATGAGGAAGGCGGCGCGCTGACCGAAGCGGTGCGGCGCCGGCCCTATCAGGTCGTGCTGTTCGACGAGATCGAGAAGGCGCATCCGGACGTGTTCAACGTGCTGCTGCAGGTGCTCGACGACGGCCGCCTGACCGACGGGCAGGGCCGCACGGTCGATTTCCGCAACACGCTGATCATCATGACGTCGAACCTCGGCGCCGAATATCTGGTCAATCTCGGCGAGAACCAGGACGTCGATGTCGTCCGCGACGAGGTGATGAGCGTCGTCAGGGCGTCGTTCCGGCCGGAGTTCCTCAACCGCGTCGACGAGGTGATCCTGTTCCACCGGCTGCGCCGGCAGGATATGGGTCGCATCGTCGAGATCCAGCTCAAGCGGCTGGAAAGCCTGCTCGTCGATCGCAAGATCACGCTTTCGCTGGACCAGGAGGCGATCGACTGGCTGGCGGCCAAGGGCTACGATCCGGCCTATGGCGCGCGGCCACTGAAGCGGGTGATGCAGAAGGACCTGCAGGATCCGCTGGCGGAGAAGATCCTGCTCGGCGACATCCTCGACAGTTCGACCGTCAAGGTCACCGCCGGTTCCGACCGGTTGAACTTCCGCTCGAAGCCGACAGTCGTGGCGACCGAGGCGGCGGCCTGATTTCGAGGCCGCCACGTGATTAAACACTAAACGGTGGGGCGCAGATGACGCTGGATGACTACAACAGCTTCTGCGCCTCGCTGCCTGCGGCGAGCCACGTCGTCCAGTGGGGCGGCGCGCATGTCTGGAAGATCGGAGCCAAGGTCTTTGCGATCGGCGGTTGGAGCGAGGGCAAGGAGCCGTTTGTCACCTTCAAATGCTCCGACATCGCTTATGACATCTTGAAAGAACAGCCGGGCCTTCGGCCCGCGCCCTATCTTGCCTCACGCGGCATGAAATGGATCCAGCGCCAGACAAGCCAAAGCATGGACGATGACGCGCTGAAGGACTATCTGCGCGAAAGCCACCGCCTTGTCGTGCTCAAGCTGACGAAGCAGGCGCGCAAGGAATTGGGACTCGCCGTTAGCTAGCTATGTTGCTCCAGACCGCCAGAAATCCGCCATCTTCATGCCCGGTTCATGTTGGAACCTTATGGTTGGCAACTGATTTGCTGGCGGAGGGGTTCGCTGCCGCATAGGCCCTAAAATCGAATTCGATTTTCGGAATGCATGATGCGGAGATTTTAAGTGTTAGAGCGTCCTTGCGCGTCCGAAGGGACGCGCGGCGCTCCAAAGTGACAACGCCGGGCGGCGGCAATTATGGACTGGAGAATTTGCCCAACATGTTCCGCACGATCTTCACCCTTTCGGCGCTTGCCGCCGGGCTGCTTTCTTCGAGCGCAATGGCCGCGCCGACGGAAGACATCGCGCCGCGATCTGCCCGTGCGGCCGATGCCGGTGGCGTGCTGGTCGCCCAGAACGGCGATTTCGACGTCTATTACGACGCCAGGGGAAACCGCGTCATCGTCGATGCGGAAACCGGCAAGGTCCTCGCTATCCAGCCGCCGCAGACCAGGTTCGACCGCCGCGCGCTCCGCCGCGAGCGCTTGCGCAATCTCGGACCGGTCGAGGACGACCGCTATTATCTCGACGACCCGGAAGACGCGGCGCGCTTGCGCCGCAGGCAATTGGAGGAGGAAGGCTTGATCGTCGTACCGCCGGTCGACGAATACGATCCCTACAGCGACAATTCGGTGGAAGCTTTTCCCGAAGCACCGCGCGATGACGGCAGCTATGGCAACGATTATCCGGAAGCGCCGCAGCCGATAGAGCCGCGCACCGTCAAGCGCCAGCCGCTCGACGAGGCTTCGATCGAACCGGTCGAGCCGACGGCGCCGGGCGACCAGGCGGCACTGCCGCCAAAGATCGGCGGCGAGACCGTTATTGATCCGTCGCTTTCACTCGGTGCACGCCAGGATGTTGCTGCGTTGCAAGTGCTGCTCGACCGCGCCGGCGCTTCGCCCGGCGTCGTCGACGGGCGCTTCGGCTCGAATGTCGACAAGGCGCTCGCCGCCTACAACGAGATCACCGGCGGCAATCTGCGGTCGACCGATGTGGTCGGCATCCAGGCAGCCCTTGAGCAGTCCGGCGGCGATGCCTTCGCCTCCTACAACATCACGTCCGAGGATGCGGCCGGCCCCTATGTCGCCTCGGTGCCTGAAGACTACGGCCAGAAGGCGCAGCTCGACCGGCTGAGCTACACCTCCGTCACCGAAGCGCTGGCCGAGCGGTTCCATATGGACGAGAACTATCTGAAGGCGCTCAATCCGGAAGCGAACTTCAACCGTCCCGGCACGATCATCAAGGTCGCCAATTTCGGCAGGCTTGTGGCGAAGCTGGTGGCAAGCATCATCGCCGACAAGGGCAAGAAGCAGGTCCGCGCCTATGACGCGTCGGGCAAGCTAATCGCGGTCTATCCAGCCACCATCGGCTCGGCGGACACGCCTTCACCCACCGGCACGCATGCGGTGTCGCGGGTCGCTCTCGACCCGAACTACACCTACAATCCGAACCTCAATTTCAAGCAGGGCGAAAACAACAAGATCCTGACCATCCCGCCGGGCCCGAACGGCCCCGTCGGCTCGGTCTGGATTGCGCTGGACAAGCCGACCTACGGCATTCACGGCACACCCGACCCCTCCAAGATCGGCAAGACCGAAAGCCATGGCTGCGTGCGGCTGACCAATTGGGACGCGCGCGAACTGGCAAAAATCGTGTCGCCGGGCGTCACGGTGGAATTCATCGACTGAGCGCCATATCCCAAATCATCGCGCACCCTGGGTCAACCCGGGAGCAGGCTTTTTGGGCGGCGTATTAATCAGCCGATGATCCTTGGCAAGCGAAGGAGCCGCGGTCCGGCGGCATAGAAGTCCCGATCCTGTTCTGGTTTCAACGACAGCAACCCTCTGGCCGGTTGTTGCCGGCGCATAGGAGGTCTAAGCAGGCTTCATGCGTTCTCCAAGCGAAGTCGGCGCCGAAGCGGTCCCACTGATCAGGCCGCTTCCGGCCGATACGTTTTGCCCGCAATCGCGGCGCAGGTTCGTGCTGATCGCGGCGATCCTGGCTTCCGCGCTCGGCTTCATCGACGGTTCGATCCTGGCCATCGCCACCCCGGCGATCCGCGTCGATCTTGGCGCTAGCCTCGCCGAGGCCCAGTGGATTTCAAACGCCTATGCGCTGACGCTTTCGGCGCTCATCCTTGTCGGGGGTGCCGCCGGCGATCGTTTTGGCTTGCGATATGCCTTCGTGGCAGGCATCGCGCTGTTCATTGCCGCCTCGCTTGCCTGCGCGGTGGCGCCGGACCCGCCAGTGCTCATTGCGTTTCGCGCCATTCAGGGCATCGGCGCCGCCATCATGGTGCCGGGCAGCCTCGCCATTATCGCCAAAGCCTATCCGAAGAAGGAGCGCGGCAGGGCGATCGGCATCTGGGCGGCGGCCTCGGCGCTGACGACGGCGCTTGGCCCGGTGCTGGGCGGCGTTGTCTTGTCGGCCTTCGGCGACGGCATCTGGCGGGCGATCTTCGCGATCAATCTGCCGCTTGGTCTTGTCTCGATCTACCTCCTGCTCGCCAAGGTCCCGGCCGACGCACCGACGGAAAAGCGCAGCCTCGATCTCGGTGGCGCTGCCCTCGCCACCTTGGCGTTCGGCGCGCTTGCCTACGGCTTGACTTCGATGAGCAGCGAAGGCGAGGGGCAAATGTCCGGCCCGAGCATCGCCGCCGGCGCGGTGTTGCTCATCGTGTTCATCGTCTTCGAGCGCCGGCAGCGCGAACCGATGATCGATCTCTCGCTGTTTCGGGTCGGCGCCTTCGCCGGCGCCAATGTGGCGACCTTCTTCCTCTATTTCGCGCTGTCGGCCAATCTGTTCTATCTGCCGATGCTGCTGATCGCCGGATGGGGACTGAGCGCGGCCGAGGTCGGCTTCATCTTCCTGCCGCTGTCGGTCTTGATCGCGCTGTTGTCGGGGCCCGTCGGCCAGTGGTCCGACCGGGTCGGTCCGCGTTTTCCGATCGCCAGCGGCAGTCTCGTCGTCGCTGTCGCCTTTACCGGGCTTGCCTTGCTGGCCTATGCCGGCATCCACAGTTTCTGGTGGGGAGTGTTTCCGCTGATGGCGCTGATGGGGCTCGGCATGGCGCTGGTCGTGTCGCCGCTGTCGACGGCGGTGATGACGGCGGTCGAGGACAAGGATACCGGTGCTGCTTCGGGAATCAACAATGCCATCTCGCGCATTGGCGGCCTGATCGCGGTGGCGGCGATGGGGTCACTGGCGGCCTGGATCTATGCGGCAGCGCTGAAAAGCGGGGCCGCATCCGGCGTTCCGGGTTTCGGCGAACCGGCGCCGGCGGGCCCGGCACCGGATCTCGATGCAGCAAGGCTTGCCGCCAGCGACGCAGCATTCGCAGCCGTCGCCTTGGTGACGGCGCTGCTTTGCCTGCTCTCGGCAATCGTGGCGTGGACGACTGTTTCCGGCGAACGACTGCCATGGCCGCGTGGATCTGAGACTTCGCAGAGCTGAGGAGCCCGGAAAGGCTCCGGCTCAGCCTTCGATCTTGGCGCTCGCGACCTTCAGCGAATTGCTGTCTTCTTGCTTGAGCAGATCGTCGATGCGCCCGCGCTCGCGCTTGAAGGCGACGAGGTCGTCGCCCTTCAGCACCTTGCCAACCGGCAGGCGAACGCGCATCGGGTCGACCTTGGTGCCGTTGACGATCAGCTCGTAGTGGAGATGCGGACCGGTGGCGAGACCGGTCTGGCCGAGAAAGCCGATGGTCTGGCCTTGGCGGACGCGCACGCCCGGCGCGATACCTTTGGCAAAAGCGCTCTGGTGATTGTAGGAGGTCTCGTAGCCATTGGCGTGGCGGATG